>NZ_LMEQ01000012.1:0-1119529 GCF_001426425.1 Streptomyces sp. Root1310 | reverse complement strand
CTCGCCGAGGCCAACCAGTGGCCGGAGGACGTCGTCGACTACTTCGGCGACTACGCCTCCGGCGGCGACGAATGCCACATGGCGTTCCACTTCCCCGTCATGCCCCGCATCTTCATGGCGGTCCGCAGGGAATCGCGCTACCCGGTCTCCGAAATCCTCGCSAAGACCCCCGCGATCCCCTCCCGCTGCCAGTGGGGCATCTTCCTGCGCAACCACGACGAGCTCACCCTCGAAATGGTCACCGACGAGGAACGCGACTACATGTACGCGGAATACGCCAAAGACCCGCGCATGCGCGCCAACATCGGCATCCGCCGCCGCCTCGCACCCCTCCTCGACAACGACCGCAACCAGATCGAGCTCTTCACCGCCCTGCTGCTCTCCCTGCCCGGCTCGCCGATCCTCTACTACGGCGACGAGATCGGCATGGGCGACAACATCTGGCTCGGCGACCGCGACGCCGTCCGCACCCCCATGCAGTGGACACCCGATCGCAACGCAGGTTTTTCCTCCTGTGACCCCGGGCGGCTCGTCCTGCCGACCATCATGGATCCGGTCTACGGGTACCAGGTCACCAACGTCGAGGCGTCGATGTCGTCGCCCTCCTCGCTGCTGCACTGGACCCGGCGCATGATCGAGATCCGCAAGCAGAACCCCGCCTTCGGCCTCGGGACCTACACCGAACTCCAGTCCTCCAACCCGGCCGTCCTCGCCTTCCTGCGCGAGGCCCCCCTGACNATCCGCAAGCAGAACCCCGCCTTCGGCCTCGGGACCTACACCGAACTCCAGTCCTCCAACCCGGCCGTCCTCGCCTTCCTGCGCGAGGCCCCCCTGACCAAGGAGGGAGAGGACGACCTGGTGCTGTGCGTGCACAACTTCTCGCGGTTCGCGCAGCCCACGGAACTGGACCTGAGCCGGTTCAAGGGGCGCTACCCGGTGGAGCTGTTCGGCGGGGTGCGCTTCCCGGCGGTCGGTGACCTGCCGTACCTGCTCACCATGGCGGGCCACGGCTTCTACTGGTTCAGGCTGCGCAGGGACGCGGCCTAGGCCGTGTCCGCGGCGTCGAACCCCGGGCGGGGCGGTTTCCGCCGCCCCGCCCGGGGCACGCATCAGTAACGCCCCGACCCCGACACCCGGGGAAAGGAATGTGACACCTATGGCGGCGACTGTCACACTTTCCGGCCGGACCGACCCCGGCCTCCTCGCTTCGCTGGACCCCCTGCTGCGGGAGTGGCTGCCCCGGCAGCGCTGGTTCGCCGGCAAGGGACGTCCGGTCACCGGGTTCTCTCTGGTGGCGGCCACCGAGCTGCTGCCGGCCCACACCAGACTGGGGCTGTACCACCTGCTGGTACGCGCCCATCAGCCGGCGGTGCCCGGCGACTGCTACCAGCTCCTGATCGGCGCACGCGAGGCCCTGCCGCCCCGGCTGGCGCCCGCGCTCATCGGTCATGTGACCCAGGGTCCGCTGGCCGGGCGGACCGTGTTCGACGCCCTCTACGACACCCGGCCCGCCGAGGTGCTGCTGGAGGCACTGCGCACCGGGGCCCGGATCGGCGGGCTGCGCTGCGAGCGGGATCCCGGGCAGGAGATCCGGTCCGGGCTGGTCCCGCGCCGGCTGACCGGCGAGCAGTCGAACTCGTCCGTCATCTATGGAGATACGTTCATTCTGAAGCTGTTGCGCCGGGTCGTGCCGGGCGTCAACCCCGACCTGGAGCTGCCGCTGGCGCTGGCCCGCGAAGGATGCCCCCGGGTGCCCGCGCCGACCGCGTGGATGTACGGGGACCCGGGTGAGGGCGAGGGCGAGGCGTACGTCCTGGCCGTGCTCCAGCCGTATGTGCAGGGCGCGGCGGACGGCTGGGAGCTGGCGCTGCGGGAACTGGCCAAGGGCGAGGACTTCGCCGCCGAGGCGAGAGCACTGGGGCGGGCCACCGCCGAGGTGCACGGGGCGCTGGCCCGGGCGCTGCCCACCGCGACCCTGGGGCAGGCGCAGATACGGCCGATGGTGGACGGCATGACCGGGCGGCTGGACGCCGCCGCGCAGGCGGTGCCCGCGCTGCGCCCGTACGCGCCGGCGCTGCGCACCGCCTTCACCGCGCTGGCCGACCTCGCGGCCGAGGGCCACACCTGGACCGCCCAGCGCGTCCACGGCGATCTGCATCTCGGGCAGTGCCTGCGCTCGCCCTCCGGGCAGTGGTCGCTGATCGACTTCGAGGGGGAGCCCGCCAGGCCGCTGGCCGAGCGGCGGATGCCCCAGCCGACCGTGCGGGACGTGGCGGGCATGCTGCGCTCCTTCGACTACGCCGCCCACTCGGCGGATCCGCCCGCCCCGGCCTGGGCACACGCCTGCCGGGCGGCCTACTGTTCCGGGTACGCCGAGGTGGCGGGCGTCGATCCGCGCACCGACCCCGTGCTGTTGCGGGCCCACGAGACGGACAAGGCGGTCTACGAGGTGGTCTACGAGGCACGGCACCGCCCCGACTGGCTCCCCGTACCCCTTTCCGCGATACACCGCCTCGCCGCACCCGACCTGCCTTGAGGAGGCTCCGTACGTGACTCCCCCGAAGAAGAAGGCCACCGCGAAGAAAGCGGCGACCGAGAAGGCGGCGGCCGACAAGGCGGCGAGGAAGAAGACGACGGGCAGGAAAGCGGCGTCCGAGAAGACGGCTGTCGAGAAGACGCCGGGCAAGAAGGCGGCGGGCAAGAAGGCCGAGGAGACGTCGGCGGCGGAGGCGGCGGAGGTGGCGGCGACGGCCGCAGCGGCAGCGCCGGAAACGGCGGCACGGGGAACGGCGGCACAAGGAACGGCAGCGCCTGCGGCAGCCGAGGAGGCCGTCGCGACCGAATCGGTGAAGCTCACCGTGGACACCGGCCCCGAGGCCGACACCGGTCCCGCCGCCGACACCGTGCCCGCACCGGACGCCGTCATCGATCCCGCTGTCGGCTTCGCCGACCGTGAACGCCTGCTGCACGGCACCCATCACGATCCGCACGCCGTCCTGGGCGCGCATCCGGTGCCCGGCGGGATCGTCTTCCGGGCGCTGCGCCCGTACGCACGGTCCGTCACGGTGCTGGCGGGCGACCTGCGCGCCGAACTCCACGACGACGGCGACGGCTTCTTCTCCGGTCTGCTGCCGCTGACGGAGGCCCCGGTCCACCGGCTCCTGGTGGCGTACGAGAGCACCACCGTGGAGACGGAGGACGCCTACCGGTTCCTGCCGACGCTGGGCGACCTGGACCTGCACCTGATCGGCGAGGGCCGGCACGAGCAGTTGTGGACGGTGCTCGGCGCGCGCCCGACGACCCACCAGGGCGTGAGCGGCACCGCCTTCTCCGTGTGGGCGCCCAACGCGCGCGGGGTACGGCTGGCCGGCACCTTCAACTTCTGGGACGGCACGGGGTACCCGATGCGGTCGCTGGGCTCGTCCGGGGTCTGGGAGCTGTTCGTGCCCGGGATCGGCGAGGGCGAGCTGTACAAGTTCGACATCACCCGCCCCGACGGATCGCACACCCTCCGGGCCGACCCGATGGCGCGGCGCACCGAGGTGCCGCCGGCGACCTCGTCGGTCGTGCACGCCTCGCACCACGAGTGGGGCGACGCGGAGTGGCTGGCCCGGCGGGCCGAGATACCCGTGCACGAGGCCCCGTTCTCCGTCTACGAGCTCCATCTGGCCTCCTGGCGGCCGGGACTCACCTACCGGCAACTGGCCGATCAACTGCCCGCGTACGTGCGGGACCTCGGCTTCACGCATGTCGAGCTGATGCCGGTCGCCGAGCATCCGTTCGGCGGTTCGTGGGGCTACCAGGTCACCGGTTTCTACGCGCCCACCGCCCGGCTCGGCACACCCGACGACTTCAAGTTCCTGGTGGACGCGCTGCACCGGGCCGGTATCGGCGTCCTGATGGACTGGGTGCCGGCGCACTTCCCGCGCGACGAGTGGGCCCTCGCGGAGTTCGACGGGCGTCCGCTGTACGAGCACGAGGACCCGCTGCGCGCCGCGCATCCCGACTGGGGGACGCTGGAGTTCGACTTCGGGCGGCGCGAGGTGCGCAACTTCCTGGTGGCCAACGCCGTCTACTGGTGCGAGGAGTTCCACATCGACGGGCTGCGCGTGGACGCCGTCGCCTCGATGCTGTATCTCGACTACTCGCGCGAGCCGGGCCAGTGGACCCCGAACGAGCACGGGGGCCGGGAGAACCTGGACGCGGTGGCGTTCCTCCAGGAGATGAACGCGACGGTCTACCGCCGCAGTCCCGGGGTCGTCACGATCGCGGAGGAGTCCACCGCCTGGGACGGTGTCACGCGGGCCACCCACCACGCGGGCCCGAGCGGCTTCGGCGGGCTCGGCTTCGGGCTGAAGTGGAACATGGGCTGGATGCACGACTCGCTGGAGTACATGAGCCACGAGCCGGTGCACCGCAGGTACCACCACCACGAGATGACCTTCTCGATGGTGTACGCCTACAGCGAGAACTACGTGCTGCCCATCTCGCACGACGAGGTGGTGCACGGGAAGCGCTCGCTGGTGTCGAAGATGCCCGGTGACTGGTGGCAGCAGCGCGCCGCGCTGCGGGCGTACCTGGCGTTCATGTGGGCTCACCCGGGCAAGCAACTCCTCTTCATGGGGCAGGAGTTCGCCCAGGGGGCGGAGTGGTCCGAGGCCCACGGCCCCGACTGGTGGCTGCTGGATCCGGCCTACGGCGCCGAGGCCGACCACCGGGGCGTCAGGGACCTGGTCCGCGATCTGAACACCGTCTACCGCGCGGCGCCGGCCCTCTGGCAGCAGGACACCGACCCCGCCGGTTTCCAGTGGGTGGTCGGGGACGCGGCCGAGGACAACGTGTTCGCCTTCCTGCGGTACGACGCCGAGGGCTCCCCGCTGCTGTCCGTCTCCAACCTCTCCCCGGTCGTCCGCCACGACTACCGGCTCGGCGCGCCGGACGACGTCCCGGCCTGGCACGAGGTCCTCAACACCGACGCGGCCGGCTACGGCGGCAGCGGTGTCGCCCATCCCGACCCGGTCAAACCGGAGCCGCAGGGTCATCACGGCCGGCCGGCGAGCGTCCGGCTGACGCTGCCGCCGCTGGCGACGGTGTGGCTGCGGCCTGCCTGAGCCCTGCCCCGGGACAACGACCCGGGTGCGCGTCGGCCGGCCGGTGCCCGGCAGGGTGCCGGCCGGTGCGTCGGCGTGCGGGTGGCGGGGATCCCCGCCGCACACGCTCACCGCACCGGCCGTGCGCCGCGGTGATCAGGGCGCGACGGTCATGCCCTGCCGGTCCCGCGTCGCGCCGGAGGTCCCCCCGAGGGCCGCGGCCAGCGCCTTCGGGAGGGTCCTGGTGTGCAGCACCCCCAGCCGCTGCGTCGCCCGGGTCAGCGCCACGTACAGGTCGCTGGTGCCGTACCGCGAAGGCTCCACCACCAGCACGGAGTCGAACTCCAGGCCCTTCGACTGGCGCGGGTCGAGCAGGACGACGCTCCGGGTCAGGTCCGGCTCGGCGCCCGCCGTCACCCCGTCCAGCCGGGCCGCCAGCTTCCGGTGCAGGTCGCGGGGGGCGATGACGGCGAGCCGGCCCTCGGCGGGGGTGAGCTCGCCGACCGCCTCGGCGACCGCGCCGGGGAGGTCGTCGGTGGCGCGCGCCCACGGCCGTACGCCGGTCGACCGCACCGAACTCGGCGGCTCGAAGCCGGGGTGTTCCGCGCGGACCACCGCCGCGGCCACGTCCATGATCTCGGCCGGGGTCCGGTAGTTGACGCCGAGCCGGGTGTGCTCCCAGCGGTCCTCGACGTACGGCCGGAGGATCTCGGACCAGGAGCCGACGCCGGCCGCCTCGGCGGTCTGCGCCGGGTCGCCGACCAGGGTCATCGAGCGGGTGGGGCTGCGCCGCATCAGCAGCCGCCAGGCCATCGGCGACAGCTCCTGCGCCTCGTCGACGATGATGTGCCCGAACGCCCAGGTGCGGTCCGCGGCCGCGCGTTCGGCGGCGCTGCGGTGGTCGTCCTCCTCGTGGCGTTCGGCGAAGCGTTCGGCGTCGATGATGTCGTGCGCGGACAGGACCTCGGAGTCCTCCTCGTGCTTGTCCTCGAACTCGTAGGTGCGGGAGGCGTACGAGACGTCCAGGACGCCCTGCGCGTAGGCGACCTGGGTCTCCCGCTCGCGGTCCGCGCGGGCCCGCGCCACCCGGTCGTCCTCGCCGAGCAGTTCGGCCGCCTCGTCCAGCAGCGGTACGTCCGCCACGGTCCAGGCCCGGGTCACCGGGCGGCGGATGGCGGCCGCGTCGTCGTCCGAGACGTAGCCCACGGGGTCGGCGAGGAAGTCGGCGACCAGCCGCTGCGGGGTCAGGCGCGGCCACAGCTGGTCGATGGCGGCCCAGACCTCGGGGTTGTCGGCGAGTTCGTCGCGGATCTGGGTGATGTCGCTCGGGTCGAGCAGGTTGGAGCCGTCGTAGGGGTCCGTGCCGATGCGTTCGGAGACCATGTCGGTGAGCGTGTTGAGGATGTGGCCCTCGAAGATCTCGCGGGCCGCGTTGTGCGGCAGCCGGGCGGCCCGGGTGCGCTCGCGGGCCATGTTCACCAGGCCGTCGTCCAGCATGAGGATCTCGCGGTCGTGCCCGATCGCGATCACCGGATCGGGCAGCGCCTGCCAGTCGCGTACGACGTCGGCGAGTACGTCCGCCATGTCGGCGCGGCCCTTCACGGCCGCCGCCGCCCGGGTGTCGGTCGCCGTCGCCTTCACGCCGGGAAAGAGTTCGCCGACCGTCGCCAGCAGCACACCGGTCTCGCCCAGCGAGGGCAGCACCTCGCCGATGTAGCCGAGGAAGGCGGGGTTGGGGCCGACGATCAGGACGGCCCGCTTGGCGAGCAGTTCCCGGTGTTCGTAGAGGAGATAGGCGGCGCGGTGCAGCGCGACGGCCGTCTTGCCGGTGCCGGGCCCGCCCTCCACCACCAGGACGCCTCGGTGGGGCGCCCGGATGATCTCGTCCTGCTCGGCCTGGATGGTCTGCACGATGTCGCTCATCCGGCCGGTGCGCGCGGAGTCGATCGCGGCGAGCAGCACGGCGTCGCCGGTCGGGTCCTCGTGACCGGTGCGGGTGGCGTCGCCGATGTCGAGGATCTCGTCGTGCAGGGCGGTGACGCGGCGGCCCTCGGTGGTGAGGTGCCGGCGCCTGCGCAGTCCCATCGGGGTGTGACCGGTGGCCAGATAGAAGGGGCGGGCGACATCGGCGCGCCAGTCGATGAGGACCGGGGTGCGCTCGGCGTCCTCGGCACGCAGGCCGATGCGTCCGATGTGGTGGTTGGTGCCGGAGGTGAGGTCGATGCGGCCGAAACAGAGGGAGCCGTCCACCGCGTTCAGCGCGGCGAGCAGCCCGGAACGTTCGGCGACGAGGATGTCCCGCTCGAGCCGGGCCTGCATGGGCGTGTTGCCCTGGGCCAGCGCGTCGGTGACGGCGCCCTCGGTGTCGCCGCGCAGTGCGTCCACGCGCGCGTACAGGTTGTCGATGAATTCCTGCTCGCAGCGCAATTCACTGTCCGGAAAGTCGGCGTTTGACAATTCCACTCCCGCCCGCATATACTGTGCTCACTGAGCTTCTTTGCGACTTCATTCAGGTGAAGTCGCGAATCATCGAATATACGCAGAGAAATCCCCCGAGCGCAATTGCTCGGGGGATTTCTTCGTGGTGTGCCGTGTCTCCGGCCGGTCAGCTCACCGCGTGCTCACAGGACCTCGTCGAGCTCCGCCAGCAGCCGGCGCTTGGGCCGGGCGCCCACCATCGACTTCACGGGCTCACCGGCCCGGAACACCATGAAGGTCGGCATCGACAGCACCTTGTAGGCGTTGGTGGTCTCCGGGTTGGTGTCCACGTCCAATTGCACCACCTTCAGCCGCTCGCCCTCCTCGGCGGCGAGCGCGGTGAGCACCGGCCCCATCTGCCGGCACGGCGGACACCAGTCGGCGGTGAACTCCACCAGCACCGGCAGGTCCGCGCCCAGCACCTCCGCCCCGAAATCCGCGTCCGTCACCTCGGCCACCCCGTCCGCCTTGATCACCGTTGCCGCCCTCCCAGTTCGCACTCGGGCTCCGGACCCCCCGGAACCCGCGCCTCCGCGGCCAGCTCGTCGCGCGCCAGCTCGGCCCGCACCAGCTGCCCGGCGACCGTCTCCCGCACCGCCCGCAGCTCTCCGATGAGCGCGTCCAGCTCGTCCAGCTTGCGCCGGTAGACCGCGAGCGACGCCGGGCAGGAGTCGCCCTCCGGGTGCCCGGCCCGCAGACACTCCACGAAGGGACGGGTCTCCTCCAGGTCGAACCCGAAGTCCTGGAGCGTCCTGATCTGCCGCAACAGCCGCAGATCGCCCTCGTCGTACGTCCGGTACCCGTTGTCGCCGCGCCGCGCGGGCAGCAGCCCGCGCGACTCGTAGTACCGCAGCGTCCGGGTGGTGGTCCCGGCCCGTGCGGCCAGCTCGCCGATGCGCATGCCTACGAACGTAAGGCTTGACGCCCACGTCAAGGCAAGAGCGGTTTCCGCTCGACCGGCGAGGTGAGCACGATCGACGTCGTCGTACGCCCGAGGGCCGAGACCGCCTCGAGAACGCCCTCCAGGTGGACGGTGTCCCGGACGGCGACCTTGAGGATCCAGCAGTCCTCCCCCACCACGTGGTGGACCTCGGTGATCTCGGGGCGTTCGATCAGCTCCAGGGTCCTCGGGTGCTTCAGCGTGTAGCCGCCGTGCGGGTCGACCCGGATGAACGCCTGGATGCCGTAGCCGAGCCGGGCGGGGCTGACGTGCGCGCCGTAGCCGCCGATGACCCCCGCGGCCTCCAGTCGCCGCACCCGTTCGGTCACCGCCGCCGGGCTCAGCCGCACCCGGCGGCCCAGCTCGCTGAGCTTGATCCGGCCGTCGGTCTGGAGCAGTTCCAGGATCTGCCGGTCCAGCGCGTCGAAGGCCACCGACGTTTCGTCGGCGGCGGCCCGCGAATGCCGAGGTTCTTTCGGTGCGACGGCCGGAACTCCCATGGTTACCCCTTCAGGACAGGCGTGTACGCCGGGAGAATCATGGTCATGGAAATGACGCAGGAGGTAAAGGCCCGGGAGGTGGCGGCCCAGGAGGTGACAGCCCGGGAGGTGGAGGGCCGGGAGGTGGAGGGCCGGCGCGGAAATGCCCGTGAGGTATTGGTCATCGGCGGAAACCGTTATTTCGGAAAGCGGCTGATCGCCCGCCTGCTGGCCGCCGGGGACCGGGTGACGGTACTGAATCGCGGTTCGTCCGCGCCGCCTCCGGGCGCGACCCACCTGATCGCCGACCGCGACGACGAGAACGCGCTGGACTCGGCGCTCGGCTCACGCGCCTTCGACGTCGTCGTCGACCAGGTCTGCTACACCCCGCGGCAGGCGGCGATCGCCCGCCGGGTGTTCGCCGGCCGCACCCGGCGTTACGTGCTGACGTCGACGGTCGAGGTCTACGAGTACGAGGACTCCGTCGCCTTCGTGCGGGAGCAGGACGTCGATCCGCTGGACGTCCGGGTCGACCTCGAACTCCCCTGGGACGAACCGGGATTCCGCGACTCCCACTACGGCGAGGGCAAGCGGCAGGCGGAGGCGGTGTTCGCGGCGGAGCCGGCGTTCCCCCATGTGGCCGTCCGCGTCGCCCATGTGCTGGGCGGGGGCGACGACTTCACGGGACGGCTGGAGCACTACGCCTCCCGCATCCGCGCGGGGGAGCCGATCACCGTGCCGACGGCGAACCGTCCGGCGACGTACATCCATGTCGAGGAGATCGCCGACTTCCTGTTCTGGACGGTGGGCCAGGACTTCACCGGCCCGGTCAACGCGGCCTCGCACGGGACGCTGACCACGCACGAGCTGTGCGAGGCGGTGGCCGCGCGGGTCCCCGACGGCCGGGCGGTGTTCCAGGAGGTCGAGGTCGGCGAGGTGTCCCCGCTCTCCTTCCGCCGCTTCTACGGCATGGACAACACCCGTGCCACCCGGCTCGGGTTCACCTTCGGCAACGTACGGCAGTGGCTGCCGCGCGCGGCCGACGAGACCCTGGGGGCGGTGAACTGACGTGCGGCACCGCACACTCGGCGGCATCCGCGTGAGCGCGATCGGGCTCGGCGCGATGCCGCTGTCCATCGAGGGCCGCCCCGACCGGGCCCGTGCCCTGGCGACGGTCCACGCGGCGCTGGACGCGGGCGTGACCCTGCTGGACACGGCCGACTCCTACCACCTGCCGGGCGCGGAGCCCGGCCACAACGAACGGCTCGTGGCCCACGCGCTCGCCACCCACGGCGGTGACACCTCCCGGGTGCTCGTGGCGACGAAGGGCGGCCGGGGCAGGCCGGGCGGCGGCGCGGCGGACTGGACGGTGAACGGCGATCCCCGCCATCTGAAGGCGGCCGCGGAGGCCTCCCTGCGGCGGCTCGGCGTCGAGGCGATCGGGCTGTACCAGCTCCACAAGCCCGACCCGGCGATCCCCTTCGAGGAATCCGTGGGGGCGCTGCGGGACCTGCTCGACGAGGGGAAGATCAGGCTGGCAGGCCTCTCCAACACGGACACGGACCAGATTCGCCGGGCCCACGCGATCCTCGGCGACCGGCTCGTGTCGGTCCAGAACCGCTACTCCCCCGCCGTCGGCGACAGCGAGCCCGAACTGCGGCTGGCGGCCGGACTGGGACTGGCGTTCCTCCCGTGGAGCCCGCTGGGCGGTATCTCCCGCAGCTCCCTGGACGGACCCGCCGAGGAGCCTTCCGACAGCCTCGGCGCCTTCCACGAACTGGCCCCGGAGCTGGGCGTCAGCCCCCAACAGCTCTGCCTCGCCTGGCTCCTGTCCCGCTCCCCCGCGGTGATCCCCATCCCGGGCGCGAGCCGCCCCCGGTCGATACGCGACTCGGCGGCGGCGACCGACCTCCGCCTGACCGGGAGCCAACTGGCCCGCCTGAACGAGTCGGTGCGGCACCACCGCCGACGGCAACGCCCCGCGTAGCGGGGCGTTGCCGGGGGGAAGGTCAGAGGGGAAGCGCGGAAAGCGGAGACCGGGCGGCCGGGCCACGGGGGAGTGCTCGGCCGCCCGGAGAGGGTGGGGTGGTGGCCCGGGTGTCCGGCTCCGGTTCAGGCGGAGCCGGACACCCGGAGTCGGGAGGCCTAGGCCTTGGCGAGTTCCTTCTCGCCGCCCTCGCGCTGCTCCGGCACATCCGCCGGGACGGTCTCCACGCCGTCCCCGTCGTCGTCGAGCAGGGTCTTCTCGTCGAAGGGCAGTCCGCCGGCGAGCACCACGCGGACGCGCTCCTTGTCGATCTCCTTCGTCCAGGTGCCGATCAGGACGGTGGCGACGGCGTTGCCCGCGAAGTTGGTGAGGGCGCGGGCCTCGCTCATGAAGCGGTCGATGCCGACGATGAGGCCGATGCCGTCCACCAGGGCGGGCTTGTGGGACTGGAGACCGCCGGCCAGGGTCGCCATGCCGGCGCCGGTGACACCGGCCGCGCCCTTGGAGGCGACGAACAGGAAGAGCAGCAGCGGGATCTGCTCGCCGAGCGACATCGGCGTACCCATGGCGTCGGCGATGAACAGGGATGCCATGGTCATGTAGATCATGGTGCCGTCGAGGTTGAAGGAGTAGCCGGTCGGGACGGTGATGCCGACGACGGGCTTGCTGACACCCAGGTGCTCCATCTTCGCGATGAGCCGCGGCAGCGCGGACTCGGAGGAGGAGGTGGACAGGATCAGCAGGAACTCCCGGGCCAGGTACTTGAACAGGGAGAGGATGTTCAGACCCGAGACGGCCTTCAGCAGCGCGCCGAGCACGATGAAGACGAAGAGGAAACAGGTGGCGTAGAAGCCGAGCATCAGCACGGCGAGGCTCTTGAGCGCGTCCACGCCCGACGAGCCGACGACCGCGGCCATGGCGCCGAAGGCACCGATCGGAGCGGCCCACATCACCATCGCGAGGACGCGGAAGACGAGGCGCTGGATGTGCTCGACACCGCGCAGCACCGGCTGGCCGGCCCTGCCCATGGCCTGCAGCGCGAAGCCGCAGAGCAGGGCGATGAGGAGGGTCTGGAGGACCTCGCCCTCGGTGAAGGCGGAGACGATCGTGGTGGGGATGATGCCGAGCAGGAACTCGGTGGTGTCCTTGGCCTCAGGCGAGACCTGCGCCTGCCCGGTCTCCTTCACGGCGTCCGTGATGGCGAGGCCCGTGCCCGGCTCCAGGATGTTGCCGACGACGAGGCCGATTCCGAGGGCGACCAGCGACATGACCATGAAGTAGCCGAGGGCGATGCCGCCGACGGCGCCGACCTTGGCGGCCTTCCGTACGGACCCGATGCCCAGCACGATCGTGCAGAAGATGATCGGCGAGATCATCATCTTGATCAGGTTGACGAACCCGGTCCCGATGGGCTTCAGCTCGACGGCGAAGTCGGGGGCCGCGAGACCCACGGCGATGCCGAGGGCGACCGCGACGATCACCGCGATGTACAGGTAGTGGGTGCGGTCCCGCTTGACCGCGGGTGCGGCAGGTGCCGTATCGGGGGTGCTGCTGGCGGCCACGGCTGCCCTCCTTGACGTCTTCGTCGGCATCACCGGCGTGCGGCTCACGTCCGGGGTTTATGGGGGATTGCCGTGACTATCTCCCGCCCTGTGAGGGCGGTCACCCTTCCGTTCATTTAGTTCACACTTAACGCCGGGGGCACACTGACGACATGCGCATCCCCGCTCTGCCGAGACCTCGCAGCCTGGCCGGCCAGCTCTTCGCCATGCAGGCGGTGCTGATAGCGGTGCTCGTCGCGGGATACGCGCTGTTCACCTACGTCAGCGACCGCAACCAGGCCGAGGAGGCGGCGGGCCGCCAGGCCACGGCCGTGGCCCGATCGGTCGCCGACTCACCCTCCGTGCAGGCGGCGATACGGACCGCGAAGCCCACCGCCGAGCTCCAGCCGTACGCCCTGCGGGTCATGAGGGACACGGAGGTCGACTTCGTCACGATCATGAACCCGGAGGGCATCCGCTGGACCCACCCGGACAAGACCCAGATCGGCCAGCGCTTCCGCGGCAACACGGCGAAGGCCCTGAAGGGCGACACCTTCACCGAGACCTACACCGGCACCCTCGGCGCGTCCGTCCGCGCGGTCACCCCGATCGAGGACGACGGCACGATCATCGGCCTGGTCAGCGCGGGGATCAAGGTCGAGTCGATCAGCAAGCGGGTGCAGGACCAGGTGACGGCCCTGTTCGCGGTGGCCGGCGGCGCCCTCGCCCTCGGCGCGATCGGCACGTACGTCATCAACGCGTCCCTGCGCCGCCACACCCATGGCATGAACGCGACCGAGCTGAGCCATATGCACGACTACCACCAGGCCGCACTGCACGCGGTGCGGGAGGGGTTGCTGATGCTGGACGGACAGTACAAGGTGGCGCTGATCAACGACGGGGGCCGGGAGCTGCTGGGCGTCTCGGGAGAGGTGGTGGGCATGTCGGTCGCGGAACTGGGTCTGCCGGCCCCGCTGACGGGCGCGCTGCTCTCCTCGGAGCCCCGGGTGGACGAGGTGCACCTGACGGCGGACCGGGTGCTCGTCGTCAACACGTCCCCGGTCTCGGGCGGCGAGCGCAGGGGCAGCGTGGTCACCCTGCGCGATGTGACCGAACTCCAGTCCGTGATGGGTGAGTTGGACTCCGAACGCGGCTTCACTCAGGCGCTGCGCTCACAGGCCCACGAGGCGGCGAACCGCCTGCACACCGTGGTCTCGCTGATCGAGCTGGGCCGGGCGGAGGAGGCGGTGGACTTCGCCACGGCGGAACTGGAACTGGCCCAGGCGCTGACGGACCAGGTGGTCGCGGCGGTCAGTGAGCCGGTCCTGGCGGCCCTGCTGCTGGGCAAGACGGCCCAGGCGAACGAGCGGGGCGTGGAGCTGGTGGTGTCGCAGGAGAGCACCCTGGACGACGGCCTGCTGCCGGAGTCGCTCCCCGCCAGGGACCTGGTGACGATCCTGGGCAACCTCATCGACAACGCGGTGGACGCGGCGCAGGGCAGCACCCGGGCGCAGGTGACGGTGACCGCCGCCACGGAGGGCGCCGAGCTGCTGCTGCGGGTGGCGGACACGGGAGCGGGAGTGGATCCCGCGCACGCCACCCTGGTCTTCGAACGCGGCTTCTCGACGAAGCCGGCCGGGCCGGGCGGGCGCGGCCTCGGGCTGGCGCTGGTCCGGCAGGCGGTGCAGCGGCACGCGGGAACGCTGTCGGTGGCGGAGGCCGCGGGTGGCGGAGCCGAGTTCCTGGTGCGCCTGCCGTTGCCGACCGCGGCGGCGGCCTCCGGTGTCGCCGCCTCCGGTGCTGCGGCATCCGGTGCCACCAGGTCCGGTGTCGAGGGGCCCGGTGCCGACGGGTCCGTGCCGGGGTCTGGAGGCAGGCGATGACGAGCGAAGAGCCGATCAGAGTGCTGATCGTGGAGGACGATCCGGTCGCCGCGGACGCCCATGTCATGTACGTGGGCCGGGTTCCGGGGTTCGTCGCCGTGGGCAAGGCGCACACCGGGGCGGAGGCCCGGCGCCTGCTCGACCGCACCCCGGTCGACCTGCTGCTGCTGGACCTGCACCTGCCCGACGCGCACGGGCTCCAGCTGGCCCGCTCGCTGCGCGCGGCGGGGTATCACGCGGACGTGATAGCGGTGACGTCGGCGCGGGACCTGACGGTGGTGCGCGAGGGCGTGTCGCTCGGCGTCGTGCAGTACGTGCTGAAGCCCTTCACCTTCGCCACGCTTCGGGACCGGCTGGTGCGGTACGCCGAGTTCCGGGGGGCCGCGGGCGAGGCGAGCGGCCAGGACGAGGTCGACCGGGCGCTGGCGACCCTGCGCGCGCCGGGACCCGCCGCGCTGCCCAAGGGGCTGAGCGCGCCCACGCTGGAGCGGGTGACGGAGACCGTACGGGAGGCGGAGCAGGGGCTGACCGCCGCGGGGGTCGCCGAGTCGGTGGGCATCTCACGCATCACGGCCCGGCGCTATCTGGAGCATCTGGTGGAGGCGGGGAGAGCCGAGCGGAAACCGCTGTACGGGCAGGTGGGAAGGCCGGAACTGGTCTACCGCTGGGTGCGGACAACCCGCGGAAAGTGACATCCGCGCCCCCTGACCCCTGGCCACCGGCCACGGCTGGCTACCACGACGCCCGGCGGCCATCGTCGCCCACCGCAACCCACCGCCGCCGCCTTCGCTCACCACCACGATCACGCTCACGGCTCACGGCCACCACCCTCACGCACCCCTCACGCACCGCCGCCCCCGAACGGCATCGCGTAGCGCACGACGAACACGCCCAGCCCCGCCACCGCTCCCGCCTCGGCCACGGACAGCACCAGCAGCCCCGCCGACACCTGTCCCCCGCCCCAGTACACGACCAGCGCGGCCGTCGGCACGACGCAGAACGCCAGCAGGTCGACCGCGCACTGCGCGATCTTCCGGGAGATCCGCCCGGGACCGGTCCGGTGGTAGGTCTCCCACCGGAACGCCGCCTCGGTCCCGGCCAGTTCGGCGAGCCTCGGCGCCAACTCCTGGCGCACGTACCTCCCGACGGCCGAGATCTTCTCGTCGTTGACCAGGTAGGTCCACCCCAGCACCACGCACACCGGCGGCAACGCCAGCAGCATCGACGTCCGTTCGGCCTGGGCCGCCGCGGCGATCACCGCAGCCACCACCGCCAGGGTCACGTACAGCAGGTTGTCCCGGAACCCGATCCGCGCCTTCTGCTCGTCCTTGACGGTCTGGTACTCGGCGAGCAGCAACTGCCCGGCGCTGACGTCCTGTTCGGCCATGGTGACCGCCCCCTCCCCCGATGATCCTGGCAGTACCTTAAAGGGGTGCCCGAGACCGAACCCATCGCCGTGGTCCTCACCGCGCTTCCCGTCGAGTACGACGCCGTGCGCGCCCTCCTGGAATCAGCGTCCCTCGACGAAGTCGTCCTCGACGACGGAACCCGTCTCGAACGGGGCCGGCTCGCCGGTACGGGCTGGACGGTGGCGCTCGCCGAGCTGGGCGAGGGTGCCCTGACCACGGCCGCGCTCACCACCCGTATCGTCTCCGCGCTGGCCCCCGAGTGCCTGCTCTTCGTGGGCGTCGCGGGCGGCCTCAAGGACGACCTGCGGCTCGGTGACGTCGTCGTCGGCACCAAGGTCTACGCCGTACACGGCGGCAAGCAGACCCCGCAGGGTTTCCTGGCCCGCCCGGAGGTCTGGCACGGCTCGCACCGCCTGGTCCAGGCGGCCCGCTCGGCGCTGCGGGACCTGGACGGGGTGCGGGCCCACCGCAAGCCGATCGCCTGCGGGGACGTCGTGCTGGCCGACGAACGGTCCGCGCTGCGGGATCACATCCGACGGACGTACAACGACGCGTACGCCATCGAGATGGAGGGCTCCGGGGCGTCCCACGCGGCGCATCTCGGCGGCCGGCTGGACGCCCTGGTCATCCGGGGCATCAGCGACCTCGCCGACGCCGGGAAGAGCACGGCCGACGCGGAGGGGTCGCAGGAGCTGGCGGCGGGGCAGGCGGCCAAGGTCGCGGTGGCGGTCCTGCGCAAGCACGACCCCCGTCCACGGAACGCCCCCGGCCTCCAGGAGGAGTCCCGACCCGGCGGCGCAGCTACAGGTGCGGATACGGGCACCCGCACCGGCACCGGCACCGGCGGCGACACCATCACCTTCCAGGGCGGTACCTACTACGGGCCGGTCGTCGGAAAGATCACCCGGCACAGCTAACCCCGGCACAACCGGCCCCGTTGCAACTGACCGACCGGTCACCACCGTAGGTTCCTACAACCGGTGACTATGTCCAAACACCCTGTAGTCACCACACCCTGGGCCCCCTACCTTGTCCCCCGTGCCCAGACCTCCAGCCCACACCCGTCAGCCAGGTCCCCCCTTCAACGCTCCCGCCGCCCGCAGGCTCCGCGCCGCCCTCGGCATGACCCCTGACCACGTCGCCCACGGACTGCGCGCCTCCTACGCCCTGCCGCACGCCACCCCCGATCTCGTCATCGCCTGGGAACGCGGGGCACTCACCCCCACGCATCCCGAACTCACGGCTCTCGCGGGCGTGTTGTGGTGTTCCCCGGGTGAACTGATCGGCAGGCCGCGCACCCTGCGCGAACACCGCGTCGCCCGGGGCTTCGCCCCCGAGGACGTCGCCCGGGCCGTGGGACACGGGTTCCTGGAGTACACGCGGATGGAGGAGAGCGGGCAGTGGCGCGGCACGGACCGGCAGTCCGCGGCCCTCGCCGAGCTGCTCGACCTCTCGCTGCCCGACCTGGTCACCGTCACCGGCCTCGAGGCCAAGCTCGCGGACCTGCTGCGCACCGCCGCCCGCACCCGCTGGCAGGCGTACGTCAAACCCGTGGGCAGGATCGTGCCCCTGGACCGGCGGCTCCTGGAGGAGACCCTCCAGGAGCTGCACCAGGACTACCAGAGGCAGATGGCCGCCACGCTGAGCTGGGGCGGCGGCAGCGCGGCCGGGGAGGCGAGCGACGCCGGACGGGACTTCCTCGACCGGATCGTCGACACCTTCTGGACGAGCCTGGAGAACCGGACCGCCTAGGCCGTGTCCGCGAAGCGGCGCCCCGGGGGTCCGCCCTAGAAGACCGACTCCGCCTCGACGATCCGGTCCTTGGGCACCGTCTTCAGCTCGGTCACGGCCTCCGCCAGCGGCACCATCACGACGTCCGTCCCGCGCAGCGCGGTCATCCGCCCGAACTGGCCCCGGTGCGCCGCCTCCACCGCGTGCCAGCCGAAGCGGGTCGCCAGGACACGGTCGTACGCCGTCGGGACTCCGCCACGCTGGACGTGGCCGAGGATCACCGGTCGGGCCTCCTTGCCGAGCCGCTTCTCCAGCTCGTAGGCCAGCGCGGTGCCGATGCCCTGGAAGCGCTCGTGACCGAACTGGTCGATCGCGCCCTTGCTGTAGTCCATGGTGCCGTCGGCCGGGTGGGCGCCTTCCGCGACGCAGATCACGGCGAACTTCTTGCCGCGCGCGAACCGCTCCTCGACCATCTTCACCAGGTCGGCGGGGTCGAAGGGCCGCTCCGGGAGGCAGATCCCGTGCGCGCCCGCGGCCATGCCGGACTCCAGCGCGATCCAGCCCGCGTGCCGGCCCATGACCTCGACCACCATCACCCGCTGGTGGGACTCCGCCGTGGTCTTGAGGCGGTCCATCGCCTCCGTCGCGACGCCCACCGCCGTGTCGAAGCCGAACGTGCGGTCCGTCGACGAGATGTCGTTGTCGATCGTCTTCGGCACGCCCACCACCGGCAGGCCGGCGTCCGACAGCATCCGCGCCGCCGTCAGCGTGCCCTCGCCGCCGATCGGGATCAGCGCGTCGATGCCGAAGTCGTGGATCATGTCGGAGGCGCTCTCGCAGGCCTCGCGCAGCCGGTCGCGCTCCAGGCGGGACGAGCCGAGAATGGTGCCGCCGCGGGCCAGGATGCCGCTGACCGCGTTGAGGTCGAGGCCGCGGTAACGGCCGTCCAGCAGGCCCGCGTAGCCGTCCTCGAAGCCGATCACCTCGTCGCCGTAGTTGTCGACGGCGCGGTGCACGACCGACCGGATCACTGCGTTCAGGCCGGGGCAGTCGCCACCTGCGGTGAGAACTCCGATGCGCATCGTGCTGTGTCTCCTGCTCGCTGTTGGTACCGGTGAGCCAGATTCGATTGTTTCACGCCGCCGAGCGGGCTGTCGCTTGACGGGCGCCTTAACTACGGCCAGAGGTATTGTCAAGAGGGATCTGCTCACCTAGGTGGGCGATTTTTGTGCCCCGTTCACTCAGGCCCCTGCACAGAGACGGAGAGCTCGCGTGACCCGCAGCGTGTACGTGACCGGAATCGATCGCGGCGACGGCCGTCAGGTCGTCGAGCTGGGAGTCATGGAGCTCCTGACCCGGCAGGTCGACCGGGTCGGCGTGTTCCGTCCCCTCGTCCACGACGGGCCCGACCGGCTCTTCGAGCTGCTGCGTGCGCGCTACCGGCTGGCGCAGGATCCGGCCACCGTCTACGGCATGGACTACCACGAGGCGTCCGCCCTCCAGGCGGAACAGGGGACGGACGAACTGGTCTCCACCCTCGTCGAGCGGTTCCACCGCGTCGCCCGCGACTACGACGTCGTCCTCGTCCTGGGGACGGACTACGCCGACACCCAGTTCCCGGACGAACTCGCCCTCAACGCGCGCCTCGCGAACGAGTTCGGCGCGTCCGTGATCCCGGTCGTCGGCGGCCGCAAGCAGACCGTGGAGTCCGTGTTCGCCGAGACCCGCAACGCCTGCCGGGCGTACGAGGCGCTCGGCTGCGACGTCCTCGCCATGGTGACCAACCGGGTGGCCCCGGAAGACCGGGAGGAGATCGCCGCCCGGCTCGCGACCCGGCTGCCCGTGCCCTGTTACGTGCTGCCCGACGAGCCCGCGCTCTCCGCGCCGACCGTCGCGCAGATCAGCCAAGCGCTGGGCGCGAGGGTGCTGCTCGGCGACGACTCCGGGCTGGCCCGTGACGCGCTCGACTTCGTCTTCGGCGGGGCCATGCTGCCGAACTTCCTCAACGCGCTGACCCCGGGCTGCCTGGTCGTCACCCCGGGAGACCGCGCCGACCTGGTCATCGGCTCGCTGGCCGCGCACAGCGCCGGCACCCCGCCGATCGCCGGACTGCTGCTCACCCTCGACGAGGTGCCCAGTGCCGAGATCCTCACCCTCGCCGCCCGCCTCGCCCCCGGCACGCCCGTCGTCTCGGTTCCCGGCAACAGCTTTCCCACGGCCGAGCAGCTGTTCTCCCTCGAGGGCAAGCTGAACGCGGCCACCCCGCGCAAGGCCGAGACCGCGCTGGGGCTGTTCGAGCGGTATGTGGACACGGTCGATCTGCTCAGCCGCGTCTCCGCGCCGAGCACCGACCGCGTCACCCCGATGATGTTCGAGCACAAGCTCCTGGAGCAGGCCCGCGTCGACAAGCGCCGGGTCGTCCTGCCGGAGGGGACCGAGGAGCGCGTGCTGCACGCGGCCGAGGTGCTGCTGCGCCGGGGTGTCTGCGACCTGACGCTCCTCGGGCCGGTCGACCAGATCCGCAAGAAGGCAGCCGACCTCGGCATCGACCTCGGCGACTGCTCGCTGATCGACCCGGCCACCTCCGAGCTGCGCGACACCTTCGCCGAGAAGTACGCCAGGTTGCGGGCCCACAAGGGTGTCACGGTGGAGCTGGCGTACGACGTCGTCTCGGACGTGAACTACTTCGGCACGCTCATGGTCCAGGAAGGCCTCGCCGACGGCATGGTCTCCGGGTCGGTGCACTCCACGGCCGCCACCATCCGGCCCGCCTTCGAGATCATCAAGACGAAGCCGGACGCCGACATCGTCTCGTCCGTCTTCTTCATGTGCCTGGCCGACAAGGTCCTCGTGTACGGCGACTGCGCCGTGAACCCCGACCCGGACGCCGAGCAGCTCGCCGACATCGCCATCCAGGCGGCCGCGACCGCCGCCCAGTTCGGTGTGGAGCCGCGGATCGCGATGCTGTCGTACTCCACCGGTACGTCCGGCTCGGGCGCCGACGTCGACAAGGTGCGGGAGGCGACGAAGCTCGTCCGCGAGCGGCGCCCCGACCTGAGGATCGAGGGGCCGATCCAGTACGACGCCGCCGTGGAGCCGACGGTCGCCGCGACCAAGCTGCCGGGCTCCGAAGTCGCGGGCCAGGCAAGCGTGTTGATCTTCCCCGACCTGAACACCGGCAACAACACCTACAAGGCCGTGCAGCGTTCGGCCGGCGCGATCGCGGTCGGACCGGTGCTCCAGGGTCTGCGCAAGCCGGTCAACGACCTGTCCCGGGGCGCCCTGGTCCAGGACATCGTCAACACCGTCGCCATCACGGCGATCCAGGCCCAGACCCCGAGCGAGAAGGCTTCCCAGCAGTGACTGCCACCCGTGTCCTCGTCCTCAACTCCGGCTCCTCGTCGGTGAAGTACCAACTGCTCGACATGCGGGACAGCGGCCGGCTGGCGAGCGGGCTCGTCGAGCGGATCGGTGAGCAGTCCTCCCGGCTCAGGCACACGCCCCTCGCGACCGGCGGCGGGAGCCGTGAGTGGACCGGGCCGATCGCCGACCACGACGCCGCGCTGAAGGCCGTGGCGGAGGAGCTCGCGAAGGACGGACTGGGCCTCGACTCCCCCGAACTCGCCGCCATCGGGCACCGGGTCGTGCACGGCGGCAAGCACTTCACCGAGCCGACCGTGATCGACGACGCCGTCCTCGCCGAGATCGAGCGGCTGATCCCGGTCGCCCCGCTGCACAACCCGGCCAACCTCACCGGCATCCGCACCGCGACGGCGCTGCGCCCCGACCTGCCCCAGGTCGCCGTCTTCGACACCGCGTTCCACACCACGATGCCGGAGGCGGCGGCCCGCTACGCGATCGATGTCGAGACCGCGGACGCGCACCGGGTGCGGCGGTACGGCTTCCACGGGACCTCGCACGCGTACGTCTCCCGGGCGACGGCGAAGCTGCTGGGCAAGGCACCCGAAGAGGTGAACGTCATCGTGCTGCATCTGGGCAACGGCGCGTCCGCCTCGGCCGTCGAGAAGGGCCGGTGCGTGGACACCTCGATGGGGCTGACGCCCTTGGAGGGGCTCGTGATGGGTACGCGCTCCGGGGACACCGATCCGGCCGTCATCTTCCATTTGGCGCGTGTTGGTGAAATGTCCATCGACGAAATCGACACTCTTCTCAACAAGAAGAGCGGGCTGATCGGGCTGTGCGGTGACAACGACATGCGGGAGATCCGGCGCCGGATCGACGAGGGTGACGAGCGGGCGAAGCTCGCGTTCGACATCTACATTCACCGGCTGAAGAAGTACATCGGCGCCTATTACGCCGTACTCGGGCACGTGGACGCGGTCGCGTTCACCGCCGGGGTCGGGGAGAACGCGGCGCCGGTGCGGGAGGCGGCCGTGGCGGGCCTGGGTTCCCTGGGCCTGGCGGTGGACGACGAGCTGAACGCGGTACGCGGTGACGAGCCGCGGCTGATCTCGCCCGCCGGCGCGCGGGTGGCGGTCGCCGTGGTCCCGACGGACGAGGAACTGGAGATCGCCACACAGACCTACGCACTGGTGAAAACGACAAACTGAGCAGGAAAGCAACTGAGCACAACCCCTCTCATTTGTATCTTCCACCAGACGGAATATTCCGTAGCGAAACAAACCGATAGGATCGCCCCATGCGCCGTTCGAAAATCGTCTGTACTCTCGGCCCCGCGGTCGACTCCCACGAAATGCTCGTGTCGCTGATCGAAGCCGGCATGAACGTGGCCCGCTTCAACTTCAGCCACGGCTCGCACGCCGAGCACCAGGGCCGCTACGACCGGGTCCGGGCCGCCGCCAAGGAGACCGGCCGGGCCATCGGTGTCCTCGCCGACCTCCAGGGCCCGAAGATCCGTCTCGAGACCTTCGCCGAGGGTCCCGTCGAGCTGGTGCGCGGTGACGAGTTCACCATCACCACCGAGGACGTCCCCGGCGACAAGACGATCTGCGGCACGACGTACAAGGGCCTGCCGGGCGACGTCTCCCGCGGCGACCAGATCCTCATCAACGACGGCAACGTCGAGCTGAAGGTCCTGGACGTCGAGGGCGCCCGGGTGAAGACGATCGTCATCGAGGGCGGCGTCATCTCCGACCACAAGGGCATCAACCTGCCCGGCACGGCCGTCAACGTGCCCGCGCTGAGCGAGAAGGACATCGACGACCTGCGGTTCGCGCTGCGGATGGGCGCCGACCTGGTCGCGCTGTCCTTCGTGCGGGACGCCAAGGACGTGGCCGACGTCCACCGGGTGATGGACGAGGAGGGCCGCCGGGTCCCCGTCATCGCCAAGGTGGAGAAGCCGCAGGCCGTGGAGAACATGGAGGACGTCGTCGCGGCGTTCGACGCCGTCATGGTGGCCCGTGGCGACCTGGCCGTCGAGTACCCGCTCGAGAAGGTCCCCATGGTGCAGAAGCGCCTCATCGAGCTGTGCCGGCGCAACGCCAAGCCGGTGATCGTGGCGACCCAGATGATGGAGTCGATGATCACCAACTCCCGTCCGACCCGCGCCGAGGCCTCCGACGTGGCCAACGCGATCCTGGACGGCGCGGACGCGGTCATGCTGTCCGCCGAGTCGAGCGTGGGCGCGTACCCGATCGAGACCGTGAAGACGATGTCGAAGATCGTCACCGCGGCCGAGCAGGAGCTGCTCAGCAAGGGTCTCCAGCCGCTCGTTCCGGGCAAGAAGCCGCGCACGCAGGGTGGTTCGATCGCGCGCGCCGCGTGCGAGATCTCCGACTTCCTCGGCGGCCGGGGCCTGGTGGCGTTCACCCAGTCCGGCGACACCGCCCGCCGGCTGTCGCGCTACCGCGCCTCCCAGCCGATCATCGCCTTCACCACCGACGAGGGCACCCGCAACCAGCTGGCGCTCAGCTGGGGCGTCGAGTCGCACATCGTGCCGTTCGTGAACAGCACCGACGAAATGGTCGACATGGTCGACCAGCAGATCGCCAAGATCAACCGCTTCAGCCCCGGCGAGATCGTCATCATCACCGCCGGCTCGCCCCCCGGCGTGCCCGGCACCACCAACATGCTCCGGGTCCACCACCTCGGTGGCGGCTCCCGCGACTGAGCGGGGTGACCCCGGCCGCCCCGGGCGGTCCAGTACGGCGCTGAGGGCGCCCCCTGTGAAAGGGGGCGCCCTCAGCGTTTGTTGCGGCTCCCGGACGGGTCTGGGGACGATCGGCCGGTACCGCTCAGCCGGTCGTGTACTGGTGCAGACCGGGGACGGTCAGCGTGCCGCCGAGCTGGCCCGCCTGCTGGACCTTCACGTTGGTGAAGTAGATCAGCGGGATGTTCAGCGGCGGCGGGCTCTTCGGGCTGAACGTGACGGGTATCAGGCCGAACAGGTTGCCGGAGATGCTCTCCGTGTACATGATCGTGTCGCCGTCACGGATGGTGGACGTCGTGCCCTTGCCCGCCTGCACGTGGTACGTCTTGCCGGACTGCTTGTCGTCCACCGTCTGGTGCAGGTCGCCGATGTCGGTGCCGTCGGAGATGACGTACTTCAGCACCTCCTTGACCGTGCCGTTGGCGGTCTTCACCTTGACGATGCCCTGGTAGTCGGCGCCCTTGAGGAGCAGCGAACTGGCGTTCAGGTACCAGGGGTCGTCGGGCAGCCTGATCTTGTTGTCGATGCCGCCCTCGTCGTCCGTGGCGGCGGGACAGTCCTCGGCGTCCGTGCCGGCGCTCTCCGAGGGACTCGGCGAGGCCGTGGCGTCCCCGGCGGCCTCCTCGGTGTCCTTCGCGGTCTCCTCGGCCTCGCCGGCGGCGTCCTTGACGGTGTCCTTCACCGTGTCGGTGACGGCGTCGGTGGTGTCCTTGGAGGTGTCGGACGCGTCCTTGCCGGAGTCGGAGGAGCCGGAGCTGTCCGAGGAACCGGAGGAACCCGAGCCGGAGTCCGACGACGAGCCGCCGGTGGACGCCGACTCCGAAGCCGACGGGGACGGGGACGGGCTCGAACCGGCCGTCGCGGCGGAGTCGTTGCCGTCGAAGAGGTCCGTGATGGCGTCGCCGATGGTCTCCAGGACGTTCTTGTCCGTCGCGGAGGCCGAGGGGCTCGCCGTCGCGGTGTCACCGGACGTCGACGACTTGTCGGGCGCGGCGGCCGCCGAGGACGCGGCCGGAGCGGGCTCGGCCGTGTCGTCGGAACCTGAATCCGACGAACCGGAGTCACCCGTGTCGCCCGAACCGCTCGACGTGTCCTTCGAGTCGTCCTTCGAGTCGTCCTTGGAATCGTCCTTGGAGTCGTCGGCCGATTCGCTCGCGCTCGCCGAGGCGGACGGCGACGGGGAGGCCGACGCGGAGGCGTCCGCGCCTTCCAGGGCCGCCACACAGTCCTTGTACTCGTCGATCGTGAGGCTCTTGGACGCCGGCTGGTCTTCGGCGTTGGCGAGGGTCGGCGTGAACCCCATGCCCATGAGGACCGCCGTCGGCATGGCCGCCAGGGCTATCGCCTTGCCGGCCGGCATGTGGAACCTGGTGAAGATCGGCTTCTTGGGTGCCGCGTGCCGCGGCCCGGTGGTTCTCACGCGGGCAGCGTCCACATCGCTCCCGGTGGAAACCTCGTCAGCCGGCACTGTGCCTCCCGTTCGCCCCGTTGGCCGGGCTCGTTCCTGACAGATCGTGCAGATCGTGCGGCTCGCCCGCCTCGTGGTCGTCCTTCGTGAAGGACGGCTTCTCGATGGGGGCCGGGCCCGTGCTGTACGGGTTCTCGGTGAGGTCGCCCGCGTCGGCGGGAGGTGCGGGGAACGCGCCCTCGGGGGCGCCTCCGGCGGTCGCGCCGGCTTCGGGGGCCGGAGCCTGGGCGGGCGGCGTGCCCGGTACCCAGGACACGGCCATCGCCCCGCCGATCAGCGCGAACAGGAAGCCGATGAGGAAGCCGCCCAGGTTCGACACCGGGATGGAGACCAGACCGAGCAGGATCGCCGCGACTCCCGCGAAGACCTGTACGTGCTTCTGGAACCACAGACTGATGCCCAGAACGCCCAGCAGCACGCCGATGATCAGCGACCCCGCGCCCGCGGTGGTGGCCATCGCCAGCGTCAGGTGGCCCACCTGGAGGTGCGCGTAAGGGAAGTAGGCGATGGGGAAGCCGGCGAGGAGGACGAACAAGCCCGCCCAGAACGGCCTGGTGCCCCGCCAGGCGCGGAACTGCTGCCTCCGGCGGGTGAACTGACCGGGGGCGACAGGGGTCTCGGCGCTCATGGAAAACAGCTCCCTGGTGCGGCGTTTCTGTGGTGGTGAGTCGAAGTGCTGGTGAAGCCCCGGGCTTCAGACTGGACGGGCGGGGGCGCCACCGGCCCCCCCGCCCGTCAGAGAGTGCTTAGTAGCACTCCTTGACACCCGTCGACAGCGACATCTTCAGGCCGCTGAGCTTGAAGGTTCCGGCGGTGGTGGCCCACGCCGTCTGCTTCACGTCGGTCAGCGTGGCGGAGTCCGCCTGCTGGGCGAACCCGTACGGGTTCGCCGTGTCACCGCTCTTGAGGCCCGGACCCTTGTTGGCGTCCTTCGCGGCCACACCGATGTCGATGCCCTTGAACACGGCGTCCGCGCTCAGGTCCTCGACGTCGATGTACAGGTTCTCTGCCTCGACCGGCTTACCGCCGCCGCCCGCCTTCAGCGTGAGGCTGACGGAACCGAGCAGCGGGATGTTCGGGGTGACCACGGACTGGCACATGTTCGTGATCGAGGCGCTCTTGAACGCCGAGACGGCGACGGCGTGAGCCGTCTTCTTGCCGTCGAGGGTGTAACCCGAGTCGATCGCGCCGTACTGCGAGAAGCCCGTGCCTTCGAGCTTGTCGGCCGTCACCTTGAACGACTGACCGGACACGCTGAACGACGCGGCCAGTGCACCCTGCGCGAGGGCGACACCTATACATGCCGTAGCGGCGACGCTGGGCACCATGACCACAGCGAAGCGCTTCCATCTGGTCCCGCCACGCACCTGGGACTCCATATTTCCTCCTTCTCGGACGTACATCTCCTGATCCCGCTGGGCCCCCTCGGACGGCGGCTCAGCCGGGCAGGGATGGGAGAAGTGCTACGTCCTCGGGAAGGGGAGCGCCTGTTTCGGAGGCGCGAACCGCGCACCGATCACCGGCGATCACCCCCGAGCGACAACCACTGGTCGCGCCTGACACGCATCACGCACAACCTTGCTGGACAGGCTTCACCGCGGCGAAGACCCCCCTGTCCGAGAGCCGACTCCACTGCCGTCGGCTCTGCTCGGTGGGGACCCAGGAAAACCCGTTGACCCAACCGGCTGTCGGGGTACGGGATTGGACCGAGCGTGGCCGATCGTGGTGCATTCTCGCCGCCCGCACAAGGGGGTTCGTTACTCGCTAGTAACGGCCGGATAACCGAACAACGACCCATAGGTCTCGACCGGCAACACAGGGTGTCATGAACGCCCGGGACAAAACTGTTGATCGCTGGACAGAATCCGACAGAACAACGCCCAAGTCTTACTTGCAGTAACAGCGGCCGCGATTACCAAGATTTGGTAAAGCGCGGCCGCTGGGGAACCACATCGACGGAACTTTCACCCCGGCACCACGGCCTCTGACGTTTAGTGACTGGTCAGAACCCGGCGCCCGCCGGATCAGAACAGGGCGCGCGCCAGCGCTCGCCGGGCCGCCGCCACCCGGGGGTCGTCAGGACCTACCACCTCGAACAGTTCGAGCAGGCGCAGCCGTACGGCGTCCCGGTCGTCACCGGCCGTGCGCCGCACGGTGTCGATGAGCCGTCCGAACGCGTCCTCGACATGACCGCCCACCAGATCCAGGTCGGCCGCGGCGATCTGCGCCTCGGCGTTCTCGGGCTTGTCGGCGGCGTCCTTGCGCACCTGCTGCGGGTCCATGCCGCCCACCCGCTGGAGCAACTCGGCCTGCGCGAGCCCGAGCTTGGCCTCGCTGTTGGCCGGGTCGTCGGCGAGCACGTTGCGGTACGCCTGTACGGCACCGCCGAAGTCACCGGCGTCCAGCGCCTGTACGGCGGCTTCGAGCAGCGCGTCGTACGGCCCGACGGGCTCGGTCTCGACCGCCTCCTCGGCGCCCGGCCCGGCGTCGGCGTCGACGGTCAGGCCGGTGAGCCCGAACCGCTGCTCGGCGACCTGCACCAACTGGTCGAGGGTCTGCCGGATCTGCGCTTCGCCGGCGGCACCCTGGAAGAGCGGCAGCGCCTGCCCGGCGACGACCGCGAAGACGGCCGGGATGCCCTGCACCCCGAACTGCTGCATCAGCATCTGGTTGGCGTCGACGTCGACCTTGGCGAGCAGGAAGCGGCCGTTGTACTCGACGGCGAGCCGCTCGAGGACGGGGCTCAGCTGCTTGCAGGGCTGGCACCACTCGGCCCAGAAGTCGATGACGACGGGCACCTCGGCGGACCGCTGAAGGACCTCCCGCTCGAAGCCCGCCTCATCGACGTCGATGACGAGATCGGCCGGGGAGACGGCCCCCGCGCCGCCCTGCCGGGCCGTTTCGGCGCGCGTCTGCTCCGCCTTCGCCTTGGCCTCCTGGGCCGCCTTCACCGCGGCGAGGTCGACGACTCCGCTCATGGACATGTTCCGTGGCTGCATGCGTCTATCCTCCCCCGTCCGCGCGCCTGCGTGAAAAGCGTTCCGAATACGTCCCGAACATCCCGAACACGAGCGCCGGGGTCCCCACCCCGCACCCTGCCGGACCTGCGGCCCGCGCACGTCCCGCGCGAGCTTTCGCTACGAGTCGTAGCGTAATGGCACCGAGTGCCTGCGCAACACCCCGCCTCGGTGATCTCCCTCACCTGAGCCCATGACAAACCGCCGGTTATGGTCGGGGAATGCAGATCCGCACCCCCGCCTGTCGTACGGGCCGTCCGCGCAGCGCCGCGGCCGACACGGCGATCCTGGCCGCGACCAGGGAGGCGCTGGTCGAGCTGGGCTGGTCCAAGCTGACGCTGGGGGATGTGGCGACGCGCGCCGGGGTCGCCAAGACGACGCTCTACCGCCGCTGGGCCGGCAAGAACGAACTGGTCGTCGACGCGGTCGCGGAACTCTTCGGTGAACTCGAACTCCCCGACCGGGGCAGCCTCGCCGCCGACATCGAGGGTGTGGTCCTGCAGTTCGCGGCGATCCTGGCCCGGCCGGAGGCCAAGAGCGGCCTGATGGCGGCCGTCGCCGAGTCCACCCGCGACGACGCCCTGCGCGAGCGCATCCGCGCCTCCATCGTCGACCCGCAGAAGGACCTGGTGCTGGAGGGCCGCGCCCGCGCCCAGGCACGCGGCGAACTCCCGCCGCAGACCGACCCGGCCGAGGCGGCCCGCACGGTCGACCTCATCTTCGACGTCGTGGCGGGCGCGGTGGTCCACCGCACCCTGGTCAGCGCGGAACCCGCGGACGAGGAGTGGGTACGCAGCTTCACCCGGGTCCTGCTGCTGGGCCTGACCGCGTCCACCGAGGCGTCCGGAGACCTCCCCGGCGAACACGTCTGAGGGCGGGGGCCGCCCGCCCCCGCCCGCGCCTGCCGGCGCCGTCTAGAACCCCGCGGGCTCGGTGTACACCCCCCACTCGTCCCGCAGCACGTCACAGATCTCGCCCAGCGTCGCCTCGGCCCGCACCGCGTCCAGCATCGGCCCGATCATGTTGGAGCCGTCCCGAGCCGCACTCAGCATGGCGGTGAGCGCGGCCCGCACGGCCGTGTCGTCCCGGGCGGCCTTGCGCGCGCCCAGCGTCCGCACCTGCTCCCGCTCCACCTCGTGGCTGACCCGCAGGATCTCCAGGTCCCCGGTCACCGACCCGGTGTGCGCGTTGACGCCGACGACCCGCTTCTCGCCCTTCTCCACGGACTGTTGGTACCGGAAGGCCGACTCGGCGATCTCGCCGGTGAACCAGCCGTCCTCGATCCCGCGCAGGATCCCGGAGGTGATCGGCCCGATCGGGTGCCGCCCGTCGGGGTGGGCCCGCAGCCCCCGCTCCCTGATCTGCTCGAAGATCTTCTCGGCGTCGGCCTCGATCCGGTCCGTCAGTTGCTCGACGTACCAGGAACCGCCCAGCGGGTCGGCGACGTTGGCGACGCCGGTCTCCTCCATCAGCACCTGCTGGGTGCGCAGCGCGATCTCCGCCGCCTGCTCGCTCGGCAGCGCGAGGGTCTCGTCCAGGGCGTTCGTGTGCAGCGAGTTGGTCCCGCCGAGCACCGCCGCGAGGGCCTCCACGGCCGTACGCACCACGTTGTTGTACGGCTGCTGGGCGGTGAGCGAGACCCCGGCGGTCTGGGTGTGGAAGCGCAGCCACTGCGCCTTGTCGGACTTCGCCCCGTAGACGTCCCGCATCCAGCGCGCCCAGATCCTGCGCGCCGCGCGGAACTTGGCGATCTCCTCGAAGAAGTCGACGTGCGCGTCGAAGAAGAACGACAGCCCGGGCGAGAACACGTCCACGTCGAGACCGCGGCTGAGCCCCAGCTCCACGTACCCGAAGCCGTCCGCCAGCGTGTAGGCCAGCTCCTGCGCGGCCGTCGCGCCGGCCTCGCGGATGTGGTAGCCGGAGACGGACAGCGGCTTGTAGGCGGGGATGCCGGCCGCGCAGTACTCCATCAGGTCGCCGATGAGCCGCAGATGCGGCTCGGGCTGGAAGAGCCACTCCTTCTGGGCGATGTACTCCTTGAAGATGTCCGTCTGGAGTGTGCCGTTGAGGAGGCCCGGGTCGACGCCCTGCCGTTCGGCGGCGACGAGGTACATGCAGAAGACGGGGACGGCCGGCCCGCTGATCGTCATGGAGGTCGTGACGTCACCCAGCGGGATGTCCTTGAACAGGACCTCCATGTCGGCGGCCGAGTCGATGGCGACCCCGCAGTGCCCGACCTCGCCCAGCGCGTGCCGGTCGTCGGAGTCGCGGCCCATCAGCGTGGGCATGTCGAAGGCCACGGACAGACCCCCGCCGCCGTTGGCCAGGATCATCTTGTAGCGCTCGTTGGTCTGCTCGGCGTTGCCGAACCCGGCGAACTGCCGGATGGTCCACGTACGCCCCCGGTAGCCGGTCGGGTACAGGCCGCGCGTGAAGGGGTACTCCCCGGGCCAGCCGATCCGGTCGAACCCCTCGTAGGTGTCGCCGGGCCGGGGCCCGTACGCCGGCTCCACGGGGTCCCCGGAGAGCGTGGTGAAGTCGGCCTCACGCTTGCGCGAAGCGTCGTACCGGGCCTGCCAGCGACGGCGGCCCTCCTCGATGGCGTCAGCGTCCATGACTCAAATTTACTAGGACGTCCAAGTAAATGTCGATGGCTGCCGGCAGGACATCCCGGTGACTGTGCGTGTCCGCCGCCGCGCACGCGCGCGTGCGGCGCGGGTACGGCGGCGGAATCCTCGTCGGATCTAGGCCTTGGCGGCCACGGGAGCCTCGTCGGCGATCCGGCCCTCCAGCTCGCGGCTGATCCTGCGCTCCACGAAGAAGGCGGCCGTCGGGACGGTCCCGGCGAGCAGCACCCACAGCTGCTTGCCCACCGGCCACTTCGCCTTGGAGCCCAGGTCGAAGGCGAAGACGAGGTAGAGGACGTAGAGCCAGCCGTGCGCGATGGCGACGACGCGGGTGAAGTCCGCGGCCCCGTCGACGTCCAGGCCGTACTTGGCGATCATGCCCAGGCACAGCAGGACCAGCAGCACACCGGTGACATAGGCCAGGACGCGGTAGCGGGTCAGCACGCTCTTCTTCATGCCGACGAGCGTAACGACCCGTTCCGGGAGATCTTGCCCCGGGTCACCCCTGCCGGATGGGGGTCACCCCTGCCGGATCGGGGTGACCCTGCCGGATCGGGGGTCACTCCTCCTCGAAGTCCTGCGCGGCGACCCGCAGCGGCCGGAGCATCGCGAAGATCTCCCCGCACTCCTCCGCGTCGTACACGCCGAGACCGAAGTCCATCGCCATCAGGTCGCGGGTGGCCTCCTCGACGACCTCCCGGCCCTTGTCGGTGATGACGGCGAGGGTGCCGCGGCCGTCGTTGGGGTTGGGACGCCGGGCTACCAGGCCCGACTTCACCAGCCGGTCGACGGTGTTCGTCACCGAGGTGGGGTGCACCTGGAGGCGCTCGCCGATCTTCGACATGGTCAGCTCGCCCTCCTTGGAGAAGGTGAGCAGCACCAGCGCCTCGAAGCGGGCGAACGTCAGGCCGTACGGCTTGACCACGGCGTCCACCTCGGCGAGCAGGATCTGGTGCGCGCGCATGATCGAGGTGATCGCGGCCATGGACGGTGTGTTGCCCCAGCGCTGCTTCCAGAGCTCGTCGGCGCGCGCGATCGGATCGAAGGGGAGACTGGGCGGTTTCGGCACGCCTCCAGACCTTACCGGCCGGTCATATCGTGGTCAGCCCCGTCTCGGCCCTCGGTCCGCCGGACCTCCAGGGCCGCCAGTACACAGCAGACCGTCCCCAGCGCACCCGCCCCGGTCACCGCGGCCGCCACGCCCACCAGCTCCGCGGCCACCCCGGCGAGAGCCATGCCGACCCCCTGGAACGTCATGAGCCCGGCGGTGAGCAGTGTCATGGCCCGCCCGCGCAGTTCCTCGGGCACGTCCCGGACGATCCACTGGTCGAGGCCGAGGGTGTACGCCGACCCGGCTCCCGAGACCACCAGCAGGAGCAGCGCGACGGCGAGGCCGGGATGGAGGGCGTAGCCGAGATAGGGCAGCAGGGTCACACAGACGAGCGGCAGCGCGACGCGCTCACGGGTGACCGGGCGCAGCCGGGAGCCCGCGTACAGCTCACCGGCGATGGCGCCGACCGGCAGCGCGCACATCAGCAGGCCGAGGCCGGTGGGGCCGGCGCCGATCCCGTCGGCGTAGGGCGCGGACAACGCCTCCGGGGCGACCGTGAAGGCCGGCGGCACTCAGAAGAGCAGCAGCAGCGCCCGTACGCGCCGGTCGGCGAGGATCTGCCGGGCCCCCTTGAGGGAGTCCGTGACCAGGGCTCCGCCGGTCCCGGCCCGGGCGGGACGGCGGCGGGTGCCGAGCCGCAGCAGCGCGGCGGAGGCGAGGAAGGTGCCGACGGTGACGAGCAGGGCCTGGCGCGGGGAGGCGACGGTGAGCAGCAGCCCGCCGAGTCCGAAGCCCGCGAGCAGCGCGCTCTGCGCGGTGATGCGCAGCAGGGAGCGGCCGAGGACGAACAGGTCGCCGTCGCCGAGGATGTCCGCGAGGGTGGCCATCCGGGTGCCCGCGAAGACCGGCGAGACCACCGCGAGGCAGCAGCGCAGGGCGAGCAGCACGGCGAGGGGCGCGCCCGGCGCCGTCATCGGCACCACGCACACCGCGCACACCAGGTCGCAGCCCACGAGGACCCGCCGGGCCGGGAAGCGGTCGGCGACCCCGGCGAGCAGGGTGCCGCCGACGGCGTAGGGCAGGAAGCCGAGGGCCCAGGCCAGGGCGCTCATCAGGGGTGAGCCGGTCAGCTCGTAGACGAGGACGGACAGCGCGATCTCGGCGACGATCACGCCGAGCAGGGACAGCAGATGGGCGGCGAAGACGGCCCGGAACTCACGTACGGCGAAGACGCGCAGATATCCGGCGGCCGGCGTCCCGGTCATGGGTGTCGCCGGTGCGGCCGGTGCGGCCGGTGCGGCCGGTGCAGCGGCTGGCTTCTCGGGCGTCGCGGGCGTCGTGACTTCTGACATGGCAGCAGCGTGCTCGGCGGGGTGCGCAGGCCCTAGAGTTTCGGTCACCGCCGAATGTTCGAGGGGTGAGGTCGTGCCGTCGTACCTGCACTTCGGGGAGGACGACTTCCTGCGCTGCCGCTTCGCCGTGTCCCCGCTGTGGGAGACGCAGGAGGCCGCGCGCACCCTCAAGCGGCCCGACCGGCACGGCTACCATGCGCCCTGGCTGCGCCGGATCCGTACCGCCGCCGAGACGCTCGACCTGACCGGGCTGTGGCTTCTGATGCCGCGCCGGGGCCACTCCCCCGACTGGCTGTGCCCGCCGCCGGTCGGGCCCGCGGCGGGGTTCGAGGAGGAGCTCGCCGCGGTCCGGGCCGCCGACCCCGAAGCCGCCCTCGCGGACACCGCCCGCTCGCTCGCGGACACCCCCGGCGCACTGGACTCGCCCCGGGCGCGGGCCTGGCTGGCGGATCCGGAGCGGATGATCCGGGAGCTGACCGGCGTGCTGGAGGAGATCTGGCACACCCTGCTCGCACCGGACTGGCCCCGGCTGCGCGCCCTGCTGGAGGCGGATGTCGCCTTCCACTCCCGGCGGCTGGCCGAAGTGGGCCTGGGCGGGCTGCTGCCGGAGATCAACCGGCGGTGCGGGTGGCGGGCCGGGACACTGACCGTCGCCTCGAACGGCGAGCACGAGCGGCACCTGGGCGGGGCGGGGCTGGTGCTGATGCCGAGCGTGTTCTCGTGGCCGGACGTCGTGAGCGGCTTCGACCCTCCGTGGCAGCCGACGCTGGTGTACCCGGCGCGGGGCATCGGCGGCCTGTGGACCGACAACGCCGCCCGCTCCCCGCAGGCGCTCGTCCGGCTGCTGGGCCGCGGCCGGGCCGGCGTGCTCGGCGCGCTCGACGATCCGGCGACCACCTCCGCCCTCGCCCACCGGCTCGGCCTGGCCCCGTCCTCGGTCTCCGCGCATCTGACGGTGCTGCGCGACTCGGGGCTGCTGGTGTCCCGGCGCTACGGCCACCAGGTGCTGTACGAGCGGACGCCGCTGGGGATGGCGCTGGTGTCGGGCAGCGCTCAGTAGAGGCTGCGCAGGCCGAGGACGTCGCCCTTGCCGAGGGTGCGGGCGTCCGTGGAGCAGGCGAAGGAGTTCGCGTACATGGTGAGGTTCTCGTGTCCGGCGCCGGAGTGGCCGAGGCCGAAGACGTGCCCGGCCTCGTGTGTGGCGACGCTGCGGATGTCGTACGCGTGCGTGCAGGCGCCGGACGGGCGGTTCGTGAACGGGAAGTCATGGGTGTTGAAGCGGACGTCCGCCTCGAGCAGTTCCTCGGGGCCGCCGGGCACCGGACGGCTCCAGGAGCAGGTGGTCGCGACGGCCTCGCCGCCGATGTCGCCCGCGTCCCACACGCTCAGACCGTCCCGGCGGGTGCAGCGGGCCGCGCGGTCGATGCCGGCCTCGTTGCCGGTGGTGGCCAGGAACCTGGCCTTCGCCGTGACCGTGTCGTCGTAGCCGCAGTCGTTGCGGCTGGTGGTGATGGTGGCGATGGCGTCCTCGAAGGCCCGCCGGCCCTCGGCGTGGGACAGCCGGCCCGGCAGGGGTCCGTCGCCGATGAACCACTCGTAGGTGCCGTACTCCTTGCGGCCCGCGGTGGAGTAGGCGCCGTCGGCGCAGGGGGCGGGCGCGTCGGCGCGGGCCCTGGACACGGCCGCCGCGCGGGTCGCCTGACGGGTCGACTCGTGGGCCGCTTCGGGGACCGCTTCGTGGGCCGCTTCGTAGGCGTAGGAGACCGTTCCGTCGGCGGCGACCGTCAGGGTGAAGCCGTGTGCCGAGCCGTCCACCGTGAGCGCGTCGACGCTGACCGTCGTGCCGGGTTCGGGCACCGCCACCCCGGCGCCCTCGTGGGTGACCAGCCGGCCGACGGCGCGGCAGTCGAGGACGGACGAGCCGGCGGGCAGGTCGTCCACGGTCAGCACGCCGCGGGTGAGTGCGCACCCGGGCGGCCGGGGCACCTCCCCCACACAGACCACCGGCAGCGATGCCACCACCAGGAGCGCCGTGACCGCCCTGCCGACCAGACCCGGTCCGCGCCGCCCTGCCACCGCACACTCCCCTTCAATGCCACGCCACCGCGCGGAACTTGATCGGCCTCGGGAGACATTAGCCAGGCGGCACCGGCCGAAAACCCCATCCGATATCACCCGTTCGAGCGACTACTCGAACAGGCGTTCCGTCACTGTTCCGCCCGCTACGCCGAGCGCTCCCCCAGATGCCGTTCCACCGTCTCCACCTTGGAGGTCAGACCGTCCGTCACACCGGGGCGGATGTCCGCCTTCAGGACCAGGGAGACCCGGGGAGCCCGCGCCTCGACGGCGGCCACGGCGCGCCTGACGACGTCCATCACCTCGTCCCACTCGCCCTCGACGGAGGTGAACATGGCGTCGGTGCGGTTCGGGAGGCCGGACGCGCGGACGACCCGGACGGCGTCGGCGACGTAGTCACCGACGTCCTCGCCGACACCCAACGGCGTGACCGAGAACGCGACGATCATGCCTTCGCCACCGATTCCCGGCGGGCGCGGGAGGCGATGACCGCGTCCTCGGCCTCACGGCGCAGCCTGCGCTCGGCGAAGAAGCCGCCGGTCGGCAGGACCGACAGGACGAAGTAGAGGGCCGCGGTCTTCAGGGGCCACTTGGCGCGGTTCCAGGCGTCCGCCCAGAAGAGCACGTACAGGACGAACAGCACGCCGTGGACCATGCCCATCACGGGCACCGCGTTGAAGTCCGTGGTCCGCTTCAGCACCGAGCAGACCAGCAGCAGAAGGAAGGAAACCGCCTCGGGGGCGGAGACCAGGCGCAGGCGGCGGAGGGCGGAGGCTGTCTTCAGGTCCACGGGTCACCTTCGGGGGGGGAGGTACGGCGACGAACAGGTCGGTTTGTGAATGCACGCACAAGCGTTCGCCCATTGTGGCAAACGGTCCACCTAGGGGTGCGGTCAGGGTCGTTGTCCACCCCCGGGTGCTGTTCGACCCACCCGTCCGGCCGATACCTTTCGCAGCGTGGCGATGTTTCGACTTCAAGGCAGCAAAGTGCTCGCCGTCGACATGACCGGGGACGCCGTGAAGGCGAAGAACGGCTCGATGGTCGCGTACGACGGGCAGATGGCGTTCAAGAAGCTCAGCGGCGGCGGTGAGGGCATCCGGGGGATGGTCACCCGGCGGCTCACCGGCGAGCAGATGACCATGATGGAGGTGAGGGGGCAGGGCACCTGCTGGCTGGCCGACCGCGCCTCCGAGATCAATCTCGTGCGGCTCCAGGGCGACAAGCTCTACGTCGAGTCGAGCAACCTGCTCGCGACCGACGCCGGACTCAGGACCGGGACGAGTTTCACCGGCCTGCGCGGCGCGACCCAGGGCAACGGACTGTTCACCACGACCGTCGAGGGCACCGGCCAGGCGGCCATCACCTCGGACGGGCCGGCCGTGGTGCTGCGGGTCAGTCCGCAGTACCCCCTGACCGTCGACCCGGGCGCCTATGTCGCGCACCAGGGCAACGTCCGGCAGACCTTCCAGTCCGGTGTGACCTTCCGCACGTTCATGGGTGAGGGCGGCGGCGAGGCCTTCCAGATCCGGTTCGAGGGGGACGGCCTGGTGTACGTCCAGCCGAGCGAGCGCAACACGATCGCGGGGGATGTGTGAGATGACCTTCCGCGAGATCAACTCCAAGATGGTCGAGGCGACCGTCGTCCCCGGCCAGCGGCTCTTCAGTCAGCGTGGCGCCATGCTCGCCTACCGCGGCGAGGTGGCGTTCACCCCGAACGTCCAGGGCGGGCAGGGCGGGGTGATGTCCATGATCGGGCGGCGGCTCGCCAACGAGGACACCCCCCTGATGACCGTCGAAGGCAGTGGCACGGTCCTCTTCGGGCACGGCGGCCACCACGTCCAGGTCATCCGGCTCACCGGCGACACGCTGTACGTCGAGGCGGACCGGCTGCTCGCCTTCGAGGGCACCCTCCAGCAGGGCACGATGTTCCTGGGCTCCCAGGGCGGGGTCATGGGCATGGTCCGCGGCCAGGTCAGCGGGCAGGGCCTGTTCACCACCACCCTCAAGGGGCACGGGGCCGTCGCCGTGATGGCGCACGGCGGAGTCTTCGAGGTGCCGATCACCCCGCAGCGCCCGGTCCATGTCGACCCCCAGGCCTATGTCGCCCACCACGGCGACGTCCGCAACAAGCTGTCGACCGCGCTGGGCTGGCGGGACATGGTGGGCCGGGGCTCCGGCGAGGCGTTCCAGCTGGAGCTGAGCGGCAGCGGTGCGGTGTTCGTCCAGGCGTCGGAGGAGAAGCTGTGAGCATGTACGGGGCTCCGGGCGGCGGCCCGACGGTGCACGACCCGATGACCTTGCCGGTCGACGACAACGTGAACAGCTACACCTTCTGCGTGGAGCTCAAGGGGAGCCAGTGGTTCCTCCAGAAGGGGAAGATGATCGCCTACTACGGGTCGATCGACTTCAACGGCATCGGACATGGCCGTCTGGACCGTGTGGTGCGCACTTCGTTCCATTCGCCTCTGCACGCCAGCGACTGGGTCGTGGCGGAGGGCTCGGGCAAGATGCTCCTCGCCGACCGGGCCTTCGACGTGAATTCGTACGATCTGGACGACGGCAACCTGACCATTCGCTCGGGCAATCTGCTCGCTTTTCAGCCAACTCTGTCCCTCAAGCAGTCGATCGTGCCGGGATTTCTCACGCTGATCGGAACCGGCAAGTTCGTAGCGGCATCTAACGGTCCGGTGGTGTTCATGGAACCGCCCATCCGGGTCGATCCGCAGGCACTCGTCGGCTGGGCCGACTGCCCCTCTCCGTGCCATCACTACGACCACGGGTACATGACCGGCCTGATGGGCGGTCTACGTGCGATGACGGGCCTCGGAGGGGCCTCCGGGGAGGAGCACCAGTTCGAGTTCGTGGGGGCCGGGACGGTGCTGCTCCAGTCGACCGAGCTGCTCATGGCGGAGCAGGCGACGGGGGCGGTTCCGCACGAGCCGGGAGTGCCCGGCGGGGGCGGCGTGCCCGGTGGGCACGGCGGCCACGGCGCGCAAACCGGCGCACCGCGCCTTCCCGGACAGCTGGGAGACCTCCAGCGTCGCTTCGGGCTGTGAGCGGTAGTCTGCGGAGTGTGACATCGAACGCGTGCGCACCGTCACACCGCCCTCACTAGTTCGCCTTTCAACATTTTAGGTAGACTTCAATTATGGAGACCGAAACGGCCACGCGCTGGCTGACCGATGCGGAGCAGTGCGCCTGGCGCACCCACCTGGAGGTCAACAGGCTGTTGACGTACCAGCTCGAAAAGGATCTCCAACCGTTCGGCCTGACCATGAACGACTACGAGATCCTGGTGAATCTCTCCGAGTCGGAGGGCGTCCGGATGCGGATGAGCGACCTCGCGTCCGCCACCCTCCAGTCCAAGAGCCGCCTCTCGCACCAGATCACCCGCATGGAGAGCGCCAATCTGGTGCGCCGCGAGAACTGCGAGTCCGACCGCCGCGGCCTGTACGCGGTCCTGACCGAGCACGGCCTGGAGACGATGCAGAAGGTCGCTCCGCACCATGTGGAGTCCGTGCGGCGGCACTTCATCGACCTGCTCTCCCCCGACGCCACGGCGGAGCTGTCCAAGGCCCTGAAGCCCGTCGCGGAGCACCTCCGCGGGCATCGGGGACGCCCGTGAGGGATTCCCGCCGACCGATCGGTTCAGGCGATCGGTCCGGGTGATCGGTTCAGGTGATCGCTCCGGGTGATCGGTCCGGGTGATCAGGTTCAGGCGATCGGCAGGCGGAGCTCGAACAGGGCTCCGCCTGTCGGCGTCTCACCGACCGTGAGCGTGCCACCGTGCCGGACGGCCACATCGCGGGCGATCGCCAGCCCGAGTCCCGCCCCGCCGTCGTCCCGGCCGCGGGCCTCGTCGAGCCGTACGAACCGCTCGAAGATCCGCTCACGGTCCGCCTCGGGCACTCCGTCCCCGTCGTCGGCGACCTCGACGACGACCTGCCCGCCCGCCCTCCGCACGGTCACGGTGACGGCCGAACGGGCGTGCCGCTGCGCGTTGTCGAGCAGGTTGGCCAGCACCCGCCCCAACTGCCCCCGCGATCCGGCCACCTCCCCGGCCACCGCCCCGGGCGCCGGCTCCCCGGGCTCCACGCTCACCGTCACGTCCGGCCGCCCGGCCGCCTCCTCCCGGGCCAGCGCCGCCGGATCCACCCGCGCGCCGGACACCGGCCCCTCCCCCGCGTCCAGCCGGGCGAGCAGCAGCAGGTCGGCGGCCAGCCGCTGGAGCCGTACGGTGTCCTCGACCGCGCCCGGCACATCCAGCAGCCCGGGATGCGCGACACCCACTTCGAGCTGGGTGCGCAGCGAGGCGATGGGGCTGCGCAGCTCGTGCGAGGCGTCGGCGACGAACCGGCGCTGCCGCTCCACGGAGCTCTCCAGCGCGGCCAGCGTCTCGTTCGTCGTGCGGGCAAGCCGGGCGACCTCGTCGTGGGTGTCCGGCTCGGGCACCCGCCGGGTCAGATCCGCGGCGGCGGTGATCGCGGCCATCTCCCGCCGGATGCCCTCGACCGGGCGCAACGCCCGCCGGGTGACCAGCCAGGTCACTCCCGCGACCACGGCGAGCAGCAGGGGGAAGCCGATCAGCAGGACGGTGAGCGCGGTGCGTACGGCGCTCCGCTCGGCCGCCAGGGAGGCCCCCGCGTACACGGTGAGCAGGCCCTTCTCCGGGTCCCGCACGTCCACGGCGGCGAAGCGGTAGTCGGCCGTGTCGCCGTCGACGGTCGCGGAGCCGTCAGCGAAGCGGGTCTCGTCGCCGATCTCGCCGGGTTCGAGCGAGTCCTGGTCGGCGTCGTCGTCGAGTTCGCCGCTCGCGCCGTCCGCCCCGTGCCCCTCCCCCGCCGCCTCCCCCGCTTCCGCTCCCGCCTCCTCTCCCGGTTCCGCTCCCGCCTCCTCTCCCGGTCGCTCGGAGAGGTCGTCCCCGGTGTCCTCCCGCGCTCGCGGCACGCTCACGCCCGCGCCGCTGATCCGCTCCAGGTCCTCGGTGGCGGCGGCCTGCTCGCCGTTCGCGTCGACGACCTGGACCACCCGCTCGTCGTCGTCCAGCGAGGAGAGCCTGTCGTAGGGCGTCCCGAGGGCGAGTTGGGCGGCGACGGTCCGCGCGGAGCGCTCCGCCTGTCCGTCGGCCTGGCCGGTGAGGCTGGAGCGCAGCGACAGCAGCACGGCCGTCCCCGCCGCGAGGAGCGCCACCGCGACGACGAACGTGGCGCCGAGCGTCGCCCGGGCCCGCACGGACCCGAACCGGCGGGTCATCGCGCCGCCTCCGGCCGCTCCAGCCGGTAGCCGGCGCCACGCACCGTCCGGATGAGCCCGGCGCCCAGCTTGCGGCGCAGCGCGCTCACGTACACCTCGACGATGTTGGGGTCGCCGTCGTAGGCGAAGTCCCACACGTGGTCGAGGATCTCGGTCTTGGACACCACCTCGCCCGCCCGCACGACCAGCTGTTCCAGCACGGCGAACTCCTTGGCGGTCAGCGCGGCCTCGGCCTCCGCGGCGCCGTCCCGCAGGAACACCCGCCGGGCGGCGGTGTCGACCCGCAGATCTCCCAGGACGTGCACGGCCGGTGCCCCGGTGCCCTGTCCGCCCCGGCGCAGCAGCGCCTTCACCCGGGCGACCAGGACGACGTACGAGAACGGCTTGGTGAGGTAGTCGTCCGCGCCCGTGTCCAGGCCCTCCGCCTCGTCGTACTCGCCGTCCTTGGCGGTGAGCATGAGGATCGGGACGTCGTGGCCTGCGGCCCGCAGGGTGGAGCAGACCCGGTAGCCGTTCATGCCGGGCAGCATGATGTCGAGGATGACCAGGTCGTACGGCGACTCGCTCGCCCGGTGCAGCCCTTCGAGGCCGTCGTGGACGACGTCCACGGCGTAGCCCTCGGCGGTCAGGCCGCCGGCGAGCGACCGGGCCAGTCGCTTCTCGTCCTCCACGATCAACAGCCGCATGGCACCAGGGTCCCAAACCGAACCTGAAGCGATCTTCAGGCTGCTTCAGCCTGTCTTCAGCTCCGTTCGGGCAGCTTGGTCCCCGTCGAGGCCGAAGCAGGCCGAGAGCACACCGACCGGGAGGAACCCCATGCAGCGCAAGCTCGTCATCGCCGCCGTCGCCGCGTCCGTCGTGATCGGCGGAGGTACGGCGGTCGCCTTCGCGGACGACGACGCGCGGACCGGCGCGGCCGAGGTGCGGAGCGCCGGGCCGGTGGCCGCCGACCCGGCCGAGGGGAGCACGGCGAGCTCCTCGAAGGCCACCGCCGCCGAGGTGATCGCGGCCGCGCTGCGGCACACACCGGGCACCGCCGTCGGCGCCGACCGGGAGGACGACGGCGCCGACGCGGGCACCTGGCACGTGGACGTCGTCCAGGCCGACGGCGTCGAACAGACCGTCGCCGTCTCCCCGGACACCGGCGAGGTCCTCGGCGTCCACCGCGACACCGCGGACGCCGAGGACACCGCGGACGCCGAGGACACCGAGGACACCGAGGACGCCGAGGACGACGGTGACGACGGTGACGACGACGCCGCCGACGCCGCCGAGGACAGCGCCGACGCCCGCGGGGACCTCGCCGCGCTGAAGGGCGCGGACGTCGACGCCCGCGAGGCCGCGCTGGCCGTCGCCGCCAAGGGCGCGGTGACCGGCGTCGACCTCGACGACGACGACCGCGCCACGGTCTGGAGCGTGGACACCGCCCGGGCCGGCGAGTGGCAGGTGGACGTGCGCACGGGCAAGGTCACCCAGGAGCTCGACGACTGACCGGGCGCCCGTCCGGCCGACCGGCCCGACGGCCGTCAGGCGAGGGGCACGAGATCGCTCGTGCCCCTGCGGGCCCGGCCCGCGACGGCCGCCGCCGTCATCAGCACCACCGCCCCGGTCAGCGCGAAGCACACTGCCACCGGCAGCCGCCCGGCCAGCGCTCCGGCGACCGCCGTACCGGCCGTGCTGCCCGCGTTGACCGCCGTGTTGACCCAGGCCCCGGCCCGCACCCGGGCCTCCGGCGCGGCGATCTCGTCGGCGACGAGATACGCCGTGGTGATCGCCGGCGACACGAAGAACCCGGCGGCCGCGACGGCGACGGCCAGGGTGCCGAGCCCCGGCGCGAGTCCCGCACCGCACAACGTCAGCCCGAGCCCCGCCGTGAGCAGCGGCAGCCGCGCGCCGGTCGACGACCGCCAGGTGACGGCCCCGTTGAGCAGCCCGCCGACCGCGCTGCCGGCCGACAGCGCGGCCAGCACCCAAGCGGCGCTCGCCCCGCCGGTCCCGTGCCCGTGGCGTTCGGCGAACGCCACGACCAGCAGATCGACCACGCCGAGCGCGAGCCCCACGCCCGCGATGGCGACCACCGGCCGGCCGAGCCCGCGCAGACCGCCGCCGGCCCTCCGCACGGTGCTCTTCCCCGTCCCCGCCGCCCGCACGGCCGGCGACGACAGGAACCCGGCCGTGCCCCCGGCCATCAGGGCCGCCCCGACGACGATCCCCGCGGCCGGCGGTGCGAAGCCGACGAGCACGCCGACCAGCAACGGCCCGGTGACGAAGAGGAGCTCCTCGGCGACCCCGTCGAGGCTGTACGCGCGTTGCAGCAGGGCGCGGTCGGGGGTGAGCCTTCCCCACACCGCCCGCATGGTCGGCCCCAGCGGCGGCACGCAGGCGCCCGCGGCGGCGGCCAGGGCGCCCAGCACCGGAACCGGGGCCCCGGCCGGGCGCGCCAGGGCCAGGGTGAGCAGGCCGAGCACCGCGAGGTAGGCGGTGGTCATCGGGACGAGTGCCCGGCGTGGCCCGTGCCGGTCGATGAGGGCCGCCCGGGCGGGTGACAGGAAGACGGTGGTGGCTCCGAACAGGGCCATCACGGTGCCCGCCACCGCGTACGAGCCGGTGGAGCGGGTCACGGCGAGCATCAGGGACAGCGGGACGATCCCGTACGACAGCCGTCCGGTCAGGGCGGCGGCGAAGGTACGGCGGGCGTGCGGAACGCGCAGGACGACGGCATACGAAGGCCGCACGGCAGGCGAAGCGGACATGAGGAGTTCCTCGACTCATGGCAGGAGAAAAAGGGGACGCCTGATCGCCGCGAGCGGGGCGGCCGTACGCCGCTCACCGATCACGGGCCGAGGCGGGCCCTATGCCAAGAGAAGGAACATGAACGCGACCGTATCAGCGCGGCCCGGAGCCCGACGAGGGCTTTTGCGAGGAGCCGTCGGCTCGTCCCCACGTCCGGGGCGGGCCGGTGCCCCACCCGGGCCGTATCGCGACCACCAGGCCGCCCCACGTGACACACGCCAATGACCGCCACGGGCCGCCCCACGTGACACACGCCAGTGCCCACCGACAGACACACCCCACCCACCACGCGGCAGCCACACCCCCGAGCCGACAGCTGCCGCCCGGCCGCGCCTCGTGACGCACGACAGTGCCTGCCGACGGGCGCACGCGCCGACCTCCGCGCCGCGGCCTTCCCCCGGGCCGCCCCGGGCCGCCCCGCGGGCTTCCCGCGGGCTTCCCGCGTCAGCCGTGGGTCAGGCCCGCCACCAGTTCGTCCGCCGCCCGGTAGGGGTCGAGGTCGCCGGCGACGATGCGTTCGGCGAGCGTGCTCAGGCGGCGGTCGCCGTGCAGGTCGCCGATGCGTTCGCGCAGGGCCGTGACGGCGATCGTCTCGACCTCGCGGGCCGCACGGGAACGGCGCCGCTCGGTGAGGACACCGTGCTCCTCCATCCACGCGCGGTGCTTCTCCAGCGCCTCGACGACCTCGTCGATGCCCTCGGCGCGGGCGGCGACCGTCTTCACGATCGGCGGACGCCAGTCCCCGGGGCCGCGGGCCTCCCCGAGGCCGAGCATGTGGTTCAGCTCGCGGGCGGTGGCGTCGGCGCCGTCCCGGTCCGCCTTGTTGACGACGTAGACGTCGCCGATCTCCAGGATCCCGGCCTTGGCGGCCTGGATGCCGTCGCCCATGCCCGGGGCCAGCAGGACGACACTGGTGTCCGCCTGCGAGGCGATCTCGACCTCCGACTGGCCGACGCCGACCGTCTCGACCAGGATCACGTCGCAGCCGGCCGCGTCCAGCACCCGGATCGCCTGCGGGGCCGACCAGGCGAGGCCGCCCAGATGGCCGCGCGTGGCCATCGAACGGATGTACACGCCGGGGTCGGAGGCGTGCTCCGACATCCGGACGCGGTCACCGAGCAGGGCGCCGCCGGAGAACGGCGAGGACGGGTCGACGGCCAGCACCCCGACGCGCCTGCCCTGTTTGCGGTAGGCGGTGACCAGCGCGGACGTCGACGTGGACTTGCCCACGCCCGGCGAACCGGTCAAACCCACGACGTACGCGTTGCCCGTGAGCGGGGCCAGCGCCTCCATGACCTCCCTGAGCTGCGGGGACGCCCCCTCCACCAGGGAGATCAGCCGGGCCACGGCCCGCGGCCGGCCTTCCCTGGCCTGGGCGACCAGCGAGGAGACGTCCTGCATCACAGCTCCGTTCAGATCCGTTCGGGGTGAGACGTGGTGAGACGCGCACGAGCGGCGCGTCGGCGCTCAGGCCTTGGGTACCCGCACGATCAGCGCGTCACCCTGACCGCCGCCGCCGCACAGCGCGGCCGCGCCCACCCCGCCGCCCCGGCGCTTCAGCTCCAGGGCCAGGTGCAGGACGAGGCGGGCGCCGGACATGCCGATCGGGTGGCCGAGGGCGATCGCACCGCCGTTCACGTTCACCTTTTCCGTGGAGACGCCGAGGTCCTTCATTGACTGCACCGCCACCGCGGCGAAGGCCTCGTTGATCTCGATGAGGTCCAGGTCGGAGACCTCCAGGCCGTCCTTCTTCAGCGCGTGCAGGATGGCGTTGGAGGGCTGGGACTGGAGCGAGTTGTCCGGCCCGGCCACGTTGCCGTGGGCGCCGATCTCGGCGATCCACGACAGGCCCAGCTGCTCGGCCTTGGCCTTGCTCATCACGACCACGGCCGCCGCGCCGTCGGAGATCTGCGAGGCGCTGCCCGCGGTGATCGTGCCGTCCCGGGTGAACGCCGGGCGGAGCTTGCCCAGGGACTCCGCGGTGGTGTCGGCGCGGATGCCCTCGTCCTTGCTGAAGACGACCGGCTCGCCCTTGCGCTGCGGGATCTCGACCGGGGTGATCTCGGCCTCGAAGGTGCCGTTCTTCTGCGCGGCGGCGGCCCTCTGATGGCTCAGCGCGGCGATCTCGTCCTGCTCGGGACGCGCGATCCCGAGCCGCGTGTTGTGCTTCTCCGTGGACTCGCCCATGGCGATGTTCTCGAAGGCGTCGGTCAGACCGTCGTACGCCATCGCGTCGAGCATCTCGATCGCGCCGTACTTGAAGCCCTCGCGGGACTTCGGCAACAGGTGGGGGGCGTTGGTCATGGACTCCTGGCCGCCGGCCACCACGATGTCGAACTCACCCGCGCGGATCAGCTGGTCGGCCAGGGCGATCGCGTCGAGGCCGGACAGACACACCTTGTTGATCGTGAGCGCCGGGACGCTCATCGGGATGCCGGCCTTGACCGCGGCCTGACGGGCCGGGATCTGCCCCGCCCCGGCCTGGAGCACCTGCCCCATGATCACGTACTGCACCTGGTCGCCACCGATCCCCGCACGGTCGAGGGCGGCCTTGATCGCGAAGCCGCCGAGGTCGGCTCCGGAGAAGGACTTCAGGGAGCCCAGCAGTCGTCCCATGGGCGTCCGCGCGCCCGCGACGATCACCGAGGTCGTGCTGTTGGAACCAGTCGAGTCAGTCATGAGCTGCGATTCCCCTTACCGGCCTTGCACGGGCCGAGGAGTGAACGAGGGTTTACTTCGAATGTACTGAGTGGCACTCCGTGCCGTCATCGGGCCGTCAGTGTGATCGCGCGCACGTTGCGTAACCACCACGGCCGCGCTCCACTAACAACATGCTGACGCGAATCGACCACATCGGGATCGCCTGCCACGACCTCGACGCGACCGTCGAGTTCTACCGTTCCACGTACGGCTTCGAGGTGTTCCACTCCGAGGTCAACGAGGAGCAGGGCGTGCGCGAAGCCATGCTCAAGATCAACGATACGTCCGACGGCGGGGCCTCGTACCTGCAGCTCCTGGAGCCGACACGGCCGGATTCGACCGTCGCCAAGTGGCTCGACAAGAACGGCGAGGGCGTCCACCACATCGCTTTCGGTACGGCGGATGTCGACGCGGACGCCGCGGACATCAAGGACAAGGGCGTACGCGTTCTGTACGAAGAGCCCCGACGCGGCTCCATGGGGTCACGAATCACCTTCCTGCATCCAAAGGATTGCCACGGAGTACTGACAGAACTGGTCACATCGGCGCCCGTTGAGTCACCTGAGCACTGACCCTCGTACATATGGGCCGGTAGGGTTGGGGGCGGTCGCCGCTCACACCGGGGCGACCCGGTCCTGCCGTACGGCGGCGGGACGCAGCCGGGGTCCGGGTTTCGGGGGGCGAGCGTCGGGGCAGCAGCCCGTGCTCCGCCGTTGATCTGACACCATTCCCCGGGAGCCCCGTCCGGCGGATGGACGGAGCTCGTTCGGGAAGCTTGCGACCAGGGACGGATGGGACCGCGCAGTGCGGGGCTACGAGAGCCAGGAGCGGGAGCCGGCGGCTGACGTCGACCACCTGACTCGGTTCGAAGCCGAGATGAAGCGGCTGAAGACCGAGCGGGAAAAGGCGATCCAGCATGCCGAGGACCTCGGCTACCAGGTCGAGGTGCTGCGCGCCAAGTTGCACGAGGCGCGGCGCACCATCATGTCCCGGCCCGCCTTCGACGGCGGCGACATCGGGTACCAGGCCGAGCAGATGCTGCGCAACGCGCAGATGCAGGCCGACCAGTTGCGGCAGGACGCCGAACGGGAGCTGAGTCAGGCCCGGGCGCAGACGCAGCGGATCCTCCAGGAGCACGCCGAACAGGCGGCCCGGCTCCAGGCGGAGCTGCACCAGGAGGCGGTGGCCCGTCGTCAGCAGCTCGACCAGGAACTGGCCGAGCGCCGGCAGAACGTCGAGTCGCACGTCAACGAGAACGTGGCGTGGGCCGAGCAGTTGCGGGCCCGCACCGAAGCTCAGGCGCGTCGGCTGCTCGACGAGTCGCGGGCCGAGGCCGAGCAGGCTCTCACGGCCGCCCGCGCGGAGGCCGAACGGGTGGCCGCGGAGGCCCGCCAGCGGCTCCAGGCGGACGCCGAGGCGACCCGCGCGGAGGCCGAGCAGCTGTTGCTGCGGGCCCGCACGGACGCCGAACGGCTGCTGAACGCCGCTTCCAGCCAGGCCCAGGAGGCCAGCGACCACGCCGAGCAGCTGCGCACCTCCACCGTCACGGAGTCCGACGCGGCCCGCCGGCAGGCCGGTGAGCTCAGCCGCGCCGCCGAGCAGCGCATGTCCGAGGCCGAGGAGGCGCTGCGCAAGGCGCAGGCCGAGGCCGACAAGGTGCTCACGGAGGCGAAGGCGGCCGCCGAGAAGGCGCTCGCCGGCGCGGAGGCGGCCAAGGAGCAGCGCACCCGCACGGCGAAGGAGCAGGTCGCACGGCTGGTCACGGAGGCCACCAAGGAGGCCGAGGCGACCAAGGAGGCCGCCGAGCAGCTCGTCGCCGACGCGCGCACCGAGGCCGAGAAGATCGTCGCGGAGGCCTCCGAGAAGGCCCGCACGCTCACCGCCGAGGAGAGCGCGACCCAGTTGTCGAAGGCGGCGAAGACCGCCGAGGACGTCCTGAACAGGGCGCAGGAGGACGCGCAGAACACCACCAAGGCCGCCGCCGAGGAGGCCGAGCGGATCCGCCGCGAGGCGGAGACCGAGGCGGACCGGCTGCGGGCCGAGGCGCACGACATCGCCGAGCAGCTCAAGGGCTCGGCGAAGGACGACACCAAGGAGTACCGCGCCAAGACGGTCGAACTCCAGGAGGAGGCCCGTCGGCTGCGCGGCGAGGCCGAGCAGCTGCGTGCCGACGCGGTCGCCGAGGGCGAGAAGATCCGCGCGGAGGCCCGCAAGGAGGCCGTCCAGCAGATCGAGGAGGCGGCCAGGACCGCCGAGGAGCTGCTGTCCAAGGCGAAGGCCGACGCGGACGAGCTGCGCCAGAAGGCCACCTCGGACAGCGAGAAGGTGCGCACCGAGGCCATCGAGCGCGCCACCACGCTGCGCCGGCAGGCCGAGGAGACCCTGGAGCGCACCCGCGCGGAGGCCGAGCGCCAGCGCGACGAGGCGGTGGAGCTGGCCGAGACCATCACCTCGAACGCCGAGGAGGCCGCGCGCGAGCTGCGCGAGGAGACCGAACGCGGGGTCGAGGCACGGCAGGCGGAGGCGGCCGAGGAGCTGACCCGTCTGCACACCGAGGCGGAGTCCCGGCTCGCCTCCGCCGAGCAGGCGCTGACCGACGCCCGTGAGGAGGCCGCGCGGATCCGCCGCGAGGCCGGCGAGGAGTCGGACCGGCTGCGCTCGGAGGCCGCGGAGCGGATCCGCACCCTCCAGCAGCAGGCCGCCGCGGAGGTGGACCGGCTGCGCAACGAGGCCGCCGCCGACGCGTCCGCCTCGCGCGCCGAGGGCGAGGCCGTCGCGGTACGGCTGCGTTCCGAGGCCGCCGCCGAGGCGGAGCGGCTGAAGTCGGAGGCGCAGGACACCGCCGACCGGGTGCGCGCGGAGGCGCAGGCCGCCGCCGAGCGGCTGGCCACCGAGGCGTCCGAGACGCTGGCCGCCGCCCAGGAGGAGGCGCTGCGGCGCCGCCGCGAGGCCGAGGAACTTCTCGGTTCCGCCCGCCAGGAGGCCGACCAGGAGCGCGAGCAGGCCCGTCGGCAGAGCGAGGAACTGCTGGCCTCGGCGCGCAAGCGCGTCGAGGAGGCGCAGACCGAGGCCGTCCGGCTGGTCGAGGAGGCCGACCGGCGGGCCAACGAGATGGTGTCGGCGGCCGAACAGCACGCGCAGCAGGTGCGGGAGTCCGTCGCCGGGCTGCACGAGCAGGCGCAGGACGAGATCAACGGGCTGCGGTCCGCCGCCGAGCACGCGGCGGAGCGCACCCGGCGCGAGGCCGAGGAGGAGGCGGACCGGGTCCGCTCCGACGCCTACGCGGTGCAGGAGCGGGCGGCCGAGGACGCGAACCGGGTCCGGCGGGAGGCGAGCGAGGCGGCGGAGGCCGCGCAGGCGCTGGCCGAGCAGACCGTCGGCGAGGCGATCGCGGAGGCGGAGCGGCTGCGCTCGGAGGCGTCCGCGCACGCCCAGCGGGTCCGCACCGAGGCCTCGGACGCCATCGCCCAGGCCGACCAGGACGCCTCGCGCACCCGCGCGGACGCCCGGGACGACGCCAACCGCATCCGCTCGGACGCGGCGACGCAGGCCGACACCCTCATCACCGAGGCCCGCAACGAGGCGGAGCGGCTCCAGACGGAGACCATCGCGGAGGCCGAGCGCCTCCAGTCCGAGACGATCGCGGAGGCCGACCGGCTGCGGGCCGAGTCGGTCGCCAAGGCGGAGAAGCTGATCTCGGACGCCGCCGGGGACGCGGAGCGGCTGCGCGCCGAGGCCGCCGAGACGGTGGGTTCCGCGCAGCAGCACGCCGAGCGGATCCGCAGCGAGTCGGAGCGCGTCCGGACGGAAGCGGCCGCGGAGGCCGACCGTCTGATGAGCGTCGCCCGCGAGGAGGCCGACTCGACGCTGGACGAGGCCCGCAAGGAGGCCAACAAGCGGCGCTCCGAGGCGGCCGAGCAGGTCGACACGCTCATCACGGAGACCGCGGCCGAGGCGGACAAGCTGCTCACGGAGGCGCAGCAGCAGGCGCAGCAGGTCACGGCGGACGCGGAGGCGCAGGCCGACTCGATGGTCGGCGCGGCCCGCAACGAGGCCGAGCGGCTGGTCTCCGAGGCGACCGTCGACGGCAACTCCCGGGTGGAGAAGGCCCGTACGGACGCCGACGAACTGCTGGTCGGCGCCCGCCGGGACGCGACCGCCATAAGGGAGCGGGCGGAGGAGCTGCGCGACCGCATCACGAGCGAGATCGAGGGACTGCACGAGCGGGCCCGCCGCGAGGCCGCCGAGACGATGAAGTCGACCGGCGACCGCTGCGACGCGCTCATCAAGGCGTCCGAGGAACAGCTCGCCAAGGCGCAGGCGAAGGCGAAGGAGCTGGTGTCGGACGCCAACTCCGAGGCGGGCAAGGTCCGTATCGCCGCCGTGAAGAAGGCCGAGGGGCTGCTCAAGGAGGCCGAGCAGAAGAAGGCGACGCTCGTGCGGGAGGCCGAGGAGCTCAAGGCCGAGGCGATCCGCGAGGCGCGGCGCACGGTCGAGGAGGGCAAGCGCGAGCTGGAGGTCCTGGTGCGCCGGCGTGAGGACATCAACGCCGAGATCTCCCGGGTCCAGGACGTGCTGGAGGCGCTGGAGTCCTTCGAGGTCCCGACCGGCGGCAAGGACGGGGGCGTCAAGGCGGGCGCCGTCATCGGGGCGCCCCGATCGGGTGGGAAGGCGTCGGACAGCTAGCGGAATGTGTGAATTGCGTTAAAGTCTGAGGCCTTTGACCGGACCTTTGGCAAGCGGTCTGCGGCTCAGCCACCCAAAAGGGGTGTCATTCTCCAGATCAAACACGCATACGCTCGATGACACACCGTTCCGGCCCCTAGGATTCCACCTATCACCTCACCGGTCTCATTCGACAGGAACCCCATGAGCGACACTTCCCCCTACGGCTTCGAGCTTGTGCGGCGTGGGTACGACCGCGCTCAGGTGGACGAACGCATCTCGAAGCTCGTCTCCGACCGTGACAGCGCTCTGGCTCGTATCACTGCTCTGGAAAAGCGCATCGAGGAGCTCCACCTCGAGACGCAGAACGCCCAGGCTCAGGTAAGCGACGCGGAGCCGTCGTACGCCGGTCTCGGCGCGCGTGTCGAGAAGATCCTCCGCCTCGCCGAGGAAGAGGCCAAGGATCTGCGCGAGGAGGCCCGTCGCGCGGCCGAGCAGCACCGTGAGCTCGCCGAGTCGGCGGCTCAGCAGGTGCGCAACGACGCGGAGTCGTTCGCCGCGGAGCGCAAGGCCAAGTCCGAGGACGAGGGCGTCCGGATCGTCGAGAAGGCCAAGAGCGACGCGTCGCAGCTGCGTTCCGAGGCGCAGAAGGACGCGCAGTCGAAGCGTGAGGAGGCGGACGCCCTCTTCGAGGAGACCCGCGCCAAGGCCGCGCAGGCCGCCGCCGACTTCGAGACCAACCTCGCCAAGCGCCGCGAGCAGTCGGAGCGCGACCTGGCGTCCCGTCAGCAGAAGGCGGAGAAGCGTCTCGCGGAGATCGAGCACCGCGCGGAGCAACTGCGCCTGGAGGCCGAGAAGCTGCGTACCGACGCCGAGCGCCGGGCCCGTCAGACCGTCGAGACGGCGCAGCGCCAGGCCGAGGACATCGTGGCCGACGCGAATGCCAAGGCGGACCGCATCCGTTCCGAGTCCGAGCGCGAGCTGGCGGCCCTCACCAACCGCCGCGACTCGATCAACGCCCAGCTGACGAACGTCCGCGAGATGCTCGCCACGCTGACCGGCGCCGCGGTGGCCGCGGCCGGCACGCCATCCACGGACGACGAGCCGATCTCCCGCGGGGTCCCGGCGCAGCAGTCCCGGTAACGTCCACGGGTACGGCGACCGAACATCGGCGAAGCCCTTTGCCACTCCGGTGGCAGGGGGCTTTGTCGCGTTCTAGCGTGGCCGCATGATCGAGCTGTCTGGCCTGACGAAGCGGTACGGCGAGAAGGTCGCGGTGAACAACCTCACCTGCACCGTCAGACCGGGCATCGTCACGGGCTTCCTCGGTCCCAACGGCGCGGGCAAGTCCACCACCATGCGGATGATGCTGGGCCTCGACCGGCCGACCGCCGGGGACGTCCGGATCGACGGGCAGCACTACGACCGGCTGAAGGACCCGCTCAGGTACATCGGCGCCCTGCTGGACGCCAAGGCCATGCACGGCGGGCGCAGCGCCTTCAACCATCTGCTGTGCCTGGCGCAGAGCAACGGCATCCCGAAGAGCCGGGTGCACGAGGTGCTGGACACCGTCGGTCTGACCTCCGTGGCGAAGAAGAAGGCCAAGGGGTTCTCGTTGGGGATGGGACAGCGGCTGGGCATCGCGGGCGCGCTCCTCGGCGACCCCCGGATCCTGATGTTCGACGAACCGGTCAACGGCCTCGACCCCGAGGGCATCCACTGGATCCGCAACCTGATGAAGTCGCTGGCCGCGCAGGGGCGGACCGTGTTCGTCTCGTCCCACCTCATGAGCGAGATGGCGCTGACCGCCGATCACCTGATCGTGATCGGGCAGGGCCGGCTGCTCGCCGACACCTCGATGGCCGACTTCATCGCACAGAACTCGCGCTCGTACGTCCGTATCCGTACCCCGCAGCGGGAGCGGCTGCTCGACGTGCTGCACGGTGCCGGGGTCCTGGTCGTCGAGTCGGGCAGCGGGGTGCTGGAGGTCGACGGCGACAAGTCCGAGCACATCGGGGAGCTGGCCGCGCAGCACCAGATCGTGCTGCACGAGCTGAGCCCCCAGCGGGCCTCCCTGGAGGAGGCGTTCATGCAGCTGACCGCGGAGTCGGTGGAGTATCACGCGCACACGGACACACCCCCCGGCCCGGTCGAACAGCTCGAACAGTTCGAGCAGCCCGGACCGCGGTGGGGCGACGACTGGACGAGGAGCTGATGATGGCGGCGACCCAGGTCATCCGGTCCGAGTGGACCAAGATCCGGTCGGTGGCCTCCACCGTGTGGACGCTCTCGCTGGCCGTGGTGGTCACCATCGCCCTCGGCATGCTGATCTCGGCGCTGTCGAGGAACGAGTTCGACAACATGAGCCGCGACGACCGGCTCTCCTTCGATCCCACCTTCATCAGCTTCGCCGGGATGAGTCTCGGTCAGCTCGCGATGATCGTGTTCGGGGTGCTGGTCGTGTCGAACGAGTACAGCACCGGCATGATCCGCACCTCGCTGGCCGCCGTCCCGCAGCGTGGCACCTTCCTGTTCAGCAAGATCGCGGTGGCCACCGGGCTCGCGCTGGCCGTGGGGCTGGCCACCAGCTTCGTCACGTTCTTCCTGGGGCAGGCCATGCTCGGCTCCCACAAGGCGTCGATCGGGGACACCGGAGTCCTGCGGGCGGTCATCGGCGGCGGTCTGTACATGACGCTCATCGCGGTGTTCTCGATGGGCGTGGCCACCATGCTGCGCTCGCCGATGCTGTCGCTCGGCATCCTGATGCCGTTCTTCTTCCTGATCTCCAACATCCTCGGCAACGTCTCGGCGACGAAGAAGATCGGCCGGTATCTGCCCGACCAGGCCGGCAGCAAGATCATGCAGGTGGTCACGCCGATCGACGACGACACCCCGTACGGGCCCTGGGGCGGGTTCGCCATCATGGCGCTGTGGGCGGTCGCCGCGCTCGCGGGCGGCTACCTCCTGCTGAAGAAACGCGACGCGTAACGCTTTGGTCTTTGCTTTCATTTGAGCGGAACCGTCAGCGCCCCGATATCCTCCTAACCCTTACGGGGGCGTGTGCCCTGCTGTCCTGAACCTTTCGATGGGTGCGGAGCATGATCGAAGCAGTCGGCCTGACCAAGCGCTACGGCGACAAGACCGCTGTGTACAACCTTTCCTTCCAGGTGCGGCCCGGCGCCGTCACCGGCTTCCTCGGGCCGAACGGCTCGGGCAAGTCGACCACCATGCGGATGATCCTCGGGCTGGACAACCCCACCTCCGGGACGGTGACGATCGGCGGCTACCCGTACCGCAAGCTGCCGAACGCCGCCCGCCAGGTGGGTGCCCTGCTGGACGCCAAGGCGGTGCACGGCGGCCGGCACGCCCGCAACCACCTGCTGAGCCTGGCCCAGCTGTCCGGCATCCCGGCCCGGCGGGTCGACGAGGTGCTCGGCGTGGTCGGCCTCCAGGACGTGGCACGCAAGCGCTCCAAGGGCTTCTCCCTGGGCATGGGCCAGCGGCTCGGCATCGCGGCCGCGCTGCTCGGCGACCCGCAGGTGCTGCTCTTCGACGAGCCGGTCAACGGCCTCGACCCCGAGGGCATCCTCTGGGTCCGCAACCTGATGAAGTCGCTGGCCGCCGAGGGCCGCACGGTGTTCGTCTCCTCCCACCTCATGAGCGAGATGGCGGTGACGGCCGATCACCTGATCGTGATCGGGCGCGGACAGCTGCTCTCCGACATGAGCGTGAAGGACTTCATCTCGGCCAACTCCGCCGACTTCGCGCGGGTCCGCACCCCGCACACCGAACCCCAGCTGCGCGAGAAGCTCGCCTCCGCGCTCACCGAGGCGGGCGGCCATGTGCTGCCCGAACAGGACGGCGCGCTGCGGGTGACCGGGCTGGCGCTGCCCCGCATCAGCGACATCGCCCACGAGAGCGACGTACGCCTGTGGGAGCTGTCGCCGCACCAGGCCTCGCTCGAGGAGGCGTACATGCGGATGACGCAGGGCGCCGTCGACTACCGGTCCACCATCGACCAGAAGGCCGGCCTCCAGCAGCAGCCTGCGCCGGGTGCGCAGCCGCCGATGCCGGTGCCGGGCCAGGGCCAGCCGGGCTGGTACGCCCCGCCGCCCCCGCAGCACCCCGGATACGCGCCGCCGCAGCAGCCGGCCCAGGCGCCCCCGGCGGCCTCCTACGGGGCGTACGGCGCCCCCGGGGCCCCCGCCACGGCGCCCGGCCCGAACGGGGCCAACCCGTACACGCAGGCGCCCGCACAGGCCCCGGCCCAGCCGGCCGCCGCGGCGCCTTCGGCGGCACCGTCCGCGCCCGCCCCGGCCGCTCCCGCCGCTCCCGCACCCGACGCCGCCCCGACCAAGTCCGAGGACGCCCGATGAGCACCCCGCAGCACCCGTCGCCGCAGGCCGCGCCCGCCTGGCAGGGGGCGCCCGGTCCCGCGTACGGCGCGGCCGGCCCCGCCTACACCTCGCCGATCCCGATCGTGCGCACCCACCTCGGGCACGCCATCGCCTCGGAGTGGACGAAGATCCGCTCGGTGCGCTCCACGATGTGGACGCTGGGCGTGTTCGTGCTGCTCGTCGTCGGCATCGGACTGCTGGCCGGCGCGATCGTGGCCGCGAACGCGACCGAGGGCGACCTCGCGGACGAGACCGCTCTGTCGTTCGGCTTCTTCGGACTGCTCCTGGGCAGCATGTGCATCATCACGCTCGGCGTGCTGACCACGGCCTCGGAGTACGGCACGGGCATGATCCGGACGACGATGGTGGCCTGCCCGTCCCGCGGCCGGGTGCTCGCCGCGAAGTCGGTCGTGTTCTTCGCCGTCGCGTTCGTCGTCACCCTGGTGTCCACGGGCTTCGTCGCCATGGTGCACGTGGGGATGCTGGGCGACGCCCGGCAGCCGACCGGCTCGGAGTGGCTGAAGGCGACCTTCGGGGTGTCCCTCTACATCGCGCTGCTCGGACTGATCTCCTTGGCCGTCGGCTCGGTCATCCGGCACTCGGCCGGCGCCATCACCATCATGATCGGCGTCCTGCTGGCCCCGCTGGTCATCGCGATCTTCATGTTCTCGTCCTCGCTGGAGGACCTGCGCCAGGCCCTGTTCGAGTACTCGATCCCGAGCCAGATGAGCGTCTTCTACTCGTCCTCGCTCTCCGAGAGCGGGCCGAGCGGCTGGGACCCGCTGTGGATCGCGCTCGGCGTGACCGCCGTCGTGCTCGGCGGCGCCTTCGCCCTGCTGGAGAAGCGCGACGTCTGACGAGCGACGGCCTGCGGCCGACGACTGACGGCTGACGACTGACGACTGACGACTGACGGCCGACGGCTGCTAGAACTTGGGCGCGTTACGGGACCGCCGCACCCCCGGGGTGCGGCGGTCCCGTGCGTTCCAGCACGCCTTGTGCCAGTGCCGTCGGTCGTCGACACCCGCGTGCTCGGGCCAGACGACGACATGCGGCACACCGTCGGGGATCAGCTGGTCGCAGCCCGGGCACCGGTACGCCTTGCCCTGGGCGCTCGCGCCGGCCACGTGCCGCACACTCCACTGCTCGCCCTGCCAGCTCTCCCCCGACTGCCAGCCGCCGTAGCGGCTCGCGCGGTCGTCCTCGGCACTCTGGCCGGAGGAGCCCTCACCCTTGGGGCGGTTGCGACGCGGGGACACGGGACACCTCACGGGGCTATACAGGGACCAGGATTGCCGTCCAGCCTACGCGGCGTGCGCGCGGGTACCCGTAGGGCAGCGATCCCCACAAGTCGCCCTCCCCGGCGTCGCATTCTCCAGACAATCCGCAAATCTCTCCGCCAGGCCGTGTCCTCGGCACGTGTCAGACGGTTATGCCGGGTGGGGGAGCTCCGTGTCGGAGCCAAGGAAGCAGGAAAGTCCATGCGCGTTGGAAGTTTCGTGTTGGGAGCCCAGTTCCCCGGCCAGGGTCAGGGAGAGGCGCTGCACCGCGCGGTCCGCTCGGCCGAGGTCGCCGAGGAAGCGGGCCTCGACTCGGTCTGGCTGGCCGAGCACCACTTCGTGCCGTACGGCACATGTCCGTCTGCGGTCACGCTCGCCGCTCTGCTGCTGGGGCGCACCCGCCGCATCCGGGTCGGCACGGCGGTCAGCGTACTGCCCACCGTCCATCCCGTCGCCCTGGGCGAGCAGGCCGCGCTGCTGCACCTGACGAGCGGCGGCCGCTTCTCGCTGGGCGTGGGGCGCGGCGGCCCCTGGGTGGACCTGGAGGTGTTCGGCGCGGGCCTGGAGGCGTACGAGCGGGGGTTCCCGGAATCACTCGATCTGCTGGTGCGCTGGCTGCGCGACCCCTCGGTGGGGGCGGACGGCGAGCGGTTCCGCTTCCGCGAGGTCCCGGTCGTCCCCAGGCCCTCGGAGGCGCTGACGGACGCGCCGGGTCCGGAGGTGGTCGTGGCGTGCACCTCGCCGGCGAGCGTGCGGCTGGCCGCCGAGCGCGGCCTGCCGATGCTCCTCGGCATGCACGTGGGGGACGAGGAGAAGGCCGAGATGGTCGCCGCGTGGCGGAAGTACGCGCGCGCGGCCGGCCGGTCCGGGGACGAGATCCGGGGCGCGGCGCATGTCTCGGCGGGCGTCTGCCAGATCGCGGACCGGCGCACGGACGCGGTGGAGACCCTGGTGAAGGCGATGCCGGGCTGGCTGCGGCAGGGGCTCGACGCCCATGTGACGGTGGACGGCCGGGCCCGCTCCATGCGGGACCCGGTGGCATACACCGAACTGCTCTGCGGGCTGCACCCGGTGGGCACCCCACGGCTGTGCGCCGACCGTCTCGCGGCGACCGGCGAGCGGACCGGCATCTCGCGTTTCGCCCTGCTGGTCGAGGGTTCCGGAGACCTGGCGGCCACCGAGGAGAACGTACGGCGGCTGGGCTCGGAGGTGCTCCCCCACCTCCGGTGAACAGCCCAGCCGACCGCGAGGCTTGCCGCTCCCGTACTGATGGAACCTCCCGCGTCAGGAGCGGCAAGCAACAGGCTCACGTGTCAGCAGTCCCGGAATTCCGGGGACTGGTTCAGCACCTGGCTGCGGACCGAGGTGAATCGGGCGAGCTTCTCGTCGACAGCCGGCTCCAGCGGGAACACCGCCACCCGGTGGCAGTTCTGGAAGGCCAGCCGCACACCGAAGTGCCGCTGAAGCGCGCCGCGTATGGCGTCACTCGCGAGCGCGCGCAGCAACTGCCCGCGTGCCTGCTCGTCCGGCGGGGGCGTCTGGTTGTCGGCGAAGTCTCCGCCGTCCACCTTCAGCTGGGCCACCAGGGAGCTGACCATCTCCCATGCGTAGGGCAGGGAGGTCCGGACGCAGTCGACGAATTCTGCTTCGTCGACCTCGCCTCGCTCGGCCTGTTCGAGTAGGGCCGGTGAGACGTCGAGCGACATGGGTACTCCTCTCGCACCCCCGGGACATCAGGGGTTGCCGGACAGGGAAAGGGAGTTCGCATGCCGAAACATCGCACACGCTGAGTACACGCATCGCGACCTCCCGTTCACTACGGTAGGCAACGGACCGTGACCGCACCAGGAGAATGGGCACATAGGGAACTCCGAGTAGGCACACAATCGGCCACTGTCGAGCTGCTGCCGAACGATGGGTTACCAGGTCGAAAGGGGCGGGACCGAAGGGGCCTCGGTTGAGGGTGGGGGGTGCGGGACGGGCGGGCGAATCGCGTGCCCGGCGGGGCGTCGGATAGCGTTGCGCACCATGCGTCTCGTCATCGCCCGGTGCTCCGTGGACTACGCCGGCCGGCTCACCGCCCACCTTCCCTCCGCGCCCCGTCTCATCCTGGTGAAGGCGGACGGCAGCGTCTCGATCCACGCGGACGACCGGGCCTACAAGCCCCTGAACTGGATGTCGCCGCCCTGCACGCTGAAGGAGGGCGCGGGCGACGAGGAAGGCGTCTGGACCGTCGTCAACAAGGGCGGAGAGAAGCTCATCATCACGATGGAGGAGATCCTCCACGATTCCTCGCACGAACTCGGCGTCGATCCCGGCCTGATCAAGGACGGCGTGGAAGCACACCTTCAGGAGCTGCTCGCCGACCGCATCGAGACCCTCGGCGAGGGCTACACCCTCATCCGCCGTGAGTACATGACCGCCATCGGCCCGGTCGACATCCTGTGCCGGGACGCCGAGGGGCAGACCGTCGCGGTGGAGATCAAGCGGCGCGGTGAGATCGACGGTGTCGAGCAACTCACGCGCTATCTGGAGCTGTTGAACCGCGACCCGCACCTCGCCCCGGTGCGTGGTGTCTTCGCGGCCCAGGAGATCAAGCCCCAGGCCCGCGTGCTCGCCACGGACCGCGGCATCGGCTGCCAGGTCCTGGACTACAACGCGATGCGGGGCATCGAGGACGACAAGCTGCGGCTGTTCTGACCCATCCACCCGTACGACGAGAAGGCCGGGTTCCCGAAGAGGAACCCGGCCTTCTCATGTGCCTGAGGGCTCAGATCACCGAGTCCGAGGAGGAGGGCGTGCTGTCCGCCCTGCTCGGCGACACCGAGGCACTTGAGGTGGTACCGCTGGCCGAGGTCCCGGTGGACGGGTCTCCGGTGGGGGTTCCGCTGGGCGGGTCGGGCGTCTCGGTCGGAGGCGTCGTGCTCGGCGAGCTGGACGTACTCGGCGACGACGACGTCGACGACGAGGGCTTCGGACTCGTGGTCGACGACGGCTTCGAGGTCGGCGTGCCGGAGGACCCGCCGTTCCCCGACCCGGGTGAGCTGCTCGCCTCCGACGACGGCTCCGCCTCTCCCGTGGGGCTCGGGTCGTCCGAGGTGCCCATGGTCCCGTCCGGGCCCGGGTCCGTCGGCCTGCTGGTCGCCTCCCCAGTGTCGGCGGAACCGCTGTCGTCGCCCGGGGTCTCGGCGTCCTGGCCGCCGTCGTCCAGGCCGACACTGGCGGACGGGTTGACGCCGACCCGGTCGGAGGGGTCGTCGGCGTCGTTGTTGGAGGTCGCGCCGAGTGTCACGACCGTGCCGAGGACGGCGACGAGCAGGGCGCCCGCGCCGGCCGCGACCAGGTTGCGCTTGGCCAGGCTCTTCAGGCCGCCCCGGCTGTGACGGGCCGGCGGGCCGGTGGGCTCCCGGCGGGCGACGACGGTCTCGGCCTCCGGCGGGTAGGTCGGGAGCACCGCCTGGATGCCGCGCGGCGGGGACGCCGACTCCTCGTGGCGGGCGTCGGGCACCTCCTCGCCTGCCGTCGCCGCCGCGAGGCCGGGTACGTCCCCGGAGCGGTCGGTGACCAGGGCGAGGGCGCGCCGGCCGGCGACGGTCCCGCGCTTGTCGGCGATCGCCCCGCGCAGGGCGAGGGAGGCCTCCAGCTCGGAGCGGGCCCGGTCGAGGTCTCCGCCGCAGAGGGCGAGGACGCCCATCTCGTGGTGGAAGTAGGCCCGGTCGGCGGACTCCCCGGCGAGCCGGGCGGCCTCGGCGCCCTCGTGCAGGCTGCTCTCCCAGGCGCTCCAGCGCAGGCCCGCGGCGAAGGCGGGCGCGGCGGTGCGGGCGAGCTGGACGGCGGTGGACTCCTCGTCCTCGCCGGTTCGGGTCGTCGTGGGGACGATCACGACGAGGGCGGCGAGGACCGCGTCGGCCTCCGCGCAGACCCGCTCGGGCGTGACCGAGGGGTGGCCGGCCCACCAGGCGTAGTGCTGGGCGGCGGAGTGGGCGCGGGCCTCGACGTCGTCGGCGTATCCGGCGGCCTCGAGCTGGGTCTGGACGCCGGCGGCGAGCCGGTAGCGGGTGCCGACCGGGGAGACGAGTCCGCAGGCGGCCAGTTCACCGAGAGCGGCGTCGGCGTGGGTGTCGCCGACCAGGGCGGGCAGGTGCGCCTGGTGCGGGACCTCACCGTCCAGGGCGACGGCGAAGCGCAGCGTCGCGCGGGCGGAGGCGCTGAGCCGGGCGGCGAGCAGCGGCGCGGGCGCGGCGGCCTCGCCGAGCGAGGGCAGGGGTATCTCCTCGGCCTCGCCCGCTCCGGCGAGACCGTCGACGGCGTCGGTAAGCGGCCGGGCGTCCTCGAAGACTCCGAACACATCGACCGCGTCGGCGCCGGCCCGCAGCTGGTCGCGCTGCGAGAGCAGGGCGCCGGCCTGGACGAACCGCAGCGGCAGGCCCTCGGACTCGAACCACAGGTCGCCCGCCCAGTTGGCCTCCTCCTCGGTGAGGACGCGGCCGACGGCGTGCTCGATCACCTCGACGCCGCCCGCGCGGTCCAGCCCGGTGAGGACGACCTCCTCCACGGCGGACTCCGCGGAGGGCAGCGGGGTGTCCGGGGTCGCGCCGAGCAGGAAGGCGCACTCGGGCGTCGCGTCCAGGAGTTCGTCGAGGGCGGCGCCACCGAGGTCGAGGTCGTCGACCACGACGACCGCGCCGATCTCGCGGACCAGGGCACTCAGGTCGTCGCTCGCGGGGCGGTACCGGGGAGCGTCGTAGACGGCGTGGAAGAGGTCGTGCAGGAGGTCGGCCGAGGTGCGGCGGAAGCCGGTGAGGCGGACGACGCCGTCGGGGGCGAGGTCCTCGCAGTCCTCGGCGACGAGGTCGAGCAGGCTGGTGCGGCCGGAGCCGGGCGCGCCGGTGAGGCGGACGGAGCGGCCGCGGGCCAGCAGGCGGACCAGCTGTTCGCGTTCGTCCTGGCGGCCCAGGAGCGGCTGGGCGGGCCGGGCGGTTCCGGCGGGGGCGGGCGGCCGGGCGGCGCGCTCGGCCTCGGCACGCTGCTCCGCGGTGCGCTTGGCGGGGCGCTCCGGTATCTCGGTGGGCGGGCAGAGTTCTATCTCGCTGCCGTCGACCGGATTGACCGTGAGCAGGTGTTCGCCCGCGACGAGCCGCACGGTGCGGGCCAGGGCCGGCGTGTGCTGGCCGAAGTCGGGCGTGAGGGGGTCCCTGGACGGGCGCGGGCGCGGCGTGCCGCCGTCGTCGTCCTGGCCGTACTCCTCGGGTCCCCGGGTGTTCGGGTCCATAGGTTCAAGCCCCCCAAAAGCGTCGTGTGGCGGTAGCCCCTCCCGGCCTTGCTGCACACTGCGCTGTCGCTTCTGGTCCGGTGCCCGCTCGAGGGCTGAGAGCGGCGGGCAGACGAACCGTAAACCTTCGCACAGTATCTACGACAGCCCGGGGTGCCGGGCCGCCCGAAGCGTCACAGTCTCGTGAGGATTGCGCCCGTCGCATGTTTCCCGCCGCAGGCCACGCCCCCTCGGGGATCAGACCCGGGGCAGGGACTCCACTCCGATACCGCCCTCGATCGCGAGGATCCGGTGCAGTCGGGTGGCCACCAGCAGGCGTTGCATCTGCGGAGGCACCCCGCGCAGCACCAGGCGTCGGCCGCACCGGCCGGCCCGTCGGTGGACGCCCATGATGACGCCGAGTCCGGTGGCGTCCCAGGAGTCCAGCTCGGACAGGTCGAGCACCAGGTCGCCGGCTCCGTCGTCCACGGCCGTGTGCAGAGCCGTACGGGCATCCGCAGCGCTGCGGACGTCGAGACGACCCCCGACGACCAGCTCTACGTGGTCGCCCCTGATGTGCATAGCGCTCCCCTAAGCGTGCGTCTCGTGCTCCGCGGTGGTGGTGTCCGGTGTTGCATCCTCTGACTGCGGGAAGCGGTCGGAGGTTGCCGTCTGTGAGCGAACCGATACCGAATTCACTCGCAGGGGTGAGGCCCATGGGGCCTGTGCGGTTTCGGTGCTTGGAGAAGCCCTGCCCGCTCAGGCGTCCGATGTCACCGGCGTCAACCATCCGGCGCAGCCGCTCAGCATGCCTCTCGGCGGGAGATTAGCGGGCGTGAGGCGCTGTGTGACCGGTTAGTAACGCGGCTCACGTCTCAGCGCGTGAGACGCCGGTCACGTCGTCAATTACTGTCCGATTCAGGCCGATTGGACCGGGACTGACCAGGCGCCGACAGCAGTGACGAAGGGAACGGAACGGATCCTCCGGGACGGTCTAGATTGGCCGCATGGTCAATCTGACGCGCATCTACACGAGGACCGGCGACCAGGGCACCACCGCTCTCGGTGACATGAGCCGGGTCGCCAAGACCGACCTGCGGATCGCCGCGTACGCCGACGTCAACGAGGCGAACGCGGCGCTCGGCACGGCGCTCGCGCTGGGCGGGCTGGACGAGGAGCTCGGCGGGGTGCTCACCCGGGTCCAGAACGACCTGTTCGACGTGGGCGCGGACCTGTCGACGCCGGTGGTGGAGAACCCGGAGTTCCCGCCCCTGCGGGTCGAGCAGTTCTACATCGACCGCCTGGAGGCGGACTGCGACCGGTTCAACGAGCGGCTGGAGAAGCTGCGGTCGTTCATCCTGCCCGGCGGCACCCCGGGAGCGGCCCTGCTCCACCAGGCCTGCACGGTCGTCCGGCGGGCCGAGCGCTCCACCTGGGCGGCGCTGGAGGTGCACGGTGAGCGGATGAACCCGCTCACCGCGACCTACCTCAACCGGCTCTCGGATCTGCTGTTCATTCTGGCCCGCACCGCAAACAAGGCGGTCGGCGACGTGCTCTGGGTGCCGGGCGGGGAGCGCTAGCGCATCTTGGCCGGTTCCCGCTCCGGTCCGCCGTTCGATCCGCCTTCCGGGCCGCCCTTCGGGCGGTCCTTCGGGCCGGACTTCGGGAACAGGGTGTAGCTCCCCGCGATGACGAGGTTGATGCCGATCACCCACAGCATCCGCAGCTGCCACGCCCGCAGGGAATCGGTCTCGCCGTCCCCGCCGACGTACAGGACGGCCGCCTGGAGCAGTGCCATGGCCACCAGTGCGGCGAGGGTCCAGCGGCCCGCGACCTTCCACTCGTGGACGGCGCGGGCCCTGCCGTACTTCGGCGGCCGCACGGGCGGCGGGCCGCCGGCGAACCGGTGGGCGACGCGGGCGTCCGCCCACCTGACGGTGGAGTGGCCGAGGCCCACGGTGAAGCCGATGTAGACCGCGGCCAGGCCGTGCCGCCAGTCCGGCTCGGCGCCGTTCTTGAGATCGATCGCGGTCACCACGAACAGCACGGCCTCCAGCAGCGGCTCGCACAGCAGCAGGGCCAGCCCCCGGACGCGGCATCCGGAACACGTACCGGAAGGCCAGTCCGGCGGCCAGCAGCACCCAGAAGGCCACCTCACAGGCGATGATCAGTCCGACGATCACGGTTCGCTCCTCTCGCTCGCCCTTCCAGGCTCCCGGCCGGCGGAGCGCGTCTCGTCGTCGGCGGTGACGAACTCGCGGTACATCGAAAGATGCAGTTCGGGACCGTTCCCGGGAAGCAGGCGGACGGGGGACGAGGCGTGTTGGATGGAGGACATGGCCGTCCGAGACCTGCGCCGCCTGCGCCGCCCGCACCGCTTCGACGTGTACATCGCGGTCGGCGGGCTGCTCGGCGGGCTGCTGCTGGCCGCCATCGGCCTGGGCACCCGGCCGTCCGACGACCCGATCACGCTCCTCGACGGCCCCTGGGCGGTCCTGGTGCCGCTCTGCGTGATGGCCGGCTGCGAGGTGCTGCGCCGGATCGCGCCGCGCACGGCCCTGCTGACCGGCACGGCCGCGATCGTCCTGGACACCCTGACCCAGGGCAATCTGTTCACGGTGCTGATGTACACCGACCTGATGTACGCGGCCGTCCTGTACGGCCCGCTCGCGTCGGCCCGCCGGATCCAGTGGATCACCGGACTGCTGACGGTGGCCGGGACGCTGGTGCCCTTCGCGGTGTGGCGGGTGCCGGAGGCCCTGCTGATCGGGGTGGTCGTCGGCATCGTGGCCTACGCGCCCGCCGCCACCGGCTGGATCGTGCGCGACCACCGGGACGCGGCCGAGGCGGCCCGGCTGCGGGCCGAACAGACCGCGCTGCTCGCCGAGATGGACCGCGTCCAGGCCGTCACCACCGAACGGGCGCGGATGGCCCGGGAGTTGCACGACATGGTCGCCAACCACCTGTCCGCGATCGCGATCCACTCGACGGCGGCGCTCTCGATCGACGACCCGGACACGTCCCGGCAGGCGCTGTCGGTCATCCGCGAGAACAGCGTCGAGGGGCTGGCGGAGATGCGGCGGCTGATCGGGATCCTGCGGGACGGCAGCGGGGACCGCGAGCCCGCCGCGGCCCCCACCCTGGACGGCCTGGAGGCCCTCGTCGAGGGCGCCCGTGCCAATGGTCTCGACGTCACCCTCGACTCCGCGCCCGGTGCGGTGCCGGCCCCTGTCGAACTCGCCGCCTACCGGATCGTCCAGGAGTCGCTGACCAACGCGTTGAAGCACGCCTGCCCCGGCCGGGTCACCGTCGCCGTCGTCCGGCGCGACGGGGTGCTCGACGTGCGGGTGCGGAGTCCGTACGGCCACCGGGACGGGCCCCGCGCCCCTGGCTCCGGTGCCGGGCTCGTCGGCATGCGGGAGCGCGCGGCGTTGCTTGACGGCACGTTCGCCGCCGGGCCGCAGGACTCGTGCTGGACGGTGCGTGCCACATTCCCCCTGACCGAAGGTGAGTCCGTATGAGCTCCACCGTCCGGGTCCTCGTCGCCGAGGACCAGTCCGCCGTACGCGCCGGACTCGTCCTGATCCTGGGCAGCGCGTCCGACATCGAGGTGGTGGGCGAGGCGGCGGACGGGGAACAGGCGGTGTCGCTGGCGCGGGAGTTGAGGCCGGACGTGGTCCTGATGGACGTTCAGATGCCGCGCCTCGACGGGGTGTCGGCGACCCGGAAGGTGGTCGAGGAGGGGCTCGCCGATGTGCTGGTGCTGACCACCTTCGACCTCGACGAGTACGTGTTCGGCGCGCTGCGGGCGGGCGCGGCGGGGTTCCTGCTGAAGAACACCGAGGCGAGGGACCTCCTGGCGGCGGTCCGTACGGTGGCCGCCGGGGAGGGGCTGATCGCTCCCGCGGTGACCCGTCGGCTGATCGCCGAGTTCGCCGCGAAGCCGGTCCGGTCACCGAAGGCCGACCCCGCCGTCCTGGACGCCCTCACCCGGCGCGAGCGCGAGGTGCTGGCCTGTCTGGGCGAGGGGATGTCCAACGCGGGCATCGCCGGGCGCCTCGACATGGCGGAGGCGACGGTGAAGACGCACGTCAGCCGTCTGCTGGGGAAGCTGGAGCTGCGCAGCCGGGTGCAAGCGGCGGTACTGGCGCAGGAGTTGGGGATCCGGCTGGGATCCGAGGGGGCTCCGGAGGTTTAGTCCGCCGCAGTGGTCCAGACCTATTGACCTGTGGTCCAGACCTTTCTATTCTCGCGGCACCGTGGGCGTGAAGGCTCAGTCACGCCCCCCGACTCCCCCCGAGGAGGCGCAGGATGCGCTTCAGACACAGAGCCGCGGCAGGGTTCGCGACGCTGCTGCTCCCGCTGGCCGGCCTGGTCGGCCTCGCGAGCCCCGCTCAGGCCGCCACGACCGCCACCGCCAGCTACACCAAGGCGTCGGACTGGGGCACCGGCTTCGAGGGCAGGTGGACGGTGAAGAACACCGGTACCACCGCCATCAGTTCATGGACGGTCGAGTGGGACTTCCCCTCCGGCACCTCCGTCACCTCCGCCTGGGACGCCGACGTCACGTCCTCCGGCACCCACTGGACCGCCAAGAACAAGTCCTGGAACGGCACCCTCGCCGCGGGCGCCTCCGTCTCCTTCGGCTTCAACGGCGCGGGCTCCGGCTCCCCGTCCAACTGCAAGCTCAACGGCGGCAGTTGCGACGGCACAACGGTCCCGGGCGACGCCTCCCCGTCCGCCCCGGGCACCCCGACCGCCTCCGCCCTCACCGACACCTCGGTGAAGCTGACCTGGTCCGCCGCCACCGACGACAAGGGCGTCAAGAACTACGACGTCCTGCGTGACGGCGCCAAGGTCGCCACGGTCACGACGACCTCGTACACCGACACCGGTCTGACGGCCGGCACCGACTACTCCTACACCGTCCAGGCCCGTGACACCGCCGACCAGACCGGCCCGGCCAGCGGCGCGGTCGCGGTCCACACCACCGGCGGCGGCACCACTCCCCCGACCACCGGCTCCAAGGTCAAGCTCGGCTACTTCACCGAGTGGGGCATCTACGGCCGCAACTACAACGTCAAGAACCTGGTGACGTCCGGCTCGGCCGCGAAGATCACGCACATCAACTACGCCTTCGGCAACGTCACCAACGGCCAGTGCGCGATCGGCGACTCCTACGCCGACTACGACAAGGCCTTCACCGCGGACCAGTCGGTCAGCGGCGTGGCCGACACCTGGGACCAGCCGCTGCGCGGCAACTTCAACCAGCTGCGCCAGCTGAAGGCCAAGTACCCGAACATCAAGGTGCTGTGGTCCTTCGGCGGCTGGACCTGGTCCGGCGGCTTCGCCCAGGCCGCGGCCAACCCGGCGGCGTTCGCGCAGTCCTGCTACAACCTGGTCGAGGACCCGCGCTGGGCCGACGTCTTCGACGGCATCGACATCGACTGGGAGTACCCGAACGCCTGCGGCCTGTCCTGCGACACCAGCGGGGCGGCGGCCTACAAGAACCTGATGCAGGCCCTGCGCGCCAAGTTCGGCACGGGCAACCTGGTCACCGCGGCCACCACCGCCGACGGCTCCACCGGCGGCAAGATCGACGCGGCCGACTACGCGGGCGCGGCAGCGTACGTCGACTGGTACAACGTGATGACGTACGACTTCTTCGGCGCCTGGGCGGCCCAGGGCCCGACGGCCCCGCACTCCCCGCTCACCTCGTACAGCGGCATCCCGCAGGCCGGATTCACCACGGCCGACGCGATGGCCAAGTTCAAGGCGAAGGGCGTACCCGCGAGCAAGCTGCTCATCGGCATCGGCTTCTACGGCCGCGGCTGGACCGGCGTCACCCAGGACGCCCCGGGCGGCACGGCCACGGGCCCGGCGGCCGGCACGTACGAGCAGGGCATCGAGGACTACAAGGTCCTCAAGACGTCCTGCCCGGCCACCGGCACCATCGCCGGCACGGCGTACGCGAAGTGCGGCAGCAACTGGTGGTCCTACGACACCCCGGCCACCATCGCCGGCAAGATGACCTGGGCCAAGAACCAGGGTCTGGGCGGCGCGTTCTTCTGGGAGTTCAGCGGAGACACCAGCAACGGCGAGCTGGTGAGCGCCATCAACAGCGGGCTGAGCTGATCCTCCGCCCGATCCGCACGCCCGTCACGGACGGCCCCCTGGCCCGTTCGTGGCGGGCGTTCGCACGCCCCACGCGCCCCCGGCGTGCGCGGCACAGGGTCACTCGGCCCCCCAGGGCGGGCCGATCGGCCGGTGAACGACCTCCGACGACCGGGCACATTGTGTATCTCGGCAGGTGAGCGAAACAGTACAAACGGGGGGAAGCGTTGAAAAGCAGGCACCACAGGTCCGACCGGTCCGTGCGGTCCGACCGGCCGAACCGGTCACGCAGCGGCAAACCGGAGTCGGCCAGGCCCAGGGCGGCGTCCGCCGGGATGGTCACGGGAGCGGCGATCTCGGCCCTGCTGGCCGTGTGCCCCGTCCAGATCACGGTGACACCAGGAGGTCCCGAGACCCGCGCGGTCGTGGTCGGCCAGGCCGACGCCCCGCACCCGTTATGTCAGGCGACGTTCACTCGCTGACCGGGCGGGGCCGCCTCCAGCCACGCGAGGAAACCGGTCAGCGCGTCCTCGCTCATCGCGAGTTCGAGACGCGTGCCCCGGTGCACACAGGTGAGGATCACCGCGTCGGACAGCAGCGCCAGCTCCTCCTCGCCCTCGGGCAGACGGCGGCCGGCCACCTCGATCGAACCGCGCTCCAGTACCCGGCGCGGACGGTAGGCGTACGAGAAGACGCGGTACCACTCGATGCGGTCGCCGTTGTAGCGGGCGACCCCGTAGCTCCAGCCCTTTCCGCTCGTGTCCGGTTTCTCGGAGACGTCCCAGCGCAGGGAACAGTCGAAGGTACCGCCGGAGCGCTGGATGAGTCTGCGGCGCAGGCCGAAGACGAACAACCCCAGCGCCACCAGGGCCACGACGATTCCGCACACAGTCAGAGCGAGGACCATCGACACCGACCTCCTCGTCTCCTAGGTACCGAAAATAGGTAACGGAACGGAAAAAACATCCATATCTGCCTCAGCCGCGGTCGGCTCCGGATTGCTCCGGGCCGACCGCGGCTGAGTGACGTCAAGCGGTTACACGCTGGCTCAGCGCGAGGCCGCCGCACGCAGTCGTACGTCCGCGCGACGCTCGGCGGCGGCATCGCCCTCCGCCTTCGCGCGCTCGAGCTCCCGCTCCACGCGCTGGACGTCGATCTCGTCCGAAAGCTCGGCGATCTCGGCCAGCAGCGACAGCTTGTTGTCCGCGAACGAGATGAAACCGCCGTGCACCGCGGCGACGACCGTTCCACCATCACTCGTACGGATGGTCACCGGGCCCGACTCCAGCACACCGAGCAGCGGCTGGTGACCGGGCATGACGCCGATGTCGCCCGACGTGGTGCGCGCGACGACCAGGGTGGCCTCGCCGGACCAGACCTCTCGGTCGGCCGCGACCAGCGCGACGTGCAGCTCAGCAGCCAAGGTGGCTCCTCGGGTCACCACCCGGCTTTCCTGCCGGGTGTTGCGTATAAGTCTAGTAGGGCTCCGAGCACCAAAGTGTCGGGGTCCCGCCCCAGGACTCTGCCGGGGGTCCGGAGGTCGTCCCCCGGAAGATACGGCGTGGGCGTACGAAGAGGGGCGGGACGCACCCGCCCCTCTTCAAGAGCGCGAGGCTCAGGAGACGCCGAGCTCCTTGGCGTTGGCCTTGAGGTCCTCAATGCCACCGCACAGGAAGAACGCCTGCTCCGGGAAGTGGTCGTACTCGCCGTCGATGATCGCGTTGAACGCGGTGATCGACTCGTCCAGCGGAACGTCCGACCCGTCGACGCCGGTGAACTGCTTGGCGACGTGGGTGTTCTGGGACAGGAAGCGCTCCACGCGACGGGCACGGTGGACGGTGAGCTTGTCCTCCTCGCCCAGCTCGTCGATACCGAGGATCGCGATGATGTCCTGGAGGTCCTTGTACTTCTGCAGGACCGTCTTGACGCGCATCGCGGTGTTGTAGTGGTCCGCCGCGATGTAGCGGGGGTCCAGGATGCGGGACGTGGAGTCCAGCGGGTCCACGGCCGGGTAGATGCCCTTCTCGGAGATCGGACGGGAGAGAACCGTCGTCGCGTCGAGGTGGGCGAACGTGGTGGCCGGGGCCGGGTCGGTCAGGTCGTCCGCGGGGACGTAGATCGCCTGCATCGAGGTGATCGAGTGACCACGGGTCGAGGTGATGCGCTCCTGGAGGAGACCCATCTCGTCGGCCAGGTTCGGCTGGTAACCCACCGCGGAGGGCATCCGGCCGAGCAGGGTGGAGACCTCGGAACCGGCCTGGGTGAAGCGGAAGATGTTGTCGATGAAGAACAGCACGTCCTGCTTCTGCACATCGCGGAAGTACTCCGCCATGGTCAGACCGGCCAGCGCCACGCGCAGACGGGTGCCCGGGGGCTCGTCCATCTGACCGAAGACCAGGGCGGTCTTGTCGATGACGCCCGAGTCGGCCATCTCCTCGATGAGGTCGTTGCCCTCACGGGTGCGCTCACCGACACCGGCGAACACGGAGACACCGTCGTGGTTGTTGGCGACGCGGTAGATCATCTCCTGGATGAGCACCGTCTTGCCGACGCCGGCACCACCGAACAGACCGATCTTGCCGCCCTTGACGTACGGGGTCAGCAGGTCGATGACCTTGACGCCGGTCTCGAACATCTCGGTCTTCGACTCGAGCTCGTCGAAGTTCGGGGCCTTGCGGTGGATGGACCAGCGCTCACCCGTGTACTTCTCGTCGACGTTCAGCACCTCACCGAGGGTGTTGAACACCTTGCCCTTGGTGAAGTCGCCGACCGGGACGGTGATGCCCGTGCCGGTGTCGGTGACCGGGGCCTGGCGGACCAGACCGTCGGTGGGCTGCATCGAGATGGTGCGGACCAGGCCGTCACCCAGGTGCTGGGCGACCTCCAGGGTCAGCGTCTTCTTCGCGCCGTCCTGGGCCGGGTCGGCCACCTCGACGTGAAGGGCGTTGTAGATCTCCGGCATGGCGTCGACGGGGAATTCCACGTCGACGACCGGGCCGATGACCCGGGCGACGCGGCCCGTGGCAACGGCCGTCTCAACTGTCGTCGTCATTACCTGTCACTCCCCGCGGTCGCGTCGGCCAGGGCTGCGGAGCCACCGACGATCTCGCTGATTTCCTGGGTGATTTCGGCCTGGCGGGCCGCGTTGGCAAGGCGGGAGAGCGTCTCGATGAGCTCTCCTGCGTTGTCGGTGGCCGACTTCATCGCGCGCCGCGTGGCGGCGTGCTTCGAGGCTGCCGACTGGAGGAGAGCGTTGTAGACGCGGCTCTCCACATACCGCGGCAGAAGGGCGTCGAGGACGTCCTCCGCCGAGGGTTCGAAGTCGTACAGCGGAAGGATCTCGCCCTTCGGCGCCGACTCCTTGGCAACCTCGTCGAGGCTGAGCGGCAGCAGACGGTCATCGAGCGCCGTCTGCGTCATCATCGAGACGAACTCGGTGAAGACGATGTGGAGTTCGTCCACGCCGCCCTCGGCCGTGTCCTTCTCGATCGCCTCGATCAGCGGACCCGCGACCTTCTTGGCGTCCGCGTACGTCGGCTCGTCCGTGAAGCCCGACCACGACTCCGCGACCTTGCGCTCACGGAAGTTGTAGTGCGCGAGACCACGCCGGCCGACGATGTACGTGTCGACCTGCTTGCCCTCGGCCTCGAGGCGTGCCGTCAGCTGCTCCGCGGCCTTGATGGCGTTGGAGTTGAAGGCGCCGGCGAGACCACGGTCGCTCGTCAGGAGCAGCACCGCGGACCGCACGACCGTCTCGGCCTGCGTGGTCAGCGGGTGCTTCGTGTTCGATCCGGTACCGACCGCCGTGACCGCGCGGGTGAGCTCGGTCGCGTACGGCGTGGAGGCCGCCACCTTGCGCTGTGCCTTGACGACACGCGAGGCGGCGATCATCTCCATCGCCTTGGTGATCTTCTTGGTCGCGGTGACGGATCGGATGCGACGCTTGTAGACCCGGAGCTGGGCTCCCATGAGTCAGGTCCCTTCCTTACGTCACTTGGCCGCGGCCGGGGCGTCCTCGCCGAGAAGCTTGCCGTCCGAGGTCTCGAACTGCTTCTTGAACTCGGCGATCGCGTCGGCAATGGCGATGAGGGTGTCGTCCGACATCTTGCCGCCCTCCTTGATGGAGGTCATGAGGCCCTGCTCCTTGCGGTGCAGGTACTCCAGGAGCTCCTTCTCGAAGCGGCGGACGTCGGAGACCGGAACGTCGTCCATCTTGCCGGTGGTACCGGCCCACACGGAGACGACCTGGTCCTCGGTCGGCATGGGCTGGTACTGAGGCTGCTTGAGCAGCTCGACCAGTCGCTGACCGCGCTCCAGCTGGGACTTCGACGCGGCGTCCAGGTCGGAACCGAAGGCGGCGAACGCCTCCAGCTCACGGTACTGGGCGAGGTCGAGGCGCAGACGGCCGGAAACCTGCTTCATCGCCTTGTGCTGCGCGGAACCACCGACTCGGGAGACGGAGATACCGACGTTCAGCGCGGGGCGCTGACCGGCGTTGAACAGGTCCGACTCCAGGAAGCACTGGCCGTCGGTGATGGAGATGACGTTGGTCGGGATGAACGCCGAGACGTCGTTGGCCTTCGTCTCGACGATCGGCAGACCGGTCATCGAGCCGGCGCCCAGGTCGTCGGAGAGCTTCGCGCAGCGCTCCAGCAGACGGGAGTGCAGGTAGAAGACGTCGCCCGGGTAGGCCTCACGGCCCGGCGGGCGGCGCAGCAGCAGCGACACGGCGCGGTAGGCGTCGGCCTGCTTCGAGAGGTCGTCGAAGATGATGAGGACGTGCTTGCCCTCGTACATCCACTGCTGACCGATGGCCGAACCGGTGTACGGCGCCAGGTACTTGAAGCCGGCCGGGTCGGACGCCGGGGCGGCGACGATGGTCGTGTACTCCAGCGCGCCGGCCTCTTCGAGGGCGCCACGCACGGAGGCGATGGTCGAGCCCTTCTGGCCGATGGCGACGTAGACGCAGCGGACCTGCTTGTTCACGTCACCGGAGCGCCAGTTGTCGCGCTGGTTGATGATCGTGTCGACGGCCAGGGCGGTCTTGCCGGTCTGGCGGTCACCGATGATCAGCTGACGCTGACCACGGCCGACCGGGGTCATCGCGTCGACGGCCTTGTAGCCGGTCTCCATCGGCTCGTGGACCGACTTACGGGCCATGACACCCGGAGCCTGGAGCTCCAGGGCACGGCGGCCGGACGTCTCGATCTCGCCGAGTCCGTCGATCGGGTTGCCGAGCGGGTCGACGACACGGCCGAGGTAGCCCTCGCCGACGGCGACGGACAGGACCTCTCCCGTGCGGGTGACCGGCTGGCCCTCCTCGACGCCGCTGAACTCGCCGAGGATGACGGTACCGATCTCGCGCTCTTCGAGGTTGAGCGCGAGGCCGAGGGTGCCGTCCTCGAACTTCAGCAGTTCGTTGGCCATGGCCGAGGGAAGGCCCTCGACCTTCGCGATGCCGTCGCCGGCAAGGGTGACCGTACCGACCTCCTCGCGCGAGGCCGCGTCCGGCTTGTACGACTGGACAAAGTTCTCCAGCGCATCCCGGATCTCCTCCGGCCGGATCGTGAGCTCCGCCATCTGGGTTCCCTGCTCTCCTTGTTGGGCCCGAAGTTTCACTTTGGGGGGATGGGGACTCCCCCCTGAAAGAGGTGAATCCTCTGCACGGCCCAACCAGGGCCGCCATCAGTTCGTACTGCGGTCTTGAGTTGCTGCTAGTTCGCCATGCGGCGGGCGGCGTCCTCGATGCGGTCCGCGAGGGAGCCGTTGATCACCTCGTCACCGACCTGCACCCGGATCCCGCCGAGGACCGCGGGGTCCACGTCGAGGTTGAGGTGCATCGGGCGGCCGTAGAGCTTGGCGAGGGCGGCGCCGAGGCGCTGCTTCTGCGGGTCGCTCAGCGGTACCGCCGAGGTGACGACGGCGACCATGCGGTCCCGGCGCTCCGCGGCGAGCCGGGACAGGGACTCGAGTCCCGTTTCCAGGCTACGTCCCCGGGGCGCGGTCACGAGGCGCGTCACCAGTCGCTCGGTGGCCGCGTCGGCCCGGCCGCCGAGCAGGCTGCGCAGCAGCTCGCTCTTGGCCGAGGCGGTGGCCTTCCGGTTGGTCAGCGCGGCGCGCAGCTCGGTGTTCGAGGAGACGATCCGTCCGAAGCGGAACAGCTCGTCCTCGACGTTGTCGAGCCTGCCGGCCTTCTGTGCGGCGGTGAGGTCGGCGATGTTCGCCAGCTCCTCCAGCACGTCCACCAGGTCGCGGGACTGCGACCAGCGCGAACGCACCGTGCCGGACACCAGGTCGGCGGTGGCACCGCTGATCTGGGCGCCGAGCAGGCGCTGGACCAGCTCGGCCTTGGCCTCACCGGCCTGCGCCGGGTCGGTGAGGACCCGACGCAGCGAGACCTCGCGGTCGAGCAGCGCGGTGACTGCCGCCAGCTCGTCGGCGAGCTGCGCCGCGTCCACGGACGTGGAGTCCGTCAGCGCGTCGAGACGCTCACGGGCTGCTGCGAATGCCTCGCGGCTCGCTCCGTGTGCGGTCATCGAGACGCCTCGGCCTTCTCCTCGAGGTCGTCGAGGAAGCGGTCGATGACGCGGCTCTGGCGGGCGTGGTCGTCGAGGGACTCCCCGACGAGCTTGCCGGCCAGATCGGTGGCGAGCTTGCCGACGTCCTGACGCAGCGCGGACGCGGCGGCCTTGCGGTCCGCCTCGATCTGGCTGTGCCCGGCGGCGACGATCTCCTCGCGCTGGCGCTGGCCTTCCGCACGCATCTCGGTGATGAGTGCGGCGCCCTGCTCCTGCGCCTCCTGGCGCAGCCGCGCGGCCTCGTGACGGGCCTCGGCGAGCTGGGCCTTGTACTGCTCCAGAACGCTCTGGGCCTCAGTGCGAGCAATCTCGGCCTGTTCGATCCCGCCCTCGATGGCTTCGCGACGCTCTTCCAGAACCTTGTTGATGTTCGGAAGGAGCTTCTTGCCCAGGACGAAGAACACGATCGCGAACGCGATCAGACCGATGACGAGCTCGGGGATCTCCGGGATCAGAGGATTCTGGGCCTCCTCCTCAGCCGCGATTTGCAGCAAGGGCGAGATCACATCAGTTCCTTCCGTGGAATTCTCTCGTCGGCGATGACCGGATCAGGACGTCGGGTAGACGAAGCCCATGACCAGACCGATCAGGGCGAGCGCCTCACAGAGGACGAAGCCGAGGATCTGGTTCTGACGGATCAGGCCGGCGGCCTCGGGCTGGCGAGCCAGCGCCTGGGTGCCGTTACCGAAGATGATGCCAACGCCGACGCCGGGGCCGATGGCCGCGAGACCGTAGCCGATGGCAGCGAGGTTGCCCTTGATTTCGACCGCGGCGAGGGTGTCGAGAGCGGACATGCCGTAACTTCCTTCTCTTTACACAGGCCGGTGGGGGTTGGCCACCGGAAGTTCAGGGGATGTTGATCAGGTGCTCAGTGGTGCTTGGCGAGCGCGCCCTGGATGTAGCTGCAGGACAGGAGGATGAAGACGTAGGCCTGAAGGGCCTGGATGAACAGCTCGAAGACCGTCATCACGATGACCATCAGGAACGAGACCGCCGAGTAGGCGATGCCGATGCCGTTGAGCAGGTACCAGGTCCCGATGGTGAAGATCAGGATCAGGACGTGCCCGGCGAACATGTTGGCGAAGAGCCGGACGGCGTGGGTGAACGGCCGGATGAACACGTTCGACAGGAACTCGAAGAACATGACCATCGGGAACACCGGGCCGAGCGACGGGTCGTAGCCCGTGATGTTCTTCCAACCACCGATGAAACCGTGGCGCTTGAACGTCACGCTCATCCACACGATGTAGACGAGAGCCGCGAGACCGACCGGGAACGCGATGACCGCGGTGGCCGGGAACTGCGCGATCGGGACGATCGACCACAGGTTCATGATCCAGATGAAGAAGAACAGCGAGAACATCAGCGGGACGTACTTCTCGCCCTCGCGCTTGCCGATCGTCTCGTAGACGACGCCACGACGGACGAAGTCGTAACCCGCCTCGCCGACCATCTGGAGCTTGCCGGGGATCAGCTTCGGCTTGTTGAAGGCCGCCCAGAAGAATCCGATGACGATGACGGTGCTCACCAGCGAGAGCAGCATCGGCTTGTTGAATTCGATGCCGCCGACGGTGAAGAGCGGTTCGAAGAGGAACGAGTGCAGGCCGGGGGTCGGGAAACCGCACCCGTCGAAAATATGACAGTCGGTCTCGAAGGCGAGCGTCTTGGCGTTACTCACCGCGAGCTCCTTCAGCGTGGCGCATGGGTACGGCAACCTCGATGTGTCGGCGCGGCCTGCGACCGCGGGACGGCACTGGACTGGACTTGCGGATGTGGGGGCGGCGACTGGGCTCCGAACCGTGAGACGTCACAGGCTCGACTGCCGCCCGCGCCAGCTCTGCCGCAGTTGTGGCGAGACCATAGCAAAAGAGCGGAAGTCCCTTTACACCGGCCCTACAGGTCACGACGACGCCCGAGCGGAATCCGGCTCGACGTAGAGGACCTTGGCCTTCATGTGCGAGACCACCTGGGCGGCGATCCACACCAGGGTGGCCGCCAGCAGCGTGAAGGCGAAGCATTTCGGGTTGAAGACCGAGGTCCCCTTGAACGTGATCAGCACGATCATCAACAGCAGGATCTGGGTGGTGTAGAGCAACAGCCCCATCGACTGGAACAGATGGGGAAGCCGGCGCGCGGTGCGCAGCAGCACCACCAGACCGCCACCCATGAACAGCAGGACGAGAGCCGCACCGAGCCCGGCGCCGAGCGCTCCCTTGCCGCCGGCAACGGCGGCACTCACCGCGACTCCCGCCACACCCGCGGTTGCGGTGGGCAGGGCACAGTGCAGGAGTGTTCGTACGTCGTTGGACTGCATGGCGGCAACTCCGCATTCAAGGGGGGCAGGGTGTCGTCATGGACGAGCGTAGTCCCGGCCCGAGGGGCGAGAGACCTCACGCCACCTCACTCCAATGAACCGGCGTAGTGCGGTCCTTCGGCTCTGTCCGGGGGGTTCTCGTGAACCGTATCACAAACTATTTGATGAGGTCTTTACCTGGCGGGTGTGCCCACTGTCACACATGAGAGTGACAGTGCACGTCTGGGCGCGAACCCGGAGGTCTTGTCTGGTATTGGGGGTTTTGCCCGCCCAGGAATGTCCCACGACTTGGCAATGCTCTAGTCAGATTCTTACCTTGGAGCTGCCCCGGCCACCGATCGCGGTGGCCCCGTTGGCCCCTGCCACCCCCACCGTGACAGGACTCTGCGCGTCGGCGGCGGCGGGCTGCTCGGAACCGGCCGGCCCGTACCGACCGACGTCCGCCCCGGAGTCCTGCGTCTGCGCCTCCCGGGCCTCCTGCGCCTCGGCCGGCAGGCCGCCCCGGCGCCGGTAACGCGGCGGCACGAAGGCCTCGGCCCAGCGCGGCGTGCGCGGCCGGAAGCGCGGCAGCAGAAGCAGCGCCAGACCGATCGCGCTCAGGATCACGACGCCGAGCACGATCCACATGGAGGCCGAGTTGACGGAGTACGTGAGCGCGCCGAACGCGATCAGCGCCGACCAGAAGTACATGATCAGCACCGCACGGCTGTGCGAGTGACCGATCTCCAGCAGCCGGTGGTGCAGGTGCCCGCGGTCCGCGGCGAACGGCGACTGCCCGCGCCAGGTACGGCGCACGATCGCCAGGATCAGGTCGGCGGCCGGGATCGCGATGATCGTCAACGGCATCAGCAGCGGGATGTAGACCGGCACCATCTGGTGCACCGCGTTGCGCTCGGAGCCGGAGAACAGCCGCATGATGTCCGGGTCGACCTGCCCCGTGACGGAGATCGCGCCCGCCGCCAGCACCAGCCCGATCAGCATCGAGCCGGAGTCGCCCATGAAGATCCGCGCGGGATGCATGTTGTGCGGCAGGAAGCCCAGGCACATGCCCATCAGGATCGCCGCGAAGAGCGTCGCCGGGGCGGCGGCCTCGATGCCGTACGAGTACCAGATGCGGTAGGCGTACATGAAGAACGCCGCCGAGGCGATGCACACCATGCCCGCCGCCAGGCCGTCGAGGCCGTCCACGAAGTTGACCGCGTTGATCGTGATGACCACCAGCGCGACCGTCAACAGGGTGCCCTGCCACTGGGTCAGCGCGACCGTGCCGACCAGCGGCACCGGAAGCCACAGGATGGTCAGACCCTGCATGACCATGACGCCGGCGGCGATCATCTGGCCGCCCAGCTTGATCAGGGCGTCGATCTCGAACTTGTCGTCCAGGACGCCGATCAGCCAGATCAGCGCGGCCCCCGAGAGCAGGGCGCGCGGCTCGTTCGACTTCTCGAAGACCTCGTTGAGGTTGGTGAGGTGGTCGGCGACCAGCAGACCGGCGCACAGGCCGAAGAACATGGCGATCCCGCCGAGCCGCGGAGTGGGTTCCCGGTGCACGTCACGGGCCCTGATCTCCGGCATCGCTCCGGCCACGATCGCGAACTTCCGTACCGGCCCTGTCAGCAGATACGTCACCGCGGCCGTGATGCAGAGCGTCAGCAGGTATTCACGCACGGGCTTCCCCACAGGTCTCGCCGGCCATCTCAGTCCCACACCCTAGCGATCGACTACCGCACGGCGCATATGTGTAAGGACAACCGGGTAGTGACGATGGTTTCACGTGAGGCTGTGCGCGAGGACGCACGGGGGGTGCGCACGAGGGCGTGTACGGGACGCGCCTACCCCGTTTCAGCCCGGATACGGCGGGAACGCCAGCGCCAGCTCGCGCACCTCCTCACGGGCCTTCCTGCTCTCGACCTCGTCCCGCAGCACCCCCGCCAGCAGCGCCGCGACCCGCTTCATCTCCTCCTCCCGCATGCCCTGCGTGGTCAGCGCGGCGGTGCCCAGGCGCAGGCCACGGGCGTGCGAGGCGATGACATCGGTGCCCGAGACATGCGGGAGCGCGCAGCAGTCCAGCACCATCCCGGCGGCCCCGAGCAGCCCGCGCGCGGTGCGCCCGTCGACACCGAGCGGTGCCGGGTCGGCGGTGATGAGGTGGGTGTCGGTCCCGCCGGTGGTGACGGTCAGCCCCTCCCCCTCCAGGGCGGCCGCGAGAACCCTCGCATTGGCGACCACCTGATGGGCGTACACGCCGAACGCCGGGGTTGCCGCCTCGCCGAACGCGACCGCCTTCGCGGCGATGGTGTGCATCTGCGCGCCGCCCTGGGTGAACGGGAAGACCGCCCGGTCCACCCGTTCGGCGAGTTCGCCGCCGCACAGGAGCATCCCGCCGCGCGGCCCCCGCAGCACCTTGTGCGTGGTCGCGCAGACGATGTCGGCGTACGGCACCGGACTGGGCGCCGCTCCCCCGGCGACGAGCCCGATGGGATGGGCGGCGTCGGCGATCAGATAGGCACCCGTCTCGTCGGCGACCTCACGGAAGAAGGCGTAGTCGATGTGGCGCGGGTAGGAGGTGGACCCGCACACGATCGCCTTGGGCCGGTGCCCCCGGGCCAGCGTGCGGACCTGCTCGTGATCGACGAGCCCGGTCTCCGCGTCCACCCCGTAGGGGATGAAGTCGAACCAGCGGCCGGAGAAGTTGGCCGGCGACCCGTGCGTGAGATGGCCGCCGTCGGGCAGGCCCAGCGCCAGGACGGTGTCGCCGGGCCGGAGCAGGGCGGCGTAGGCGGCCAGCATCGCGGAGGAGCCCGAGTGGGCCTGCACGTTGGCGTGTTCGGCGCCGAACAGCGTCCTGGCGCGGTCCACGGCGATCCGCTCGGCGATGTCGACGATCTCGCAGCCGCCGTGGTGCCGGGCCCCCGGGTAGCCCTCCGCGTACTTGTTGGCGAGCGGCGAGCCGAGCGCGGCCAGCACGGCGGGCGAGGTGAAGTTCTCGGCGGCGATCAGCTGGAGCGTCGACGCCTGCCGGTCCCGCTCCCCGAGCAGGATCTCGGCCAGCTCGGGGTCCTGCCGGCGCAGGACATCGGCCTCGGGGACATGGGTGACCGACATGGTGCGCTCCGGGCGTCGACGGTGACGTACGTCCAATGTAGGCCCGGGGGTGGGGGGCGCGCGCGGCCGCTGCGCCCCTCGCGGGAACCCCGGCGGGAACGGCGCCGGCCGGCGCGGCCCGGCCCTCGACGCCGGCCGCCTTCAGGCGCGTGCGGGCACCCCGGTGAGCGCTGTGACCACCGGATCCAGGGCCTGGTGTATCTCGTCGCCGATCGAGCGGAAGAACGGCAGGGGTGCCCCGTACGGGTCGTAGACCTCGTCCGCCTCGAGGGTCGGGGCGAGAAGCCACCCGCGGAGCGCCGCCGCCGCGCGGACCAGGGCCCGGGCGCGCATCACGACGCCCTCGTCCAGCGGCGGGAGGGTGGCCGGGTCGATGGCGTTCACCAGGCGGGTGAACTCCTTCAGGGTGAAGGTGCGCAGGCCCGCCGAGTGCCCCATGGAGATGACCTGGGCGCGGTGGTCGCGGGTCGCCGTCAGGACCAGGTCGGCCATGATGACGTGCTCGTCGAGGAGCTCACGGCCGGTGAACCCGGTGGCGTCCGCGCCGAAGTCGGCCAGCACGGTCTCCGCGTTGGCCTCCATGGACGCGCCCTCATGACCCCAGGTGCCCGCGCTCTCCACGATCAGCCCGCGGCCCAGCACCCCGAGCCGCTGCGACACGAAATGCCGGGTCAGCCGCTCGGTGATCGGCGAGCGGCAGACGTTGCCGGTGCTGACGTGGAGGATGCGGAAGCTGTCGCGCGGAAACCCGAACGTCGTGGTCTGTTCCGCGGCACGTTCCCCGTTGCCTATGCCACGCCCCGCGTCAGGGGCTGTCAATTCGCCACCTCGAGGTCGGGTACGACCTTGCGCAGCTCGTCCGCGGAGATCGCGCCCGCACGCAGCAGCAGCGGCACCTCCCGGCTGACGTCGACGATCGAGGAGGGGACGTTGCCGGGGGTCGGGCCGCCGTCGAGGTAGACGGAGACGGAGTCGCCGAGCATCTCCTGGGCGTAGTCGCAGTTCTCCGGCGCCGGGTGCCCGGTGAGGTTCGCCGAGGACACCGCCATCGGACCGACCTCCGTCAGCAGCTCGATGGCGACCGGGTGCAGCGGCATGCGGACGGCGACCGTGCCGCGGGTGTCGCCCAGGTCCCACTGGAGGGACGGCTGGTGCTTGGCGACGAGCGTCAGCGCGCCCGGCCAGAACGCGTCGACCAGCTCCCAGGCCATCTCGGAGAAGTCCGTGACGAGCCCGTGCAGCGTGTTCGGCGAGCCGATGAGGACAGGGGTGGGCATGTTGCGGCCCCGGCCCTTGGCCGCCAGCAGGTCGGCGACCGCCTCCGAGGAGAACGCGTCGGCGCCGATGCCGTACACCGTGTCGGTCGGGAGGACCACGAGCTCGCCACGGCGGACGGCGGACGCGGCCTCGCGCAGACCGGTCACGCGGTCGGTCGCGTCGTTGGTGTCGTATCGCCGTGCCATCTAGCGGGCCTCCTCGTACACGTACTGCTGCGGGTCGAAAGTGTGGGGGGTGCTCACGGCGTCGCCCGGCGGGCGGTCGCGAAGCGCGGGCGCTTGTTGAGGTCGGGGTGGTCGGCCGCGTCGGCCCAGCCCCGCTCCTCGGTGAAGATCCACGGCACCTGGCCGCCCTGGGTGTCGGCGTGCTCGATGACGACGACACCGCCGGGACGCAGCAGCCGGTGGGCGGTGCGCTCGATGCCGCGGATCAGGTCGAGGCCGTCCTCGCCCGAGAACAGGGCGAGTTCGGGGTCGTAGTCGCGCGCCTCGGGCGCCACGTACTCCCATTCGGTGAGCGGGATGTACGGGGGGTTGGAGATGACCAGGTCGACCTGGCCGTCGAGGTCACGGAAGGCGTCCAGGGCGTCTCCCTGACGCAGGTCGACCCTGGACCCCTCCATGTTCTTGCGCGTCCAGCGCAGGGCGTCCTCGGACAGCTCCACGGCGTGCACCCGCGAGCGCGGCACCTCCTGGGCGAGGGCGAGCGCGATGGCGCCGCTGCCGGTGCACAGGTCGACGATGCGGGGCTCGACGACGTCCATGGCGCGGACCGCGTCTATGGCCCAGCCGACCACGGACTCGGTCTCGGGGCGCGGTACGAAGACGCCGGGGCCGACCTGGAGCTCCAGGTAACGGAAGAAGGCCCGCCCGGTGATGTGCTGGAGCGGCTCGCGCTGCTCCCGCCGGGCGATGGTCTCCCAGTAACGGGCGTCGAAGTCGGAGTTCTTCACGGAGTGGAGTTCACCGCGCTTCACGCCGTGCACGAACGCGGCGAGCTCCTCCGCGTCGTTGCGCGGCGAGGGCACGCCGGCGTCGGCCAGCCGCTGGGTGGCCTGGGCCACCTCTGCGAGCAGCAGGTTCACGCAAGTCCTCCGTGTCGTACTCGTCGTGCGTACGTCCTAAAACGCTTACGCGGCTGCGAGCTTGGCGGCCGAGTCCGCGTCGACGCAGGCCTGGATCACCGCGTCGAGGTCGCCGTCCAGGACCTGGTCCAGGTTGTACGACTTGAATCCGACGCGGTGGTCCGAGATGCGGTTCTCCGGGAAGTTGTACGTGCGGATCTTCTCGGAGCGGTCGACGGTGCGGACCTGGCTGCGGCGGGCGTCGGCGGCCTCCCGCTCCGCTTCCTCCTGCGCCGCTGCGAGCAGCCTGGAGCGCAGGATACGCATCGCCTGCTCCTTGTTCTGCAACTGGCTCTTCTCGTTCTGGCAGGAGGCGACGACTCCGGTGGGAATGTGCGTGATGCGCACGGCGGAGTCGGTGGTGTTGACGGACTGCCCGCCGGGCCCGGAGGACCGGTAGACGTCGATGCGCAGGTCGTTCGCGTTGATCTCGACGTCGACCTCCTCGGCCTCGGGCGTCACGAGCACACCGGCGGCGGAGGTGTGGATCCGCCCCTGGGACTCGGTCGCGGGGACCCGCTGCACCCGGTGCACGCCGCCTTCGTACTTCATCCGCGCCCAGACGCCCTGCCCGGGCTCGGTGGCGCCCTGTCCGCCCTTGGTCTTCACCGCGACCTGGACGTCCTTGTAGCCGCCCAGCTCGGACTCGGTCGCGTCGATGATCTCGGTCTTCCAGCCGACGCGCTCGGCGTACCGCAGGTACATGCGCAGCAGGTCGCCGGCGAACAGCGCCGACTCGTCGCCGCCCGCGCCCGCCTTGATCTCGAGGATGACGTCCTTGTCGTCGGACGGGTCCCGGGGCACGAGCAGCAGCCGCAGCTTCTCCGTGAGCTCCTCGCGCTGCTTCTCCAGCTCCTTGACCTCGGCGGCGAAGTCCGGGTCGGCGGAGGCGAACTCGCGCGCGGTCTCGACATCGTCGCCGGTCTGCTTCCAGGAGCGGTACGTGCCGACGATGGGGGTCAGCTCGGCGTAGCGCTTGTTCAGCTTGCGCGCGTTGGCCTGGTCGGAGTGGACCGACGGGTCGGCGAGCTTCTTCTCCAGGTCGGCGTGCTCTCCGAGCAGCTCCTCGACGGCCTCGAACATGATGCGCTCCTGAATGACGTACGTGGGGGAAGGGCGGGCGACCAAAAACGCCGGTCCCGGCCGTGCCCCTGGGCGGGGACACTGCCGTGGACCGGCGAAGAGGGGCTCGCTACTTCGTGGAGCCGGCGGGAGCCTTGCCGAAGCGGGCCTCGAAGCGGGCCACACGGCCACCGGTGTCGAGGATCTTCTGCTTGCCCGTGTAGAACGGGTGGCACTCGGAGCAGACGTCGGCGCGGATGGAACCGCTCTCGATCGTGCTACGGGTGGTGAACGAGGCGCCACAGGTGCAGCTGACCTGCGTCTCGACGTACTCGGGGTGGATTTCGCGCTTCAAGGTGTCTCCTAGTTTCGGGAGGGCGCCGGGTCGTTGTCGCGGGATACGACCAACGTGAACCGGGGCCGACGTACCAGTCTGCCAGGACTGGCCGCATCCCCCAAAACCGGGGGGCGGGGGGATCTATTCCCCGGGGTGCGCGAAGGCCGTCAGGACGACGTCACGACCCCCGCCGCCTCGCCCGTGGCGGTGCCCTCGGTGGCGGCCTTCGGGATGGGCCGGTCGTTCCTCAGGGCCGTCCACACCTGCTTGGCCTTCGCCTCGGCGACGATGACCCGGTTGAGGTTGGTCGGGTCGTACCGGACCGGCATGGTGACCATGTTCATGTTGTCCGCGCTGATGCCCTTGAGCCCGTTCGCGAAGGACATCAGGGAGTTCAGCGAGCCGAGCCGGGAATCCGCCGTGACGGCCTTGGTCGCCGTGTTGGCGAGGTCGTAGAGCTTGGTGCCGCCGCTGAACAGGCCGACGTGCTTGACCTGGTTGACCAGGGCCTTGATGAAGGCCTGCTGGAGCTGGATGCGGCCGAGGTCGGAGCCGTCGCCGACACCGTGCCGGGTGCGGACCAGGCCGAGGGCCTGCTCGCCGGTGAGCGTGTGCGTGCCGGCCCTGAGCTTGAGGTGGCTGTCGGGGTCGTCGATGGCCTTGGTCGTGGTGACCTCGACGCCGCCGAGTTCGTCGATGAGCTCCTCGAAGCCCGAGAAGTCGACTTCCAGGTAGTGGTCCATACGGATGCCGCTGATCGACTCGACCGTCTTCACGGCGCAGGCGGCGCCACCCGTCGAGTACGCCGAGTTGAACATCACGTCGGACGCGGCGTCGTGCGTGACACCGCTCGTGTCGGTGCAGGCGGGGCGGTCTATGAGCGTGTCGCGCGGTATCGAGACCACGCTGGCCTTCTTGTGGCCCTCGTACACGTGGATGATCATCGCGGTGTCGGAGCGGGCGCTGCCGTCGTCCACGCCGCCGCCGAGCTTCTTGTTGGCGCCGGAGCGGGTGTCCGAGCCGAGCACGAGGATGTTCTCGGAGCCGTTGTCGACCTTGGTGGGCCGGTCGGTGCCCAGGGCCTGGTCGATGTCGACGCTCTTGATGTTGCCGTTGAGCTTGAAGTAGAGGTAGCCGACCCCGGTGCCGCCCAGCACGAGGGTGCCCGCGGCGGTCCACGCGGCGATCAGCACCCCCTTGCGCCGGCCACGCTGCCTGCGGTGGCGCGGACCGTCGCTGCCGGCCGTCCCGCTCGTTGTGCCGGTCTCACCCGGGGTTCCGGGCTCCGGCGTGCTCTCGGCGGACATGTGCTCCTCTGTTCTCGTGCAACCTCACCATCGTCACTCCGCCAGGTCAGACGGGGAAACTCGGGACAGGGTTGCACAACGCGTCGTGCCCGGTCCGCGATGGACCGGGCACGCCGCGTGACCCGGGTGAGCGAGGTCTACCCTCGCTCACCTGCGGGTTCGGCCGGACTCAGCCGAACAGGTCATATTGCCCGAAGGACGTCCCGAGGGAGATGGCTGCGGAAAAGATCACATTTGTGGCGCCGCCGTTGCCCCGGTACAGCACCAGCTTGCCCGCGGGCGTGCGCGCCAGCAGGTCGGCCATGCCGTCGCCGTTCACGTCACCGACGGTGGCGAAGACGTTGTACGTGGTGTTGCTCCAGGTCGCGACCTTGAGGCCGGACGCGAAGGCGCCGGTGCCGGTCTGGCCCCGGCCGCGGTACAGGTACACGGCGCCGCTGGTCTTGTTGCGGGCGAGCAGGTCGGCCCGGCCGTCGTTGTTGAAGTCGCCGTGGCCGCGCACGAAGTTGAAGTTGTTCCAGCCGGTGCCGGCCTTCGCGCGGGTACCGAAGCTGCCGTTGCCCTTGCCCGGGTAGATCCACAGGACGCCCGCGGAGTCCACGGAGACCACGTCGGGCAGATAGTCCCCCGTGACGTCACCGGGGGCGACGATCGACAGCCGGGTCTTCCAGTTGTCCCCGATGAGCTTGTCGGCCCAGGTCCCGCTGGCGGGCACGAAGTGCTTCCAGAAGACGTCGCCGTCGGACGTGCGGCGCACGATCAGGTCCTGATAGCCGTCCCGGTCGAGGTCGGTCTGCACCAGGAGGTTGTAGCCGCTCCAGGTGCCCCAGGACTGCCGTGCGGCGAGCGTGGTGCCCCTGGAGTCCAGCTCGTAACCGGTCTGGGTGGAGGCGTTACGGACCCACAGGTCGGCGTTGTGGTCGCCGCTGAGGTTGGTGTCGTCGATGCGCGGGTAGACCGTGCCGACGTACGTGGTGACCTTGCTGAAGACGCTGTACGCGCCGCTCGCGACGCAGTCCTGCACACCCCAGGAGACGACGCCCACGATCCGGCCGCCGTAGACCAGCGGACCGCCGGAGTCGCCGTTGCAGGCGGAGGTGGTGCCCTCGTCGCTGCCGGTGGCGGGGGTGCCCGCGCAGACCATGTGGCCCTTGACGAAGTCGGCACCGTAGGCGTTCGCGCAGGTGGTGTCCGACTGAATCGGCAGGGTGGCCGTCTTCAGCGTGTCGGAGATGTCCTCGTTGGTCGAGGTGGTGCGGCCCCACCCGTAGACCTTGGCGTTGTTGCCCGCCGCGTACGACCCGGTGTTCGCGGGCGTGATCAGCGGGATCGGCGTGGCCTTGACCGGGTTCGGCAGGGTCAGCACGGCGATGTCGTTGTCGATCGTCGACGCGTTGTACGACCAGTGGTTCCACTGGAGCCAGACACCGCTGACGGTGCCCCCGTGCACATCGCCCTCGGACGGCAGCTGCGAGGTGCCGGTGACGATGGCGCCGTGGGCCTTCCAGTCGTAGCCCTTGACGCAGTGCGCGGCGGTGAGGATCTTGTTCGGCGCCACCACCGCGCCACCGCAGAAGAAGCCGATGTCGTCGCTGGTGTTGTCCGGGGTACCGCGATCGTCGCCGTACCAGAGCTGGGCCATCCACGGCGCTTGGGTGATCGTGCTGGTCGTACCACCGATGATCTTCGGGTCGATCGTGGTGGCCTTGGCGCCGGAGGTCAGCGACTCCTTCGAGGTCTTCCCCGCGACATCGTCACCCGCCAGGGCGATGTCGAGCCGCTTCTGGAGTTCCTTCGCCGACGGCGCGGTGATGACGGGCGCCGGAGGCGCTTCGGCCGCCTCGGCGGACGAGCTCAGCAGCGCGGCGGCGACAGCGGCGGCGAGGCCGGCCGCGGCGACCGGCAGTGCGATCCGTATCCGGCGTCTGTGCCGACCGTCTCCGGACGTGGGTGTACCCACTCGAGTCCCCCCTCGGGATCAAGAAGTTCGAATCTGAAGAACACGTGAAGAGCGAGATCGTAACCCGCCGGTACGACACGACCGAGGGCCGCCCCCCTTCAACGGGGGCGGCCCTCGGTCGTGTTCGGCGGAACGACGTCAGTCGTTGTTGCCCGTCGACGGCGTCGTCTTCTGGATCTGCATCAGGAACTCGCCGTTCGACTTCGTCTGCTTCATCTTGTCGAGGAGCAGCTCGATCGCCTGCTGCTGGTCGAGCGCGTGCAGCACCCGGCGCAGCTTCCAGGTGACGGCGAGCTCCTCGTTGCCGAGCAGGATCTCTTCCTTACGGGTACCGGACGCGTCGACGTCCACCGCCGGGAAGATGCGCTTGTCGGCGAGCTTCCGGTCGAGCTTGAGCTCCATGTTGCCGGTGCCCTTGAACTCCTCGAAGATCACCTCGTCCATGCGGGACCCGGTGTCCACCAGAGCGGTGGCGAGGATGGTCAGCGAGCCGCCGTCCTCGATGTTGCGGGCCGCACCGAAGAAGCGCTTCGGCGGGTACAGGGCGGTCGAGTCGACACCACCGGACAGGATGCGGCCGGAGGCCGGGGCGGCGAGGTTGTACGCACGGCCCAGACGCGTGATCGAGTCGAGCAGCACGACGACGTCGTGGCCCAGCTCCACCAGACGCTTCGCGCGCTCGATGGCGAGCTCGGCGACCGTGGTGTGGTCCTCGGCCGGGCGGTCGAAGGTCGAGGAGATGACCTCGCCCTTCACCGACCGCTGCATGTCCGTGACCTCTTCCGGACGCTCGTCCACCAGGACGACCATCAGGTGGCACTCGGGGTTGTTGTGGGTGATCGCGTTGGCGATCGCCTGCATGATCATAGTCTTGCCGGTCTTCGGCGGGGCCACGATCAGACCGCGCTGGCCCTTGCCGATCGGCGACACGAGGTCGATGATCCGGGTCGTCAGCACGCCCGGGTCCGTCTCCAGACGGAGGCGGTCCTGCGGGTACAGCGGGGTCAGCTTGTTGAACTCCGGTCGCCCGCGCCCGGAATCGGGCGCCATGCCGTTGGTGGAGTCCAGCCGGACGAGCGCGTTGAACTTCTCGCGGCGCTCGCCGTCCTTGGGCTGACGGACCGCGCCGGTGACGTGGTCGCCCTTGCGCAGGCCGTTCTTGCGGACCTGGGCGAGCGAGACGTACACGTCGTTGGGACCCGGCAGGTAGCCCGACGTGCGGATGAACGCGTAGTTGTCGAGGATGTCCAGGATGCCCGCGACGGGGATCAGGACGTCGTCGTCGGCGACCTGCGGCTCGGCGGCGCCGATCTCGTCACGCCCACGACGGCCACGGCGGTCGCGGTAGCGGCCGCGACGGCCACGCCGGCCGTCGCCGAACTCGTCGTCGTCCTGGGGGCCGTTGTCGCGCTGCTGACGGTCCTGACGGCCACCGCCCTGCTGCTGACCCTGCTGCTGGCCGCCGCGCTGCTGCTGGCCGCCACCCTGCTGGTCGTCGCCCTTGCGACGGTCACCGCGGTCACCGCGGTCGCCCCGCTCACCGCGGTCGCGGCCGCGCTCACGGCGGTCGCGGCGGCGGCCCTCGCCACCGTCGGCGTCGCTCTTGGCGTCGCCCTGCGGCTGCGCCTGGCCCTCGGTCTGCGCCGGGGCGGACACCTCGGCCTTCGGGGCGGCCTTCGCCTCGGCGACGACCGTCTCCGGGCTGCCCGCGTCGGCGGTGGCACGGCGGCGACGGCGCTCGGTGGGCGCGTCGTTGCTGGCCGGCTGGCCGGGGATCTCGATCTGCTGCTGTGCCACGGCCTTCTCGGCGGAGGCCTCGGCCTTGGCGGTGTCCGCCTTCTTCTCGGCGGACTCGTCGCCGGTGCGCGCCTTGGAGGTGGCGCGGCGCTTGGGCTTGGTCTCGGCGGCGTCCGCGGCGGGGGTCGTCGCGGCCTTGGGAGCGGCTGCTCCGCCGCCCGACTGCGCCTCCTTGATGACCTCGATCAGCTGGCTCTTGCGCATACGCGCCGTGCCCCTGATGCCGAGGCCGGATGCGACCTGCTGAAGCTCGGCCAGCACCATGCCCTCGAGGCCGGTACCGCGGCGCCGCCGGGAGCCGGCACCGGTGGCAGGCGCGGAGGCGTCCGTGGCGGGCGCGGCAGCGGTCTCCTCGACACGTGCGCCCATCAGATCGGTGGTGTCGCTCACGAAGGGTCCTTCCCTGGAGCGGACGTCGGCCTGTCTGGCTCGGCGACCGGTTGTGCTGTCCGACTTCGGTCCTTGCTGTGGCGAAGCCGGGGCGGTGGTCCGCCAAAGCGGCGGAAGAGAATTTGCTGGTGATGGCGCTACCGCGACGAGCCGTGACACTCAGTGTCACGCGGCGTGGTCGCACCAATTCCGGAGCGTGCCCTGTGGACCACTCAACGTCGCTGTACTGCGTACTGCCCAGGTACGACGTACGGAACGCAGTGCGGCTTGGGGAGCTCCCGGAAGAATGTCTGTCCCGAAGGGGGACACGAAGCACCTCGCCATGGTGGGGTCGGGTGCAGACTTGAGGTTAACACTACCGGATCCAACAAACATTCCCCCTCTCGAAATCCGGCAACCGTGCGCTTAAATGTCGCCGGAGTGGCTGTCACCAGCGGGTGCGAGCGGCAGTACGCACGCGCCCTTCAGGTCCAGGGCCAGGCGGTTCGCGGCCCAGTCCGCGCCGGCCGAGGCCTCGATCTTGTCGGCCGTGCCCGCGTCGGCCAGTGCCATCACGGTGGGCCCGGCGCCGGAGATGACGGCGGGAATCCCGTCGGCACGCAGCCGTTCCACCAGTGCCGCGCTCTCGGGCATCGCCGGTGCGCGGTACTCCTGGTGCAGACGGTCCTCGGTGGCGGGCAGCAGCAGTTCGGGGCGCCGGGTGAGGGCCTCGACGAGCAGTGCGGCCCGGCCCGCGTTGGCGGCGGCGTCGACGTGCGGGACGGAGCGCGGGAGCAGACCGCGCGCGGTCTCGGTGAGAACCGGCTTCCCGGGCACGAAAACCACCGGAACGATGGAATCGGCGGGCTCCATCCTGATCGCCCGCGCGGCGCCCGACTCCATCCAGGACAGGGTGAACCCGCCCAGCAGACAGGCCGCCACGTTGTCCGGGTGGCCCTCGATCTCGGTCGCGAGCTCGAGCAGCGCCGCGTCGTCGAGCTTGCTCTCGCCGCCTATGGTCACCGCGCGCGCGGCGACGATTCCGGCGCAGATCGCGGCGGAGGAGGAGCCGAGTCCGCGGCCGTGCGGGATGCGGTTGGCGCAGACGATCTCCAGGCCGCGCGGCTGGCCGCCCAGGACGTCGAAGGCGGTGCGCAGGGAGCGGACGAGGAGGTGCTTCTCGTCGCGCGGCAGCGTCTCGCTGCCCTCCCCCGCGATGTCGATGTGCAGCCCGGAATCGGCCACCCGGACGACGACGTCGTCGTAGAGCCCCAGCGCGAGGCCGAAGGCGTCGAAGCCCGGGCCGAGGTTGGCGCTGGTGGCGGGAACGCGCACCCGGACGGGGGCGGCGCGGAAGGCGGGACCGGCCATCTCGCGATGACTCTCCTTGAGCTGCGGGACTGTCGAATGACATTCGATATGTACGGGAGGACCTGTACGGAGAACCCTGGGGGCCGCTGAGTCCGCGGAGGCGACGCGGCAACGACACGGCGACAACGCGACACCGCGGCATATGCGGCGGGCGGATTCAGTACAGCCTATCGAAGGAAGGTTCTGTGGCGACATAGGGCGCACGGGCGGCGCACGATGCGTGTCGTAAGCCCCCTGTGCACCCCAGCGCGGGAAAGCCCCCGGCGCGCCGCCCGCGAGTGATTCACGGGCGACGCGCGGTCCGCCTAAGCGAGGCCGAGACGCTCGGCCGCCGTGACCGCGTCGACCGGGACGGTGACGGGCTGCGGGGCGCCGGCGACGGCCCAGTCGGGGTCCTTCAGGCCGTTGCCGGTGACGGTGCACACGATCTTCTGCCCGGGGTCGACCTTGCCCTGCTCGGCGGCCTTCAGCAGACCGGCCACCGACGCGGCGGACGCGGGCTCCACGAAGACACCCTCCTGCGCGGCCAACAGCCGGTAGGCGCGCAGGATCTCACGGTCCGTCACCTCGTCGATGAAGCCGCCGGACTCCTCCTGGGCGGCCAGCGCGAACTTCCAGGAGGCCGGATTGCCGATGCGGATCGCGGTGGCGATGGTCGACGGGTCCTTGACGACCTCGCCGCGCACGATCGGAGCACTGCCCGACGCCTGGAACCCCCACATGCGGGGGGTCCGCGTGGCGATCTTGTCGGCGGCGTACTCCTGGTACCCCTTCCAGTACGCGGTGATGTTGCCCGCGTTGCCGACCGGCAGGACGTGGATGTCGGGGGCGTCGCCGAGCATGTCCACGATCTCGAACGCGGCCGTCTTCTGGCCCTCGATGCGCACCGGGTTCACCGAATTGACCAGCGCCACCGGGTAGTTGTCGCTGAGCCCGCGGGCGAGGGTGAGGCAGTCGTCGAAGTTGCCGTCGACCTGGAGGATCTTCGCGCCGTGGACGAGGGCCTGGCCCATCTTGCCGATCGCGATCTTGCCCTGCGGGACGAGGACGGCACAGACCATGCCGGCCCGCACCGCGTACGCGGCGGCGGACGCGGAGGTGTTGCCGGTGGAGGCGCAGATGACGGCCTGCGCGCCCTCCTCCTTGGCCCGCGTGATGGCCATGGTCATGCCGCGGTCCTTGAAGGACCCGGTGGGGTTGGCACCCTCCACCTTGAGGTGGACCTCGCAGCCCGTGCGCTCGGAGAGCACCTGCGCGGGCACGAGGGGCGTGCCGCCCTCACGGAGCGTCACGACGGGCGTGCTGTCGGAAACCGGCAGCCGGTCCCGGTACTCCTCGATGATTCCGCGCCACTGGTGGGTCATTGCTGGTTACTCTCCTTCAACCCGCATGATGCTGGCGACACCCCGCACGGTGTCGAGCTTGCGCAGCGCCTCGACGGTCCCGGTGAGGGAGGCGTCGGACGCGCGGTGGGTGACGACGACGAGAGAGGCCTCGCCGTCGCTGTCCTGTCGTCCCTGCTGGCGCACCGTATCGATGGACACCCCGTGCTCGGCGAACACGGTCGCGACCTGGGCGAGAACACCCGGTTTGTCGGCGACGTCCAGGCTGATGTGGTAGCGCGTGACGACGTCGCCCATCGGCGACACCGGCAGGGCGGCATACGCCGACTCGCCGGGCCCCGTTGCCCCGCTGAGCCGGTTGCGGCAGACGGCGACGAGGTCGCCGAGCACGGCGGAGGCGGTGGGAGCACCGCCGGCGCCGGGACCGTAGAACATGAGCTGCCCGGCCGCGTCCGACTCCACGAACACGGCGTTGTAGGCGCCGCGCACGGAGGCCAGCGGGTGGCTCAGCGGAATCATCGCGGGGTGCACGCGCGCGGTGACCGACCCGCCGTCCGCGGCCCGCTCACAGATGGCGAGCAGCTTGATGGTGCAGCCCATCTCCCTGGCGGAGGCGAAGTCGGACGCGGTCACCTCGGTCATGCCCTCGCGGTAGACGTCGTCGAGACGCACGCGCGTGTGGAAGGCGATCCCGGCGAGGATGGCCGCCTTGGCGGCGGCGTCGAACGCCTCGACATCGGCCGTCGGGTCGGCCTCGGCGTATCCCAGGGCGGTGGCCTCGTCGAGGGCCTCCTGATACCCGGCGCCGGTGGAGTCCATCTTGTCGAGGATGAAGTTGGTGGTGCCGTTGACGATCCCCAGCACCCGGTTGACCTTGTCCCCCGCGAGGGACTCGCGCAGCGGCCGGATCAGCGGGATGGCACCGGCGACGGACGCCTCGTAGTAGAGGTCCTCGCCGTGCTCCTCCGCGGCCGCGTGCAGCGCGGCGCCGTCCTGGGCGAGGAGCGCCTTGTTCGCGGAGACGACGGAGGCGCCGTACTCGAAAGCGGTGGTGATGAGCGTACGAGCGGGCTCGATGCCCCCGATGACCTCGACGACGACGTCGATGTCGCCGCGCTTGACGAGGGCGGTGGCGTCGGTGGTGACGAGTGCGGGGTCGATGCCCTCGCGGACCCGGGAGGGCCGCCGAACGGCCACTCCGGCGAGTTCCACCGGGGCCCCGATCCGCGCGGCGAGGTCGTCGGCGTGCGTCGTCATGATGCGCGCCACCTCTGAGCCGACCACTCCACAGCCCAGCAGCGCCACCTTAAGCGGACGCGTACGCATCATCCGACCTCGTTTCCTCATACCGTCTACGGTTGTTTCCGGTTGCCCCAGTCTCACTCACCGGACCGGAGTTTCTATCCCTGGTCCGGATCGTGAGACATCTATTTCATTTTCACAGGGGCGGCTGACAGGAGATCTTCCGCCCTATTCCGTCGGCGTATGCCGGTCGTTTCCGGCGGCCGTTTCCGGCGGCCGTTTCCGCAAGCGGTCGTATCCGCCGTCCCACCGCGCGTTCCGTCCCCTGTCCGCAGCTGTTCCCGGCTGTTCCCGGCTGTTCCCGGCTGCTCTCAGCCGACGTCGAGTCGCAGCAGGTCCTCCTCGGTCTCCCGCCGCACGATGACCCGCGACTCCCCCTCGCGCACGGCGACCACGGGCGGGCGCAGCACATGGTTGTAGTTGCTGGCCATGGAGCGGCAGTACGCGCCCGTGGCGGGTACGGCGATCAGGTCACCCGGTGCCAGGTCGGAGGGCAGGAACGCGTCCTTCACGACGATGTCGCCGCTCTCGCAGTGCTTGCCGACGACCCGCGCCAGCATCGGCTCGGCGTCGGAGGTCCGGGAGACCAGCGCGACGCTGTACTCCGCGTCGTACAGCGCGGTACGGATGTTGTCCGACATGCCGCCGTCGACGGAGACGTACGTACGCAGTCCGTCGAGGGGCTTGATGGTGCCGACCTCGTAGAGGGTGAAGGCGGTCGGGCCGACGATGGCGCGCCCCGGCTCGACGGAGATACGAGGAGTGCGGAGCCGGGCGCCCTCACACTCACGGGTGACGATCTCGGTGAGCGCCTTGGCGATCTCGTGGGGCTCGCGGGGATCGTCGTCGCCGGTGTACGCGATGCCGAGGCCACCGCCGAGGTCGATCTCGGGCAGTTCGACGCCGTGCTCGTCACGGATGTCCTTGAGCAGCCCGACGACCCGGTGGGCGGCGACCTCGAAGCCGGACATGTCGAAGATCTGCGACCCGATGTGGGAGTGCAGTCCGATGAGTTCGAGCCCGTCGAGCTGAAGAGCCCGCCGGACGGCTTCCGCCGCCTGTCCGCCCGCGAGCGGAATCCCGAACTTCTGGTCCTCGTGCGCCGTGGCGATGAACTCGTGCGTATGGGCCTCGACGCCGACGGTGATACGAATCTGCACCCGCTGCCGCTTACCGAGGGACTGCGCGACATGGGCGACGCGCACGATCTCCTGGAAGGAGTCGAGAACGATACGCCCGACCCCGGCGTCGATGGCACGGTGAATTTCGTCGACGGACTTGTTGTTGCCGTGGAAGGCGATGCGATCGGCGGGCATGCCGGCGGAGAGGGCGGTGGTGAGCTCGCCGCCCGAACAGACGTCGAGGTTGAGCCCCTCCTCGTGCAGCCACCGCACGACGGCCCGGGACAGGAACGCCTTGCCGGCGTAGAAGACGTCGGCGTCGGCCCCGAAGGCGGTACGCCAGGCACGGGCCCGCTCGCGGAAGTCGGCCTCGTCGAGGATGTAGGCGGGGGTGCCGTACTCCTCGGCGAGGGCGGCGACGTCGACACCGCCCACGGTCAGCACACCGTCGGTGTTACGGGTGACGGTGTGCGCCCAGACCTTCGGGTGGAGGGCGTTGAGATCGGCGGGCGGGGCGGAGTAGTGCCCCTCCGGAAAGACGTCGGCGTGACGGGGCCCGGCGGGGTGGGCGGAACGGCTCATCTTCGGCGTGCTCTTTCAGAGATGGTCGGGTGCGTCGATGCCGAGCAGGGACAGGCCGCCGGCCAGCACCGTCCCGGCGGCTTCGGCAAGCGCGAGCCGGGCACGGTGGGCGGCCGAGGGTTTCCCCTCACCACGGGGCAGGACGGTGGGGAGAAACGGCGTGACGGCGTCGGCGACGGCGAGGAGATGCCGGGCGAGACGGTCGGGAGCGTGCTGTGTCGCCGCCGCGGCCAGGACGCGGGGATGGTCGGCGAGCGCGATCTCTAGTGCGCGTACGTCCTGGACGACTCCGGGGTCGGCGTCGAATCCCAGGTCGGCGGCGTTACGGCTGAGCGCCCGGGTGCGGGCGTGGGCATAACGGACCCGGAAGAGCGGGTTGCCCTCCCGCTGGGACAGGTAGGCGGAGGCGATGCGGGGCCGGTCATGAGCGGCGGGGTGGAGCAGAGCCCAACGGCCGGCGTCGCGGCCGAGCGACACGGGATCGGCCGGGCCGGCGGGGACGGGACGCACGTTCACCTCGAGCGGAGCCGGCGCGTCGGGCGTGCCGTACGCGTCGACCTCGACCCCGAGCACCTCGGTCCACTCCCGCTCGGGACGCGCCGCACAGCTGGTACGGACGAGGGCCCCCTGCGAACGCAGCACACGGGCCACGGCGTCCATGACGACGACGGCACGAACCTCATGAGGGGCATGCAGCTGCACGACCTGCCCGGTGGCCCGATCGACACACCCGTACCCGCCCCCGCCCCCGCTGCGACTCCGACTCCGACTCCGACTCCGACTCCGCAGGATCTCGCCGACGAGCGCGACCGACCCCTGCGCCGCCCCCTGCAGGCTGATGTTGAGGAACCCGGGCCCGGTGACGACGACGTCACCCACCCCGGCGGCACCGAGAAGGTACGGCCGGAGAACCTCGGCGACCCGCTGCGGCGGCTGCCCGGCCGGCCGCGCGAGCTGCAGCGCGATGTTGGTCGCGTAGTCCCCACAGCCACCGGGCCCCGGAACGGTGACCACGGCCCGCCCCGGCACGACCACACTCAGCTCCCCGTCATCGACAGCACGACGCACCGCGCGCAGCACGGTACGTGAGAGCTCGACGGGGGTCACGGGACAAGCGTAGGGGAGGAGGGGGGTGGGTAGGCGACCCGGTTTCCCAGAGGTCCGGGATGTGGACGGGGAGGGGGCGGGCGGTGGCGGGGCGGGGCGCTGGTGGCGAGGGGCGGGACGGGGGCGCTGGGCGCGGAGGGGGCACGGCGGGGACGCCGGGCGCGGTGAGGGCGCTGGGGGGCGGTGAGGGCGCTGGGGGCGGAGGGCGTGTGCCGGCTGTAGGGCCGTGCGGTCCGCCAGGGGCAATGGTCCGAGGCGAGCCAGGGGGCCGGGGGCCGGGTGAAGGAGCCGAGCCAGGCGAATGGGGCTTGGCAGGTCCAGGTGGATCCCGGTGGATCCGGTCCGGGTAGGCCTTGACGGGTCCAAACATGCCTTGGCGGGTCCGGGTGGGTTCAGTTGGCTTCGGGCGGCAGAGCCACGGGACCGTACCCACCGGGACCTGGACGGGCCACGGGGAATGATCTACGGCCGCACCGATACACCCGCGCACGAACACACGCACCGAGCGCGGAGCGTGGGGTACGGGGCACGGATCCACTGACGCTGTTGGGCCTACAGAGCGGCTCTACTCGGCCCCGGAGCCCGCGGTGCCCGGCCCCAACCCCGGCCCTGCACCCTTCCCCGCCCCTACGCCTTCCTCCGCCACACGCACGGTCCCGAGCCCCCGCTCCAGCCCCAGACCTTCCCCACGCTCCATCAACTCCCGCACGACGGAGACGAGTTCGGCAGGGTCGAAGGGCTTGGCGAGGAACGCGTCGACGCCCACCTCGAGCCCGGCTTCGACCTCGTACTGCGTACAGGCGCTGATGACGACAAGGGGAAGATCACGCGTCCGAGGATCGGCACGCAACCGGGCGGCGGTACGCAACCCGTCCAGCCGGGGCATGACGACATCGAGCGTCACAAGATCCGGCTGCACCTGATGAACGACATCCAGACACTCGACGCCATCGCCCGCGGTCACGACCTCGATGCCCTCCAGCTCGAGATTGACCCTGATCAGCTGCCGGATGACCTTGTTGTCGTCCACAACAAGCACCCGGCCCGACGCGCCTGGCACAACTCGAGAGTAGGTCCGGACCGGCCACCGCGTCCGGGTTTTCCCCACTTCCACCCCGTGCGAGCGACCCTCACCCCCGCCCGGACCCGCAGAAACCCGTTCATGAACACCCCGGGCGAGCTGGTAGTGTTCTACCCGTCGCCGCGAGCAACACCTCACGACCGACACGCCCCCGTAGCTCAGGGGATAGAGCAACGGCCTCCGGAGCCGTGTGCGCAGGTTCGAATCCTGCCGGGGGCACCTTGGATCAGGTGCCCAAAGACCCCGCCACCAGCGCTTTCGCTGAGGACGGGGTCTTGGCGTATGTGCAGGCAGATGCAGCCTGAAGCGGCCGTGTGTCGAGGTCTGTGGACGAGGCGTGGACGGGATCTTGAGGCATTCCCGCAGGTGGCGCAGCGCATCGAAGTCGAGCAGCCGCGCCGCTCGCTATCGTCGTCCCGGTAGTGGATGGCGTCGAGGGTGGGAAGACTGACGACCGCCGCCGGCGGGCAATGATCGGACGAGGTGGGGGATCTCGTGGACGTGACCACGCTTGCAGTTGCGCTCATCGGCGTCGGAGGAACGTTGGGTGGAACCCTGGGTGGGGCGTTGCTCAGCCAGCGCGTCACCCGGGAGCAGAACCAGCGCGCCGATCGTGAACGGGCAGAGGACCGCCACGACCGAGCGCAGGAAGCCAGGCGGGATCTCTATGCCCGTTTGAATACCACGGCTCGCGCGTACCGGGTCGCTGCCCGAGACGCAGTCCTAGCGGCCGAGCGCGGTGAAAGCGCCGAACCAGCAGTCCTCAATGCCGCAAAGGAAGCCTGGGCAGAGCAGTACTCCTTGGCCCAGATGGCTCTACCGAAGGACGTCAACGAGATCGCCTCTTCCCTCAATCGGGCGCTCGGAGTCGGGTACACCGTGGTGAAGCAATTGGCGAGCAGCCCTGCCCCAGACAGGTCGTACGACCGGGCCAAAGATTGGTTCAGCGGCCCCCTGTCCGACGGGGTGTATCTGCTGCGGGTCACCCTGCGCCATGACCTCGGCGTCGAGGTCGAGCCTGACTTCGAGCACACACGCACGCGGATGCTCGCTGTGCTCGACAACGAGCGAAGGAGCCTTGAGCGTCTGCTCTCCTCCGAACAGGCACAGGCCGGGTGAACGACGAGGCTCCCGAGCACCATTCGGGAGCTTCGGAGACGCCCAAGTGCTCAAACCTTTGGTGTCGCCATCGGCGGGACCTGGCGCCAGGCCTGGCGATGACGAGCAACGCTATACACCTGCTCGACCTGTTCGGCCATCAGCACCCCGGAGAGCGGCGCCAGCGCCGCCACCTGACGCTCCTGGTACACGCGCACGCTGAGCTGTGTGGCAACCACCTTCAGATCGGTCACGCCGACGAAGACAAGCACGGGCTCCACCGGTACGGGAAAGCCGCAGTAGCGCTCAATCACTCGAGCTACTCGCTTCGCTTCCGCCCGGCTCTTGCGCGCGTAGGGGACGGGCTTTCCGTGATTGACCTTCACGGAATCGTCGCCGACCCATACGGCCTTTTTGTGGTGGTGCTTGGTGTTGATGCTGAACACGCCGCCGGGCCCGACCAGCAAGTGATCGACGTCCACCTTGTCGGCCAGGGGGATGGAATGCAGGACCCGCCAGCCGTGACGCACCAAACGGTTCAGCTCGGCTCCCACTCTCCTCTCCCCTGCCAGGCCCTTACGCCACGAGTCCGACTCCGTGGGGCGCCGCAGAAGCTGTGAGATGACTCGTTCGATCAGACCCGGGCCGGATTTGTCGAGCAGGTCACGGAGGGACTCACCGGGACGGTTGGTGGACAGATCGTCGGCTGGCGTCAGAGGCGGCAGCATCAGACGGGCTTCAGCCTCCGGTACCCCCTGCGACAGGACCGGCTCAGGGTTGTTGCGTAAGTGGTGTGTCAGCGCAGCGATCACGTCATCGCGATAGTCAGCGACCAAGACGGTGATGTCGCCCGTCCTCACGTCCGCCCAGCCGACCGCGGTGCCATCCGGCAGATTCGCGTACCAGCGATCATGTCCGTACCGCTTCCAGCGCGTGACCTGCAGCTCCACGAGCCCCCCTCAGCCCGAAGCATCGCAGCAGGTAGGGCTCAAAACGAGAGAGGCCCCGGACAATATGCCGGGGCGGCCTCACAGGTGGACTCAGTGATCAGACGTGCATTTCACGGACCAGTGCGTCGTCTCCCTGGTAGAGCTCCAGGGAGTAGCTCAAACCGAGGCGATGAAGTACGCCGCCGAGTTCGTCGAAGTGTTGAGGGTCGACGACTCCGTTCAGGAGGATGTCTGGACCCTCGATCGGCTCGACCTCCAGCTGGCACCAGCTGATTTCGACTTCGTAGCCGTGCCAGGAAGACGACCTCGAACTCCACCCCGTTCGCACGAAGTGCTGGGCCACCGCAGAAGCATCCCGGCAACCGCGCAGGACACCGCATACGTTGTTGCCAACCTCCACCCACTCAGGATCGATCTTTTGGTCATCGTCGGATATGGCCACGCCGGAAGTATGAGGCCCAGGCTTCGTGTGATCACTCGTATTCGCGCAACAGATCCTCGATACGCCGGTTGGCGACGTCCTGCCGTCCGTCGAGGCACTTCGCGTAGCGGGTCAGCAACACCTCGACGCTGTTGCCAGCGCGCTCGGCGACCTCGGTCGGGTCGACACCGGCATTGAGCCAGGTCGACAGGGCCGAGTGTCTAAGGTCGTATGGCCGACTCGCGAGCGGCGAGGAGGCTGCGGCCGGTGGGAGCGCGAGAAGCCGGGCCTCCTGCCACACGCGGTAGTAGGTCGAGGACGGGACGACCGAACCTCTTTCGCTGAAGAACAGGCGCCCGTCGTCCGCCGTGCCAAAGGTGGCCAGGTGCTCACGGAACACGGCGACGAGGTGAGGCGGAATAGGTACCCGCCGGACGTCCTCGGTCGGCCGGTTCTTCAGCCCGCGGTCATCGTGGGTCTCCCCCGAGTCGGTCCACTGCTTGCCGACCGACGGGCGCGTTCGGTGGAGCACCGCCGAGCCCCAGCCCTGTTCGGGGAGGATCAGGTCCCTCTCGGCGAGACCGACCGCTTCAGCCGGCCGAAGGCCACCGAAGTACATCGCGGCGAACAGACCCACGAGACGACGACCGCGGGCACGTCGGTATCCGCCCACGTAGGAGACAGCCGCCAGGAGGTTGCGAGCCTGCTCCGGGTTGGCGACTACGCGCGGGTCCACCTGATTGGACACCTTCGGTTTCTGCCAGCGAACCGCAGTGATGGGGTTCTCGCGCAGCTCCCCCAGGTCGACCGCGTAGTTCGTGGCATTGACGAGCGTCCGACGCTTGCGCCGCACGGTCTCTGCCGCTGCCGCCGTACCGTCGAGCTTGAGCTTCAGCGAGTCGAGGACCGCGCGGGCCGTGGCGGGCTCAGCAAGATCGGCGAGCGGTCGGGAGGCCTTGGACACCCAGTGCAGAACGTTCCGCACGTCGTCCGGGACTTCCCGATCGTCGGGCCCCGGCAACACGAAGGCCCAGTTGCGCAATGCTTTGCGGATCACCTCATCGGACGGCCGTCCGGCACGCTCGTCGAGGAGCTCCAGCGTCACGCTGGTGAGGGATTCATTGATGCCGTCCCTCGTATTGGGGGCGGCGTGGGGCCACTTCATAGCCAGGTATCTGAGGGCGAAGGCGTACCAGGACACGGCCGACTTCTTCTCTTCCATCGAGGCCGGGAGGCCCGACTCGGTGTCGAACTCTTCACCGTCGCGCATCGCTCGCATGAGCTTCGTGCGGAAGTGGTCGGCGAGCGCCTTCGTGCGGAATGACTCCGAGAGCACATTGCCGGCAACGGACCAGCGGACACCGTACGAGGGCGTTTTGGTGTCCCGCTTGCGAACCGCCCAGACCTTCACGTCAAGGGACTTCACGCCGCTGCCTCCAGCTGTCGAAGCCACGTGGTGAAGTCGCTACGCCATACCCGGAGCTCTCCGTTGGGCAGCTTGAACGCGGCCGGCCCGTGTCCCAGCTCCCGCCAGCGGTAGAAGGTGCGGCGAGAGACGCCGCCCAGCTCGTCCAGGACCTGGCGAACGGTCATCAGCTCGTCGCGACGGGCGTCCATGTTGGTTCCCCTTCCGTTCCGGGGGCGGGTTCGAGGGATGTGGACAGCCAGGCTTCGGCGCGGGAGAGGCCGGTTCCGGCGAAGACCCAGTGCGAGAGGACGAGGGTCGTTCCCGTCGGCTCTGTCTCGACCACCAGGGCGACCTGTGCGCGTCGCCAGTCGGCGCGGGCGGTACGCAGCGCGCCGAGGGTGGTGGAGTAGCGGCGGGACTTGGTGGAGAAGTGGCCGCGGAAGCCGAGCATGTGCGCCCAGGCCCGTAGGCGGAGCTCGGCGAGCTCGGGGCGTGCACCGAGGGACCAGGCGACGCGGATCATGCGCCGGGCGTGGTCTGAGATGCGCGCCTGGGCGAGTTCGGCGAGGAACTTGAGCGGGCGGTCGAGCGTGCCGGTCGCCGTCTCGGCCCCCTTGGTCGCGTACTTCGCGATGTAGGACGCTACGGCTCGTTCGGTGAGCTCCTGGCCGTTGTCGAAGTCGGCGGATCGGATCGTGCGGACGTCGAGTTGGCGGCCGAAGGCGAAGGTATGGGCGCGTCCGTCGATGGTCGGGCCGTCGACGCGAGCGGCGGTGGCTGCCGCCTGGATGGCGTCGGTCAGGAGCTCTGCCGTCGCCCAGGCGGGCGGTGGGGTGTCGCCGCCTTCCGGGCCGTCGATACGGATGACCGCGTGGAAGTGCACGGCACCGCGCTTCTGATACTCGGCGACCTTCGCGAAGGAGACCCGTGCGTGGTCGCGGAAGGTGCGTTGGGTGAGGGCGGCGCGCTTGGCGATCTCCCGGCGGAGGTAGATCGAGAAGCGCCGCCAGAGGTGCCCGGCGTGGGCGTTCCAGAGCACGGCCGCTTCGTAGTCGTACCGGTCCGGATCGAGGGGCGTGCCTAACGTGCTGTCGTTCTCGTCGTGGCGGGCACCGCAGCGGCAGGGGCGTCCGTCGGTGCGGCGGTTGTGGACCGGGCCGAAGCCGGGGGCGGTGAAGGTGGCGAAGACGCGCGGGTGAGTGGCGACCTGGTCCGAGGTGCCTTTGCCGCCGCGTAGTCCGGCGGTGATCAGGTGGTAGGTGTCGCGGCGGTAAGTCTCGGCGCAGGCCGGGCAGCGGGTCGCGCGGCGGTTGTTGCAGCGGACGAGGAGTTGGCCGGCCGGGAGGGCGGTCGAGTCGAGGTGGTGCAGGGTGCTGCCGATCTCGCCGGTTGTCGTGTCGACGGCGTATTCGGTGCGGTGGCCGTCGAGGCGGACAGGGTGGGTGCAGCCGCCCAGGCCGGAGAGTTGGCGGGCCAGCTCGGGCATGGTGCCGAGAGAGGCCAGCATGGAGAGTTCCGCCAGCGGGGGCGGAGTCTGCCGGGTGATGATGGGTGTTCCTTTCGGCTGTTTCGGCGGTTGGGAGGGACGGCCCCGGGGCGGCGGGATGCTTGGCGGCGTTTGCCGCCCCGGCGGCCGGTCAGCGCCTGTTGGCGTTGTTCAGGAGCGAGCGCAGGACCACGGCAGAGATGGCCACGGAGATGGCCGTGATGGCGACCGCCGCCAGAAGCGCGGTGAGGACGACACCGCCGACCAGGACAGCGGCCACCGGGCCCGCGTAGGGGCTGAGCGAGCGGCCGGCCCTGGGCGCCGGGACGTGGTGCTGCTCGTGGTGAGTCAGGGCCGACGGCGGAACAGGAACGTCGGGCAGCTTCGGGCGGAACATGGCGGAGCTCCTTTCAGCGGTTGTCGCCGTTGACGACCCCGACCCCGGAACGGGTGCCGGACTCGATGACGGGGGCGAGGAAGGTGTGCGAGAGCCAGAAGCCGAACAGGGCGATCACGACGGCGACCCACATGCGGACTCCCAGGAACTTGATCGCTGCCCAGGCGATGACGCCCAGGACGAAGACGAGCGGGAGCGAGACGGTCACGGGATCTCCTCAGCGGACGCGGCAGCGGTGGGTGCGGGCGGCGAGTTCGGCGGCGGCGCGGGTGTCGAAGTCGTTGGAGAAGTCGCAGCGGGGGGCAGTGCAGACGGCGGTGTGCTTCTCGCGGCCGCGGCCGTCGTAGGCGGTGCCGACCTGGACGGGGCCGATGCGGACGACGTTGCGGAAGCGGCGGTTGGCGGGCATCAGGGAAGCTCCTCAGGGTTCTCGCCGGTGAAGTCGGCGACGTGGTCGGCAAGCCAGCGCAAGATCTCGTCGCCCTCGTAGCTGTCGGCGGTGAGAATCACCGGTTCGGCGATGAGCACGGCTTCGGTGAGGCGGTTCTGTCGGGTCAGCTCGGCGGCACGCTTAAGCGCGCGGAGCGTGGACGGACGCAAGGTGGAAAGTCCTCCGGAGTCAGGCGAGTTGGGCGGCGATGGCTTCGGCGAGCGGGAGCGGTACACCGAGCCGAGTGCGAAGGGTCGGGGTGTCGATGTCCGTCCCGGTCCGGGTCCGGTGATCGTCGGCGACCTTGCGAGCGAGGGCGACAAGCGCGGGCGGGACAGGGGCGGAGGAGGGCTGTGCGGCCGGTTGTGGGTCGGCGGCGGGCAGCGCAGGGGCGGTAGTCGTGACTGGTGTGGCCGGCGCCTCGTCCTGATCCGGGACCGGCACCTCGTCGCCGTCCGGGGCCGGTGCACCGTGCGCGAGGAGCGTTCCGCCGAGGAAGGCGACCGCGGGCCACCCGGCGACGAGGATGCGCAGCCAGGCCGGGACGTCCCCGAGGTCGAGCAGGCCGGCCGTGGCGACATTCGCGCCCAGCGATGCGACCAGGGCGACGACGAACCAGCACCAGCCGGCGGCTTTCGCCGTACCGGAGCGCAGCCGTCGCCAGGCCGCGACGAGGAGCAGGTCAACGCTGACCGGGTAGGCCCACGCCTTCCAACCGTCCTGCCCGGCCGCCGCAGCGAGGTCGTGCAAGTGGGCGAAGGAGAGCGCGGCGGCGATGGCCGCTTGGACCAGCACGGGGTCGACGCGGATGCGGTGGGGGCGCATCGCTCAGTCCTCCGGGGTGTCGCAGGCGAGGCGCGCGGTGGGTACCGGTTCGGGGCTGTCGAGGACTACGGGCGGGACATGCGGCCGGAAGGGCGTGAGCGCTGGAACGTCCGGGGCGAGGTGTGCCGTGTCGCGACAGGTGGCCGCAGCAGCGGCGAGGGAGAGGTGCGGAGTACGGATGCGGGACCAGCCGCCCGAGGTGTCACCGGCCACGGCCAGGCCCGGCAGCTCGGCGGCGATGGCGCAGGAGGCGTAGACCGCTTCGGGGGCGATGTCGCCCAGGGCCATCTTGGCCGAGGCTTCGTCGTTGACGCGGTGGCATACGCGGCCGGTGAGCTGGGCCCGCAGCATGGTCGCGCCCTTGCCCAGCTCGGCGCCGAAGCGCTGCCCGCAGACCTCCAGGTAGATACCGGCCGCACGGCCCAGCTGGGCGAGGCGGATGAGGTGGGTGACCATCTCATCCCGCCGCTCCTCGTCCTTGCGGCTCGCGACGAGGAAGAGTTCGGCCACCTCGTCGACGAACAGCACGATGGGTACCGGGCGTTCGCTCTCGGGCAGTCCCCAGATGTCTGAGGTGATCTCCTCGTCGGGCGTGCTTGGGGCGACGCCCTGTCGGGCCTTGATCAGGTCGTATCGGTCCTCCATTTCCTTGACCAGGACCGGGAGCAGCTCGGCAGCCTCTCCCGGATCGGTCGCCAGCGCGGCAAAGCGGGAAGCGAACGGAGCCAGCTCCACACCCCGCTTGCAGTCGACGCCGACCAGGGCGACGGACTGTCGGGCAAGCCCGGTGATCAGGTTCCGCAGGTACATGGACTTGCCCGACAGCGTTGCTCCGAGGACAAGTTCATGCGGGACGGCGCGGTAGTCGCGTAAGAACGCCGTGGCGTCCTCCCGCAGCGCCACCGGCACCTTGAGGAACCCGCCCTCGATCCGTCGGGGCATCCGGACCTTGCGCAGGACGTCGAAGCCGATGAGCCGCAGTTCGACGACACCGGGCTTGACGTCCTTCACGTACACGCCGTGGACGCCCCAGGCATGGCGGAGCCGTTCCGCCGAGGCGGCGACGTCGGCGGGTTCCTGCCCCGGAGCGAGGCGGAGCCGGACGCGCAGGCCGGTCGTAGTGGGCCGGATGATGCCCCGCCGAGGCGGGACCGGACGGATCTCCCGTCGGCTGGTCGCCTTGATGGCCAGCACCCGCAACCGGGACGGCGCGACAGTCAGGCCGCAGGCGTCCATGGTCGAGGAGTACGAGGCCAGCAGCCGGGCCACCGAGACCGGCAGCCCGACCGTGGACCAGTACGCGGCCGGGTTGGCGTGCCGGACGTAGGCCGCGCCGCCTATCGCAGCGAGCGGTGCACCCAGCTCGGCCAACGTGATCAGGTCCGTCACGACGATCAGCCCGCCTGAGCGACCGGGACCGGGAAGGCACCCGGCGCGATCGCGGTGGCGCGGTAGGCGATGCCGTGCCGCTGCTGCCCGTTGAACACGCTCTCCCACGGCCGGGCGATGAGCCCCGGCAGGGACACCGGAGCACCGACTGTCAGGCCCTCCGTCACACCGCTTTCGGGAACCGTGACCTGGATGAGCGACGAGTCCCCCTCGTCGATGAAAACGACGCCGACGGTCATCAGCGCCTCACCGCTCACGGCGTCCTTGGCGATCTCACCGGTCTGCCGGTCACGCACCTTCGGTGCCGGCGCTTCGGTGAGCAGGATCGTCGCGGTCGAGGCGTCAACGCGGATCACACGCACAGAGATTTCTCCTTTGGAGTCGACCAACTCGCTACCTGACAAGTTGACTTAGCAAGTTCGAAAGTTAGAGATGCCAGGTTGACTTGTCAAGTGATTCCCGTGCCCGTCAACGAGCGTCACCAGCACCGCGAGCGCACCATGAAGCCAACCGGTGCAGAGGAGGGCGGGACATGGGCCGAAGAGACCGCGCTCAAGGTCCACAGCCATGGGATCCACGTGACTCGCAAGGGTCCACGCCACCACCGGACGCCTGGCCGACACCGCCACAGGGGCCCCCGCCAAGCAGTCCCTACCAGGGCGGGCCGCCGCCTCAACCGAAGAAGCGACGACGCGTCTTCCTGTGGCTCTTTCTTGCTGTCCAGCTCTTGTTCCTGATCTGGGTGATCACGGGTGCTTCGACCGCCAGCGGCACGCCCGAAGACTGCCGAAGCCTGACAGGCGACGACCTGAAGCTGTGCGAAGACGCGAGCGAAGTCGGAACGACAATCGGCGTAGGGCTCATCATCGGCCTATGGGCGGCCGTAGACGTCATCCTCGGCTTCACATACGTGGTCTACCGGCTCGCCAACCGACGGACCTGAGACGAGCCACCGCACTACACAGCGCGCCTGACCCGCACATCCGGACAGCTCAGCCGAGTCGGTAGGTATCTTCGAGTTCCTGCCCATCAGCAGGAAGCAGCACGTCAGAGACCTGCAAAGCCTGACCGGACGCATCTCGGGCGACGACCAGGACGCTGAGGACGGGCACGCCATCAGGCAGGCCGAGGAGCTCGGCCTCACCGGCATCCGGCATCCGGGCCGAGACGCGCTCCGTCACATGGTCGAATCGGACCTTCTTCCGACCCTCAAGGTGTTCTCGGACGCCGACGCCCAGCGGTTCGGAGTTCCCGAGCTCAGTGCCTTCGACGAGGCCGGCCGGGAAGTACGAGGACGCGAGTTCAACAGCCTCGCCATCCACCTCGACCAGGAATCGGCGCATCAGGACCTTGGCCCGCCTGGGTAGCCCGAGCACGGAGGCGACACGCGCCGGAACCGGCACCTGGTCCACTAGAACCAGGCGTCCAGGAGTCCGCGACTCATCCCGCTCCAGCACTTCGCGCCCGCGGCGTTCCTGCTGCTCGACGTCGGCCGACCGTCCGCGCACGATGGTGCCGTAGCCCTGCCGGGACTCGATCCAACCGTCTCGTTTCAGCAGCTCAAGGGCGCGCACGACGGTAGGGCGGGACATTCCGAACGCCTGGACCAGCTGATTTTCACTGGGGACCTTCGTGCCCGGCGGGTACGTGCCGTCCTCGATGCGCTGCTGGATCGTCTGCGCGAGGCGTACGTACTTCGGCGCCTCTACTTCATACGCCATGCACGCCGCCCGTCAGGATTGGCCAAGTCAACTGGTCAACCAGACTAGCGACAGTGCATATAGAAAAGAACCCGGCTCCCCCTTCAGGTCGGCCAGGCATCGGCCATCACGAAGGAGACGACCGTCCCGCCGAAGCGACTGGGCCCTGAGTGCCAGGACTCGGCAATGGAGTCGACGAGGAGCAGTCCGCGCCCGTGCGCGTCGACAGCGTCGGGCTGCCGCAGCCTCACCCTGGCCGGGAAGCCGGCATTGTGCACCTCGACCTTGAGCGAGGCCCCGTCCCGGAACCACTCCACCCGGACACGCCACACCTCATCGGACCGCCCGTAGACGATGGCGTTGGTCACGAGTTCCGAGATCATCAGTACGCAGTCGTCGACCGAACAGGCCGGGTTGTAAGGGGCGATGAACTTCCGGAACCAACGCCTGGCCAGGTGCACGGACTCAGCGACGGGATACAGGGTCATCGCCCCGAGTCGCGGCGAGTCCTCAGAGGGATAGCGATCGATCGTAAAGGCCATCCGTGCTCACTCCTTGCCGCTGCCGTCACAGTCGAGGCAGCGCCGTTTCGATGCGGCACGGGCACGGTCGTCGACGGTTGACAGCACCAGGGCCGTGCGCGAGCTGACGCGTTTCCAGCCCCGCCCACGGCACCCCCGGCAAGCTAAGTGCGCGCCTTGCTCCGGCCGCTGACCCGTCACAACGTGCCCCCTTCATGAAGTGGCCTTAGCCACTTAATGGATAGTGGCATTAGCCACTCACGCTGCGCAAGCGAAACTGCCAAATGACGATCCATCACGTGCGCTCAGGTGAGGGGGTAGCCCTGCTCGAACGCCCAGCGCTGCGGCGGGTACGTGGCTTCGGCGAACTCCAACGGCCGGTCCTGGAGGTCGAAGACGACGTGGTGCACGATCAAGACCGCGGATCCGGGATCGAGTTGCAGGTCTGCCGACTCCTCGTCGGTCGCCTGCCGGGCGCACATCCGATCCTCGGCGTAACTCCCCTGCCGCCCCGTCATGTTCTCGACGTACATCAGGGTCCCCTCTTGAATCCGCTCCGGTTCCAAGAGCTTGGGCGCCCGCTGCCCGACATCCGGCGCGAACCACGAAGTAGAAAGGGTCATGGGCCCGTCCTGGTTGTTCGTCACGCGCCGACGGTGCACGGCCCGCCGATCCTTCACCAGACCCAGCGCCTCAGCGACGTGATCCGGAGCATCCAACCAGCCGGCCGAGGTGATGACCGCGTACTCACCAGGGGTGTAGATCTTCCCCGTCTGTCGCGCCCGCCCATACAACTCCCTTGCCCGGCGGTTCACTTCGAGGCTGCGCACGTACGTGCCAGAGCCCTGCCGCTTCTCGACGAGCCCCTGGTTGCTCAGCGCCTCCAACGACCGCGCGGCCGTCGGCCTGGACACCTTCCAGTTCGTCGCAAGCTGCCTCTCCGAGGGCACCTCGTCGCCCGGCCTGAGGTCGCCCCGAAGGATCTGATCGCGGATGTAGTGAGCGATCTGGAGATACTTCGGTTGCGCCTCTTCGATCTGAGGCATGTCCCCTCCTCGTCCAAGTGGCTATGGCCTCTAGCCACTATAGGGTGAGTGGCCAGACCCCGAACCCGTAATGTTGCGCACATGACGCGGTTGATCGTCGCAGCAGGAGGAGGGGGCGACGCAGTCGCCTCCGCAATGCTTGACGCCGCCTTGTACGGCGACGACGACCAGGCGGTGATCCTCACCTACGCGTGGGACCGCCTGTTGGTCGACCCAGTCCCAGGCCCCCGAGGCCCCGCCGACTTCACGGGACTCGAGCCACTCACCCCATCTGTCTGGTCGGTACCGGCGGAAGCCCGCCCGATCGCTCCAGCAGGCTCCACACTCCCCCGGCTTGCGGCAGAGCTCCCGCACACCTTCGCCCTGATCGATCCGCATCACGGCGTCCAAGGTGTCACGCGCCAACTCGAAGAGCTGATCAGTAGCTTGGAGCCTGCCTCAATCGACCTCCTGGACGTGGGGGGTGACATCCTCGCGCGAGGCGATGAGCCGACGCTCAAGAGCCCGCTTGCCGACGCTCTGACTCTGGCCGCGTGCTGCCGCGTGAACGCTCCCGTGCGGCTCCTGGTCGCAGGCCCCGGCCTGGACGGTGAACTTCCGCTCGACGAAGTGCGCAGCCTGCTTGGCCCCCTCGTCCACACCTTCACCGCGAAGGACACTGAGCCGGTCAGCGCAGTCCTGGAGTGGCACCCGTCCGAGGCAACCGGGATGCTCGCAGCGACAGCACGAGGGATACGCGGCATCTGCGAAGTCCGGGATGCAGGACTCCCCATCCCGCTCACGGACGCCGGCCCGACGGTCCACGAAGTCGACCTGGACGACGCCCTGAACCGCAACGAGCTGGCCCGCGCCATCCTCTCGACCACCACCCTGGACGAGGCCGAGGCGCACAGCCGCGAGGTCTGCGGCTACTCGGAAATCGACTACGAGCGCAACAAGGCCACCTGGCTCAAGGACCAGCTAACGGTGAAGCTCGATCCTGACACTGTGATGCCCCAGCTCGACGAGTTCGAGAACGAAGCTCGAAGCCGCGGAGTCACCCACACCACGTTCCGCCGGCTTACCGAAGCTTTGGGCATGCCCGGCGGCCAGCGCGAAGACCTCCGGGCCCTGCTCATCCATAGGCGACCGGAGCGATACGCAGCACCCCTCTGGGAGCTGTCAGCCGTCGAGGACGAGACGCAACCACGATGAGCGTCTTCAGGAGCGATCTCAGCTTGGAGGTACACCGGCACCGGGGCGGAAGCCTACGTGGCCCTGAATCTGGCGACCGGCAACATCAGGTTGTCGATCCTCTGGACGCAAGAAATTGAGCTCTCCGCCGACAATGCCGACCAGGTAGCCGAAGCCCTCCAGCGAGCAGCCGCGGAATCCCGAAGCCTCGCGATGACCAAGGAAGCTCAAGCCACCGAGGACCCGACAGGCCCACCAGTAGCCTGAGTTACAACCTTCTTCACAGGTTCAAGGCGGCCCGCCTACGGCGGTCCGCGCGCGCTGGCGGCCACGGGCCGCCGCCGCTCCCTGTCTCCGCCACCGCTGCGCCGGCCCCGGGCCACTCAGCGCGCAACACCGCCGGGACGGACAGCCAGAGCAGGAAGCACCCCGACGGGCCGAGCGCCAGGACCAAGCTGAGGACGGAGCGACGGCAGAACGCACGATCACCGTTTCTTTCAGGGAAGCCCGGAGGCGAGCCAGGGCCGGCCCGTACGTTCGCAACGCTTCAGCAGGTGGGACTGCGGATCGTGACGCATCGAGGAGGCGTGGCTGCGGTCCGGCCAGGGTTGCTGGAGACACACATGGCGGGTGCTCGTTCGGCGAACCCGCCGCCGTGGCTGACTTTCGGTGGCGGGGGTCAGAACGGGGCTTTGTCTGACAGGACTTCATGCGTGTTTCACTCCAACTCGGCAGGGAGACAACCGTTCTGTTTAGGCTACTCCCAGAGAATTCCCTCAAGCTATATCAAGGCTAGTGGAAACGGAAGTTCGACTCAATCGGGCTACGCTCTCCAGAACGCTTTTATCAATGTCGGGGGCGTACAGGCTCAGCTAGATGGAGGAGGGCCACGTTGAGGTATAGATCATCGTCAGTCAAATTAAAGATGTCGTAGACGGTTTCCCAGGTGGATGCATATCGGGAACATATGTCGCACATTGAAGATCCATCCATGGAGTCCTGACCCGATATGTGCTCTCCGATTAGTTCGGCCAGAAGTTCGCGACAACGTTGAATCGGTGAGATAGCACTGTCCGGACTCAAGTTATGACTCAAGGAGTCAAGCAGGCTATCTAGCTGATCTGGAAACTTATCGACCTGAGTCAGCGACCGCTGGTTGGTCAACGGCATGAAATCAGCCCGCAGCAAGTCATCTAGTTCTGGAACGCTAGGTGGAAAATCAATGCCTGCCAGTGACCCAGGTTCCGCTATCTCTCTGGTCTTGGCGACAAGAAGCTTTCTGTCGAGCCAGCATCGCGCTTGGTCTCGTGCAAAGTCATATAGGCACTCCCATATTATCTGCTCATTTTCCAGCCATTCAATCAGTGGCTGTATACGGTCAGGTGACTTTCCCTTTCTGGAATGCCAGGTCAGCTCCATGGCCTTAGCCGTGCAAACGAGTAGCCTATGGTCGTAAGCTGCCATCTCAAGCGGTACGGAGAAGCGCGGGCGTTGGCTGCTGCGTGCAGGGTTTGGAAAGATTTGCCGTTCAAAGTTGGCGAATATCGATGTTCGGCGCAGCTCGATCAAATCGGGATCTTCGGATAGTAGCCAAGACGTCTGCAGAGGATGGAATTTGCTCTCCGGTTTACTCAGCGCATCCTGTAGTTCGCGTATAGCAGCATCGGCAAAGTGGGCGCGCGGCACAGTCCCGTTAGCGGTATCAAGGCGCCCCATGGCAACGGCATAAACACAGGCAGTGTTGTAATGATCCTGTCGTGTGCCCCCGGGGCGGATGCTCCAGCGACAGGCTCTGTATATTCGCTCATCCAGATCTTCCGGTGGCCATGCCATCTTACTCGCAATGCGGAAAATTCGTTTGCGCCATTTTAGATGAAATGAACTGCCACCAAGAAGCATTTTCCCTGGAGGCAATCCCAAATTTCCTGCGGAGTTCACCATTCCCCTATAGTCCGCCCACGCACGAGCCAGCCGTAGTGGGGTGCCGACATCCCGATTTATGCGCAGGGAGGTCCGATTTAGTTTCCATCCGCCTTGTATCTGTGGAAGGAAATTAGCTAGTAGGTAGTCCTCTGCGAGCCGGCACATTTCATAGGAGCAGGCCCGCGCAAAAAGCAGAGCTACAGTCCTAACATCGCGCCGCCTTTCGAGCTCATCGTGCATCCATTGCCGAGCACGCGACTCACCGCCGGGCGCTAGATCGGAGGCGGCACGCCAATACTTGTCTACGAAAACAGGCGTTAGACGGCCGCGAATTTTTGCTCGCTCGTCTGCTCGCCGTGCGTGCTCCGATTCGTCTCTCTTGCACCACTGGACAGCCGTAATCTCCGATGTGCCAAGGACGATGGCGTATCGATACCGGGCCTGCAGTAGAGCTGGGTGCCGCCAGAAGTAAAACAAAAATGAGAACCTGCGCCAACTCCATGGGTAATGCCACAACCTGTCAACGCCCCAAGCGCTCTTCCTTGCAAGACTTATAGCGCTGTAATACGTCTCAAGTGCATCAAGGTGGAGCCCCAATTTCTCCTGGATTGCGGCGATCTGAATCCGTAGATGCAAGTTCATGGGATCGAGGCGTGCTGCGACATAGTAACGGTCCAACGCCTCATCGAACCTTCGTTCAATTTCTAGTTCCTGCGCCTGCTGGTAGGAAGCAAACAACTGGGTCGGTAGATCTCTCCCCCGCCACGCATGCCAGGGCTGTTTTTTGCCAGCACGCGTGACCGGTATAAGCGCTGCAACTACCCAGTATCCGGCAGCACGCACAACCTCTTGCCAATTGCGCCCCCAAACCGTCTCGACGCGAGTGCCACGGGTGGCAAAAGACGTTACGGTTACCGTGACACCCAGCGAGGGAGCGCAGTCTCGTCCCCGCAGTACCCCGCTCACTCTATACGCCACTCTAGGCCGAAGTTGGCTAAAAAGATGCAACAAGCTAGTTCCGAGCTTTTGGGGTTCGACATTCAGGTCACCCAAAAGGTCTAGAAAGTTTTCCGCCGGAGGTTTTACTGGAAGCTCGGTTGGAGGGTGAAGGTCCGTCTCCGAGAGCTGTTTACGAAACTGCGCCGTGAGGTCCGTAACGTTCGGCCTTTGTTCTTCTGTTGTGGCATCAATAAAGTCTCGCACTTCAACAGGGCCCGGAGCGTACGCGTTTTTTGACAGCAGCAACCGGCGTCGCACCACGAAAAACAGAATTAGGAATGCAAGGCAGGCAAGTTTGACACTCAACGGGGATCCATCATTCGTGAAATTTATGACAGATGCTGCCCCGGTGAAGAATTTTTCAATGCCGGATAGGCCATCGGGTTTGGATGCATAGTGGTCGCCAGCCCACCATAGGAGGTAGAAGAGTGATATTAGAACAAGTCCATTGGCTATCCACCAGTAGGCAACGTGGGGCATGGGAAGAGAATTGCCTGACAGGCGTTTTCCGTGACGCGAGAGCATTGCTTCCTCCGGTATCCCTATCGCCTATCCATTCTCGTACAGTGGGCATCATTCGCAAGCTGAGACGTGTTTCGTGGAAAATTCAACACCTCATGCAATGCGTGCCATGCCCTGTTGGCTCGTCGGTCCTAGGTGTTCAGACCTTGCTTGCCGCGCAGAGGGAGGCGGACCGGGTGGTGCGTTCAGCAAGGCTGCTGGCATGACGGCAACGCTGACGGCACCGACGACACACGGGGACTAACGGCCGACACCACCAGCCATCATTCCGGTGAGAGGCGAAGTGCCGACTCAACAGGCTGCCCGATCGTACGGATCAGAAGGTTGCTGACATCCACGGCTGACGTCAACGACGCCGGACAGGGGCGTACACCAGTGACCCTGTCCGGCCGTCGCACCAGTCGCCGACCGCAGCCGAAGCGGGCCCGGATCGAACCCTTAAAGCGGGTGTCGGACCTACCTCCGACGCCGGAAGTAAAAACCGACCGCCACGATGAGGATGGAGACCACGAAGGCCCACACCGTGGTTGCCACGTTGTACGAGCTGTAGACCAGGGCAAGCATGCCCAACAGTCCGCGACGCGGTACCCGTTGCCGCACAAACAGCAGCGACCGCTACGTGGCGACTGCGATGACGGCAACGACGACAGACGGCGGTAGCTGGCAACGGTTGCGTCCAAGGAAGTGGTGTAGGGGCTCCCACCTGGTCCGGCGTGAGCCCACGACCAGAGTCACGGCGCCGACGATGCGGATCTTCGGCTTGTGCCTCTCGTGCCGGTTCTTCGTTTTCAGAGAGGTTCAGATGTCATACGACGACCCGCCTGAGCCCTCTCGACCCGTCGACGACGTCCGGCTGATCTTCTGGGCTTGATTCGGGCCGAAGTCTTGCTCTACGTTTCGCGAATGGCGATTCTGCAGACGCTGACAAACCAAGGACGCGTAGTGGGCGGCCACTTGGCGAGCGGCAGCGTTCTCTCAGGCCACGGCGGACTCACGATCCAGCACCCACGCAACCCATTCAAGCGGCACAAGCTCAACGCCGAGACCGTGCTCGAGTGGGAGGCACTCTCGACCAGGGAAGGTGTCGCTGGCGTCATGGGCCAGGCTGCCGCGAAGGCTGCTCTGCCTGGGGTGATCGGTAAGGCTGTCGGTGCCGGCCTCGGGGCTTCCATGAAATCCGGGCACACCGTCCGCGTGAACTGGGCCGACGGCGCTCAGTCCATCATTGAGTTGCCGGAGAAGCTGTTCATGATCTTCTCCGTGTTGCTCGAGGGCCAGCAAGTCGTAACTGATACCTCCGCGCAGGCCGAGTCTTCGGACCCCCTCCCGGCGCAGCCTGGCGTGACCGGGAAGATCTTGGACCTCGCTTCTTCGGTGATCCAGCGAGGCAAGCATGGGGCACCGGCCGAGGCCGCAGCACAGCCGGATGTTGTCGAGCAGATCGCGAAGCTCGCGTCGCTCCACGACGCTGGCATTCTCACGGACGAGGAGTTCGCGGAGAAGAAGGCTGAGCTGCTCAAGCGTCTCTGACACTTGAGGCGGCCGCCCGGGTCGACGTGCATGATCCAAATTTCTTGGCGTGGCACTGACGTCGGTTCTCGCTCGGGTGGTTGGACCCTACTCCGCAAGATCAACCGACCGGATCTGCCGCAAGGTGAGCGCCAGATCGGCCACGCCCTGAGATGGCTCACGGGCGGCAGCTCGCGCCAAACCTCACCCGGGTATGGGGTCCGCCATCAGATCACAACGAGGCGCGTGGCGTCGGGCTCGCATGCCACATCCCACCAGCGGCTCTTGTCCTCGACGGCGCCGTCGCGGGCCTCGACGGATTAGCGGGCGGTCTCGTCGTCCTCACGTAGAGCAGCACCTCGCGTCGGGAGAGCCGCCCCCCACACTCGCCCGCCTCGCACCGCCCCTCTGGAGAGGCGTCAAGTCGTCAACTCGGCGGGCGAATCGCAGGTGGCGTGCGCCCGCCAGGGCGCGGTCGGGTCAGCGGATCGGAAGGTGCAGTGCGGTGGATGGCCTGGCGTCCTGGGCGGTGCAAGGTTGCTCAACAGTGGCCAACGACGACCAATGACACCTACGCAGGCGCAGCAAGGCACCGCTCGGACCAGCGAATACGCAGGTCGCCAACTTCTTGGGCCAAGATCCAGGGCAAGAAGAGGCAGTCTGGCTGCGCCCGTCACTCAGTCGTCAAGCTTCGCCCACTTGGAGGGGCAACAGACCCCCTTCTATCGGCGCGACTTGCTCTGGTCGACGGCGTCGCAGCGTGGCTGAGGCCGGTGGGGTGCGACATTTAGAGCGTGCGTGGTCGGTCGTCGTGGCAGATGGCCATCGGCTGAGTTGCAGGCGTCGCACGGAGGGTGCCCGCCGTCAACTGATCGGGGCAAGAGCGGTCCACCCCTGGACCGTCGGGCCAACTGTTCCCACCGAGCTCGAATCCTTCATGACATACCGGTCCTACATGCCGCATGACCGCGTCTGCCACCGAACCCTGCAGTGGTCACCTATGGACATATCTATAGGTTCCCGACATGACGGTTAGTCACCATTTCAACAAAGTGACGTACCCGAGGTGCGCCCGTGGTCGTCCTCTCGCCTAAAGATCGCCTTGCGCACAGAAGCTCCACAATCGGTGACGAGGGGATATCTTCATCATCCAACCGTCTTGGACTGGAAGGGCAGGGCCAAGTACCGCATGGCGTATGACCTCGCACCTCCCGAGCCTGCTGGGATGGTGGCCTCCCTGAGTTCGCTGGGCTACTCACTCCCTGATGCCGTCGCAGACTTGGTGGACAACAGCGTCTCGGCCAGAGCGGGGACGATCGATGTGGAGTTCACCTGGGACGGGCGCTTCTCGTGGATAGCCGTGGTCGACGATGGTCATGGCATGTCGGAGGATGCCTTGGTCACCGCGATGACCGTCGCGGCCCGCTGGTCAGCAACCGACCGCACTTCGAGGGACCTGGGCCGGTACGGAGTGGGGCTGAAGTCAGCTTCCTTCTCCCAGTGCCGGCTGCTGACGGTCTGCACCGCGGAGGTCGACGGCCCTTGGCACTCGCGGACGTGGGACCTGGACGTGGTTGAACAGACAGGTGAGTGGCGCCTGCTCCGACAGCCGCCGGCCGAGGCCGAGAAGGCCTTGGAGCAACTCACCGCAGGACGGTCCGTCGGCACGATAGTTCTTTGGCAGCAGCTCGCCGGATACGGGGAGATCACCGCAGGCGATCGCAGGACCCAGCGGCAGTTCTACGACGAGGCCGAGAAGGTCCGCGGCCACCTCGGACTCGTCTTCGCCCGGTTCCTCTCTGGCGCGGCCGCGCTGACGTTGCGTGTCACGGGCCTTGCCGTCGAGCCGTGGGACCCGTTCCTGTCCAACCATCCGTCAGTGTTGCATCATCCGGTGGAGAACCTGCCACTCGAAGGGCACAAGGTCAGGGTCGAGCCGTACGTACTCCCGGGTCTCCAGCGGCTGACCTCTGCCGAGGCGGAACGTGTCGGAGGTCCCAAGGGGTGGCTTCGGCAGCAGGGCTTTTACGTGTACCGCCGTAACCGCCTTCTCCTCGCAGGAAGTTGGCTGGGCATACGTGGGCTCCGGCGCGAGGAGAAGTACAACCTGGCCCGCATCGCCGTCGACATTCCGGCGGAGACCGACGCCCAATGGCAGGTTGATGTCCGGAAGGCGACAGTGGTGCCGCCGGTCGTACTGCGCCAGCATCTTCAGCGCATAGCGCGCACGGTTCGGTCCGCCGCAGCCGAGACCGTCCGCAACCGGGGTCAGATAGCGGCACGGCAGCGCGCCGAGAACCTGTCATTCGCGTGGAACGTACGGCGGGACGAGAACATGGTCCACTGCCGGATCAACCGAAAGCACCCCTTGGTGGAGGCGGTACTACAGGAGGGGGGCGGCGATCCGGCGAACATCCGGGCGCTGCTGCGGTTGCTGGAGGAGACAGTACCCGTGCCAGCGCTGCGAGTGCTGCACGAGGTCGACACAGCAGATGATCCCGAACCCTTCGGTGGTCCGGGAAGGGCCACTGATGAGGCGATCAAAGTGGCTCAGCGCATGTTCGATGTACTTGTCGCCCAAGGCCGTTCTCCGGATGAGGCACGACGGGTCATCCGCACAACGCAACCTTTCGACCAGCTGAATGGATTCTGGAACAAGTGACCGCACGGGTGGGGCGTACCCTCCCGTTCCCATCCAGCAAGTCACATATCTCCAGGGGGAGGAATTCGTGGATCCGGCAGTCAGTAAGGACCTGTCCTTTGCGCTGAAGGTAGCCATTCAGTTTCTGCCGGAAGACCGGCAGGCTACTTCCGACGAGGTGACCAAGGCTGTTGAGACGGCCAAGATGGTCGCCGGCCTCAACGGCGTAAGGGTGGAGGCAGCCGATCTGCGCAAGCTGGTCGAGTCCCGCACCACCATCTTCCAGGAAAGTTCAGCAGGGCTGAGTGACAGTGAGAACCACGTCCGATGGCTGCCCGATGCCAAGAATGACCGTTCGTGGGCCTTCTGGACCCGGTATGAGCGCTTTCTGAAGCATTCGCGAGGCATGTCGCTCCAAGTAGTGAACAGCATCGACCGGACGACGGACGAGGTTCTCGGGGAGCTGGAGGATCCGCACCGACCCGGCTCTTGGCGTCGAATGGGGCTGGTGATCGGCCAAGTCCAGTCCGGGAAGACCGGCCAGTTCATCGGTCTGGCGGCAAAGGCTGCCGACGCCGGATACCGGCTGATCGTAGTCTTCGCCGGCGTCCTCAACGACCTACGCGCCCAGACACAACTCCGCGTCGACGAAGGCTTGCTGGGCTTCGACACTCAGTACCAGCTCCGGTCCGACCAAGAGGGCGCCGACCGCTACATCGGCGTCGGCGCCATGGCCGGTGAGCCCCGTCTTCACGTCGCGTCGCTGACCAACAGCACCGAGAAGGGCGACTTCGACCGGAAGACCGCCTCCAAGGCGAACCTACCGATCGGCAACTTCCCGGTTGTTCTCGTAGTCAAGAAGCACCCGAAGATCATCGACTACCTGCGCACCTGGGTCACGGAGGTCCACGGCGTCGAGGACCCCAAGACGGGTCGCAAGATAGTGCAGGACATCCCGCTCTTCGTCATCGACGACGAGGCCGACAACGCGTCCGTGAACACGGCTGGTGACGGTGCTGACCCCACCAGCATTAACGCCGCTATCCGCAAGCTGCTGACCAGTTTCGACAAGTCGTCCTACGTGGGCTACACCGCGACCCCCTACGCGAACATCTACATAGACCCGGATGCTGACCACGACAGCCTCGGCGGCGACCTGTTCCCCGAGAGCTTCATCCGTACATTGCGGGCGCCGTCCAACTACCTCGGTCCGGAGCGACTGTTCGGTCTGCGTGCCTATGCGGAAGAAGAGGACATCGACCCACTGCCGCTGGTACGCCATGTCGACGACACCGAGAACTGGGTTCCAGAAAAGCACAAGTCCGGCTTCACGGTGACCGCCGAGCTGCCGGATTCGTTGCGGCGCGCCATCCACTCCTTCGTACTGACCTGCGCCGCCCGCCGCGCGCGGGGGCAGGTAGATGTCCACAACTCGATGCTGGTGCACGTCACCCGGTTCACCAAGGTCCAAGGGCAGGTCCGAGACCAGATCGACGACTACGTGAGGCTGCTCCGGAACGGTCTAAGGGACCGCTATGGAGATGCGTCTCGTGCGCACATGAACGAACTGCGGCTTGTATGGGAGGAGGACTTCGAGCCCACCACCGCTTTCTTCACCGCGGACGAGGCCGAACGGCTGTCCTGGGAGCAAACCGCCGCCGAAATCCTCCCCGCGATCCAGAAGCTCGAGGTCAAGGCCATCAACGGGGTGGCCAAGGACGTACTCGACTACTACTCGAACCGCCACACAGGCATGTACGTCATCGCTGTCGGCGGGCAGAAGCTGTCGCGTGGCCTCACCCTTGAGGGTCTTTCGGTGAGCTACTACCTGCGCTTCGCCAAGACCTACGACACCCTGCTGCAGATGGGCCGCTGGTTCGGCTACCGGCCCGGCTACGAGGACCTGTGCCGGCTGCATACGACCACGCAGTTGGTGGCGGCCTACGAGGAGATCACAGCCGCGACCGACGAACTCCGCCGAGATATCGAGGAGATGGCGGCGATCGGCTTCACCCCTCGTGAGTTCGGTCTCAAGGTGCGCACGTCCTCCTTGGGCCTGAGCATCACAGCCGCCAACAAGATGCGTCAGGGCACGCGGGTGCGGCTCAGCTTTTCCGGCGAACTGGCCGAAACAACCATCTTTCCTCTCACTAACGGGAAGCCGAAGCACAACTTCGACAGCCTGCAGACATTCGTCGGCATGCTCTTGGCGCACACTGCACCGCAGGTCGACCCGAAGACTGGCAGTCTCGTGTGGTCGGACATCCCCCCAGAGTTGGTGGCGTCCGGCTTTTTCGACCCCTACAAGTCCGCGCCGGAGGCAAACCGGATCCGTCCGGACGCCATCTCTGCCTACATCCAGCAGTGCGCCAAAGCCGGAGAGCTCGGCCGGTGGACCGTCCGGATCGTCTCCCGCCGGGGAGCGGAAATGTCCGTCGCCCTCGCGGAATACACCTTGGGCGCAGTCACACGAGCGGCCTCCAAGACCGCGCGCCCGGACTCTACGAAACACACCATCAAGCGCATCCTGAACCCCAAAGACGAGTCGCTAGACCTCGACCCAGAGCAATACGAGGCTGCTTGGGAGGCGACGAAGAAAGCCGCTGAAGGGCGCAAAAACCGCAACGGCGGACCGCTCGCACCCACCCTGCCCACGGGTGAGCCGCTTCGTTGGCAGCGCCGTCCCGACCAGGCTCACCTGCTCATTTACATGATGGAGCCGCCCAAGGCGAACCCCGATGTACCACTGATCGGGTTCGCCGCCAGCTTCCCCTTCTCCAAGGCCCACACCGCGACCGAGTACGTCGTGAATGCTCCTTGGTGGAAGGACGACTCGGACGACCTCAGCGACGAGGACGGGGCCGAAGACGCGTGATCAACGAAGCGCTGTGGCAGGAGCTGGAGGCGCCGCAACCGAACCGAGGGCGCTCCACCCGGCGGTTGTTCCCCGAGAGCGGGCACGACATCCATGTGGGCGTGTCCCAACCTGGGCGGCAACGCATGCTGCTGGTGAGAGGCGGTTCACGGGCGGTCGACCGTGCGCGCCCCCTCCTTGCCGGCCTGCGGGAGACTCACGGACTGAGTCTGTCCTGCAGTTCGGTGAGTAATCGCGAGTTCGAGCTCCAGATCTCCCTGACCGCCGGTGAGCTGCGGGAGGTCTTTACCCCTCTCGCAGAAGACATCGCGCGTACCTCGAAGGACGCGTCACCGGAGACCGTTCTCGAGCGGGCGGTCCGAAGGTTCACGCACTGGCAGCAGCTCATGCGCAGTGTCGGAACGCAAGGTCTGGGCAGAGAGGCCCGGCTGGGGCTCTACGGGGAGCTGCGCTGGCTTCGCACCCACCTGCTCGCTGTCCTCCCGACGCATGTTGCGGTGGAGGCGTGGACCGGGCCAGAAGGCAGCAACCAGGACTTTCAGCTCGCGCCCGTCGCCATCGAGGTCAAAACGACCACCAAGAAGAACCCGAACACCGTCCGGATCGCCAACGAACGGCAACTCGACGATCGTGGCGTCAGCCGCTTGGTGCTCGTGCACCTGGTCCTCGACGAGCGCCGGGGCGGTGTGGGCGAGAGCCTCAACGCAGTGGTGGACGATATCCGCACCGCCGCCAGCGCCACCTCGGCATCCGCCCTGTTCGAGAACCGTCTGATCCAGACCGGTTATTTGCCGCACCAGCGGGACCTTTACGATGAACCGCGCTACACACTTCGTCGCGCCGACTTGTGGACCGTCGGCAAGGGATTTCCGCGCATCGTGGAGACCGACCTTCCCGACGGGATCGGCAACTGCGCCTACGACATCAGCGTCATCGCGCTTGAGAAGCACCGCACAACGACCGATGAGGTCACCGAGGTAATCAGAGGAACTGATGGCTGAGCTGCCCCTTGCCGACTACGCCCGTACGCTCACGGGCGACATACAGACCTTGGCAGAAGCGGAGGACGGCTCCATCCCGAGGACGTTCACCCGTTGGGTTCTGGAGCAGTTGGAGGAGTCCGGCTTCGTCTCCAACATGACCGTCGCCTACCACAGCGGGCACGGCGTCATGGTGTACGGCTTCGGATACAGCGACGACCGCTCGGTTCTCGACCTCTACACCACGGATTTCAGCCTCGAGCCCATGGTCGACAGGCTGACCAAGGCCGACGTGACAAAGCACTACCGCAGGCTGCTCGCCTTCCTGCAGAAAGCCGGCAGCATCCGGGGCAACTTCGATCAGCCCACTGAGGTGCACCAACTGTGCGAGGGCGTCGAGAAGCTACTTGCCAACGCCTCCAAGGTGCGCCTCTTCCTTTTCAGCAACTGCGAGTCGGCAGCCCGCACGCAGCCGGAGCCCACCGACTTCAAAGGCCTCCCCGTCGAGCATCACCTCTGGGACCTCGCCCGGCTCTACCGTCACCAGACGTCCGGTGCCGCCAGCGAGCCGATTGTTGTGGAGTTCGACCCGCCGATCAACTGCCTGTCGGTGCAGAGCATCGAGCCCAATCTCTCCGTCACCCTCGCCGTCGTTCCCGGACGCCACCTCGCCGAACTGTACGAGGAGCACCGCACGCGACTTCTCGAGCTTAACGTGCGCGCGTTCCTGCAGGCCCGTAGCACGGTCAACCGGGGAATCCGCCTCACCCTGCTCAACGAGCCGGGGCGGTTCTTGACCTACAACAACGGCATCACGGCAACGGCGACCGCCGCGGAATTTGTCGAGGACGCTGAAGGCAGGCGTGTCGGCATCCGCAGTCTCACTGGCCTCCAGATCGTGAACGGCGGGCAGACCACCGCCACCCTCCACCACGTCTTCAAACGGGACAAGAAGGATCTGGACGGTGTCAGCGTCCAGATGAAGCTGACGCTGATGGGCTCGGACGATCTGATGGCAATCGTCCCAAGCATCTCGCGGTACTCGAACACTCAGAACAAAGTCACGCTGGTCGATCTCTCGGCCAACGACAAGTTTCATGTCGAATTCGAACGGGTCAGTCGCACCCTGTGGGCTCCTCCAACCACCCCCGGCGGACCGCAGACACGCTGGTTCTACGAGCGGGCTCGTGGCTCGTACGCGGTGGAAGAAGCGAAGCACACCTCCATCGTCGCGCGGCGCAAGTTCAAGGCCGAGAACCCGGCCGCCCAGCGATTCGCCAAATCTGACCTTGCGAAGTTCGTCAACGCCTGGAACGGGTTGCCGCACCTTGTAAGCCGCGGAGCGCAGAAGAGCTTCGCCGCCTTCCAGGCCAACGTCAAGGAGCAGCCCCCAGTAATCGATGTGGACTACTGCCGCCGAACGGTCGCCATGGGCATCCTCTTCAAGGAGGTCGACAAGGTGGCCAAGGCGCACGACGCGGGAAGCCACAAGGCCCTGATCACGGCCTACACGACGGCCCGCCTCTGCGAGGAGACTGGCCGGCGTATCGACCTCGACCGCATCTGGCGGGAGCAGCAGGTTAGCGACGCGATCGTCCAAGCCGCCCACGACCTGTGTCCGCTGATCATGGAGATGGTCATCCAGGAGGGCAAGCACGTCACCGAGTGGGCGAAGAGCAGCAAGTGCTGGGAAGAGGTATCCCAAATCCCTTGGAGTGTTCCAGAGGAACTGGCCGAGGAGCTGCTGGCGAGGCCTGTCGAGTTCGCGGTGGACACCCAAGAGGAAGAGGAAGAGCAGCTTTCCCGGCTCAAGCAGATCGAGCTGAGTGAGTGGGAGATGCTGGCCGACTGGGCGCGGGAGACACGCGCCCTGGAGCTGGCCGAGCAGCAGATCGCCACTACGATCGCCGCCAAGCTGGCGACCAACGCCACCATCACGGCGGCACAGGTCAGGAAGGCGCTGGAGGTCTACGACAACGCGATCGAAGAGGGCTTCAGCGCGTTCGCGCCGTAGGACGGCGCCTGAGGGCCTGCTCCCGAGACGGGGAGCGCTTTGGGAACAGGCCCTCGCCAGCCTTGATCAGGGCGTGACCTGGCCGTCGTCCTCCTCGCTGGAGGCTTGGCTGTGCAGATCGGCTTCCAAAGGTTTGCCGACGCAGTGCTCGCGCAGCGGGCACTGCGCGCGGCCGGGCTGGTTGACTTGCAGTCCGAGCAACAGCTTGCGGTGATGATCGCTACGAAGCTGGCCCGGCGAAGGCAAGATCAGGCCTCCACGACCAGGGCATATCCCGGAGGTGCGCAGCAGCCCTCCAGCGCTGGCCCCGTGCGGCGGGACCCAGCACCCCTTCTTTAGCAGGTCCGAGGATGGCGTCAGCGGTGCGGCACAACGCGGTCCCGCCGTCGCGTCGGAAGTAGCAAAGGTAACCTGTGTTGGTGTTTTCTCAGGAGGCGTCATGACGGAGATCGCGGAATCCTCGCGCAGCCCATACAAAGTGAAACTGGTACGGGGCCCCTTCCTTCGTCTGGAACCGCACCCGGAGGAGTGCGGGGATGACACCGCCTTCTTGCACTACGCGGAGCAGCTGCGTACGGAAGGGAAGCTGCTGGCAGCCGACCTGTTCTGCGGAGCCGGCGGTCTGAGTTACGGCCTGGAGTCTGCCGGGTTCCGTGTCGTCCTGTCCGCCGACCATGACCGTGAGGCCCTGGAGACGCACCGGCACCACTTCGGCGGGCTGACCTTGGACTGGGATCTAGGCGATGCGGACCGTGTCAAGCATGTGGCCGAGCTAGTCAAGCAGGCCGGTATCACCCTGCTTTCCGGCGGGCCACCATGCCAGCCCTTCTCCAAGGCGGGACGCTACAAGATCCGGCACCGCGTCCGGGAGGGACAGCGTGACCCATATGACGAGCGCCGGGACCTCTGGCGCTCATTCTTGGAGGTTGTCCGTCTCGCCCTGCCGCCTGCAGTCGTCATGGAGAACGTGCCAGACATGGCGCTCGACCGTGAAATGTTCATTTTGCGGACGATGGTCCACGAATTGGAGTCCCTGGGATACGCCGTGGAGGAGCGCGTCGTTGATACCTGGCGCTATGGCGTGCCACAGTTCCGACAGCGGTTGATACTAGTAGCGCTGCGTGACGGGCATCATTTCGAATGGCCCGATGAGACTCCGGACAAGGTTACGGTATGGAACGCCATCGGGGATCTGCCTGAGGTCGAGGGTGGGTGGCGCCCAGAGGGCGGCGCGCATGGATGGAAAGAGTACACACAACCCCTCACCCGCTTTCAAAAGAAGATGCGCAAGCAGGTGCCGAGCACAGACGCGGGCAAGGTTTTCGACCACATCACGCGACCGGTTCGAGAAGATGATGAAATCGCATTCGAGTCCATGTCTACCAGCACCCGGTACTCTGACCTCCCCGATGAATTGAAGCGTTATCGGGACGACATTTTTCGCGATAAATACAAGCGTCTTGACGAAGACGGCCTGTCGCGAACTATCACAGCTCATATCGCTAAGGACGGATACTGGTACATCCATCCCAGGCAGAACCGAACACTGACCGTGCGCGAAGCGGCCCGCTTGCAGACGTTCCCGGATGGATTCCGCTTTGCTGGTCCCCCCTCGGCCGCATTCCGGCAAGTCGGTAACGCGGTGCCTCCGTTCCTAGGTGAGCATCTAGGCGGTGCAGTCATGGCTGCCTTGGACGAACCGCAACCTGCCGGGCCCACCACGCAGCACATCGCCGAAACCTTGGCGAACTGGTTCACAAGCCTGTCGCATCGCAATCTTCCGTGGCTCACGGCGTCGTCTCGCTGGCAGGTCATCTCTGCAGAAATCCTGTTGGATAGAATGCCATCTCAACAATCCCGCCCCCTCTGGCCATTGCTAGCGCGCTGGACCATGCCCACCGACACACTCACCGCAGAGAAAGAACTGCTCGAGATTTCCCGATGGATCGGTCGGGAGCGGCGTGGCGAGCAGCTTCTCGCTGTAGCTACCGAGCTCGTCGGCGCTCCTCACATGCTTTCCGATGATGAGTTGCTGCCCAAAGTTGCCGGCATCAGTCAGGCCGTGGCCGACCTGGCCATTCTGACCGTACCGGTCAGCGCTAACGACGATGAGGCGGGTGGAGCCGATGATTCCGAGTCGGAAGAACCAGTGCTTGCACGCCAAGGGGTTCTTCGTGTCGCTGCACGGATGTCCGGCGAGGACGTCCACCGGCGCAACCGCCTAACCGATGGACGTCTGGCCGTGGCACGCCTGATCGGTTACGGCGCAAACGCGCGCAACGCACATTTGGGACTGCTCGAGCTCGCCACCAGCCTCTGCCGCCCTGCCGACCCGCTGTGCGTCGAATGCCCGCTGCAGAAGCTATGCGCTGGTTCTAAAGCCGAAGAGCAGAAACAGCAACTTCTCTACTGACAGCGCCAGCTGGTGGCTCACGTGTTCAACCCCAGCACCTGAGCCACCGCAGGGGCTTCCCTCTCAAGGACCGCCACGATGCGCAGCAAGGCCTCGTACTCCCCCGCTTGCATCGACGCGGCACGAAGCGCAAGCCCGGCATCTTTCATTGCGGCCGCCTCTTGTGATTCGGGACCATTCCATGCCGTCTGACGAGGCAAAGAGGGAACGGCAGTTCCGACTCCTGTGCCACGAGCAGTCTTTCGGTACGCCTCGTCCGCTCGGCTGCACAACTCGTTGATCGGCCGCTCCAGCATCTGGCGCAGCTGAATCGGGACGGTTACGCGAACCTTAGCAACGTTGATATTGAATGCGCCGTCTAGATCGGTGTCAAAGTCCAGTGAAGCGCGAGCCAGCTTGGTGTGTTCGTCGATCCCGCGAATGCCGTTCCAACCACCCCATTGCACGAGGCGATCTGCTCGATAGATGTAGAGCCCCTGTTGGCGGTTCCACTTCAATGGACCTGACAAGCGCTCAAATTGCTCTGGTGAGCTGAAATTTTCCTTGGCGGGCAACACGTAGCGACTCATTCGCACAGTTCCGCTGACTTTCCCTATGGTTACTTCAAACCGTTGACTGGGAAGGTCCGCGCGTGCAGGCTCGTGCGGAGCGAAGGGGTTCCACGGCTCAACCTTTTCGCCGTTCACCGTGATGATGATCCTTCGTCCGCTGCCAGTCCCCTCAAGGAAGCGGTGAAAGACCATACCGAGATGCGCAGCCGTGCGTTTAGCCATGGCATCCAGTCTCCGGCGCGCCCAGCCGCCTTCGGGTCGGCTTTCTGGCAGAACCCGGTCCAGCTTGTCCCAGACGACTACCGTGCCGATTGCCTCAGTGAGGTAGGCAACTGCACGATGAGGTAGACCCTCACGCCCGGGGCGCAAAACCACCCATTGGTCCGATTCCGAGACCACGTCGAGATCGAGGGTGCGGATGTACAGACGGGGCGCGTTGACCGACGTTCGAGTAGCAACGGTGACAGCACGGCACTGGGACAGCGATGCCGTTTTCAACCCCAGCCCGTAGCGGCCAAGTTCCCCTTGCGCGTAGCCGCGTCGACTCCCGTACCGGAGCGCTTCCGTCAACTGACTTTCACTCATGCCAGCGCCGTCGTCAGCAATAAGAACGTACGAGTCGGGGCCGTCAAACTCTATGAAGATGTCTACATGATCGGCGCCTGCAGAGACGCTGTTGTCGACAAGGTCTGCAACGGCGGCAGGGAAGTCGTAACCGATGTCCCGCAACGACTCGGTGAGACGAGCCGCGGAGGGGGTGATGCTGTCAAACTTCGGTGGAGTCATAGATCAGGTGCTCCGAGACGTCGACGAGGGCGTCCAGGATCCCACACCCCACCACCAGACATGCTGTGGGCCCGGGTTGCGAGGGCTCGCCGTAGTCGCAGGATCGGGGAGAGGCCGATACCGGCGGGAAAACGACCGGTCGGCAGCTCCGAATGGGAGAGCGCGAACCGCCCCCATCGGGGCGCATCACGTTCGGCACTTCACATCGCACAGAAAGCTGCATTCCACTTATCCGGGAGGCGCGTTTGCCGCGATCCATCATCGACGGCTGAGTGAACTCGTCGCCGCCAACGGGAGCCGCTGGCGGTTGGAGCAGCTGGGAGTCTGTGTTCATTGAGGACGCACGGGTGCGAACTCCTGAACCGCTACTCAGTCGGCCGTGGACTATCCGTGGACTGGTCTCGCACGATCAGTCACGCCTAGGGCTATGGCCTGCTGCTTTATGCAGCTCTCAAGCGCCCTCCGGAACGGGCAGACTGATCAGCACCTCAGAGTCTGAGAGGGCAGTGATGGTTACGGGCCCCTTCCCGCCCGAAAGCGCCCGAGGGATGGCCGCTCTGCGGCCCCAAGCACGTGCCACGGGGCCGCAGAATGCTGAAGGTCGTCACCCGGGCCGTCGGATGTCCGTCAGAACCTCGTCCAGCAGTCCTCTCACGTCGCTTCCGCCGAGGACCAGCTGTCGATCCAGCAGCCGGTTTCCGGTCTCGCAGGAGGTCTCACTCACCAAGGAGCACCCGTGGCAGGCTGAGAGGTTCAGCTGTGAGGCTCCCTGACGGTCGCTTTCGATGCAGACCGGGTCGTTGGAGCAGAAGTCCGCGTCGTCCAGTGCTGCCACCAGGAGTGGGATCAGCTTCTTGGGCTCCCCGAGCCTGACGAGACCGCCGAGAGTCCCCTGGGCGTCCCCTGCCGCGGTATAGATCAGGATCCCGGCTGTCTTGTCCGTGCGGTCGGAGTTCGCGTAGATCCTTTCCTGGAGCGAGGCAGAAGCGTAGCCGCTGGCGAACGCCAGCCGACGGATGAGCAAGTGCGCCAGCGTATGCAGGGCGATGTACCTGGGTTCCGGCACGTCGAGGCGGCCGGCCCAGGGGGAGTCGGCCCTTCTCGTCTTGAGGATGCCGGCGCGTGCCTGCACCTCCGGCTGTGCCTCCCATGCGGCGAGCTTCTCCTCGTCGAACCGCAGGAAGATTCCTTCCCCGAACAGTTCGATCGCCGGGTAGGTGGGCCGATACGACCGGTCCGACCCTAGATCGGCGTTGATCAGCGTCGCTTCCGCGTCGTGGCGTCGGAACCCTTGCAGGGCACGGACCTCCCGCACTCGGCGTACCTGTCCGATGCCGCTGATCTTGGCGAGAAGGCTCTGCGGTCCCGCGAGCCCTTCGAGGCTTCTCCCATCGACGACGAAGTCGCTTCCCGTGCGGTCGCGCCCTTCGTCGAGTTTCTTCAGGAACGCTGACCACTCACCGTCCTTCAGGTCGAGCAGAAGCTCGCCCGCAGGGCTTTCCTCCCCCGCCGCGACGCCGAGGACGGTTTCCGCCGTCACTCCGAGGTCGTCGGCGATCAGCTGCGCCAACACTTCCGACTGGGGTCCGCCGTTGTCGGTCACGACTGTCCCGAAGAGCATGTGACCACGGATCTTGTCGGCCGTCTCCGCGGACCGCGGGCGTTCCTCCGGGATATCGAGAGCCGAGATCCTCTCGGCGATGTAGTTGCCCGTGGCACCGCGCTGCACGGCGACCAACTCGTACGGGCAGGGCTTCTTGACAGAGCTCTCCGGCTCCCAGGGCTGCCGTCCCGCGCAACGGATCCCGTCCTGGTGCAGGGCCCCCTTCGTCACAAGTTCCGCGAGCTTGCGCTCGTTCTTGCACCCGTAGCACTTCACCACCAGGCCCGCGAGGCCTTCGCCGCGGGTGGCCAGCTTGTGAAACCTGAGTGCCTTGTAGTCACGGCAGAAACGGACCGCTTCGTTCAGGCGCGCCGCGCGCCCACGATGCGCCCACTGGAACCAGTTGATGTCCTGGATGTGGCTGCCCTTTTCACAGACGGCGACATATCGCATCGGTACGAGCGCGCCGCCGCAGTCGCAGGTGTTGCTCCACTGACCTTTTTTCCTACCGGTCAGCTTCGAGAGCTTGTCGCAACGCTCGCAGAACCGCCAAGCGGGAAAGCGCCAGTACGGCAGCGCAGGGGTTTCCTTTGCGGCCCGGCCCGCGTGCGCCGGCGGTTGTCTCAGGACACCGGCACCGAGGCGGGCCATCAGACGCTCACAGCTGATCTCATGGGCGACCTTCTTGTCCCACCAGGACGTGTCCGGCGCAATGAGCGACTCGCCTCGCACGTCGACGATCGCTCCCACACCGAACGGTGAGATCGTCTCGGAGAGGCGCAGGTCATGCCTGATCTTCTCCATGGTGCACCTCCTCCTGCGGTTCTTGGACCTCGACCGCCACGTTGGGCTCCACGGACCTCATCGAGTCTCCGACGAGCCACCCCTCGCCGGGCTGACCGAACTTCTTCAACAAAGCTGCCTGGTCTTTCTTCGTCCGCTGGTAGTACAGAGGCTCGCCCGACTCCCGTGCCTGGCCTGCCCGCCGGTCCCAGTCCCTCAGGAGGCTCCATACCGCGGAGCGTGTTTCCGGGGCTTCGAGGCCGTCTGCGCGCGTCACGTAGCCGAGGAACCGTTCCACGAGTCGCTCGACCGCTTCGCGGATCCTGTCGTCCCCGAGGTCGAACCGACCCGCCGCTTCGTTCGGGGCGAAAGCGGTGAACGACTGCCGCATCAGTCCCACGAGCGCGCCGGCGAGCGAGCGATCGCGCGAGGCCAACGACCACGGCGTGACGCTCGTTGGCTCCACGCTCCGGTAGAGGGTCTCGTGGTAGCCACGGAAGGTCTCGAAGTGCGACCGATCACGGGCCCTTCCCGACCGGAACAGCGTGACGACGACGCCCTTCGTGTCTCCACGTCCGACACGGCTCGTGGCCTGGATGTACTCGGCCGTGGTCTTCGGCTGCCCCACCATGAGCATCAGCGCGAGCCGCGGGATGTCGATGCCCACGGAGAGCATGTTCGACGAGAGGACCACGTCGACAGCCTCCGGCGACTCGTCGGCCCTGACCCTGAGCGCGCGGAGATCGTTCGGCAGCTCCTCAGCTCCGCGACGACTTGTCAGTTCCAGGATCTTCCCCGCCCTGACGGGCCGCAGCGGGAAGCCGAGCCTCTCGGCTCGGGGCTCCAGACGACCGTTGACGTCGTCGACGACCAGCGTCCCGGTACGTCCGAGCTCACGAAGACTGTTGTGGTACATGACCAGCGTCCAGTACGCGTCCCGTGACGCGGCGGACGGGGCGCGGGTGGCGAGCGCCTCCGGCATCTCCACCATGGGGGTGACGGCTGCGATGACGGCCGACGGCTGCGAGACCGACTGCGGCATCAGGCCGACGTAGAGACGTCCTTCTCCGTTTTCCACCGGGCGGGAGAAGAAGGTCCGGTCGTCGTCGAGTCCCGATGGCGGGTACAGGGCGACCTCGCGCCCGTACAGTCCCTCCACCTGTTCCTCGGACGCGCGGATGGTGGCCGTCGAGGCCACGATCTTGGGGCTGGAGCCCGACCGGCTCAGCAGGAGCTGGATCACCGCGTCGAAGACGGCGACGGTGGTTCCGAGCGGCCCTGAGAGCAGGTGCAGTTCGTCCTGGATGATCATGGACGGTTGTCTGAAGGTGGTCCCGAGACCGAGCAGCCTGCCAGCTTCCGGCCTGAACTGCAGACGCGCGAACTTGTCGACGGTGGCCAGGAGGATCGTGGGCGGTTCGTTGTATAGCACCTCGTCGACGACCGCGAGCGGGAGCTCGCCGGCGAAGTCGCACGACGCGTCGACACAGTGGAGCACGACGTCCACGCCGTCCAGGCGCATGCCGTAGTCCTCTGGCTTGTCGCTCCTGAGCCTCGGCACCAAGGGCGTCAGACACCATGGGCAGCTCTCGACCTGAAATTCGTTCGCCTCTTCCGGGCGCGCGGCCTTCTGAAGCCTCTTGAGTGCTTCACGTGCGTCTACTCGCGTGCCGGGGGTGACTTCGTTGCCCACCCACAGACCGATCGAGAACGGCGCCATGCCCTTCGCCCGGTCGTCCGTGGCCCGCAGCCGCTCCATCGCGCAGACCAGTGCCGCGGCCCGTTGGAACTGTTGAGAGGTCAGGAGCCGCAGGGTGTAGCGGGTGATGACTGCGGTTCCCCCGCCGGCCGTGCCGTGAGCGAGCCGTCGACGGAACACCTCGATCGCGGCGAGACCCAGGTATGCCTCGGTCTTGCCGCCACCGGTCGGGAACCAGATGAGGTCGACGAGGTCTCGATCCTTGTGCCCCTCATCGACGGTGGAGGCCAGCGACACGAGCAGGAAACCGAGCTGGAAGGGGCGCCACCGCGGCTCCGGCACCTGCTCCTCCGGCTTCCCGTGGTTGGACGCCTGCCGCATCTGAAGACGCATGGCGGCCATGCCGAGTGAGAAGGCCGTTCGAAGGTCCTGTCGTCCCGGCGCCCGGAGGAGGTCTATGCCTTCCCTCATCCTGTCGACGGCGTCCTGCGAACGCTCGGTGATGCGGACGGCCACGGCCCTGTCGTCGCTGAAAGCCTCCGCCCGTTCCATCTGACGGCAGGCCCAGCCGGCGAACGCCTCGAGGAAGGCGTCCAACGATCGAAGGACCGCTTCAGGATCCTTGTCGATCTGCTGGAGGTGCCGCAGCTCCAAGGCCTCGGCCTCGGCCGTCCCTTCGTCGAACCCCGTGGTCTCGACGGCGGGCACCACGAAGGCCGGCACGGGCTCGAGGAAGACCTTGGCACAACGGCCCTCCGCGAACTCCCAGTCCGCGGCCATTCCGTGCCCGACCGCGTAGACCTTTCGGTTGCGATACCGCAGGCGCAGCTCGGCGGCTTCCGGGTCGGTGACGATCGAGCGCGTCGTGTCGTACTCCAGGATCTCCGCCCCGGCGGAGGGAGCGGCGGCTAGGTGGACCTGGAACAGCGTCCGAGGGATATCGAGTCGGTCATCGCCCGTTGATTCGGTCAGGACCCGTACGTGGACGGTGACCAACGAGTCGCCCTGGAAGTCGCGCCAACGCGACCCGATTTCGACCGAGACACCATCCACGGAAAGGCGCTCAGGCCCCTTGTCCCGCCGGAGGTCGAGGCCGTCGACGGAGAACCGGGTACGCCGCCACCTGGGCGGCCCGTCTCCCTCGACAGCGGCGTACGTACCGCACGAGAAGTCGACGTCGACCGAGTCGCCGTCGGTGACGAAGGAGAGCGCGACAGACGAGGGCTTCCAGTCCTCGGCCAGGGGGACACCGGCCCCGCTCTCCTCGACATCACCATCGGGGACATCCGCCGATACCTCTTCGTCCGTGTTCCGGTCCCCGTGAGAGCCTCGTGCCTCGGCTTCGACCGGGAACAGCATGCCGACGGCGTACTGCCGGTGAGGCAGGTTCGCCGTGACCTCCTCATCTCCGGCCTCGGGCCCCACGTAGGAGGCTCGGAGATGGTGGAGGGCCTCCTTTTGGGCCGCTGTGAGGTTCACTTCCCAACCTGCTTTCGAAGAAGATCCTGGAGCCGCTTCTTGTCGTTCTTGGACGCGACCACGTGGAGCGTGACCCGCGCCCGCGTGACGGCCACGTAGAAAGCGGCGAGCCCCCGGTCGTCGTATTCCTGGGGCAGGTCGCAGACGATGACGTGCTCTGCTTCCAGCCCCTTGGCGTAACGGGGGTTGGTCACGAGGAATCCGGCCTCGGTCCTGTGCGGCTCGGCGTCCTCGGACACACTGATGATCCAGATGTCCTGGCGTCGTGCCCCGTTCGCGACGAGGTCGCGAGCCACGGTCTCGGCGGCGGAGACACCGGCCGTCCCGTCGGACCACCGCCATTCCACTCGGTCGCCATGGACGATGCCCGGGTCCCCGACGTCGGCGCCGAGGTACTCCTGCACGACGTGGACGATCGCACGGGTGTTGCGCACGTTCCGGTCCAGGTCGTACTGGAGCGCCTCCTGCTGGACCAACTCGCAGACGTCCGGGTCGAACTCGCCGTCGACGCGTGCCTGGTTGTTGGGGTCGAGGAACATCCTCCACCGGCCGCCTTCTCGACCCCCGCGGATCACGGCGTCCAAGGCGTCCATGCCGCCGGCGTTCATGAGGTCCTGTGCCTCGTCGACGAAGACGACCTCGTACTGCTTGTCACCGGACAGGTCCGCGAACGGAAGGAGATCGACATCTCTGCCCTCGATCCGCGGACCGAAGAAGTCGACCAGGGCGGGCGAGTGGAAGGTGATGAGCACCGACTTCCCTTCGCCCGCCTCCTGCTTCGCGCCCTCCGCCAGCACCAGGGACTTCCCGGTGCCCGCGCCACCGAAGACGAGCATCCTCGGGTTCCGGGAGAGCGCGGCCAAGACTCTGGCCTGTCCCTCGGTCGCTCGATTCTGCTCCTCCAGCACGGCGCCCCGCTGCGCATCGATGACGGGCATCCTGGTGAACTCACCGAAGAGGCGCGCTCGAAGAGTCTCGGACCGGGCGACTCTGATGCCGTAGGGAGCGGGCCTCGCCTCGCCGGCAACCTTCTCGAAGGCTTCCGTCAGTGCGGCGATGCTCATCTGCTCCTTGGCCCACCAGTGGCTTCCCTTCCATTCGACGGCTGCCGGAGGCGCGTCGATGTCGGGGGTGAGGGCAACGGCCTCGGTCGCGAACCAACCGACGCCTTCCTCCTGGAGGATGTCGCGCAGCGCGTACATCGCCGACTGCGCCTGGTCCATCGGCGACTCGCGCAACTTCTTCCAGTCACCGTGGCGGTCGATGGAGTACCAGACGCCGTCGTACTTCCTGACGCCCCCGCCCTTGACCTCGACGATGACGACGACGCCGTTCCAGAGCACGACGAAGTCCGCTTCCCCTTGCTGCTTGACCGCGTGGCTCCGCAGCTTCACGGAGTGGAAGGCGACGGCGTCGGGGGGACCGTCGATCGCTCGCAGCAGTCGGGCCACCCGCCGTTCGGCGTTGCTGGTGGTGGTCGCCTCGATGTCGGCGAGATCCGGTATGAGGATCATGATCCCTGCTTTCGCCAGAGGTCTTCGTAAGCGCGGTATCCGAGGAAGTCATTGACTGCACCGAAGTTGTCGGCGACGTCCACGATGAGGCACTCCGGCTTGCCGCCGTTCGCGGGGCCGCGCAGACCGCGGCCGGCCATCTGGATGTAGGCGCTGGGACTGAACGTCGGCCGCGCGATGTAGAGGGCCCGGACACCCGGTGCATCGAAGCCCTGGATCAACAGGTCGCAGTTGGCCAGGACCCGGATCTCTCCCTTCTTGAACTTCTCGATGACGTCACGGCGTGCCTGCCGTCCGGTCTGACCGCTGACCGCCTCAGCCGCGACTTGCCGGTAACGAAGCGTCGCGGCAAGGACTTGGGCGGACAGGACGTTCGGCGTGAAAACGAGGATCGGCCACTCCGGATCCCGGCTCAGGATGTCCTCCACGAGGATCCTCATGCGGGCCTGGTCGCGGCCGATGCGGTCGAGGACCTTGGGCTCCAACTTGCGCCACGACTGGACCTGCTCGAGTTCATCTGGCTTCAGTGCGACGTCCACGCCCGGCAACACCTCGTGTCGGACCCGGGCGAGGACTCCCCTCTTCGACAGCTCCTCGTAGGCGTTACCGTCGAAGGCGCTCATGATGTGGTGACCGAAGCGGGCCGCCAGCTCCTCCGTCGGCTTGGTGACGACGTCGCTTCTCCCCTTGAAGGGTGTCGCCGAGACACCCACCAGAGGCCGTTCCCAGCTACGACCGTCGACTCCGAGCCACCTGAGGATCTTCGTGTACATCTTCGACCCGCCGGCCCGGTGCGCCTCGTCGATGAACACCGCGGAGGCCCTGCTCAGCCACTCGTACTCAGGAGTGTCGGCCACCCGGTCGAGCTTGGCGTCGGTGGCTACGACCACACTGAACTCGGTGTCGGGTTCGTGGACGACGTTGGTGTTCCAGAGCCGGCCGATCGTCAACGGACGCTCGTCCCCGAGCCAACGCCAGACGGTACCGAACGTCTGCACCGCCTGCTCGCAGAGCTCCTCCGACTGCGCGATCCAGAGCACGGTTCCGCTCATCTCGCCGTCGACGAACAGCCGCAGCACCGTTTCGGTGGCCACCCGGGTCTTCCCGGCTCCCGTCGGGAGTTCCACCATGCCCTTGAGCGCACGACCGTCCCGTCCCCGGGACGTCAGGACCTCCTCCAGCTCCTCCCTGATCCTCTCCTGGAAGTCGTGCAGGGGCTTGAGCTTCACGGCACCGGGCACGACGAACTCATCGTCCTGATGTCGGGTGCGACGCCCGGCGTACTTGGCGCCGAACCCCATCTTCCGCAGCCAGGCGACGGTCGACGTTCCCCCCGCCCACGTCGTGGGAACGTCCGTGTACCCCTCGGCGCTGAACTCCTCCGCGAGAAGCTTGATCGAGTCGCTGCCATAGACGGTCAGGAAGAGCTCGGCGACAGACGTGGAGCCGTCCACCAGGCCTTGGCCCTCAAGTGCCTGCCAAAGTCCCTTCGGCAGGTTCTCCTTCAGCGTGTCGTCACCGATGTAGATCGCCAGCCGCTCCACGTCACTGGACGCGGCCCGGGCGTCCTGCCGTTGCGTCTCCAGGTGTTGGTCGACGCGTGCCTGAAGGATGTCGCTCAACTCGACATTCGACAGGCGCAGGTCGAATGCTTCGCTGACGATGTGCAGGACACGACGTTCGTCGAGTTCTGCCTGGACCACCAGGGTCATTCCCTGGCGGTGCCACTCGAGCGACTGGTCCTCGACACCGTCCTCCGTGGTCACACGCTTCGTGATCTGGACGACCTTCGCCACGGTCGCGTTCGTGACCTTGTCCTCGACGAACGTCGAACGCAGTCCGGTGTACAGGTCGATGACGCGCTCCTCGACCTGCCGGCCGTCGACCAAGAGTGAGAAGGAGAAGCTGTCCTCGAACCGTCGGCATCCGACCACTTCGACGAACTCGTCCGCTTCGTCCTCATCCACCTTGAGGTACGGCTTCTGCCTCAGGCTGAGGAACTCGCGTTCCTCCTCGGTCGTCGCCAAATACACCGCATCGGGCCGCCTCCTCTCGATGACGCGTCCCACCCGGGCGGGGATGAACATGGGATGCCCCTCCGGGAATGCGCACCGACTCGCGGTGAGGACGAATCCCGTCAGGGCCACGTTGCTGATCGGCGAGGTGACCTCCGCCTCGAGCGCTTCACGCAGGACCTCCGCAGGGACCTCGCCCAGGTCCTTCGGCAGCTTCAGGGCGTCCTCGACGTGGCGCGGTCCTCGGAAGAGAGGTAGCAGGGCCTCGTACTCAACGAGAGACGCGGAGACGACGCGACCGGGAGCCCGGTGGCCGCGATTCGACTTCAGCAGGCCGGCCCGACCCGCCGCCCAGCGGACAGGGGACAGGACCCGATGGCTGAGCCCCGTGTCGATGTCAGTACAGAGCCAGTGCCCCACCTGGTCGAGTCTGAGCAGTCCTTCCGTCCATCGTTCGCGCAGGGGTTCGGGCGCGCCCGCCTCTTGCAACATCAGGAGCGCCGAGAACGGACCGGGACCCTCTCCCCTGTCGAACTCGACCTGCTCGACAGGGCGCTCTCCGGGCCCGAGCCGACGGTTCACCTCGTCCAGTACGTACTGGCAGTAGTCCTCGAAGTGGACCTCGTCCTCGAGCGAGTACGAGGCCACCGGCTCGGTGATGACGCCTGCCGCGTGTGCGAGCTGGGGAACACACTTCGTCCGGTCCAAAACTCGATCGGGAGCGCTGTCGCCAAGGCCGTCGATATCCAGCACGTACGTGGGTGGAGCCCAACCACCGTCGCGTGTCGGCACCTTGAGGGCGCCCGCCTTGTTGCCCGCCACGACCTTTTGTGCCTGCGCCATGGGCACATCGGTGGCAGCGTCCCAGAACTTCGGGAGCTCGTCGTCCTCGGCCTCCGGTGACAGCCTGGCCATCCTGGCCTCGAACATCGAGAGAGGATCGAGGTCCCGGAAGCCTCTGTCCCCGAGCTTCTTTTCAACGCCGGGAACGGCCAGGAAGTCCGGATCGACGAAGCACGCTCCTTCGATGTCGACATCCTCCGCACGATGGAGGAAGACCCGGTCGCGGTCCTTGAGGGACAACATGCCACCGGTCGTCGGTATGACCTTCGCAGGACCGAAGCCGTTGGGATTGCGCAGCACGAAATCGAGCGCCTTCGCTGCAGAGGCCACGTCGGGCCCCTCCGCCCACTCACGCAGCCAGGACAGGACACCTCGCTTGGGGATCCTCTCCAACGCCTTCAGATCATCTCTGGGTCGTGAGTCGGCGAATGCGGTGGAGACGCTGCACACGTAGAGCGCCCTCAAGCGAGTCACACGCTGCTGACCGTTGGCATAACAACGCCAGTGCGGCACGGCGTCGTCGGTGTGGGGCGACTTGATCCACTCTTCGTGGTCACGTTCGGACGCCTCACTGACGCCGAAGTCGAGGGGGCGGAGCTCCGGCGGCGTGCGTAGCATGCCGGTCGCGTCGGGGATCAGAGCCTTCTCACAGCCGAGCTGCGGAACATGGGCGCAGAGAATCTCGTCGCCGAACGAGTGGGTCTCACGGCCACGCGCCGGCATGTAGTCCAGGTGTGCTGCCGGATCGTCGACGGACGAGACCTTCGGCAGCATGTCGAGGAACATTCCCGAGAGAGTCACGAGGATCTCTCGGTTGTACGTGTTCGAAAGCAGGGTGGTGCGGTCGTCGTTGACGCTCCAGGGGGCGTTGAAAAGTGCGGACGCCGATGTCCTGTCCTGGAGCGGGAAATACGACCAGAACTCGCCCGTTCTCCGCTGTGCGAAGCGCGCCGGCATCGCAACCGTGACCTTCATTCGGTCACGTGACACCGCTTCGCCGACTTCGATCCGAGCCTCGGGACTGGGTACATGCATTCGGTTGTCGACGTACCACTCTTCGTGGTCATCGTCCGGACGCTCGATTCGAAACCTGCCGTCGCCCAGCTCCCGCGACACATGACTCGTCACGAAGTTCGCGTCGGCCCCGATCACCCGGAGCCGGATCTCACGTACCGAGTTGACGAAGAGGAGGAACTCGGACCGAAATTCCTCGATCTCCTTCTTGAGATTCTCCAGCCTCGTCGCATGCGGCAATCTGACGATCGTCACCGCCCACTCCGCCAGCTCGGCCAGGATCGGATCCTTGACGAACTCGGCCTCCGCGTCGATCCGGGTGAGGGTCCTCAGGACCGGAAGTCTCTTGGAGGCGGGCGCGATCGTCGCGATCGCCGCCTTCGTCTTTGACGAGTGGAACTCGAAGGCGACCGACCGGCTGAACACCTGTGGGGTATCGGTGACCGCGAGCACCGACTTGAAGCCGAGCCCGAACCGCCCGATCTCGTCACCTCGCTTACCACTGAGATGGGCATGGGCCAGCGTGGTGAGGCCGCTTCGGGAGAACGGACGGCCGGCGTTCGCGCAGTACAGGGTCTGGCGGTCAAGATCGAGGACGATCTCGACCCGCCCCGCTCCCTCCTCGTGCTCGGCAGCCCCCGACATGGCGTCAGCCGCGTTCTGCACCAGTTCCAGAAGGGTGCGATTCGAGTAACCGCCGACCCGGATGGACTCCTCTTGGTTGGCGTGCTCCGTGATCAGGTTCGGATTCGCACGATACGAATCAATCGCCCGCCCGAAGAGGTCATCAACCTCGCGGACCAACCCGGCGTCGGGGACCCACTCAGCACGTTTGTTCATCACGACTACACCGCCTCAACTGCTGTCACCACGATGCACCACTGACAGCCCTGCATTTACGTGGCTCCTGAACTAAAGATGGCCCCTGTTTCCGGTAATGCGTTCCATCGCACGCCGTCGGGCCTGCTGCGGACAATAGGAACAGCCACCGACAGGCCGATTTTGGTGGCCTTGGCGGACGAGCCGTGGTCATCCGGCGTCCGAACGTCCAACTGCCTGCGGGTCGGGAGTTAGGGCCCTAACCCTCTCTGCAACCAGCGCGTCCCGATGTCAGCGATCGGGCTTAGAGGATGACGTCGCGCATCCATTTCCGGGATCAGCCGAACGTATCCATGCTCCAACGAGCCGATGTTCAGGGTGGACTCATACCCCAAGCCATTGAGGCAAGGCCGACTTCCCTGGAAGCGGAAGCCTTCGACATCGACCCTGTATGGACCGCGCTGCGGGAGTGGTCCTGCCAGCCCCAGCGGCGCGCAGCCGGGTCTCCTCGTGTGTGACTGCAGGATCAATGAAGCGCCCCAGCCCCCCGCCTGACCCCCCGCCAGGCGCGCACACCAACCTTCACAAGTCCCCCTCATTCATGGAGCTTAAGCGTTCAATAAAACGCCACGTCAGGGAACCCCTGTTATCGATTCGCAATCTACGTGCAGCACACGGGGGGCCGCGACAGAGGTGTCACACCATCAGGAAGTTTGCCTGACAGGCAAAATGCCTCGTGCCGGGAGTCGCCTCGACCGAACCAACTGGCCGCCCTCAACGGCGACCGCTGCCTAGCGGCACACCTTGGTGGCACATGAATCGATCTTCACAAATCCCCGTGTCTCGTGCCCTGTTCCAGGCTTCAGGAACCCCTCAGGAAGCGGAAGCAGTTTTGCCGAATCAGCTGAGACCAGTGGGGCACACCACCGAGAGAGTGCGCCCCTTGTGCGCCCCCGTAGCACCCCACCGGATCACGGAACGGCTCACGGCTTGCGGCATAACGAAGAGAATCGCGCTCGCACGGGTGGCGGTCTCTCAGTCAACCTGGATCTCGTAGCGGGCGGCCCGCACGCCGCGCCAGGACTCGGGGCCCCAGGACTGGCAGTGGCTGGTCGCCGGTCCCCGGACGGCGAGGGCACCGACGGCCTCAGGCCGCCAGGGCAGGACGGGCGCGCTCATGTCGGGGTGGAGCCAGCGAGAAGACGGACGGGTCGATCCGGCGAACGTTCTCTGTGGACTAGCTGTGGACGAACTTCGCCTCGGCAAGCCAGTGAAAAGGCCTGACCTGCAATGACGTAGTGATTCTCAACGGCCTCCGGAGCCGTGTGCGCAGGTTCGAATCCTGCCGGGGGCGCCTTGCATGAGGTGCCCAAAGGCCCCGCCACCAGCGCTTTCGCTGAGGACGGGGTCTTGGCGTATGTGCAGGCGTGTGCCGCTCGGAGCGGCCGTATGTCGGGGGCTTGGGACTGTGCGTGGACTGGCCGCCGACCAGGAATCAGCAGGTCAACCCCAGGAAATGACGCGACCCCCGGACCGTAGTCCAGGGGCCATCATGCCGCAGGTGTGCGTGAGGGGCGTGTGGATCAGGGCCCGTCGCCGGGCTCGTCTCCCTACTGGTGTTGTGTAAGTGGTCAGGGGTAGTCGATCGCAGTTTGGGATGATCGAGCGGTGAGTGATGCAAGGCTGCCGGCCGCGGAGGCCGTTGAGTCACACGTCCGGGCGTTCTTCGTAGGGCATTCCGTCGAGGCCGTCGACTACGACCTCGGCCCTGAACGGCGAGCGGCACTGCCCGCTCTGCGAGTTCTCGTCGTGGAGCCCGGCCCTCGCAGCGACAGCTGGGCCTATGTGACCGCCGGTTGCTGGGCCCCGATGGAGAAGCACGGTAACGGCCTTGAGTTCGTCATGACCGCACACGTCCGCGACCAGCGGTTCATCGAGCTCATGGCGATGATTGCCTACTACCACTGCGGAGGGCACCCACTCGACCTGGAGCACAGCATGCCGATCGGTGAACCGTGGGTGCCGGGGTCGACCTGCGACCACCTGCTGATCAGTCTGCCCTACCTCCACGGCCCCGACCTTGAACACTGCCCGCTGCCTGGAGGACACGTCCGCATTCTGTGGACCCTGCCGGTGACCGCCGCCGAGATCGAATTCCGTCGGCAACACGGACACGAGGCGTTGGAACAGCTCTTCGACGAGGCACAGATCATCCCCACGGATCCCTTCCGAGTATCGGTCGCCTGAGCTCCGCATTTCCGGCGGTGACCGCTCGGGACGTCAACCGGGTTCCCCGCGGGTGGCTGCCTCAGCAGCTCACTCAGCGCACCAGGGATCATTTACGGGACAGCCCTAAATCGCCGCCCGGGTCCCTCGACTTCAGCCCCCGCGGTGACGGCCCCGCGCTCGGTTACCGGGCCGGCACCGTCACGGTTGGAGCGTGAAGGCCGGTGAGTGCGCCGGGTGTACTGACCCGCGTGCGCCCTGGTGGTCGGAGGTCGCCGACTTTGCGCCCTGCCCCTGTGTCTGCGGGGTGGCAGAGGCTGGGATCCCTGAACGCGAGGCGGAACGGCGGGGGTTGACGGTGGCCGAGTGGAGGCAAGGGAAATGCGGTTGGCCGACGGCGGCCGGACGGCGCTGTCAGAACAAGACCATGAAGGGCACGGCGCGCTGCCACCTCCATCAAGGTGAGTGGACGAAACGAGGCCAGGCCGAACTGAAGAAGCGGGCGGGCAGGCGTCGCAAGAAATGAACCCGGCCGGCGGTTGGCGGATACGGCCGCGCTTCGGAGCGCGGCGGGAAGGGCCTCGGATTCTCAGCGGTCGGGGGCGCCGGGGAGGGGCCGTGCCTCGTCGCTCGACTCGAGCTGCTGGCCGACGAGTCTCGCGTAGTGACCGGCTCGCCGTAGCAGGTCGTGATGGCTGCCCCGCTCCACGATGGTTCCCTGGTCGAGCACCAGGATCAGGTCGGCGTCGCGGATCGTGCTCAGGCGATGCGCGATGATGATCTGGGTGCAGGCCAGGGTGCGGAGGTTCTCCGCGACTCTCCGCTCGGTCTCGACGTCCAGATGGCTCGTGGCCTCGTCGAGCATGATGATCGCCGGTTTGTGCGCGATGGCTCGTGCGATGGCCAGCCGCTGTCGCTGACCGCCGGACAGGGCGCTCCCGCCCTCGGAGACGAAGGTGTCGTACTGCATCGGCATGGCCATGATGTCGTCGTGTATGGCGGCCAGCTCGGCAGCCGCGACCACTCGCTCGCGCTTGATCGACGGGTTGCTGAGCGCGATGTTGGACAGGATCGACCCGCTGAACAGTGCGCTCTCCTGCAGGACGACGCCGAACTGGCGTCTCAGCTCCTGCCACGTGACGTCCCGCAGCGAGAGGCCGTCGTACAGGATGTCCCCCTGTGTGGGGACGTAGAGCCCGAGCAGCAGTTTCCCCAGCGTGCTCTTGCCTGAGCCGGAGAGCCCGACGATCGCGATCCTCTCTCCGGGCCGTGCGGTCATGTCGATGTCACGCAGTACCTGGGGCCCCGTCTGCGAATAGCGGAAACCGACCCTGTCCATCCGCAGGTGCCCCGTGAGCCGTGGGACCGGTCGTGACACTTGTCGCACCTGCTCCGGCTCGGCCTCGGTCACGTCACGTATGCGATCGAGGTTGGCGCTGACGAGCTGGAACTGCTGGGCGCTGGCCACGAGCGACGTGAGCGGCGCGAAGAAGGCGGCGGCCAGGGCCAGGAGAGCCACCATGGTGCCCACGCTGATCGATCCGTCGAGGACCTGTGTGGCACCCACCCACAGCAACCCGAGCTGTCCGAACAAGGGCAGGGAGCCGAGTATCGAGGCCACGGTGCCGGACACATAGCTGTGGCGCAGCGAGATGTTGAGGTGGTCGAAGAACAGGTTCGACCAGCGGTCGAAGGCCTGTGTTTCGGCTCCGGCCGCTTTCAGTGTTCCGATGCCGACGATCGCCTCGCCCAGATATCCCTGGGACTTTCCGAAGGCGGCCAGTTCCCGGCCCGACAACCTGCTGATGGTGCCTTGGCTGAGCATGAGGACCAGCGCCCCCACCAGGCCGACGCCCAGCGTGAGCGCGCCGAACGGGGGGGACTGCCAGAAGAGGAGGAGCAGATAGAGCGTCACCAGTCCGCTGTCCATGACGGCGGACAGGAGCTGGTTGCTCAGCAGTTCGCGGAGCATGGCGTTGCTGGCCGCCCGGGCAAGCAGGTCACCGGTCGACCGCTGCTGAAAGTATTTGTAGGGCAGTTCGAAAAGGTGCTCGACGAAGCCGAGCATCATGCTGACGTCGATACGCGCGCGGAGGAACACCAACAGCCATTCCCGCAGCAGCGTCGCGACGGTCTGGGCGACGAAGATCGCGACGATGCCGATCCCCAGGACCGGCATGACGTCGTCCAGCCGGAAGGGGAGGACCTGGTCCACCACCACCCCGGTCAGGATCGGCAGGACAAGCCCGAGCAGGATCAGCAGCAGGGAGACCCCGAGCAGTTGCAGAGAAGTCCCGGGCGCCTGCCGCAGGAACTGAAGGATGTACACCCGGAAGGTCGCGCGGGGTGGGGCGGCCGCGCGACGGTCGAATGCCGCGCCCGGCTCGAGGAGGATGACCACCCCCGTGAACCCGGCGTCGAACTCGTCCGCCGTCAGCCGACAGCGGCCTCTGGCGGGGTCCACCACGTCGACGTGGTCGCGCGACCACCGTTCGACGACGAGGAAGTGGGTGAACTCCCAGTGGACGATCGCGGGGAGCGCCACGAAGCGGAGGTCGTTCCGCGGCAGCGAGACCGTCCTCACCCGCATTCCGTGGTCGCGCGCGATCCTGACGATCTCCAGCGCGGAGAGGCCGTCGCGGCCGACGCCGCAGCGCGTGCGCATCTCCGACAAGGAGGTCCCGCAGCCGTGGTAGTTGAGCATCATCGTCAGGCAGGCGAGGCCGCATTCCACCTCGCTCATCTGTCTGACCTCGGGAACCCTCCTGCGGTGCGTCCCGCGGTGCGCCTTGCGGGTCCTCCCGGTCACGGTGCGGAAAGGCCGGGACGGTGTGCGACGGGTGGGCTGTTCCGATTCCCCCGGCGCCGCGCCCGGTGCCGCTCGCCGGTGCGGTCGGCGGCCGGGGAACCGTGCGAACGGGTTCTTCACGCGGCACCGCCGACGGACTCGCCCCAGCCGGGGAAGAGCGTCAGGAGCCGCTGCGACCCGGCCTCCACCCGAGCGGTCAGGAGGCTCCCGTCGTAGGCGGACGGTCGCAGCGACGGTCCGAGCCGCACGATCACGACGGTCCAGGGCTGCCGGACGGTACCGGCCCCGGGCTCGAAGCGGTACACGGCTCGCGCGGTGTCCGGGCCGATCACGCCCGGCTCGACCCTGACGACGGAACCCGAGACGGACGGACCCGAAGAGCCGATCTGGGCGTGGACCGGCCGGCCGACGCGCACGTCCGCCGATCGGTCTGCCGGCAGGAACAGGGCGGCTTGTGTCGTTCCGCCGCCGGGTCCGGCCCGGGCGTCGTTCGGGAGGATCGTGCCCTGGGCGCTGACGTAGGCCGGCACCCGTACCGTCCAGGCCAGTGCCGCGGCGGCGATCAGCACGGCCAGCAACAGCCAGAGGCAGACGATGACCGGCCGGAAGGTGAGGCGGGGCACGATGTCCTTCGCCGTACCTCGCCGGTACGCCTGGACGGCGCTCTGCCGGAAGATCACACGGTGGGGCACGACCAAGGATCCCTTCTCTCAGCCCGGCGCCTGCCACCGCGGCGGAGCCAGGAGGAGGACGGACGGGACCTTGTCGGGCTCGGCCAGCCGGAGCAGCTCGTACCCGATCCCCGCCAGTCCGGTCATGAGCCCGGGCGTCTCCACTCCGAGGGGCACTCCCGTCACGAAGCCGTCGGTTCGCATGCTCGCCACGACCAGCGCCGTCGCTCGTTCCAACGCGTCGTGATCCGCGGGTCTGTCGAGCGACCGCGCCGCCGTCAGGAGAAGTTCGAGGTTCCCCAGCGCGCCGTGGCAGAGCGAGTGGCCCATGGCGAAGCCGTACTGTTCCGTGGCGGTCAGGGCGACGTCGATCTCGTCTCGTGTCGTCGCGTCGGCCAGCTGGTCGAGGGCGGCGAGACGTGCCAGGCCGATGCCCGGGGCGCCGTGGCACCAGGCCACCATGCTCTTGCGGGGTGGCTCGACGGCCGACTCGACGGGATCGGCCCGGCCGGTCCGGGGCTCGAAGACGCGCAGGTCGGCCCAGTTGTTCAGCTCGGGAACGAAGAGACTGCGGTCGTAGCGGAGCGCGCTGAGAGCGGTTCGCCGAAATCGGTCCTCGCCGCTCCGGGCGGCCAGCCGCAGAAGGCTCAACGCGATACCGGCCGTGCCGTGCGAGAACCCGCCCAGCGGCGGTTGATCCTCGAGCGTCGTCCAGGCGGTCCCGCGGTGCACGGGCCGCGCCCTGGCCAGGAGCCGCTCGCCGCAGCGGACCGCCACGTCCAAGGTCCGTGGCGAGGGACGGACCGCGTGCAGGCTGAGCAGCGAGAGGGCGCACCCGGCCGAACCGTAGATGACATCCAGCGAGAGGTCCCCGGAGATGAGCGGTGGCAGTCGCTCGGCCAGTTCGGCCGCTTCGTCGAGGAGATCCTGCTCGGCCCACAGGACGCCCAGGCTCGTGAGGACGTACACGACGGAGGCCAGTCCGTCGAACGCGCCGACCGTCGGGGCCGATCCGCCCGGATCCGGCTCCTCCCGGAGCCACTCCCGCACCTGGGTTCGCGCCGATGTCAGTGCCCGGCGTGCGAGGAGCGTGGCCGAGGGCTCGTCGGTGATCGCTCCCAGGTAGCCGAGGAAGAGCGCGATTCCGCTGGTCCCGGAATAGAGGTCGCTGCCCGAGGGGAAGAGGCCCCAGGCGGATTCGTCCAGAGGGCCCACGCCGAGCCAGTACGCGCCGCGCTCGTTCTGCAAGGACAGCTCGTCGAGTCGGCGCCCGACGGAGCTCGCCAGTGCCAGCAGCTGTTCTCGCGGCACCCGCCCGGTGACCGGGGAAGGCCGGTGCGTCGAGGGAACCTGTGCCGGCCGGTTGATCCTGTCCTCAGGGTCCATGAGCAGCGTGGCCAGCGACGCCTTGATGATCCAGCTCTGCTTGGCCAGGTCGTCGTCACCGAGCCGCTCCACTCGTTGCCGCACCAGATCGAGGCTGGGCGCGTCGAGGAAGTCTTCCCAGCGCTCCCCTTCCGCGGTGAGGACCGCCCGGCTGCCTGGGCTGGTGTGGAACAACGGGATGTCACCGTGCCACAGGTCCCGCTTCTCCGCCGGGATGAGGGGAACGAGACAGGGACGCTGCGCCGCTTCGATCCACAGGTGATCGAAGAAGCGATCACGGTCGAGCGCGTCACGCAGCAGATCCGGGTGGAAGCTCTCGTACCACAACAGGCCGTAGACGTTCGTCGAGCGGATGACGACGCGTGTCTCGTCATGGGCGAAGCGCGGGAGCTGTTCCGCCAGCAGTGCCGCTCGGTTCTCGCGGATCAGACGGTACATTCCGGCGAAGCCGGCGAGCACGGCGTCCTGATACTTCCAGACCTCGACGTCCTGGTCACCGAGACGGGGCCGGTTCTCGCTCACGGGCAGCTCGGTACGCCGCCGGCCCACCCGCATCTCGTCCGTCCCCGGTCTTTCCCAGCTGACAAGCCGGTGCGGGTTCGTCTGCCCCGGTTGCCCGCCGAGGCCGCTCATGTCCACGCCGATGGAGTTCTGGTCGGACCACACGCGCCGCGGCAGCAGCCCGACCTGCCACACGGAGCGGTCGAGCGCTCCCACCGCAAGGTTTCCCAGGGCCGGTCCCTCGGCATGGACGTGAGGATGGAACAGGGCTTCCAGGTCCACGAGCATCGGATGCTCGCCCGCGGCGAGCAGGTTCTCGTTGTGCAGGTCGGCGGCGTCCAGGACGTACAACAGCGCCAGGTAGCTTCCCTGACGCTCATAGAAACGGACGATCTCTTCCTCGCACGTGCAGGGGGTCGCTTCGACGAACTCCGACCAGCCGTGGTCGCCGCAGTCGACCAGCTTCAGCGGCCGCAGAGCGGGCTCGGCCCCTCGGTCGTCCAACCAGGACAGCAACTCCTGGAAGTGCACGTCCACACCCAGCGATCTCGGCTTGTACAGCAGCTTCATCCCCGAGCCGAACCGCAGCAGCAGCACACTGCGGCCCTTCCGATGACGGTCGCCCTTTCCGGCCTCCACGTCGACCAGCGGTCCAGGATCGCCACCCGGGGCGAAGGCCGCGCGGACGGACTGCCAGTCCGCGCACAAGTGCGTCAAGAACTCGTAGAGGTAGTCGGCCCATTGTTCCGTCGTGAGCACCAGTTGGCGTGCGAGCACGGGGTACTTGGCGAGCACGGCCACGATCGACCCTTCCTGCCGCAGTCGCCGGAAGAAGTCTTCGAAGCGTTCCTCCGCAGTCCCGCCTTCCAATCGCCCTTCCAGGCGGGCGACATGCAACTCGAGCAGGATCGGTTTGCTGAGCTGGAAGAGGATGAGGGGCGCGAGATTCGCGAGGTACACGCCGGGGAGCTTCTTCATGTCGAACGGGAGGAACCCGACCTCTTCGCGCAGTCCACGGATCCTTTCCTGGAGACGATCGAAAAAGTGCCACAGGAGCGGGCCGACCGCCAACAGGCCGGCGGCGAGGGGGTGATCGGCCTCCGCCTTCTCGAGCAGCGGCGCCCACTCCTCGGCCCTCTCGGCGGAATCCGGATGGGTGAATGCCTGCCGGAGAACGGTCAGCCAGTCGGGGGTTGCCTGGACGCGGGTCTTCAGACTTTCCGGATGCTCCGCAAGCAGAGCCAGCAGATCACTTTCCGAGAGCGAGTCCTGAGCCAGCCGCTGAGCGAACAACGGCCGCCGCTCGAAAGGCTTCTGGCTCTTCCAGGCTTTCAGGCGACCCGGCGCTCCCTCGAGAAGGAGGTCCGAGGCGTAGGACGTCTCCGTCGGGCGGATACTCGGTGTGTCACCGCGATCACCGCGGTCACGGCCGTCACTGCTGCGGTCACCGCGGTCACCGCGTTCGAGGAGGGAAAATGCCCGGTACCACTCGGGAGCCTGCCACACCTCTTCCGCTCTCATGTCCTGGCCGTCCCCTCGAATTCCACCCGCTGCTCAGCCCGGCACGTCGACGAGGGCTGCTGGACAGCGCCTAGCAGCCCTCGTCTCGTTTCGTTGATTCCTGACCTCGGCGTCAAGCGGGTGTCCTGTTGCCGTTACGCTGCAGAACCGCGAATACGGCCGGACGTACAACGGTGGCCGCGTACAACCGCGCTGGAACCGGAAAGCCGCCGATCCATGAGGTGCTGCGCGACCGAAAGAGGCATTTCGCCGTCAGCAGTTCCGGCAGGGGTTCTGCGAGTTGCCGCGGGTCGAGACGCAGGTCTTGGTGTTGCAGCCGACGCTGTTGCCGCTCTGGGCGCCACCCAGAACCTGCCCCAGCTCGGCGTCGGTGAGCTCTATGACGCCCGCCGGGTTGTCCGGCAGGTCGGCCAGCTCGGGGTCACTCAGACTGTCACGGTACTTCGGGTCCTCCCAGGCCCGGACGATCTTGCGGAGGCTCATGATGCTCTCCCTGTCTTCTCATTTCTGATTTCGGCCGTGGAATTCACCACCGTCAGGCGACTCTGTGCCGCGCCCTTCGCCGGCGGGACACCGGCCTGGGCATCGAAGCGCCGACCGTGACCACCGCAGGGTGTTTGCAACGAAGGACATACCTGGTTGCGCAACACCGGCGCGTTCACGCGCTATGGGGTGGCGCTTCTTGCCGAATCGGCAGTGTATGCACCGCTCCCGCCAACTGAGCACGGAACACGGCTGCCAAGAGAAGTGCATCGGCCGTTTGATCCCGTATACGGGGCGAGAGGATGCACACCCACTCCGTAATGTCGGACGGTTGCCCGAACTCCTATGCATATCAAGCCTTACTCCCGCCTCCCCGGCATGTCAAGACGGCACCGCGCCCCAGGCGATGGGGGCCGCAGATACGGCTCTTCGGCATTCCCTCGGGACGGGGACCTTGTTTTGCGGTCAACTGTTTCGCGGTCAATGAGCTCGCCCGCACCGAATGGGCCTCGGTCTCCGAGCAGCCGCCTCCCTTGAGGCGAGACGGGCGTAGCCGCGGAAGTCGCCCGGGCCGAATCCGCTGTCGATCACCGGACGCGGCCGTCCCCCGGCGGGCCGGTCGGTCGATGTCGTCCAGGGCTTGGCGCCCTGCTCCACCGCCGCCGGGTCATGGAACGCTCGTCGCCCAGCTGACCAGGAAACCTGCGCAGAGGGGGAGCTTCCCGGGCTCGGGCCACGGAAGCGCGTGTCACGAGGTGGCCAGGACGCAAGGCGCCCGGTCACCGGCATGGTCCGGGCCACTTCCATGAGTGAGGGGCCCAGCGGCCACCGTCCATCGGACGGTGAAGCTGAGCCGGGTTCGGCGTGAGTGACGAGAAGGCCCGTTCACCATCCTTGACCGCACGAATTCCACCGAACTCGCGGAATCGCTGGATCGCGGAATGGCTGAATCACTGGATCGCGGAGTTGCTGAATCCGATTCCTCGCGAGTCCCACGTACAGAAACCAAGGGGATCAGGGATCGAAACAGCAAAATACTCCCACCGAAGAAAATCCGAGAAGCGGGTCCATTCTCACTGGGTCCCGCTCTGCTACAGGTCGGCGCTCATCGGGGCTGATGGAGACGTCGCTGCTCGCGCGCGTGAGCCGTACCGATTTCGCGTAGCGGGTCCGCCCGTGGCGGCCCGGCGAGACGCCCACTTGGGCCAAGCCGACGTGCGCGCCGACTGCCGGCCCGTAAGGCTGAAGCAACGTCGCACGGCTAGGGAGCACCATGCCTCAGGAACAGTGTCAGGCGGCCAAAGCCAAACTCGAGCAGGCGAAGCAGCGAAGGAAGCGCCTGCAGAGGGACCTGACGGAGGACGAAGCGAAGCTCGCCCACTTGAAGGCGGAACCGCATCCGGACGCTGCGGCGATCGAGGCCCAGGAGCGCATGGTCGAAATCGACCGACGCGTTCTCGGAGCGGCCGAAGTTGAGGTCACCGGCTTTGAGGAGCTGGTCCACGCCCTCTGCGACGACCTGCCGTAGTCATGCCGCCCAGGACGCGTCGAGCGCCCTCACGGCGGCCTGACCGCGGGCGTGGCCGGCCCGCCGTCGGGGAACGGTGCCGCGCGGCCACTACGTGGGCGGCATGTCCTGGCGCGGCCACTACGTGCGCGGCGTGTCCTGGTGGAGGGCCTTGTTGACGCCGGTGACGACCACGGTGATCAGGCAGAGGGCGATGATGGTCTCGGCCCACAGGAAGGCGAACCAGTCCAGCACGCAGCCGATCGGGGGTGTGCCGGGGGCGGTGTTGCGGAACGCGGCGAGGGCGAACAGGGTGGCGGCCATCCAGGCGAGGCCGGGCCAGACAAGGCCCTCGCTGCCGGTCGTCAGGTACCAGGCCCCGATGAGCACGGACGCCGCCAGCGCCCACATCACCACCATCATGAAGACCGCGAAGACGAGCAGACTGCCCGATCGCGCCAGCCCCAGCGCCAGCACGGCCTCCTGCCGGGAGGGCGCGGGCTGCGCCGAGATCGAGAAGAGCGTGTCGTTGTTGGAGAACAGCATCCGTACCGGCACCTGCTTGCCGCCCAGCTGCGCGCGGAACGCGATGTCGGTCTCGTAGGTGTCGAACGGATAGTCGCTGATCGATCCGCCGGTGAGCGCGACCTGCACGTCTCTCGTGGCGAGCCGCTCGTGCGCCGCGAACTCCAGGTCGCTGAGCGTCGCCCCCGAGGTCTGGAGGCTGAGATCGGCCACCGGGGCCGCCCCGTCCGCCTCGCCGAGGGTCCCGCGCGGGGTCACCCACACCCGCAGTACCAGCTCCCTGCCCACGGCGTCGACACTCTGTACGACGGCCTCCACGTCCACCCGGTCGGCGGCCGAGGATCCGGCGGTGTGCACCGTGTCGGCCGCCTGCCGCTCGGTGAACTGCAGCCACGAGCCGACGCCCACCGCCACCACGATCAGGAACGCGATAGGGATGAGCACGGGCAGGAGGGACCGCCCGGAACGTCGTGGGCGAGGGGAGCCGGCAGGTGCCGGACGGCCCTGACGCATCACTTGGTCCAGATGGCCAGCAGTCGGTCTGCCGCACGGAAGTTGTCGGGTGGGTCCGCGTTGCACGCGACGGTGACGGCGGTGTCGCGGTCCGGGCTCACCTTGAAGGTGCTGTGGAATCCCTCCCAGTCGCCGCGATGCACCAGGCTCTTGTCGGGGAGGAGGAGGATTCCGGCCCCGTAGCGCCCTTCCTCGATGCCGCGCGGGCGCAGGACGTCGCCCACGTTCACCGCTCCGTCCGTGACACCGGCGAGCAGTGCGGTTCCGCCGATGCGCCCAGCGTGATGTCCCGCGCCCGGGCCGGAGGGTCGTCGAGGTAGTCGGACAGGGGGTCGTTCACCGCGAGTCGGTGCCGCCCGGCCAGCAACAGGACCGCGTCCGCGGTGAATTGCTTGGAATTGGAGGCCATGTCGAAGACCGTCTTCGAGGTGATGGCGCTGGCCAGTACGACCACAGCCATGGCGCCCCCGGCGGCACACAACGACGCCATCCGAGTCACGGAAACCACCTGCTTTCGCCACCTGCTGTCGCCACCTAACGGGATCGGCTCAGCGCCGGCTGGGACGTCGGAGGGTGACGTCGGAGGGGTGACGTCCGAGGGGCGAGGCCATCAAGTCCGCTGCCCGCGCGCCGATGCCGGTGTGCCGCGGCCCGCGCGCCACTGCCGGTGTGCCGTGATGCGGCAGCCGCGCCCCGGCATGTGATCCCTGTGATCCCGTACCCCTGCCGACGGCCACGCGGCCTCAGCCGAATGCCACGGGGCCTCCCGGGCGACGCCTGGGCAGTGTCGGCGGACCGCACGTAATCCACGCTACGGGCTGGTCCGAGGACGTGCATGCGGACGACGTGGCGGCGACGGGGCGCGCGCCGCCGGCCCCGGGCATACGGCCGAGGGAGCGCTGCCGGAGCGGTGACTCCGCCCGGGGTTACCAGGCGAGCCGAGCGGGCGAGCGGGCGAGCGGGCGAGCGGGCGAGCGGGCGAGCGGGCGAGCGGGCGAGCGGGCGAGCGGGCGAGCGGGCGAGCGGGCGAGCGGGGACAGCGTCCGGTCCGAGGCGGGGCTGCTCCAAGTGGAGGCGACGAGTGGTGGATGCCCCGGCCCGAAAGCAGGCTGACGTACGCGCCCTGCCCGTCCGTGCGGTGGGGCGCAGCCATGCCAACCGTCCCCCGACCGGAGTGGCCAGGGACGTCAGAGAGACGAGATCACATGGCGGAACACGACATCGGTCCCGGGCCCCTGCCCTCCCTTTCCGGGGCGGGGGCACCCGTACGGAGCCGGGCTCGACACTCCCGTCCGCGACTCAGCCGGCGAGCACGTACGAACGCGGCGCTCCTCGCCGCCTGTCTGGGTGTGTTCGGCGCCGTCGGCACCGCGCCGAGCAGCGCCCGGTCGATGCCTGCCGGCGGGCCGCCGCCCGGGCATCCGGCGCGGTTCGTGCCGGGCCCCTGTCCCCGGACGCCCGACCCGGTTCCCGGGCGGTGCGGCTTCCTGGAGGTCCCCGAGAACCGCGAGCGCCCCACCGGACGGACCATCCGGCTGGCCGTCGCCATCATCCCGGCAGCGTCGAGGACGCCGGCCGCGGACCCCGTCGTGTTCATGGAAGGCGGTCCCGGCGGAGACGCGTTCGGAGCCATCCCCTTCCTGATCGACTCCGACGTGAACCGCGACCGCGATCTGATCGTCGTGGCCCAGCGCGGCACCCTCCACTCACAGCCGAACCTCGCCTGCCCGGAGATGGACCGGTTCAACGCGACCGCCGTCGGTCTGCCCTACGACGCGCCGTCCACCGGACGACGGCTGGTACGCGCGGCGAAGGAGTGCCGGGACCGCCTGACGGCCGAGGGAAACGACCTCTCGGCCTACAACACCACCGAGAACGCGGCGGACTTCGCCGCTCTCCGCAAGGCCCTGGGCATCAGGAAGTGGAACGTCTACGGCTACTCCTACGGCACCGACCTGGGCCTCACCTACCTGCGCCGACACCCCCAGGGCATCCGCTCGCTGGCGATCGACTCGGTCGTGCCGCCACAGATCGTGAGCCTGCCGTGGGCCTGGGACAGCGCTCAGGAGGGCATCAACGCGATCTTCGCGGCGTGTGAGGCCCAGCCCGCCTGCAAGTCCCGCTACCCGCACCTCTCGCGCACGCTCACGCAGCAGGTCCGGCGGCTGGAGGCGCACCCCCTGACGCTGACCGTACCGCCGCCCGGTGGCGGAACCCCGGTGAAGGTCGTCCTCGACGGGGGCACGCTGGTGAACCTGCTGGTCGCGAACGGCGGACTGGTACCGGCGGTCGACGTCCCCGCGGCGCTCCACGAACTCGCCGCCGGCAATCCGGAGCGCCTCGCGCGGGCCCAGGCCGCCGGCGCGACGCCCGCCATCGGCGAGTTCGCCCACGGGCTGACGCACTCGGTGGCCTGCGCCGAGTGGGTCCCGGGCTTCTCGAAGCGCGACGTGCTGAAGGCGGGTCGCCGGGCCTTCCCCGGATGGCCGGACTCGGTGCTGGCCCACGCACCGCAGCTGCCCTTCGAGCACGACCTGTGCCGGGTCTGGAACGTCCCGGACCGCACCGCGGTCCAGCGGCTGGCCACCCACAGCAAGGTGCCCGCGCTCATCATCACCGGAACCTTCGACGCCAAGACCGGGGCGAGCTGGGGGCCGTTCACCGGCCGGACGCTGCCCCGCTCGACCGCGGTGGTGATTCCCGGAATCACCCACTGGGTGGTGCCCCAGGAGCCCTGCGCCGCGTCGGTCCTGGTCTCCTTCCTGGCGCGGCCGACCGCGCCAGACACCGGCTGCGTGCCGGGAGTCCGACCCAAACCGTTCACCATCGTCCCCTGACCGGAGTTGCACGATGTCCCCTGGTACGACCCCCAGCCGGCGCCCCGCTCGACGGCTCCCGGCAACGCTGGCCGCAGCCACGGCCGGCGCCCTCGTCGTCGGCCTCGCCGCGCTGCCCGCGCATGCCGGGTCCGGCACCGCCGGCCCGATCGGCACGGTCGCCCGTACGGTGGGCGACGCCCACTTCGAACCGGGCCCCTGCCCCAGGACGGCGGACCCGATCCCCGATCTCGCACGCGCCCGCTGCGGCACCCTCACCGTGCCCGAGAAGCGCTCCCCGGCCAAGGGGCCCAAGGAGCCCCAGGGATACGGGGGCGGCGACGGACGCACGATCACCCTCGCCGTCGCGATCATGCCCGCCGAGAGCAGCCGCCCCGCGCCCGACCCGATCGTGTGGCTCGCCGGCGGTCCCGGCGACGACGCGGTCTCCGAGATCCCGATGGCGCTCGGCGGCCACCTGAACCGCGACCGCGACGTGATCTTCATGTCCCAGCGCGGCACCTACTCGGCCGACCCGGAGCTCACCTGCCCGAACATCGACCGGTTCAACGCCCGCGCCCTCGGCCTCGTCTCCAACGCGCCGTCCACCGGGCGCCTGCACGTCGAGGCGACCCGGGCCTGCCGCGCCCGCGTGGACGCCAAGGGCGCCGACCGCAGCGCCTACAATGACATCGAGAGCTCGGCCGACTACGACGCACTGCGCAAGACGCTGCACGTCAAGAAGTGGAACGTCTTCGGCATCTCCTACGGCACCCACCTGGCGCTCAACTACATGCGCCTGCACCCGAAGGGCATCCGCTCGGTCGGCATCGACGGCATCCTGCCGCCGTCCATCGCCGGCGGGGCCGTGACCTGGAAGGCCGCACGCGAAGGTTTCGACGGCCTGTTCAAGGCCTGCGCGCAGCAGCCCGCCTGCGACACGCGCTACCCGAACCTCAAGGCCACCTTCCTCCGCCTCGTCAGTGAGCTGGAGGCCAGGCCGATCACCACCACCGTCACGGTCCCGGTCCACCCGGAGCCGGTGAAGGTCGTGCTGGACGGGAGCAACCTGGTCACCTGGCTGACCTCGGCGACCCATGTGGCGGCCGGGGTGCCGCGGTCCATCGACGAACTGGCCCACGGCAACCCGCAGCGGATCGCCGAGCAGCTCGCGGGCGGCAAGTACAGCCCGCAGGCCATCGGAAGGGTCGCCCACGGGCTGGTCTACGGCATCTTCTGCCGCCAGTGGACCCCGTACGAGAGCCGGGCCGACATCATCCGCGGCGGCCGCCGCGCGTTCCCGACGTTCCCCCGGTCGATGCTGGCCAACGCCCCGCAACTCGCCTGGCTCCACGACGACTGCCGGGCCTGGGACGTCCCCCCGGCGCCCCCGTCGGTCCGGGACGTGACCCGCAGCGACATCCCGACCCTCGCCCTGTCCGGCGGGTTCGACGCCCAGACGGCGCCGAGCAACGGGGCCTACGTCGCCCGTACGCTGAGCCGCTCCACCAAGATCACGGTCCCTTACGTCGCCCACGTGGTGTTCGCCGACTCGCGGTGCGCGCAGACGATCACCACGTCGTTCTTCGCCCGTCCGACCGCGCCGGACACCGGCTGCCTGGCGGGACTCCAGCCGCCGCGGTTCGAGATCGCACCGTAGGGCGCTCGCCGGGGCCCGTGTCCACCGTGGCGGTGGACACGGGCCCCGGCGGTGCGGCCCTGCGGCACCGGGCCGCGATCCCCAGGACGAGAGCCGTGCCGTACGCGCGGGCCGGGCAGCCCGGCCCGCGCGTCGCCCCGCACCCGCTGTGACGCGGAAGCCGGCGGGTTTACCCGGCGGGCTTCCGGTTAGGCGATGGCAGTGCTTGGTAAGGAGGTATGCCCCGGCCGGCCGGGGAGCGCCCGCCGGGTTCACCCTCGTCCGTCGACCGGACCCATCCCGGATTGGAGCCCTTGGTATGAGCCAGCTGTCCCGGCACCCTGCCGAAGGAGGCTCGGCAGCCGATGTGTCCGGCTCCGGGTCCCGCCAGGGAAGCGCACCGCGGTGGCGGCAGGACGATCTCGATCTGCGCAACCGTCTGTACGGCCGCGCCGGGGTCGCCCGCGCCGAAGGGGTGCTGCTCGACCGCTACGGTCTCGGCTCCACCGATGAGGCGTTCGCCCTGATGAAGAAGGCCTCCCAGCAGTTCAACATCAAGCTCTCCACCCTCGCCGACGCCGTCGTCCGCACACCGGCGCCCGATGCCGACGCCGCACTGTGGTTCCCCGGCCGGGTGCGGCGCGGCCCGCCCGCGCTTCCCGGGCTCCCGGTCGAGCGTGGCAAAGGCACCAGCCAGGGCGCTGTCCTCGCGGCGGCCCTGGAACGGGTGCTGTCGATCACCCAGACGCCCATGGGCAATGTCCAGCTGAGCGAGAGGGGCCGGCTCCGGCTGGCCCGGCACACCGGCCTGAACAGGTACTTCACCGACTTCTTCGCCTTCGTCGACGCCCCGACCACCTCCTGCTCGCAGGCGGCCGGCCAGCGTCGGCAGGTCACCGTGCGGGACGTGGAGTCGGCGCCGGTGTTCGACGAGGCCTCCCGCCACGCCATCCTCCAGACGGGCAGTCGGGCCGCGCACAGCGTGCCGCTGATGAACCGGCGGGGCGTGCCGCTGGGAATGGTGTCCTCCCATCACGAGCGGCCGCTGACCGGCTTCACCCAGCCCGAGCTGGCCGCGCTCCGGCAGACCGGCAGCGATGTCGGCCGGTGGCTGGCCTGGCACTGGACCACCGTCGTGCTGGACGCCCTGGAGCATCTCCACGCCGCCGCCTTGCGGGGCCCGGGCGATTGAGCCCGGTGGGTCGGTCGGGCCGGTGAGCCGGTCGGACCGGTCGGGCCGGTCGGACCGGTCGGGCCGGTCGGACCGGTCAGGCCGGTCGGACCGGTCAGGCCGGTCAGGCCGGTCAGGCCGGTCAGGCCGGTCAGGCCGGTCGGCGTGGGCGGGCGGTGCTGTGGCGGACGCACAGCTCGACGGGGACGATCGTGAGCGGGCTTCCGGGGGTCGACGGGCTGTCGATGCGGTTCAGCAGGATGCGGAGGGAGATCGTGCCGATGTCCGTGAAGTCCGTACGGATCGTGGTCAGCGGGGGAAGGAAGTGGGCGGCTTCGGGGATGTCGTCGTAGCCGACGACGCTGACGTCCTCCGGGACCCGGCGGCCCGCCTCGTACAGGGCCCGCAGGACGCCGAGGGCCATCTGGTCGTTGGAGACGAAGAGCGCGGTGACGGACGGGTCCTTCGCCAGTTCGCGGCCGAGGTCGTAGCCGGAGTCGGCGCTCCAGTCGCCGATGAGGGGGGTGTGCACCTCGGCTCCGGCCGCCTCGAGGGTGGCGCGCCAGCTCTCCGCCCGGCGGTCCGCCGAGGTCCAGCCCGCCGGGCCCGCCAGGTGGTGGACCGTGGGGTGGCCGAGGGAGAGGAGGTGCCGCGTGGCCTTGCGGGCGCCGGTGCTGGCGTCCGAGGTGACCATGGGGGTGCCGTCACCCAGGTCGTTGTCCATGACCACCAGGGGCGTGTCGAGGTGGGCCTCGGCGAGCGCGCGGGCCACCCGGACCTGGGGGGCGATCGCGATGACACCGTCCGCGCCCTCCGCCGACAGCCGGTCCGCGGCCCGTACCACCGTGTCCCGGTCCGCGGTGTCCAGCGCGATCGAGCTCACCAGGTAACCGGCTTCCTGCGCCGCCGTGTTGATGGCGGTCAGGGTGGAGGCGGGACCGTAGCGGGCCGCGTCGAAGGAGATCACGCCGAGCATGCGGGTACGGCCGCTGGCCAGCGAGCGGGCGCTGCTGCTGGGGCGGTAGCCGAGGGTGCGCATCGCCGCCCGGACCGCTTCCCGGGTCTCGGCGCGGACGGCCGGATGGTCGTTGAGCACCCGGGAGACCGTCTGTTTGGAGACTCCGGCCAGTTTCGCGACGTCGTCCATGACCGGACGTGAGCCCGCGAAGTTGCGTCTGCTGCGTCCCCTGGACGCCGGGCCGGCGGGGCCGTCGGCGGCGCTTCGGGTCATGGTGGGGGCTTCTTCCTCGGGACTGGTCCGGGGCCGGTCGCGCTGGGCCGCCCGGCGGACCCACAGGATAGGCCGGGCGCCCGAGGAAGCGCGGGTCAGGTCGTGCCGAGCCGCCAGGTGCGGGTGGTGATCCGTCGGGCGTGCCGAAGCTCGGCGACACCGGCCGGCGGGGTGACGGGGAGGTGGACCGCCGCGTCGGCGGCGAGCGGCAGGATCCGCACCGTGAGCGGCTCGCCGGGCGGGAGCCGGTCGAGCGCGATGTCCCACGGGCGGCCCGTGAAGAACTGGTCGGCGACCAGTGCGTCCCCCACGTAGGCGCGCGCCACGTCGCCGGTCCAGTGCAGGCGCAGCAGGTCGGAACCGGGCGGGGTCGGGGCGCCGGCGCGGGTCGCCGGTACGTCGACGCGGTAGACGGCCGCCTTGGTGTCGTAGTGCTCGTCCGCGGGGGCGCTCGCCCGGCCCGGTACGCCCGTCTCCGGGGTCGGTGGCGGGCCTGCCGGGCGGAGCTCGGTGAAGGTGGGCGCGGCTACGGTGGGCGCGTCCTCGTCGGGGACGAGTGTGTAGCGGGTCAGGGCGCCGTCCCGGCTCTCCTTCACGGTGGCACCGGGTGTCGTCGGCGGGCGGTGCGGGGCCGGGAGGACGGAGAGGGAGACCGCGGGGACGGCCGTGCGGGCGTGGGGCCCCTCGTCCTGCGGGGTGCGGGGGTGGACGCGTACCTCGCCGTTCGTCGCGTCGAAGACCACGCCCTCGGGGCACAGGACGAGCCGCCGCGCGCCCCAGGCCTCGCCCCGGTAGGCGGTGCGGGCGGTGGCCGCGTCCAGCACCAGCAGGGCGACCCGGTCGCCGGCCGGGGTCTCCGTCTCGACCAGTGCTTCCGTGCCCGGGCGCAGGCCGGTGATCAGGAGGCGGTCGTCGTCGGTCACGGCCGTGACCCGCGTCCCGGGCGGGCCGGCGACGGACCTCACCGTCCGTGCGTCCAGGGCCAGTTCGGGCTCGATGCCGTCCGTCGCCGCCAGGACGAGGACCGTACGGCCGTCGTCGTCCGTGATCGTGCAGACGGGCTGGGCGGTGGCCCAGTCCAGACGCAGGCCGGCCACGTCCAGGCGCAGCGGCCAGCAGAAGTAGGCGCCGGCGGGGACGGTGACGGGGGTGCTGGGGAGGGTGAGGGGCGGGGCATCGGGGAAGCCGATCGCGAAGCTGGTGTCCGGGTGGTCCGGGAGCGGCTCGTGCGGCTGGTGGTTGGTGACGAAGAGGAAGCCCGAGGCGCGCCCGTCGCCGCGGACCGCCCAGCGCAGGGTGTCGCGGTCGTGCCGGCCTCGCGGCCGGCCGTCCGGCAGTACCGACCGCATGGGGGCGATGACCTCGCCGAACTCCGCCAGCAGCAGGTGCTGGAGGCGCAGTTCGTCGTACGAGGGGCGGTACTGGCCGTATTCGCCGAGGGGCGCCTGGAAGTCGTACGTCAGCACCGGGAGGTCGTTGGGGTAGGCGGTGGCGTGGGACTCCTGGAGGGTCGTCCGCTCCCCGGCGGGGTTGGTGCCGCCGTGGAACATGTAGTAGCCCTGCCAGACCGAGCCGCAGCCGATCTTCGTGAGGCCGAGGGCCCCGACGTCGGCGGCGTCCACCCGCGGGCGGCGGTGGTAGGAGACCGCCATGCCGCCGCCCAACTCGCAGGTGGCCCAGGGGAATCGGTCGGCGTACGCCTCCGGGTCGACACCGCGTACGGCCGTCGGCCGCAGGTCGGCGCCGATGCCCTCGTCGTCGCGCTGGTGGGTGAAGAAGAAGTGGTTGCGGCAGGTGTCGGGCCAGCCGCCGTCGGCCTCGGTCCAGAAGGCCTCGGGGTAGCCGCCGTAGAGGGGGAGCAGTTCGTCGTCGGGGAGGTGGACTCCGCCCCAGGCCGTCGAGGTCCACAGGGGGGCGCTGAGGCCGGCCTCCTGGGCCATGCGTTTCAGCGTGCGGAGGTGGCCGGGCCGGTCGTAGAGCTCGTTCTCGATCTGGATCGCGACGATCGGGCCGCCGTGCGCGCGGTCCAGGCCGTCCAGTTGCGAGGCGACCGCCTCCCACCAGGGGTGGACGGCGGTCAGGTAGGCCGGGTCGTCGGTGCGGGGTGCCGCGGTGCGGGCGAGCACCCAGTCGGGGAGCCCGCCGTTGCGGACCTCCGCGTGCGACCACGGGCCGATGCGGGGGATGAAGTCCAGGCCGTGGCGGGCGCAGAGCCGGGCGAAGCGGTGCAGGTCACGGTCGCCGTCGAAGCGGACGCGGCCCTCGGTCTCCTCGTGGTGGATCCAGATGACGTACGAGGCGACGGCCGTGACCCCGCCCGCCTTCATCTTCAGCAGCTCCTCCTCCCACTCCCGGGCCGGGTACCGGGAGTAGTGGAACTCCCCCGAGACCGGGAACCAGGGGCGGCCGCCCCGGGTCAGCCAGCGGCTGGTCACCTCGACGGGGTCGGGGGCGCCGGGCGCGTCGGCGAAGGGGAGGTGGCCGCGGCGCGGCGGCCCGGCGGGGGGCGGGATGCTCACCCGGTGCCGCATCAGGACCGCTCCGGGCCGAGGTCGGGGGTGTCGGTGAGCCGGGCGTCGAGGGTGGTGGTGCCGTGCAGTTCGAGGACGACCAGCTCGTTGACGCCGGGGCGCAGGGCGGGGGCCGGGACGTAGAGGGTGCGCTGCGGGCCGCGGCTCCAGTAGCGGCCGAGGTGGAACCCGTTGACCCAGGCCTGGCCCTTCGTCCAGCCGGGGAGGGAGAGGAAGGTGTCGGCGGGGGTCCGCACCTCGAAGGTGCCCCGGTGCAGGGCGGGTTCGGCGGAGGTGGGGGTCTCGGCCGGGGCGAACACGGCGGTGACCGGCACGTCGTCCAGGGGCAGTGCGTGGGAGTCCCAGCCGCGCAGGGGTGTGCCGTCGAGCGTGACCGGGCCCAGCAGGCCCTTGGGGACGCCGATGCGGGGGCCGTAGTTGACCCGGCCCATGTTCTCCACGAGCACCTCGAGTACGGCGTCCGGCCGGGGAACGTGGACGGGCAGCGTCTCGTCGTAGCGCTCGCGTTCGAGGACGCCAGCGGGGGCGCCGTCCAGGAATACCTGGGCGCGGTCCCCCACTCCGCCGGCGAAGTGCAGGAGGCCGGCCCCTGGGGTGGGGACGGTGGTCCGGTACAGGGTGTACCCGGAGCGTTGGTTCAGCTCGTCGGCGGATCGGGGGTCCGTGGCGTGCACGGGGCGGTCGGCGAGCGGGAGGAGGGGGGCGCGGTGGGTCAACCGGACGGTGGTCGGGGGGAGTTTGGGCGACGGGGCGGGGACCGGCTCGTCCGGGACAGGGGCGTGGCGGGCGATGACCTCACGGAAGGCGTGGTACTTCGGGCCGGGGTCGCCGCTCTCGGTGAGCGGGGCGTCGTAGTCGTAGGACGTGACCGTCGGCACGTAGGCGTGGTGGTGGTTGGCGCCGTTGGTGTAACCGAAGTTGGTGCCGCCGTGGAACATGTAGATGTTGACGGAGGCGCCCGCCGAGAGGAGCCGGTCGAGGTCGGCGGCGGCGTCCTCGGCGCCCCTTCCGTGGTGCGGACCGCCCCAGTGGTCGAACCAGCCGATCCAGAACTCCCCGCACATCAGGGGGCCTTCGGGCTGGGCCTCGCGGAGCCGCCGGAGGGACTGGTCCACGCGGCTGCCGAACGTGCCGGTGGCGAGGACACCGGGCAGCACGCCGTTCTTGAGGTGATCGCCGTCGGTCTGGTCGCAGGTGAAGAGGAGTTCCTCGACGCCGCGTGAGCGGAGCGAGTGCTCCAGGTGTTCGAGGTAGGCGATGTCGTCGCCGTAGGCGCCGTACTCGTTCTCGACCTGTACGGCGATGACCGGACCGCCCGACGCGGCCATGTGCGGCAGGAGCGGCGGGAGAAGGAGGTCCAGGTAGCGGTCCACGACGTCCGTGAAGCGGGGGTCGCTGGTGCGCAGCCGGATGTCGGGGTCGGTGGTGAGCCAGTGCGGCAGGCCGCCGCCGTCCCACTCGGCGCAGATGAAGGGGCCGGGGCGGAGGAGGACGTGCAGGCCCTCCGCGGCGGCCAGCCGCAGGAAGCGGGGCAGGTCGAGGATCCCGTCGAGGACGAGGGTGCCGGGTTCTGGCTGATGGACGTTCCACGGGATGTACGTCTCGACGGTGTTCAGGCCCATGAGACGGGCCTTGCGCAGCCGGTCGGCCCACTGGTCGGGGTGGACGCGGAAGTAGTGCAGAGCGCCGGAGAGGATGCGGAACGGTTCGCCGTCGAGGAGGAAACCGTCGGAGGTCGCGGTCAGGGCTGGCATGCGGATCCCTTCGTCGAAACGCACATGCGGGTGCGTTCTCGTGCGCGGTCTCGGTCTCGGTGTCGTGCGCCTGCTGGTGCGTGTTCTCGGTCTCGTGCGCGGTCCCGGTCTCGTGCGCCTGTTCGTGCTTGTTCTCGGTCTCGTGCGTGCAGGCGTGCTTGTTCTCGGTCTCGTGCGCGGTGCGGGGTGGCGGCCGGGAGCGGTGGGGCGGTCACCGCGCGGGCTTCGGGTGGTGGGTCGCCCGGGTCAGCCAGAGGGTGGCCGCGAGGCAGACGGCGGCGACCGCGGCGAGGAGCAGCGGGACCGCTCGGACGCCGGACCACTCGATGACCTTGCCGAGCGCCGGGCCCGCCGCGACGCCGCCCAGCATGGACGCGGCGATGACGACCGCGCCGGCCCGGCGGGCGTGCGGGGCGGCCCGGTGCAGCCAGGGCAGTCCGGTGGGGAAGATCGGTGCGATGAAGAGGCCCACGCCCGCGTAGGCGAAGGGCGCCAGGTCCGGTACGGCCGCCAGCAGGAGACAGCCGGTCATACCCGCGCAGGAGGCCGTGATGATGGTCTGGGCGGAGAAGCGCAGCGCGATCGGGGCGACCAGGAATCGGCCGGCGGTCATCATCAGCCAGTACACGGAGGTTGCGGTGGCCGCGACACCGGCGCCGTGCCCGACGGTCTCCAGGTGTGTGGGTTCCCAGCCGCCGACACCCGCCTCGATGCCGACGTGCAGGACGTAGAGGGTGACGAAGACGGCGAGGACGGACCGCAGGGCGCGGCCGGCCGGCGTGGACGCCTCCGTGGACGCGGGGTGCCGCGCGGGCTGCGACGGCCGTGGCGGGCTGTCGCGTACGCCACGCAGGCAGAGCAGCAGGGGCAGGTTGGCGAGCGCGAAGACCAGGAACACGGCGGGGTAGTGCTCGGCGCCCACCAGGCCGATCAGGGCCGGGCCGAGGATCGCGCCGATGCCGAAGTGGGCGTTGAGGATGTTGAGCATCGCGGTGGAACGGTGGCCGAAGCCGACCGCGAAGAGTTGGTTGAGGCCGTAGTCGACACCGCCGAAGCCGAGCCCCGCCAGGAGCGCGGCGGTGAGGGCGAGGGGCCAGTTCGGCGCGACGGCGAAGCCCGCCGAACCGACGGCCATCAGCAGGTACGAGGCGGCCAGGATCCGCCGGTTGCCGGTACGGCCGTACAGCCGGTCGAAGAGGAGGACTCCCGCGACCCCGCCGACGAAGTGCGCGCTGAGCCCGAGGCCCGCCGCGGAGGGCGAGAGCCCGAACTCCTCGCGCAGGGCCGGTATCGCGGGGCCGTAGAACGCCTGGAGCGCGCCGATGAGCACGAAGCCGACGCAGGAGGCGACCACGGCGGACGTGGTGAAGACGGGGGCGGGGATGACGTTGTCGCCGGTGCCAGTGCTGCTGCCGATGCTGGTGCTGCTGCCGACGCCGGTGACGTCGGTCGCGCCGCGGGTCCGGTCGCCGCTCGGGCCGTCGGTGGAGTCCGGCGTGGGTGAGCCGGCCGGGGCGCGCTGCGCCGTGGGGTGGTCGGTCACGCGGACTCCCGGGGGCGGACGGCCCACCTCTGCGTGGGCGTGCGGTTGGTGCTCCGACGGACAACGATGTTACCGGTAACATACGACCCGTCAAGATGCCCGACAAGGGACGGGCCGGGAGGCGCCGCACGAACGGCGGACAGGGACGGGCCGTGCCGCGCCCTCCCGCGTCTTGCCGCGCTCGCCCCGGCGCCCCACCACTCCGCCGCCCCGCCGCTCCGGCAGGTGTCGTCCCGGCGGGTGTCGTCCCGGCGGGTGTCGTCCCGGCGGGTGTCGTCCCGGGTACGGCTTGGTTGCGACAAGGACTAGTCGCCACAGGGGAGTTGGGCGGCGGGCAGCATGCGACCATGAGCCGAGACCGGTATGTCGACTTCCTGCGAGCGTGGGCGATCCTGCTCGTCGTGCTGGGGCACTGGCTGATCACGGGGCTGGTCCGGCATCCGGACGGCGAGATCACCGCCCCGGAGCTGCTGGCCACCGTGCCCTGGACGCAGTGGCTGACCCTGGGCTTCCAGATCATGCCGTTGTTCTTCCTCGCCGGCGGCCATGCCGCCGGAGGCTCCTGGGCGCGGGCTCGGGCCGCCGGCGGGAGCGCCGCGGGATGGGTGGGGCAGCGCGCCGTGCGGCTGCTGTTGCCCACGGCCGTGTACAGCGGCCTCGTGCTGCTCGCCGTCGGAGTGTGCTCCGCGCTCGGCGTGGACCGCCCCACCCTCGCGCTGGTGGGGTGGGCGATGGCCATGCAGTTCTGGTTCCTGCCGGTGTATCTGCTGCTCAGCGCCCTGACTCCGGTGCTGTACTCCCTTCATGAACGCTGGGGCGTGCGCGTCCCCGCGCTCATGGGCGCGGTGGGGCTCGGTGTCGGCATGCTCGTGGCGGCGGGCGACGCGTCCTCGCGCGGCTCGGCCGTCGGGGCGATCGGGGCGATCGGGGCGCTCAACTATCTGCTCGTATGGGGTGTCGTCTACCAGCTCGGACTCTGCTGGCGGGACGGGCTGCTGGGCGGCGACGGGGAGACGGCGCCGCGAGCGCGGGGACGGGCGGTGGCCATGGCGGTGGGCGGCGGGGCGGGGTTCGCCCTGCTCGTGGGGCCGGGGCCGTTTCCCGTCAGTCTGATCCTGGTGACCGGGGAGGAACTGAGCAACACCAATCCCCCGTCGGCGGCCATGCTGGCCTGGAGCCTGGCTCAGGTGGGGTTGGCGCTGCTGGTCGCGCCGGTCGTGCGACGGGCGCTGGAGCGGGCCCGGGTACGGCGGGCGGTGCGGGCGCTGGGGGCCGGCAGCATGGCGCTCTACCTCTGGCACATGCTGCCGGTGCTGATCGTCGCCGCCGCCTTCTATCTGACCGGGCTCGCCCCCGAACCCCGCTACGGCTCGGCGGGCTGGTGGGCACTGCGGGTGCCGTGGCTGCTGGTGCTGGGGACCGTCCTGGTGGGCGTGGTGTGGGCGTTGCGGCCGGTGGAGCGGGCGCTGGCCTCCGTCGAGGTGCGTGTGCGGCCCGGCGCGGCGATCCGGGGGGCGGCGGCCTGGCGGATGTGGGCCGGGCTCGGCGCGAGCGTCTGGGCGCTGACGTATTTCGCGGGGCACGGTTTCGCGTACGGCGGCGAGTTCCCGGTGTGGCCGGCCGTCGGGCTGGGACTTGGTGTGGTCACCCTGTGCGGGGCCTTACCTCGCGGAGGCGGCGGAGGCGGCGGGGGCGGCGGGGGGAGTCACGGGGGCGACGAAGAAGCTGCCCGCCCTGGGCGATCCCCCGCCGAAAGGGAGGCACGCACGTGAGGCGAGTGAGGCGGAAGAGCCGGGGGTGTAGCTGGTTGGGGGTGGAGGTGGCGGGAGAGGGAGACATGAGGGGGTGAGGTCGAGGTCGAGGTGGGGGTGGGTTGCGGGCGGCGTCAGGCCGTGCGCTTGCGGGCCGTCGTCGTCTTCTTCGCGGCCGACTTCTTGGCCGTCCCCTTCGCCGTCGTCCCCTTGGCCGTCGTCCCCTTGGCCGCGGTCTTCTTCGCGGCCGCCTTCTTGGCCGTGCTCTTCGTCGCCGCCGTGCTCTTCGTCGCCGCCGTGCTCTTCGTCGCCGCCGCCTTCTTCGCCGGCTGCGACGACCTCGCCGTCTTCGACGTCGACTTCCTCGGTGCCGCCGTGGTCTTCTTCGCCGTCGCCGTCGAGGTCGACTTCTTGCCGCCGGCCCCCTTGGGCGCCGTACGGGCCGACCTGCGCTGCGAGAGGTGCCGGACCTCGGCCCCCGACTCCGTCTCCTCCCCCGCCTCCTCCTCCGTCTCCGTGGCCGAAGCGGCCTTCCCCGGTTCCCCGCCGCGCGACCGCTTCGCCGCCCGAACGCTCTTCTCCAGGGCCGCCATCAGGTCCAGCACCTTGCCGCCGGGCGGCGCGGACGGGGCCTCGGGGGGTGTCTCGCCGGCCGCCTTCGCCGCCACGACCTCCTCCACCGCCTCGCGGTACTCGTCGTGCAGGTCCTCCAGGTCGACCTCGCCGAGGGTGTCCATCAGGGCGTCCGCGAGGTCGAGTTCCTTGTCGCGGACGGTGACCGAGGTGTCCGGGACCACGCCTTCCGGTGCGCGGACCTCGTCCGGCCAGAGCAGACCGTGCATGGCGATCGCCTCGCCGACCACGCGGAGCATCCCGAGCCGCTCGCGGCCGCGCAGGGCGTACTTCGCGATCGCCACCTTGTGGCTGCGCTTCAGGGCCTCCCGGAGCAGCGTGTACGGCTTCGCCGCCGGGGCACCGCCCGCCTGGAGGTAGTAGGCGGTGTCCATCTGGAGCGGGTCGATCCGGTCGGCCGGGACGAAGGCCACGATCTCGATGGTCTTGGCGGTCGGGAGCGGCAGATGGGACAGGTCCTCGTCGGTGATCGGGATGATCGTGCCGTCCGCGTCCTCGTACCCCTTGCCGATCTCCGCCGAGCCCACCTCACGGTCCTCCAGCTCGCAGACCTTGCGGTAGCGGATGCGGCCGCCGTCCTCCGTGTGGATCTGACGGAAGGAGATCGAGTGGCTCTCGGTGGCGTTCACCAGCTTGATCGGGATGCTGACGAGGCCGAAGGAGATGGCGCCGTTCCAGATGGATCTCACGTACAGCACCCTCCCGAATGAGCCTTATGTGACGGTTTCATGTGATTCTCATCGTATGACGCCGATCACTGAGGTGGAGGGGAGACGGCTCGCGCTCAGCAATCTGGAGAAGGTGCTGTATCCGGCGACCGGCTTCACCAAGGGTGAGGTGCTGCACTACTACGCGACCGTCGCCGACGCCCTGCTCCCCCATCTGCGCGACCGGCCGCTGTCCTTCCTGCGCTACCCGGACGGGCCCGACGGACAGATCTTCTTCGCCAAGAACGTGCCGCCGGGGACGCCCGAATGGGTAACCACCGCCGAGGTGCCCCGGTCGGAGGGGCCCGCCCGGATGGTGGTCGTGCAGGATCTGGCGAGTCTGGTCTGGGCGGCGAACCTCGTCACGGAGTTCCATACGCCCCAGTGGGTGATCCAGGATCCGCAGACCGCCGACCGGCTCGTCCTCGACCTCGATCCCGGCACGCCCGCGACCGTCGTCGAGTGCTGCGAGGTCGCGGTGTGGCTGCGGGAGCGGCTCGCGGCGGACGGGATCGAGGCGTTGCCGAAGACGTCCGGGTCGAAGGGCCTGCATCTGCTGGCGGCGGTGCGCGGGGCCTCCTCCGAACGGGTCACGGAGTACGCGAAGCAGCTGGCCGTGGAGGCGGAGGGGGCGATGCCCCGGCTGGTGCTGCACCGGATGACGCGCAGTCTGCGGCCCGGGAAGGTGTTCGTGGACTGGAGTCAGAACGCGTCACGGAAGACGACCGCGACGCCGTACACACTGCGGGCGCGGGCCGAGCCGACCGTGTCGGCGCCGGTCACCTGGGAGGAGGTCGAGGAGTGCCGGTCCGCCGGGACGCTCACGTTCGCGGCCGCCGACATCGCTCCGCGGCTTCAGGACTTCGGGGATCTGCTGGCGCCGCTGCTCGACGCCGGGCGGGCGGGGGCGGTCCCGTGACCGGCGCCGAGGGTCCGCTCCGGTGCCGTGACCGGACCCCGGGCCCGCCTTTTCCCCGCCTCCGCCGCCCCGCCCTTCCCGTCCCCGGGGGCTGCGCGCCCGAACCTCCGCCGCCCCGCCCGTCCCGCCCCCGGGAGCCGGGCGCCCGGACCTGCGCCGCGGGCCCCGGACGGGCCTCGTCGTCGAACGCCGGACGGGCCGGGGAGCGGGCACCGGCGCCTCTCGCGACGGCGCTTCACACCCTCGCCCACGTCCCCCGGTCGCGGGCCATCGCGTGCAGCGCTTCCACGTCCGCCGGCTTCAGCACGCCGCCGAGACGGGTCAGGTCGGTGAGCTCGGTGTCGGTCAGGACGCGGACCTCGCGCGGCGGGACGGTGACGGAGACGCCGGTCGGGCCGACCAGGGCCAGTACCGGGCGGACCTCGGCCGTCAGGGCGTAGGACGCCCGGTCGGCGTCGGCGCGTACCCGGCGCAGCAGGGGCTGCGGGTCCCGGCGGCCCAGGCCGACCAGGGGGTCGGAGATCCGGACCCGCTGCTTACGGGCGTACAGCGTGTGGACCGCGAACAGGCCGGCCGGGCCGATGGCCAGGTGGTGGACGCGGTCGCCGCCGGGAAGGGGCAGGGAGTGCAGCGTGTGCCAGCCGGCGCCGTCGAGGCGGTCCAGGGCCACGCCGACGGTCTGCTCGGCCGCCAGGGCGCGGCGGCGCGGGTCGGTTCGGAGGCGGTGGGCGGTACCCGGGTCTCGGTCCAGGTCGATCAGGAGGGCCTCGCCGGGGCGGTTGGGGGCCAGGTCGTCGTCCGGGTGGAGGGAGAGCCGGGCCAGCTCCGCGGGCGTGGGGACCGGGGGCGGGCCGACCGTGACCGGGCCGGTGATGAAGGGGCCGAGAGCCTCCAGGACGTCCTCCCTGCGGTTCTCCCCGATCAGGTTGATCCTGGCCGCCTCACGGTCGTACCAGGCGATGTTCCTGCCGTCCGTGAGGCATACGTAGAGCCGCTCCTGACCATGCCGCCAGGTCGGTATGACGCGCAGTCCGTTCATGCACCATCACCCCATGACCATGGGAACAGGCGGGACGCTCCGGGGGCAAGAAGGCGGTTACCTTCGAGGGGAGTTGGGCAAGCACTGAGCAGCGGTCTGGAGAGGCGCCGTTACCGGGCAGCGCGTTTGGGGAGGCGCCGTTGCGAACCCGCAGGAAGCAACCCGACGTACCGCCTCCGGACCGTCCGTGGAGCGAGATCGTGCCCGGCCTGTGGATGGGCGGTCACGAGTTCCGGGGGCGCTCCGGCGAACCGGAACCCGCCGTGGTGCGGGCCGAGTTCGATCTCGTCCAGACGTTGACACGGGCCCGGCAGGGACACGGGCCCGATCCCGGGGTGCAGCACCATGTGTGGCCGATTCCGGACGGTCCGCTGGACGGGACCCAGCTCGCCGGGGTGATCCGGCTGGCGCGGGCCGCGGAGGACGCGATGGACGACGGCCGGACGGTCCTCGTCCGCTGCTACAGCGGCTACAACCGTTCCGGCCTGGTCATCGCCCACACACTGGTGCGCCGGGGGCACTCGGCCGAGGAGGCGATCCGGCTGATACGGTCGCGGCGCTCACCATGGGCCCTGCACAACGAGTTGTTCGTGGAGTACCTGCGGGCAGGGCTGCCGACGGCCAGGCTTTTGGAGGAACTGGCCGAATAATCGTTTCACCATGGTCAGGACCCCGCCACCTCCAGCGCCGCACCATCCCCGGCCCACCAGTACGCAAAACGGACTTCCTTACGAATAAGGTGTACGGGCCTGACACCGCCGTATCTCCACAGGAGTCACAGGAGTCCCGTGCCCCGCCGTAGTCCCTCCCGCCCCTCCCGTCTCTCCCGTCCCGCCCGGCGCGGGCTCGCCGCCGTCACCGTCGCCCTGCTGGCCGCGGGCGCCGTGGGCTGCGGTGACGCGGGTGAGCTGCAGGGCGCGGGGGCGACACCGACCGCGATCAGCCCGGACAAGCTCTGGCCGGATCTGACCCCCGCCTCCAGTCCCGCCTTCGACATCGGCGAGGTGGACACCAAGGTGGTGAAGGGCATCACGGTGCCCGGCGGCGACATCCGCAAGGTGGACCCGGTCGCGGTCGTCCGCGAGGAGATCACCACGCATCCGGGCGACTACGCCGAGGGGACCTACGACGAGACGGCCCGCCGGATGGCCGACTGCGGCCGGAGCGGGGCGGCGGGAAGCCGGTGTCCCGTGCTCAAGGCGTACTACCGGGACCTCACCGGCGACGGCCACGACGACCTGACCCTGGGCTTCCGGCAGCTGCCCGGCAATCTGACGGCCGTCCGCGTGTACACCGTGCGCAAGGACAGACTCGTCCAGGTCATGGCCTACGAGGACGCCGTGAGCGGGGTCGAACTGGCCGGACGGTCCGTGATCATCCGGGCCCCGTCGGAGGTCGCGGGCTACGAGTACCGCCTCCAGTGGACATGGGACCCGCAGCAGCGGGCGATGCTGCTCACCCACGACGAGATGCTGCGCGCCGGGGGCCGGAAGCTCTCGCCCCACCCCTCCCCGACCTCGGCCCCCTCCGTGTCCCCGTCCCCGGCCGCCCCCTCTTCCGTCTCCTCTTCCTCGTCCTCTTCCTTCTCCGCGCCGGCGAGCGGCCGATGAGGCTCGCGTTTCCCTCGTGGGCCGGCACGCTCGCCGTGAAGGCCGCCGTGTTCATCACGGTGATGTGCTGTGCGCTGGCCGCCCTGCTCGGCGTGCTGGTGCATGTCTCGGTGACGAACCAGACCGCCGGAGAGGCCCGTGACCTGGCGCTCTCCCGGCTGAAGGACGCGACGGCGGCGTTCGAGGCCGGGGACACCCTGGAGCGGGGCGCGAGCCTCGACCCGCCGGGACTGCCGGCGTCGCTGCGGGCGCTGGCGCTGACCGGCGAGCGCGGCACGATGGTCGCCGAACACCAGGGGCGGGCGACCATGTGGGCGGCCGGCCCCGCCGACGGTGCGCGAGCCCTCGCGGTCCCGGTCGACTACTCGCAGAGCGCCCGTACCATCGAGGCCCTCGACACCGCCATCCTCTGGTCGTCGATCCTGGCCATCGGCGCGACGCTGCTGGTCGGCGCCGTCGCGGTCACCCGGGTGACGCGGCGGCTGCACACCACCGCGCAGGTGGCCAGGCGGATCACCGCCGGCGACCTGGACGCGCGCGTGGACGACCCCCGTACGAAGGAACCGGGCCGGCCGCAGGACGAGGTGGGGGCCGTCGCCGTCGCGCTGGACTCCATGGCCTCCTCGCTCCAGGGCAAGCTGCTGAGCGAGCAGCGGTTCACCGCCGACGTGGCGCACGAGCTGCGCACGCCGCTGACCGGGCTGCACGCGGCGGCGGAGCTGTTGCCGCCGGGGCGGCCGACGGAGCTGGTCCGCGACCGGGTGGCGGCGCTGCGCACGCTGACGGAGGACCTGCTGGAGATCTCCCGGCTGGACACCGGGCGGGAGCGGCTGGAGCTGGACGCCGAGGAGCTGGGCGCGCTGGCGGGCCGGGTGGTGCGGACGGCGGAGGCTTCGGCCACCTCCGGGGCCCAGGCGACCGGCACCGAGGTGACCGTCGTCCGGGACGCGCGCGTGGAGACCGACCGTCGGCGCCTCGAACGCGTGCTGGGCAACCTGCTCGCCAACGCGCACCGGCACGGGCGGTCGCCCGTCGTGCTGTCGGTGGACGGGCCCGTGGTCACCGTGCGGGACCACGGGGACGGCTATCCGGAGTACCTCCTCACGCACGGGCCGCAGCGGTTCCGTACCGAGGGCGGGGCGAAGGGCCACGGACTCGGCCTGACGATCGCGGTCGGCCAGGCGGAGGTGCTCGGCGCCCGGCTGACGTTCACCAACGCGCCGGACGGCGGTGCGGTGGCGACACTGACGCTGCCTCAGACGCCGCCCGCCAGGAGCGACCTCCCCGATGGCGCAGCGTGACGGGCGACACGCGCGAACCGATCCTAATGTGGCGATAAGTCAGCTTCACCCTCTTCATGGAGGTATCGCCATGCCCCTGCGCACCGCTCTCACCCGCCTCGCCATACTCACCGCAGCCGGCACCCTGGCCGCCACCGCGGCCGTCGCCCCGGCCATCGCCGACGACTGGGACGGCGACAGCCTCACCACCCAGGACGACGGCTCGTCCGACTGGCAGAACCAGGACGGCGGAGGCGGCCAGGGCAACCAGAACCAGGGCGGGGGGCAGAGCAACCAGAACCAAGGCAGCGGCCAAGGCAACCAGAACCAGGGCAGCGGCCAGAGCAACCAGAACCAAGGCAGCGGCCAAGGCAACCAGAACCAGGGCAGCGGCCAGAACAACCAGAACCAAGGCAGCGGCCAAGGCAACCAGAACCAGGGCAGCGGCCAGAACAACCAGTCCGGAAGCTGGCAGTCCGGTGGGGGTGACTGGCAGTCCGGCGGGGGTGACAACAGCTGGCAGTCCGGCGGCGGCGACAACTGGCAGTCCGACGGGGGCGACTGGCAGTCCGGCGGCGGCAACCACAACGACTCCCGCCGCTACCGCGGGCGCGTCACCGCGAGCGAACTACTCCTGCGCAGCGCACCCACCCGAGCCAGCCAGGTGATCCGTGTGGCCCATCGCGGCGAGATCGTCTCGATCTTCTGCAAGACCCCGGGCCAGAACGTCCAGGGCAACTCCCTCTGGTACCTCCTCACGGACGGCACCTGGGCCTGGGGCTCGGCGCGCTACATCGACACCATCGGGACGGCACCTCGCTGGTGCTGATCCGGCACTGACACGAAAGCATCCAAGGCCCACAAGAGGCCATATTTGGGTAGGTTCCGGACATGACGAAAGCCGGAGTCGGACCAGGGACGGGAGCGGGGACGGGAGCAGCAGCGGCAACAGGGACAGGAACGGGCGCCGGTGCCGGTGCCGGCGCCACCAGTGCCGGAACCACCGTGGCGGCGGCCGACGCGCCCGCCCCCGCGGCGCTCCTCCCCCGGCGCCGAGGCGTCGAACTCTCCCTCATCGTCCTGGCCGTGCTGCTCTCCGTGTACGGCTACTGCGCCGTCGGCCTCGCGAAGGACGGCACCGTCCCGCCCGGCGCCGCCGGTTACGGCGCCGGGCTCGGCGTGCTCGCGCTGCTGGCGCACCTCGCGGTCCGGCTGCGCGCCCCCTGCGCCGACCCGCTGCTCCTCCCCATCGCGGTCCTGCTCAACGGGATGGGCCTGGTGCTGATCTACCGGCTCGACCTGGAGACGCCGGGCGACCGGGCGGCCCCCACCCAACTGGTGTGGTCCACGCTCGGGGTGGCCCTGTTCATCCTGGTCGTGGCCGCGCTGCGCGACCACCGTCTGCTCCAGCGGTACGCGTACGTCTGTGTGGTCGCCGCACTCGCCCTTCTCGCGCTGCCGATCCTCTTCCCGGCCGTCAACGGCGCCCGCATCTGGATCCGGATCGCCGGGTTCTCCATCCAGCCGGGCGAGTTCGCGAAGGTGCTGCTGGCGGTGTTCTTCGCCGCGTACCTGGCGGCCAACCGCACGGCGCTGGCGTACGCGGGCCGCAAGATCTGGCGCTTCGAACGGCTCCAGCTGCCCACCGGGCGCGTCCTCGGCCCTATCGTCACGATCTGGCTGCTGAGCGTCGGGGTGCTGGTGCTGGAGCGGGACCTCGGCACGTCGCTGCTCTTCTTCGGGCTGTTCGTCGTCATGCTCTACGTCGCCACCGGCCGCACCGGCTGGATCGCCGTCGGACTGCTGCTCGCCTCGCTCGGCGCGGTCGCCGTCGGCCGCCTGGAGCCGCATGTGCACAGCAGGGTCGAGGACTGGCTCCACCCGTTCGCGACGATCGAGGCCGGTGAGGGCCCCAACCAGCTCGCGCAGTCGCTGTTCTCCTTCGCGGCCGGCGGGATGTCCGGCACCGGGCTCGGCCTCGGCCACTCCGTCCTCATCGGCTTCGCCGCGAAGTCGGACTTCATCCTGGCGACGGCGGGCGAGGAGCTGGGCCTGGTGGGTCTCTCGGCCCTCTTCCTCCTCTACGGACTGCTGGTGGAGCGCGGCTACCGGGCGGGCCTGTCCCTGCGCGACCCCTTCGGGCGGCTGCTGGCGACCGGCCTCGCCTCGATCGTGGCGCTCCAGGTGTTCGTGATCGCGGGCGGGGTGACCGGCCTGATCCCGCTGACCGGCATGGCGATGCCGTTCCTGGCGCAGGGCGGCTCCTCGGTCGTCACCAACTGGGCGATCGTGGCGCTGCTGATCCGGGTGAGCGACTCCGCGAGGCGGCCGCGCCACGCGCCGCAGGAAGCGCCGCGCCCCACACCGCACGGTACGGCACACGGCACACGGCACGACTCGTCCCACACCGCGCTCCGCACCCCGCCCCACAGCCCGCTCCACGCCCCCCTTCCCGACGAGGACCCACGGAGGCCCGGTTGACCCGGCACATCCGGCACGCCGCCGCCTTCTGCGCCCTGCTGCTGGTGGCGCTCCTGGCCAACGCCCTGCGCGTCCAGGTCGTCCAGTCCGGCAGATACCAGGACAACCCGGCCAACCGGCGCGACTCCATCGCGCGGTACGCCCAGCCGCGCGGCGACATCCTGGTCGACGGAGCCCCCGTGACCGGCTCCCGGGACACCGGTGAGCAGCTGCGCTACGAGCGCACCTACCGCGACGGACCGCTGTACGCGCCGGTGACCGGCTTCGCCTCGCAGGTGTACGGGACGACGTTCCTCGAGCACACCGGGGACGACGTGCTCTCGGGGGCCGATCCGATGCTCGCGCCGTTCCCGCTGTGGAACGACGTCACGCACGGCCGGCCGCCCGGCGGCAACGTGGTGACGACCCTGAACCGCCGGGCCCAGCAGGCCGCGTACGAGGGGCTGGGCGGGCGCAAGGGCGCGGTGGCGGCGGTGGAACCGTCGACCGGGCGGGTGCTGGCGATGGTGTCCAGTCCCTCGTACGACCCCGCCGTGCTGTCCGGGAACGACGCCGCGGCCGAACGGGCCTGGGCGCGGCTGAACGGCGACCCGGACAAGCCGATGCTGAACCGGGCGGCGCGCCGGACGTATCCGCCGGGGTCGACGTTCAAGGTGGTCACCGCGGCGGCGGCACTGGACGCGGGGGTGATCACCGACCTCGACGCGGCCACCGACTCCCCCGCCCCCTACCGTCTGCCCGGGACGACGACGGGCCTGACGAACGAGGGCCCCGGCTGCGAGGACGCGCCGCTGCGGGACGCCTTCGCGTGGTCGTGCAACACGGTGTTCGCGAAGCTCGGCGTGGACACCGGCCTGGCGCAGATGACCCGGACGGCGCAGGCGTTCGGTTTCAACGACGCCGACGTGCGGATCCCGTTCGCCGTCGCGCCGAGCACCTTCGACACCTCGCTCGACAATGCGCAGCTGGCGCTGTCCTCGATCGGCCAGTTCAACACCCGGGCGACCCCGCTGCAGATGGCGATGGTGGCGGCGGCGGTGGCCGACGGGGGCCAGGTGCGCACGCCGTACCTGGTGGAGCGGACGACACGGCGGGGCGGGGCCACGGTGGCCACGGCCGGTTCCCGCCCGTCCCGCCAGGCGATGCAGCCCTCGACGGCACGGTTGATGCGGGAGCTGATGGTGGACGTGGTGCGCAAGGGCACCGGCACGAACGCCGCGATCCCCGGCGCGGTCGTCGGCGGCAAGACCGGCACGGCGCAGCACGGTCTCGGCAACGCCGGGATCCCGTACGCCTGGTTCGTCTCCTGGGCGCGGGGCGAGCGGGACATGGAGCCGAGCGTGGCGGTCGCGGTGGTGGTCGAGGACGGGTCGGCGCGCCGCGGGGACATCACCGGGGGCGGCATGGCGGCGCCGATCGCCCGGGCGGTGATGGAGGCGGTGCTCACGTCGTGAGACGGGGGGTACCGGGACCGCACAGGGGCGTCCTACGGTTCGCTCATGACTGCCACGAGAGCTGAGAACGTCACCGAGTCCACCGCTTTCGAACTCGCCCAGGTCAACATCTCCCGCCTCAAGTTCCCCTTGGACTCACCGGAGTTGAAGGACTTCGTGGACGCTCTCGACCCGGTCAACGCCACCGCGGAGGCGGCGGACGGCTATGTCTGGCGGCTCCAGTCCGACGGCGGCGACGCGACCGACATCCAGGTCTTCGGGGACTCCTGGCTGATCATCAACATGACGGTGTGGCGGGACGTCGGTGCCCTGACCGCGTTCATGTACCAGGGGCAGCATCGCGAGCTGCTCTCGCGCCGCCGGGAGTGGTTCGAGCGGGTGGCGGAGGCGATGACGGCTCTGTGGTGGGTACCGGCGGGCCACCGTCCGACGGTCGCGGAGGCCGAGTCCCGCCTCCTGCATCTGCGCGCGAACGGCCCCACCCCGTACGCCTTCGGCCTGCGTACGGCCTTCCCGGCGCAGGGCGCGGAGCCGATGACGCTCTCGGTACCGGAGGACCTGGGCTGCTCGGTCTAGCCGACCCGGCCGGTTCGGCCGGTCGGACCGGTCAGGCCGGCCGGTCGGTCGGGCCGGCCGATGAGCTAGGGAAGCTCGATCCGGAACGGGCCGACGGGGCCGGGCCTGTTGTGGCCGCAGTCGATCTCGTTGCCGTCGACGTCCCCGACGTAGGCGGGCAGCACCTCGGCGTACACGGTGACGGTCCCCGGCGTGTGCTCCACTTCGAACGCCTCGGAGGTCCCGGCCGCCCCGGACTCCCCGTCTCCCGGCCGGCCGAGCGTCCAGATCACGAAGGTCTCGCCGGGCCGCATCCAGTGATCGCTGCCGTACGGCTCGAGGATGAGTTCGAGCAGCTCACTGCCGGAGTTGCGCACCCGGAGGGCGGCGCCGGGCCGCACTTCGGCGGTCATCGGCGCCCCGCCGGCCCGGGCAGCGGTTCCCGGCGCTCCAGCCACGGCGCGGGGACGGCGTCGACACCGGTGCGGGCGGCCACGATGCCGCCGGTGATGGCACAGGTGGTGTCGACGTCCCCGAAGCCCTCGGCGGTGGTCCACAGCGCGGCGACGAGGTCGTCGGGGTGGCGGGCGGCGGACCAGACGGCGAAGGGCACGGTGTCGTCGGCGCGGATGCGCTGACCGTTGCCCAGGAGGTCGGAGGCCTTCCAGGGTTCGGTGGTGAAGGGGAGTTCGGCGGCCCGGGCGAGTCCGTCGCGGGTGGCGCTGTCCGGGGTCTGCGCCACCACCTCGGCGAGGCCGAGCCGCCCCGTGGCCGAGAGCGCCGCCGCCACCGCCACGGCCACCGCGCCCGCGATGCCCTCCGGGTGGGCGTGGGTGACCTCGGCGGACCGGACGGCCTGTTCGACGACCCGGGCGGGATCGGCGTGGAACCAGGCGCCCAGCGGCGCCACCCGCATCGCGGCCCCGTTGCCGAGGCTGCCCTCACCGCCGAAGAGCTCACGGCTGAACTCGGGCCAGCGGTCGGGTTCCCGCACCAGCCGGGGCAGCAGCTGGTGCATGCCGTGGCCGTAGCCGCGGGCCGGGTCGGCGTCGTGGCCGAGCGCGAAGGCGAGGGCGAGGTCCCGCTGCCGCACCTCCCCGTACTGGTCGAGCACCCGGACGAGACCCAGGGCCATCGCCGTGTCGTCGGTCCAGTGCCAGTCCGCTTCCTCGGGCATCCGGCGGGCGCGGACCTCCTCGTACGCCTGCCGGGGATCCCGGAAGAGCGGGAACCAGCGCTCCCCGAACGCGTCCCCGAGGGCCAGGCCCTCCAGGCTGCGGCGGGCGGCGGCGCGGCCGGCGTCGTCTGCGTGGTCGGAGCTCAAGTCGGGTCCCCCTACGGCTCGTAGGGGCCGATTCTCGCAGACCCCCGGTCGGACCCCGGATCAATAAATGGTGCGCGAGGGATTGACGACCTTGCTGACAAGCAGTCTCATAAGAGCCATGACGACCCTCACCGATGCCGACGCGCTGGAAGGGCTGCGGGACGCGCTGGGCCTGCTCAAGGACCGGGAGCAGGTGGCCGAGCGGCTGCTCGCGTCCTCCGCCAAGCACTCGTTCGACCCCGACAAGGAGCTGGACTGGGACGCCCCCTTCGAGGAGGGCAAGTGGTTCTGGCCGCCGGAGCTGGTGTCGCTGTACGACACGCCGATGTGGCGGCGGATGAGCGAGGAGCAGCGGATCCTGCTGTCCCGGCACGAGGCCGCCGCGCTCGCCTCGCTCGGGATCTGGTTCGAGCTCATCCTCATGCAGCTGCTCGTCCGGCACATCTACGACAAGGCGGCGACGAGCGCGCATGTGCGGTACGCGCTGACCGAGATCGAGGACGAGTGCCGGCACTCGAAGATGTTCGCCCGGCTGATCACCCGGGGCGGGACGCCCTATTACCCGGTGAGCCGCGCACACCAGAACCTGGGACGGCTGTTCAAGACGATCTCCACGACCCCCGGCTCCTTCACCGCGACCCTGCTCGGCGAGGAGGTCCTCGACTGGATGCAGCGGCTGACCTTCCCCGACGAGCGCGTCCAGCCGCTGGTCCGGGGCGTCACCCGGATCCACGTCGTGGAGGAGGCCCGGCACGTGCGCTACGCCCGCGAGGAGCTGCGCCGCCAGATGATGACGGCGCCGAAGTGGTCCCAGGAGTTCACCAGGGTCACCTCGGGCGAGTTCGCGCGGGTGTTCTCCGTGGCGTTCGTGAACCCGGACGTCTACACGAACGTGGGCCTGGACCAGCGGGAGGCCGTGGCGCAGGTGCGGGCCAGCGGGCACCGGCGGGAGGTCATGCAGACGGGATCGAAGAAGCTGACGGACTTCCTGGACGACATCGGGGTGCTGCGGGGCGTCGGGCGGCGGCTGTGGAGGTCGTCCGGACTGCTGGCGTGAGCCGGTGGCGGGCACGGGGCGAGGATGGGCGATTACGCTGCACGTCATGACCCCCGCCGCCCCCGCCTACCGTCGCCTCAGCGTCGAGGAGCGCCGCAGCCAGCTGCTCGAGGCCGCGCTCTCGCTCTTCGCGCACCGCGTCCCCGAGGACGTCTCGCTGGACGACGTGGCGGAGGCCGCCGGGGTGTCCCGGCCGCTCGTCTACCGGTACTTCCCCGGCGGCAAGCAGCAGCTCTACGAGGCCGCCCTGCGTTCAGCCGCCGAGGAGCTGCACCACTGCTTCGACGAGCCCCGCGAGGGCCCGACCCTCCCCCGCCTCGCCCGCGCCCTCGACCGTTATCTGTCGTTCGTCGGCCGTCACGACGCCGGTTTCAGCGCCCTGCTCCAGGGCGGCAGCGTCGTGGAGACGTCCCGGACGACCGCCATCGTGGACGGTGTGCGGCGGGCCGCCGCCGAGCACATCTACAGCCACCTGGGGGTCCCGGATCCCGGGCCGCGGCTCCGGATGACCGTCCGGATGTGGATCACCGCGGTCGAGGCGGCCTCCCTCATCTGGCTCGACGAGGACAAGCAGCCGCCGGCCGACGAGCTGCGGGACTGGCTGGTGGACCAATTCGTCGCCGTCCTGACGGTGACCGCGGCGCGGGACGCGCAGACCGCCGAACTGGTCCGGGACGCGCTCACGGCGGAGACCTGATCGACACTGGTGCGGTGAAGAGCGAAGACACCCCCTTCGAGGGCGGCCCCATGGACGGACGGGTACTGCCCGTGCTGCTGGGCCCGACCGGGCACCCGCCGAAGACGTACCGCATCCCCGTCCCCGACGCGGCCGGCGGCCCGCCCACCGTCCTGGTCTACCGGCGCGTGCCGCGCGGCCACAGCAGGAAGCTCGGACTGCCCCAGGGCTGGAAGTACGAGTTCGCCGCCGAGGGCGGCCAGGGCGCGGGCAGGCGGAGCGGCGGTGTGGGCGGACTGAAGTGGCCGTGGTCGAAACCCGGCACTCCGTCCGACGCCACGCCCGACGCCACGCCGGGCGGACGGCGGGATGACGCCGACGAGTGACCCCGTTGCGCCGAACCGCGCACCTCCGGCGCGCGGGCCGCGCACGCGCGCCCGATGCTCGCCCTACGGGATGGAGGGGCCACCCCGCGGCGGAGGTGATGACGTGTCAGGACGACTGCTGCGTACGGCCTGTACGGTCGTCACGGCGGCGCTCGCCGTACAGGCCGCCCTGGGCCCCGGGCTCGCCGTGGCGGCGCCGGAGCCCCCGGAGCCCGGCGAACGGACGGTGACCGCACCGGAGACACCGCGGACGCCGGACCCGGAGGAACCGTCGGCGGACTCGTCGGCGAACCCGCCGGCGGACCCGTCGGCTGCCGAGACGGAGGGTTCGGACGGCGAAGAGCGCACCGTCGCGGAGCTGCTGACGGAGCTTCAGCGGCTGTACCGGGAGGCGGAGAAGGCCACGGAGTCCTTCAACGCCACCGAGGAGCAGCTGAAGAAGCGGCGGGCCGAGACCGGACGGCTGGACGCCGCCCTGGTGAAGGCCCGGCTCTCCCTGCACCGGAGCCGGGGCGCGGCCGGACGGCTGGCCCGCCAGCAGTACCAGGGGAGCACCGACATCTCCCCGTACGTACGGCTGCTGCTCGCCCGCGATCCGCAGCACGCCCTCGACCAGGGGCATCTGATCGGCCGGCTGGCGCGGGAACGGGCCGGGACGGTCGGGCGGCTGACGAGCGGCGAACGCCGGGCCGACGGGCTGGCCCGCAAGGCCCGCGCCGCCCTGGACGCGCAGCTCACCCTCACGGAACGCCGGAAGAAGGAGCGCGACGACGTGACCCGGCGCCTGGCGGACGTCCAGGAACTCCTCGCCTCCCTCACCGCCGAACAGCTCACCGCCCTCGCCGAACTGGAACGCAACAGCGTGGCGCGGGCGCAGGAGAAGCTCATGGCGTCCGGCGCGCTGGACGAGGACGGTAAACCGTCGAAGGAGGGCCGAAAGGCCGTGCGGTACGCCGTGCGGCAGATCGGGAAGCCGTACGAGTGGGGCGCGGAGGGCCCGAGGTCGTACGACTGCTCGGGCCTGACCTCCGAAGCCTGGGGCCACGCCGGGACACCGATCCCGCGGACCAGCGAGGAGCAGTGGGCGCACCTGCCGAGGATCCCGCTGAACCGGCTGCGCCCCGGCGACCTGGTGATCTACTTCCCCGAGGCCACCCATGTGGCGATGTATCTGGGCGCGGGCAAGGTGGTCCAGGCGCCGCGAACCGGCGAGCAGATCAAGATCACCGAAATCGCGGCCCAACCGATCCTCGGAGCCGTACGCCCGGACGCACCCCCGACACGGGTACCCGCTCGGGCTCCCGCCGAGAGCCCCGCTCAGGCCCCCGCTCAGGCCCCCGCTCAGGCCCCCGCTCAGGCCCCCGCGACCGAACCCAGGTAAGCCGCCGTCTTCTCCGGCTCGTAGAAGAAGTTCTCGAAGTCGGACGGGTCGTTGAAGGCGTTGGCGAAACGATCAGCCACGGGGGGCAGCTGACCGGCCGCGCCCAGGAGGTTGATGATGTGCTCCGGCGGCGGGGCCAGCATCGCGTTGGTCCACTTGGTGACGTGCTGGGCGGTGTCCCAGTACCGGTCGAAGGTGGCGCGCATCCACTCCTCGTCGAATTCCTTCTCGCCGCGCTCGAGGATCGAGGAGAGGTACGCGGCCACGCACTTGGACGCCGAGTTGGAGCCCTGCCCGGTGATCGGGTCGTTGGCGACGACGACGTCGGCGACGCCGAGCACCAGGCCGCCGCCGGGGAGGCGGCCGACGGGGTTGCGCACGGTGGGCGCGTAGCGGCCGGCCAGGGTGCCGCCGGCGTCGGTCAGTTCGACCTTGGTGGCCCGCGCGTACTCCCAGGGCGTGAACTTCTCCATGAGCTCCAGGGTCAGGGAGAGGTGCTCGGCCGGGTCCTTGACGCCCTTGAAGACGTCCAGCGGGCCGCCGGGTATGCCCTCCCAGAACAGGATGTCCGCGCGGCCGGAGGTGGTGAGCGTCGGCATGACGAACAGTTCGCCGACGCCGGGGACGAGGTTGCAGCGGACCGCGTCCAGGTCCGGGTGCTCCGGGCGCGGGCCCAGTCCGTGCACGTAGGCGACGGCGAGGGCGCGCTGCGGCTCGCTGTAGGGGGAGCGCTCCGGATCGCGGCCGAACATCTGGACCAGCTCGCCCTTGCCGGCCGAGACCAGGACCAGGTCGTAGGCGCGGGAGAAGTAGTCGAGGTCGGAGACCGCCGCGCCGTGGATCACCAGCTGGCCGCCGCGCTGGGCGAACGTCTCCATCCAGCCGGCCATCTTCACCCGCTGGTCGACGGACTGCGCGTACCCGTCGAGCCTGCCCAGCCAGTCGATCGCGCGCTGTGTCGGGCCCGGGTCGTGCGAACCGGGGGCCGCCACCGAGACGCCGAGCCCGCCGATCTTCGGGGCCTGCTGCTCCCAGAAGTTCAGCTGGAGGTCGCGCTCGTGCTGGAGGGCGGTGTGGAACATGCACTGCGTCGACATGACCCGGCCGGAGCGGATCTCGTCCGCCGTCCGGTTCGACATCAGGGTGACCTCGTACCCCTGCGACTGGAGGCCGAGGGCGAGCTGGAGACCGGACTGGCCGGCTCCGACGACGAGTATCTTCCGCATGCGGGTGACTCTCCTTGAGGGGCCTTACTCGGGGGTTTCGTCGAGCGCGTGGCCCACCAGGGCCAGGAGGGTCTCGATCACCGAGATCCGGCGCCGCGCATCCATGATCATGACAGGTATGTGCGCGGGGATCGTGAGCGCCTCCCGCACGTCGACCGGCTCGAACAGCTCGCTGTCGTCGAAGTGGTTGACGGCGACGACGTACGGCAGCCCGCAGCTCTCGAAGTAGTCCAGCGCGGGGAAGCAGTCCTTCAGCCGGCGGGTGTCGGCCAGCACGACCGCGCCGATCGCGCCACGCACCAGGTCGTCCCACATGAACCAGAACCGCTGCTGCCCCGGCGTACCGAACAGGTAGAGCACCAGGTCGTCGTCGAGGGTGAGCCGGCCGTAGTCCATGGCGACCGTCGTGGTGACCTTCTCCGGGGTGCCGGTGAGGTCGTCGGTGTCCTCGCTGGCCTCGGTCATCAGCGCCTCCGTCTGGAGGGGCTCGATCTCCGAGACGGTGCCCACCAGGGTGGTCTTGCCGACGCCGAAACCGCCCGCCACCACGATCTTCGTGGCGATGGGGGCACGGGTGCGGTCCGTCTGCCAGGGCTGCAGGGGCTCGTCGGGCTCGGGTTCGACGAGAGGGGAGACGCCACGAGCGGCGTCAGAGACGACGGAGTCCACTCAGCACCCTTTCCAGCAGAGCGCGGTCGGGACGGCCCGTACCGTGAGCGGTACCGGTGCCGTACACACGGATCTTTCCCTGGTCCGCGAGGTCGCTGAGGAGCACCCGGACCACGCCGAGCGGCATCTTCAGCAGCGCGGCGATCTCGGCCACCGTGCGCATACGGCGGCACAGTTCGACGATGGCCCGCAGTTCCGGCATGACCGTGGACTTGAGGGAGCCGTTCGTCAGTTCCTTGCGTTCTTCGGGGGCTTCGAGGGCCGCCACGAAGGTCTCCACCAGCAGGACGTGCCCGAAGCGGGTACGGCCGCCGGTGAGCGAGTAGGGGCGCACCCGGGCCGGCTTGCGGTCGCCGCCCCGCACGGGGAGCTGCTGCCGGGGCTGCTGCGGAACGGCGTTCATCGCACGCCCCCCGTCTCCTCGGACTCCAGTGACTGCCTCAGCTCGCTGCGCAGTTCCGGGGTCAGGACGTGTCCGGCGCGGCCCACGAAGAGGGCCATGTGGTACGCCACCACGCTCATGTCGCAGTCGGCGGAGCCGTGCACGCCGAGGAGCGAGCCGTCGCTGATCGACATGACGAAGAGGCTGCCCTCGTCCATGGCGACCATGGTGTGCCGGACCCCGCCGAAGGCCATGAGCTTGGCGGCGCCGATGGTGAGGCTGCCGATGCCGGAGACGATGGTGGCGAGATCGGCGGAGGAGCCGCGCGGGCCGGAGGGTTTCGCCTCGCGCGCCTCGCGGGCCTCGAGGTTGCGGCCCGGGTCGGAGGACAGCAGGAGCAGGCCGTCCGAGGAGACGACGGCGACGGACTGGATGCCGGGCACCTCCTCCACGAGGTTGGTCAACAGCCAGTGCAGGTTACGGGCTTCACTGCTCAGTCCGAAGGTACTGGGCGCGGTCAACTGCTTGCCTCCTCGACTGTGCCCCCCGTGCTTTCTTCGGCGTGTGCGCGTGCTTCTTGAGTTGTTTTTCGCGCTGCTTCGGGGGGCGGGACCTGGTTCTGGCCCGTCCGCTCGGCGATTTCGGCTTCCACGTCGCGGTAGCCGGCCTCCGCCCCCCGGCGGAAACCGCCCAGCCGGCGGCGGAGGGCGTCCGCGTCGACGGAACCGGTCCGCTGGCGCGGGGCTTGGGTGGGTGCGGTGATCTTGGGGGTGCGCTTGGGGAGGCCCTTGTCCGTGACGAGCTCTTCCGGGGCGTCCGGTGTGCGGGTGTGTTCCGCCTCGGCCTCGCCCGCGGCGGGTCCTGCCTCGGGTGCGGGTGGGCCCGGTGGGATGTCCGCACGGTCGGCGGCCACCGGGGCGGGCATGGCGGCGCTCTGCGCCCCCGTCTCGTCGGTCGCTCCCGCGTCCTCGCCCTGCGGGCTCGGCAGCAGCAGTTCCATCGTCGTCTCGGCCGGGGTCTCGGCCGGCGTCTCGGCCGGGACGCGCGTCGGGGTCCCGGCCGCGGCCTGCGGCGGAACCGGCGCTTCGGCCGGGAGGTGTTCCGGAGCCGGCGTGGGCGTCCCGGCCGGGGTCTCCGCCTGCCGTACCGCCCTCTCCGCCAGCGCGACCAGCGGGTCCGCGGGCTTCTTACGGCCCGGCAGGACGTTGGAGTTGGCTTCCGCGTCCGCGCCCGGCAGCGAGAAGGACTGGGGGGCGGCCGCCGGGTTCGTCACCGGGATCGCGGCGGCCGGGGCCGCGGCGAGAAGCGCGGTCGGCAGGACGACGACCGCCGCCACCCCGCCCTGCTTCTGCTCGCGCAGCCGCACCCGCGCCCCGTGCCGGTGGGCGAGCCGGGCCACCACGTACAGGCCGAGGCCGAGACCCTGCTCGCCCTCCTGGTCGTACGGCGTCTCGGGGTCGAACTCGGCGAGGCGCGCGTTGAGGCGGGTCATCCGGTCCTCGGCCATGCCGATGCCCTCGTCCTGGACGGAGAGCATGACCTCGCCGTTCTCCAGGAGCCAGCCGGAGACCTCGACGGGCAGGTCCGGCGGGGAGAACGAGGTGGCGTTCTCCAAGAGTTCGGCCAGCAGGTGGGAGAGGTCGTCCGCGGCGAATCCCGCCACGTGCGCGTGCGGCGGGAGCGTGGAGATGCGTACCCGCTCGTACCGCTCGATCTCGCTGACCGCCGCGCGGACCACGTCCACCAGCGGGATCGGGCCCGCGTGCTGCTGGACGTGTTCCGTACCGGCCAGGACCAGCAGGTTCTCGCTGTGGCGGCGCATGACGGTGGCGAAGTGGTCGAGCTTGAAGAGCGTGGCCAGCCGGTCGGGGTCCTGCTCGCGCTCCTCCAGCCCCTCGATGACCGCCAGTTGGCGTTCGACGAGACCGAGCGTGCGCAGGGCGAGGTTGACGAAGGTGCCGCCGATGCTGTCCCGCAGGCCGTCCAACTGGGCTGCGGAGTCGGCGAGTTCGGTGCGCAGTTCCTCGCGGGCGTCGGCCATCTTCTGGCGCTGCCCGACGAGGTGCTTGCGATCGGACTCCAGGGTGCCGACGCGCTCGTGGAGCGCCACGGCGTGCTCGTGCAGGGCGTTGACGGAGCGGACGACCTGGGCGAACTCGTCGTTGCGGCCGGTGAACCGGACGGGTTCCTCCGCCGCCGGGTGCTCGGCTCCCGCCAGTCGCGCCGATCCCCGGCGCAGGACGGACAGCGGTCGGGTGAGACTGCGTGCCATGCCCGTGGCGACGACGACCGTCAGCAGCATCAGCGCCCCGAGGAGGGTGACGCGCAGTTCCAGGTCGGTGACGTCGTCGTCCCGCAACGCGGCGAGGTCCTCGGCCCGGTGGCCGTACAGCGAGGACTCGACCCCACGCATGAGGTCTACCCGGGCGGAGAGCGCGGCGTCGAGCTTCTTGACGCTGGTGTCGAGTTCGCCGCCGCTCAGCTTCGGCTGGTCGGTGAGGTCGGCGAGGTAGGCCTCGGCGGTGTCGACGTCACCACCGGTGACCGTGGAGTCGTACGAGGCCACCGCCTCCTGCGGCGCGCCCTCCCGGAAGTCCGCGAGGGCCGCGTCGGAGCGCAGCCGGGCCTGCTGCGCGGCGGCGGTGAGCGCGTCGCGCCGCTTGGTGTCGGCGGCCGAGGAGACCTTCTCGGTGACCGACCGGCCGGTGACGGGGTCGTAGGCGGTCTCGGTGCTGGTCGGCACGTTCAGCGCCGCGAGCAGCAGCCCCCGGGTGGCGGAGGCCTGCTGGACGACGGTGTCGAGCTCGGCGAGGGCGTACGCGCCGGAGCCCGCGCGGGGCGGCATCTCCTCCGCCAGCCGGTCGACGAGCACATGGAGGGCGGCGATGGCCCGGGAGTACGCCTCGTGCGCCTCGAGCGCCGTGCTCTTGCCGGTGAGGGCCGACTGGCGCACGGACGGCACGGCGGCGAGGGCCTCGCGCAGCGCCGCGGAAACCTCCGTCCCCGTGGTCAGCTCGCCCGTCTGCCGGTCCACCCGGGCGCTGCCCTGGGCCGAGGGCGCCTTGGACTTCACCCGGCCGGCCGCCACGTAGGTGGTGACCTCGTCGCGCTCGTCCGCCAGGGACTGGGCGAGAGCGAGGGCGTCCTGGGTCTGTTCGGCCAGGGTGACCAGGTCCTGGGAGTCCTTCAGCTGCCCGGAGGCGGCGAGGATCGAGGGGGCTCCCGCCCCGGCGACGGCGGCGGCCACGACGGCCACCGCGACGATCAGCCGGTTGCGTACATGGGTGGGACGGCCCTTGCCGACAGGGGTGCGCTCCGCGCCCCCCTCGGAGGCCGTCTGCCTGCCTGTACGCCGAGGCCGCGTCTTCTGCACCGGTGCTCGCATTCCTGACTCGTGTGCCATGGGCCGGATGTGACGCTCCGTCAACTGACGCGTACGTCCGGTACGGTTTCCGACCCTCCCAGTGCCGGTGGGCAGGGGCCTCGCATCGCTTGCCCCGCCACCCGAAGGAGTGAACATCGGGAGAGAGTTGGCGGGCAAGTTCCTCTGGCGCGTGCAGCAACCCTGTACGGCAGGCCGGTTGGACGTGGGCGGCGGGCTTTGACAGTATTCGCCGCCACGCCTTCCCGGAGTGCTTTATTCCTACCCAAACCAGGCGGCTGACCTGCGGCGGCAGGTAAGTTCGGGGTGCGATGCCAGCCTTTTGCGAAGGCTGTGAAGGGGTCGTGCAGACTGTCCGAATGCGTACGGAACTTGTGTCGGAGGCCGGCGACCGGGCCCGCCCCAACGAGGACTTCGCGAGTATCGGACTTCCCGCCTCCGGACAGGGCGGTTCGCTCGTCCTGCTGGACGGGGTGACACCGCCCCCGGACGGCGCCGGCTGTCTGCATTCGGTCCCCTGGTTCACCGCGCGACTCGGCGGCGCCCTGACCGAACTGACCGTTTCACTCCCGGATGTTCCCCTGGCCGAGGCACTCGCCCTCGCCATCGCGCGTACGGCCGGAGCCCACGCGGAAACCTGTGACCTTTCTCACCCACGCACCCCACAGGCCACCGTGGTCCTCGCGCGTTGGTCCCCGCTGACCGTCGAGTGCCTGGTCCTGTGCGACGCGACGCTGCTGCTGACCGCCCCGGACGGCACGGTCACCCCCGTCCGCGACGACCGGCTGGCCCGCCTGCCGCGCGCCCTGCTGCGGAGCGCCGAGGTCGTCGACGGCACCCTGCGCAACAAGGAGGGCGGGTTCTTCACGGCCGCGGCCGACCCCGGGGTGGCCGCCCGCGCGGTCACCGCGAGCGTGCCGCGCGCGGAGGTCCGCTCGCTGGCCGCGCTGTCGGACGGGGCCAGCCGCTGGGCGGAGCTCTTCCGGGAGGGCGACTGGACGGACCTGCTCGCCCTCGTCCGCGAGAAGGGGGCGCAGACGCTGGTGGAGCGGGTCCGGGAGCTGGAGCGGGCGGACGACGACGCCGGCCGGCCCCTGCTGGGCCGGGCGAAGACGCACGACGACGCGACGGTGGTGTGCGTGGAGCTGTGACGGCGCCGCCGCGCCCTCGGCGCTACTTCTCCATCCCCCGGTTCAGCTGGTGGAGCAGCCGGGCCAGCTCCGAGACCTCCTGGCGGTCCCAGTCGGAGAAGTGGGTGACGTACCGCTCGCGGCGGGCCTCGCGGACCCGCCTCACCCGGGTGCGGCCCTCCTCGGTGAGGTCGACGAGCCAGGCGCGGCCGTCCGCCGGGTCCGGCTCGCGGGCGACCAGTCCGAGCTGCTCCAGGGCGCGCAGCTGGCGGGACATGGTGGCCTTGCCGACGCCGATGTAGCCGGCGAGTTCCGTGGCGCGCTGGCGGCCGCACTCCTCCAGCCGGACGAGGAGGCCGTAGGCGGCGGACTCCAGGTCCGGGTGGACCTCACGGGCCATCTCCCCCTGGTTGGCCCGGGCGCGGCGCAGCAGCACCGTGAGTTCCCGCTCCAGGGACAGGAACTCCCGGTCGCCCTGCTCCACACCGCGCGACGATGTGCCGGACCCGCTGTCGCGTCCGTCGCCGTTGATGTCCTCGTGCACGTCAGCACCCCTGATCTCGCCGGTCGCCGCCATCGGCGCAGCTCTTAAGTATTTCGCAGGCAAGGACCGGCGGCGCTTCCCAGGACCCCGGTGCGGGTCCGCGGCGGAACAGGGAAGGCCCGGGCCTCCCTCACGGGACCCGGGCCTTCCCCTTTCCGGTCGCGTCCGTCACGCCGCGACCGGAACCTCCGGCGTCGCGCCGTTCGTGGCGGGCGCGAGCGCCAGTTCCAGGACCTGGCGGACGTCGGTGACGGCGTGGACGTCGAGCTTGTCCAGCACCTCCGCCGGGACGTCGTCCAGGTCGGGCTCGTTGCGCTTGGGGATGACGACGGTGGTGACGCCCGCCCGGTGCGCGGCGAGCAGCTTCTGCTTCACGCCGCCGATCGGCAGGACCCGGCCGGTCAGGGAGACCTCGCCGGTCATCGCCACGTCCGTGCGGACGAGCCGGCCGGACAGCAGGGAGGCGAGGGCCGTCGTCATCGTGACGCCCGCGCTCGGGCCGTCCTTCGGGACCGCGCCCGCGGGGAAGTGGATGTGCACGCCCCGGTCCTTCAGGTCGCCCACCGGCAGCTCCAGTTCGGCGCCGTGACTGCGCAGGAAGCTGAGCGCGATCTGCGCCGACTCCTTCATCACGTCGCCGAGCTGACCGGTCAGGGTCAGGCCGGCGGCACCGGTCTCCGGGTCGGCCAGCGACGCCTCGACGAAGAGGACGTCACCGCCGGCGCCGGTGACCGCGAGACCGGTCGCGACACCGGGCACGGCGGTCCGGCGCTCGGCCGGGTCCTGGGCGGACTCGGGCACGTGGTGCGGCCGGCCGATCAGGGCGCGCAGGTCCCCGTCCCCGATGGTGAACGGCAGCTTCCGCTCGCCCAGTTCGTGCTGGGCCGCGACCTTGCGCAGCAGCCGCGCGATGGACCGCTCCAGGGTGCGCACCCCCGCCTCGCGGGTGTACTCGCCGGCGAGCTTGCGCAGCGCGCTCTCGTCGAGGCTGACCTCGTCCTTGTCCAGGCCCGCCCGCTCCAGCTGGCGCGGGAGCAGGTGGTCGCGGGCGATGACGACCTTCTCGTCCTCGGTGTAGCCGTCGAGGCGGACCAGCTCCATGCGGTCGAGCAGGGCCTCCGGGATGGCTTCGAGCACGTTGGCGGTGGCGAGGAAGACCACGTCCGACAGGTCGAGCTCGACCTCCAGGTAGTGGTCGCGGAACGTGTGGTTCTGCGCCGGGTCCAGGACCTCCAGCAGGGCTGCCGCCGGGTCGCCCCGGAAGTCGGACCCCACCTTGTCGATCTCGTCGAGGAGCACCACCGGGTTCAGCGACCCGGCCTCCTTGATCGCCCGCACGATCCGGCCGGGCAGCGCGCCGACGTAGGTACGGCGGTGGCCGCGGATCTCGGCCTCGTCGCGGACGCCGCCGAGGGCGACCCGGACGAACTTGCGGCCCATGGCGTGGGCGACGGACTCGCCGAGGCTGGTCTTGCCGACGCCGGGCGGGCCGACGAGCGCGAGCACGGCACCGCCGCGCCGCCCGCCCACGACACCCAGGCCGCGCTCGCCGCGCCGCTTGCGCACCGCGAGGTACTCGGTGATCCGCTCCTTCACGTCGTCCAGGCCGGCGTGCTCGGCGTCGAGGACGGCGCGGGCGCCCTGGATGTCGTAGCGGTCCTCGGTGCGCTCGTTCCAGGGCAGTTCCAGGACGGTGTCCAGCCAGGTGCGGATCCAGGAGCCCTCGGGCGACTGGTCGCTGGACCGCTCCAGCTTGTCGACCTCCTTGAGGGCCGCCTCACGGACCTTCTCGGGCAGGTCGGCGGCCTCGACGCGGGCGCGGTAGTCGTCGGACTCCTCGCCCTCCTGTTCGCCGTTGAGCTCGCGCAGCTCCTTGCGTACGGCCTCGAGCTGGCGCCGCAGCAGGAACTCGCGCTGCTGCTTGTCGACGCCCTCCTGCACGTCCTTGGCGATGGTCTCGGCGACGTCCTGCTCGGCGAGGTGGTCGCGCAGCTGCTGGGTGGCGAGCTTCAGGCGGACCACCGGGTCGGCGGTCTCCAGGAGCTCCACCTTCTGTTCGGTGGTCAGGAACGGTGAGTAGCCGGAGTTGTCGGCGAGCGCCGAGACGTCGTCGATGGCCTGGACGCGGTCGACGACCTGCCAGGCGGCGCGCTTGCGCAGCCAGGCGGTGGCGAGCGCCTTGTACTCCTTGACCAGTTCGGCGACGTGACCGGGCAGCGGCTCGGGGACGGTCTGGTCGACCCTCGTCCCCTCGACCCACAGCGCCGCGCCGGGCCCGGTGGTGCCGGCGCCGATCTTCACGCGGCCGCGGCCGCGGATCAGCGCGCCCGGGTCCCCGTCGGCGAGCCGGCCGACCTGCTCGACGGTGCCGAGCACACCGGTGCTCGCGTAGGTGCCGTCGAGGCGCGGCACCAGGAGTACCTGGGGCTTGCCCGGTGTTGAACGGGCGGCGGCCTGGGCGGCCTCCACGGCGGCGCGCACATCGGTGTCGTTGAGGTCGAGCGGAACCACCATGCCGGGGAGCACGACCTCGTCGTCGAGAGGCAGCACAGGCAGGGTGAGCGGAGCGGACGTCGATGCCATGATCTCCCCTTAGGCAGTCAAGTTGAGCTATGCCGACTCAATGCACGTGAGTCTCCGAATGTTCCCCGAGAGGCGGCCCGTTCGCTGTGGGCGATCACGACTGTTCCGGCGGGCGGCTTCGCCCTTACGGTCGGACGTAAGGGCTCAAGGGCCAAAGAGGCTCTTACCGAGCCGTTCTCGGGGGGTTCCTGTGGATCGTTTCGTCCAGGCATGGGTGGACGGGTGGGTCGTGTCGCGCGGGGCGGCTCCGCCGGTGGCCGAGCCATGGGGCTGGACCGTGGACGTGGGAACGGGAATCCAGCACGTCACCCGGCACGTGTTCGGCGCGACGGGCAGCGCGGTGCCGGAGCCGGCCGTCCGGAGGGTGGCGGGCGCGGTGTCCGGGGCCGGCGTGTGGCTGAAGGTGTTCGCCGATCCCGCGGTGGTCGGCCCCTGGCTGGGGTCCGGCTGGTGGATCGACCCCGAGCCCGGCTTCCTGATGACGGCCGCGCTCCCCGACGCCCCGCCGGGTTCCGCCCCCGACGGCTACCGGACCCGCACCTGGTCGCGCGGCGGCGTGACCCGCACCATGATCGTCGCCCCGGACGGCTCCCTGGCCGCGCGCGGGCAGATCGCCCCGACCGGCGGCACCGCGGTCGTCGACCAGATCGAGACATCCCCCGGCCACCGCCGCCGCGGGCTCGGCGCCCTCGTCATGCGGACCCTGCACCACGCGGCGCTCGCGCAGGGGGCCCGGACCGGGGTGCTGGGAGCGACACCGCAGGGGCGGGCACTGTACGAGTCACTGGGCTGGCGCGTCGAGTCAGCGCTGACCAGCGCGAAGTTCACGGGAGACGCACGCGGGTGACGTCCGGCGGCCGGGAGGGCGCACCGTCCTCCGCCGCACGACGGGGCACGCCCCTCGCGCCCCCTCTCCGTACCCCGCCCACTTCCGGCATTCACCCCGAAGCCGCCCGCCGCCCCTACCACAATGCGCGTATGACCGATGACTGGAAGCGACGTCTCGACGCCCTCCACGCCGACCTGGTCCGCCGTGACGACCCCGTCGCCTGGGTCACGGAGGCGGACGCCGTCGAGGCCTCGCGCCGCTATCCGCACATCGCGCTGCGCGGACCCGTCTTCGGTGTCGCCGCACGGGACGACCGGACGGCCGCCGAACCGGGCTGGCGGCTGCTGAAGCCGGTCGTGGACGGCATGCCCCAGCAGGCCCGGGACGGGCTCAACTCGCACCTGTGGTTCAAGGCGAAGGACGGCACCGACGACCCGGCCGCCCGGCGCGAGCTGCTGGCGGCCGTGGCCGTGCTGGAGCGGGCCCCGGCCGACGAGGTCGAAGCGCTGGGCGTGCGCTACCGGGTGGTGCGCTGCGACGAGTTCGCCCGGACCGGCGACGACGGTCCGGAGCCGCCCCGGCCCACCGACGTCGAGCCCGTGAGCCCGTCGTGGGAGGACCCGGGCGCCGCCCCCTCGCCGGACGTGGGGTACGTCCTGGACCCCGACCGGGACGAGGGCCCCATGGCGGGCGCCCTCCGGCTGGGCCTGCGCGACTTCACCTACACGGGCGCCCGCTTCCCTCCCGACGTACGCGCGGACTCCGAGTGGGCGGCCCGGACCCACCCGGACGTGGTGCGGCTGCCGGTCGGCTTCTCGGTCGCCGAACGCGACGGGTCCGGGTGGACCCCGTGCGGTTCCCTGGCGGCGACCCCGCACGAGGCACGCCGCTCGCTGTACGAGGGGATGGCCCGGGTCTGGGCGATGCTCTACCGCTTCGACGAGCACAAGAAGGCCCTGTACGCGCGGGCCGCGGAGGCGTTCCGGGCGGCCGGCCGGGCCGACGAGGCGAGCGTGGAGGACCGCCTGTTCCGGATCTGCCGCGTCGAGCGGATGGTCCGCCTGGGGCCCGACGGCCCCGAGCCGCCCCGCCCGTCGGACCTCGACGAGTACGGCCCCATGAAGCTCCACCCCACCCTGCACACGGACGGCACGGTCCAGTACGAGGACTGACCGGAAGACCGGAAGGACTCCGCCCCGACCGGCAACCGGCGACCGTGGTGAGAGTCAGCACCGGGAAGCGAGCCGGGCGACGCTCAGCGGCCCGGGTGAGGGTCGGCGCCGTGAAGCGGCCACGGTCAGCGGCCCGGGACGCTCAGCGGCCGGGCGAGCCGCAGCACCGCTGGCGGCCGGGGCCGACGCTCGGTAGCCCAGGTGACGGTCGGCGCCGTGAAGCGGCCCAGGCGACGGGGAGCGGCGGGAAGCGGCCGGGCTGACGACAGGGCCGGGAAACGGCCACGACGGCGGCCAGCGGCCGAGYCGGCCGCAGCGCCGGTAGCGGCCGGGGCGACGCTCGACAGCCCAAGTGACGGTCGGCGCCGTGAAGCGGCCCAGGCGACGGGGAGCGGCGGGAAGCGGCCGGGCCGACGACAGGGCCGGGAAGCGGCCACGGTGACGCTCAGCGGCGGTACGCGGCCGAGGCGACGCTCAGCGGCCCGGGTGACGCTCAGCCGCCGGGCCGGCGGCAGTGCCGGACAACTGCCGGGCCTGTGGCAGGCGTCGGAGCCACGGCCAGGTGCCGACGCCTATCGCCAGCGCGATCAGGTGTCCCCAGTTCGTCATCGGGTCGGTGAAGGCGATCAGGTCCTGGAGCAGCATCCCGCCGAACGCGACGAGCAGCGGCCAGCGCAGCCATGGTCCGAGCAGCCCCGCCAGGGCGCCCACGCTCGCGGCGACACCGAAGCTGATGCCGTAGTCGAGGCGGTGCAGCGAACTGTCGGGCAGCCTGCCCACGAGCACGGCCAGGCCCACCGGCACCTCGGTCGCGAGGGTGGCCAGGACATGCCCGAGCAGGAACACGACGGCCGTACGGACGCCGCCTATGCGCCGTTCCAGCGTCGTCAGGGCGGCCAGGAAGCCGAGCGTGAAGGGGGAGGCGAAGCCGCCCGCCACCCAGAGCGCGCTGGCCACGAGGACCAGCACGGGCGTCCGCACCAGATGCGCGACATCGGTGCTGGAGCCCTGGTACAGGGCGTGCACGAGGGTGGGACCGACGTGCGCGGCGAGAAAGGAGGTGCCCGCGAGGACGGCCGCGTACGAGAGGGTGAAGGGGACGGGGACCCGGTACCGGCGGCGGGGGGCCGCCTCTGCGGGCGCCTCGACGGGCGCCTCGACGGGCGGCCCGGCGGGCGGCTCGGCGCGGGACGGCGGGCGCTGGCCCGGGATGCCGTCCAGCAGCCCGCGGACGTCGGGCGGCGGCGGGCTCGTGGGTGCGGCCGTGCGTTCCACCGTGCGGCGCTCCTTCCGTTCCACCCCACCCTTCGCGCCGCGCCCCTCCGCTGTCTGTGACCGACACCACGCCCGAGCCGATTCACAGCAAGCTCCGAGACTTCTCCCATCCGGTTCCCACCCGCCCCGAAGCCACTGCGAAGCCACTGCGCACCCGCTCCGAACCCGTTCCGAACGGTCGTACGTCAACCTCATCCGCCGCCCACGGAAATCCCTCAACAAACCGTCAGGGAAGTGCCAGGATGGGCCGATGCCCATCCCGTACGACATCCCCGACGCGCCCGAGGTGCTGGACCGTCGCGAGGGCCCCTACGGTGAGGTCGTCCTGCGCCGGCACGGGGAGTTGCTCCAGATCATCGCCAACGGCTGCTTCCTGATGGACACCTCGGACGGCCGCTCGGAGCGGCTCCTGGTCGACGCCGCGCTGGCCGCGCTGGACGGCCGGCCCTCGCCCGGACTGCTGATCGGCGGCCTCGGCGTCGGCTTCTCCCTCGCGCACGCCGCCGCCGATCCCCGCTGGGGCGCCGTCACGGTCGTGGAGCGCGAGCGCGCCGTCATCGACTGGCATCGCGACGGCCCGCTGGCCGCCCTCTCCGGGGACGCGCTCGCCGACCCCAGGTCGAAGATCGTCGAAGCGGATCTGCTCGACTACGTCAATGAGACATGCGACACGTTCGACGCGGTGTGCCTCGACATCGACAACGGACCGGACTGGACCGTCACCGAGGGCAACGACAGCCTCTATTCCACGGCCGGACTCACAAGCTGCGCACGGGTGTTGAGACCAGGTGGGGTACTGGCCGTGTGGTCCGCCCGACCCTCTCCGGAATTCGAGGGAACCATGGGGAATGCCGGGTTCCAACAGGTGCGTACCGAAGAGATCCCGGTTGCCCGAGGCGTGCCGGACGTCGTACATCTCGCCGTCCGACCTGGATAGCAAAGCCGTGGTGACTCCCCGTACGCTGCACCCCTGACGCCGATCATTTACGCGTCAACCGCAGTCATGCGCAGACATGGGATCACCCCACTGGTTCCGGAAAGCACACTCAGGGGCGGGCGATGGAGCAGACACACACCGCACACAACAGCACGGCGACGGCGACGCCGGGCGCGCAGCGGCGCGTCCTGGTGGTCGAGGACGACCCGACGATCGTCGACGCCATCGCGGCCCGCCTGCGCGCCGAGGGATTCCTCGTGCAAACGGCGGGCGACGGCCCGGCGGCCGTCGACACGGCAGAGGCCTGGCAGCCCGACCTGCTGATCCTCGACATCATGCTGCCCGGTTTCGACGGTCTGGAGGTCTGCCGTCGCGTGCAGGCCTCCCGCCCGGTGCCGGTCATGATGCTCACCGCGCGCGACGACGAGACCGACATGCTGGTCGGGCTCGGCGTGGGCGCCGACGACTACATGACCAAGCCCTTCTCGATGCGGGAGCTGGCGGCACGCGTACATGTGCTGCTGCGCCGGGTGGAGCGGGCCGCGATCGCGGCGACGACTCCGCGCAGCGGCATCCTGAGGCTCGGCGAGCTGGAGATCGACCACGCGCAGCGCCGGGTGCGGGTGCGCTCGGAGGACGTGCACCTCACGCCCACCGAGTTCGACCTGCTGGTCTGCCTGGCGAACACCCCGCGCGCGGTGCTCTCCCGGGAGCAGCTCCTCGCGGAGGTCTGGGACTGGGCGGACGCCTCCGGCACCCGTACCGTCGACAGCCACATCAAGGCGCTGCGCCGGAAGATCGGCGCGGAGCGGATCCGCACGGTGCACGGCGTGGGCTACGCGCTGGAGACCCCGACGCCATGAGTTCCGGGCCGGACGGGCCGAGAAGCCCCGGGGAGCCCTGGGGCCGGGTACGGCCGTTCTCGATCAAGACCAAGCTGGGCGCGCTGGTCGTCGTCTCGGTGCTGATCACCACCGGTCTGTCGGTGATCGCGGTGCACACCAAGACGGAGCTGTGCTTCATCACGGTCTTCTCGATGATCGCCACACTGCTGATCACGCAGTTCGTGGCGCATTCGCTCACCGCGCCGCTGGACGAGATGAACACGGTGGCCCGGTCCATCTCGCACGGCGACTACACGCGCCGGGTGAGCGAGAACCGCCGCGACGAGCTGGGCGACCTGGCCCAGACGATCAACGTCATGGCGGACGAGCTGGAGGCGCAGGACCGGCAGCGCAAGGAGCTGGTGGCCAACGTCTCGCACGAGCTGCGCACGCCCATCGCCGGCCTGCGCGCCGTCCTGGAGAACGTCGTCGACGGCATCGCCGAGGCGGACCCCGAGACGATGCGCACCGCCCTGAAGCAGACGGAGCGGCTCGGGCGGCTGGTGGAGACGCTGCTGGACCTGTCCCGCCTCGACAACGGCGTCGTCCCGCTGCGCAAGCGGCGCTTCGAGGTGTGGCCGTACCTGTCCGGGGTGCTCAAGGAGGCCAACATGGTCGCCTCGGCGCGCGCCACCATGGGCTCGGGCGGCAACCACACGCGCACCGACGTCCATCTGCACCTGGACGTGTCCCCGCCGGAGCTGACCGCGCACGCGGACCCGGAGCGGATCCACCAGGTCGTCGCGAACCTGATCGACAACGCGGTCAAGCACAGCCCCCCGCACGGACGGGTGACGGTGAAGGCGCGGCGTGGGCCGCTGCCGGAGTCGCTGGAGCTCGAGGTCCTGGACGAGGGGCCCGGCATTCCGCGCTCGGAGTGGCGCCGGGTGTTCGAGCGGTTCAACCGGGGTGCCGTCCGCCGGCCGCACGGACCGGGCAGCGACGGCGGTACGGGGCTGGGGCTGGCGATCGCCCGCTGGGCGGTCGATCTCCACGGCGGCCGGATCGGAGTGGCCGAATCCGAGCGGGGCTGCCGGATTCTTGTCACTCTTCCGGGAGAGTTTTCCGTCCCAAGTTGACGTAAAGTTCGAACCGGAGCCACAAGATCCACGGGCGTCCGCGCAGCCGGACACGTGTGATCAGGCAGCGGACCGTCCCAGGTCGGCACGGGTTCGCACGCTCAGCGTGCGCGACCTGCATCAACGCACCCCTTTTGACGCGCAACCGCGCTTGTTTCCCGCCATTTACAGCCGCGAAACGCGCTTTCCGATGTGACTTACGCGACGATGCACCGGCCCGGCCTGACCTTCCCCCTCCAGGGGGCGTAGCCTTTATTCCCGCTGTCCATCACCTTGTGAAGCGGAAGAGGGCGGTTGCCGCCGTGTCGCCACAGTCCCCCAGTAACGCATCGAGCATCTCGACCGACGCAGACCAAGCGGGCAAGAATCCCGCTGCCGCGTTCGGGCCGAACGAGTGGCTCGTCGATGAGATCTATCAGCAGTACCTCCAGGACCCGAACTCGGTAGACCGTGCCTGGTGGGACTTCTTCGCCGACTACAAGCCGGGGGCCGCCACTCCCTCGGCTCCGGCGGGTACTGCGGCCGCGGGGGCCGCAGCGACCACCACGCCTCCGGCGCCCGCCGCACCGGCCGCTCCGGCCCAGGCGGCGCCCGCTGCCCCGGCACCCGCCGCGCCGGCCGCCGCCCCGAAGCCCGCGGCCGCCGCTCCGGCTCCGGTGAAGGCGGCCCCGGCCGCCAAGCCGGCCGCCGCGAAGCCCGCGCCCGCCGCGGCCCCGGCCGCGCCGGCGCAGGGTCCGGAGTTCGTGACGCTGCGCGGCCCCGCCGCCGCGGTCGCCAAGAACATGAACGCCTCGCTGGAGCTGCCCACGGCCACGTCCGTGCGCGCGGTCCCGGTGAAGCTGCTGTTCGACAACCGCATCGTCATCAACAACCACCTCAAGCGCGCCCGGGGCGGGAAGATCTCCTTCACGCACCTGATCGGCTTCGCGATGGTGCAGGCCATCAAGGCCATGCCGTCGATGAACTGGCACTACGCGGAGAAGGACGGGAAGCCCACCCTCGTCAAGCCGCCGCACGTCAACTTCGGCCTGGCCATCGACCTGGTGAAGCCCAACGGCGACCGCCAGCTCGTCGTGGCCGGCATCAAGAAGGCCGAGACGCTGAACTTCTTCGAGTTCTGGCAGGCCTACGAGGACATCGTCCGCCGCGCCCGCGACGGCAAGCTGACGATGGACGACTTCACCGGCGTCACGGTCTCCCTGACCAACCCCGGCGGTCTCGGCACCGTGCACTCCGTGCCGCGTCTGATGCCCGGCCAGTCGGTGATCATGGGCGTCGGCTCGATGGACTACCCGGCGGAGTTCCAGGGCACCAGCCAGGACACCCTGAACAAGCTCGGCATCTCGAAGGTCATGACGCTCACGTCGACCTACGACCACCGGGTCATCCAGGGCGCCGCCTCCGGCGAGTTCCTGCGCGTCGTCGCCAACGCCCTCCTCGGCGAGAACGGCTTCTACGACGAGATCTTCGAGGCGCTGCGCATCCCCTACGAGCCGGTCCGCTGGCTCAAGGACATCGACGCCAGCCACGACGACGACGTCACCAAGGCCGCCCGGGTCTTCGAGCTGATCCACTCCTACCGGGTCCGCGGCCACGTCATGGCCGACACCGACCCGCTGGAGTACCGCCAGCGCAAGCACCCCGACCTGGACATCACCGAGCACGGCCTCACCCTGTGGGACCTCGAGCGCGAGTTCGCGGTCGGCGGCTTCGCGGGCAAGTCCCTGATGAAGCTGCGCGACATCCTGGGCGTGCTGCGCGACTCGTACTGCCGCACCACCGGCGTCGAGTTCATGCACATCCAGGACCCGAAGCAGCGCCGCTGGATCCAGGACCGCATCGAGCGCGCCCACAGCAAGCCGGAGCGCGAGGAGCAGCTGCGCATCCTGCGCCGGCTGAACGCGGCGGAGGCCTTCGAGACCTTCCTGCAGACGAAGTACGTCGGCCAGAAGCGCTTCTCCCTGGAGGGCGGCGAGTCCGTCATCCCGCTGCTCGACGCGGTGCTGGACAGCGCGGCCGAGTCGCGGCTGGACGAGGTCGTCATCGGCATGGCCCACCGCGGCCGGCTGAACGTCCTCGCGAACATCGTCGGCAAGTCGTACGCGCAGATCTTCCGCGAGTTCGAGGGCAACCTCGACCCGAAGTCGATGCACGGCTCCGGCGACGTGAAGTACCACCTGGGCGCCGAGGGGACCTTCACGGGCCTGGACGGCGAGCAGATCAAGGTCTCGCTGGCCGCGAACCCGTCCCACCTGGAGACGGTCGACCCGGTCATCGAGGGCATCGCCCGCGCCAAGCAGGACATCATCAACAAGGGCGGCACGGACTTCACCGTCCTGCCGGTCGCCCTGCACGGTGACGCGGCCTTCGCGGGCCAGGGCGTGGTGGCCGAGACCCTGAACATGTCGCAGCTGCGCGGTTACCGCACGGGCGGCACGGTCCACATCGTCATCAACAACCAGGTCGGCTTCACCGCCGCCCCGGAGTCCTCGCGCTCCTCGATGTACGCCACGGACGTGGCGCGCATGATCGAGGCCCCGATCTTCCACGTGAACGGCGACGACCCCGAGGCCGTCGTCCGCGTCGCGCGGCTGGCCTTCGAGTTCCGTCAGGCGTTCAACAAGGACGTGGTGATCGACCTCATCTGCTACCGCCGCCGCGGTCACAACGAGTCGGACAACCCGGCCTTCACCCAGCCGCTGATGTACGACCTGATCGACAAGAAGCGCTCGGTGCGCAAGCTGTACACCGAGTCCCTCATCGGTCGCGGCGACATCACGCTGGAAGAGGCCGAACAGGCGCTCCAGGACTACCAGGGCCAGCTGGAGAAGGTCTTCACGGAGGTCCGCGAGGCCACCGCGCAGCCCGCCTCCGGTGACGCCCACGAGCCGCAGGACAACTTCCCCGTGGCGGTGAACACCGCCGTCTCCGCGGAGGTCGTCAAGCGCATCGCCGAGTCCCAGGTCAACATCCCGGACTACTTCCACGTCCACCCGCGCCTGCTGCCGCAGCTCCAGCGCCGGGCGACGATGGTCGAGGACGGCACGATCGACTGGGGCATGGGCGAGACGCTGGCCGTCGGCTCGCTGCTGCTGGAGGGCACCCCGGTCCGGCTGTCCGGCCAGGACTCGCAGCGCGGCACCTTCGGCCAGCGCCACGCGGTGCTCATCGACCGCGAGACGGGCGAGGAGCACACCCCGCTCCAGTACCTCAACGACGAGCAGGCGCGCTACAACGTCTACAACTCCCTCCTCTCCGAGTACGCGGTGATGGGCTTCGAGTACGGCTACTCGCTGGCCCGCCCCGACGCGCTCGTGATGTGGGAGGCGCAGTTCGGCGACTTCGTCAACGGCGCGCAGACCGTGGTCGACGAGTACATCTCGGCGGCCGAGCAGAAGTGGGGTCAGACGAGCGGTGTCACGCTCCTCCTCCCCCACGGCTACGAAGGCCAGGGCCCGGACCACTCCTCGGCCCGTGTCGAGCGGTTCCTGCAGCTCTGCGCCCAGAACAACATGACGGTCGCGATGCCCACGCTCCCGTCGAACTACTTCCACCTCCTGCGGTGGCAGGTGCACAACCCGCACCACAAGCCGCTGGTCGTCTTCACCCCGAAGTCGATGCTGCGCCTCAAGGCCGCCGCGTCGAAGGCGGAGGAGTTCACGAGCGGCCAGTTCCGCCCGGTCATCGGCGACTCGTCGATCACCGACCCGGCGGCCGTGAAGAAGGTCGTCTTCTGCGCCGGCAAGGTCTACTACGACCTGGAGGCCGAGCGTCAGAAGCGCGGCGTCACGGACACGGCGATCATCCGCCTCGAGCGGCTGTACCCGCTGCCGGGTGCCGAGGTCCAGGCGGAGGTCAACAAGTACCCCAACGCCGAGAAGTACCTCTGGACCCAGGAGGAGCCGGCCAACCAGGGCGCCTGGCCGTTCATCGCCCTGAACCTGATCGACCACCTGGACCTCGCGGTCGGCGCGGACGTGCCGCACGGCGAGCGCCTGCGCCGCATCTCGCGCCCGCACGGCTCGTCCCCGGCGGTCGGTTCCGCCAAGCGGCACCAGGCGGAGCAGGAGCAGCTGGTGCGTGAGGTGTTCGAGGCCTGAGCCTCGGACCGCCTGACGAACACGTCCGACGAACCTGTCCGACGCACCGTCCGACGCGAAGGGCCCGCCCCCCGGGGTTTCGGGGGGCGGGCCCTTCGCCGTTCGTGCGAGCCGTGGGACCGGCCGTAAAAGGCCAGACTGCCGGGAGACCAGGCTGCCGGGAGGCCAGGTCGTCGGCAGGCCAGGTCGTCGGCAGGCCAGGTCGTCGGCAGGTCAGGTCGTCTGGGGCTCGAAGTCCCAGAAGGGGCGATGGCGGGAACGGGCCGAGATCGTGTGCACATGCTGCTTGCCCAGCGTCGCCTCGAGATCCGACAGGGCTTCCTGCTCGACCTTCTCCGCCTGCCGGCGGTCCCGCAAGCCGCGCAGGTCGGCCGCGTAGGCGATCCGGGCCGACAGTGTCAGCGGGTGAGTACGCCCGAGCGTCTCGATGGCCCGTGTGACCGTGTCCTTGCTGAGCCCGGCCGCTCCCTCGGTGTCCCCGACGAGCGTGCGCAGAGCGGTGGCGTTGAGAGCGCAGCCCAGGGTCCACGGGTGGCTCTCCCCCACCGCCGTGGTCATGTCGGCCAGCGCCTGTTCGACGAGGACGTGGGCGTGGTCCCGTTCGCCGACGTTGCGCAGGATCAGTGCCTGGTTGGAGCGGGCCCCGGCGATGAAGGGGTGCCCCTCGGCCAGCATCACCTCGTACCGGGCCCCGACGGCCTCACTGAGTTCGCGGGCCTGGTCGACGTCGCCGTGCTCGCGGGTGAAGCAGCTCTGGGCGGAGGCGAAGATCAGCGTCACCGGGTCCGTCTCGCCCAGCACGCGTTCGCCGCGCTCCAGCACCCTGGACAGGATCCGGCCCGCCTCGTCCCGGTTTCCGCTCCGGTAGTGGCAGAGCGCGAGGTTGTACTCGGCACGCAGCGTCTGTGGGTTGTCCTCGCCCATCACGATGCGGTTCTCCCGCACGTTGCGGGCCTGGATCGATTCGGCCTCGGTGTAACGGCCCAGCAGACGCAGGTCGATGGCGTAGGAGATCTCGGAGCCGAGGGTCCACGGATGACGGGCCCTCAGCAGCTGGCGCCGGGCCTCCATGGTCTGCCGGTCGTGCTCCAGGGCCTCCTGGTAGCGGCCGAGCAACCGCAGCGAGACCGCCAGGTTGTTCAGCGAGTTCAGGCTCCGCGAGTCCTGTTCTCCCAGCAGGTCCCGGTAGGCCACCAGCACCCACCGGGAGAGTTCGAGCGCCTCGTCGTAGCGGGCGAGGCCTCGCAGGTCGGCGGCGAGGCCGCCGGCCGCGCGCAGATGCTCCAGGTCCTGGGGGCCGCGCTCCTCCTTCAGGTGCTCGGAGGCCGCACGGCTGAGGGCCTCGGTACGCGTGTAGTCGCCGACGGCGCGCAGGAGGTTGGTGTAGTGGTAGGTCAGCTCCCAGATTCTGGGATGGACCGGGCCGAGCAGCTGACGCCAGGCCGCCATCGCGCGCTCGCCGAGCTTGATGCCGGAGTTGTACTCGCCGGAGAAGTACATGTAGCGCAGGCAGTTGAAGACCAGCCGCTGGACGCCCGGGTCCTGGGTCTGCAGCACGTCGGCGTACTTCAGGTGCGGCACGATCTCGGCATATCCCGGCCAGAGGTCGGGGTCGGTGGGGCGGCGCGGGTCGGCCGCGGCGAGGGCCTGGCGGACGACTTCGATGAACTCCTTGCGGTCCGCGTCCGGCATGTCCTTGTGCACGATCTGGTGGACCATGCGGTGCAGGTACAGCGACTCCCCGGAAGCCGTTCCCTCGTCACCGGCCGCCTCGTGCGACTCCAGACGGACCACGGAGTACTGGCGTAGCTGGTTGATCGCCTTGTTCCACAGCAGCGGGTCGTTGAGCAGTCCGGCGAGCTGTTCGGGCAGTTCGTCGCTGGACATCTCGCGCAGCAGGCGGACGGGGATGAAGCCGGGGGCGAAGAACGTGCACAGCCTCAGCAGGTCGACGGACTCGGGGACGGTCTCGCGGAGTTTGTTCAGCAGTATCGACCAGGCGGTCTGGAAGGCGAGCGGGAAGTCCGCGGACACCTTCACCACGTCGCCGTCGATTCCCCCGTCCAGCAGGGCGATGTACTGCCGGACCGAGAGATCGGAGTCGTTGAGCCAGCCGGCCGTCTGGTCCAGCAGCAGCGGCAGGTCCTCCAGCGCGTCGGCGAGCTGGTCGGCCTCCACCTCCGTCAGCCTGGGCGCCCGGCGGCGGATGAACGCCACCGACTCGTCGCGGGCGTAGACGGGCACCTCCAGCAGCTTGCTGTTGTGCTCGGTCCATTCCGGGTTGCGGGAGGTGATGATGACGTGGCCCGGGCCGGTCGGCACCAGGTCCCAGATCTGGTCGGGTTCGTCCGCACCGTCGAGGATCAGCAGCCAGCGCCCGTACGGGTCGCCACGGCGCAGCGAGTCCCGCACGGCACGCAGCCGTTCGCCGTACTCCTGGCCGGTCTGTAGGCCCAGTTTCGGGGCGAGTTCGGCCAGCAGCCGTCGGTAGGTCACGCGTTTCTCGGCGTTGACCCACCACACGACGTCGTACTCGGAGCCGAACCGGTAGACGTACTCGGCGGCCATCTGGGTCTTGCCCACCCCGGACATGCCGAAGAACGTCACGACACCCGCACCCGGCTCCGCGCCCTGGAGCAGGTGGTACGCGTCGTTGAGCAAGGACTCACGTCCGGTGAAACGGGTGTTACGACGCGGCACCCCACCCCACACCTCGGGCATCGAGGCCGGGAACCGGGGGCCGCGCCCGAAGTCCTCGGGCTGCCGCGCCGAGGCGTCGTAGGGCAGGTCCAGCCGGTCCAGCAGGCGCCGCTCGGCCTCTTCGGCGCCCATGTTGGTGAGGTTCACGGGGGCGAGTACCGCGGTGGCGGAAGGCACCGGCGCGGCGGTCACGGACACGGCCACGAAGCGGGACGGGTCCGGGGCCACGACCTCACGCAGCGCCGCGTTCCATTCCTCGTGGGTACGCGGGCCCAGCTGGAAGTACCACTCGCTGACCAGGATGAGGATCCGGCCCTCCGCGAGTTTCAGGTCACGCAGCAGATCCACCAGCGGGACATCGGCCGGCGAGTCCCAGCGCAGGAACACCACCCGCACACCGCGGCGCTCCAACCGGTCCCCGATCCAGGCCGCCCAGGCCCGGTTGAAGCCGGCGAAGTGGATGGTGACCGCCTCCCTCGAGGCCCCCCTCTCGGTTGACCTGACCGTCGTGCGGGCTCCAGACATGCGGCGGCCTCCAGCGCGTAATCCCAAGAAATCGTAGAACCTCGGCGCCGCGCTCGTAAGGTCCCGGGACCGGAGGAGCGCGCCCCCAGGCCCAACGATCTTTGCGCAACAGACGGCGGCGGCGGGCCCGAATCCTCACTCACGTGCGAACCCCTCACTCGTTCGGTCGCCGGGCGAAGGTGTGACGCTGCCTCCACAAGGTGCGGGCGGCGTTCACGTACGCCTGAGCACGCGCCGTGTGGCCTCGGGACGCGGGGTGCGCGCCCATGCGTTCGTAGGTGGCGACCATCTCGTCCACGAAGCGGCGCCCCCGGACGGTGAGATCGGGTGAGGCGACCAGGGCGGGCAGCACCGCTCCCACCTGGACGCGGTAGCGGGCGTGCTGGGCCCAGGCCGGCTCGCGGTGCGCGGTGTCCTCCGCGAGCGCGCGGCGCTGGTAGTAGTCCGCTATCGCCAGGTGGGAGTACGCGCCTTGCAGCAGGCCGTCGTAGGGCCGTGGGTCCGGCCGCCACGGGGCGAAGTGCGTTTCGGTGGAGGACGAGCGGTGCAACGGCGTCAGGTCGGAGAGGGCCGCCAGCTTGGCATGGTGCAACTCGTGCACGAGCGTGGCCGCGAAGGTCACCGGGTCGGGCGGAACGCTGCTGAGCAGGGCGCCGAAGGCCTCACGCCGGGTGGCGCTGCAACTGCCGTGGCCGGACGGGGTGGATCCCGGCGGCGTGGCCAGCGGCACCAGGCAACGCAGCAGTGTCATCGCCTCCGTGACCCGGTGCTCCCCGCCCGAGCGCAGGGCCGCGGCCGTGCCGGACCAGGTCTGCAGCCAGTGCTTGCGCTCCGCGTTGTCGAGTGTCGTGGGTCCGCTCAGCGCGCTGTGCCGGGGATCGCGGACCGTGCGACAGGGGTCGAGGTCGTCCAGCGGCATGGCGGCGGTGCCGGGCAGCAGTCCCGGCAGTGCGTACGCCGATGTCCACGCGAGCGAGCCGGACCAGGCGCCGAAGCCGCTCTCCGGATGCACGACGACGTCCGGCGCACACGATTGACGCAGGGTCAGGAGCCCGGCGTCGTGGTGTGCCTCGATCGCCGTGTCCCCCCTCTCGGCGGCGTGCAGTGCGCCGAGTGACGGAAGGACCAGCTCTCCGTCGTAGGCGGTCAGCCGCACGGTGAAGGGCACTCCGGCGCGGACGGCGGCCGCAGCGGCGAGTGCGCTGAAGTGCGCTAGGTCGCGGTCGAGTTGAGGTACCCGGGTGTCCCGGGTCGGGGACGGGTCGGCGCCCTCGGTGAGCCCGCGCAGGCAGCGCCAGCCCCACGCGCCGGTCAGCGGGTACAGGAGCCGGGCGCGGGCGGGCGCGGAGGGGGACGGCTCGCCCGCCGCCGTCCCGAGGTCCGCCTCCGCCAGCAGCGCCCAGTCCTCCCGCAGACGTGCCTTCTGCCCGGCCGAACAGAGCCGGGGCGGGGCCTCCTCGGCGGCCTCCAGCACGGCACGCAGCACCAGGAGCCGCCGGGTGTCCTGATCACGTACCAGGAGAGCCAGGGTGCCGGGATCGGCGCCGGTTCGACCGAGGTCGACGAGAACGCTGTCCGGGACCTCCGAGAGGATCACGGGGTTCCCCCTTCGCGAGAGGCCGGAACGGCGGGAGCCGCGTCGTGGTGGAGCCGCCCGGCCGCATGGCGGATGAAGCGCTGGAGGTCGGAGCAGTACACGGAGGGGTTACGGAAGCCGTGGCCCGCGCGGTAGCGGTGGGCGTAGTGGCCGCCGCCGCACACCGTCAGCAGCGGGCAGGCCAGGCACTGTTCCGCGAGGGCCGCGGTGCCCGCCTGCCGGGCGGCCACCGCCGGATGCCGCAGCGCGTCGTCGAATCCGTGCCGGAACACGTCCAGACCGGTGCGCGCCGCTCCGTCGTACGCGGACTTCAGGGAGTCCACCTGCTCGAGGGAACCGTCGGTCTCGACGACGACCGCGTCGAACGGGGCCAGCCCCAGCGACTCGGTGGCCGTCGGAAGTCCCAGCAGCAGGGCGACGCACTCCTCGAACAGCCGCACTCTCGTCTCCCGCCGGCCCGCCTCCCACCAGCGGTCGAACACCCGGCACAGCCACTCCCCGTGGGCCAGGCCGGCCGGCCGCGGCGGCGGAGCGGACCAGTTGCCGTGCGGCAGCAGCAGATCGAGGGCGGGCGGCCGCAGGGCGAGCAGCGACTCGTACGTCTCCACCGGGTCCAGGGCGGGGTCGACCACCGTGAGCACTCCGGCGTACGACTGCGGGAACCGCTCGGCGAGGAGCCGGGCGCCCCGGGCGGCGGCGGGCCAGGCGGGACGCCCGGCATGGTCCACCCGACGTGCGTTGTGCTCCGCCAGGCCTCCGTCGAGGCTCACGCCGACCCGGATGCCTTCCTGGGCGAGCGTGGTGAGGCCTTCCGGTGTGAGCAGGGTGGCGTTGGTCTGGACGACCGCGTGCAGCTCGCAGTCGGCGGGGAGGCGGTCGCGGACGAGAGCCGTGAAGCGGGCCAGCGTCCGGGCGCCGGCCAACAGGGGTTCGCCGCCGTGCAGAACGAGGGAGACAGCGGTCAGGCGGTGGGTCGCCGCGTGCTCGGCGATGCGGGTCGCCACGACGTCCAGCACTTCGGCGGAGGCGGCGGGGGGACGGGCGCGCCAGGTGCTGTCGGGGCCTTCGTAGAGATAGCAGTAGGTGCAGGCGAGATTGCAGCGGCCGTGCATTTTGATGATGAACTGCCGGAAAGGGTAAGGGGCTTCACCGGTGGCCGCCCCTCCAGACACTCCAGCACCCCCATGCCGTAAGGGCCGCTCCGCGGCCCTTCTGCCCCGCACCGGCCACATGCCCGCAGGGGTGTCCGGCGCAAACCACCGAGCGATCGAGATCGTCCATTTCGGTGAGGAAGACGACCGAATTTGTCGCTTCAGACCGAGGTGCGCTTCCTCGAACGCTCAGATCTCAGAGTGAGTTGTTGAAGCCCCACAGCATCTCGCTCGGCCGTGTCGCCCTCTCCCTCAGGTCCCTCAGCACCTCCCGCAGCACCGGATGCTCGATCGTGCTCAACTCCACGAGATCCAGCGCCAGCATGTCCGGAAGCGGTTCCGGAGCCCCGGGCCCTTCCGGTGCCTCCACATCCTCCGCCGACTCGTCCCTCGCACCCATCCCCGGCTCCTCCCGGCTGCCCGTTCACGTCGCCCGCTCCAGTGCGGCCAGTCGCTCCGCCGTCTCCCCGGCCGTCGGACCGTCGGAGACGAGGCTGCCCTCGGGCAGCCGCGACCACTCCGCGCGGGCCGCGCGGTAGGCCTCCCGGGCGGCCCTCGGGCGTGCGGCCGCCTCGTAGGACATACCCCTCCAGTGGTGGGCTTGCGCACCCGTCTGGACGGCCTCCTGCCGTCGGCGGTCCGTTTCGGCCACCCCCTCCGCCTCCCGGGCCGCCTCCGCCGCGTCGCGGAAGGCGTCGACCGCGAGGTCGAGGCGGGCCGGGCGGCGCAGGCTGCGGTAGGCCTCGAACTGGACCTGGCCGAGGTCCAGCCGGCAGCGGGCGGCCAGCAGCGGATCGTCCGCCTCCGCCGCCGCGAGGCCGAAGAGGTGCTCGGCCTCGCGCAGGTCGACCCGGTCCCCGCGGGCCCGGTAGCGCAGCATCAGCGCCCGGCCGAGCAGCAGCAGCCGGTGGGCGACCTGGCGGCCGCCCGCCGCGGTCTCCATCCGGCAGTCCCGCAGCACGCGGATCGCGCGGGACAGCACGTCCTGCGCCCGGATCCCGGACTGGAGCCCGGCCAGCCGCAGCAGCGCCTCGCCCCACTCGGCGAGGACGTCGGCGTGCGCGGGCGCGTCGCGGGACATCCGCTGGGCGGCCTGCGCGAAGCGGTCCGCGGCCACCTCCAGCTCCGCCGGTTCGCCCGACTCGGCGTAGCGGGCCACGGCGATCCGCCCGGCCCGCGCCAGCAAGGACGCGCGCCGGCCCTGCTCGCGCACCAGGGCGAGGGCCTCGTCGACCCGGGCCTGGGCGTCGTCCAGCGGGCCGCCCGCCTGGAGCAGCGCGTCGACCAGGTCGAGCAGGATGCGCACACGCGCGCGTGCCGACTCGGCGGTGTACGGCTCCGTGCCGGTGTCCAGGGCGTTGCGCAGCGACTGAGCGCCCTGTTCCGCGTAGAGGCGGGCCTGGACGGGATCGGCGGTGGCGCCGGAGAGCCGCAGCAGGATCCGGCCGTGCTCCAGGGGGAGTTCGGGCGGACGCAGGCGCCGGTCGGGCCAGACGTCGGCGAAGGCCTCCAGCATGCCGACGGCGGCCTGGAGCAGCGCGCTGTCCCCGCCGAGCCGCCACTGCGTCTCCAGGGCGCGCACCCGTTCCAGGGTGAGTTTCAGCGCCTGGTTCTCGTCGAGCCCGGGCGCGGCGCAGGCGACGGCGTACTCGCGGTCGGCGCGGCGCAGCAGGTCCAGGGCGCCGGTGCGGTCGCCGCGCCGCCTGCGGTCGGTCGCGGCCGCGTGCAACACCCGTGCCAGCACGGCGCGTTCGCGCAGCCGGCGCGGATGCGCGGTCGCCCGTTCCGCGGCGGCCTCGGCCTCCTGGAGGAGGTCGTCGCCGCCCTGTACCTCCCACAGCCGCAGGGTGCAGTGCGCGTACTCGGCCCACAGTTCGGGGTCCGCGCCCGTCCGCTCGCGTTCGGTGGCCCCGCGCAGCAGCTGCACCGCGTCGATGACGTCCTGGATCATGCCCTCGCTGTCGAAGCGCTCGATCAGCGCGCGGGCCCTGCGGACCGCCTGGTGCGTCGGCCGGTCCACGGGCTGTCCCGGTCCGGTCCGGCTTCCGGGGCTCTCGAACTGCTCGGGCAGCGGCATGAAGCGCCGCAGCACGCGGGCCGCGACCTCCGCGAAGGGCTGGGGCACGGAGGCCTCCTCGCCGTTGCCGCCGTTGTCGCCATGGTCGTCGTGATCACCACGTTCACCACGTTCACCGCGATCGCCGCGATCGCCGCGATCACCGTGGTCCGTGCCGTCGCCGTCGTCCGTGCGCCGGGCGGTGGGTGTGTACGGGCGGCCCGCGCCGCCCTCGCCGAGCTGGGCCAGGGCGAGGGCCGGGAAGTTGGGACCGCCCTTGCCGAAGCGCTGCTCGATGTACTCCGAGCAGTGCTTGAGCACCAGCATGGCCTCGTCACGGCCCAGCCGGGACAGCAGCGCGTCCCGCACGTCGGGCTCGATGCGGTACCACTGGACGCCGCCGTCGGCGTACTCCTCCGACGCGCGCGTGACCAGGCCGCCGACCAGCACCTCGGCGAGTTCGGCCGGCCCGGAGTCGGGCAGCATCGTGCGCTGGACGAGCTGCATCACGGGCAGGCACAGGGGTGCCGCGGCCAGATACACGGCGAGCCGTCCGGCGGCCGGGGAGGCGCTGGAACTGAACCTGCTGACCCGTTCGAACGGAGTGCGCCGGCGGTCGGCACGGGCCGCCGGGGCGGCCGGCTGGTCCGCGCGCACCCAGCCCACGGCGCCCGGGACGGGCCCGGCGCCGGCCCCGGAGAGCAGCCTGGCCCAGGCGCCCAGCGCCACGGGCTCGGGCGGCAGCACCGGCACCGGCAGCGCTCCGCGGCGCGCCTCCGCCGGGACTCCCGCGGGGGTCCGTACACGCAGCGCGGCCGCTCCGCCCAGCGTCTCGCCGCGGCTCAACTCGCAGAACAGAACCGGCAGTCGGGTGCGGTTCCACAGGCGCTGCGGCAGTGGCTGGAGCACGGCGACCGGGCCCTGCCGGGAGAGGTGGTGCAACAGCCGGTGCGCGTGGCCGCTGTGCCACAGGGGACCCGCGCAGTCACTGACCAGCAGGACGATCCGGCGGCCGGTGGGGTCGCTGAGCCGGTCCGCGGAATGCAGCGGCGCCGCGTAGGCGTCGGGGCTGCGGCTGACGGCCGGCTCACCGTCCGGTCCCTGGTGCAGATGGCTGACCTGGATGTCGGAGAAGGCGCCCAACTGACCGAAAACCTGTTGGAGTTCGAGGAACAACCGGTCCCACACGCGCATGGAGGACGAGGCGTCCAGAACCAGCTGGAGCCGGGCGTCGCCCCGGGTGACCGCCCGGTACACGGGAAGGATCAGGCCGTCCGCCTGCGCGCTGCGCTCCGCCGTCGCCGTCTCGTCGAGCCGCATGCGCAGCGGTGGCGCGGGACTGCGGTAGCGCTGCAACCGCCTTAATGCGCGCTGGAGTTCGAGCGGGGCGGGCAGCACGGGGGCAGCGGGTACGCCCACCGGCAACGCGGCGGCCCGCCCCGCGCCACGGGTCCGCTCCACCCCGTCCTGCGGGACCGGGTACAGGCTCACCCGCCCGTCGGCCCCCACGTCCTGCGGCGGCCGCTCCGGCCGGTGGACGCCGTCCAAGCGCGGGCGGCCGTCCCCGTCCGGGCCGCGTCCGCCGTCGGGCCGGGGGGTGGGCCGGCCGCCGGTTCCGGCGGGCGGGTCCTCCTGGTCGGCGTCCTCGACCGGCCGGGTCCAGCGCGCCAGCCAGAGCGCGTCGCACAGCTGCGGCACATCGGGGTCGAGTCCGACGTCACGCAACCGCGCGACGAGTTCGGCGAGCGGATCGCCGCCGCGCGGTACGGGGGCCGAGGCCCCGCCGGGCTCGACGGGGCCGCCTCCGGCCGGTCCGGCGCCCGGGGTGCCGGGACGGCTGCCGTCGGGCGGGACGGGGCCGTGGCGGGCCGCTGCGTCGGGCATCAGGCCCTCACCTCGGGCGGTCGAGTCGCTGGATGAGCAGGTCGGCCAGGCGGTCCCGACTGGGCGGCGCGGCCGCGTCGGTGAGGTAGATCGCGTTCAGCAACTGGTCCGCCGCGAGGAGTTCACTGCGCGACCGCTCCAGGAACCGCGTGATCAGATCGTCCCCGGCGCGTGCCGCCTCGTCACCGAGATGCGCGCGGACGAAGGTGGCGAGCCGGTTGTGGTCGGGGCGCCCCAGCTCCAGGTGGATGCACCGGCGCATCAGCGGGGCCGGGAAGTCGCGCTCCCCGTTGCTGGTGAGCACGACGAACGGGAAGGCGCGGCAGCGTACGCGGCCGTCCCGCACCCGGACCTTCACCCCGTCGGCGGTGAGCACCTCCGCCTCGCCGTCCGGCAGCCGGTCGGCGATCCGCTCCAGCTCGGGAATGGCGAACTCGCCCTCCTCCAGCACGTTCAGCAGATCGTTCGGCAGGTCGATGTCGCTCTTGTCCAGCTCGTCGATGAGCAGCACGCGCGGGGTGTCGGAGGGCAGCAGCGCGGTGCCGAGCGGCCCCAGCCGGATGTAGCTGCCGATGCCCTCCACCGCGCCCGGCGAGCCCGCCGCCGCCCCGAACCCGCCCTGAGCGGCGATCTGCACGTCCTGGAGCCGGGCGATCGCGTCGTAGTGGTACAGCCCGTCCTGGAGCGCGGAACGGCTGACGATCGACCAGCGCAGCACGTTGCCGAGGCCGAGTTCGTAGGCCACCGAGTGGGCGAGCGTGCTCTTGCCCGCGCCGGGACTGCCCGTGACGAGCAGGGGACGGCGCAGATAGAGCGCCGCGTTGATCATCTCCAACTCCTCGGCGCCCGGCCGGTGCAGTTCCGCCAGGTGCCGGTGCGCGCCGAGCCTGCGGTCCTGCGACCCGTCACCGGAACCGGCCGCCTCCCGGCTGGTGAAGTCCCGCCAGGGCGGCGGGTCCGGCAGCCGCTCGATGCCGTCGTGCGGTTCGCCGGCGCCTCGGTAGATGAGCCACTCACTGGATTCGGTCATGATCCGGTCCTCGTCACTCGTCCACCGCCGCGGCCGTCCGAACGTGCATCACGTTATCCATCCTGGAGGTGCCTGGTAAGGGGCCGGCCGGCCCCGCGGGCGGGTGGCTTCAAGGGGCCTCCAGCAGGTCTCCAGTGCCGGGCAGCGGCTGGTGGGGATCGTCGTACAGCAGGGCGACGCCGTCGGCCCAGAACGACTCCGTGCGGCCCGCGCGCAACCGCATCCGGAGATCGTGGACGGCCTCGGGCAGATGCTGGGCGGTGGGCGGTTCGGCGATGCCGTCGATCGTGCCGCGGTGGAACTCCCCGCAGACGGCGTCGGCCCGGCCGCGCCGCCGTCGCCACAGGGCCACGCCGTAACCGCCGAGCACGATCCGGGCGAGCGCCTCCGCGTCGTCCTCGTAGCGGAGGTCGCCGTAACGGCAGAGCACCGGGACGGTGCCGTGCGAGAGGGCGCGCAACTGCTCGACGGTCGGCACGGGTTTGCGCAACCCCTCCTCGCAGTCCAGGACTTCGGCCTTCGCGCGGTGCGCGTGCAGCCAGCGCCAGCGGGCCCGGCGCTCCACGTCCAGGTCGTCGAGGTGATCCGGGTCGTCGGCGCCTTCGACGCCGTAGGCACCGTCGACGCGACCGGCTTCGCCCATGCCGTCCGGTTCTCCGCCGCCGTACGCGCCGAACGCCTCGTCGGGCAGCCGGTCGCGGTCGGAGCAGCGGACGACGACCGGCCGCAACACCCCCAACGGCTCTGCTTCGGGGCTGAGTTGCCAGTTGTCGACCTCCAGGCCGAGCAGCGCGTGCGGCAGCGCCACCTGAAGGAGCGCGGGCCTGCCGGGCTCGTCGCAGTGCCGGAAGGCCTCCCCCAGCGGGACGGCGAGGTGTGTGGGCAGGTCGGCCAGCAGAGTGCGCTCGGCCTCGTGCAGCCGGACCGCCTCACCGCCGGGCGCGGCCACGGACACCGACCAGTCGCAGCGGTCCGGCTCCCAGCCCCGTCGCACCAGTTCGAGCAGGGCGGAGGGCCGGGCCACACTGCCGACGGAACGGGCACGCGCGCGTGCGTCGGTCCCAGCAGGCCGATGCCGCCTGTGCCCGCCGGGACCGTCCGCCGGGCGGATGCCGCCGGAGACCGTGTCGGGGGCGTCGCGCTGGGCCTCGTCCCGTCGGCGCAGCCGCTCGACGCGCTGCTCGGCGAGACCGGACCGGTAGCGGACGCCGAGCCGCTGCGCGGCCTGCCACACCCAGACCCAGAGGGCCTTCTCGGCGTCCGGGGTGCTGGGCACGACGAACGGGCGCGGAGCGGACATCGCGCGCATCGCGTAGTCGAGGACGAGTTCCAGTGCCCCGTCGTCACTCGCGCTCTCGTACAGCGCTCCGAGGCCGTCGCGCCAGCCGCGCGGCGCGGGCAGCGGGGTGAGGGCCTGGAAGTCGGGGAGGGAGTCGAGGATGTCCAGCAGACCGCGGGTGCTCTCGGGCGGCGGGAGTTCGGCGAGCCGGCCCAGCAGCTGGATCCGCTCGTCCGGGCTGAGCGTGCGGCCCGGCCGTGCGCCGAGCCTGCCCTGGACGTCGGTCCAGGTCTGCCGCCGGGAGGCCGGGTGGCGCTGGCGGTCGCGGTGGTAGCGGTCGTGGGCGTGGAAGACCGCCTGGTAGAGGTCGCTGTGCTCGGCCACCGCCGCCGCGGGGACCCGCAGGGTGCGCAACTGCTCGATCCCGGTGGACGTGCCGCCGGGCCGGTGGTCCGAGCGCGCTTTCAGCACGCCGATCACCTCGCCGCGCTCGGGGTCGATCACCGGGCCGCCGGAGACTCCGTACGGCAGGTCGTTGTCCCCCAGCCGCATCTGCACGTCCGAGGACCAGCCACCGATGGTGCCCTGCACGGTGAGCGTGCCGTCCAGGACCTGTAAGCGGCCCTCGTTCTCGGTCCAGCCGGCGTACAGCACCCGGCCCTCGCCGTAATAGGCCGCCGGACGCTCGGAGACGTACACGCACTCGTGGTCGTCGACGGGCTCGGTCAGCTGGACCAGGGCGAGGTCCGGGGCGGGCCAATTGCCCGCGGACAGGGGCCGCCCGGCACCGTCGGCCCGGTCGGGAAGAGTCGCCACCACGCGGCCGGGGGCGGTGGACGTGCCCCGCCCCGGCGCCGTCTCGTACACCACCGCGACCTCGCCCCCCTCCCCGCCGCAGGCCACATGTGCGCAGGTCAGAACCCAGTTCGGGGCGATGAAGAAGCCGCTCCCGAGGAACGTGTCGGGCTCCTCCAGGGCATACCCGACGACCGGGCGATGAATGCGCACGGTCGCCGCCACGACGAGTCCACGCAGTGCACGACGGGCCGCATCGAACGCGTTCGATGCGCCCGGGGCGTGCCCGCCCGTCATTCCACGCCCCCGCCCGCACTGCCGTCAGCTCCCCCGTGCATCGGCGCGCCGGGAGACGCGCCCGCGTGCCGGGCCCCGTCCTCGCCGGACGCCGAGCCGTCCCGCGCGCGGGCGCGCGCGCCGGGGGGTGCGGGAGGCGGCGCGTCGAGGTCGGGTGGCCCGCTGTTCCAGGTGAGGGTGACCGTGATGCCGGCCTTGGCCTCCCCGTCGGCGAGCAGGCCCACGACCTTCCCGGCCTTGGCGGTCAGCTCGATGCCGAACTCGACGCTGACCTCGTCGGGCCGCACCGCGCGCAGCGGTTCCGCCAGCGACCGCGCGACCCCCGTGACGAGCGCGTGCAGGCTCTCCACGCTCGCCTCCACCCGCTCGGCGAAGCCGGTGTCGCTGTACGACAGCCGCCCGGACGGCGCCGACAGCTCCCCCGCGCCCGAGATCCGGGCCCAGACGGGCGTCCCGTCCGGCAGCGCGATGCGCGCCACCCGCGTCACGTCCTCACCACTCATGACACTCCCCCGCTGTCCCCAGTCCCCCCCGGCCCCGCCCGTCGGTGCGCGGGCCCGCCACGGGGTTCCGACCGCGCGAGGGCCCCGGCGGCCCGCGGGACGCCGTCCCCCTGCGCCTATCCTTTTCCTGTCCCCTCCCCATCGGAGAGCGGATCTCTTCCTCCCCTCGCAGGAACAAGGGTCCTTCCCCCGAGGGGGGATCCCTATCCCTGCGACCGACCCACGGAGCACGATCCATGTACTTCACCGATCGCGGAATCGAGGAACTCGAGAAGCGGCGCGGCGAGGAGGAAGTCACCTTCGAGTGGCTGGCCGAGCAGCTGCGGACGTTCGTCGACCTGAATCCGGACTTCGAGGTGCCGGTGGAGCGGCTGGCCACCTGGCTGGCACGGCTGGACGACGAGGACGACGAGTAGGCCCTGCGGGCCGGTTCGCGTGGAGGGGCGCCCTGGGGCGCCCCTTTTTGCGTGCCCGGAAGTGATCACCGAATCGGGTGTCTTGACTTTCCGTAGCCGCGATATATCGTGTTTTACGTGAAACGCGATATGGCGTGTCGTGTCGCTGCCGTGGAGGAGGTCCGCACCATGTCCGAGTGGTCCGTCGCCGAGCCGAGGAAGCTCTCTTTCGACGAGCCCGTGAGCGAACTGCGCGTGCGCATCGTCGACGGCACCGTGAACATCGTGGGCACCGACGAGGGCCCCGCCCGCCTGGAGATCTCACGGATCGAGGGACCGCCGCTGATGGTGAGCCACCACGACGGGAACCTGACGGTGGCGTACGAGGACCTGCCCTGGAAGGGCTTCCTCAAGTGGCTCGACCGCAAGGGCTGGCGGCGCAGCGCCGTGGTCTCGCTGGCCGTACCGGCCGGCACCCGCGTGGAGGTGGGCGTGGTCAGCGCCGGCGCGGTGGTCTCCGGCATCGACGGCCGGGCCGAGGTGAAGGGGGTCAACGGCGACACGACCCTCGTGGGGCTCGCGGGCCCGGTACGCACGGACACCGTCTCCGGAAGCGTGGACGCCCAGGCCCTCACCGGCGACCTGCACTTCAACTCCGTGTCCGGAGATCTGACGGTGGTGGAGGCGGGCTCCTCCGTGAAGGCCGACTCCGTGAGCGGGTCGATGATCGTCGACCTCGATCCGACGAGCCGCCCCACGACCATCGACCTCACCAGCGTCTCGGGCGAGATCGCCATCCGGCTGCCCCATCCGGCGGACGCGCGGGTGGAGGCGAACACCGCGAGCGGCTCGGTCTCCAACGCCTTCGAGGACCTCCGGGTGAGTGGCCACTGGGGTGCCAAGCGCATCACCGGCCGCCTGGGCGCGGGCAACGGCAGCCTGAAGGCGACGACGGTCTCCGGCTCGATCGCCCTGCTGCGCAGGCCCCCGGCGGAAGACGCCGCGGACTCCCCCTGGCCCGACGGGCAGGGGGAGCGGGAGGAGCGGGAGGAGCGGGAACCGGAGACGGCGACACCGACACCAACGGCGGCAGCGGCAGCAGAACCGGCCCCGGCCTCGGACCCTGCCTCGGACCCGGCGGCCGGTCCGGAGGGTGAAGCGCGCTCGGACCGGCCCATCGACTCGGGGGACAATGCCGTTTCCGGCCCGGGCGGCGAGAGCTCCTCCGGCGACCCGGCCGACAGCACGACCGACAAGAAGGTGCTCTGACATGCCTCCCGTCTTCGCCCACGGCCGTCTCCGCCTCTACCTGCTGAAGCTGCTGGACGAAGCTCCGCGGCACGGCTACGAGGTGATCCGCCTCCTCGAAGAGCGCTTCCAGGGGCTCTACGCGCCGTCGGCGGGCACGGTCTACCCCCGGCTGGCCAAGCTGGAGACCGAGGGCCTGGTCACCCACACCACCGAGGGCGGCCGCAAGGTCTACGCCATCACCGACGCCGGCCGGGCCGAACTGGCGGACCGCAGCGGCGAACTGGCCGATCTGGAGCTGGAGATCCGCGACTCGGTGGCCGAGCTGGCCGCCGAGATCCGGGCCGACGTACGCGGCGCGGCGGGCGATCTGCGGCGCGAGATGCGGGCGGCGGCCACCGAGGCGCGCCAGGGCGGCGGGGCGGGCTCCACGGAACCCGGCGAACAGGGCGAGTACGGGGAGTACGGCGACAAGGAGTCGTGGCGCGCCGCCAAGGAGGAGATGCGCCGCGTCAAGCAGGAGTGGAAGGAACAGGCGCGCCGGGCCAAGGACGAGAGCCGTCGCGCCCGCGAGGAGGCCCAGCGCGCCCGTCGTCAGGCCAAGGAGGCGCAGGAGCGGGCCCGCACCCAGGCCCAGGAAGAGGTGCAGCGCATCGCCCGCCGGGTCCAGGAGCAGGTCCAGGACCACTTCACCCGGGGCGACTGGCCGACCGGCGTCCGCGAGGGCCTGACGGAACTCGCCAAGGAGTTCGGGGAATTCGGCAGGGAGTACGGCAGGGACTTCGGCTTCGGCCGCACGGGCACGACGAGCCCGACGACGACCACGGCGGGCTCGACGACGACCACACATCCGGACGACTCCCGCACCCCGGACGACTCCCGTACCAGGGAGGAGACCCGTACCAGGGAGGAGTCCCGCACGGCGAAGGACTCCCCCGCCGCCGAATACTCCCGTACCCCGGAGGACTTCCCCGCCGAGTACGAACCGGCCTGGGCCCACGAGGACACCGGCGGCGAACCGGCCCGCGATCTGGACCGCCTGCTCGACCGCTTCCGGGACGACATCCGTGACGCGGCCCGCGACCACGGCGTCACCGGAGAGCAGCTCCGCGAAGCACGCCGCCACCTGTCCACGGCGGCGGCACACATCGGGGTGATCCTGCGAGCGCCGAAACCCTGACGCCCCCGGCCGAACTGCGGCAGACCGGAGCCCCGGCCGGACCGGCGACCGCCAGGCCGCAGGCAGCCAGGCAGTCGGTCAGCCGTGCGGCCGTGCAGCAGTGCGGCCGTGTCGTACAGCCAAGCACTCGGTCGGCCCGCTCAACCGGCCTTGGCTTCGGCCGCGGTCCCGGGCTCGCCTCCTCGGGCGGCGCCGTACAGCACCCGGGTGAGGGACTCGTGGGTGACGCCGTGATCGGCGAGGATCTCCGAGGGGACGCCCCGGCGGACAGTGAGGGCGAGCAGCAGATGCTCGTCGCCGATGTGCCGTTCGCCCTGGGCGACGGCGACGCGCAGGGTGCCGGTGAGCAGATCCTTGGCACCTCGGCTGAACGCCCGGCGGCCGGACCGCCCGCCGAAGAGGCCACCCCGTCCCGCGGCGGCCAGTGCTCCTTCGCCGTGTGTCTCCTCGACCCTGGACACGATCTCCGACAGGTCGATGCCCAGCCCGGACAGGGCGTTCGCGTCGGCCCGGGAGAGTCCGCCGCGGCGGCGCGTCTCGTCCAGGTCCCGCACCAGCCCCGCCCGCCCACCGGGCGGCAGACCGAGCGAGGCCAACGCGAAGGAGCCGCGGCTGCCCTCGCGGTCGAGCAGGGACAGCAGTACATGCGTCTCCTCGACCTGTGCCGCCCCCTCCCGCTCGGCGTGCCCCACTGCGCCCTCGACCACTGCACGGGCGTCCTTCGTGAACCGCTCGAACATCAATGCCTCCCGTACTTCTTGTGCACGGCCTGCCTGCTGACTCCGAGCTCCGCGGCGATCTCCTGCCACGACCAGCCCTGGTTGCGCGCACTGCGCACCTGCACCGCCTCCAACTGCTCCAGCAGCCGGCGCAGTGCGGCGACGGCGCGCAGTCCGACCCGTGGATCGCGATCTCCCGCGCGCTCGGCGAGATCCGTTGCTTCGGTCATGACGTCAACTTACGTTGACACCCGGGCGCTGTCAACCACCGTTGACACGAAGCCGAAGGGCGAGGGGCTGCAAGCGAAAGGCGAGGGCTACTCGCGAAGAGTGAGGGGTGAAGGGTGCAGGGCATACGAAAGGCGGGCCCGGAACCCCGGACCCGCCTGGCGACAGGTCAGCCGTTGGTCAGCACGATCTTGCCGAACTGATCGCCGGACGCGAGCCGTTCGAAGCCCTCGCGGGCCCGGTCGAGCGGCAGCACCTCGTCGATGACGGGACGGACACCGGTGGCGGCACAGAAGGAGAGCAGGTCCTCCAACTCGTCCTTGGTGCCCATGGTGGAGCCGACTACCTTCAGCTCCAGGAAGAAGATCCGGGTCAGCTCGGCGTGCGAGGGCCGGTCACCGCTGGTGGCGCCGGAGATGACGAGCGTGCCGCCGGGCCGCAGGGACTTGACCGAGTGCGACCAGGTGGCCGCGCCGACGGTCTCGATGACGGCGTCCACCCGCTGCGGCAGGCGCGCGTCTGGCTCCACCGCCTCGACGGCACCGAGCTCCAGGGCCCGCTTCCGCCTGGCCTCGTCCCTGCTGGTGGCGAAGACCCGCAGTCCGGCCGCCCGGCCCAGCACGATGGCCGCCGTGGCGACACCGCCGCCGGCGCCCTGCACGAGGACGGAGTCACCGGGCCGTACGCCCGCGTTGGTGAAGAGCATGCGATACGCCGTCAGCCAGGCCGTGGGCAGACAGGCGGCCTCCTCGAAGGAGAGCTCCTTGGGCTTGGGCAGGATGTTCCAGGTAGGCACGGCGACCTGCTCGGCGAAGGTGCCCTGGTACCGCTCGGTGAGGATGGAACGAGACTCGTCGGGCCCGACACCGTGCCCGGACTGGCCGATGACGGAGTGCAGGACGACCTCGTTGCCGTCCTCGTCGACCCCGGCGGCGTCGCAGCCGAGGATCATCGGCAGCCGGCCCTCGGGGAGTCCGACACCCCGGAGCGACCAGAGATCGTGGTGGTTGAGGGAGGCGGCCCTGACATGGACGGTGCTCCAGCCCGGCCGGGGCTCGGGGGCCGGGCGCTCCCCCAACTCCAGGCCGGAAAGCGGCTGGTCGCGGTCGATTCGGGCGGCGTAGACGGCGAACATGCAGCCGACGATAGGGTCCGCCGCCGCCAAGCGAAACCGGACACCGCTGTGACACATACCCTCTTGCGCATCCGGCCCCCGGACGCGCCCCGGCCCCGACCGGCCACCCCAGCCCACCCGACGGCTCGACCCCACGTCGCCGATCACGCCCAGGCGAGCCCCTTCCGCCCCGCCCCACGGGGCAGCCCACGCCACAGACCGGCGCCGGCGGTATCTCCAGCCCACGTCCCAGACCGGACCCCAACGGGTACCCCCAGCCCACGTCCCAGACCGAGACCCGGCCGGGCCCCTCCAGCCCGAGCCGCGGACCGAGCCCCGGCCGGGCACCTCCAGCCCACGGCGCCGATCGAGCGTCGGTCAGGTGAATCCAGCCCGTCCGGCGATTGAGGACGAGGCCCGTTCAGGGCCGAAGCGGGGGTACGGGGGCGGCAGCCCCCGGGACGGCGCCCTCGTCATCACCCGATCGGGCGGGTGGGTGGGCAAAAAAAGATGGCCCCGCCGAAACCGACGGGGCCACCCACACACACGTCAGCGACGCGCAACCCCTTCGGCCCGAGCAGCCGCGGCAACCGCCGCAGTCACCGCAGGAGCAACCCGCTCGTCGAACGGCGACGGAATCACGTAGTCGGCGGCGAGATCGTCACCGACGACCCCCGCCAGCGCCTCGGCCGCCGCGAGCTTCATCCCCTCGGTGATCCGCGACGCCCGCACCTGCAGCGCGCCCGCGAAGATCCCCGGGAACGCCAGCACGTTGTTGATCTGGTTCGGGAAGTCCGACCGCCCGGTCGCGACCACGGCCGCGTACTTGTGGGCGACGTCCGGATGCACCTCGGGCGTCGGGTTGGCCATGGCGAAGACGAACGCGCCCTTCGCCATGGAGGCCACCGCCTCCTCCGGGACCGTACCGCCGGAGACGCCGATGAAGACGTCGGCGCCTGCCAGCGCGACCTCCAGCGACCCGCTCAGCCCCGCCTTGTTGGTGAACCCGGCCAGCTCGCGCTTGACGTCGGTGAGGTCCTCGCGGTCCGCCGAGACGATGCCCTTGCGGTCGGTGACCGCGACGTCCCCGATGCCGGCCTCGACCAGCATCCTGGCGATGGCGACACCGGCCGCGCCGGCGCCCGAGATGACCACGCGCAGCTCGCCGATGGCCCGGCCACTCAGCCGCGCCGCGTTACGCAGCGCCGCCAGCGTCACGATCGCCGTGCCGTGCTGGTCGTCGTGGAAGACCGGGATGTCGAGCGCCTCCTGGAGCCGGCGCTCGATCTCGAAGCAGCGCGGCGCCGAGATGTCCTCCAGGTTCACACCGCCGAACGAGGGCGCGAGGCGCACCACCGTCTCGATGATCTCGTCCACGTCCGTGCAGGCGAGCGCGATCGGAACCGCGTCCACACCGCCGAACTGCTTGAACAGAATCGCCTTGCCTTCCATGACCGGGAGGGAGGCCTCCGGGCCGATGTCGCCGAGCCCGAGCACGGCCGTGCCGTCGGTCACGACGGCGACGACGGACGACTTCCACGTGTAGTCGTTCACCAGCTCCGGCCGCTCCGCGATCGCGGTGCACACCCGCGCGACGCCGGGCGTGTAGGCGAGGGACAGGTCGTCCTTGTCGCGAACCGGGACGGTGGCCTGCACGGCCATCTTTCCGCCACGGTGCAGCGCGAACACCGGGTCGAACGAGTCGAGGGGCTCCGCACCGCCCTCCTGGCCCGTTCGGTCGGCGTTTTCGCTGCGAGGATTGACGATCTCCGCTGCCACTGTGTCTTACCCCTTAGGTCTGCATGGTTTGAGGGTGGCCACTCCTGATTGAGAAGTGGGCGGGCATCGCGCAGGCCCCAGAGGTGATGCGTACGGGCGCCTGCGCGTCGGGCGCGCCGCACACGCGCCCTGAGCCCCGGATGAGGGGTGTAAAAATCCTTCTTACCGGACGGAGACCACAGCCGACGAGTCCATTCCGTGCAAGGTCACATGGCTCACTCTGTGGACCTTGGACAGCGGTCACCTTGAGTGACATGACTCATGCGCGAAGTCTCGCCAAGGTGCCGCGAAGTCTTGACACGGACTCAAGTCGGCGAACAGCGCGCACGCCGAGCGATCACACCATGAGATCAACCGAAGATCTTTCGGCCGGAACGGGGGATTCCCGCAGATGGTCCGGCTGCGTCCGGTCGTGATGTACCGGAGTGATGCGGTTCGGGGGTCGCCCGTTATCCGATTTTGACATGGCTGGCCCCCTGAATGGCGTAGTCCGAATGGCAAGATGCCGTCATCACACGAGGTCGCGACACCCGAAGGTGTGTGTTCTCGTCGACCCATCGGCATTTGTCGACCCATCGGCATCTCCATCCATCCGCCGGAGGAATCCACCATGACCGCAAGCTCCACCCGACGCACGACCGCCGCGCGCACCCGCCTGGCAGCGGTCGGATCCCTCGCGGTCGCTGGCGCCTTGCTGCTCACCGCCTGCGGGGACCAGACCAAGGACAGCGACTCGGAGAGCAGCGGCTCGGCCTCGACGAGCTCGGCTCCGCTGGCCGACAAGCTGCCGAAGGCGATCCGGGACGCGGGCGTCATCAAGGTCGGCTCCGACATCGCGTACGCGCCGGTCGAGTTCAAGGACTCCGCCGGCAAGACCGTGGGCATCGACCCGGACATCGCGGCCGCGATGGGCAAGCAGCTCGGTGTGACGTTCAAGTTCGAGAACGGCACGTTCGACACCCTCATCACCGGTCTGCGCTCGAACCGCTACAACATCGCCATGTCCGCGATGACCGACACCAAGGACCGCCAGGAGGGTGTCGACTCCGACACCGGCAAGAAGGTCGGCGAGGGCGTCGACTTCCTGGACTACTTCACCGCCGGTGTCTCGATCTACACCAAGAAGGGCGACGACCAGGGCATCAAGACCTGGTCCGACCTGTGCGGCAAGAAGATCGTGGTGCAGCGCGGCACGGTCTCCGAGGACCTCGCCAAGTCCGAGGCCAAGAAGTGCACCGGCGGCAAGACCATCGCCATCGAGTCCTTCGACAACGACCAGCAGGCCCAGACCCGCCTGCGCGGCGGCGGCGCCGACGCCGGCTCCTCCGACTTCCCCGTGGCCGCCTACGCCGTGAAGACCTCTGGCGGCGGCAACGACTTCCAGCTGGTCGGCGAGCAGGTCGAGGCCGCCCCCTACGGCATCGCGGTCGCCAAGGACCAGACCGAGCTGCGGGACGCCCTGAAGGCGGCGCTGGACGCGATCATCGCGAACGGCGAGTACGAGAAGATCATCACGAAGTGGGGCGTCGCCGACGGCGCCGTCAAGGAAGCCACCATCAACGGCGGCAAGTGACCGCGCGGTCTGCGGCACTGAAAGGCAACACCCGTGACTGTTGACATCGACAAGGCGGACGGCCCGGCGGACACTCCGCCGGCCGGCCCGCAGGCCATCAAGGCCATCCCGGTCCGGCACTACGGGCGGTACGTGTCCGCCGTGGTCGCCCTCGCCGTGCTGGCCGGCATCGTCTACGCGTTCGCCCAGGGCAGGATCAACTGGGGGGCGATCCCGGACTACTTCTTCAACGACCGCATCCTCAGCGGCGTGGGCAAGACGCTTCTGCTCACGGTGCTGTGCATGCTGATCGGCATCGTCGGCGGAATTCTGCTGGCGGTGATGCGCCTCTCGAAGAACCCGGTCACGTCGTCCATCGCGTGGTTCTACATCTGGTTCTTCCGCGGCACCCCGGTCCTGGTCCAGCTCATCGTCTGGTTCAACCTGGGCCTGGTCTTCGAGTACATCAACCTCGGGCCGATCTACAAGAACGAGTGGTCGGACTTCATGACCCCGTTCCTGACCGCCCTGCTCGGCCTGGGCCTCAACGAGGCCGCCTACATGGCGGAAATCTGCCGTGCCGGTCTGCTGTCGGTGGACGAGGGCCAGACCGAGGCGTCGCACGCCCTGGGCATGAGCCACGCGAAGACGCTCCGCAGGATCGTCGTCCCGCAGGCGATGCGCGTCATCGTGCCGCCCACGGGCAACGAGGTCATCAACATGCTGAAGACGACCTCGCTGGTGTCGGTGGTCCAGTACTCGGAGCTGCTCCGGGTCGCCCAGGACATCGGCCAGACCTCCGGCGCCCCGGCCGAGATGCTGTTCCTCGCCGCGGCCTGGTACCTGGTGCTGACCTCGATCTTCAGCGTCGGCCAGTACTACCTCGAGAGGTACTACGCCCGCGGTTCCCTGCGTCAGTTGCCGCCGACGCCCCTCCAGAAGATCAGGGCCAACGTGCTGTCGTTCGGCCGCAGCAAGGGAGGCGTGGCATGACCGAGAAGATCGCGAAGACGACCACGTCCGTCAAGGACTCCACGGTCCCGATGGTCAAGGCCGAGGGCGTCCACAAGTCGTTCGGCCTGGTCGAGGTCCTCAAGGGGATCGATCTGGAGGTGAGGTCCGGCGAGGTGTTCTGCCTCATCGGCCCCTCCGGCTCCGGCAAGTCGACCTTCCTCAGGTGCATCAACCACCTGGAGAAGATCAACGCCGGGCGGCTTTACGTCGACGGCGAGCTGGTCGGCTACCGCCAGAAGGGCGACAAGCTGTACGAGCTCAAGGACAGCGAGGTCGCGCTGAAGCGCCGGGACATCGGCATGGTGTTCCAGCGGTTCAACCTGTTCCCGCACATGACGGCGCTGGAGAACGTCGTCGAGGCTCCGGTCCAGGTCAAGGGCGCGAGCCGGGCCCAGGCCAAGGAGCGCGCGATGCAGCTCCTGGAGCGGGTGGGCCTGGCGGACAAGGCGGGCGGCTACCCCTCGCAGCTCTCCGGCGGCCAGCAGCAGCGTGTCGCCATCGCCCGGGCGCTGGCGATGGACCCGAAGCTGATGCTGTTCGACGAGCCGACCTCGGCGCTCGACCCGGAGCTGGTCGGTGACGTCCTCGACGTCATGCGCGACCTGGCCGAGTCCGGCATGACGATGGTCGTCGTCACCCACGAGATGGGCTTCGCCCGCGAGGTCGGCGACAGCCTGGTCTTCATGGACGGCGGTGTGGTGGTCGAGTCCGGCAACCCGCGGGACGTGCTGACGAATCCGCAGCACGAGCGGACCCAGTCGTTCCTGTCCAAGGTGCTGTAGCGACCCTGTCCGAGGTGCTGTAGCGACACGGTGAACGAGAAGGGGCGGTACGGGAATCCCGTACCGCCCCTTTCCGCCGTCCGGGAGGGTGTCAGCGCCGACTGGCCGGTTCCGGTCGGTGCACGGGCGCGGTCACCGCAACGCGAGCAACAGGGTGTCGGAGGGTGACGCCCACACGGGCCGAGCCTCGCTGAAGCCCTGTTCGAGCAGGACGCGAGCGTGCCAGGAGGCGGAGGGCATGTCGCCGTCGGCGTGTTCGCCGTAGATCTCGAAGCGGCGGGCGGTCGGCCCGGCGAGGACGGGGTCCTCGGCGGCGAGCTGCCACCACTCGGCCCAGTCGAGCACCCCGTCGGCCCTGGCCTGATCCATACGGGTGTGGCGCTGTGCGCGCTCCGCCGCGTTGATCCGGGGCGTCGTGTCGTCGATCATGTGGTCCGCGTTCATGAAGACACCGCCGTCGCGGACGAGTTCCGCGACCTGACCGTAGAGGGCGGCGAGGGGTTCGCTGTGCAGCCAGTGCAGGGCCGTGGCGGTCAGGACGGCGTCGTACGTGTCGTACGGGAGCCGGGCCGGCCAGTCCGGGTCCTTGAGGTCCGCCGTCACCAGGGTGACGCGGTCGTCGCCGTCGAAGGTGCCCTCGGCGATGGCGAGCAGCGCCGGGTCGAGGTCGACGCCGGTGCTGGTCGCGCCGGGGAGGCGGGCGAGCAGCCGGGCGGTGATGGTGCCGGTGCCGCAGGCGAGGTCGAGGACGCGCGGGGCGGGCCCGACGAGCCCCTCGACCATGTCGAGCATGATCCGGAATCGTTCCTCGCGGTCGGGCATGTACCACTCCTGCTGGCGGTCCCAGCTCCGCTGCCAGGCGGCCCAGTCGGCACCGGTCGTGACACCGGTCGCGGAACCGGTCGTGACACCGGTCGTGACACCGTCCATGGCACCGGTCGTGGTCGTCTGCGCGTCCGTCATCGCAACCCTCCGCCGTGTTCGTCACGTAATACCCTGGAAGCACGAACGGCTGTTACCCCCGCCCGCACCCCGACCATAGAGCGCCACCGTAAGGACTACAAGTGGAACTGGCCTATTACTCGGACTACGCCGTGCGCCTCGTCAACAGCGAGGAACCGGCCCGGGGCAAGGACGCGCTGACCTCGGTCGAGGCGGTCCGCGCCCTCTTCGGCGGCAACCAGTCGGCGGGTCGTCGGGCCACCGAGGCGGACGTCACCCGCTTCCGCGCGGTCCGGGCCCGGCTGCGCGCGGTCTTCGAGGCGGCCGACGGCGGCGACGAGACCCTCGCGGTGGACCTGCTGAACTCGCTCCTGCTGGAGTTCCCGGTGAGCCCGCAGATCTCCGGCCACGACTTCCGCGACGACGACGGCCGCCCGCTGTGGCACATGCACCTGGCCGACCACCCGTCGAACGCGACGGCGGGCTACGCGGCCATCGCGGCCATGGGCCTGGCCTTCCATCTCACCGAGTACGGCGTCGACCGCCTGGGCCTGTGCGAGGCCGGCCCCTGCCGCAACGCCTACCTCGACACCTCGACCAACCGCTCCCGGCGCTACTGCTCCGACCGCTGCGCCACCCGCGCCAACGTGGCCGCCTACCGCGCCCGCAAGCGCCTGGAGGCGGACCGGACGGCCGGCACGGGCCTCGCCGCCGACAGCGCCCAGCGCAGCACCGCCAGCGGCGAACGCTGACCGGGCTTCGGCGGGCGGTAGCGCAGCCGCACCCGGCCCAGGATCAGTTCGTCGGGCACGGTCCCGTAGTCGGTGCTGTCGCCGCCGGCGTAGGTGTTGTCGCCCCGGACCCACCACCCGCCCTCACGGCGCTCCGCGGCCCGCTTGACGACGAGCAGGTCCTGCTGGAACGGATGCCGCAGCACGATCACGTCACCGACCCGGATCCGGGCGCCGTACTGCACCACCAGCCGGTCCCCCTGGTACAGCGTGGGCACCATCGACGGGCCGGTCACCTCGGCCAGTCCGAAGAGCGCGGCAGCCCTCGCGCGCTCGGTCTCCTGCGACAGCTCCGGCATCGCCGGCACCTCCCCGGTCTGTTCCTCCACCAGTCTCAGTCTGACCCCGGACTTTTGTCCTAAGCCCATGGGGGCACTCGCGAAAAGCCGTCTCCCAGGGAGTAATGTCCCACCTGAGAAGACGATCACGAGGAAGGAACGCTCCATGCTTTCCCGCCTGTTTGCCCCCAAGGTCAAGGTCAGCGCACACTGCGACCTGCCCTGCGGTGTGTACGACCCGGCCCAGGCCCGCATCGAGGCGGAGTCGGTGAAGGCCGTCCAGGAAAAGATGGCCGCCAACGACGACCCGCACTTCCAGGCGCGCGCCACCGTCATCAAGGAGCAGCGTGCCGAGCTCGCGAAGCACCACGTCTCCGTGCTGTGGAGCGACTACTTCAAGCCCCCGCACTTCGAGAAGTACCCCCAGCTGCACCAGCTGGTCAACGACACCCTGAAGGCCCTGTCGGCCGCCAAGGCCTCGACGGACCCGAAGACCGGCGAGAAGGCCCTGGAGCTCATCGCCGAGATCGACAAGATCTTCTGGGAGACCAAGAAGGCCTGATCAGATCCCGATCAGGGCCTGATCTTCGCCTCGGGCGGTCCGACCTGCACCGGCGCCGGTCGTCCCGCCCACCTGTCCGCACCCGGTCCGCGGGCCGCCGAACACGGCGCCCCCGACGGCCCGGGTGCGGTCTCCTTTTCCCTCCCTCTGTCGGACGTCCCTCTCCCGGACGCCCCTCTCCCGGATTTCCCTCTCCCGGACATCCCCCGCCCGGACGGCGCCCTCCGTGCGATGCTGGCCCCGTGACCCTCGAGGACCTGAAACGGCTGCGGCAGGCACGTGACCGGATGGACCGTGAGTACGCGGAGCCACTCGATGTCGCGGTGCTCGCGAGCACCGCGCTGATGTCCCCGGGCCACTTCCAGCGCAGCTTCCGCGAGGCCTACGGCGAGACGCCCTACGGCTACCTCATGACCCGGCGGGTCGAGCGCGCCAAGACCCTCCTGCGGCGCGGCGACCTGACCGTGACGGAGGTCTGCATGGCCGTCGGCTGCACCTCGCTCGGCTCGTTCAGCTCCCGCTTCACCGAGCTGGTCGGTGAGACCCCGAGCGCGTACCGGGCGCGGTCGCACGAGGCCGGCGCGGTGATCCCGTCCTGTGTGGTCCGGACGTACACCCGCCCGCTGCGCGGCAGGCACACCTAGGCTGGACGCCATGGACCTCAAACTCCACCAGTGTTTCGTCGCCGTCGACGACCACGACAAGGCCCTGCACTTCTACGTCGAGGTTCTCGGTCTCGAAGTCCGCAACGACGTCTCCTTCGAGGGGATGCGCTGGGTGACCGTCGGGTCGCCGCTCCAGCCGGACGTGAACCTCGTTCTGGAGCCGCCGGGCGCGAACCCGGACTTCTCCTCCGCCGACCGGGAGGCGATGGCCCGGCTGCTCGCCAAGGGGGTGCTGCGCGGGGTCATCTTCACCACCGCCGACTGCGACGCCCTGCACGCGCGGGTGCTGGAGGCCGGCGTCGAGGTGCTCCAGGAGCCGACGGACCAGCCCTACGGGGTGCGCGACTGCGCGTTCCGTGACCCGGCGGGCAACATGCTGCGGTTCATGGAGCGGGCCGGATGAGCGGACCGGTCCGCTGGGCCCACGTCTTCGTCGACCGGCCCACCCGGAGCTTCGCGCGGGCGTGCGACTTCTGGACGGCCGTCACCAACACCTCCCTCTCCGCGCCCAGGGGCGGGGACGGGGAGTTCGTCACGCTGCTGCCGAAGGACGTCGGCGCCGACGCCTGCGTGAAGGCGCAGGCGGTCACGGACGGCGAGGGCGGCGCGCATCTGGACCTCTCCGTGCGGGATGTGCCCGGTTTCGTCGCGGCGGCGCGGGAACTGGGCGCGGAGACGGCCGCCGCGCACGACGGCTGGGCCGTACTGCGCTCCCCCGCCGGACAGTTGTTCTGCGCGGTGCCGTGGCACGGGGAGTCCGTGCGGCCGCCCGTGGTGGCCGGCAGCCGCCTGGACCAGGTGTGCATGGACGTCCCGCCGTCGGCGTACGAGAGCGAAGTGGCCTTCTGGAGCGGCCTGTTGCCCGACTGGTCGGCGCGGCCGGGCTCCCGGCCGGAGTTCCACGTGGTCGAGCCGCCACCGGGGCTGCCGGTCCGCGTCCTGCTCCAGCGGCTCGACACGGAGGGCGCCGTCCGCGCCCATCCCGACCTGGCCTGCGGCCCGGACATCGACGCCGTACGCGCCCGGCACGAGGAACTCGGCGCGGTCCTCGTGGCCCGCCGGTCCCACTGGACGGTGATGCGCGACCCGACCGGCGGCCTGTACTGCCTGACGGGGCGCGACGCGGAGACGGGCGGGCTGCCACGAGCCGCTTCCCGGGCCACCGGACCGACGTCCGGCCACTGAGCGCGGAGCGGCCTACGGCCCCTCTCCCAGCGGCGCGCCCACGCGCAGGTTCCACCGGCCCGCCCGGCCGCTCAGGTCCACGGCGGTCAGCGGCCGTACGTCGAGGCGCCAGAAGGCCGGTTCCGGCAGGCCCAGCGCACGGACCAGCAGGGCGCGCACGACGTCGGGCTCCACCACGGCGGTCACCCGCCCCGGGGTGCGGGCGGTGTCCTCCAGCCAGGCCCCGGTCCGGTCGCACAGCTCCAGCACCGTCTCCCCGCCGTGCGGGGCACGGGCCGGATCCGCCAGCCAGGAGGCGACCGCGTCCGGCTCGGCGGCCGACACCTCGGTGAGGGTCCGGCCGCGCCAGCGGCCGACGTCGAGAGCGGCGAGCGCGGGTACCTCGGGCGCGGGCAGGCCGAGCGCCTCGGCGGTCTGCCGGCACCGGGTGGAGGGCGAGGCCGCCGAGCGGTCCGCGCCGCGCAGCAGCGCCGCGGCCGACCGGGCCCGCCGCATCCCGGCGGCGTCCACCTCGCAGCTGCCGTCGTCGAATCGAGCCTCGCGCAGAGCCGAGGTGACCGCCGGTGAGATCAGGGTCACTCGGCTGGTCATCGGTCTCCGCTCGGCGGGGTCAGGAGGTCGGGGCGGCGGGGGTTTCGGGTTCCGTCTCGGGTGCGGGTTCCTCTTCGGCCCCGGCGGCCTCGGCCGCCTCGGCCGCCTTGTGCCGGGGGCCCGGTTCCACGTACTCCTCGCAGTGAGGGTTGTGACACGGGCCCGGCACCCAGCGCGGGACCCACGCGCCCAGCGTCTTGTGTCGCCGGACGACGGACTGCACTGGCTGCCCACAGGAGGGACAGACGCGTTGTTCCCGGTCCATGCCCTCCAGAGTAGGGCGGCACGCACCCGAGCGCTCCCCGCTGTGCGTCAGTGTCGGTCAGCGTTCCCTTGCGTACGTCCGTACGACCGCGCCGTTGCCGAAGGAGCGCACCCCGCCGAAGGTGAAGCGGGCGATGTCGAAGCCCGTGCCGAACATCGGCATGCCGGCGCCGTAGACCATCGGGTAGGTCTTGATCACCAGCTCGTCGATCTCGTCGATCAGCTCGCCCGCGACACGGGAGCCGCCGCACAGGTAGATGCCGAGGCCGCCGTCCTCCGCTTTCAGCTCACGGACCTTGTCGAGCAGACCGTCCGCGATGATCTCGACGTCCGGGGAGGGCGACCGGCCGAGGGTGCGCGAGGCGACGTACTGGCGCAGGTGCGCGTACGGGCTGGGGACGCCCTCTTTGAGCGCCAGGTCGTAGCTGGCCCGGCCCTGGATGATCGTGTCGAACCTCTTGTTCTCCAGGTCGTCGAAGCCGAGCGCGCGACGGCCGTGGGTCGGCACGGTCTCCGGGTACTCCGCCTTGAGGAAGTCGAGGAACTCCTCGTCGACGTAGGAGACCATCGCCGAGCCGTCGCCGTTCACGTCTCCGATGAAGCCGTCGACGGAGCACGCGATGAAGTAGGTGAGCTTTCGCAAGTGGGGCTCTTTCCGTAGGCTGCTTTCCGACCACTCCAGTTGTAGTACTTCAACTGTAGTGGTTGCAAGGGAGTTTCCCGGTCTTCCGGGAAACGGAGCCAAGTGAGAGAGAAGGTTCCGCATGGCCGGGAATCCGGAGCGCCGGGCGGCCCTGGTGGACGCCGGGGTGGAAGTGCTCGCGCGCGAGGGAGCGCGAGGGCTCACGTTCCGCGCGGTGGACTCGGCGGCCGCGGTGCCGGTGGGCACCGCCTCCAACTACTTCACCGGCCGCGACGACCTGCTGCGGCAGATCGACGCCCGGCTGCACGTCCGGCTGGCGCCCGACCCCGAGGTGCTCGGCGCGCTGCTGGCGCGGCCGCGCGACCGCTCCCTGGTCACGGCGTTCATGCACGACCTGACGGCCCGCGCGACCCGTGACCGGAGCGGCTATCTCGCCCTGCTGGAGATGCGCCTCGAGGCCACCCGGCGCCCCGAGCTCCGCGCCTCCTTCACCACGTCGGTGCGCGGCGACCTCGACCAAGGCCTGTTCTTCCATCGCGAGGCCGGCCTGCCCGGCGGCGACGAGACCGTCGTCGTCCTGTACCTGGCGATGCTCGGGCTGATCCTGGAGCACCTGACCCTGCCGGACGTCCTGGACGGCGTCCTGCCGGGGGTGGGGGTGCCGGAGGGTCTGGTCGAGCGGATCGTGGCGACGGTGGTCCCGGACGGCGCCGGGGAACCCGCGTAGGACGCACGCCGGCGGGCCCCGCACACCGTGGGGATGTGCGGGACCCGCCGGACCGGAACCCGCCGGAACAGTCCGGCTTCCTCCGTCGCCCCCCTCGTCCTCGCCCCTTCTCGACCCTCCTCGCTCCTCCCAGCCCCTCCGCGTACCTCTCCGACCCTGTTGGCCCGTGGCCTCGGCCGGTCGGGCCGGGTCGGGTCCTAGTTGCTGCGCCGGGTCACGAACTCCGCCAGGGACAGCAGGCCGCCCGCCGCCTCCGGGTCCGGGATCGCCCGGGCCAGTTCGTGCATCGCGCGGGCCATGCGGTCGGCCGCCTGCTCCTGCGCCCATTCACGGCCGCCTGCCCGTTCGACGGCCAGCGTCGTGCGGTCCAGGTCGGCCGGGTCGTAGGGCGCCGCGTACAGCTCGGCCAGTTCGGCGGCCGCCGGGGTCCCGGAGGTCAGTGCGGCGACCACCGGCAGGGACTTCTTGCGTGCGGCGAGATCCGCGCCGGCCGGCTTGCCGGTGTGCCGCGGGTCTCCCCATATGCCGATGACGTCGTCGATGAGCTGGAAGGCGAGCCCGGCCTCGCGGCCGAAGGCGTCCAGCGCGTCCACGTCCTCCTCGGCCGCCCCCGCGTACAGCGCGCCCACGGCACAGGCGCAGCCGAGCAGGGCTCCCGTCTTGGCCTCGGCCATGACGAGCACCTCGTCGAGGGTGGTCTCGGCGGGGCCGCGCTTCTCCAGGGCCGTGTCCGCCTGCTGGCCGGCGCAGAGTTCGACCACACAGGCCGCGACCCGGCGGGCGGCCGCCGCGGACGCGGGATGCGGATCCACGGCCAGCAGCCCGAGGGCGAGGGCCTGGAGGGCGTCCCCGGCGAGGATCGCGTCGGCGTCGCCGAACACGGTCCAGGCGGTGGGGCGGTGCCGGCGGGTGGTGTCCCGGTCCATCACGTCGTCGTGCAACAGCGTGAAGTTGTGGACCAGTTCGACCGCGGCCGCCGCCCGCAGGGCCGCCGCGCGGGCCGCCGGGCCACCGAGCGCGGTGGCCGCGGCGAGCACGAGGGCCGGGCGGATCGCCTTGCCCGCGTTGGCCGCCGCCGGGGTGCCGTCCGCGTGCTCCCAGCCGAAGTGGTAGAGCGCGACCCGGCGCATGGAGCGTGGCAACGCGTCGATGGCCCGTCGCAGTTCGGGGTCGACCGACGCCCGGGACCGCTCCAGGATCACCGCCGCGTCGTACCCGTCGGCCGGCCCCGGACCACTGTCGCCCTGGCTGCCGATGGGCCTCCGCCTTTCGCGCGCCTCACCCCGGTACCGCCTGGTGGCGGAAGTCACCGCCAGCGGCCGATCTCGACGTTCTCCAGGACGCCCAGCGCGTCCGGCACCAGGACCGCGGCCGAGTAGTAGGCCGTGACCAGGTACTTGATGATGGCCTGTTCGTTGATGCCCATGAACCGCACGGACAGGCTCGGCTCGATCTCGTCCGGGATGCCGGACTGGCGCAGGCCGATGACGCCCTGGTCCTCCTGGCCCAGACGCAGCGCGATGATGGAGCTGGTGCGGGCCGCGGTCACCGGGATCTTGTTGCACGGGTAGATCGGCACCCCGCGCCAGGTCGGGATCCGGTTGCCGCCGACGTCGATCGTCTCGGGGACGAGCCCGCGCTTGTTGAGCTCACGGCCGATCGCGGAGATCGCGCGCGGGTGGGCGAGCAGCATCTTGGTGCCGCGCCGCCTGCTGAGCAGTTCGTCGAGGTCGTCCGGGCTCGGCACGCCGTCGTGCGGCTGGAGCCGCTGGTCGTACTCGCAGTTGTGCAGCAGCCCGAACTCGCGGTTGTTGACGAGCTCGTGCTCCTGGCGCTCCTTGAGCGCCTCGACCGTCAGCCGCAGCTGCTGCTCGGTCTGGTTCATCGGCTGGTTGTACAGGTCGGCCACACGCGAGTGGATGCGCAGGACGGTCTGGGCGATGCTCAGTTCGTACTCGCGCGGCCGGGCGTCGTAGTCCACGAACGTGTGCGGGATGTCCGGCTCGCCGGCGTGACCGGCGGCGAGGTCGACCTCCTTCTCGCCGTACTTGTTGGTGCGCTGCTCGGGGATCGCGCGCAGCTGGTGGAGGTGCTCGCGGAGGGATTCGGCACGCTCCGCGACCTGCTCGACGTCCTGCCGGGCCAGGATCAGCACCGTGCAGGCCGTGTCCGCCCGGGCCGTGTACTCCCAGATGGCGTCCGCGTCGAGCAGCGCCTGGTCGCCGAAGTACGCGCCGTCCGCGAGCACCCCGAGCACCTGGTCGTCGCCGTACGGGCCGGTGCCGACCTTCTCGACACGGCCGTGCGCCAGCAGGTAGACCTCTTCGCTCTGGCTGCCGAAGGAGGCGATGACCTCGCCCGGGCCGAACTCCCGCTGCCTGCAGCGCTGGGCGAGTTCCCCGAGCACCTCCTCGTCCTCGTAGGAGCGCAGCGCGGGCAGTTCGCCCAGCTCGGCCGGGATGACCTCGACGCGGTCGCCGGTCTTCACGAACGTGATGCGGCCGTCGCCCACCGCGTACGTCAGACGCCTGTTGACCCGGTACGTACCGCCCTGCACGTCCACCCAGGGCAGATTCCGCAGCAGCCAGCGGGAACTGATCTCCTGCATCTGCGGTGCGGACTTGGTCGTGGTGGCCAGGTTCCGCGCGGCCGCGGTGCCGAGACTCTGCTGCGGCTTGCCCGAATCCGCGCGGACCTCTTCGCCTACCGACATGAGAAATGCCCTCCCGATTCATGCACGGACGCCGAACTGCGCCGATGCACTTCGTTCACGCGGCAAGCCTTCCATCACGGTGTGTGCTCGTGCTATTACCCGAAAGAGCGGGAATGGATCAACGTGGGCAGGGAAGAGGTACGTTTCACCGAACGGTGTTCGACAATGAGCGGGTGACCGACCTCCGCCCCCGCCTGCCGTCCCCCCTCCAGGAAGTGTCCGACGAGCGGTTCGGGCGGTACGGCGTCCGGCTGCTGCTGAAGCGGGACGACCTGATCCACCCCGAGCTGATCGGCAACAAGTGGCGCAAGCTCGCGCCCAATCTGGAGCGGGCGGCGGGACGGACGCTCCTCACCTTCGGGGGCGCCTACTCCAACCATCTGCGGGCCACGGCCGCCGCCGGCCGTCTGCTGGGGCAGCCGACGGTGGGTGTGGTGCGCGGCGACGAACTGGCCGGCCGGCCGCTGAACCCGTCCCTGGCCCGGTGCGCGGCCGACGGCATGCGCCTGCATTTCGTGGATCGCTCGACCTACCGCCGCAAGGCCGAGCCGGACGTGCTCGGGAAGCTGCTGGACACGGTCGGCGCGCGGGACGCGTACGTCGTGCCCGAGGGCGGCAGCAACGCGGCGGCGGTCCGCGGCTGCCGGGCGCTCGGCGAGGAGCTGCGGGGCCGCACCGACGTCGTCGCCCTCGCCTGCGGCACCGGCGGGACCCTCGCCGGCCTGGCGGCAGGCCTCGCCCCGGGCCAGCGGGCCCTGGGCATACCGGTCCTCAGGGGCGGCTTCCTGGGTGACGGGATACAGGCGCTGCAGGAGGAGGCGTTCGGCGGCCGACGGGGCGAGTGGCGGCTCGACGAACGCTTCCACTTCGGCGGCTACGCCCGTGTCACCCCCGAGCTGGAGGCCTTCGCGGCGGACTTCGAAGGACGCCACGCAGTGCCGGTGGAACGTCTCTATGTCGCCAAGTCGCTCTACGGCCTTGTCGCCCTGGCCGAAGAGGGCGCCTTCGCGCGCGGGACGACCGTCACGGCCGTGATCACGGGCCGCCCGTTCCCGTGAGGCGACGGCGGACGACCGCGCCTACGCCGCCTCCCGGAACGCCGCCGCCTCCTCCAGGTCCAGCCGGCGCAGCAGCGTGCGCAGCATCTCGTCGTCGATGTAGCGGCCGTCCCGCAGCCGGACGAACATCTCGCGCTCGGCGCTGATCATCTCGCGCGAGAGACGCCGGTAGGTGTCGTCGACGGTCTCGCCGGTGACCGGGTTGACCTGCCCGAGGCGCTCCCAGACGGCGTTGCGGCGCCGCTCCAGGACGCTGCGCAGCCGGTCGGCGAGCGGCGGCGGCAGTGCGTTGCGCTCGTCGGCGAGCAGCGCGTCCAGGCGCTCCTCGGCGACCCGGGAGGCCTGGGCCTGGGCATTGGCCTCGGCGAGCGTCGCGGCCTGCGGGTCGGGCTCGGGGAACTTCAGCAGACGGATCAGCGGCGGCAGGGTCAGCCCCTGCACCACCAGGGTGCCGATGACCGTCGTGAAGGTGAGGAAGAGGATCAGATTGCGGTGCGGGAAGGGCGCGTCGCCGTGGTCCACGGTGAGCGGGATGGAGAAGGCGATGGCCAGCGAGACCACGCCCCGCATGCCGGCCCAGGCGATGACGATCGGCCCCCGCCAGGTCGGGTTCTCCTCCCGCGCGCGGATACGCGCCGACAGCAGCCGGGGCAGGAAGGTCGCCGGGTACACCCACAGGAAGCGCGCCGCCACGACCACGAGGAACAGGGCGACGGCGTACCAGGCGGCCTCGGCACCCTCGTACGCGCCGAGACCCTTCAGGACGACCGGGAGCTGGAGGCCGATCAGCGCGAAGACCGCCGACTCCAGGACGAAGGCGACCATCTTCCACACGGCCTCCTCCTGGAGGCGGGTCGCGAAGTCGACCTCCCACGCGCGGTGGCCCAGGTAGAGCGCGACGACGACCACCGCGATGACGCCGGAGGCGTGGAACTGCTCGGCCGCCGCGTAGGCGACGAAGGGGATCAGCAGGGAGAGCGTGTTCTGGAGCAGGGGTTCCTTGAGATGGGTGCGCAGCCAGTGCAGCGGGGCCATCAGGATCAGGCCGACGGCGGTTCCGCCGACCGCCGCCACCAGGAACTCCTCGATACCGCCGGCCCAGGACGCGCCCTCGCCGACCACGACCGCGAGGGCCACCTTGTAGGCGGTGATCGCGGTGGCGTCGTTCAGCAGCGACTCGCCCTGGAGGATCGTGGTGATCCGCGACGGCAGGCCGACCCGCCGGGCCACCGCCGTGGCCGCGACCGCGTCCGGCGGCGCCACCACCGCGCCCAGCACCAGCGCCGCCGTCAGCGGCAGCCCGGGGACGATCAGATAGGCCGCCCAGCCGACGGCGAAGGTCGCGAAGAGCACGTACCCGACCGACAGCAGGGCCACCGGCCTCAGCTGGGCGCGCAGGTCGAGATAGGAGCTGTCGCTGGCCGACGTGTACAGCAGCGGAGGCAGCAGGAGCGGCAGCACGACGTCGGGGTCCAGGGTGTAGTCGGGCACCCCCGGCACGTAGGACACCACCAGGCCGACCGCCACCAGCAGCAGCGGCGCGGGCACCGGGGTACGCCGGGCCGCCGCCGCGAAAGCCGCACTGCCGGCCACCAGCAACAGCAGTGGCATCACGTCCATGTCCAGCCCGCCCTCGTTTTTCCGCGCGGTCGTCCGCACGCCCGTCGTAATCTGGCAATCATGAAACAGTGCACGCACGCCGACGCGCTGCCCCACCCGGAACCCGTCCCGCTCGGCGAGACGTGTCCGGAGTGCCTGCGGGACGGCACCCACCCGGTGCAACTTCGGCTGTGCCTGACCTGCGGCCACGTCGGCTGCTGCGATTCCTCGCCGAGCCGGCACGCGACGGCACACCACAAGGAGTCGGGTCACCCGGTGATGCGGACCTTCGAACCCGGCGAGAACTGGCGCTGGTGCTTCGTCGACCATGTCCTCGTATGAGGAGAGCCCTATGAGGAGACCATGACGCCCCGGCCGTCCGGCGGGTACGGTTCGACCATCTGACGCCTGGGTACGTCAACCCGGCGCGCCCTGTTCCCATTTGGGCCGACCGACCCTCTAGACACGGAGCGTGTTCACAGCTTTACTGTGAGTGACGCCAGGGGGTTGGGGTCCCGGGGACAGAAACTTGAGAGCGCGATAGCGTCACCGCTGCACCACACACGCGTTACCCCGGGGGGCGACCCTCGGCCCCGAAAAGCTTGTACCACCTTGGAGGTGAGGGTGTCCCAGATCGCAGGCGAGCCCGCGACCCAGGACTTCGTGGAAGTCCGGCTGCCGGCTGCGGGTGCCTACCTGTCGGTGCTGCGGACGGCCACGGCCGGCCTCGCGGCCCGTTTGGACTTCACCCTGGACGAGATCGAGGACCTGCGCATCGCGGTGGACGAGGCTTGCGCGATCCTGCTCCAGCAGGCCGTGCCCGGCTCGGTACTCAGTTGCGTGTTCCGACTCGTCGACGACTCGCTGGAGGTCACCGTCTCCGCGCCGACCACGGACGGACACGCCCCCTCACGGGACACCTTCGCCTGGACCGTCCTGTCCGCCCTCGCGGGCAAGGTGTCCTCCGCCGTCGACGAGGACAAGACCGTGACGATCAGTCTCTACAAACAACGCGGCGCGGGACCCGGGCCGGCGTGAGGAACGGGGACGGGCCGGTGCGGGACGAAGAGCGCGGCACACGGGAGCTGCCGGCCGAGAACGCCGAGATTCCAGTCTCTCCGGACGGTTCCCGACGCATGGCGGACGGCATCGACGGCATTCCCGAGCAGGCCCGGCCGCATCCGGAGGACGAGTCGGTCTCCGCGCAGGCGGGCCTGCCGGAAGGTGCCGTGCAGGGCTCGCCTCGGGAGAGGCGGATCGGGGGCTCGCCCCCGGGCCGAGCAGAGGCGAGGGCTCGACAGAGGGCGACGGGCGGGACAATGAGCGAGCACCAGCGAGACGGCGAACAGAGCGTGCCGGGCACGCAGCACGAACCACCGGCCACCCCCGCCCCGGGGGACCGCAGCGGAGCACGGGCGATGTTCATCGAGCTGCGCAAGCTCGAGAACACCAGTGCCGAGTACGCGGACCTGCGCAACCAGCTGGTCCGCATGCATCTGCCGCTCGTCGAGCACCTCGCGCGGCGCTTCCGCAACCGCGGCGAGCCGCTGGACGACCTCACCCAGGTCGCCACCATCGGCCTGATCAAGTCGGTCGACCGCTTCGACCCCGAGCGCGGCGTGGAGTTCTCCACGTACGCGACCCCCACGGTCGTCGGCGAGATCAAGCGCCACTTCCGTGACAAGGGCTGGGCGGTGCGGGTGCCGCGCCGGCTCCAGGAGCTGCGCCTGGCGCTGACCACGGCGACGGCCGAGCTGTCGCAGCAGCACGGCCGCTCCCCCACGGTCCACGAGCTCGCCGAGAAGCTGGCGATCTCGGAGGAGGAGGTCCTGGAGGGCCTGGAGTCCGCCAACGCGTACTCCACCCTCTCCCTGGACGTGCCCGACACCGACGACGAGTCACCGGCGGTCGCGGACACCCTCGGCGCCGAGGACGAGGCATTGGAGGGCGTCGAGTACCGGGAGTCCCTCAAGCCGCTCCTGGAGGACCTGCCACCGCGCGAGAAGCGGATCCTGCTGCTGCGCTTCTTCGGCAACATGACCCAGTCGCAGATCGCGCAGGAGGTCGGCATCTCGCAGATGCACGTCTCGCGCCTGCTGGCCCGCACGCTGGCCCAGCTGCGGGAGAAACTGCTCGTCGAGGAATAGCGGTTCAAGCGGCACAAGCGGAGCGGCAGCGGGAACGGCCTACTCCGATGCGCGGCCCGGCCCCCGGATCCCGAGGGCCCGGGTCGTCTCGCCGTTGACGAGCAGGACGAGCGAGGCGACGGCGACGGCGGCGAGCGCGATGCCCGCCGGGATGGCCAGACTGTCGGCCTGCAAGAGGTTGTAGGCCACCGGCAGCGCCATGACCTGGGTGATGACGGCGGGTCCCCGGCTCCAGCTGCGCAGCCCCAGCAGCCCACGGGCGGCGAGCAGCGGCAGCAGCGCCAGCACGATCAGCGTGACCCCGCCGGTGACGGCCTGCTGACGGTCGTCCGGGTCGCCGCTGATCCCCAGGGCGAGCATGCACACCCCACCGACGACCAGCGCCAGCCCTTCCAGGGCGACGAGCGCGGCGGCGTACGTCAGCCGGCGCGGGCGGGGTCCGGTGGTTTCCGGGGCGGCGGAGGTCTCGTCACTGCTCACCCCAGAAGGGTATCCCGCACCTGCGGGCGGGCCCCGGGCCACCCGCGCGCGAGGGGGGCGGCGCTCGTGTCGAGGCTCACTCCGCGATCTCTTACCCGATCCCCACCTCGGCCTGTGCCCGGTACCACCCAGTAGGTACGCTGCAACTCATGCGTGCACTTCTCGTGGTCAATCCGGCGGCAACCACTACCAGTGCACGGACGCGCGACGTCCTCATCCACGCGCTCGCGAGCGAGATGAAGCTCGAGGCGGTCACCACCGAGTACCGCGGACACGCGCGTGACCTGGGCCGGCAGGCGGCGGACAGCGGAAACGTCGATCTGGTGGTGGCCCTCGGCGGCGACGGCACGGTCAACGAGGTGGTCAACGGCCTCCTGCACGCCGGCCCCGATCCGGAGAACCTGCCCGGTATAGCGGTGGTCCCCGGCGGTTCCACCAACGTCTTCGCCCGCGCCCTGGGGCTGCCCAACGATCCGGTGGAGGCCACCGGCGCGCTGCTGGACGCCCTGCGCGAGGGCGGTGAGCGTACGGTCGGGCTCGGCCTCGCGGCGGGTACGCCGGGCACGGAGGACGAGGCGGTGCCCTCGCGCTGGTTCACGTTCAACGCGGGACTGGGCTTCGACGCCGGAGTGGTGGGGCGGGTGGAGCAGCAGCGCGAGCGCGGCAGGAGATCCACCCACGCTCTTTACATCCGCCAGGCCATGCGCCAGTTGTTGGGTGAGTCACAGCGCCGGCACGGGTCGATCACCCTGGAGCGTCCGGGTGCCGAACCGGTGACCGATTTGGTGCTGTCCATAGTCTGCAACACGGCTCCGTGGACGTATCTGGGCAATCGCCCGGTGTACGCGTCGCCTAAGGCCTCGTTCGATACAGGCCTCGACGTACTGGGTCTCAGCCGTCTGTCCACGGCCTCTGTCGCCCGATATGGCACCCAGTTGCTCACTTCGTCCCCCGAACGGGGCCCGCACGGCAAGCACGCCGTCTCCCTGCACGATCTGGACCAGTTCACCTTGCATTCGAAGGTCCCTTTGCCCCTTCAGATGGACGGTGACCACCTGGGGCTGCGAACAAGCGTGACGTTCACAGGCGTACGCCGTGCACTGCGTGTGATTGTGTGAGCAGAAAGGGCTGAAGTCCTTTCACTCGAACGTTTAGGCCAGGGTCCACCCCATGGAAGTACGGCTGTGACCTAGTCGACACCGAGGAATCAAAAAAAACTTTCCGGAAGGGGTTGTATCCGCCGCTGAGGTTTGCGAGTCTCTACGTGGCGATCGGGACAGCCCGCAACACCGGCATCCACTGATCACCGGAACCCCTCTTCAAACAACAGGACCGCGCCAGGGAACCTGGCTGGTGGCCCTTCACTTGTTGAGGGATTCGTGAAAGCGTTCACATTCACAAGCAACTTGCACGTAATACCAAGGAGAGGTAGCAGCCATGGACTGGCGTCACAACGCCGTTTGCCGCGAGGAAGACCCCGAGCTCTTCTTCCCCATCGGCAACACCGGTCCTGCGCTGCTGCAGATCGAGGAAGCCAAGGCCGTCTGCCGTCGCTGCCCGGTTATGGAGCAGTGTCTGCAGTGGGCGCTCGAGTCCGGCCAGGACTCCGGCGTCTGGGGTGGCCTCAGCGAGGACGAGCGTCGTGCGATGAAGCGCCGCGCCGCCCGCAACCGGGCCCGTCAGGCTTCCGCCTGACAACACCCGCCCCGCAAGCCTGAGCTTGGCGGCGCGTACAGCGAGTACGCATCTTCCCGCCCCCGAGCCGCAGCGCGCAGTACCCCCGATGCGCAGCACAAGCTGGCAACGAGCATTCGAGCCCCGGACCCCTGAACGGTCCGGGGCTTCTTGCTGCGCGCACACCGGGCCCGCCCGCGCGTTCTGCCCGTACCGTCCACCCGCGCCCTCACCTGACCGCCCCGCCGGACCGTGCCTGCGGGCGCGCCCTCACCTGACCGCGCCGCCCGAAAGCGCCGACGCGCGTCCGCTATTTCTGTGTGCGCACCGGGATGTCCAGGATCACCTGGGTGCCGCGCTCCGGCCCCGGGACCATGTCGAAGGTTCCGCCCAACTCGCCCTCCACCAGCGTCCGTACGATCTGGAGGCCGAGGTTGCCGGAGGTGTGCGGGTCGAAGCCCTCGGGCAGCCCGACGCCGTCGTCCTGGACGGTGACCAGGAGCCGCGTCTCCTTCGTGGTGCCGCCGCGGACCGCGGACACCTCGACCGTGCCGGTGTCGCCCTCGACGAAGCCGTGCTCCAGGGCGTTCTGCAGGATCTCGGTGAGGACCATGGACAGCGGGGTGGCGACCTCGGCGTCCAGGATGCCGAAGCGTCCGCTGCGGCGGCCGGCGACCTTGCCAGGCGAGATCTCGGCGACCATCGCCAGTACCCGGTCGGCGATCTCGTCGAACTCCACCCGCTCGTCCAGGTTCTGAGACAGCGTCTCATGCACGATGGCGATCGAGCCGACCCGGCGGACCGCCTCCTCCAGCGCCTCCCGGCCGCGCTCGGACTCGATACGCCGCGCCTGGAGGCGCAGCAGGGCCGCCACCGTCTGGAGGTTGTTCTTCACCCGGTGGTGGATCTCCCGGATGGTCGCGTCCTTGGTGATCAACTCGCGCTCGCGACGGCGCAGTTCGGTGACGTCGCGGAGCAGCACGAGCGCGCCGATGCGGGTGCCCTTGGGCTTGAGCGGGATCGCCCGGAACTGGATGACCCCGTCCTTGGCCTCGATCTCGAACTCGCGGGGCGCCCAGCCGCTGGCGACCTTGGCGAGGGCCTCGTCCACCGGACCCCGGGTGGGGGCGAGTTCGGCGGTGGTCAGGCCGAGGTGCTGGCCGACCAGGTCGGAGGCGAGGCCCATGCGGTGGTAGGCCGACAGCGCGTTCGGGGAGGCGTACTGGACGATTCCGTCGCCGTCGACGCGGATCAGGCCGTCGCCGACGCGCGGGGCGGCGTCCATGTCCATCTGCTGGTTGGGGAACGGGAAGGAGCCGGCCGCGATCATCTGCGCGAGGTCGGAGGCGCTCTGGAGGTAGGTGAGCTCCAGGCGGCTGGGGGTGCGCACGGTGAGCAGGTTGGTGTTGCGGGCGATGACCCCGAGGACGCGGCCCTCACGCCGTACGGGGATCGACTCGACCCGTACGGGGACCTCCTCACGCCATTCCGGGTCGCCCTCGCGCACGATCCGGCCCTCGTCCAGGGCGGCGTCGAGCAGCGGACGGCGGCCGCGCGGGACGAGGTGGCCGACCATGTCGTCCTGGTAGGAGGTCGGCCCGGTGTTGGGCCGCATCTGGGCGACCGAGACATAGCGGGTGCCGTCCCGGGTGGGGACCCACAGGACCAGGTCGGCGAAGGAGAGGTCGGAGAGCAGCTGCCACTCCGAGACCAGCAGGTGGAGCCACTCGAGGTCGGAGTCGTCGAGTGCGGTGTGCTGGCGTACGAGTTCGTTCATGGAGGGCACGTCTGCGAGCGTACCCGCGGGTCTGTGCGGGGCCTAAACCTGTCGGCGGCGCGCGGTCGGCGGCGCGGGGCCCGGCCCCGGAAACACCCGCGGGCCGCGGCGCCTGAGAGGGACCCTCAGCCCTCCCGGCACCGCAGCCCGGAGCAATATCGGCCGCGGGGTGTGCGGTCCCGTCGACCGAAGGTGAGGAACCGGGGCAGTCAGGGCAGAGAGCTCCGGGTCCTCGATCCGCCCTCCTGTGCGGGGAAGACGGAGGTTCTGTGTCGTACTTCCTTCCATTGTGGACTAGACCACTAAGGGTGTCCATGTACGGAAGGTCGTTCGTTGTCGTGGGTCTGCGGACGCTCTGACATCCACAACGCAGCCTAGCCTGTGCGGGTTCCCGCGCGGGGCCAGTTCCGCCCGGCATTTTCCGCGATCCACTCCGGAGCGGCCCCCTCCCCCTCCCGCACCCGAAGACGGACAGGGGCGACTCTGTTAGATTGACCCCATAGATTGGTCTAAACCACATAGTCCTTCCGGGTCCCCCGTGCCCCTCTCAGAACGGCAGGCCAGCGTGGAAGTTGTGATCGTTGCGGACGCCCGGTCGGGCGGCGAGCTCATCGCCGAGGCCATGGCGCAGCTCCTGCGGCGCAAGCCGGACGCCCTGCTCGGTGTGGCCACCGGCTCCACCCCGCTGCCCGTCTACCAGGCGCTGGCGGCCGAGGTGCGCTCCGGATCGGTGGACACCACGCGGGCGCGGATCGCCCAGCTCGACGAGTACGTGGGCCTGCCCGCCGAGCACCCCGAGTCCTACCGTTCGGTGCTGCGGCGCGAGGTGCTGGAGCCGCTGGGCATCGGCATGGAGGCCTTCCTCGGGCCGGACGGCACCGCCACGGACGTACTGGCCGCGTGCGAGGCGTACGACCGCGCGCTGGCCGCGGCCGGCGGAGTGGACCTCCAGCTGCTCGGGATCGGCACCGACGGGCACATCGGCTTCAACGAGCCGTGCTCCTCCCTGGCCTCGCGCACCCGGATCAAGACGCTGACCGAGCAGACCCGCGTCGACAACGCGCGCTTCTTCGACGGCGACATCGACCAGGTCCCGCACCACGTCATCACGCAGGGCATCGGCACGATCCTGGAGGCCCGGCACCTGGTGCTGCTCGCCACCGGGGAGGGCAAGGCGGACGCCGTCGCGGCCACCGTCGAGGGGCCGGTCGCCGCGATCTGCCCGGCCTCCGCGCTCCAGCTGCACCCGCACGCGACGGTCGTCGTCGACGAGGCGGCCGCGTCCAAGCTGAAGCTCGCGGAGTACTTCCGGCACACGTACGCCGCCAAGCCGTCGTGGCAGGGCATCTGAACTCACGCCACCACCGGCACGACGAAGGCGCCGGACTCCTCCTCGGGAGTCCGGCGCCTTCGTCGTGGTGACGCTCAGGCGGGCGGGCCGACCGCGATGACCTCCGCCGCCGCACGGCCGCACACCCGGGCCGCGCCGTGGGTGGCGATGTGCAGGGCGCCGCGGGGCGGGGCCTGGGGGACGCCCATCTCCACGACGACCGTGTCCGGGCGCGCCCTGAGGAGGATGTCGAGGGCCGCCGTCATCCAGGGGTGCCGGTGCTCGTCGCGCACCACGGCCACGATCCGCCGCTCCCCCGCCGCGATCAGCGCCGCGTGTCCCGCGTCCGCGCCCGCGAAGCTGCCGGTGTCCGTCCCCGGCAGCAGCCGCCCCAGTTCCGCGGCCACGCCCCAGGGGGTCTCGTCGCCGACGGCGATGTTCGCGACCGGGGTGAGCGCGGCGACGTACGGCGGGTCGGTGAGCGGGGTGAAGACGTCGTCGCCGGTGAGGCGCAGAGCCCGGCGGGCGGCGATCAGCCCGACATCGGCCCGGCCGGCGCTCCCGCCCGCGCGCGCCGTTCTCTCGTCGGGGCCGGCCGCGGTGGTGCCCCGCGGAGCCGTCCAGCGGGCCAGTGCCCGCACCCGCTCCGCCGCGTCCGCGAGACGCTGCTCGGGGAGTTCGCCCGTGCGGACGGCGGTGACCAGGGCGTCGCGCAGGCGGCGTACCGTCTCGTCGTCCGCCAGGCCGCCGCCCACGCAGATGGCGTCGGCGCCGGCCGCGACGGCGAGGACGCTGCCCCGTTCGATGCCGTAGGTCGCTGCGACGGCCTGCATCTCCATGCCGTCGGTGACGATCAGGCCGTCGTAGCCGAGTTCCTCGCGGAGCAGGGTGGTGAGGATGCGCGGGGACAGGGTCGCGGGCCGGGCCGGGTCCAGGGCGGGGACCAGGATGTGCGCGCTCATCACGGCGCGGGTTCCGGCGGCGATGGCGGCGCGGAACGGGGTCAGTTCGCGTTCCGTCAGGACCGCGGGGTCGGCGTCGATGCGCGGGAGCGCGTGGTGCGAGTCGACGGCCGTGTCGCCGTGGCCCGGGAAGTGCTTGGTGCAGGCCGCCACGCCCGCCGACTGGAGGCCGGTGACGTAGGCGGCGGTGTGCCGGGCGACCAGGCCCGGGTCGGCGCCGAACGAGCGGACCCCTATGACGGGGTTCGCGGGGTTGGAGTTCACGTCGGCGGAGGGCGCCCAGTTGAGGTTCACGCCGCACTCCGCGAGGCGGCGGCCCAGCTCCGCGGCGACCTCCAGCGTGAGCGAGACGTCGTCCACCGCGCCCAGCGCGTGGTTGCCGGGGAAGCTGGAGCCGGTGCGCACCTCGAGGCGCGTGACGTCTCCGCCCTCCTCGTCGATCGCGACCAGGACGTCGTCCCGCTCCGCGCGCAACTGCGCGGTCAGCGAGGCCAGTTGTTCCGGTGAGGCGATGTTCCGGCCGAACAGGCCCACCGACGCCAGGCCTTCGCCGAGGCGGCGCAGCAGCCAGTCGGGGGCGGTGGTGCCGGGGAAGCCGGGTTGAAGGACCGTCAGGGCGTCACGGGTGAGAGTGTCCGTGCCGCTGGCGATTGTCGTCATCGGGAGCGTTATCCCTTCACGGCGCCCGCGGTCAGCCCCGCGGCCATCTTGCGCTGGACAAGGAGGAACAGGGCGACGATCGGCAGCGCCATCATGGTGGCGCCGGCCATCATCGGGGCGTACTCGGTGCCGTGCTTGGTGGAGAAGTTGCTGAGCCACACGGTGGCCGTCTGGTTCTTCTGGCTGAGCAGCATCAGGGCGTAGAGGTACTCGTTCCAGGCCTGGATGAAGCCGTAGACCGAGGTGGCGACCATGCCCGGCGCCAGCAGCGGGAAGACCACCCGGACGAAGGCCCCGGTGCGGGAGCAGCCGTCGACCATCGCGGCCTCCTCCAGTTCCTTCGGGATGTTGACGATGAAGCCGCGCAGGGTCCACACCGTGAAGGGGAGGATGAAGGTCAGGTACGTGAGGATCAGGCCGGACAGCTTGTCGTACTGGCCCAGGTCGTTCAGGAGCAGGAAGACCGGGATGATCATGGCGACGAGCGGGACCATCTGGACGGCCAGGATGCCGACGATCACGATCTTGCGGCCGCGGAAGGCGAACCGGGAGATGGCCAGGGCGGCCAGCATCCCGACGACGACACCGATCGCCACGACCGCCAGGGAGACGAGCAGGCTGCGGCCCACCGGGCCCCAGAAGTCGGCGATGTGCAGCGCGCGGCTGAAGTTGTCGAGGGTGAGTCCCGTGGGCAGCAGGCTCGGGTCCGGGTCGATCGCGTCCTTCGCCGGCTTGAACGCGGTGTTGAGCATCCAGTACACGGGGAAGCCCGCGACGACGAAGACGAGCACGCCGAGGAGGTTCCAGCCGGACTTCGACCTGCGGCGCCCGGACCGGCTTGCGGCCCGGCCTCCGGCCCGGCTCGCCTCGGAGGCAACGGCACTCATTCGACCTCTCCGATCTTCAGCATCTGGCGCATGTAGACGGCGACCACCCCGAGCAGCAGCAGCACGGTGATCAGGGCGATCGCCGAGCCCTGTCCGTAGTCGTTGACGACGAAGGCACGGTCGTAGGAGTACGTCGTCAGGATCTGGAACTCGGCTTCCGGGTGTCCGTTGCGCATGACGAAGACCTGGGGGAACACGCCCATGTCCCAGATGACCGACAGGGTCGTGAGCATCACGATGATCGGCTTGAGGATGGGCAGGGTGACGTACCGGAAGACGCCCCAGGCGCCCGCGCCGTCGAGGCGGGCGGCCTCCTCGAGTTCGGCCGGGACCTGGGTGAGGCCGGCGCTGAGGGTGATGACCACGAAGGGCACGGCGCCCCAGACGACGAGGAGCATGATGACCGCCAGCCCCTGCGGCCCGCTGGCGAACCAGTTGTGGCCGATCAGCTCGACGCCCGGCAGCCTGCTCAGGACCGCGTTGAGGATGCCGTAGTCGGCGTCGAACAGCCACTTGAAGACGGTGGTGGCGACGATGACCGGCATGCCCCAGCTGGCCACGAGCGCGATGTTCACGAGGGTCTTCACCCAGCCGGAGACCCGCTGGAGGAGCAGCGCGATCAGCATGCCGATGACCATCGTGAAGATCACGCAGCCGGCCGCGAAGACGATCGTGCGGAAGACGACCTGCCAGAACTCGCCGTCGCCCAGCACGCCCGTGAAGTTGTCGAACCCGACCGACTCGGCCGGCTGGAAGCCCCACAGCTGGGACTGCCCGAACTTCTGGAAGGAGAGGGTGACCAGCCGGACCAGCGGATAGCCCATCACCAGGGCGAGGACCAGCAGGCAGGGGGCGAGGAGCAGCCAGGGGGTCGTGGCCCCGCGGGAACCGCGGCCGCCGCGTGGTCTCTTCGCGCCGGGTCCGCCCGTGGGCGGTGGTGGTGGCGACTGCCGCGTCGGCGGCACTTTGGCAGTGGTCGTGTCTGCGGCACTCATCCGCGCGCTCCTCAGCGGTCCCTCGGGTCGTACGAAGGCGAAGCCCCGTACGGGTCGTACGGGAGGCAGGGCCCCGCCCCGATGAAGCCTCCGGGGTCGACGGGGCCCTGCCCTCAGGTCACTTGGTGTTGATGACCTTGTCGATCGCGGCGTCCGCGTCCTTCGCGGCGGCCTCGACCGTCTTCTTGCCGGTGCCGATGCTCTGGAGCATGGTCTGGAGCACCTGGGCCTTCTCGACCTGGCCCCAGCCGGGAGCCATCGGGACGAACCAGTTGGACTCGGCGGCGGTGGCCGGGACCGCGGTGGCCGGGTCGCTCTTGAGGGTCGCGAGGTCGGTCTTGTTGTTGGGCAGGTTGCCCTTGGCGATCAGGCCCTTCTGGCCGGACGGGCCGGTGAAGGCGTTGATCCACTCGGCCGCCAGGCCCTGCGCGTCCGACTTCACGGGGACGGCCAGGTCGGAGCCGCCCAGGAAGACGGGGAGGTTCTTGCCGGACGGGCCGGGCATCACGAAGTTCTCGACGTTGTTCGCGAGCTTGCCGGTCTTGTCGTTCTCCTTCGCCGCGGCGGTCGCGCCCTCCCAGGCGGGAGCGAAGATCATGCCGGACTTGGCCTGGCCGTAGACGATGTAGCGGTCGGACTCGTCCTTGGTCTTGTCGCCGTGCATGTACTTGTCCAGGACGTTCTTGAACTCGGTGAGGCCCTTGAGGGACTCGGGCGAGGAGAGGTTGGCCTTCCACGCGCCGCCCTCCTCCTTCGCGATCGAGCCGCCGGCGTCGTAGACGAAGGACATGGCCGCGTACCAGTCACGGGTGGGCTGGTACCAGGCGGAGAACTTGTCGCCCTCCTTCTTCTGGACCTTGTCCAGGGCGGCGGTCAGCTCGGTGTAGGTCTTCGGCGTGGTCTTCACGCCCGCCGAGGCGAAGAGGTCCTTGCGCCAGTTGGCGACCCGGCCGCCCGCGTAGTACGGGACGCCGTAGGTCTTGCCGTCGTAGGTCACCGAGGCCTTGAGGCCGTCGAGCCAGGCGGAGGAGTTGTCGAACTTGGCGGCGTCGAGGGGAGCGAAGGCGCCCTTGACCATGTAGCCGAGCATCTCGGTGTTGCCCATCTCGACGACGTCGGGGGCCTTGTCGGTGGCGAGAACCGCGTCCAGCTTGGCGTTCTTGTCCGGCCAGCCGTAGTACTCGTGGTTGATCTTGACGCCCGGGTGCGCCTTCTGCACCGCCGCGTCGGCGGCCTTCACCAGCTCGGGCCAGTTGTTCTGCGCGTCGACGGTGAGCCAGACCGTCAGCTCCTTGGCGTCGGTGCCCTTCGAGTCCCCGCTGCCACTGTCGTCCCCGCACGCCGCGATGGAGACCATCATGCCCGCGATACCGATCGCGGCTATCAGCTTGCGCTTCACGCCATCCTCCTCAGGGATGCCACACCCCCCGCCCACGGGCCGGGACCTCGATCTCTGGACCAATGGTGTAGACCAGTGGGCAGAGCTTGGCTCAGACCAATAAGCCTGTCAAGGGTGGCCGAACCCCCTCCGAACAGCCGTTATGGGACCTACATATGCAGGAACCTTTAAGTAAGAAGCCCTCGAAAACCTCGGCCCCGGAGGCCGCAGCTCCGGTAGACCATTTGCCCTGGTGGACTAGACCAGCAAAGGTTGCGACGGTATACAGAGGGATCACGGAACGGTGGGGCACCATCCCCGCGTCCGTGCCACGATGTGAGCCGCGGCCGACGGCGTGTCGGCCATTTCGGCACCCGCAGCCGGGAAGGCAGGCCATGAGCACCGACGTCAGCAGTGCGGAGAACGAGGGTGGGGCGACCGTCCGTACCGCGCGTGTGCCCAAGTACTACCGCCTGAAGAAACACCTGCTCGACATCACGGAGACACAGTCTCCGGGCACCCCGGTCCCGCCGGAGCGCACCCTGGCGGCCGAGTTCGACACCTCGCGCACGACCGTCCGCCAGGCCCTCCAGGAACTCGTCGTCGAGGGCCGTCTCGAGCGCATCCAGGGCAAGGGCACCTTCGTCGCCAAGCCGAAGGTGTCCCAGGCGCTCCAACTCACCTCCTACACCGAGGACATGCGCGCCCAGGGCCTGGAGCCCACCTCTCAGCTCCTGGACATCGGCTACATCACCGCCGACGACCGCCTCGCCGGCCTCCTCGACATAACGGCAGGCGTACGGGTGCTGCGCATCGAGCGCCTGCGCATGGCCAACGGCGAACCGATGGCCATCGAGACGACCCATCTGTCGGCGAAGCGTTTCCCGGCCCTGCGCAGGTCGCTGGTCAAGTACACCTCGCTGTACACGGCCCTCGCCGAGGTCTACGACGTCCGTCTCGCCGAGGCCGAGGAGACCATCGAGACCTCGCTGGCCACCCCGCGCGAGGCGGGCCTGCTGGGCACCGACGTGGGCCTGCCGATGCTGATGCTCTCCCGTCACTCGCTGGACCAGGAGGGCCGCCCGGTGGAGTGGGTGCGGTCGGTGTACCGCGGCGACCGGTACAAGTTCGTGGCCCGGCTGAAGCGGCCCACCGAGTAGAGGGTCTGTGGAGGGTCTTCCGCTGGGCTTATCCGTCACTTACATTGCCTGCGCATTACACCTGTGATCAAGGCGATCAGTGAGGGGACGGAGCCGCCGATGTCCGACGAGGAAACGAGGGAACCGGTGGTGACGCCTGCGCGCGTCGCCATCGCCCTGTGTCTGATCGCGCCCTTCGTGGCGATGCTGTGGGTGGGCTCGTACGCGAAGGTGGATCCCGCGTTCATCGGGATCCCGTTCTTCTACTGGTACCAGATGCTGTGGGTGCCCCTCTCCGCCGCGCTCACCGTGACCGCGTACAAGCTGTGGCAGCGTGACCAGCGCGGCCGCGCCGCCGCTTCTTCCGCGAAGGGTGGTGCGTCGGAGTGAAGGACGGCGTGAACGGCGTCGCGCTCGCCGTCTTCATCTTCTTCTTCCTGGCCGTCACGGTCATGGGCTTCCTGGCCGCGCGCTGGCGCAAGGCCGAGAACGACAGCCTCGACGAATGGGGCCTGGGCGGCCGGTCGTTCGGCACCTGGGTCACCTGGTTCCTGCTCGGCGGCGACCTGTACACCGCGTACACCTTCGTCGCGGTACCCGCGGCGATCTACGCGGCGGGCGCGGCCGGCTTCTTCGCGGTGCCGTACACGATCCTCGTCTACCCGCTGATCTTCACCTTCCTGCCCCGCCTGTGGTCGGTGTCCCACAAGCACGGCTACGTGACGACCTCGGACTTCGTCCGCGGCCGGTTCGGCTCCAAGGGCCTGTCGCTGGCGGTCGCCGTCACCGGCATCCTGGCGACGATGCCGTACATCGCGCTCCAGTTGGTCGGCATCCAGGCCGTGCTCGACGTGATGGGCGTCGGCGGCGGCGAGAACACCAACTGGTTCGTGAAGGACCTGCCGCTGCTGATCGCGTTCGGCGTGCTGGCGGCCTACACCTACTCCTCGGGTCTGCGGGCCCCCGCACTGATCGCGTTCGTGAAGGACACGCTGATCTACATCGTCATCGCGGTGGCGATCATCTACATCCCGATCAAGCTGGGCGGGTTCGACGACATCTTCGCCAAGGCCGGCGAGGCTTTCAGCCAGACCAACCCGGCGACGGGCAAGCCGCGCGGCGCGCTGGCACCGGCGGAACCCGGCCAGTGGACGTACGCGACGCTGGCGTTGGGCTCGGCGCTGGCGCTGTTCATGTACCCGCACTCGATCACGGCGACGCTGTCGTCGCGCAGCCGTGAGGTGATCCGCCGCAACACCACCATCCTGCCGCTGTACTCCCTGATGCTGGGTCTGCTGGCGCTGCTCGGCTTCATGGCGATCGCCGCCGGGGTCAAGGTCACCAACGGGCAGCTGGCGATCCCGCAGCTGTTCGAGGACATGTTCCCGTCCTGGTTCGCGGGGGTGGCCTTCGCGGCGATCGGCATCGGCGCGCTCGTGCCCGCCGCCATCATGTCGATCGCGGCCGCGAACCTCTTCACCCGCAACATCTACAAGGACTTCATCAAGCCGGACGCGACACCCGCGCAGGAGACGAAGGTCTCCAAGCTCGTCTCGCTGCTGGTGAAGGTGGGCGCCCTGGTCTTCGTCCTCACCATGGACAAGACGGTCGCCATCAACTTCCAGCTGCTGGGCGGCATCTGGATCCTCCAGACGTTCCCGGCCCTGGTCGGCGGCCTGTTCACCCGCTGGTTCCACCGCTGGGCCCTGCTCGCGGGCTGGGCGGTCGGCATGGTCTACGGCACCTTCGCCGCGTACGGTGTCGCGTCCCCGACCCAGAAGCACTTCGGCGGCTCGTCGAAGGAGATCCCGGGCATCGGCGAGATCGGCTACATCGGTCTCACGGCGTTCGTGATCAACGTCGTCGTCACGGTGGTGCTGACCTTCGTCCTGAGGGCCGCCAAGGCTCCCGACGGCATCGACGAGACCAAGCCGGAGGACTACACGGCGGACGCGGGCGACCCGGGCGTGGCCGTGGAGCTGCCCCCGGCGACGGCGGGCGCGGGTCACTAGCGCGTCTCCGGCCACCAGGGCGTCTCCGGCCACTCTGGCGTCTCCGGCCGCGCAGGTCGCCCGGGCCGCCTGAGCCGCTCGGGTCGCGCAGGTCGCCTGAGCCGCTCGGGCCGCCTGAGCCACCCGGGCCGCGCAGGCCGTCTGAGCCGCTCGGGCCGCGGGACGGCGGGGACGCCGTATCGGCGCCTCGCCCCCGCGGCCACGGCCGGCAGCACCGGACGGTCCCAGGGGGCGCGCGATCGCCCGGGGGGCGAGGCTAGTCCCGCGTCCGTCGGGCCATCGCGGCCCAGAAGCGGTCCAGTTCGCGCACCCGCATGCCGACCCAGCGCGGGGTCTTCCTGCGCAGCCCCCGGGGCAGCCGGCGCCGGAAGCTGCCGGGCAGCAGGGCCTGCTGCTGACGGCAGAACGGCTCCCGGATCTCTCCTCGGGGCAGACCGCCCCGGGGAGGGTACGGGCAGAGCTGGAACTTGCAGCCGGGCAGACAGGTCGAGCCCGGTGCGGGCGGGGTGGACGTGCCGATGCGCAGGCCGGGCCGCAACGGCTCCCGGTCCGTGCAGATGCACGGCGGCAACGACATCCCGGGCTGTTCCACGCGGGTCAGGCGTTCCTCGACCTCGTCCGGGTGCCCGTCCCGTTCGATGAGGTTCAGCATCACCAGTACGTCGGCGACGAGACGCTGGGCGCGCGGGTCGAGGGTGCTCCAGCCGACCGAGGGGGGAATCCACAGGCTGTGCTTGCGATATACCCCGGTGCCGCCCGCGCGGGCGCCGATGTTGTCGGCGACACCCTTCTCGTCGATCCACAGGAACCGCTCGGGCTGTCCGGTCTCCAGGGCGAGGGCGACCAGGTCGCCGGCCTCGGCGACGAACGGATGCAGGCACCGCCGGGCCGGTTCACCGGGCCGGTCCGGGTGCCCCGGCGCCCCGTTCACCGTGCCCGCCATCGCCAGCCAGCGCTGCACCGTCTGTACGGCGGTGGCCCCGCCGAACCGCTGGATCGGCTGGTGCCCGTCGGCCCGGCCGCCGACAGCGTCCGGGAGCTCCCACAGACACAGCGCCTGGAGCAGGCTGAGCTGCGCGTACCAGCAGCGTGACTGCCGGAGCACGGTCTCCGCCTGGCGGATCAGGTCGTTGCGGCCGCCCGGGTGGGTGCGCGGGTGTCGATGGCGCCGGTTGGCCGCGTACTTGAAGCCCTGGGCCAGCGCGGCCTCCAGGGCGAGCGGCAGATCGGGGGCGCCGCCGGTGAACTCCGGGTCGAGGTGGCGCAGCCACTTGGTGAGGCGTTCCCGGGCCTCGTCGCGATGGGCCTCGTCGACGGAGCCCAGGAGCATCGGGAGCATCCAGGCCCGCATCACGAACTCCCGGAAGAGATCGACCCGTCGCTCGCGGTAGCGCCGGTTCAGTTCCTTGCGGTCCTCCTGCAACCGCCCGAGGTCCTCGGCCGAAGCGCCCCCCGGGGACATACGGTCCGCGTGCGCCTGCCCCATGCGCACGGACCACGCCTCGTACTCCCGTCTCTTCCAGGCCTTCAGCTCTTCCAGCCGGTCGTTGTACTCGTTCACGGGGTCGCTGTTCAGGCCGACCCGCTCGCGGATCACGGCGAACGCCGCGTTGCCACCGGTGCCGACCTCCTGGGCGACCACCAGGCGGATGGAGTAGGAGGGTTCCTGGATGCCCAGTCGGAACAGCTCCCAGTACAAGGGCGTGGTGTCGATCCGGTCGGACACCTTCCGCAGCGCGGAACCCAGTTGTTTGAGCACTCTGCGCTTGGCGTCCCTCAGGGTGCGCCGGTCACCCTTGATACCGGCCCAGTGTTCACGCACCGCGGTGACGATCGCGCTCAGCTCTCCCGGGTCGTCCTCGGCGCTCTCGATCTCCAGGGCGGCCGCGTAGAGATCCAGGGCCTTGGGGTCGTCGGTGCGGCGGCCCGCGGCGGCGCACAGCCGGTGGGCGAGCGGGCGGCCCCGCACGGGCGTCTGCCGCAGCAGTTCCGCCATCTCCTTCCGTATCTCGGCCCGCACGCCGTGTCCCCGGGCCGGAGCGTGCGCCACCCTGCCACGGGACAGCAGGACGAGGGCGATGAGCAGTTCGCGACTGGGGCCGGGCGGCTGAAGCGCCTGCTCGGCCAGGTCTCCGGCGCCCCGCTCCCCGAGGTGGTTCAGCAGCCGACAACCGAAGTAGGCCTGGATGATGCTGTGCGGGAAGCGGACCCTGTGCTCGAAGCCCTCCACCAGTCTGAGCTTGCCCGCGCGGGCGGCGAAGCGGGCGAGGACGGCATGGCACTGGTCCATGTTCCCCTCGCGCAGCCGCCGTCGCTCCGTCTCGCCGAGCCGTTCGCACAGCGCGTCCCAGATCCGGCGCCGGTGCCAGTCGGAGAGGGTGATCCCGCGCTTGCCGTACCGGTCGAAGCCGCGGCCGGCCCACACGTGCTCGGCCCGGGCCCGCGCGCGCCGTGCCGGACCGGGGTGCAGGACCTCCGGGTCGAGCAGCTCGGCGAATCCGACCTCCAGCTTGTCCTGGAGCAGTCCGACACAGGCCAGGGCCGAGACCGCTTCGAGCGTGTCACGGCGCTCCTGCGGGTTCAGCGCGACATCCTCGCGCAGCTTTCCCTCGCACAGCGCCTCGGCCCAGGTCTCCAGGAGCCAGAGCCGCAGGGTGGCGCGGTCGCGGCTGCGGGTGTTCATGTGCCGTGGATCGCCGTCCGGGCGGTCGTGCTCCAGGACTCCCCGCCGGTGGAGTTCACGGGCGATCTGGAGGTAGATCGGCGACTCGGTCACCTCCGCCGTCTCCACGATCCAGTCCACCCGGCGCTCGTCGGTCTCCGGTACGTCCGCCTCGATGAAGCGCAGCGCCTCCTCCTCGCTGAGCGGTTCCAGCACCACGATCGCGGCGGAGGTGGTCTCCAGCGGGCTGTGCGGCCGGGAGGCGATGACCAGGGGCAGCTTCTCCTCGCGGGCGCGCTCGATGGCCCGGCGGATGACGTTGTCCCGGTTGTGCTGCCGGCCGTCGCCGTCGTCGAGAAGGGCCTCCTCCAGGCCGTCGGCCAGGACGACCGGCTTGTCGTCGGCGAGGAGTTGTTGCCACACCCGGTCGGTCTTGCTGCGCGCCAGGATGCCCTTGGGCGCCTCCTGAGCGAAGCGCTGCCTCGCCAGGCGTTCGAAGTTCAGGTCGGAGCCGTCGGCGGCGTCCCGCAGTCTGACCGGCACCGGTACGGCGTGCTGACGGGCCAGCAGTTCGGTGAGCCGTACGAGGACGGCGGTCTTCCCCGCTCCGACGCCGCCGACGAGCAGATACGGCCGCCGCGTGTCGCGTTCGCGCAGCCGCTCGGCGATGACCTGGGCGATGTCCTCGCGGCCCACGATCTCGGCGGTGTCGTACCCGGCGGTGGGCACCAGCCGGCGCGGGTCCCGCAAGGCCTTGGTGAGATAGCGCTGTTTGGTCCAGCGATACCACCAGAACAGGAAGAGCGCGGCGGCGATCGAGGCGGCGAGGACCGGGCCGACGAACTTGAAGACGGTCTCGAACCCGTCGTTGCCCTGCCGCCACTGCTCGAACCCGGTCGTGTCGTGCGTGACGAGGATGAACAGGCCCTCGCCGACCCAGGCAAGCAGCGCCAGCACGGCAACCAGCCAGATCATCCTGGTGACGTTGGCGTAGGAGACACACCGGCGCCACTTCTTGGGTCGGGTGGCGCCGCGGCGGGCCTCCAGACGGATCGTCAGGGCGTGCCAGCGGCCGACGAGGCCGTGTCCGACCCGGTGCCCCGCCCGTCGGAAGACCAGTGTGGCCATCGGCGCGTCGCGCGGCCGCTCCTTGCCGGGGGGATGGCGGACGACCCTCGTCATGGCGTTCTCCTTGCACGTCCCGAGAAAGCGGTTTCCGGGACGGAGGACTCGCGGAGCAGAGGATTCGCACGGCGCCGACGCCTTCTTCCATGGAATCACTCCCGGCACGCTCCGCAACCCGGGCGTCCGGCACACTCGGGGCCATGGACATCGTGATACGGCAGGTCGCGCCGGGCGAGTACGAGGCCCTCGGCGACATGACCGCCCGCGCCTACCTCGACGACGGCCTCCTCGACTTCGGCGAGAGCGACGGGTATCTGCGCGAACTGCGCGACGTGGCCGAGCGCGCGGCGGCCGCCGAGGTGCTGGTGGCCGTGGAGGACGGCCGTGTCCTCGGCGGCGTCACCTTCGTCCCCGGCCCCGGCCCCATGTCCGACATCGCGGGCCGCGGCGAGGCGGAGATCCGCATGCTCGCGGTCGACGGGGCCGCCCGCGGCCGGGGTGCGGGGGAGGCCCTCGTCCGCGCCTGCCTCGACCGCGCCCGGGCCGCGGAGGGCTGCACCGCCGTCGTCCTGTCGACCCAACGCGTGATGTACGCGGCCCACCGCATCTACGAACGTCTGGGTTTCGTCCGCACACCCGAGCGGGACTGGAACCCCATGCCGGACCGGAACGATCTCACCCTGATCACCTATCAGCTGACGCTCTGAAACCACCCCGACACAACATCTGGGGGTGGCGTGACAGGTGAGCACAAGATGTATGCTCATGCTCGCTGTCGCCGCAGGGGAATCCGGTGCGAATCCGGAACTGTCCCGCAACGGTGTACTCGCGTGCATCCATACCCGTATGCGCACGCCTGTTCAGTCCGAGGTCCTGCCGACAGCGCGCCCGGCCGTCCGGTCCGGGTGCCCTGACGTCCGGGTCTCGTGGAGTGGGCCGGTGGACGCGACGCCCCGCGCGCTCGTGTGCTGCCCCCTGCCCTGCGCAAGGCCCATCGCCGAGCGAGGGAGAGCCCCACGTGACCATCGCGCCAGCCGAGCCGGTTTCCGCCACCGAGCTGGAGACCGACGGTCCCGGTACCGCGTTGCTGCGGACCCTGACCGAGCTGACCGCCGACCTGCCCGACGCCGACCCCGGCCGGGTCGCCGCCGCCGCCCTGCGCGGCCGGTCCGCGCGGGCTGCCTCCGAGGTCACCGCGGAGCTGCGCGAGCTGGCCACGGAGGGGGCCGCGGGCCTGATCTCCGAGGACCCCGCCTACTCGAAGCTGGCCGCCCGGCTGCTGACGATCAGCATCGCCGCGGAGGCCGCCTCCCAGGGCGTCACGTCGTTCACCGGATCGGTCGCCGTCGGCCACCGCGAGGGCCTGATCGCCGACCGCACAGCCGAGTTCGTGCGTGTCCACGCGGTCCGCCTCGACGCCCTGATCGACGAGCAGGCCGACGACCGCTTCGGCTACTTCGGGCTGCGTACCCTGCACAGCCGCTATCTCCTGCGGCACCCGATCACCCGCAAGGTCGTCGAGACACCGCAGCACTTCCTGCTGCGCGTCGCCGCCGGCCTCGCCGAGGACGACACCTCCCGTTCCCTGGACGAGGTCGCCGCGCTCTACCGGCTGATGAGCCGCCTGGACTACCTGCCGTCCTCCCCCACGCTCTTCAACTCCGGTACCCGGCACCCCCAGATGTCGTCCTGCTACCTCCTCGACTCGCCGCTGGACGAGCTGGACTCCATCTACGACCGCTACCACCAGGTGGCCCGGCTGTCCAAGCACGCGGGCGGCATCGGACTGTCGTACTCCCGTATCCGCAGCCGCGGTTCGCTGATCCGTGGCACCAACGGGCACTCCAACGGCATCGTGCCGTTCCTGAAGACGCTCGACGCCTCGGTCGCCGCGGTGAACCAGGGCGGCCGGCGCAAGGGCGCGGCGGCGGTCTACCTGGAGACCTGGCACTCCGACATCGAGGAGTTCCTGGAGCTGCGTGACAACACCGGTGAGGACGCCCGCCGGACGCACAACCTGAACCTCGCGCACTGGATCCCGGACGAGTTCATGCGCCGGGTCAGCGCCGACGCCCCCTGGTCGCTGTTCTCCCCCGCCGACGTGCCGGAGCTCGTCGACCTGTGGGGCGAGGAGTTCGACGCGGCCTACCGCAAGGCCGAGGAGGCGGGCCTCGCGAAGAAGACCATCCCGGCCCGTGATCTCTACGGCCGCATGATGCGCACCCTCGCGCAGACCGGCAACGGCTGGATGACCTTCAAGGACGCGGCCAACCGCACCGCCAACCAGACGGCCGAGCCGGGTCACGTCGTGCACTCCTCCAACCTCTGCACGGAGATCCTGGAGGTCACGGACGACGGCGAGACGGCGGTCTGCAACCTGGGTTCGGTGAACCTCGGCGCGTTCGTCGACACGGCGGCCGGCACGATCGACTGGGAGCGGCTGGACGAGACCGTCCGCACGGCGGTCACCTTCCTCGACCGGGTCGTCGACATCAACTTCTACCCGACCGAGCAGGCGGGCCGCTCCAACGCCCGCTGGCGTCCGGTCGGCCTGGGCGCGATGGGCCTCCAGGACGTCTTCTTCAAGCTGCGGCTGCCCTTCGACTCGCCCGAGGCGAAGGCGCTGTCCACCCGGATCGCCGAGCGCGTCATGCTCGCCGCCTACGAGGCCTCCGCCGAGCTGGCCGAGCGCAACGGCCCGCTGCCGGCCTGGGAGAAGACCCGTACGGCCCGGGGCGTGCTGCACCCGGACCACTACGGCGTCGAGTTCAGCTGGCCGGAGCGCTGGGCGGCCCTGCGCGAGCGGATCGCGCAGACCGGCATGCGCAACTCCCTGCTCCTCGCCATCGCCCCCACCGCCACCATCGCGTCCATCGCGGGCGTGTACGAGTGCATCGAGCCGCAGGTGTCCAACCTGTTCAAGCGCGAGACGCTGTCCGGCGAGTTCCTCCAGGTCAACTCCTACCTGGTGCAGGACCTCAAGGACCTCGGTGTCTGGGACGCCCGCACCCGTGAGGCGCTGCGCGACTCCAGCGGCTCGGTGCAGGACCTCGCCTGGATCCCGGCGGACGTGCGCGCCCTGTACCGCACGGCGTGGGAGATCCCGCAGCGCGGCCTGATCGACATGGCCGCCGCCCGCACCCCGTACCTGGACCAGGCGCAGTCCCTGAACCTGTTCCTGGAGACGCCGACCATCGGCAAGCTCTCCTCGATGTACGCGTACGCCTGGAAGTCGGGCCTGAAGACGACGTACTACCTGCGCTCCCGCCCGGCGACCCGGATCGCCCGCGCGGCCCAGGCGCAGACGCCCGCCGCCATCCCCGTGCAGCAGGTGACCTCGGAAGAGGCCGTCGCCTGCTCCCTTGAGAACCCCGAGTCCTGCGAGGCCTGCCAGTAATGACCAGCGAAGCCAACACCGCGTCCGCCAAGAACCTGCTCGACCCGGGCTTCGAGCTGACCCTCCGGCCGATGCGCTACCCGGACTTCTACGAGCGTTACCGGGACGCCATCAAGAACACCTGGACCGTCGAGGAGGTCGACCTCCACTCGGACGTCGCCGACCTGGCGAAGCTGTCCGAGGGCGAACAGCACATGATCGGCCGGCTGGTCGCGTTCTTCGCGACGGGCGACTCGATCGTGGCGAACAACCTCGTGCTGACGCTGTACAAGCACATCAACTCCCCCGAGGCACGCCTCTACCTGTCGAGGCAGCTCTTCGAGGAGGCCGTCCACGTCCAGTTCTATCTGACGCTCCTGGACACCTACCTCCCGGATCCGCAGGACAGGACGGCGGCCTTCGACGCGGTCGAGAACATCCCGTCCATCCGCGAGAAGGCCGAGTTCTGCTTCAAGTGGATCAACGAGGTCGAGAAGCTGGACCGGCTGGAGACCAAGGCCGACCGCCGCCGCTTCCTGCTCAACCTGATCTGCTTCGCCGCGTGCATCGAGGGCCTGTTCTTCTACGGCGCCTTCGCGTACGTCTACTGGTTCCGCAGCCGGGGTCTGCTGCACGGTCTCGCCACGGGCACCAACTGGGTGTTCCGTGACGAGACGATGCACATGAGCTTCGCCTTCGAGGTGGTCGACACCGTCCGCAAGGAGGAACCGGAACTCTTCGACGACCAGCTCCAGGAGCAGGTGACCGCCATGCTGCGGGAGGCTGTCGAGGCCGAGCTCCAGTTCGGGCGCGACCTGTGCGGCGAGGGGCTGCCGGGCATGAACACCGACTCGATGCGGCAGTACCTCGAGTGTGTCGCCGACCAGCGTCTGTCGCGGCTCGGGTTCGCCCCGGTGTACGGCTCGGAGAACCCCTTCTCCTTCATGGAGCTCCAGGGTGTTCAGGAGCTGACCAACTTCTTCGAGCGCCGTCCGTCGGCGTACCAGGTCGCGGTGGAGGGCACCGTCGACCTGGACGAGGACTTCTGACCCTCCCGCTCGCCCCGGGCCTCCTGGGCCTCCCTGATCTGCCGGTCGGCGCGCCGGTCGCGCACGACGCCGAGCACGGACGGGAGGACCAGGAGGACGAGGATCCCGAGGACCATGAGCATTCCGATGAGGCCTTCGATCTGGTTCGTGTTCATGGACACCAGTGTTGTGCCGGACGCCCCTGACCGTGAGTGGCAGGACTGCCGCACACCTTCAAATTCCTGCCACCGCGGGTGCACACTGGCAGCATGCTGAAAAACGTGGCCGCCGTCCTGGTCGACGGTGTGCATCCCTTTGAACTCGGCGTCGTCTGCGAGGTGTTCGGCCTCGACCGGAGCGACGAAGGTCTACCGGTGTACGACTTCGCCGTGGTGTCGGCGGAGGGCCCGGTCCTGGGCACCCACGTCGGCGGACTCACCGTGTCCACGCCGTACGGCCTCGACCGGCTGGAGGAGGCCGACCTGATCGCCGTACCGGCCGCGGACGCGAACATCGACCGCGCGTATCCGCCCGAGCTGCTCGCCGCGCTGCGCCGGGCCGTGGACCGGGGTGCCCGGGTGCTCAGCGTCTGCTCCGGGGTGTTCGTGCTGGGCGCCGCGGGGCTGCTCGACGGCCGGCGCTGCGCCGCGCACTGGCGGCACGCGGACGTGCTGGCCCGGCGCTACCCCCGGACGGCCGTCGAGCCGGACGTGCTGTACGTCGACGAGGACCCGGTGATCACCTCGGCGGGCACGGCCGCCGGCATCGACGCCTGTCTGCACCTGGTCCGCAAGGAGCAGGGGCCCGAGGTCGCCAACCGGATCGCCCGGCGGATGGTGGTGCCGCCGCACCGGGCCGGCGGCCAGGCCCAGTACATCGAGCGGCCGCTGCCCCGGTCGCGGTGCGACACCGTCGGCGAGGTGCTCGCGTGGATGGAGCAGCACCTCGACGAGGAGGTCACGGTGGAGCAGCTCGCGGAACGCGCCCACATGTCACCGCGCACCTTCGCCCGCCGGTTCCAGCAGGAGACGGGCACCACCCCCTACCGGTGGCTGCTGCGTCAGCGGGTGCTGCTGGCCCAGCACCTGCTGGAGGCGACGGACGAGACGGTGGACGCGATCGCCTGGCGCGCCGGCTTCGGTACGGCCGGTGCCCTGCGCCACCAGTTCGTGCAGGCGCTGGGGACGTCCCCCAACGCCTATCGGCGCACGTTCCGCGGCCCGCAGGCCGTCGCCTGAGCCGCGGCTCTCACCCGGGCACCGCCCGCAGCAGCAGCCTGCGCGGTCGGAGCGTGATGCCGATGTGCGTCCGGTTGTCGGAGCCCGGCGCCGGCTCGAAGCGGAACGCCGACGCCACCACCGCGGCGATCAGCGTCAGCTCGGCCATCGAGAAGTGGTCGCTCGGGCACTTCCGGTTGCCGACGCCGAACGGCGTCATGGCGTACTTCGGCACCTCCGGGGAGCCGCCGGGCAGCCAGCGGTCGGGATCGAACTCCGTGTGCCGATCGTACGACCGCGGATCGCGCTGTACGGCGTACGGGCTGTAGACGATGTCGGCGCCCGCGGGAATGCGGTAGCCGCCGAGCTCGGTCTCGGTCACCGCGCGCCGGGTCAATATCCATACGGCGGGATACAGCCGCATGGTCTCGACGACGACATTGGCGGTGTGCTGGAGCTTTCGGACGTCGCCGAATGCGACCGGCCGGTCACCGGCGACGCTTTTCACCTCTTCGCGGATCTTGTCCACCTGGTCGGGGTGCTCGGTGAGGACATGGAGCAGCGACATGACCACAGAGCCGGCTGTTTCGCTGCCCGGTGTGAGTATCGCCACGACCTGGTCGTGGATCTCCTGTTCCCCGATCGGGTCACCATTCTCGTCCTTCGCCTCCAGCAAAGCCGTCAGCAAATCGTCCGGTTTTTGACCGGATGCACGACGGTCGGCAATGATCTCGTCGACCAGCCGATGCAGATCGGCCAGCGCCCGGTTGAATTCGCGGTTGGCCGGAATCGGTACCCGATAAAGCGGGCCGAGGGGCACCACCATGCGCTGGTACATACCGGCGAACAGGGTGGCGAGCGCCGACGTGATGCGCTCGGACCGGGCGTCCATATAGCTGCCGCGCATGAGACAGCGCGCGGAGATGCGCACGGACACCCGGAAGGCCTCCGCGGTGACGTCGAGGACCTCGCCCCCTCGCCAGCGTTCGACGAGCGCGTACGCCTCCTCCTCCATGATCGGCCCGTAGCCGGGGATCGCGTCGAGCCGGAACGCGGGCTGGATCGTGCGCCGCTGGCGGCGGTGCAGCGGGCCGTTGGCCGTGGCCACGCCCTCCTTGCCGAGCAGGCTCTCCAGGGACTCCCACAGGGGCCCCGAGATGATGTAGTCCGGGCTGAGCGCCAGGGCGCCGGTGAGCTCCGGCGCGGTGACGGCGTACACCGTCTTGGGGCCGAGCCGGAGGCGGACGATGTCGCCGTGGTCGCGCAGTCGGGCCAGGAAGGCCAGCGGGTCACGGGCCAGCTTCCAGCCGTGTCCGAGGAGCGGAACCCTGCCACCGGCCAACGGTGGCTCACGCAGTTCGGGCGCCGCGGGGGTCGCGGGTTTCATCGACTCGACGGTCATTTCTCACCTGCCGCTTCGTTGTTGACGTACGGGGGCGTGGACCGGTCGTCCCAGCTGTCGACCATGTACCGGCCGGACTCGTGGTGGAACCAGTAGACGGAACTGAACCAGTTCCGCATATTGCCGAGGCAGCACCGCACGGCGGCGCCGAGTTGATTTCCGCGGATCGTCCCGTCGGCCAGCCGGTCGGCGAGCCGTAAGACGTCCTTCTCGACGACGAGGAACTCGGAAATGCATCCCTCGACGCGTCGCCTGACTTCCTCCACCGCCTCTTCCAGGGTCAGTCCCTCATGAGTGATGAGACTGATTCCGAGATTGTGCACCTCATCGCCCGCTATTTCCTTTGGAAGTGAGCAGAGGTCGTTGTACCAGGCGGCGAATTCCTGACTCAGCAGCGCCGCCCGGCGAAATGCGGGGTGCTTTCGCACCGGGTCCGGGAGTTCACGTCCCGCGCTCGGCTCCAGCAGGTCGGTCCAGATCCAGTGCGCGAAGGTGAGCCGACGCAGCGCCAGGTATTCCTCGACTCCTGGAATGCGCCCTTCGATTCGGTTGTGGAATTCCCGGTCGTATGCGTCGATCACGGCGTGGAAGTGCCGGGTGAACCGGGCGTTCCAGGTACCGGGAAGGAAGGAGTGGAGCCGGCTCACACTGTCCGCGAGCCCGGCGACCAGCGGATCCGGGTGGCGCAGATGCTCCGCCGGGCAGTCCAGGGCCGCGTGCAAGCGGAACCTGAGCCGCCGCCAGGAGGACGTCCGGCCGTGCACGACGTCACGGTCGTGCCGGTCGTCCCAGACGAAGAACCACGCGCTGTAGTCGGCGATGGCCTGCATGACCTCGTCCGGTGCGCCGAGGTAGAAGCCCGCCATCAGGTCGGTGTAGCAAAGTCCGTCGGCATATTCTGCGACCTTGTCCGCCGGCATCAACCGCATTTCCAGCAGCCAGGAGCGCGTCTTCTCCTGCAACTGAGGCCAATACGGATGCAGTTGCCGGGGAAACGCCGCCTCGATGACCGGAAGAGAGAGCGAGGGAGGGACCGCGGGCGCGGTCACCGTCGCTGTGGTGCTGTATGTGGTGCTGTATGGGAAAGCTGGCACGGACAACCCCTCTCAGCCGCCAGTGGGCACACACCCCTCGCCCCGTGCCGGGCGTGCGCCGTTGCGTATCCCCGCACTTCCCATTCAGCACTACAACTGACCGTTCTGGGAACGGATTTGCTTCATTCACCACCCCACATGCCGAGAATCCGCCCCTGCGTGACTGGTTACGGATCAGCAGATGTGCAGTAGATGTGCGTAAGCGATCGAACGTCCGTCGGACACACGAACGACGCCCGGCCGGAAGGATCCCGGCCGGGCGTCGTGGTGGTGCGGGTGGGCTCAGTCGTTGGCGACCACGGGATAACGGGGCTCGTTCTCGGCCATCTGCCGCAGGGCGTCCTTGCGTTCACGCTTGGACAGACGGTCGATGTAGAGGTAGCCGTACAGGTGGTCGGTCTCGTGCTGCAAACACCGAGCGAAGTAACCGGTGCCGCGCACCTTGATCGGATTGCCCCGCTCGTCCTGCCCGGTCACTTCGGCGTAGTCGGGACGCGCCAGCGGCGCGTAGGCGGTGGGCACCGACAGACAGCCCTCGTTGCTGTCGTCCAGCCTGCGCCGGTCGGCGGGCAGTTCGACCAGCTTCGGGTTGCAGACGACGCCGGTGTGCCGGGCGCCCTCGTCGTCCGGGCAGTCGTAGACGAAGACCTTGAGGTCGACGCCGATCTGGTTGGCGGCCAGGCCCACTCCCTCGGCGGTGTGCTGCGAGGCGAACATGTCCGCGACCAGCTGCCGCAGTTCCTCGCCGAACTCGGTGACGTCCTTGCACTCCTTGTGCAGCACCGGGTTCCCGACGACGGTGATCGGCCGCGAGGTGCCGGCCTCACGCCATGCCAGCTCGCGCGCCTCCGCCTCCTCGGTGTCGATGACGAAGCCCTCGTCGTCCACGGGGAGCACGCCCGCGTGCTGCTGATCGGTGTCCTGCTGGGCCATGACCGACGATGCCTTCCTCAAACAGACAGGGGGTGAATGCTCGATACAGGGTACGGGCAGCGCGCCCCTGCGGGGCGCGGGGAACGGCGCGACCAGCCACGACGAAACGCGCGGCGGAAAGCGGTCAGCAGACCTCTTCCAGGTCCCGCCAGTCCCTGGAATCGGGGCTGTCGGCGACCCACCCGTCCAGCAGGCCGCGTACGAGAGAGGCCGGCGCGGCCACCCCGCACTCCCGCTCCGGCACCCACAGCTGGCCGTCCGTCCGGTGCCCGAGCGGGCCCGGGTGTCCCGGCTCACTGTGGTCGTGCGGGTCGAGATGCTCGCCGTCACCCTCGTCGGACGGCATCCGCGACTCCGAGCACATCCGGCAGAGCAGCCGCACCGACGACGACCAGTCCTCCGCCGCGAAGCCCGCGTCGGCCGCCAGCTGCTCCAGCGCGTCCCGGTCCGACTCGGTGGCCGCCTCCAGCAGGACGACCCAGGTCGGCACGGGAGAGGGCGCCCACAGCTCGATCTCGTCGAAGACCGGGTAGGAGTGGCCCGTGGACGTGGTCCGCTCGCCGTGCGGCACCCCGTCGTGCAGCACGACCTCGCCCCAGCGCCGCCCGGACGAGGGCAGCGGGATGGACAGCACCTCCATCCGGGCGGGGTCCAGCCGCCGCCCCCACACCACCTCGGCCTCGCCCTCGGGCGACAGCCGTACGGCCGCGCTGCCCAGCTCCATGCCGACCGGCTCGCCCGCGCCTATGGCGTCGCCGGGCACCCGCAGCCCGTACGCCTGCCAGGCGCGGCGGGCCAGCGGCCAGTCCTGGAGGGCGGTGGCCGCGATGCCCACGTTCCACCAGTCGGGGGCGCCGGCCTCGCGGTCGAGCAGGGCGACGGCCCGGAGCCCCGCCGTGCGGGCCTGCTCCCAGTCGTGCCGGAACTTGTGCAGCAGGGCGAGGTTGAACCAGGACTCGGACAGCCAGGGCTCCAGGTCGGCGGCACGTGTCAGCAGCGCGCCCGCGTCCTCGTACCGCCCGTCGCCGATCAGCGTGAACGCGCGGTCGGTGGCCTGCCGCCAGGAGGCGGAGGGCCGGTGCCGTCCCTTGCCGAAGATCCTCACGATTCCCGCCTGCCAGTTCCGTTCTGTGGGCTGGCCAGTGCCCCCGGACACTCTCTCCCTCGCATCCAACCACGTGTGGCCGGAGGGCCGCTCATTACCCATGGGTTACCCACCCACGGGCGAGGTCAGACAACGCCGCGAAAGCACCCTGGCCAGGGCCTCCACCACCTCGGGCGCGTACTCCCCGCCGGTGCCGAGGCGCAGCTCCTCCAGGGCGGTGAGGGGCCCACCGGGTCCGCTGCCCCGGACCTTCTCCTCGTATGCGTTCACCACCCGGACTATGCGCGCGGCCACCGGCTGCTCCAGGTAGGGATCGGCCTGCCGCTCGACGACCGCGGCGACCTGTGCGCCCGCACCGGTCTGGCGGACGACGGCCCCGCCGAGCAGCGCGATCCGCCGCTGCTGGGCGGCCGGCAGCCCGGCGGTGGCACCCGCCGGGACCGGGTCGACGAGGCTGAGCTGGCCGATGTCGTGCATGAGGGCCGCGTACTCCAGCACGGCCAGCTCGGGCTCCGGCAGCCCCAGGTCCAGACCCACGGCCTGGCTGAGGGCGGCGACCCGGCGGGCATGCCCGGCCGGGGTGTACCCGGCGATCTCCGTGGCACGGGCCAGCGAGGCGATGGTCTGCCGGTAGGTGGCCCGCACCGCCGCGTACCGGCGCAGGGACAGCTGGGTGAGCAGCAGCGGCACCGAGAACACCGGCAGCGCCCACAGCCCGACTACGGCCACCGCGAGCGCCATCACCGCCCCCGTCGCGCAGACCGCCGAGCCGATCCCGGGCACCGCCCGCAGCTCGTCCCGCAGCAGCGGGGTGAACGGCCAGCCGGTACGGGAGTGGGCGAGCGCGGCGGCGACCACGGCGTCGCACAGCACGGTCAGGACGAGCAGCGCGAGCAGCAGCAGCGCGTAGGCGGGCCCGCTCCAGCCGTCGAACACCCCGCGGTTGTGGAGGGGCTGGAAGCAGACGGCGGCGAACCCGACGGCCAGCACCCGCCGGACCAGGTGGTCGAGGACGGCCTGTCCACGGGCCAGCTGCGGCACGCTGCCGAGCAGCGAGGCGGCGACCACCACCGCCACGACCTGGGTCACCCCGTGCTGCGTGGGATGCCCGGCATGTCCTCCGACCAGCGCGTACGAGAGTGACCCGGCGGCACCGAGGGGCGCGGCCTCCCGCGGCCGGGGCCCGCTCTGGGGGCGGGTCAGCTCCCCGACGGCGACGAGGATCCCGAAGGCGAGCGCGACGGGGCGGTTCTCGACCCCCGTCAGGAAGGTGCCGACCAGGGAGACGCCGACGAGCAGCGCGGCCGCGGCATGGAGGGCGACCTGCGAGCGGCGGACGGTCATCGGCGTACCCCGGACCGGTCGTCGGAGGTCTGCGCGGGCACGGCCGGCCGGTCCTCCTCGGCGGTCACGACGGGATGCCAGCCGTCCCGGGCGATGGCGTGCGTCAGCGCCGCGACCATCCGGGGGTCGAACTGGGCGCCCGCGCACCGCCGCAGCTCCTCCAGGGCGACGTGCACCGGCCTGGCCCTGCTGTAGGACCTGGTGGACGTCATGGCGTCGAAGGCGTCCGCGACGGCGACCACCCGGGCCGGCTCCGGGATCTGGCTGCCGACCAGCCCGTACGGGTAGCCCTTGCCGTCGAGGCGTTCGTGGTGGTGCAGGATCGCCGAGCGGGCCTCGCCGAGGAAGGAGATCCCGCGGGTGATCTCGTGCCCGTACTCGGGGTGCAGCTCGATGACCCGCCGCTCCTGCGGGGTCAGCGGTCCGTCCTTGCGCAACAGCCGGGTGGGGACGCCGAGTTTGCCGACGTCGTGCAGGATCCCGGCGAAGCGGAGCATGTCGATCCGGCTCTCGTCCATGCCCAGTTCGCGGCCGATCAGCACCGAGGCCTGGCCGACGCGCTCGCTGTGGCCGCGCGTGTAGCCGTCCTTGATGTCGACGGCCTGGACCAGGGCGCGGATGGTCGCCTGGTGCGCGGCGCGCTCCCGGTGGTACTGCGCGAACACCCACCAGGACACGGCCATCGGGAACAGCACGAGCAGGGCGGCCACCGGCCCGTACGGGCTGAGCCACAGCACGGCCATCATCAGTCCGCCGAGCCCGTGCACCGCCAGCGGTGCCAGGGAGCGCAGGAACAGCCCCCGGCAGGCCCGCCGCAGCGGCAGCCCCTCGGCGAGCGCGAGCATCCCGCCGTCCAGCAGGGCGAGCGCGGCGCAGAACACCAGCACGGCCGCGCCGGCCGGCACCAGCGCGTAAGGCAGCTCGGAGCCGGCCACGGCTTCCCGGCCGCCGAACGCGGCGTGCACCCGGGCCGCCGCCCACACGGCGAGCGACGCGTGGGCGGCCCGCCAGACCCGGCGCAGCAGAAAGGGGCGCCGCTCGACGTGCGAGAACAGCGCCCCGGGCAGCGGGACGAGAGCGGCCGCGGCCGGCGAGAGCAGGAACGCCCCGGCCAGCAGCACGGGGTGCAGGGTGCCGGCGAACCTGCGCCGGGCGATCCGCTCGCCGACGGCGTACAGGGCGGCGAGCAGGGCGACGGCCCACCAGGGGGTGCGCGCGCCGGACAGCGAGGGGAGCGTGCAGAGCAGGGCGCCGAGGGCGACACAGGCGGCGTAACCGCGCGCCCGCGCCGGACTCCCTTCCATGACGCCTCCCCCAGCCGTACCTGTCCGGGCTCAGGAGCCTAGGACGGCCGGGGGTGGGTCCGCGGGCGTATCACCCTCGGATTAGCACATTCGAGTGACAGCAGCGCCTTCTGGAAGCGGGCTTCCCGAAAGCGGCTCAGGTCTCCTGGGGCGTCGCCGTCACGTCATGCTCGGGGACGGCCTGGCCGGAGCGGATCAGGTCGATCCGGCCCATGACCTTGGCCCGCAGGTCGGTCGGCACGTCGTCACTCCCGCAGCACCGCTTGACCAGCTTCTTCACGGCCTCCTCCAGCCCGTACTTCTCCAGGCAGGGGGAGCATTCCTCGAAGTGGTGCTGGAACTTGTCCCGGTCCACCGGGGGCATTTCGCTGTCGAGGTACTCGTACAGGTGGTCGAGGACCTCACCGCAGTCCGTCTCGTGCGGATCTCCGCAGCTCATGAGCCCGAACCTTTCGCTTCGTTCGACTCTCCGGCACCGGCCGGGACCAGCCCGCGCTCACGGGCGTAGTCCTCGAGCATGCCGCGCAGTTGACGGCGGCCCCGGTGCAGCCGGGACATCACCGTACCGATGGGTGTCCCCATGATGTCCGCGATCTCCTTGTACGCAAAGCCCTCTACGTCCGCGAGATACACGGCGATCCGGAACTCCTCGGGGATGGCCTGAAGCGCCGCCTTCACGTCCGAGTCGGGCAGGTGGTCCAGCGCCTGCGACTCCGCGGAGCGCAGACCCGTGGACATGTGCGACTCGGCACGCGCCAGCTGCCAGTCCTCGATCTCCTCGGCCGCGCTGCGCTGGGGTTCACGCTGCTTCTTGCGGTACGAGTTGATGAAGGTGTTGGTGAGGATCCGGTACAGCCAGGCCTTGAGGTTGGTGCCCTCACGGAACTGGTGGAAGGACGCGTACGCCTTCGCGTACGTCTCCTGCACCAGGTCCTCGGCGTCGGCCGGGTTGCGCGTCATGCGCAGCGCGGCCGAGTACATCTGGTCGAGGAACTCGAGCGCGTCCCGCTCGAAGCGCGCACTGCGCTCGGCGGTGGACTCCGCGCCCGTCTCCCGGCTCACGCCCTGGCCCTCGGGCAGCTCCGCCTGGCCGTTGTCGGTCCCTGCGTCGGTACCGGTGACCGGACCCACCTCCTCAAGATCGCGGGTAGGACCGAAACCGATCCCACTCGAATCGGAGGATAGACGACTACCCGCGCCCGGCGCCGCTCCAATAGGAGCGGTCCTGGCAGCGTGCAGCACCGTCCAGTCCAGATCGGCGCGGCTGCTGCGGCTCGGGCAGATGGTCGAACCCATGCGGCGGACTTCCTCTCCCACTGACGTCGGTGCCGGTTGTTCAGCACTTCTTGTCCGCCACAACAGCGCCCGCCCCCTCCGCATTCCCCACCCTTCACCTCACCCGAGTGAGGCGACCCACCCGGCGACTGCCGCGGTGACGACCTCCAGCGTCTCCTCCTGCGTGACCCCGGCCCGCTTGGGCACCGCGAACCCGTGATCGCCGTACGGCACCTCCACCAGGTCGTAGCCCCCCGCGGGGAACTCGTCCGGCCTGCCGAAGGGGTCGTTGCCGCCCTGGACCACGAGGGTCGGCACCCCCGCCCCGAGCAGTTCACCGGCGCGGGACTTCTCCGGCCTGCCCGGCGGGTGGAGCGGAAAGCCGAGCGCGAGCACGGCGTGCGCGCCGAGCTCGGTGGCCGTACGGCAGGCCACCCGCGCCCCGGCCGACCGGCCGCCCGAGATCACCGGCAGCCCGGGCGCGACGACGGCCGGCCAGATCCCGCGCCAGCCGACGTCGAGGGTCTTGGGCGCGGGCGCGACCTTCTTGCCGGCCACCCGCCAGGGTTGCTCGACGAGGGCGACGCTCACCCCGCGTCCGGGCAGCACGGCGGCGAGCGCCCGGAGGTCCCGGGCCTCGACACCGCCCCCGGCGCCATGGCCGACGGCGAGGACGAGCCGCGGCTTCCCGGCCCGGTGCCAGGTGATGCGGGCGGTACCCGCCTCGGTCTCCACCGTTTCGGTGCTCACGACTGTTTCACTGCTCACGTCAGAAGAGTGTGCCCTCCTCGGGCCCCTCCAGCTCCTTCAGCAGCTCCGGGCCGCCGTTGCGGACGTTGCTGACGGCCGTGGACACCGGGTAGGCGCGCATCAGCCCGGCCGGCGGGGGTTCGAGGAGGGAACGGAGGTCGTCGACGTCCGTCCGCGCCGGGTCGAGCCAGGCGTCCCAGCGGTCCGGGGTCAGCATCAGCGGCATCCGGGGGTGGATGTCGGCGAGGGCGTGCGGTCCGTCGGCGGGGGCCACGGCGAGCGGGGAGGTCTCCGCCTCGGTCGTGATCACCGAGCACGTCACCCACCAGGCCCGCGGATGGTCGTCGGGCAGGGTCCGGTCCCGCCAGAACTCGTACAGCCCGGCCATCGCGAAGACCGTGCCGTCGGCCGGGAGCACGAAGTAGGGCTGCTTGCGGGGCCGCTTCTTCCTGCCCTCGACCTCCAGGTCCCGTTCCTGGACGCCGGTGACCCACTCGTAGTAGCCGTCGGCGGGCAGGACGCAGCGCCGGGCGGCGAAGGCGCGGCGGAAGGAGGGCTTCTCGTGGACGGTCTCGGCACGCGCGTTGATCATCCGCGCGCCGCCCTCGGGGGTCTTCGCCCAGGAGGGGACCAGTCCCCACCTCAGCTTCCGCAGCTGCCGAACCGGCCGCTTGTCGCCGGCGTCCTTCAACGGACGGTCGAGGACGGCGTAGACCTCCTTGGTCGGCGCCACGTTGTAGTCCGGCTCCAGGGCCTCCTCGGGCTCCCACTTCTCGACCTCAAAGATTCCTGCGAGATCCTCGGGCCTGCGACTCGCTGCATACCGTCCGCACATACGTGCCACACTGCCAGACTCCGTGAGCCGAAAGGGAGCCACCAGAAAACATGGAGAGCACCGCCGCCCTCGCGCTGCCCGACCTGTGGGACCGCCTCGTCGGCACCCAGTCCGACCCCGACCTGTGGGTGGTGGTGGCCACCGCGGTCGCCGCTCTCGCGGTCGTCGTACCGCACACCCTGTGGCGGATATCGCGCAACGCCATCACGATCGCCCACGAGGGTGGTCACGGCCTGGTCGCGCTGCTGACCGGCCGCCAGCTGACCGGGATCCGGTTGCACTCCGACACCAGTGGCCTGACCCTCAGCCGGGGCAAGCCGCACGGCCTCGGCATGATCCTCACCGCGGCGGCCGGCTACACCGCTCCCCCGCTGCTCGGCCTGGGCGGCGCCGCCCTCCTCGGGGCCGGCCGCATCACCCTGCTGCTGTGGGTGGCCACGGCCCTGCTGGTCGTGATGCTGGTGATGATCCGCAACGCGTACGGCGCCCTCACGGTGGTCCTCACCGGCGGCACCTTCCTGCTGGTGTCCTGGCTGGCGGGACCGCAGGTGCAGGCGGCCTTCGCGTACGCGGTGGTGTGGTTCCTGCTGCTGGGCGGAGTCCGCCCGGCCTTCGAGCTCCAGGCGAAGCGCTCCCGCGGCGGCGCGGGCGACTCGGACGCGGACCAGCTGTCCCGGCTGACCCACGTACCGGCGGGCCTGTGGCTGTTCCTCTTCCACGCGGTGAGCCTGTGCGCCCTGCTGGGCGGGGGCCGGTGGCTGCTGGGGCTGTGAGGCAGCCCCGGAGCGGCGCGTCACCGGGGTGCGGGATGTGACGTCCACGGCTCCGCCGCGGGCGCTGCCGGCCCCGACGGCGCCGCACCCGAAGGACGGCCGACCACTAAAGTGGGGCCCATGGCCCCGAACCCCGCACACACCGCCCTCTGGCCCGCCCCGCACGCGAGCGAGGCCGTCGCCGCGACGGTCCACGTGCCGGGGTCCAAGTCCGTCACCAACCGCGCCCTGGTCCTCGCCTCCCTCGCCTCCGAGCCCGGATGGCTGCGCCGCCCCCTCCGCTCCCGCGACACCCTGCTGATGGCGGCCGCCCTGCGCGAGATGGGCGTCGGCATCGAGGAGACCGTGTCGTCCAGCTCCTCCGGCGCGGGCAGCCCCGACAGCACCGGCGAGGCCTGGCGGATCCTCCCCGCCGGGCTGCGCGGACCCGCCACGGTCGACGTCGGCAACGCGGGCACGGTGATGCGCTTCCTGCCGCCGGTCGCCGCCCTCGCCGACGGTCCCGTCCGCTTCGACGGCGACCCTCGCTCGTACGAGCGACCCCTGAACGGCGTCGTCGACGCGCTGCGGGTCCTCGGTGCCCGGATCGACGACGACGGCCGCGGCGCGCTGCCGCTGACCGTGCACGGCGGGGGCGCGCTGGACGGCGGGACGGTTGAGATCGACGCCTCGTCCTCGTCCCAGTTCGTATCGGCCCTGCTCCTCTCGGCCCCGCGCTTCAACCAGGGCGTGGAGGTCCGCCACACCGGCGCCACGCTGCCCTCCGTACCGCACATCCGGATGACGGTCGACATGCTGCGCGCGGTGGGCGCGCAGGTGGACACCCCGGAGTCGGGCGGCGAGCCGAACGTCTGGCGGGTCACCCCGGGCGCCCTGCTGGGCCGGGACCTGACGATCGAGCCGGACCTGTCCAACGCCCAGCCGTTCCTGGCGGCGGCGCTGGTGACGGGCGGCCGGGTGCTGATCCCGGACTGGCCGGCCCGCACCACTCAGCCGGGTGACCGGCTGCGCGAGATCTTCACCGAGATGGGTGGCTCCTGTGAACTGGCCGACTACGGCCTGGTCTTCACCGGCTCGGGGTCGATCCACGGCATCGACGTCGACCTGGGCGAGGTCGGCGAGCTGACCCCGGGCATCGCGGCGGTCGCCGCCCTCGCGGACTCCCCGTCCACCCTGCGGGGCGTGTCCCATCTGCGCCTGCACGAGACGGACCGGCTGGCCGCGCTGACGAAGGAGATCAACGAGCTCGGCGGCGATGTGACGGAGACCGCCGACGGTCTGCACATCCGCCCGCGCCGGCTGCACGGCGGGATCTTCCACACCTACGACGACCACCGCATGGCGACGGCCGGCGCGATCATCGGCCTGGCCGTGGAGGGCGTGCAGATCGAGAACGTGGCGACGACGGCGAAGACGCTGCCCGACTTCCCGGAACTGTGGACCGGGATGCTCGGGGTATAGGGACTTTCGCCATGCGCCGCTATGACAAGCACACCGACCAGGACGACATCCGCAGCCGCCCGAACCGCAAGGGCAACCGGCCTCGCACGCACATCCGCCCCAAGCACGAGGACTCCGTCGAGGGCATGGTCCTCACCGTCGACCGGGGCCGCCTGACCTGCCTCGTCGAGGACCGGATCGTCCTCGCGATGAAGGCCCGCGAACTGGGCCGCAAGGCCGCGGTCGTGGGCGACCGGGTCGCGATCGTCGGCGACCTGTCCGGTAAGAAGGACACGCTGGCCCGCATCGTCCGCATCGAGAAGCGCACCTCGGTGCTGCGCCGCACCGCGGACGACGACGACCCGTTCGAGCGGGTGGTCGTCGCCAACGCCGACCAGCTCGCCGTGGTCACCGCCCTCGCCGACCCCGAGCCCCGCCCGCGTCTGATCGACCGCTGCCTGGTGGCGGCGTTCGACGGCGGCCTCACTCCTCTGCTGGTCATGACGAAGTCGGATCTGGCCTCGCCGGACAAGCTGCTGGAGCTGTACGGCCACCTCGACATCCCGTACGTCGTCACCAGCCGCGAGGAGCTGGAGAACGGCGACTCGGCGGACCGGGTGCGCGAGTTCCTGGCCGGGCGGATCACGGCGTTCGTCGGTCACTCGGGCGTCGGGAAGACGACCCTGGTCAACGCGCTGGTCCCGGAGGAGCAGCGGCGGGTGACCGGCCGGGTGAACGCGGTGACCGGCCGCGGCCGCCACACCACGACCTCGGCGCTGGCCCTGCCCCTGGCGGGCACGGGCGACTGGGTGATCGACACCCCGGGCGTGCGGTCCTTCGGCCTGCACCACGTCGACCCGTCCCGGGTGATCCTCGCCTTCCCCGACCTGGTGCCGGGGACGGAGGGCTGCCCGCGCGCGTGCAGTCACGACGAGCCGGACTGCGCGCTGGACGCCTGGGTGGCCGACGGCCACGCCGACCCGGCACGGCTGTACTCCCTGCGCCGTCTGCTGGCCACCCGCGAGCGCACGGAAGGCGACTGATCCACCGGCTGACCCACGGCTGATCCGCCCATTGATCGACCGGCTGACCCACGGCTGATCCGCCCGTTGATCCACCGGCTGACCACCGCGTTGTTTGCGTCCCCCCGGGCCCGGTAAGTGCATAATCGCACCGAGCCGGAGCCGGACCGGGCCGGGCGAACGGAGGGACAGCACATGGCGTGGCTGCTGGTCGTCGTGGCCGGATTGCTCGAGACCGGTTTCGCCGTGTGCCTCAAGCTGTCCCACGGCTTCACGAGGCTGTGGCCCACCATCGCCTTCTGCGCCTTCGCCCTCGGGAGCTTCGGTCTGCTGACGCTCTCCCTGAAGAAGCTCGACGTGGGCCCCGCCTACGCCGTGTGGACGGGCATCGGCGCGGCCGGCACCGCGATCTACGGCATGGTCTTCCTCGGCGACCTGGTGTCGGTCCTGAAGCTCGTCTCGATCAGCCTGGTGATCATAGGAGTGATCGGACTCCAGCTGTCGGGGTCGGCTCACTGACCCGACCGGTCGGCCGACTGCCGCTGGAGCGCGCCCCGCACCAGCTCCGCGACGCCGTCCTCACCCGGCGGGGGCGCGGCCACACAGGACAGGGCGAGCCGGACGGCGAGTTCGCAGGAGCGGGCCAGGTCGGCCGCGTCGGCCCGGACGGCGCCGGGACCGGAGAGCACCGCCACGGCCCGGTCGCGGACGGCGCCCACCAGGTCACCGGGCGAGGGCAGCGGCCCGTCGGCCCGGCGCTGGGCCGGCACGGCGGAGGAGGACGGTACCGCCGAGAGCGTCGGCGAGGGCAGGCGCTCGCTCCAGAAACCGGTGAGGACGGCCCGGACGAGAACGTTCTCGCGGGCGGCGGCGGTGGTCCACTCGGCGGCGGCGGTGAGCCTCTCCCGGGCGTCGCCGTGCACGGCCAGCGCGCGTTCCACCCCGGCGAGGTATCCGTCGGCCTCGCGCCTCACGAGCGCCCTGGCCAGGCCCTCCTTGCTGCCGAACTCGTTGTACAGCGTCTGCCGGGACACCCCGGCCGCCGCGGCGACGTCCACCATCCGCACCGCGGCCCACGGCCGTCGTGCGAGCGCCTCGAAGGCGGCGTCCAGTAGGGATTCCCGCGCTGCAGGCATCATCGCCTCCCTGGGGCGAGCGGCTCTGCGCCCAGGTTTGACGCGGACGGGAGCACTGTCAAGGGTTCGCGGCGGCGACCGGTGATACCGGCCGTGTCCACGGATCCTCCCCCGTCCACCCCGCGGTCCCCTGTGGCCCGTTCTCACCTTCGGCGGATACGGTTCGTCCCATGCCGGACTACCACGACGACCTCCGACTCGCGCACGTCCTCGCGGACGCCGCCGACGCCGTGACCATGGACCGTTTCAAGGCCCTCGACCTCAAGGTCGAGACCAAACCGGACATGACCCCGGTGAGTGAGGCCGACAAGGCCGCCGAGGAACTCATCCGCGGTCAGCTGCAGCGGGCCCGTCCACGCGACGCGATCCTCGGCGAGGAGTACGGCGTCCAGGGGACCGGCCCCCGCCGCTGGGTGGTCGACCCGATCGACGGCACGAAGAACTATGTGCGGGGCGTTCCCGTCTGGGCCACCCTCATCTCGCTGACGGAGGCGGGCGAGGGCGGCTACCAGCCCGTGGTCGGCGTGGTCTCCGCCCCGGCGCTGGGCCGCCGCTGGTGGGCCGCGAAGGGGCACGGCGCCTTCACCGGCCGCAGCCTGACCTCCGCCACCCGTCTGCGCGTCTCCCGGGTCTCGGAGCTCTCGGACGCCTCCTTCGCGTACTCCTCGCTGACCGGCTGGGAGGAGCGCGGGCACCTGAACGGCTTCCTGGACCTGACCCGCGAGGTGTGGCGCACGCGCGCGTACGGCGACTTCTGGCCGTACATGATGGTCGCCGAGGGCTCGGTCGACCTGTGTGCCGAACCCGAGCTCTCGCTCTGGGACATGGCGGCCACGGCGATCGTCGTGACGGAGGCCGGCGGCACCTTCACGGGCCTGGACGGCCGCCCGGGTCCGCACAGCGGCAACGCGGCCGCGTCGAACGGCCTGCTCCACGAGGAACTGCTGGGTTACCTCAACGAGCGCCACTGACCGACCCGCCGGAACTCACAGATGAGCGCGCGCGCCCTCAATTGGCTGCGCGCGCCCTCTTGTTGACCCCCGCTTTACCTGCCACGCTGACAGCACCCCCCACTTGTGAACTTGTGAATCCATGAACAATCGTGGATTTCTAGGAGGTGGCTCCAGCCATGCTCGTCCGTGACGCCATGAGCACGGTGGTCCTCACCATCGGCCCCGCACACACCCTCCGTCAGGCCGCCGCCCTGATGTCCGCCCGCCGCGTCGGCGCGGCCGTCGTCCACGACCCGGACGCCGGCGGCATCGGCATCCTCACCGAGCGGGACATCCTCAACTCCGTGGCACTGGGGCAGGATCCGGACACGGAACGCACGCACGCCCACACCACAGACGACGTCGTCTTCGCCACCCCGAGCTGGACCCTGGAGGAGGCGGCCCAGGCCATGGCCCACGGCGGCTTCCGGCATCTGATCGTCCTCGACCGCGACGAACCGGCCGGGATCGTCTCGGTCCGCGACATCATCCGCTGCTGGGCGCCGGCCCGGCAGCAGGTTCCGGCCTGAGCCTGAGCACATGAACGGGCCGGGCCCCCACAGGGAGGCCCGGCCCGTTCGCCCACGACAAGCGGTCCAGTGCTGTCGGCCGCGCAGGGCCTGGACCGCGACCTCCAGCCGCTCACCGTGGATTCTGTCGACTTGATCCTACAGTGGACTTCATCCAATTCGCTTCAGGTTCTAAAGTCACACCTGTTCGGGACCTGGTCCCTGTAGCTGCTAGGCTGATTCCATGAGCGATCTCCTGGAACGACTGCGCGGACGCGGATGGCGGATGACCGCCCAACGGCGCGTCGTGGCCGAGGTGCTCGACGGTGATCATGTCCATCTGACCGCCGACGAGGTGCACTCCAGGGCCGTCGTCCGGCTGCCCGAGATCTCCCGGGCGACCGTCTACAACACGCTCGGCGAGCTGGTCTCGCTCGGCGAGGTGCTCGAGGTCGCCACCGACAAGCGCGCCAAGCGGTACGACCCGAACGCGCACCGCCCGCACCACCACCTGGTGTGCGCCCGGTGCGGTGCGATCAAGGACGTCCACCCGAGCGGCGACCCGCTGGCCGACCTCCCCGACTCGGAGCGCTTCGGCTTCACGGTCTCGGACGTCGAGGTGACGTACCGGGGACTCTGCCCGAACTGCGCGGCGGCCTGACACCCTCCCCGCGCGCGGCGCCCTGTCGCACATCGCGGCGGGGCGGACCCGCAAACGACCGAGGCTCCGCAAAACGACCGAGGGCCGGAACCCTTTCGGATTCCGGCCCTCGACCTTTAGTAGCGGGGACAGGATTTGAACCTGCGACCTCTGGGTTATGAGCCCAGCGAGCTACCGAGCTGCTCCACCCCGCGCCGTTGAATGCAACGTTACGTGAAGGGGAAGGGCAAAGGCAAATCGATTGCCCGACCCCTGTCGACGCAGGTCAGAACACACTTCAGCCCGTCGGGCGTTCGAGGACGAGGCCCGCTCAGGGCCGGCAGCGGGGGTCCGGTGGCAGCAGCCCCGGGGTTGGGACGGGAAGGGGCGGCGGGGAGGAATCCCGTCGTGCGGAACCCGGTCCGGCGCCACCACCCGGCTCCACGGGACCGGTCTCCACTCCCCGTCCACGGCCCAGCCCCACGGCCCCGCTCCACCGCGGCACGCCGTCAGGCGGACAGCTCTTCCCGCAACGCGTCCCGCAGTCGGGCCGCCCGCTCGGCCACCTCTCCCGGCCCCAGCGACACCGCCCGGTCAGCCCACCGCTGTCCCTCGGCCAGTTCGCCGCGACGCGCGTAGACCAGGGCAAGCCGCAAAGCCGCCCGCCCGTGCCCGGCGTCGGCCGCCCGCGTCCACCACACGGCCGCCTCGGGCTCGCTGCCCTCGCGCGCGAGCAGCAGTCCGAGGTTGAACGCACCGTTGCGCGACCCGGCCTCCGCGGCCGTCCGGTACCACCGTGCCGCCTCCACCACGTCCCCGCGCGCGGCGGCCAGCATCCCGACCCGGACCTGCGCCCGCCGGTGCCCCTGGGTCGCGGCGCGCTCGTACCACTCCTCGCACTCGGTCTTCTCGTGCACGGTCTCCCCGAGCTCGTGCGCGGGCTGCGGCGGCCGGCGCGCGTCCAGCACGGCCGCCAGCCGGTACGCCGCCTCCGCGCTCCCGCCGCCGGCCGCGCACCGCAGATGCCGCTCGGCCTCCTGCTCGTCCCCGTCGCGCAGGCGCGCGATCCCGACCTGGAGCGCCGCCTCGGTGTGCCCGGCGGCGGCCGCCCGCTCGTACCAGCGCAGCGCGACGGCCTCCTCGCCCCGCCCCGCGAACAGGATCCCGAGGTTGAACGCGGCGTCGACGCTGCCCGCCTCCGCCGCCTTGGAGAACCAGGGCTCGGCCCCGGCCGTGTCGCCGCCCTGGAGCAGCAGGATGGCCAGCGCGTTGGCCGCCTCCCGGTGCCCGGCGTAGGCGGCGCGCCGGTACCACTGCTCGGCCTGCACGGTGCGGCCCTGTTCGGCGCAGAGCAGGGCGAGGTTGTAGGCGCCGTTGTCGTCCCCGGCGTCCATCGCGGCCCGGTACCAGCGCTCGGCGGTCTGGGTCTGTCCCCGCTCGGCGTGCAGCGCGCCCAGCGCGTTCGCCGCGTTGCCGTCGCCCTCCTGCGCGGCCCGCAGCCACCAGACGGCCGCGCTCTCGGTGTCGCCGGCGTCGCGCAGCAGGAACCCGAGCGCGCAGGCGGCCCGTGCCTCGCCGTCCTTGGCGGACGTCAGGTACCAGCGTCCGGCCTCCTTCAGGTCGCCGCGCCGCTCCAGGATCGTCCCGAGGTGCAGGGCGGCCCGCCGGTGTCCGCGCGCGGCGGCCTGGCGGTACCACTGCTCGGCCTCCGCCCGCACGATGACACCGTTGTCGTGCTCGCACCCGTCCGCGTCGCCGTCGGCACGGGAGCCCGCGCACTCCGGGTGGTCGAGGGCTCGGGCCAGCCGGTAGGCCGCTTCCCGGTGCCCCCGCTCGGCGGCGGCCCGCATCCACTGCTCGGCCCCGGGGTCCCCACGGTGCTCCAGCAGGTCGGCCAGGGCGTACGCGCCCAGCGTGTGCCCCTGCTCGGCGGACTGGCGCAGCCAGTACTCGGCGGCCGGTTCGTCGCCGCACTCGCGGCGGTGGCGGCCCAGGGCGTGCGCGGCGGCGGCGGATCCGGCGACGGCCGCGACCCGCCACCATCCGGCGGCCTCGTCGGGGTAGCCGCGCTGATGGAGAAGGACGCCCAGGTTGTTGGCGGCGGCCCGGTCGCCCTCCGCGGTGGCGGCACGCAGATGGGGCTCGGCCCCGTCGAGGTCACCGCGGCGCAGCAACATGGCCCCGAGGACGCTGACGGCCTCGACATCGCCGGCTTGCGCCGCGAGCCGCAGGCTCATCTCCTCGACGGCCTCCCCCGTCTCGACGGCGTCCGCCGTCTCGTCCCGGCTCTGGTCCCGGGTCGCTTCCTCACCGGAAGGCTGCACAAACCGCCCTGTCTCGAACAGAGTTGCCTTGTCCCCCATAACGTCCATCGTCGCACCACCCGCAACCCGGGTACACCTGGTATACCGCGGCCCGTAAGGTCACTTCAGCGTTTTGTCGACATGCCCACAGAGAGACAAGTCAAACACAGATCGCTCAACTCCCCACGGCGGCGCGGCCACCAGTCCCCCCGGCACATGCGTTCGCACACCACGAAGGCCCGGATCCTTTTCAGAATCCGGGCCTTCGTCTTCAGTAGCGGGGACAGGATTTGAACCTGCGACCTCTGGGTTATGAGCCCAGCGAGCTACCGAGCTGCTCCACCCCGCGTCGTGTTCCACAACCGTATCACGACGCGGGGTGGGCAAGATCAGCCGCTGCTGGGACTGGGTTTGGGACTCGGACTGCTACCGGCGCCGCCGCCGGAGCCACCACTCGGACTCGCCGAACTCGTCGGGCTCGGACTGCTGCTCGCCTTGGCGCCCTTGTCGGCCTCGGCCTGCGCGTCCTCGGCCCGCTTCAACGCGTCCTCGAGATCCTTCTGCGCCTTGGCGTACGCGTCCCAGTCGGGCTTCTTCAGGGCCTCCTGGCCGGCCGTGAACGCCTTCTGGGCGTCGGCCAACGCCTCCCGGACCGTCGGGTTGGTGGACGTCGGTGGCGGGGTCGTACCGCCGCCCTCGTCCGCCGGCGGCGGAGTCGCGCCCTCCGCGCCGAAGACCTTGTTGAGGGCCTCGTCCAGGGTGTCCTCGAAGGCGGTGTTGCCGCCGTAGGTCACCAACACCTTCTTCAGGAGCGGGTACTTGAGTCCGCCGCCGCGCACATAGACGGGCTCCACGTACAGCAGACCGCCGTCGAGCGGCACCGTCAGCAGGTTGCCGTACTCGATGTCGGAGTCGCCGCCCTTCAGAAGCCTGATGGACTCGGCGATGTCCTGTTCGGAGTTGAACTGGCTCTGCACCTGTTTGGGTCCGTCGACGGTCGTACTGGTCGGCAGTTTCAGCACTCTGATCTTGCCGTAGTCGGGAGTTCCCGCCTCGGAGTCGACCGCCATGAACGCACTGAGGTTGTCCCGGCCGTTGGGCGTGAAGGTCGTCGTCAGCGAGAACGCCTGTGCCTTCTGGTCCGGCATCTTCATGCTCAGGTAGTACGGCGGGACCGCGTCACCCGACTTGTTGGACGGGTCGTCCGGCACCTGCCACACCTCACTGCCGCTGAGGAACGTCGTCGCGTCCTTCACGTGGTAGCGGGTGAGCAGCTCGCGCTGGACCTTGAACAGGTCCTGCGGGTACCGGAGATGGGCCATCAGGTCGGTCGAGATGGACGACTTGGACTTCACCGTGCCGGGGAACGCCTTCATCCAGGTCTTCAGGACCGGGTCCTCGGTGTCCCACTGGTAGAGCTTGACCTCGCCGGTGTACGCGTCGACGGTCGCCTTCACCGAGTTGCGGATGTAGTTGACCTGGTTCTGCTGTGCCACCACCGCGCGGTTGTCGTTGGTCGCGGTCAGCGAGTCGGCCGTGGTGTCGCCGAGGGTCGTACGGGAGGCGTACGGGTAGCCGTTCGTCGTCGTGTACGCGTCGACGATCCACTGGATCTTGTGGTTGACCACGGCCGGGTAGGCGTCGCCGTCGATGGTCAGCCAGGGGGCGACCGCCTCGACGCGCTCCTTGGGCGTGCGGTTGTACAGGATCCGCGATCCCTCGCCGATGGCGCCGGAGTACAGGATCTGCGGTTCGCCGAACGACACCGCGTACGCGGCCCGGTTGATCGGGTTGGAGAGGTTGACGCCGCTCTTGCCGGTGTAGCTGGTGGTCTTCTCACCGGCGTCGTCGGAGTAGTCGATCTCCTTCTGCGGACCGCCGACGATCGAGTACGCGGTCGTCTTCTCGCCGTAGTAGATCCGCTGCTGATACGTGCCCAGGTCGCCCACGGAGGGCAGGTTGGACTCGGTGAAGAGCGGGCGGCCCTCGGCGTCGGAGGTGGTGCCCTTGGCGGCGACCACGCCGTAGCCGTGGGTGTAGCGGAAGTGGTTGTTGATCCAGTTCTGCTTGTCGACGCCCGCGAGGTTCAGCTCGCGCAGACCGATGACGGTGTCCTGGTCGGCGCCGTTCACGTTGTAGCGGTCCACGTCCAGGTTGGTCGGGAACGCGTAGTACTTCCGCATCTGCTGGAGCTGCTGGTACGTCGGGGAGACGATGTTCGGGTCCAGGACGCGGATGCTCGCCGTGGCGTCGACGTCGTCGCGCAGCGTCGTCTTGTCCTTGGTGGTGCTCGTACCCGAGTACTCGGTGACCTGCGTACCGGCGATGCCGTACGCCTCACGGGTCGCCTTGAGGTTCTTCTCGACGTACGGGGCTTCCTTGGCCTGCTCGTTCGGCTGGACCTGGAACTTCTGGACGATCGCCGGGTACAGCCCGCCGATGAGGATCGCCGAGAGCACCATCAGGCCGAAGCCGATCACCGGCAGCTGCCAGGTCCGCCGCCACAGGGTGGCGAAGAACAGCAGGGCGCAGATGACGGCGATGCAGAACAGGATCGTCTTGGCCGGCAGATAGGCGTTGGCGTCGACGTACCGCAGGCCCGTCCAGTTGTCCGTCGCCTTGAAGTCGCTGGACTTCACGGCCAGGCCGTAACGGTCCAGCCAGTAGGCGACCGCCTTCAGCGTGACGAAGATGCCGAGCAGCACCGACAGATGGCCGGTGGCCGCGGCGGTGGCGCGCGCGCCCGGGCTGGTGACGCGCAGCCCGCCGTACAGGTAGTGGGTGAGCGCGGCGGCGATCAGCGAGAGGATCGTGGCGGCGAAGCCGAAGCCGAGCAGGAACCGGTACCAGGGCAGGTCGAACGCGAAGAAGGACACGTCGAGATGGAACTGCGGGTCCTTCTGGTGGAAGGGCACGCCGTTGACCCACATGAGCCAGGTCCGCCACTGACCCGCCGCCGAGGCGCCCGCGATCAGGCCGACCAGGGAGGTGATGCCGAGCAGCAGCCACGTCTTGTACGGCGCGATGCCCATGCGGTAGCGGTCGAGGCTCTGCTGCTCCACCGACATCGCGCTGAGCGGCGGCCGCAGGCGGTGCGCCAGCCAGATGTTGAAGCCGACCGCGAGGGCCATCAGCAGGCCGAAGACGAAGAACAGCCCGATCTTGGTCCACAACGTGGTCGTGAAGACCGACGAGTAGTTCACCGAGCGGTACCAGAGCCAGTCCGTCCAGAACCCCGCGAACATCGTGAACGCCATGCCGATCACGGCTAGGACGCCCAGTGTCATGAGCAGGGTCCGGACGCGCCGGGACGGGCGGCCCACTCTGATCCGCGGCCCCGTGGGGCCTCCGCCGCGGTCCGGCATCTGGAAAGCCAAGGTGCGCACCTCGAAAGTCGCAGTTGATCCATCAGGCCCGCGTGTTCGTGGACCGTTCGCGGCCCCCGGTGATCGAGGGCCCACACCTATGCAACTTACTCACCGTTTACTCGGTTCCCGATTCCACCCCTGAACGAGGCAGGATTGTGACCATGTCCAACACTCCCATGGCGGCGAGCCCGCTCACCCGGGCCGTACTCGAGATCGACGAGTACGCCTCCGGCCTCGGCTGGGACCAGCCCGCCCGCCTTTTCGCCCTCGTAGACACCGCTCGGCTGCGAACGCAGGAACCGTCGCTCGCCGCCCAGCTCGGCCTTCAGGACGAGTCCGAGACCACCGGTCTCACCCCGATCGAGCAGGACGAAGTGCCAACGGACAAGCCGCTCGACGAGTTCCTCGCCACGATCGCCTGGCCCGACGCGGTGGTCGGCTGCGCCCTCACCGTGGAGCGTCTGATGCTGCCCCCGTCCGCCGAGGCTCAGGTGCCGAAGGGCCTGGGCGACAAGAAGCTCGCGAAGTGGGTCGCGGAGCACCCCGACCGCCAGGAGGTCCGGATCACGGTCGGCGTCCTGCGTGACGGCACCCGCGACTCGGCCCTCCGGCTGCGCGAGAAGGACGCGCCGACGGAGGTCCTCACCGGCGCGGGTCTGGTGCCGGGCCTCGCCGAGGCGTTGTCGGTGACGTTCGCGGAGTAGCCCTTCCGGCTACTTCGTGCACTTCGGCAGGTCCGCGGTGTCGCCGCCGCGGATGTCCTTGAGGGCGGCGAGGGCGTCGTCGATGGTGTTCACCTTGACGAGCCTGAGCCCCGAGGGGGTGTCCTTGGCGGCGGCCGCGCAGTTCTCCGCGGGGGTCAGGAAGTACTGGGCGCCCTGACTGCGCGCACCGACCGTCTTCATCTCGATGCCGCCGATCGGCCCGACCTTGCCGGTGTCGTCGATGGTGCCGGTGCCGGCGACGAACCGGCCGCCGGTCAGGCTGCCCGGGGTGAGCTTGTCGTAGATGCCGAGCGCGAACATCAGACCGGCGCTCGGCCCGCCGACGTCGGCGAGCTTGATGTCGATGGTGAACGGGAAGGTGTGGTCGGTCCCGGCCGAGATCCCGACGATGGCCCGCTTCTCGCCGCTGTCGTCGGAGGTCGCGGTCGTGATGGTGACGTCCTGGGTCCTGGTCGCCGCCTTGTTCGCCTTCTCGGCGGCCGCCTGGTCCTTCGCCGGGACGATGCGGAAGACGACCTTCTCCCCCGCCTTGTGCTTGGTCACCAGCTTCGCGACGTCGCCCGGCTCCTTCACCGCGGTGCCGTCCACGGCCTTGATCACGTCACCGGCGTGCAGCCGGCCCTCCGCCGGGGAGCCCTTCACCACCGTCGAGACGATCACCCAGGACGTCACCGGGATGTCCAGCTCCTTCAGGGCGGCGACCTTGGCGCTCTCCTGGGACTGGCTGAACTCCTCGGCGTTCTCCTGGGTGGACTGCTCCTCGGTCTTGCCGTCCGGGTACAGCGTGTCGTGCGGCACGACCTTGTTGTCGTGCGCGAGCCATCCGTAGACGGCCTCGACCAGGTTCATCCGGTAGTCGGCGCTGGTGACCCGCACGGTGGTCATGTTCAGGTGACCGCTGGTCGTGTAGGTCTTGCGACCGGAGATCTGAAGCACCGGCTCGCCGCCGTGATCGCCCAGGGTGTTCACCGTCGGCCCGGGGGACATCTCCGCGTACGGCACGGGGATGAGTACGCCCGCACACAGGAGCGCGATCAGCATCAGGGTGGAGGCGAGCATCGTCGCGGTGCGGCGTGGCATGTCTCGACACTACGGGACGCCTCTGTCAGCGCACCGTCAGGGCTGCCACCCGGGTCACGTACGCGAGTGGGGCTTCTCCATGGCCGCCCGGAAGCGGGCGTATCCGTCCAGCTCAGGACCGTCGCTGCGGGCCTTCCGGGTCCGGTTCGCCCAAGTACCCCACAGACCGGCGCCGATAGCGGCGACAAGCGGAATCAGCAACCAGACGAGCGCCGCCATGCCGACCTCCCAACCCCTATGAGCCACCACAACTGACTGATCAGCAGATTAACCATCCGCACCGACAACGCTCACGGCAGGGGTGCGGTTACGCAACCGGAAGGAATTCAGCAGGCTCCGACCCATTCGTCGGTACCGTCCGAGAACTTCTGGTGCTTCCAGATGGGCACTTCGTGCTTGAGATCGTCGATCAGCTTCCGGCAGGCCTCGAAGGCCTCGCCGCGGTGCGGACACGAGACGGCGACGACGACGGCGAGATCGCCGACCCCGAGGTCGCCGACCCGGTGCACCGCGGCCAGCGCCCGCACCGGGTACTCGGCGACGACCTTCTCCGCGATCCGCCGCATCTCCGCCTCCGCGCCGGGATGGCAGGAGTACCCGAGGGAGTCCACGTCGGCGCCGCCGTCGTGGTTGCGGACCGTGCCCACGAACAGCGCGATCCCGCCCGCCGCGTCGTCCCCTACGGCCTTGAAGACCTCGTCCAGGGAGAGCGCGGTGTCACGAACGGCGATCAGCTTGATGGGATCCTGCGCTGCCCGCTCGCCGGGATGGTCGTCGATGGCTGCCATACCCCCATCGTGCCCCACCCGGGAGGGCCGGCGAAATAGCGTGATCACCCGGCACACGCGCGTACCGCTTTGGAGCGACCTCCAAAGGCGGCCCGTCCGGCCGAAAGGGGGGTCCGGGGGCGCAGGCCCCGGTGAAGGGCAGGGAAGGAGCCGGGAGGGAAGGGGCGGCGGGGGCGGAGAAGCGCCCCGCGCCCCCCACGCTCACCGCCGCCGGGCCTTCCGGGCCCGGCGCACCACGGCCGCCGCACCCAGCAGAGCGACCGTCGCGCCCGCCGCGCCCGCCGCGGTGGCGTCCTTGCGCCCGAGCCGCCGGCCGACGACGGTGTGCCGCCCGGCCACCTCCTCCAGCAGCTGCGCGAGGACCTCCTCGTTGGTCCACCGCGGCCGCCACCCCGCGTCGTGCAGGCGGCTCCCGCTCACCACCCAGGGGTACATCGTGTAGGCCAGGTCCCCGGCGGGGGACGGCGTCAGCCCGATCCGGTGCAGCCGGGCGGCGGCGCCCAGCGCGACCGCCGACGGCAGCTCCATGCGCCGGATCCCGCTGAGCTCCTCGACCTCCTCCTGCTCCAGCCATCCGTCGCAGCCGACGGCCAGCTCGCCGTCGACCTTTTCCAGGACGGAGTACTCCAGGGCGCTCACCAGGTCCTCGACATGGCAGAACTGCCAGGCCGGCCGCGAACCGGCGACGACCAGCAGCCGCGGCGACTCGAAATACCGCGTCAGCGCGGTGTCCGTGCCGCCGACCAGCACCGCGGGCCGCACCACGGTGACGTTGAGCCCCGGATGCGCCCGGGGCGCACGCCGGGCCAGCCGTTCGATTTCCAGGAGGTCCCCGACGCCGGTCGCCTCCGCCGTGGCCCGCAGCTCCGCGTCCTCCGAGAGCGGCAGCTCGTTGTCCTCGAGCGCGCCGTAGACCATCGCGGAGGTGCAGAGCACCACCCGGTGCACCCCGGCCGCCGCGGCGGCCGTCAGCACGGTCTGCGTGCCGCGCACGTTGTAGGCCGTCCGGGCGGCGGCGTCACTCCCCAGGTCGAGGTCGAGCGCGAGGTGGACCACGACGTCCGCGCCGCGCAGCTTGTCGGCGATCGCCGGGTCACGGACGTCGAGGATGTGCCACGTCGCCGCGTCGCACTCGCCGCGCCGCTCGTCGATGGCGACGACCTGCTTGACCTCCTCCGACGCGGCGAGCCGCTCGGTCAGCAGCGCGCCGATCCCGGTCGCGGCGCCGGTCACGGCCACGACGGGCCCGCGCGCGCCGGCCGGGGTTGAGTGGTTTCGCGCTGCGCGAACCTGCGGATCTGGGGAACTCACCAGGTGTCTCCAGCGGTTGTCTTGGCATACGGGCGCGAGTGAAGCGTACGTACCAGGTGGCATCCATCCTGCCGCAGGCCAGGAGTCGGCGAAGCACCGAGGCCCGATCGAGCCGGGGTGTCTACGCTGGGTGGTGTTGCAGGGCAGTCGCCGCCGGCCGAGAACCGGTGGCCTTACCAGCCGAGGAACCCCGTGAGTGACACCCCATTCGGATTCGGCCTTCCGCCGGAGGAGCCGGAAGACGGCGACGAGGGCAAGAAGAAGGACCCGCAGAGCGGCGGTGGTCAGGGACCGGCCAACCCGTTCGGTTTCGGCGGCCTGCCCGGCGCCGGAGGCTTTGGCGCCCCCGGTGCGGACAACCCGCTCGCCGCGATGTTCGGTTCGCTGAACCCCAACGACCTGGGCGCCGCCTTCCAGCAGCTGGGCCAGATGCTCTCCTACGAGGGCGGCCCGGTGAACTGGGACATGGCCAAGCAGATCGCCCGCCAGACGGTCGCCCAGGGCACCGCCGACGGCGTGAAGGACGCCAGCGTCGGCCCCTCCGAGCGCACCGCCGTCCAGGAGGCCGTCCGTCTGGCCGACCTCTGGCTGGACGACGCGACGTCCCTGCCGTCCGGCGCTGGCACGGCCGTGGCGTGGTCCCGCGCGGAGTGGGTCGAGGCGACCCTGCCCGCGTGGAAGGAACTCGTCGACCCGGTCGCCGAGCGCGTCGGCGCGGCCATGGGCGATGTCCTGCCGGAGGAGATGCAGGCCATGGCCGGCCCGCTGATCGGCATGATGCGCTCGATGGGCGGCGCGATGTTCGGCTCGCAGATCGGCCAGGCCGTGGGCGTGCTCGCGGGCGAGGTCGTCGGCTCGACCGACATCGGCCTGCCCCTCGGCCCGGCCGGGCGCGCAGCGCTGCTGCCGGTCAACATCGAGGCGTTCGGCAAGGACCTCGGTGTGACGAAGGACGAGGTGCGGCTCTACCTCGCCCTGCGCGAGGCCGCCCACCAGCGTCTGTTCGCACATGTGCCGTGGCTGCGCTCGCACCTGTTCGGCGCCGTCGAGGGCTACGCGCGCGGGATCAAGGTCGACACGGCCAAGCTGGAGGACGTGGTCGGTCAGTTCGATCCGCAGAACCCGGAGCAGCTGCAGGACGCGCTCCAGCAGGGCATGTTCCAGCCGGAGGACACCCCGGCCCAGAAGGCCGCTCTGGCCCGTCTGGAGACGGCCCTGGCGCTCGTGGAGGGCTGGGTGGACGCGGTGGTGCACGCGGCCGCGAAACCCCGTCTGTCGTCCGCGGACGCCCTGCGCGAGACGCTGCGCCGACGTCGTGCCTCGGGCGGTCCGGCGGAGCAGACGTTCGCGACGCTGATCGGCCTGGAGCTGCGTCCGCGCCGCCTGCGTGACGCCTCCCGCCTGTGGGCGTCCCTCACGGACGCGCGCGGGGTCGACGGCCGTGACGCCCTGTGGGCCCACCCGGACATGCTGCCGACGGCGTCCGACCTGGACGACCCGGACGGCTTCGTGCACCGCGAGCAGCTGGACTTCTCCGAGCTGGACAAGATGCTCGGCGAGGCGGCGAGCGGCGGCTCCGGCCACAAACCGAACCTGAAGAAGGACGACGAGGGCACCGACTCCGAGGACGACGGCACCGAGTGAGCCTGTACGACGACGCGGTCCTCGTCCTGAAGGGGTACGAGGGCCAGGAAGCGCAGGAAGAGCTGCGCCAGGCCTATCTGGACCATCTCGCGGCGCACCCGGACGGCATGTGGAAGGCCTGCGGGGACGGCCACATCACGGCGAGCGCGCTGGTGATCGACCCGGAGCGCGGCCGGGTGCTGCTGACCCTGCACAAGAAGATGCGGATGTGGCTCCAGATGGGAGGCCACTGCGAGCCGGCCGACGAGAGTCTGCGGGCCGCCGCGCTGCGCGAGGCGACCGAGGAGTCCGGCATCGGGGGGCTGGCCCTGCTTCCCGGCGGCCCCGTGCGCCTGGACCGGCATCCCACGCCGTGCGCGTGGCACTTCGACGTCCAGTACGCGGCGCTCGCCCCGGCCGGGGCCGTGGAGGCCATCAGCGACGAGTCCCTCGACCTGCGCTGGTTCGCCTATGACGAGGTCGCCGGCGTGGCCGACGAGTCGGTCGTACGGCTGCTGGAGGCGACTCGCGCGCGGCTGTGAGCCGGAAGGCGGCCGGATAGGGACGCCTGTGAGCCGGAAGGCGGGTGACGGGCGGCTGTGAGCCGAGACGGGTAAGGGGCGACCAATTTGGTGGCCGCCCCTTACGAATGCTGTCCGGACGGTCAGCTCCAGGCGTTGCCCTGGTTCTGCTGCCGTACGCCCTGCTGTCCCATGCCGTACTGGGCGGCCAGCCCGGAGCCGATCTGGGCGTTCTGCGGCGGCAGCAGCTCGCTGGGCTGGACGAGCGCGTAGCCGGAGCCCATGAAGCTGAGCTCCCAGCCCTCACCGGTGTTGCCGCGCCGGCGCCACACCCCCGAGGAGTGCGTCTGCGCCTGCATCTGCACCCGCAGCCCGGTGGACCAGGCGACGATGGCGTCGGCGTCGCAGTTGACGTACTTGTCGGGCGTGACCTGCATCATCAGCGGTGCGCCCGAGGTCATCAGGGCGACCTTGCCGCGGCCGGTGATGTTGAGCTGGTACTTCCCGGAGCCGGAGATGCCGTAGAGGCTGTCGACGGCGATGACCTCGTGGTGCAGCGAGGAGTCCATGGCCAGGACATAGCTGCTGTCCACGGTCAGGCCGTCCTGCTCCACGTCCATGAGGTGCACGTGCTGGGCGAGGTTGGCGAGGTACACCGTGCCCTGCCCGTGGCAGCGCATCAGGTCCAGGCCCTCGCCCGTGTGCGCCCGCGCGCGTCCCTGCTGGTGGTTCTGGTACTCGGCGTCGAACTCCATCAGGCCCTGGTAGGCGACCATCGTGCCCTTGCGGGCGAGGATGTCGTCATGGCCCTCGAGGCCGACCCGGAGCATCTGCTTGTTCTGGAGACTCCAGCGCTCCTGGGTCTGCGAGTCGTTGTGCGCGAAAAGTGAGCTCTGCATGGCGTTTCTGGCTCCCCCTCAGCCCCGGACCCGGAGGCGGTCGGTGCTGTCCTCACTGGGCTGGACGACGACGATGCCCTGGCCGGAGAAGGCCATCTGGTAGGCCTCGCCGCTGCCCCGGCCGATGAGCGACTGCGCCTTGAAGCTGCGCTTGCCCTTCACCTTGAGGTTCGGCGACCAGGCGACGAGCGCGTCGGGGTCGACGTACGTCTCGTCCTCGCCGCCGCCGCAGTCGACGACGATCGGCTTGCCCCGGGAGGTCAGCGCGACCCAGCCCTGCCCGGAGATCTTGGTGTTCCACAGGCCCTGACCGGCGAACTTCGCCAGTCCCTTGACGCGCTCGACGCCCCAGGTGAGGTGCGCGTCGAAGGCGAGCAGGTTGGTGGCGTTGACGGAGATGCCGTCGCCGTTGAGGTTGATCACGACGACGTTTGCGCCGTAGTCGGCGAGGTAGAGCAGGCCGTCGCCCGAGCACTTCATCAGGGGCGCGCCCTCGCCGGTCATCCAGTCGCGCGCGATCTGGCGCACGGCCGGCGGGTTGGGCTCGTACTGCACGAAGCCCTCGTAGGCGACCATCGAGCCCACGCGCGCGAGGAGATCGTTCCCGGTCTGGAGGGCGACCTTCAGCATGTGGTTGCCGTGGTTCTCCATCCGGGCGGTGACGGGTGCGGGGGCATAGCCCGCGAGTGGCTGGTTCATGACGGGCTCCCTCAGACCTCGTACGGCTGGACGACGATGAAGTTGCCGGGAGCGGCCCGGAACTGGAGGTTGACGCTCTCGCCGGTGTCGCCGGGGTAGGCGTTGCGGCGCATGCGGACCTGGCTGGAGACGACCACCTGGGCGGCGGACGACCAGGCGACGACGGCGTTGCAGTCGGCGAACGTGGTGGGCGTGACCGGCAGGACGACGGGCGTGCCGTGCGTCTTGACGACGATCGTGCCGGTCCCCGTGAACTGCATGGTGAACAGGGCGCCGCCGGGGATGCCGTGGCCCTCGATGCGACGGACCTCGTACTGGAGGCTCTCGTCGAAGGCGAGGACGTTCTCCGCGGAGACGCAGATGCCGTCACCCTGGAGTTCGATGGGGTGCAGCATCGTGGAGTTCTCGGCGAGGAACACCTGGCCCTGGCCGGTGCAGCGCATCAGCTGCATCTCCTGACCGGTGGCGTTGCCGACGATCCGGCCGGCGAACCCGGCGCCCTTGTAGCTGAAGTCGACCTTGCCCTGGTAGAGGACCATGCTGCCCTGGCGGGCGAGCACGGGCTGACCGCCGATCCCGAGGTCGACCCGGACCAGCTTCTTGTTCTGCTGGGTCCAGCGCTGTCCGGTGGGCGTCTCCTTGAACTGCTGGAGCGCGGCGGCCACTCCGGCACCGCCCTGGGGCGCGCTCTGCGGTACGCCGTAGGCCTGCTGGCCCGGGACCTGCCCGAACGGGGGTTGCTGACCGTAGCCGGGCGGCTGGGGCGGCTGACCGTAACCGGGCGGGGCCTGCGGGGCGTGGGGAGCCTGCGGCTGCTGGCCGTAGCCGGGAGGCATGGGCGCGGTCGGCGCCGGGCCCTGACCGTACGGCTGCTGCTGCGGCGGCTGGCCGTAGGGCGCCGGGGCCGGAGCGGGCGGCGGTACGTGGCCGCCGCCGGGCGGGGTGAGGGGCGCCACGATGGTCGGCGCGGCGTGCACCGGGGGCGCGGGCGCCGGTGCCGGGGCGGGCGGGGGCGCGAAGCCCTGTGCGGCGGGCTGCGGCTGGGCCGGAGCGGGAGCAGGTGCCGGAGCGGGCGGTGCGCCGAACGCGGGCGGGGCGAAGCCGGGAGTGGCGGCACCGGCCTGCGGCTGCTGCGGCTGCTGCGGCGCGGCGGGCGCCTCCTCCTCGGCGACCTCGCCGCCGAAGTTCTTCAGCAGCGCGTCCAGACCGCCGTCGAAGCCCTGTCCGACGGCCGCGAACCGCCACACGTCCTTCAGGTAGAAGTCACCCAGCATCACGGCCCGCTCGCTGGAGAACTCCGAGCCGTTGAACGCGTAGCGGGCCACTTCCTCGCCGCCCGCGACGATGCGGAGATAGCCGGGGTTGATCTGCGACATCTGCCCGGCGCCGTCGAGGGTCGCCGTGAAGGACAGCTTGTGGATCTGCGGCGGAATCCGGTCGAGGGTGATGCGGAAGGACTCCGTGTCGCCCGCCTGGGCGCCCAGGAGCTGGATGGACTCCTCGGGCGACTTCGGCTGGTTGAAGAAGACGAAGTACCGGTCGTCCGAGAGCCGCTCGTCGGCGTCGAGGCCGAAGCAACTGATGTCGAAGGTCAGGCCGGGAGCGGTGATCTGCACGCCTACGTACAGATCGGTGCCCGCGGTGAGGTCACTGATCCTGGCCTTGTGGCCGCGCTGGAATTCCCTGGGCATGCGTAACGACCGTCCCCCATCCCGATTGTGAATGCGTCGCGTCAGGCTAACGGCAAAGTCGGACAACGCACGATGTCGGTACAGACCCGGTACACAACAAACGTCACGTGCCGGGGGGCGGGCTCACCGCGTACGCCGCAGGTCACTCCTCGTCGGCGGCGGACAGGTGGGGCAGCCGGTCGGCCGCGACGACACCCTCCAGGTAGCCACGGGCGCGCTCGGTGCGCGGGTACGCCTCCAGCAGCCGCCAGAAGTCGGGGCCGTGACCGGGCACGAGCAGATGCGCGAGCTCGTGGGCGAGGACGTAGTCGATGACGTACTCGGGCATGCCCTTCAGACGGTGCGACAGGCGGATGCTGCCCTCGGCCGGTGTGCACGAGCCCCAGCGGGTGTTCTGGTTGGTCACCCAGCGGACCGAGGCGGGCCGGGCGCGCCCGCCGAAGCACTGGGCCGACAGCCGCTCGGCGCGCTCGGCCAGCTCCGCGTCGCCCGGGACGCGCCGGCTCTCCTGGGCGGCGAGCTTGTCGAGCATGACGCTCACCCAGCGTTGCTCCTCGGCCTCGGACATCCGGGCAGGGATGAGCACGATGGTGCGATCGCCCTCGCGGTACGCGGAGACCGTCCGACGTCGACGGGCGCTTCTGCGGACCTCGATCGCGCTCGTTCGTGAGCCGCTCGGCGGCTGGCTCGTCGTGCTGCGCTGTGGTGTTCCGGCGCGGTGCAATGGGTCGGCGGACACGCCCCGACGTTACCCGCTGCACACGGGGGAAGTCCCGACTCCGGGACGGTCAGGTTCCGATCCGTCGCGCCGCGTTTGCCTCGTACGACGGATTTGTACGATGAACGCCCCTGCCTGTGGACAACTTTCGGCGTGCCCGAGCGGGTCCGGGCATGCTGGCACTCGTCGGCGGAGCGAGGACGTCCCCAACGCCCCCGCTCCGCCGATGTGACGGGGAGTTTCCAGGCATGAGGCATACGGGGGCCTTTGATGCATCCGATGGTGAAGCCCGCGCTGCGGCGCGGCTGGCGTGACCTCAACACGGCGCAGTTCGGGATGACACCGGCGCACGCGCTGACACTCGGCCCGGTGGACAAGGCGACGGGGAGCCTCCTCGACCTGCTGGACGGCACCCGCGGGCTGGAGCTGCTGCGCGAGGAGGGTCGCCGCATGGGTCTGCCCGACGGCCGTGTCGACCGGCTGGTGGAGCGGCTGGCGCGGGCGGGGCTGCTCGACGACGCGCGCGGCGGCGGGCCGGAGGCCGCCGAGCTGCGGAAGCGGAAAGAGGTCCTGGACCGGCTGCGCCCCGACCTGGCCGCGCTGTCCCTCCTCACCTCGGAGCCGGGCGACGCGATCGACCACCTGGCCGTCCGACGCCGGCTGCGGGTCCAGGTGCGGGGCGCCGGCCGGGTCGGCGTTGCGCTGGCGGCGCTGCTCTCGGGTGCGGGGGTCGGCGAGGTGGACGTGCGGGACGGCGGCCGGGTCGAGCCGGGGGACATCGCACCGGGCGGCCTGCCCGCCGAGTCGGTCGGCGAGCGTCGGGACGAATCCGCCCGCCGCGCCGTGCGCCGGGCCGCCCCGGGCCCCGCACCCCGCAGAGGTCCGGGATCACCGGCCCGGACGGACCCACCCGGCTTCTCGCTCGTGATCTTCGCTCCACGGGACGACGTGTCCGTGCACGCGCCCGCCCCCTCGGCGGCGGAGCCGCTGATCGCCTCGGGCACACCGCACCTCTACGCCGGGGTCGTCGAGGGGACGGGGGTCGTCGGCCCGCTCGTACTGCCGGGGGAGACGGGCTGCGCGGGCTGTCTGCATCAGGAGCGCACCGACCGGGACCCGGCCTGGCCGCGGCTGGTCGCCCAGTGGCACTCCGGGAGAAGGCGCGCGGCGCGCGCCTGTGATGTGACACTGGCCACGACCGTCGCCGGGCTGGCGGCCGCCCACGCGCTCACCTTCCTCGACGGCCGGACCCCGTCGAGCACCGGTGCCCGCTGGGAGGTTTCCATTCCCGCCCTCCAGTGGCAACCACGTCCGCTATGCCCGCATTTCGCCTGCTCGTGCGGGGCGGCGGCGAAAGGTAAGCAGGAACACATCTCCGAGGACCGGGGAACGCACGCGACAATGGCAGTGCACCATTCGCAGGAGTTGTGCCGTACGACGGACGCCGCGCGGCTGGCCGGTACTTGGAGGGCGCATGTCTGATCTTCCCCGGAAGGCGGTCACCCGGACCGCCAAACTCGCCGCGCTCCCGCTCGGCTTCGCCGGGCGGGCGACCTGGGGTCTGGGCAAGCGGATCGTGGGCGAGTCCGCGGAGATCGTCGGCCGCGAACTGCAGCAGCGCACCGCCGAGCAGCTGTTCAAGGTGCTGGGCGAGCTGAAGGGCGGTGCGATGAAGTTCGGGCAGGCCATGTCCGTCTTCGAGTCCGCCCTGCCCGAGGAGGTCGCCGGCCCCTATCGCGCGGCCCTCACCAAGCTCCAGGAAGCGGCGCCGCCGATGCCGACCCGCACCATGCACTCCGTGCTCGCGGAGCGGCTCGGCGCGGACTGGCCCGAGCTGTTCCTGGAGTTCGACGACAAGCCGGCCGCCGCGGCCTCGATCGGCCAGGTCCACCGAGCGGTGTGGCACGACGGCCGGGAGGTGGCGGTCAAGGTCCAATACCCCGGCGCGGGCGAGGCCTTGCTGTCCGACCTCAACCAACTCAGCCGTTTCGCGCGCCTGTTGGGTCCTCTCATCCCGGGCATGGACGTCAAGCCGCTGATCGCCGAGCTCAAGGACCGGGTCTCGGAGGAACTCGACTACAGCCTCGAGGCACAGGCTCAGCGGGCCCACGCGGAGGAGTTCGCCGACGATCCCGACGTGGTGATCCCGGCGGTGGTCCACCAGCGCGAGCAGGTCCTGGTCACCGAGTGGATCGACGGTGTGCCCCTGTCGGAGGTGATCACCGACGGCACCCAGGAGCAGCGCGACCGGGCCGGCCAGCTGCTGTCCCGGTTCCTCTTCTCCGGCCCGGCCCGCACCGGGCTGCTCCACGCCGACCCGCACCCCGGCAACTTCCGCCTCCTGCCGGGCGGACCGGGCGGCGAGGACGACTGGCGCCTGGGTGTCCTGGACTTCGGCACGGTGGACCGGCTCCCGGGCGGTCTGCCGGACCCGATCGGCGAGTCCCTGCGCATGACCCTCGACGGTGACGCGGAGGCGGTCTACGAACTCCTGCGCACGGAGGGCTTCGTCAAGGACTCCATCGAGCTGGATCCCGACGCCGTCCTCGACTACCTCCTGCCGATCATCGAGCCGGCCCAGGTGACGGAGTTCACGTTCAGCCGTGGCTGGATGCGCAGCCAAGCGGCCCGGATCGCCGACCCCCGCTCTCCCGCGCATCAGCTGGGCAAGCAGCTCAACCTGCCGCCGGCCTATCTGCTGATACACCGGGTGACGCTCAGCACGATCGGCGTGCTGTGCCAGCTCGGCGCGACGGTGCGGCTGCGCGAGGAGCTGGAGGAGTGGCTGCCCGGCTTCCTCGCGGCGGACGCCCTGGAGGCCTTCGAGGCGGAGGAGTCGGTCGCGGAGGCGTGAGCGCCGGGACTTCCTCACCCGACTGTGACGCGATTCACCACCACTCCGAGTCCAGTCGGCCTTCGATCGCCCTGAGGTTCTCGCGGGCGCAGGCCTCGCAGAAGTAGCGCCGGACGCCGTGCTCCACGGAGCAGGTCCAGGTGACGGGCGGGGGCTCCTCGGCCCGGGCGCCGCAGCGGGCGCACACGAGGGGATGGGGCTCCGCCGGGGAAGCGCCTCGGTCACCGTCTCCGGGAGGACTCGTCATCCTCGCGACGATAACTCCGGGACGGTGGATCCTCCGCACAACGCACCGCGGGGGCCGGTCCGTTCGGACGGACCGGCCCCCGCGGGGAGAGCTTCGCCTCCCCTGCCGGGGAGGCCACCGCTTCAGGTGGGTGTGGTTACTGCATCACGGCCATGGCGAGCGCCCGCCGGGCGCGCAGCGAGGCGCGCTCGGCCCGTCGCTGCATCCTGCGAGCGGTCGCCAGGCGCAGTGCCCGGCGTTCCCGCTCGGCCTCGTGCAGTCGGTCGTGCATATGCGCACGAGCCAGGGCTTCTGGGATGAGTTGCATCTCGCGTGTCCTGTTCTGACGCGAGTCGTACGCGCCGGTGGTGGTGATGTCTTCGATCGCGGAGCCTGTGGGCTCGCTGGGGAACGGCTTCATCGGGGCCTGCTTCTTGGGGTCTTGCGTGAGGGGGCGGTCGATCGTTCCTGCGGTGTTCATGCTGTGACCGGGTTCTTGCGCGGGCGGCCACGCGGCCGCTTCCGGGCGACGACGACTCCCTGGACGAACAGCTCGCCACCCCAGACACCCCAGGGCTCGCGCCGCTCCTTGGCGCCTGCGAGGCAGGCCTCCATCAGCGGGCAGGTGCGGCAGAGGGACTTGGCGTACTCGACGTCGGCCGGCGACTCGGCGAAGAAGACCTCCGGGTCGTAGGAGCGGCAGGGGACGGGTACGCCGAGGTTCTCGATGGCGTCGTCGAGCGCGGTGAGCGCCGTGAGCGGGGTCAAGGTGGAGTCCTCCGTGAGGCCGGGCGGGGGGATCGTTTCGGAAGGCGGTACTGACGGGGCGTGCGCTTCGAGTTGCACGGTTCGTCTTTCCTCGTCTGTCGGTCCGGTCCTGTAGGACCGGGTGTCGGCTGGGTACCGGGTTCTTTTCTTGTCCCGAGGCCCCTTCACTCCGCTGTCCCCGTGTTCGGGGCAAACAGAAGGGCCGCGGATCCCGGGTGGGTTCCGCGGCCCTGAAGGCGCCGGCCTGATCGACGATCAGGCTGGATCACTCCAGGGTTCTGGCCCACGGAAGGCCCACATCAGGTGGTGCTGCGTCGTCTGCTTCCGGGCTCCGGCACCGGCTGCCGTAAAGGCATAGGCGTGCGCCTGTGCCCCTACTGCTTCCAGTGCCTCGGTCGGTCGCTCATTGCGCTCGCGGCTGGGAAGAACCACGGAGGCAACGGAGGAGGACGCCGGCCGGTCGGCACGAATGCCGGACAGACCGGTGCCCAGGATCGAGGCGTCGAGCATGCACGTGGAGACGACCGAGAGATCGGTCAGTTTGGCGGTGGAGCTGCGGTTGATGATGATCACTGGAATCGCCTCCTCTCGGCGTCTCGGGGGACCGGGGGTGAATCCGGTCCGGCGGGTATGCAAGTACAGCACGGAATCAGGGCCTTCGAGAAGGCCGCCGTTCCCGTGTCTAAGAACCTATGGGGATTGCCGGGGCATGCGCAAACTATTTTTCCGACGAGTTCGGATCAGTTGCCCGGCCGTCCGCCCTCAGCCCTTCTCGTCGTCCCCTTCGACCTCTTGGCCTGCGCAGATGGCCAGGACATCGGCTCCGTAGCGGTTGAGCTTGCGGACGCCGACCCCCGGGATCCGCGCGAGTTCGCCCTCGTCCTCGGGGACGGTCTCGGCGATCGCCATCAGGGTCTTGTCGGTGAAGACACAGAAGGCGGGTTGTCCCGCCTGCTGCGCCTGGACCGCCCGCCAGTCGCGCAGCCGTTCGTACAGCCCCTCGTCCATGTCGGAGGGGCACTCCTCGCAGCGCATCAGCTTCATCTCGCCGGCGTCGGTCAGGGTGCGCCCGCAGACCCGGCAGCGGGCCGGGGTCCGCTGGGTCCGGCGCCGCTCGACCGGGGCGCCCGCCGCGGCGCCGGTGAAGCCGCGCTCGATGCCCCCGGTACCCGCGATGCCCCCGCTGCCCCCGCGGCCGGCGGCGGCGCCCGAACCGGGGCGCAGGCCGTCGAGGAACCGGCTGGGTCGGCGGCTCGGACGGCCGCCGGGTGAGCGGGAGAGCGCCCAGGAGACATACAGGCGTTCCCGGGCCCGGGTGACTCCGACGTAGAGGAGCCGGCGCTCCTCCTCGATCTGCTCGTCGGTCCTGGCGTAGGTGATCGGCATCATGCCCTCGGCGACGCCGACCAGGAAGACGACATCCCACTCCAGGCCCTTGGCCGAGTGCAGGGAGGCCAGGGTGACGCCCTGGACGGTCGGGGCGTGCTGGGCGTTCGCCCGTTCGTCCAGTTCGGCGACCAGGTCGGCGAGGGTGGCGCCGGACTGCGCCGCGGCGAAGTCCTGCGCGAGGCTGACCAGCGCGGCCAGCGACTCCCAGCGTTCCCTGACCGCCCCGGAGCCGGCCGGCGGCTGCGGGGTCCAGCCCTCCCCCGACAGGACGGCACGTACCTGGGAGGGCAGGTCGACAGCGTCCTCGAGAAGGGCGTCGTTGCCCCCGAAGCGGGCCGCGCCGCGCAGGGCGACACCCGCCTTGCGGACCTCGGGGCGGTCGAAGAAGCGCTCCGCGCCGCGCAGCTGGTACGGGACGCCGCGGTCGGCTAGGGCCTGCTCGTACGTCTCCGACTGCGCGTTGGTGCGGAACAGGACGGCGATCTCCGCGGCCGGCACGCCGGCGTCGAGCAGCTCGCGGATCCGGCGGGCCGCGCCCTCCGCCTCGGCGGGCTCGTCCGGGTACTCGCCGTAGCCGGGCTCGGGTCCCGGGCCACGCTGGGAGACGAGCTCCAGGCGGTGGTCGGCGGCGCGGCCCCGGGCCTGGGAGAGCAGACCGTTGGCGAGGTGGACGACCTGAGGGGTGGAGCGGTAGTCGCGGACCAGCTTGACGACGGTGGCGCCGGGGTGGCGGGTGCGGAAGTCGAGGAGGTGGTCGGGGGTGGCTCCGGTGAAGGAGTAGATCGTCTGGCTGGCGTCCCCGACCACGCACAGGTCGTCCCGCTCGCCGAGCCACAGTTCGAGCAGGCGCTGCTGGAGCGGGCTGACGTCCTGGTACTCGTCGACCACGAAGTGCTGGTACTGGGCGCGGACCTGCTCGGCGATGTCCTGCCGGTCCTGGAGGACGGCGACGGTCAGCAGCAGGACGTCCTCGAAGTCGATGACACCGCGCTGCCGCTTGAGGTCCTCGTAGGCCGCGTAGAGCTGGGCGATCTCGGCGGGGTCGCGGGGGATCTCGCGGCCCGCCTTGGCGGCGGCCAGGGCGTAGTCGGCGGGAACGGTCTGGGTGACCTTGGACCACTCGATCTCCGCGGTGGTGTCCCGCAGCTCGCCCCGGTCGAGACGGATGCGGCAGGCGGCCGCCGCGTCGGCGACGAGCTGGATCTTGCGGTCGACGAGTCGGGGCAGGGAGCCACCGATCGCTTTCGGCCAGAAGTACTGAAGCTGACGCAGCGCCGCGGAGTGGAAGGTGCGGGCCTGGACGCCCTGGGCGCCGAGCAGGCGCAGCCGGCCCCGCATCTCCCCCGCGGCACGGTTGGTGAAGGTGACGGCCAGCACACTGGAAGGCTGCAGGATCCCGGCGCGCACCCCGTAGGCGATGCGGTGGGTGATCGCCCGGGTCTTGCCCGTCCCCGCTCCCGCCAGCACACACACCGGACCGTGCAGGGCGGTGGCCACCTCGCGCTGCTCGGGGTCGAGCCCTTCGAGCACCGCGTCGGCCGAGTCCGGTACCTGCGGGAAGAGGGGGGAGTGCGTTGCTGCTGTCACATGGCCATGCTGCCAGGTCGGCGGAGACGGGCGAGCCGGTTGTCCACAGGTGGGCCCTCGCAGTCGTACTAATGCGGCGAGTGTCACCCTCGGCGGTCCGTGCCGTGACGGGGCGCGCGGACGCCCTCTCGGGACCGGTGACCCGACGGGAATGGGGCCGGCGGGAATGGTGGCCCTTTCAAGTACGTTCTCTCACTGCGACCACCTGCCCCGACCCGCCGAAGGAGCACAAAAAGACATGCTGGGCACTGTGACGATGTACAGCACCACGTGGTGCGGCTACTGCCAGCGGCTGAAGAAGCAGCTCGACCGCGAGGGCATCGGATACACCGAGATCAACATCGAGCAGGACCCGGAGTCCGCGGCGTTCGTGGAGAAGGCCAATGGCGGAAACCAGACGGTTCCGACCGTGCTGTTCCCCGACGGCTCCACGCTGACGAACCCGTCGCTGGCGCAGGTGAAGCAGAAGATCGGCGCGTAACCGCGCTCGGCGCGCAGCCGTACGCGGGAAGGGCGGTCCCCCGAGGTGTCGGGGGACCGCCCTTCCCGCGTCGTGGGTCAGATGAAGCTGCGGGTCGGCAGCGGCTTGCCGTACCAGAGCTCGATCAGCCGGGCCGCGATGGAGATGCCGTACGGGGGCAGCACCTCGCCGGCCTCGAAGGCGGCGCCGAGTTCGTCGCGGGAGAACCAGCGGGCCTCGTGGATCTCGTCGCCGTCGACGTTGATCTCGGTGGACGTGGCGCGGGCCATGAAGCCCAGCATGAGGCTGGACGGGAAGGGCCAGGGCTGGCTGGCGATGTAGTCGACCTGGCCGACGGTGATGCCGGCCTCCTCGAAGACCTCGCGGCGTACGGACTGCTCGATGGACTCGCCGGGCTCGACGAAGCCGGCGAGGGTCGAGAAGCGGCCCTCGGGCCAGTGGACCTGGCGGCCGAGGAGAATGCGGTCCTCCTCGTCCGTGACGGCCATGATCACCGCGGGGTCGGTCCGCGGGTAGTGCTCGGCACCGCAGGCGGGGCAGCGGCGGATGTGGCCGGCCGCGGCGATCACCGTGCGCTCGCCGCAGCGGGAGCAGAAGCGGTGCAGCCGCTGCCAGTTCTCCAGAGCCACCGCGTGGACCATCAGTCCCGTCTCGCGCGGCGACAGCAGCAGGCCGGCCTCGCGCAGACCGGCCGGGCGCGCGGACTGGTCGATACGGCCGGGGAGCGCGTCCTTCTGGAGGGCGAAGTAGCTGACGCCGTCCTCGTCGGTGCCCAGGAAGTAGCGGTGCGCCTCGGTGAGGGGCGCCTCGAACGACGGGGTCATGACGAGCTCGGTGTGGCCCTCGGACGTCTCGTCGATGAGGACCTGGCCGCCGGAGACGACGAAACAACGTGTCGTGGGGTGGCTCCACGCCGCGGCGAGCCATGCCTCGTCGAGCCGGTGGTGGGCGGCCCGGTCGACACCGCTCGGCGCGGTGAGCGAGATCGGTCGATCGGCGTTCTGGTCGGTCCAGGTGGTCACGGGTACTTCCAACTCCCCCGGTGGAACGGTTGTTTCGGCGGGCGGTTCAGCGGGACGTACGGCAGAGGACGACCGGTTTCGGAGCGGTGTCGCGGTGCGGGGCGGTCTTTCCAGTGTGCCCCGCGCGCGTGTCCGCTCCGGACCGTGCGGGGGCGTCAGGGCGCACGGCGCCAGTTCTCGGCCAGGTCGCCCCAGAGGTACGCGGTGGTCTCGACGCCCTTGAGGAGGAGGTCCAGCTCGACCTTCTCGTTCGGCGCGTGCCAGCCGTCCGAGGGGACGGAGATGCCCAGGAAGAGCACGGGGGCGCCGAGGACCTCCTGAAGGTCGGCGGCCGGTCCCGAGCCACCCTCCCGGGTGAAGCGGACGGGCTTTTCGAAGGCGCGGCCCATGGCGCGGACCACGGACCGCAGGGCCGGGTGGTCCAGCGGGGTCAGACACGGGCGGGTGGCCGGGCTGAACGTGATCTCGTGCCGGATCCCGGCGGGCAGCTGCTCGGCGGCCCAGGCGCGGACGGCCTTCTCCACCCGCGCGGGGTCCTGGCCGGCGACCAGCCGGAACGACAGCTTCACGAAGGCCGAGGACGGGATGATCGTCTTGCTGCCCGGCCCCTGGTAGCCGCCGCCGATGCCGTTGACCTCGGCGGTGGGGCGGGCCCACACGCGTTCCAGGGTGGTGTGTCCGGCCTCGCCGTGGGTGGCGCGCGACCTGGCTGTGCGCAGCCACTGGTCCTCGTCGAACGGCAGCTCGGCGAAGAGCTCGCGCTCGCGGTCGGTGAGCTCGACGATGCCGTCGTAGAAGCCGGGAACGGCCACGCGCGCGTGCTCGTCGTGCAGGGCCGCGACCAGGCGGGCCGCCGCGGTGGCCGGGTTGGGCACGGCACCGCCGAAGGAGCCCGAGTGGATGTCCTGGTCGGGGCCGGACAGCCGGATCTCGCACTCGGCGATGCCGCGCATGCCGGTGCACACCGTGGGGGTGTCCTCCGACCACATCCCGGTGTCGGAGACGATCACGGCGTCGGCGGCGAGCCGGTCCGCCCGCTCCTCGACCAGGGCGCGGAAGTTCGGGGAGCTGGACTCCTCCTCGCCCTCGATCAGCAGCTTCAGGCCGACGGCCGGGGCCGGGCGGCCGGTGGCGGCGAGATGGGCGCGGACACCGAGGGTGTGGAAGAAGACCTGGCCCTTGTCATCGGCCGCTCCCCGCGCGTACAGGCGGTTTCCGCGGACGACGGGTTCGAAGGGGTCGGTGTCCCAGCCGTCCTCGCGGGCGGCGGGCTGCACGTCGTGGTGGCCGTAGACCAGGACGGTGGGCGCCTGCGGATCGCCGGACGGCCACTCCGCGTAGACGGCCGGAGCGCCCGGCGTCTGCCAGACCTCGACGGTCGGGAAGCCGGTCTCCTTGAGCTTGGCCGCGAGCCAGTCCGCGCTGCGCCGTACGTCGGGGGCGTGGTCGGACTGTGCCGACACCGACGGGATGCGCAGCCATTCGGCGAGGTCCTCGAGGAAGGGGGCGCGGTGCTGCTCGATGTACGTGCGGACGGCGCTGACGGCACTGTCAACGGTATGGCTCATGGTCACGAGCCTATCGGCCCGTACCGGCATCCTCGCCGGGCCCCGGCGCAGGGTTTACTTGCGCGGCCCGTCACCCGCGGTCGTCCTCGGCAGCGTCTTCCCCGGTCAACAGGCGCTCCAGGGCGGCACGATCGGGCAGACCCTCCGGTCGTACGACGTCGCCGCTGCGTACATAGAGGAACGCCGCTGTGACGGATTCCACGGGCACCCCCTGCTGCTCGGCCCACGCGAGCCGGTAGAGAGCGAGCTGGAGGGGGTCGGCGGTGCGGGCCCGGTGGGTCTTCCAGTCGACGATGTCGTAGGTGGCCGTGTCTCCGTCGCCCTCCTTGTAGACCGCGTCGATGCGGCCCCGTACGACGCGGCCGGCGAGGGCGAGCTGGAAGGGGGCCTCGACGCGGTACGGCGTGCGGTGGGCGTACTCGGTGCTCTCGAAGGCTTCCTTGAGGGCTTCCAGGTCGCGTTCGTCGGCGATCTCGGCGTCGCCGCCGGGCAGCTCGTGCGGTTCCAGCAGGGGGAGCGTCAGCTCCTCGAAGCGGGCCTCCACCCATGCGTGGAACCTGGTGCCCCGGCGCGCGGCCGGTTGCGGGGGGCGCGGCATGGGGCGCGCGAGTTCCTGTGCGAGACCGTCCGGGTCGGCGGCCAGCCGCAGGACCTGCGAGGCGGTCAGGGTCGTGGGAAGTGTCACGTCCGTGACGCTGCGGCGGGCGCGGAGCAGCTCGCCGGCGAGCGCGTCGAGGTCGCGGTCCCAGGAGGCGACGGCGCGGGCTTCCTCGGGGGTGAGGGTGGGCCTGCGGGGGCGGGTCGAGGGAAGCCCGGGGGCCGTCGCCTGGTGCGGCACGGCGAGGGGAGGCTTCTCCAGGGGCGCGTCCTCGAACGGGTCGGACTCGTCGTACGACGGCTCTCCGTACTCGGGCTCTCCGTACTCGGGGTCGCCGTACGGGTCGCCGTACTCGGGGTCGTCGTACTCGGGCTCGTAGGAGAGCTCGTCCTCGTCCGGTGGCGGGGGCCAGTCCGGGTCGTCGTAGGTGTCCGGGTCGTGGGTGGCGCCGGGGTGGCCGTCCTGGTGCGAGGCGAGGTCCTCCAGGTGGGCGAGGACGGTCTCGGCGGCGGCGCGGCGGCGGGCGAGGGAGTCGTCGTCCAGCGGGAGCGGCCAGACCTGGTCGGCCGTCGGCCGGTCCAGGACGGGGTTCTCCGCGTCCTCCCCGGGTTCGTCCGCCCACGCCTCGATCTCGCCGTGCCCGGCCGCGCAGTGCCGGTACAGCTCCCGGAGGAAGTCGGACGGGCCGCGGGGCTTCTTCTGGGTGGGGCCCCACCAGTGGCCGGACCCGAGGAGCAGGGAGCGGGGGCGGGTGAAGGTGACGTAGCCGAGGCGGAGTTCCTCGGTGTGCTGGTGGTCCTTCATGGCCTCGTGGAAGGCCTTCATGCCCCGCGCGTCCCAGGAGCCGAGATCGGGGAGGGTCTCGGCGTCGCCGCGCAGTTCGTGCGGCAGCACCTTGGCCTGGGCGGTCCACTTCTCGCGGCCCTGGCCGCTGGGGAAGGTTCCGGTGACCAGGCCGGGGACGGCGACGACGTCCCATTCCAGACCCTTGGACTTGTGCGCGGTGAGCACCTTGACGGTGTTCTCGCCGCCGGGGAGGGCGTTGTCGAGGCCCTTCTCGTACTGGGCGGCGGTGCGCAGGAAGCCGAGGAAGGCCAGCAGGCTCGCCTGGCTCTCGCTCGCGGCGAAGGAGGCGGCGACGTCGAGGAAGTTGGACAGGGTCTCGCGGCGCCGGGCGGCCAGCGCCTGCGGGGACGCCGACAGCTCGACTTCGAGACCGGTGACGGCGAGGACGCGGTGCAGCACGTCCATAAGGGGGTCCGCCAGGGAGCGGCGCAGGTCGCGCAGCTCGGTGGCGAGTCGCGCGAACCGCACGCGCGCGTCCGGCGAGAAGGGCAGCCCGTCGTCGTACCCGGCACCGCCGTCGCCGTACAGGGGCGTCTCCAGGAAGGTGTCGAGGGCGTCCGCGAGCGATATCACCTCGGACGGGTCCACCCCCTCGACGGCCTCGGCGAGCCGGCGGTCCGGGTCGTCGTCGCCGCCTCCGCGCGCGTGGGTGACGAGCAGCCGTGCCCTGCGGCCCAGGAGCGCGAGGTCGCGGTGACCGATGCGCCAGCGCGGGCCGGTCAGCAGGCGGACCAGGGAGGCGTTGGCGCCGGGGTCCTGGAGTACCTCGCAGACGGCGACCAGGTCGGCGACCTCGGGCAGGTGCAGGAGACCGGAGAGACCCACCACCTCGACGGGGATGTCCCGGGCGACCAGCGCGCCCTGGATCTCCGCGAAGTCGGTGGCCGTACGGCACAGGACGGCGATCTCACCGGGTGCCTTGCCGGTGCGCACGAGGTGGGCGATGGAGTCGGCGATCCAGTCCATCTCCTCGGCGTGCGTGTTCAGAAGGGCGCAGCGCGCCACACCGTCGCGTTCGGCACCGGGGGCCGGGCGCAGGGCCTCCACGCCCGCGTGCATGGCGCGCAGCGGCTCGGCGAGGCCGTTGGCGAGGTCGAGGAGGCGGCCGCCGCTGCGGCGGTTCTCGCTCAGCGACTGGCGTCGCGCCCGGCTTCCGTCGGTGTGCGCGAAGTGCTCGGGGAAGTCGTCGAGGTTCGCCACGGAGGCGCCACGCCAGCCGTAGATCGCCTGACAGGGGTCGCCGACGGCGGTCACGGGGTGTCCGGTGCCGCCGCCGAACAGGCCGGCCAGCAGGATGCGCTGGGCCACCGAGGTGTCCTGGTACTCGTCGAGGAGGACCACACGGAACTCCTCGCGCAGGATCGGGCCCACCTCGGGAACCTGGGCGAGCCGGGCCGCCATGGCGATCTGGTCACCGAAGTCGAGCAGGTCGCGCTCCCGCTTGGCGGTCCGGTAGCGCAGCACCAGCTCGGCCAGTTCACGCCGGGCGGCGGCCGTCTCGGGCACCTTGCGCAGGTCGGCGTTGGTGAGCCTGGCGCCCTCCAGGCCGTTCAGCAGTGCGGCGTCCCACGCGCGGAGGTCCTCGGGCCGGACGAGGTGTTCGGCGAGTTCGGCGTCGAGCGCGAGGAGGTCGCTGATCAGGTCGGCGAAGGAGCGGGTGAGCGAGGGGTAGGGGCCGGGGGCCTCGCGGAGCACACGGGCGGCGAGCTGGTAGCGGGTGGCGTCGGCGAGCAGGCGGGACGTCGGCTCCAGGCCGATGCGCAGGCCGTGGTCGGTCAGCAGGCGGCCCGCGAAGGAGTGGTAGGTGGAGATCACCGGCTCGCCCGGCGGGTGGTCCGGGTCGATGAGGTCGGGGTCGGTGACGCCCGCCTTGACCAGCGCCCTGCGGACGCGCTCGGCGAGTTCTCCGGCGGCCTTGTTGGTGAAGGTCAGGCCGAGGACCTGATCGGGGGCGACCTGTCCGGTGCCGACCAGCCACACCACGCGCGCGGCCATCACCGTCGTCTTGCCCGACCCGGCTCCGGCCACGATCACCTGCGGGGCGGGCGGCGCGGTGATGCAGGCCGTCTGCTCCGGGGTGAAGGGGATCCCGAGGAGCTCCTTGAGCTGCTCGGGATCGCTGATACGGGCGGGCATGGGGAGAGGCTAGCGGCGGGCACTGACAGTCGATGACAAATCGCCCGCACGGATGGAGAGAAGCGCAGGTCAACGCCTGTGGTGCGGTCCGTCACACGGGTCTGTCACTCGACCACGTGCCGTCCTTCGGGCCGGGCGCTGCACGAGGCGCGGAACGCGCAGTGGGTGCACTGCTGGCCCGCGGTCGGTGTGAAGCGCTCGTCGAGGACCTTGCCGGCCGCCGTGGCGAGCAGGTCACCGACCCACTCCCCCGCCGCGCCCTCGAGGGCTTCCTGCGCCTGCACCTTGGGCAGGCTCTCGCCGCCGTCCCGCTTGGCGGCGCTCTGCCGCAGCTGGACGAGCTCGGCGCCGCCCGGTGCGGGCCGTACGCCGTCGAAGGCCTCGTCGACGGCGCCCTCGCGGACGGCGAGCTGGTACACGGCGAGCTGGGGGTGACGCTCCACCTCGCGGGCGGTCGGCGCGTGTTTGCCGGTCTTGAAGTCGACGACGTAGGCACGGCCTTCGGCGTCGGCCTCGACGCGGTCCATCTGGCCGCGGATGCGTACCTCGTACTCGCCCGCTTCGAGGGTGACGTCGAAATCGTGCTCGCTGGCGACCGGTGTGCGGCCCGTGCGGTCCATCACATGCCACTTCAGGAAGCGTTCGAGCGCGACGCGCGCGTGTGTCTTCTCCTGCGCGGACTTCCACGGGGCGTCGAAGGCGAGGGCGTTCCACACGGAGTCGAGGCGCTCCATGAGGACGTCGAGGTCGGCGGGGGTGTGCCCGGAGGCGACCTCGTCGGCGAGTACGTGCACCACGTTGCCGAACCCCTGGGCGACGGTGGCGGGGGCGTCCGCCTTCACCTCGCGGCCCAGGAACCACTGGAGGGCACAGGTGTTGGCGAGCTGGTCGAGGGCGCTGCCGGAGAGCACGACGGGCTGGTCTCGGTCGCGCAGCGGCACCTTGCTCTCGGTCGGCTCGAACATGCCCCACCAGCGGTACGGGTGGGCGGACGGCACCAGGGGCCTGCCGTCCTCGTCGGCGAGCGCGGCCAGCCGGGCCAGCCGGCGGGCGGCGGCCTCCCGGAGGGTGGCGGAGGCCCGTGGGTCGACCGTCGTGGCGCGCAGTTCGGCGACCAGCGCGGCGACCGCCAGGGGGCGGCGCGGGCGGCCGGTGACGTCCTTGGGCTCGACGCCGAGTTCGGTCAGGAAGCGGGAGGGCTGGTCGCCGTCGTCGGCTGGCGCCTTCACGGCGGTGACGACGAGCCGCTCCCGCGCGCGTGTGGCGGCGACGTAGAACAGGCGGCGCTCCTCGGCAAGCAGCGCTCCCGGGGTGAGCGGCTCGGCGAGTCCGTCCCGCCCGATCCGGTCCGCCTCCAGGAGGGAGCCCCGGCGGCGCAGGTCCGGCCACAGCCCTTCCTGGACGCCTGCCACGACGACCAGGCTCCACTCCAGGCCCTTGGCGCGGTGGGCGGTCATCAGACGTACGGCGTCGGGGCGCACGGCACGCCGGGTGAGGGTGTCGGCGGCGATGTCCTCGGCCTCGATCTCGGCCAGGAAGTTCAGGGCGCCCCGGCCGCCGGTGCGCTCCTCCGCGCGCGCGGCGGTGGCGAACAGCGCGCACACGGCGTCCAGGTCCCGGTCGGCGTTGCGCCCGGCCGCGCCGCCGCGCCGGGCGGCCCGCTCCAGACGCGTGGGCCAGGGCGTGCCGTCCCACAGGCCCCACAGCGCCTCCTCGGCCGTACCGCCGCGCGCGAGGCCCTGCCGGGCCGCCGCCAGCAGCGCGCCGAGACGCTGGGCACCGCGCGCGTACGTGGGGTCGTGCGCGACCAGCCGCTCCGGCTCGGCCAGGGCGCGCGCGAGCAGTTCGTCGGAGGGGGGCGGCAGCGCGTTGCCCGCGGCGCGCTCCTCCTCGCGCAGGGCCCGGCCGAGGCGGCGCAGATCGGCGGCGTCCATGCCGGCGAGCGGGGAGGCGAGGAGGGTGAGGGCGGTCTCGGTGTCCAGCCAGCAGGCGTCCGCGCCGGCCTCGGGGTCCTCGTCCCCCGTCGGTGCCGTTGCGGAGGCCTCCGCCGCCGCCACCGCCCGCAGGGCCGCCAGCAGGGGTGCCACGGCGGGTTCGTGGCGCAGGGGGAGATCGTCGCCGTCGATGTCGAGGGGGACACCGGCGGCGGTGAGGGCGCGGCGGACGGTCGGGATGGTGCGGGAGCCGGCGCGCACCAGGACGGCCATCTCGCTCCACGGCACGCCGTCCTCCAGGTGCGCGCGGCGCAGGATGTCGGCGACGTTGTCCAGCTCGGTGCCGGGGGTCGGGTACGTGTAGACCTCGACGCGGCCGCCGTCGCGTGCGGCGGCCAGCTCGCGGTGGGCGCGGACCTTCTCGGCCGGGAGGCGGGTCAGGGGCATCCGCTGGGTGAGCAGCCGGGTGGCGGCCAGGAGGCGGGCACCGGAGCGGCGTGAGGTGCGCAGGACCTCGACGGGGGCCGGGCGGCCGTCGGGGCGGGGGAAGGCGTCGGGGAAGTCCAGGATGCCGTTCACGTCGGCGCCCCGGAAGGTGTAGATCGACTGGTCGGGGTCGCCGAAGGCGACGAGGCTGCGGCCGCCGCCCGCGAGGGCGTGCAGCAGCCGGACCTGGGCCGGGTCGGTGTCCTGGTACTCGTCGACGAACACGGCGTCGTACCGCGCGGCGAGCCGCTCGGCCACCTCGGGGCGGTGGGCGAGGAGGACCGCGCGGTGGACGAGTTCCGCGTAGTCGATCACGCCGTGCAGATCGAGCACGTCGAGGTACTCGGCGAGGAAGGCGGCGGCGGCGCGCCAGTCGGGGCGGCCGATGCGGTGCGCGAAGGCGTCCAGGGCCGCGGGGTCGAGGCCCAGTTCGCGGCTGCGGGCGAGCACCGCGCGGACCTCGTCGGCGAAGCCGCGCGTGGTGAGGCAGGCGCGCAGCTCGTCCGGCCAGCGCACATGGGCCAGACCCAGTCGTTGCAGGTCGAGCTGGCCCTCGAGCAGCTCGCGGACGGCCACGTCCTGCTCGGGTCCCGACAGCAGCCGCAGTGGTTCCACGAACAGGTCGGCGTCCTGATGGGCGCGGATCAGGGCGTAGCAGTACGAGTGGAAGGTGGTCGCCTGGGGCGCGCGGGCGGCGCCCATGCGATGCGCCATCCGGTCCCTCAGCTCCACGGCCGCCTTGCGGCTGAACGTGAGCACCAGGATGCGCTCGGGGTCGCCCCCGCGGGCGATCCGGGCCGCCACGGACTCGACGAGGGTGGTGGTCTTCCCGGTGCCGGGACCCGCGAGGACGAGCAGGGGGCCGGCACCGTGGTCAACCACGGAGCGCTGTGCGGCGTCCAGACGAGGGGGACCCACCCGGGCCGACGGGGTACGCACCAGTCGGTAAGCGCCACGGTCCCCCTGTCGCCCCTGGGGGTGCGACAGGCGTCTGGTGGAGGAAGAGGAGCTCACGTGGTTCGCCGGTCCTGGTGGGTGTACTGGTTGACGGAGCACCGATCGGGGCGAGCGGTGATCACGGGATGAGGGGGACGCGCGCAGCCGACGCTACGCCGACGAGCGGGCCGGACGGACGGCTTCCGATTCTTCTCTCGGGGCCCTCGCGGCCCTCACGCTCCTCCCGGCCCGGATGCCACGCACGTCCTTCGCCCCTCGAACGTACGCCATGCCGCGGACGTGCCCCCTTTGCACCGTTTCCCCCGTACGGGCCACAAGGTCCCCTCGACACCGCCCGATGGCGGAAGCTGTCAGGTGTGACCTTCCGCGCGCTCGCCGCCGTCCCATCGCGCCCGCTTCATGTCGAGGCGGGGCAGGTGCCCCTGGGCGGCCCTGCTCGCCTGCTTCAGGGGAGTGCCCTCGGCGCGGTAGCAGGCCAGCGCCCGCAGCTCGTGGCCCGGGAGCAGCATCCCGTCCGCGCGGACCACTCGCCACCACGGGACGGCGCCGCCGTAGAGGGCCATCACCCGGCCCACCTGTCTCGGCCCGCCCTCCTCCAGCCACTCCGCGACGTCCCCGTACGTCATGACCCGCCCGGGCGGGATCAGCTCCGCGACCTCGAGGACCCGCTCGGCGTACTCCGGCAGCGTGTCCGTGTACTCCGGGCGGGCGTCGTCCGGAAGGCTCTGCTCGCTCATCCGCCCCATCCTGCCCCACGGCACCGACAATGCGACGGGCCGGCGACGCTGTGTGACCCTCGCCCCCGGGCGGCGCTTCAGGCAGACTGTGCGCCCCCGCGTTTGCACCCTGATGCCCCCGTGTGTCGGTGGGGCATGCCACCATCGTGCGGGCGGTGACACCGGTGATACGAGATCAAGAAGAGACGATGAAGCAGCAGGGCGTGCATCCTGAGGGCGCGGAAAGCACCTCTGACGCCGGCCCGCGCCCGGACACCGCCGACGAGGCACGGGAGGAGGTGCACATCGACGAGGTCGAGGGCGACGAACCACTGCTCCCCGCGCGCGTGCACCGTCCTTCCGACCTGATGCGGCTGCTGGTGGGCGTGCTCGCCGTGGCCCTGCTCCTGGGCATCGCCGCCTTCGCACACGGGACGACCTCGGGTCTCGAACAGGACATCAACAAGGGCACCGGACAGGCGCCCGATCTCCTCATCAAGATCGCGGGGCTGGCGTCCAGCATCGCGATCCTGCTGGTGCCGGTGGCGTTCGCGATCGAGCGGCTGATCAAACGCGACGGGCTGCGCATCGCCGACGGCGTCCTCGCCGCGGTCCTCGCGCACGGTGTGACCCTCGCCACCGACCTGTGGGTCGCCAAGGCCGCCCCGGGCTCGATCCAGGAGGCGCTCACCCAGCCCTCCCCCGGTGACATCCACGCCCTCACCGACCCCGTGCACGGCTACCTCGCGCCCGTCATCGCCTATATGACGGCCGTCGGCATGTCCCGTCGGCCGCGCTGGCGCTCGGTGCTGTGGATCGTGCTGCTCCTCGACGCCTTCTCGATGCTCGTCACCGGCTACACGACACCGTTCTCGATCATCCTCACGGTGCTGATCGGCTGGACGGTGGCGTACGGGACGCTGTACGCGGTCGGTTCCCCGAACGTGCGCCCCACGGGACGGACACTGATGGCCGGCCTGCGGCACGTCGGCTTCCGCCCGGTGAGCGCCGCCCGCGAGGAGGGGCCGGAAGCGACGGAGAACGATCGCGGCAGACGCTACTTCGTCACCCTGGAGGACGGTCCACCGCTCGACGTCACGGTCGTCGACCGGGAACAGCAGGCCCAGGGGTTCTTCTACCGGGCGTGGCGCAATCTGACCCTGCGCGGCTTCGCCACCCGCAGCAGCCTCCAGTCGCTGCGCCAGGCGCTCGAGCAGGAGGCGCTGCTCGCCTACGCGGCCATCGCGGCCGGCGCCAACGCGCCGAAGCTGATCGCGACCTCCGAGCTCGGTCCCGACGCGGTCATGCTCGTCTACGAGCACACCGGCGGCCGCACCCTCGACTCACTGGCGGACGACGAGATCACCGACGACCTGCTGCGCAACACCTGGCACCAGGTGCAGGCACTGCAGTCGCGGCGCATCGCGCACCGCCGGCTCGCGGGTGACGCGATCCTGGTGGATCGTTCCGGCGCGGTGATCCTCACCGACCTGCGCGGCGGCGAGATCGCGGCCGGCGACCTGCTGCTGCGCATGGACGTCGCCCAGCTGGTGACGACGCTCGGCCTGCTGGTGGGCGCCGAACGGGCGGTGGCCTCCGCGGTGGGCGTGCTCGGACCGGACGCGGTCGCGGACTGTCTGCCGATGCTCCAGCCCATCGCGCTGACCCGCTCCACGCGCGCGACGCTGCGCCGACTGGCACGCGAGCGTGCGCAACGGGAACGCGAGGCGGTCCTGGAGGCCTCGCAGCAGGCCAAGCAGGCCCGTTTGGAGGCGGCGGGGCACGACACCTCGCCCGTCGTGCTCGAGAAGCCGGACAAGAAGGCCGTCCGCGCGGAGGCGCGGGCCGAGAAGCGCGCCATCGACGACGCGCTGGAAGAGGCCCGCGAGGAGGATCTGCTGACGCAGATCCGGCACGAGGTGCTGCTGATCCGGCCCCAGGCGCCGGTCGAGCCGGCCCGGCTGGAGCGGGTGCGGCCACGCACCCTGATGAGTTTCATCGCCGGTGCCATCGGCGCCTACTTCCTGCTGACGCAGCTCACCCACATCGAGTTCGGTCCGCTCATCGCCAACGCCGAGTGGGGCTGGGTGGCCGCGGCCGTGCTCTTCTCCGCGGTGAGCTACGTCGCCGCGGCGATGAGCCTGCTGGGGTTCGTGCCGGAGCGGGTGCCGTTCCCGCGGACCGTGGCCGCGCAGGTCGCCGGCTCGTTCGTGAAGATCGTGGCACCGGCCGCGGTCGGCGGGGTCGCCCTCAACACCCGCTTCCTCCAGCGCGCGGGGGTGCGCCCGGGTCTCGCGGTGGCCAGCGTCGGCGCCTCTCAGCTGTTCGGGCTCGGCTGCCACATCCTGATGCTGCTGTCCTTCGGCTATCTGACCGGCACCGAGAAGACGCCGTCGCTGTCGCCGTCCCGCACCGTCATCGCGGGTCTGCTCACGGTCGCGGTGCTCGTGCTCGTGGTGACCTCGGTGCCGTTCCTGCGCAAGTTCGTCGTCACGCGCGTGCGGTCCCTGTTCGCCGGTGTCGTGCCGCGCATGCTGGACGTGCTGCAGCGGCCGCAGAAGCTGGTCACCGGCATCGGCGGCATGCTCCTGCTCACCGCCTGCTTCGTGATGTGCCTGGACGCGTCGATCCGCGCGTTCGGCGACGAGTCGACCTCGATCAGCATCGCCAGCGTCGCCGTCGTCTTCCTGGCGGGCAACGCGCTCGGCTCCGCCGCCCCGACGCCGGGCGGAGTCGGCGCCGTCGAGGCGACCCTGACGGTCGGTCTGATCGCCGTGGGTCTGCCCAAGGAGGTCGCCGCTCCCGCGGTGCTGCTCTTCCGTCTGCTGACCCTGTGGCTGCCGGTACTGCCGGGCTGGCTGGCCTTCAACCACCTGACCCGCAAGGGCGCCCTGTAGGAGGGCGCCGGCGCCCGTACCTCGTACGGCCCGCGCCCCGCGCGCGTGCCCGGGCACGACCGCAGGATGGGATCATGCCGAACCCCTCCCGCCTGCGCGCCGCCGTGACCGCCGCCCTGCTGCTGTCCTCCATGGTGGCGGGCTGCGGCGACGACGCGCCAGACGAGGACCTGACGGCACAGAAGCTGAGCTGGAAGGACTGCCCGGCCCCCTCCCAGGCGGAGGGCGGCGGGAGTGCCCCGTCGCCGCTGCCGGACGGCGACGAGTGGCAGTGCGCCACCATGAAGGCGCCCCTCGACTGGGACGACCCCGAGGGCGACACGATCGACATCGCGCTGATCCGGGCCAGGACGAGCGGCGACGAGCGCGACCGGATCGGCTCCCTGGTCTTCAACTTCGGCGGGCCCGGCGGCTCGGGCGTCTCCACCCTGCCCGCCTTCGGCGAGGAGTACGCGGCCTTGCGCACCCGCTACGACCTGGTCAGCTTCGACCCGCGCGGGGTCGGCCGCAGCGCCGGGGTGCGCTGCGAGAACGACCAGCGGCTCGACGCGTACTTCCAGCAGGACGGCACACCCGACGACGCCGTCGAGCGCACCGCTCTGCTGGAGCACACCAAGGACTTCAACGCGGCCTGCGAGAAGAACGCGAAGAAGATGCTGCCGCACGTGCGGACCACGGACGCGGCCCGCGACATGGATCTGATGCGCCAGGTCCTCGGCGACGACCGGCTCCACTACTTCGGTGTCTCCTACGGCACCGAACTGGGCGGTGTGTACGCCCACCTGTTCCCCAGGAACGTGGGACGCGCCGTCTTCGACGCGGTCGTCGATCCCACGCAGACGTCCGAACAGGGCTCGCTCGGGCAGGCCAAGGGCTTCCAGCTCGCCCTCGACAACTTCGCCGAGGACTGCGTCTCCAAGACGGAGGACTGCCCCGTCGGGGACACCGCTCAGGACGTGAAGGACCGGATCGCGAGGCTCCTCGAGAGCCTGGACGGCAAGCCGATCCCGGGCATCTTCCCGCGCGAACTGACCCAGAGCGCCGCGACCAACGGCATCGCGCAGGCGCTGTACTCGAAGGACTTCTGGGAGTACCTCACCGAGGGTCTGGAGCAGGCCTACGCCGGTGACGGCAAGATCCTGATGCTGCTGTCCGACCTGATGAACGGCCGCAACGAGAACGGCGAGTACAGCAACATCGCGGCCGCCAACATCTCCATCAACTGCGCCGACGACAAGCCCCGCTACTCCACCGCCTACGTGCAGCGGCGGCTGCCGGAGTTCCGGGCCGCCTCCAGCGTGTTCGGGGACTTCCTGGCCTGGGGCATGGTCAGTTGCACCGACTGGCCCGTCCCCGGCGCCGCCGACCATCCCGACGTGAGCGCGCCCGGCTCGGCGCCGATCCTCGTCGTGGGCAACACCGGCGACCCGGCGACCCCGTACGAGGGAGCCCGCAAGATGGCGGCCGCGCTGGGCCGCGGGGTCGGGGTCGAGCTGACGTACCAGGGGCAGGGTCACGGTGCGTACGGCAGCAAGAACCCGTGCGTGCAGACGGCGGTGAACGGCTACCTGCTGAACGGCAAGGTGCCGGCCGCGGGGACCATCTGCTCCTGACGCCGCCGCGAATTCCCCGAGAAACCCGCAGGTCAAATGGTTATCCACAGGCCCCGACGGGCGGCCCGTGCGCCCGCCTAATATGGCCTGACAGCCGTTCGCCGCCGAGCGCGGACGGCCTGCAAGGGGGGAAGTGCACATGGCGCGATTCGTACGGTGGACGGCACTGGGGGCCGCCGCGGCCCTGCTGGTGGCGGGCTGTAGCGGCGCGTCGGACGGGGACGGGGACGACAAGGGCGGCACGGCCGACGCGCAGCCCACCGCCTCCTCCGACGCGACCGCCACGACGGCCGCGCTGCCCGCCTCGCTGACCGGGCAGAAGCTCGACTGGGGACGCTGCAAGGCCACCGCGGACTCCGCCGCGCCGGGCAGCGACTGGCAGTGCGCGACGCTGAAGGTGCCACTGGACTGGTCGAAGCCCGACGGCGACACGATCGGCCTCGCTCTGGTGCGCACCAAGTCCCGGGCGGAGGGGAGCAAGCGGGCCGGCTCGCTGCTCTTCAACTTCGGCGGCCCCGGCGGCTCGGGGGTGTCCACGCTCCCCTCCTACGGTTCCGCGTACTCCAAGCTCCGCGAGCAGTACGACCTGGTGAGCTGGGACCCGCGCGGGGTCGGCGCCAGCGAGGGCGTCCGCTGCCGCACCGACAAGGGCATCCAGGCCGCCGAGTCCCTCGACTCCACCCCGGACACCCCGGCCGAGGAACAGGCGTACTTCGACGACGCCGTCGCGTTCGGCGAGGGCTGCGAGAAGGCCGCCGGCACGCTGCTGGCGCATGTGTCGACGACCGACACCGCCCGCGACATGGACCTGATGCGCGAGGTCCTCGGCGACGCGAAGATGCACTACTTCGGCATCTCCTACGGCACCGAACTGGGCGGTGTGTACGCCCACCTGTTCCCGAAGAACGTCGGGCGACTGATCCTCGACGCGGTCGTCGACCCGAGCGCCGACTCGGTGGGCCACGCGCGGAACCAGGCACGCGGCTTCCAGCGGGCACTGGACGACTACCTCGAGTCGACGGGCCAGGACCCCGCGAAGGGCAGCAAGAAGATCGCGGATCTGCTGGACCGGATCGACAGCGACCCGCTCCCCACGTCGGACGGGCGCAAGCTGACGCAGACGCTCGCGGTCACCGGCATCGTCCTGCCGCTGTACAGCAAGCAGGGCTGGCCGAGCCTGACCAGCGCCCTGAAGTCGGCGGAGGACGGGGACGGCTCCGAACTGCTGACGCTCGCCGACGGCTACAACGAGCGGGACACCTCGGGGCACTACGGCACGACGACCCACTCGCAACGGGTCATATCGTGCCTGGACGACAAGCAGCGGCCGACCGCCGAGGAGACGAAGAAGCTGCTGCCGGAGTTCGAGAAGATCTCACCCGTGTTCGGGGACTTCCTGGGCTGGGACACGGCCGGCTGGTGCCACGACTGGCCGGTGGCCGGGCAGTACGACACCCCGGAGGTGAGCGCGGCGGGGGCGGCGCCGATCCTGCTGGTCGGCAACACCGGGGACCCGGCGACGCCGTACGAGGGCGCGCGGAAGATGGCGGACGAACTCGGCAAGGGCGTCGGTGTGCTGCTCACCTGGAAGGGGGCCGGGCCGTGGGCCGCCCGCGTCCAGCCGGGCGAGACCGTCCGCTTCATGGGCCCCGGTGGCGCCTACGCGCCCGACACCGCCGCCCTCACCTCCGTGGCCCTGCTCTCGCAGACGGAAGCCCCCGCCGACCGGACCGGGTGACCCGGCGCGCGAAGGGAACAGCCGGGTCAGTAGATCGGCTTGCTCGGCTCGATCTGGTTGACCCAGCCGATCACGCCGCCGCCGACGTGCACGGCGTCCGAGAAGCCCGCGGACTTCAGCACCGCGAGGACTTCCGCACTGCGGACACCCGTCTTGCAGTGCAGAACGATCTTCTTGTCCTGCGGCAGGGCCTCCAGGGCGGTGCCCATCAGGAACTCGTTCTTCGGGATCAGCTTGGCGCCCGGGATGGAGACGATCTCGTACTCGTTGAGCTCGCGGACATCGATGATCTCGATGTTCTCGCCGTCGTCGATCCACTCCTTGAGCTGCTTGGGAGTGATCGTCGAGCCGGCGGCCGCCGCCTGGGCCTCCTCGGAGACGACGCCGCAGAAGGCCTCGTAGTCGATGAGCTCGGTGACGGTCGGGTTCTCGCCGCAGACCGCGCAGTCCGGGTCCTTGCGGACCTTGACCTGGCGGTACTGCATCTCCAGGGCGTCGTAGATCATCAGGCGGCCGACCAGCGGCTCGCCGATGCCCGCGAGGAGCTTGATCGCCTCGTTGACCTGGATGGAGCCGATCGACGCGCACAGCACGCCCAGCACGCCGCCCTCGGCGCAGGAGGGGACCATGCCCGGCGGCGGGGGCTCCGGGTAGAGGCAGCGGTAGCAGGGACCGTGCTCGGACCAGAAGACGGACGCCTGGCCGTCGAATCGGTAGATCGAGCCCCACACATACGGCTTGTTCAGCAGCACGCACGCGTCGTTGACCAGGTAGCGGGTCGCGAAGTTGTCCGTGCCGTCGACGATCAGGTCGTACTGGCTGAAGATGTCCATCACGTTGTCGGCCTCGAGCCGCTCTTCGTGCAGGACCACATTCACGTACGGGTTGATGCCGAGGACGGAGTCGCGGGCGGACGCGGCCTTGGAGCGGCCGATGTCCGCCTGGCTGTGGATGATCTGCCGCTGCAGGTTGGACTCGTCGACCTCGTCGAACTCCACGATGCCGAGCGTGCCCACGCCCGCCGCGGCCAGGTACATCAGCGCCGGCGAGCCCAGGCCGCCGGCGCCCACACAGAGCACCTTGGCGTTCTTCAGCCGCTTCTGCCCGTCCATCCCGACATCGGGAATGATCAGGTGGCGGGAGTACCGGCGAACCTCGTCTACGGTGAGCTCAGAGGCTGGCTCGACCAGGGGTGGCAACGACACGGGGACTCCGTTGGTCGGTCGATCACTACAGTTGTTCTCCCCGTAACACTGCCATGGCCTTCTTCATTCCGAGACACCCGTTCCGATCCGCGAGACGAGTTCGTCCCAGTAGCCGGGCATGGTCTCCCAGGGGTCGACAAGGCCGCCGCGGTCGGTGCCGTCGGTGAACCAGATCGTCGCGGCGCCCTGCCAGCGGGCGATGCGCAGCGCCTCGTCGAGGTGACCGCGCGGCACGCCGTGCACGAGGTGGCAGAAGCGCTCGGGCGGGTGCTCCGCCGTCCACTCGGCCACCTGGGACCAGCGGTAGTCGCTCCAGGAGCCGCAGAAGGTGACCACCTGGTCGGCGTGCTCGACGTAGCCGGGATACGGGTGGGTGCCGTGCCCGAGGACGAGGTGGGGCGCGTCGCCGAGGGTGCGCAGTGTCCCGAGCGTGCGGCGCAGTCCGGGGAGTTGGGCGCGCCCGGCCGGACACCGGTCCAGGAGAAAGCCGTCGACCTGATACCAGTCGAGGTGGCGCTGGGCGTCGGAGATCACCTCCGCGAAGGGACGGGCGCCGTAGCGGGTGTCCAGACGCCCGAGCACCCGGACGCCGGCGTTGCGCAGCCGGCCCGCGGCCTCCAGGCACCGCGGGTCGGGGCGGACGCCGGGGCCGTCGGCGACGTCGAGGACGACCCAGTGCAGGGGTCTGCCGGACCGGGCGAGATCGCGCCACTCGGTCGGTGCGAGAAGGGGATGCGCGATGCCGGGGACGCCGAAGCCGGTGCGGACGTCGGTGGTGCCGGCGCTCGCGGTGCCCGCCGGGGTTCCGGTCAGATACGACATGCCGCCTCCATCCAGATGTCGGCGAGGGACTCCTCGAGGTTGATGCGGGGCCGCCAGCCGAGCCGGTCGCGCGCGGTCCGCACATCGGCCTGCTGCCAGCTGCCGCAGCCGTCCGGATACGGGTACGCGACGGGACCCGCGTGGTCGGACTCGGGGCGGGGGTGGCCGATGGCGGGCCTGAGGTGGACGCCGGGCGCCCCGTCGAGTTCGTGCAGCGCGCCGCCGTATCCGGCCACGCGCGCGAGGATCGCGGCGGCGTCGCGCAGGCGGACGGCGCGGCCCGAGCCGATGTTGATGACGCCCTGCGCGGCGGAGAGCGAGGCCGCGTGCACGGCGCGGGCGACGTCCCGGACGTCGATGAAGTCGCGTTGCACCCCGAGTCCGCCGAGCTTGAGCTCGCCGTCGCCGGACTGCATGGCGCGGCGCATGGCCTCCGCGAGCCGGCCCAGCGGGGAGCCGGCGGGCGTGCCCGGACCCGCGGGCGAGAAGACCCGGAGCACGACGGCGTCCAGACCGGAGCCGAGGACGAGTTCGGTGGCGGCGAGCTTGCTGACGCCGTACGGGCCGCCCGGGCGGGGCACGGCGTCCTCGGCCGTCGAGGAGCCGGGCTGGCTCGGGCCGTACTCGGCGCCGCAGCCGATCTGCACGAGACGGGCGCCGCAGCCACTGCGGCGCAGGGCCTCACAGACGGTGGCGACGGCGACCGTGTTGTGCCGGGTCAGTTCGCGGGCGCCGCCCCGGGTGGTGCCGGCGCAGTTGACGACGACCTGGGGGTGGACCGCGTCGAGGAAGCGGGTGAGCGCGCCGGGGCTGCCGGACGCGAGGTCGAAGCGGACGTCGGCGTCGTCGCCGCGGCCGAGCGCGGTGAGCTGGACCGCCGGGTCGGCGAGCAGACGGTCGGCGACGAAACGACCGAGATAGCCGTTGGCTCCGATCAGCAGGACCCTCATCGTGCGGCTCCCGGGGTGTGCGCGGTGGCTGTGGCCGGGGCCGCGGGGGCCCCGCTCGCCGCGTGTCCTCCGGCTGCTCCTGCGACCGCGGGGGCGCCCGTGACCGCGGGTGCCCCGGTATCTCCGGTCGCTCCGGATCGGGAGGTGGTCATCTGGTCTCTCCTTCAAGCGTGTTGCGGTGGGGTGCGGCTGGGTGGAGGAACACGTGCGTCGCGTCATCCGGGTGCGGCGGGGCGTGCGCCGTGCGCGGTGGCCGCGCCACCGACGGCAGGCGCCGAAGGGGCGGGCGGGCACGGGGGCGGACAGGGGTCGGCACGGCTGGTCCGTTGCGGACGGCTGGTTCCTTCAACACGGCTGGTCCGTTGAGGACGGCTGGTTCCCTCAGCACGGCTGGTCCGTTCGTGCGTGGGCCGAGGCCCTGGCCAGCGTGCGGGTCGCGTGGAACAGCAGGGTCAGCGCGGCGGTTCCACAGACGAGGGACGGCACACCGGCCGGGCCCCAGGTGGCCACCAGGCTCTCCACGGGAGTGGCCAGGAAGCCGCAGCCGGGAAGCCGGCCCGCGAAGACCGTGGCCGGGGCGAGCGCCTCCGCCGTGCCGGCGGCTCCGAGGGCGACCGCCGGTGCGTGGGTGAAGCCGTGCACCGTGAGGAGACGCGCGAGGAAGAGGAGCGCGCCCAGGGTGAGGGTGTGGCCGTATTCGGCCGGCTCACCCAGGATCGCGGCGCACAGCGGGGTCAACGCGGCCAGCGCGCACAGGAACAGGGCGAAGGTGCCGAGCAGCAGCGGTTGTACGGAGGCGGCGAACTCCTCCAGGCCACGGCTGGTGTCCAGGCGGCGCCTTGCCCGTACGGCGAGGAGGCGGGCGCTCCAGGCGGCCGGCGCGCAGGCCAGGGTGAGGGTCAGCAGCGGGGCGGCGGCGAACGGCCAGGGGCCGCCCGTCGTCCCGTCGGGCAGGCCGTCGGGACCTCCGGCGACAGCGGCACGCAGAAGGCTGTCGCCGAGGGCCGCGTAGCCGAGGAGCCAGCAGGTCCAGGCACCTGTCCGGTGCGGGCCGGGATGGGCGCCGCGGTGCGGGCTCAGTGGGCCCCGGCGCAGGACCGCACGCAGGGCGAGGGCGACGGCGAGGATGCCCGCGGCGGCGACGAGCAGACACGTGCGCCCGTGGGTGAGGCGCACACCTGTCACGGCGGCGGCGCACAGGACGCCCGGCAGGAGGGTGAGCAGTGCCCGGTCCAGGCGGGGCCGCGCGGTCGCCGTGACCGTCGCGGGCGGGGCCGCGTCGCCGTCCCGGGGGACACGCGCGTACATCTCCTCCGCGAGGGAGAAGACGTCCCGGTGCCGGAAGCGCGCGGCGGTGCGGTCGGTGACCCCGTGGGCCTCCAGGCCCGCCGCGATCTCCAGCGGGTCGACGGCGCGTTCGCACAGCTCACGGTGACGGTGCATCAGAGCCTTGACCGGGTCCGCGGCGCCTCGGCGGGGAGCGGCCGATGTGTGCCCCTCGGCACCGGCGTCGACGCGCGCGCCGAGTCTCCCCGGTGACTCCGCGCCCCGCGGCGCTCCGGGCGTGCCCGGCGAGGGCGTTCCCGGCATATCCAGTGCACCCGCCGATAACGGTGCACCCGGAGCACCCGGAGCACCCGGCGTCGACGGTGCGTCCGAGCCACCCTGTGTACCCGGCGTTCCCGGTCTGTCCAGTTCTTCGAGCCCGCTCATCGTGCACCCTCCGTCGCGGCGATCGGCGAGGCGACGCGTGCCGCCGGCCCTGCTGCCCAGCCCGGTCCGCCCCCGGCGGGGACACGCTCGTCGGGACCGGTCCAGTGACCCGTCAGACACGCCTCGGCCGGGACGGCGAAGGGACGGGGATCGCCGTCGTCGAAGGGGAATCGCCTTACCGGGGCCTGGGCGACGAGCTCCAGGTAGATGCCGTGAAATGCCGTGATGTTCTGCTCGACCGTGAAGAGTTCCAGGGCTCGGGCGCGGGCGGCCGCACCCAGGCGTGCACGGCGCTCGGGGTCGCGCAGCAGCGCCACGCACGCCTCGGCGAGCGCCCGCGGGTTGCGCGGCGGAACGACCAGCCCCGTGCCGCCGATGGCCTCGACCACCGCGCCGACGTCGGTCGAAACGGTCGCGCGGCCGCAGAACATCGCCTCGACCAGACCGACCGGGAACCCCTCGACGACGCTTGACAGGACGACCACCGCACCGGCCGTGTACGCCTCGGCGAGGGTGGGCGCGTCCGGGCCGCCGATCTCCTCGAAGGACACCGGGTTGTCACCGACGGCGTGCGGGCCGTCCGCCTCGTCGGGGAAGAGCTGCGCGGCCAGCATCTTGCAGTGGCCGAGGTAGGCCTGCCCCTCCGCCCCGGCCGGGGCGCAGATGATCCGCAGGCGGGTGCGCGGTTCCTGCTTGCGCAACTCCGCGAAGGCGTGCAGCAGGGAGACCAGGTCCTTGGCCGGTTCCGCCCGGCCGACCCAGACCAGGGTGTGCGGATCGGCGGTGTCGAGGGAGTCGCCCGCCTCGGCGAAGCGGGACGGGTCCATGCCCGGGTAGACGGTGCGCAGTTTGGCGCGGTCGGCACCGCATCGCTCCTGCCAGCGGCGGGCGTGTGCGTTGCCGGGGGTGACGCATGCCGCCTGCCGGTACACCTCGGCGGCGAGCCGGCCGTGGAAGGCGGCGACCAGCGAACGTACGGCGGGAGCCGCCTCGGCGGACGCGGCCGCGGACCCCGCGGGCGAGGGGCCCGTCCCCGAGCTCAGATAGTGCGTCCGCAGGCGGACCCCGTACTCGGTCACCAGCAGCGGCACGTCGAAGAAGTGCCGTGCGAGCAGCCCGGGCAGGGCCGCCGCGCCGCCGGACGTGGCATGGCACAGGTCGACCGCGCCGAGCCCCTCGTCCGCGCCGCCCTCGTCCCCGTACCAGTCGAGCGAGAGGGGGCGCAGGGCGCGTTCGAGGTGCGCGGCGACGGCGAGCAGCTCGGGTACGCGCGCCTCGCGCGCCGTGCGCAGCGCGCCGGGCGCGCGGCAGGCACGTTCCAGAGCGCGCACGGCAGTCTCCGAGCGGAGCGCCCCCACCAGGCCGCCCTCGTCCCGGGCGAGTTCGGCGAGGCCGTACAGCGCGTTGGCGAAACGGTCCGCCTGAACGGCGGCAGCGGCCCCCGGGGGGCCCGCCGGTCCCGGGGGATCCCCCTCGCACAGCGCGGTCGCCAACTCGCCGTAGCAATCGGTGAAGCGCCGGCGCGCACGCCTGCCGTAGGCGACCCCGTCGTCCTCGGCCGTCCACAGCGGTGCGGTGCGCACCCGGCTGACCTGCGGCGGAAGCTCGACCCAGCCCGCTTCCTCCTGGAGTTCGGCACGACTGAGCGCGTAGACGTCGAACTCGTGCTGCCCGAGCCCGCGCACGAGCCGGTCGCACCAGAGTCCGGCGTCACCGCTCAGATACGGATAGCCGCCCTCCGTCAGCAGTCCGATGCGCACGCACACTCCCGATCTCCCGTTTGGGGAGCCGCCGTTGACCCGGCGGCTCGCAGCGGGACGAACGTATGCGGACAAGGTGGTGGTGCGGCGGACGGTTGTCCGTCGCACCACCAAAAGGGGTGAACGGTCGTAACTTTCCCGTGCGGGTCGCGTTCGGTAGCGCTAGGAGATCATCCGACTGCGAAACGTCATGTCCCCCGCACCCCACGGGTCTCAGGCCAGGGCCGGCTCCCGTCGTTCGGCGCGTCGGCGGGCGGCGACCGCCGGGTCGAGCGCCGGTACGGCGGCCAGCAGCTGCCGGGTGTACGGGTCCCGTGGCGACTCGTACACCTCGTCGGCGGGCCCCTCCTCGACGACACGGCCGCGCCGCATCACCGCGACCCGGTCGCTGACCTGGCGCACCACGGCCAGGTCGTGGGCGACGAAGACCAGCGCGAGACCGAGTTCGCGCTGGAGCTCGCCGAGCAGGGCGACGACCTGGGCCTGGGTGGTCACGTCGAGCGCGGAGACCGGCTCGTCGCACACGATGACGCGCGGGTCGGCCGCGAGTGCGCGCGCGATGCCCACGCGCTGACGCTGACCGCCGCTGAACTCGTGCGGATAGCGGTCGTAGTGCGCGGCTTCGAGCCCCACCCGCTCCAGCAGTTCCGTCACGCGCGCCCTGACGCGTGCCTCGTCCCTCCCCCGCACGCCGCGCACGCGCGCGCGGAGCGGGTCGGCGATGGACTCACCGACGCTGCGGCGGGGGTTGAGCGAGGAGACGGGGTCCTGGAAGACCATCTGCACGGTCGGGTTCACCCCGGACGACACCCGCCCCTCGTACCGGACCTCGCCGGCCGTCGGCTCCAGCAGTCCCACCAGCATCCGGCCGAGTGTCGTCTTGCCGCTGCCGCTCTCCCCGACGACGCCGAGGGTCTCGCCCCGGTGGACGGTCAGCGACACGCCGTCCACGGCCGCGAGGGCCCGCTTGCCGCGCCCGAACTCGCGGCGCAGCCCGTGGGCCTCCAGCACGACCTCGCCCGGCGGCTCGGTGGCCGTACGCCGCCCGTCCGCCCGCGGACCGTCCGGCTGGGTCCCGCCCGGCGGTGTCCCGCCCGCGTCCGGCTGTCGTACGTCAGGACGCGGTGTGTCGGGACGCGGCACGTCGGGACGCGGGACGTCCGGCGTCCGGGCCCCGCCCCCGACCTCGCGGCGTGCCTCCACCCGGGGCACGGCTCCGAGCAGCTCGCGGGTGTACGGCTGCGCGGGGGCCGCCAGCACGGCTTCGACCGGCCCGTGCTCGACGAGCCGGCCGTGCCGCATGACCAGCACCTCGTCGACGCTCTCCGCCGCCACTCCCACGTCGTGCGTGACCAGCAGCAGCCCCATGCCGGTGTCCTCGCGCAGGGTGTGCAGCAGGTCGAGGATCTGGGCCTGGACGGTCACGTCGAGCGCGGTCGTCGGCTCGTCGGCGATCAGCAGGTCGGGTTCGCAGGCCAGCGCCATGGCGATGAGGGCGCGCTGGCGCATGCCGCCGCTGAACTCGTGCGGCCGCGACCGGGAGCGCCGGACCGGGTCGGGAATGCCCACCCTGTCCAGGACCTGCACCGCACGCGCGCGTGCCGTACGGCGCGACACGCGCGTGTGCACGCGGTACACCTCGGCGATCTGGTCGCCGATCGCGTAGTACGGGTCGAGGGAGGACAGCGGGTCCTGGAAGACCATCGCCGCCCGGCCGCCGCGCAGCCGCCGCAGTTCCTCGTCGGACGCGGCCTGTACGTCGGTCCCGGCGACCCGTACCGAACCGCCGACGGCGGCCCCCGTCCCCCGGTGCAGCCCCAGGAGGGCCGAGGCGACCGTGGACTTGCCGGAGCCGGACTCGCCGACGAGGCCGAGGGCGGCGCCCTGCGCCAGCCGGAAGGAGAGGCCGTCGACGGCGCGCAGCCCGCCGAACCCGACCGTCAGGTCCGTGACTTCCACCAGGCTCATGCGAGCACCACCCGTCGGTCGGCCACCGCGTACAGGACGTCCGCGACGGCGTTGGCGAGAACCACGAAGAAGCCGATGACCAGAACCATTCCGACGACCACCGGAAGGTCCACGACGTTGACCGCGTGCACCAGTTCCCGGCCGATGCCGGGGAGCCCGAAGAGGGTCTCGGTGAGCACCGCGCCACCGACCGCCGAGCCGAAGTTGTTGGCGTTCAGCGCGATGACCGGCGCGAACGCCCCGCGCAGCGCGTGCCGCCCGATGATGGACCGCTCGCCGACGCCGTACGCGCGGAAGGTGCGGATGTGGTCCTCGGCAAGGGTCTCCAGCATCGACGAGCGGGTCAGCCGGGCGAACGAGGCGGCCTCGATCAGGGCGAGCGAGAGCCAGGGCAGCAGCAGGTTCCACGCCCACTGTTCGGGGTCGTCGGTGAGGTTCACGTACTGCGGGAAGGGCAGCAGTTCGAGCTCGCCGCAGACGACGATCATCAGGACGAGGCCGATCACGAACACGGGCGTGGCCGTTCCGGCGAGGGTGACGGCGGTCAGGACGCGCTCGGTGAGCCGCCCGCGCCGCCAGGCCGACAGCACGCCGGTGCCGACGCCGAGGACCAGCCACACCACCATCGCGCCGAGGACGAGCGACAGGCTCACCGGCAGCTTGGTCAGGATCAGCCGGGTGACCTGCTGATCGCTCTGGTACGACAGCCCCAGGCAGGGCGCCGGGCAGTGCTCCACGGAGGTGCCGGTCGAGTAGTCCTGGCCGGCGACGAGACCCTCGACGAAGTGCCCGTACCGCACGTAGAGGGGTTCGTCGAGGCGCAGTTGCTGGGCGACCTGGTGCACCTGGGCAGGCGAGCAGCGCGGCCCGCAGGTGATCTGGGCGACGTCGCCGGGGGTGACGTAGAAGACCACGTAGACGATCACCGATATGGCGAACAGGGTGAGGATCGTGCCGATCCCCCGGCGCAGCACGAAGCCGCCGAAGCCGCTCATGAGGTCGTCTCCTTCTCGGCCGCGGTGTCCGCTCGGTGCTCCCGCCGGCGCCCCGTCCCGACCCGCAGCCGGGACGCCGCGCGCGGGTCGAGCGCCGTGCGCACGCCGTCACCGAGGACGGTCAGCGCGAGGACGGTCACGAAGAGGGCGCCGGCGGGCAGCAGCAAGTACTGCGGGGCCGCCTGGTACCAGACGTCGGCGGCGGTGAGCATCTGCCCCCAGGACGGCGTCGGAGGCTTCACACCGACCCCGAGGAAGGACAGCGCGGCCTCGACGGTGATGTTCTGCGGTACGAGCAGCGCCGCGTACGTGATGACGGGGGCGGCGAGCCCGGGCAGCAGTTCCCGGCGGGCGATCCGCCAGGTGTTCCAGCCGCTGAGCCGGGCCGCCGAGACGTAGTCGAGGCCCTTGAGGGTGAGCGTCTGCGCGCGCACCAGCTTGGCGATGTTGCCCCAGGAGAGCAGCCCGATGACCAGGGTGACCAGGACGGGCCGGGGGAAGCTCGCCGGGACGATCGCGAGCAGCGCCAACGACATGATCATCAGCGGCAGGGCGACGAAGATGTCGGTGATCCGGCTCAACAGTTGATCAACCCATCGACTGCCGAGCGCGGCGGCGATGCCCAGGGTGACACCGAGGGCTATCTGGATGACGGTCGCGGCCAGCGCGACGCCCAGCGACACCCGGGCGCCGTGGACGAGTCGGGCGAACAGGTCGCGCCCGGTCTGCGGTTCGACGCCGAGCCAGTGGTCGCCGCCGATGCCGCCCAGCGGGCCGACCGGCACGCCCCCGCGCGCGGAGTCGATGAGGGCGGGGTGGTAGGTGGTCGGGTCCTGGCCCTCGAGGGCGGTGAGCAGCGGCGCGGCGAGCGCGACCAGGACGAGCAGCGCGACGACGACCGCCGCGACGAGGGCGGCGCGCTGCGCGCGCAGCCGCCGCCAGAACTGACGGGCGCCCGAGGCCCCCGGGACGGACGCGGGGTCCGTCCCGGGGGCCCGGGCGGCGAGGACGGCCTCGGCGGCCGTCCTGGTGACTGCCTCGCTCACGGTGTCACTTCACCGCTACCTGCGAGGGATCCAGGACGCCGTCCCAGTCGCTGATGACGATGTTGCGGATGTCCTCGCCGTAGAGCCGCTTGTAGACGGGGTGGAACAGCGGCACGGTCAGCGCCTGCGCACCGATCTTCTTGTCCAGTGCGCCCCACCTCTTGGCGGCGGCGTCGAGGTCGGTCAACTTGTTGATCGCGTCGATCTCGGCATTGACCGACTTGTCGTTCAGGAAGCCGGTGTTGAAGTTGGCGCCGTCCTTGACGATCTGCCGGCCGTCGAAGGTCGGGGCGAGGAACGGACCGCCGGAGGGCCAGTCCGCGCCCCAGTGGGCCAGGAAGAAGCCGGGCTCGGTCTTCACGTCGTGGATCGTGTCGGAGTAGTCGTTCTCCTCCAGACCCTGGAGCTTGACGGTGATGCCGGCCTTCTTGAGCGCGTCCTGGATCGCGGTCGCGATCTCCGGGCTTGTCTCGAAGTCCTGGCTGTTGGAGTGGGTGAGGGTGATGGTCAGCCCGTTCGGGTGACCGGCCTGCTTCAGCAGTTCCCTGGCCTTCGCCGCGTCGCCGGTCTCACCCGCCGGGAACAGGTCGTAGGGCTCGTAGCCGAAGGACTTCTGGCTCGGCAGGTAGGTGGTGGCGGCCTCGGCGAGCGACGAGCCGCCCGCCGCGTTGACGACCGACGACCGGTCGACGGCGTACGAGATCGCCTGGCGCACCCTGATGTCGTCGAACGGCTTCACGTTCGGGTTGAACGCGATGTAGTTGGTGTAGCCGAAGTGGCCGGTGCCGACCCGGGCGGCGAGTTCCTTGTCCCCGCTGACCTTGGCGAGTTCGGCAGGGCCGAGGTTGGTGTCCGTGGTGATGGCGGCGGCGTCCGCCCCCTGGGAAGCGGACAGCCGCTGGTTGATCACCGAGGAGTCGAGCCCGGACCGTACGTCGATCGTGTCGGGGTACGCCTTGCGCTCGGCGTCCGTCTTCGCCGACCAGTGGGTGTTGCGCTCCAGGGTGAGCCGCTCGCCGTCGTTCTCGTTCTTGACGACCTTGTAGGGGCCGGACGAGACCGGGTGCTCCTCGTACTTCGTACCGGTGTCCTTGGCCTTCGGGACGGGCGCGAACTGCGTCTGCGTGGCCAGGTACGGGAACTCGCCCTCGGGCTTGTTCAGATGGAAGACGATCGTGCGGCTGTCCGGCGTCTCGATGGCGGCGAGGCCCTTGGAGTCCTTGTACGGCCCCTGGTAGTCGGCCGCGCCGACGAGCCAGTCCCGCAGGTAGGGCGCGCCGCCGGAGAGCTCGGGCGCGAAGGACCGCTCGATGCCGTACTTGATGTCGGCCGAGGTGATCGCGGTCCCGTCCTCGTACTTCAGACCCTCCTTGAGGGTGTACGTCCACTCGGTGGCGTCCTGGTTGGGGCGCCCGGTGTCGGTGGCGAGGTCGGGGACGACGTCGGTGCCGGGGGCGCCGTTCTCACGGTTGCGCGTGGTGAGGGTTCTGAAGACCAGGGTGGGGACCTTGCCGCCGCCGGAGGTGTAGAGGCGCGCCGGGTCGAAGTCCTGCTGGGGGTTGCGGTTCAGGATGGTGAGCGTGCCGCCCTGGTGCGGGGCGGAGTCGCCGCCGGAGGCCTTGGCATCGTTGTCCTCGGGCCCGCAGGCCGCGGCACCCGCGGCCACCACCAGGCTGACGGATGCCGCGGCGACGCGGCGCGCTATGAGGGACGGTTGACGCATCGGAATGACGACCTCTCGGTTGGCGGTCTCGCCGCCCCTGCCGGGGCATCTCGGTATCCGAGACATGTGGACGAGGAGTGAGACGAATGTGAACAGACGTCTGCCCCGGCGCCGGGTCGTCGAAGAGCCGAGCCGTGACGGGGCCACAGCTCGGGAGAGAGGGGGGATTCGCGACGCACGCGCCTGAGGGCGGCGTCAGCGACAGTGGATGTCTGCCACGCAGAGCGCGGTCACGCCGAAGAGCGCCAGCTCGATGGCGGCGCTGCTGTCGACGGGATGACTAGACCACATACGCAGCAATATGGAGGAACTTTTTGGGCATGTCAACGCGCCCCATGCGGCACCCGTCCCTCCCTGAGGCTCAACTGCCGGGATAGGGCCAGGCGTTGGGCAGGCAGTGGATTCCGTCGTGGTCGAGGAACTTCGTCTGCTGCTGCATGACGGGTGCCAGGTCGCCGTCCTTGTCGCAGGTGACATGGCTGTAGCCGAGCCGGTGGCCGACCTCGTGGTTGATCAGCATCTGCCGGTAGGCGTACATCTTGTCGCCGAAGGTCTCCGACCCCTGGGCCCACCGGTAGGCGTTGATCATCACGCGCTCGGTGGCGGCCGAGTCACAGGAGACGTTGTCCTCCGTGGTGTCCAGACCGGACTTGGCGCACCACACGGCGGTGGTGCCCGGACTGGCGAGCGTGATGACGAAGTCGGCCTCGCCCGACTGGATCCGCTCGAAGGTACGGGCGCCGTCGTGGGCCCAGCTGCGGGCGTCGTTGAGGGTCTCCTGCACGGCCCGCGCGAAGAGTGCGCCGTCGAGTCCGAGGCCCTGTTCCACGTCCACGCGGTAGGTGTACTTCTGCCCCTTGCCGGGCGCCTTGGCGACGCCCGCGACGGCGTCGAACTTTCCCGACCCCTTGAGCTTGGCACCGAGCGCGTACTTCGCGTCCATCCGCTGCGCGTACGTCAGCGTGGCGGCCGCGCCGGGCGCGCCCGCGGACACGGACGGGCTCGGCCGGTCGTCCCCGCGCGCGGCTTGGTCGTCGACGGCCTCACGGGTCTGCCCGGAGGCGGACCGCGACCGGACGGAGTCGTCGTCCCGGCCGGTGGCGACCTGTCCGGCCACCACGACGGCCAGCACCGTGGTGACGGCGGCGGCCGCGATACCGGCGAACGCCCGCCCCTTGACTCCCTGGGCGGTCGCGGGCTCGCCGGTCGGCGGCGCGTCGCCGCCGTCGATGGCGGCCGGGCCGGTGGTACGGAAGGCAGCCTCCCGGTCGGTGTCGGTGGAGTACGGATCCTGCTCACGCACGCGCGTGGCGGCGGACGGCCTCCTCGCGCGCGTGAAGACGTCCTCGTCGTCCTCACCGAAGGCGTCGAGGTACTCCTGACGCGGGCCCTGACGGGAACCTTGGCGAGGGCCCTGACGCGGACCGTCCTGGGGTATGGGTCTCTGACGCGGTATCACGGGCTGCCCGGTACCCGCTGATCGTCCCCTCAAGTCACCCCAGCCGCCCCCGACCTCACGCTGCTCGGGGTGACCGCCCCGCACCTGCGGGAACCCGTGGGCCGGAGTCCCGTCGGAGAACGGGAAGCGGGGCACTCCGTGCGAGGGGGTTGCGTCGTACCCCGGGGGCGGCACCTGGACGCGGGCGCCGCGCGGGTCCCCCTGGGGGGACGGCTCCGGAGAAGCCCCCTGCGACGCGCCCTTGGAGCCGCCCTTGGCGGCACTCTTGGGCGCGGGTCCACGCCGGCTGTGGCGTCCCACGTAGGTCTCAGCCTCCCGAGGTCTTGGTCGCGGTGTCGGCGAGCAGCTCCCGGAACGCCGTCGCCACCGTCTCGGGATACTCCATCATCGCCACGTGCCCGGCGTCGGGCAGCGTGAGCAGGCGGGAGTCACGGAAGGTACGGGCGGCCCGCTGCGCCATACGGAAGCCGACGAGCTGGTCGCGACCACCGTAGACCAGGAGGGTCGGTGCGAGGACGCGCTCGGCCTGGCGCCACAGCCCATGCTGACCGCCCAGCGTGTACGCGCTGAGCAGGCCGCGCGTGGAACGCGTCAGCGCGTCCCAGAAGTACGGCAGCTGAAGCCGCCGCTCCAGCTCCTCCACCGCATGGCGGAACGCGTCCGGGCCGACCCGTCCGGGATCGCCGTAACAGAGCGCCGTGACGCCGCGGACGCGCTGCTCGGCGGTCCACTCCCGGGTGAACCGGGTGAAGAGCGCGGCCACGCCGGGCAGTCCGACCAGCCCGGTGGGCACCGCCGTCCGCTGCACCCGCAGCTCGGGCAGCGCGGGGGACACCAGTGTCAGCGTCCGCACGAGGTCGGGCCGGACCGCGGCGACACGCGTGGACACCGCGCCGCCGAGGGAGTTGCCGAAGAGGTGCACGGGTCCGCGGTCGACGGCGTCGAGATAGCGGATGACGGCACGCGCGTGTGCCGTGATGGAGTAGTTGCCGTCGTCGGGCGGCGGGGAGTCGCCGAAGCCCGGCAGATCCACGGCCTCGCTCGCCACCGCCCCGTCGAGCAGCGCCATGAGCGCCGACCAGTTCTGCGAGGAACCGCCGAGGCCGTGCACGTACAGCGCGGGCTCGAGCCCCTCGCGCGCGGGCGGCCTGGAGCGGACCGTGAGCGTGACGCCCGGCAGCCCGACCGAGCGGAGCCGCTCGCCCTCGGCCACCCGGACCGCGATCGCCTTCGGCAGCACACTGGTGGGCGGCACGGAAGGCAGCTCGGTCGAAGACATGCGGGCAATGTTACGAGACGATCACGCACGCTTTTGTGTGTTCGCCGTCACACGCGCGGGTCGCCCGCGCGCGGGACGCGCGACGCCCCGCCATCACGCCGGAGCCATGGCCACGCGAATCGGGGGCACTCCGCACAGCGATCGCATGGCGTCCGAAACGGGTGTCTCCTAGGCTCGTACCGAGGGCACCCGCTTGTGGCCCCTGCACCTCGCAGGGACGTTCGTAGGAAGGGAGCCCACCATGGCCGTTGACCCCACCGACCCGGAGACGTTCGAAGAGGACGACGACTTCGGGGAGATCGACGTCGAGGCGCCGGAGAACGACGCCGCCGAGCAGTCCAAGGACGTGACCCCGAAGCGCGACGACTCCCTGGAGGACGTGGATCCCGCCCGGGCCGACGAAGCCGATCTCGTCGAACAGGCGCGCGTCGTCTCCCTCGACGAGGACGACTATCGCTGACATGCGCCGAGCTGGAGCGCGGCGGAGTATGCCCGTAACGTCCCGTTCCAAACCTTTTTACACCGCTTTTGCCGTCGTCCAGTCCGTGAAATTCTGCACGCGCACCGCGCACAGCACGGTTACCGAAAAGTACGATGGCGTCGCGGCGCTCACCGCATGAGGACCACTTTGGGAGGCGGCGTGACAGCCATCGAGCAGACAGAGGCGGCGCGCCCGCGAGGCACCCGCCTGCCGCGCCGTGCCCGTCGGAACCAGCTGCTGGGCGCCGCCCAGGAAGTCTTCGTGGCGCAGGGCTACCACTCGGCCGCCATGGACGACATCGCGGAGCGGGCCGGAGTCAGCAAGCCGGTGCTCTACCAGCACTTCCCCGGCAAGCTCGACCTCTACCTGGCCCTGCTGGACCAGCACTGCGAGTCGCTCATCCAGGCCGTGCGCGGCGCGCTCGCCTCGACGACCGACAACAAGCAGCGGGTCCGGGCCACGATGGACGCGTACTTCGCGTACGTCGAGGACGACGGCGGCGCCTTCCGCCTGGTCTTCGAGTCGGACCTGACGAACGAGCCGGCGGTGCGCGAGCGCGTCGACAAGGTCACCACCGAGTGCGCCGAGGCCATCTGCGAGGTCATCGCGGAGGACACCGGCCTCTCGCGCGCGGAGTCGATGCTGCTCGCCTCGGGTCTGGGCGGTCTCGCCCAGGTCGTGGCACGGTCCTGGCTGCACAGCGACCGCAGCGTGCCGCGCGACCAGGCGGTGCAGCTGCTGGCCTCGCTGGCCTGGCGGGGCATCGCCGGTTTCCCGCTGCACGGCACCGATCAGCACTGACCGCGGGGACGTCCGGCCGTTTGTTCCCGCCCGCTGTTCGCTCCTGGCGTGGACGGCCGCGCCGTGAACGTCCCCTCACCGGGCTAATGTGTGCAGCGTACGGCGCGGACGCCCGCGCACCTCATGACCGTCGGAGGGACATAGCCGTGGAGGTCAAGATCGGCGTGCTGCACGCACCCCGCGAGATCGTTCTGGAGAGCGGTCAGACTCCCGAGGAAGTCGAGCGCGTGGTGGCCGAGGCCCTGGCCGGAAAGTCGCAGCTGCTCAGCCTCGTGGACCAGCACGGCCGCAAGGTCCTGGTTCCGGCCGACCGCCTGGCCTACGTCGAGCTGGGCGAGCCCGCCCCGCGCAAGGTGGGCTTCGGCGCTCTGTAGGCGAAGCGACGCAGGTGGGGCCCGGCGACCGGACGGTCGCCGGGCCCCACCTGCGTTCCCGTGCGTTCCCGCCGGATGTCCCCGCCGGCGGATTCCCGGTCGGCGGATCCCCGGCCGGCCCCTACCGGCGGATTCCCGGCCGGTTTCGCTGTCGGCGTCTTCTCCACGGACGGAGCACAAGTCGGCCACAGAGGAGGATTGCATTCCGCAGGTCACGGGTATGACGGGCTACGACCTTGATGCACAGCCCCAACCGTCCGGGAGGGACCCACATGATCTTGGAAGCGCTCGGCTCCGCTGTGCTCGGTCTCGTGCTCGCGTGGGCGGCGGTGCACCGCTTCTCGCACCGTCTGCCGGTACGCACCCTCGTCTTCGCGACGGGCGTCGCAGGAGCCCTGTTCGGTGACTTCGTCACCCACAGCGCGCTGGGCCCCGGCACCGCCCCGGCGAGTCTCCTCGGCGCGGGGATCGTCTCCGCCGCCTCGCTCTCCCTGCTGTTGCGCCCGGCCGGCCGACTCCGCCGGCGGTCGGCCCCGGCCTGAGCCCGGCGACGACAGGTGAAGGCCGGTGACGGCCGGCGGGAGGAGAACCCGTCCGGCCGTTTCCGTATGACGCGACACGCCGGACAGGCCCTGGGCCGTCGGCCCCCGAGCAGGCCCTAGGCGGCCAGCCCCAGCGCCGCCATCCGCTTGGTGTGCGCCTCGGTGATCCGGGAGAACATCCGGCCGACCTCGGCGAGGTCGAAGCCGTCCGCGACACCGCCCACGAGCATCGTCGACAGCGCGTCGCGGTCCGCGACCACCCGCTGGGACTGCGACAGCGCCTCGCCCATCAGCCGCCGCGCCCACAGCGCGAGCCGTCCGCCCACCCGCGGGTCGGCGTCGATCGCGCCACGGACCCGGTCCACGGCGAAGCCGGCGTGGCCGGTGTCGTCGAGCACGGCCAGCACCAGGGCGCGGCTGTCGGTGTCCAGGCGCACCGCGACCTCGCGGTAGAAGTCGCTGGCGATCGAGTCGCCCACGTACGCCTTGACGAGGCCCTCCAGCCAGTCGGACGGGGCCGTCTGCCGGTGGAATCCGTCCAGCGCGGCGACGAACGGCTCCATCGCCGCCGTCGGCTCCTCACCGATCTCGGTCAGCCGGTCGCGCAGCCGCTCGAAGTGGTGGAACTCGGCCGACGCCATCTTCGCCAGCTCGGCCTTGTCCTCCAGGGTCGGCGCCAGTTTGGCGTCCTCCGCGAGCCGCTCGAACGCCGCCAGCTCGCCGTACGCCAGCGCACCCAGCAGATCCACGACCGCGGCCCGGTACTGCGGGTCGGCCGAGGCCGTCGTCCAGTCCTGCGCGGCGATGCCGGTTGCGGTGTTCTCAGGCTTGTCAGAGGTCGTCATGAAGCGCACAATAGCCCGCTCGTCGCACGGGGGAAGTCCCTGGTCAATCAGTGTGACAACGAAGACGTACGGGACCGCCCCCGGCACTGTGACAACCACAACGTGACCGAATCGGCCATCGCGTGTGCGCGATTCCGGGGTATGGTGGTAATGCGCCTGCCGAATATTCGACGGGCCGCACGTATGAGGATGCCCGGTCGGTGGCCCGATCGGCTCCGACCCGACAGCCCTCCTCGCCCGTACGGCACTGTGCGTACGGAAACCCGGAGGGGACCCCCTCAGCGGTACGAGCGCTAGAGCGTCGGCAGAGGTCCCGTGTCCTGACGGCTTGCCCGTGAGGCAGTCGACGTCCCCGGCACGGTCCTGACACGACCCCCGCGCTCGCCTCGCACCGCGCACACAGAAGAGGCAGCACCCTGACTACCACGTTCCGAGAGCTCGGCATCCTTTCCGAGACCGCCGAGGCCCTTGAGGCCGTCGGCATCATCAGTCCCTTCCCCATCCAGGAGATGACGCTTCCCGTCGCTCTCACGGGAACGGACGTCATCGGCCAGGCCAAGACCGGCACCGGCAAGACGCTCGGCTTCGGACTCCCGCTCCTCGAGCGCGTGACCGTCCCCGCCGACGTCGAGGCCGGCCGCGCCCGGCCCGAGGACCTCACCGACGCCCCGCAGGCGCTCATCGTCGTCCCCACGCGTGAGCTGTGCACGCAGGTCACCAACGACCTGCTGACCGCGGGCAAGGTGCGCAACGTCCGCGTCCTCGCCATCTACGGCGGCCGCGCCTACGAGCCCCAGGTCGAGGCCCTCAGGAAGGGCGTCGACGTGGTCGTCGGCACCCCGGGCCGGCTGCTGGACCTGGCGGGCCAGAAGAAGCTCGACCTCAAGCACATCAAGTCGCTCGTCCTGGACGAGGCCGACGAGATGCTCGACCTGGGCTTCCTGCCCGACGTCGAGAAGATCATCAACATGCTGCCGGCGAAGCGCCAGACCATGCTGTTCTCGGCGACCATGCCGGGCGCGGTCATCGGCCTCGCGCGCCGCTACATGTCGCAGCCGACGCACATCAACGCCACGTCGCCGGACGACGCGGGCAGGACCGTCGCGAACACCAAGCAGCACGTGTACCGCGCGCACAACATGGACAAGCCCGAGATGGTGGCGCGCATCCTCCAGGCCGAGGGCCGCGGCCTGGTCATGGTGTTCTGCCGTACCAAGCGCACCGCCGCCGACCTGGCCGACCAGCTCCAGCAGCGCGGCTTCGCCTCCGGCGCGGTCCACGGCGACCTCGGCCAGGGCGCCCGTGAGCAGGCGCTGCGCGCCTTCCGCAACGGCAAGGTCGACGTCCTCGTCTGCACCGACGTGGCCGCCCGCGGCATCGACGTCGAAGGCGTCACGCACGTCATCAACTACCAGTCCCCCGAGGACGAGAAGACCTACCTGCACCGCATCGGCCGTACCGGCCGCGCGGGCGCCAAGGGCATCGCGGTCACGCTGGTCGACTGGGACGACATCCCGCGCTGGCAGCTCATCAACAAGGCGCTGGAGCTCGAGTTCAGCGACCCGCCGGAGACGTACTCCACCTCTCCGCACTTCTTCGAGGAACTCGGCATTCCCGCGGGCACCAAGGGTGTTCTGCCGCGCTCGGAGCGCACCCGCGCCGGGCTCGACGCGGAGGAGCTCGAGGACCTCGGCGAGCCGGGCGGCCGCGGAGCGCGCGGTCGCGGCGACCGGGGCGGTCGCGGTGGCCGTGGTGACCGGGGCGGCCGTGGTGACCGCGGCGGTCGCGACGACCGCGGTGGCCGGAGCGAGTCCCGTTCCGGCGACCGGACCGCGGAGCAGACCGAAGAGCGCGAGCGTTCGGCCCGTACACCCCGTCGCCGTCGTCGTACGCGCAACGGCTCCCCGCTCGACGGGGTGGCCGCCGGGACCACCGCGGCCGAGCAGGCCCCCGTGGCCGAGCCGACGCCCGTGGCGGAGGAGACCGCGGGCCCGCGTACTCCGCGCCGTCGGCGCCGCACCCGCAACGGGTCCGCGCACGAGGCCGCCGTCGTGACGGCCGCGCCGGCCGCCGCGTCGACCGTCGAGCCCGTCGCCGAGGCGGCGGAAGCGGCTGTGACGGCCGTGGCGACCGCCGAGGGCACCGCCCCGGAGGCGGCTGCGGAGACCGTGGCCGCGCCGCGCCGCCGCCGTACCCGCAGGACCGCGGAGACCGTGCAGACCGAGGCGACCGCGCAGACCGACGCGACCGCACCGGTCACGGTGACGGAGCCGCCGGCCGCCGAGGCCGCTGTCGACACCGCGGAGGCCACGGAGGCCAAGCCGCGCCGCCGTACCCGCAAGGCGACGGCCCCGGCCGAAGCCGTGGTCGAGGCCGTCGAGGCCCCGGTGGCCGCCGCGGCCGCCGAGACCGTGGTCAAGCCGCGTCGCACCCGCAAGACGGCAGCCACGGCCCCGGCCGAAGCCGCCGTCGACACGGCCGAGGCAACCGAGGCCAAGCCCCGCCGCCGCACCACCCGCAAGGCCACCGCCCCCGAGACGACGGCCACCACGGCCGACATCCCGGCCCAGGCCACCCAGGAAACGGAAGCCACCAAGCCGCGCCGCACCCGCAAGACCGCCGCCACCGCCCCGGCCCCGGCCGAGGCCGAGACCGCGGTCGACACGGCGGAGGGCACGGAGGCCAAGCCGCGCCGCCGCGCCACGCGCAAGGCGACGGTCCCGGCCGAAGCCGCGACGGACACGGTCGAGGCCACCGAGGCCAAGCCGCGCCGCACGCGCAAGGCGGCTGCCACGGCCACCGAGGCCCCGGCGACCGTCGAGGCCGCCGAGCCCGAGGCCAAGCCGCGTCGCACCCGTAAGGCAGCGGCTCCGGCCGAGGTCGCGGTGGACACGGCCGAGGTCGCGGAGGCCAAGCCGCGCCGCATCCGCAAGGCCGCCACGGCGACGGAGCCGATCGCGGAGGCCGCCGCGGCCGCCGCGGCCGCGGTCAAGCCGCGTCGCACCCGCAAGACGGCAGCCACGGCCCCGGCCGAAGCCGCCGTCGACACGGCCGAGGCGACCGAGGCCAAGCCCCGCCGCCGCACCACCCGCAAGGCCACCGCCCCCGAGACGACGGCCACCACGGCCGACATCCCGGCCCAGGCCACCCAGGAAGCGGAAGCCACCAAGCCGCGCCGCACCCGCAAGACCGCCGCCACCGCCCCGGCCCCGGCCGAGGCCGAGACCGCGGTCGACACGGCGGACGCGAAGCCGAGGGTGCGTCGCACCCGCAAGGCGACCGCTGCCGCGGAGCCCGCGGACGGCTGATCCACCGGCATGGCATGACGGCCCGACGGCCCGGTCCCTCCTCGGCGAGGGTCCGGGCCGTCGGCGTCCCCGGGAGAGGTACCACCGACGGCGCGCGGTGTGCCCTCCCGGTAGCCTCGGGGCGTGACCAGGCCCAGCACCAGCAGCCCGTTCCCGCCGCCCCCCGGCGCGGTGTCGTATCCGCTGCGGACCGAGCGCGGCGAGTTCGCCGTCGTCGACGCGCCCGTGCCCTCCGGTGTCGAGCAGCGGGGTGTCGCGCTGCTGATGCCCGGCTTCACCGGGAGCAAGGAAGACTTCCACCGCATGCACGAGCCGCTCGCGGCCCGCGGCTACCGGACCATCGCCGTGGACGGGCGCGGGCAGAACGAGTCCGACGGGCCGGCTGTCGACGAATCCGCTTACGCGCGCGAGGAGTTGGCGCGGGACGTGCTGGCGCAGGCGGCGGCTCTCGACACCCCTGTGCACCTGATGGGCCACTCCCTCGGCGGTCAGATCGCCCGTGCCGCAGTGATTCTCGACCACTCCCCCTTCCTGTCGTTCACGCTCGTCGCCTCGGGCCCGGCCGAGATCTCGGAGTCCCAGAAGCAGCGCGTGAAGCTGCTGCACGACGCGCTCGCGGTGATGACGATGCCGCAGGTGTGGGACGCGATCCTGGCGATGGGCCCGCCGGAGGAGGTCGGCGGCCCGGCCCGTGGCCCCGGCGAGCCGGAGCTGCTGCGACGGCGCTGGCTGAACCACAAGCCCGCCCAACTCCTCGTGACTGGGCGCCAGTTGTGTGCGGAGCCGAACCGGGTCGGTGAACTCGCCGCCGTTCCGCTGCCGTTCCATGTGCTGTCGGGTGCGCGGGACGACACCTGGCCGGTGCCCCTCCTCGACGACATGGCCGTGGAGCTGCGGGCGCACCGGACGGTCGTCCCGGGCGCCGAGCACTCGCCGAACCAGGACCAGCCGCTGCCGACGGCCCACGCGCTCGCCGACTTCTGGGACCGCCACCCCGGGAGCCGGGAGCCCGTCCGGCCGGTCAGGCCCTAGTACTGCGTCTGCACGTGCTCCCAGAAGCCGTCCCGCAGGGCGCGTCGCAGGTCGGCCTGGCCGCGCAGGGAGTACTGGAGGATGCCTTCCGCCTCCACGAGGAGATCCTGGTCGACGGAGCCGGGGAGGTAGGGATGGCCCGGCAGCAGCTCGGCCAGCGACTCCCTGCCCCGCGCCGCGAGCCACTTCGCCGCCACCTGCGCGCCGACGAAGCGGACGGCCTCACGGGTGGGCCGGTTCGCGCCGGGGCCCTCGTAGGCCGGGGCGGTGCGCCGTGAGACGTACGGCTTGAAGAAGTCGAGGTCGAGGGTGCGCTGGCTGTCGACCTCCCAGAGCAGCGGCTCGGCCTGGTTGCGGCCTTCCGGTGCCTCGATGCCCCAGAGGTGCACCCGGGCGCCGTACCCCTGCGCGGCCTCCACCGCCGAGACCAGGTCCTCGTCGCCGCCCAGCAGGGCCGCGTCGCTGATGGCCCGATGCCGGGCCAGGGACTCCAGGTCGGTCCGGATCAGGGAATCGACGCCCTTCTGCTGGTTGTTGGCGTTCAGGTTGCCCAACCGCACCTTCACGTCCGGCAGTTCGGCGATGGACTGCTGTTCGGAGGTGTGGATGCGGCGCCGGGCGCCGTCGTACCAGTAGACGCGCAGCAGCCGGCTGTCGGCGAAGATCGAGCGGGCGCGGTCGATGAGCGCCTCGATCAGGCCCTCGGCGTCGAGGTCGAAGGCCCGGCGGTCCTCGGTCCCGGCCACCAGGCGCCCCGCGGCCGCGTACAGATACCCCGCGTCGACGAAGATCGCGTGGGTCGAGGGTGTCTTGGCCACCTCGGCGAGCATGCGTGTCAGCAGCGCGTTCGTGCGGTCGATACGGTCGGCGAGGGCCGGGAGGTCGTCGTTCATCGCCTCCATTGTCCCGGTGGTCACGCTGCGAACACAACCGGTCCCGTTCAGTCTCCGCAAACCCACTTACTCGTCAGTAATTAGCTGTTCGAAAAATTTCTTTAGCGTAGGGAATGTTTGTAACACGCATCCCGTTGACTCCCTGTGTAACCAAGTAGTTCTCCTCAGGAGGATGACCAGACGAAGGGAGAAGCCCATGCGCTTCGAAATCATGCGACTCGACGATGTCGACGGCACACCCGTGGACAGCACCGTCGTAGACGCCGCCTCCGTCAATCGGATCGTTCAGCAGGCCGCCGCCATCGGGCAGCGGCTGTGGATCCGCCCGGCCGACACCTCGGCCTCGTAACGCGGATCCCCCCTACAGGTTTCAGAGCCCCCCACGGCGATGCCGTGGGGGGCTCTGCGCGTACCGGGGACCGGTCAGCCGGCCCGGATCACCTGGGTGATCCCGTTGATGATCTGCTGCACGGCGATCGCGGAGAGCATCATGCCCGCGAGCCGCGTCACCAGGACCACGCCGCCGTCCTTGATGACCCGGATGATCAGCAGCGAGTAGCGCATCACCAGCCACAGCACGACATGGATGGCGAGGATGGCCACCCAGACCGACACCTGCATCGCCGCGCTGTCGGCCTTCTGCACGGCGAGGATGACGGACACGATCGCACCGGGCCCGGCCAGCAGCGGCATGCCCAGCGGGACGAGCGCGACGTTGACGTCCTTGGTCTGCTTCGGCTCGTCGGTCTTGCCGGTGAGCAGGTCGAGGGCGATCAGCAGGAGCAGCAGCCCGCCCGCGATCATCAGCGCGGGGACGGAGACGTGCAGATAGTCGAGGATCTGGTGGCCGAGGAGCCCGAAGACGGTGATCACGCCGCCGGCCACGCAGACCGCCTGGAAGGCCATCCGCTTCTGCACCTTGCCGGGGCGCCCGGCGGTCAGCGCGAGGAAGATCGGGGTGATCCCGGGGGGATCCATGATGACAAAAAGGGTGAGGAACAGGGAGCCGAAGACGGCGACGTCGAACATCAGTGCGAAAGCCTTGCGGGAGAGGGGGTGGTCCGGGACGAGCGGAGGTGAGCCTCAGGCCCCGCCGGTGCCCGGCACCGGGAACGCGCCGGTGGCGCGCCGGGTGATCTCCCCGTACACCTCGGGGTCGGTCGTGTACTCGCCGAGCACGCAGGTCTTGCGGCTGCCGTGGTAGTCCGACGAGCCGGTGACCAGCAGCCCCAGATCGGCGGCGAGCCCGCGCAGCCGGGCGCGCGTCTGCGCGTCGTGGTCCATGTGGTCGACCTCGATGCCGTCGAGGCCGGCGGCCGCCAGTTCCGCCACCACGGACTCCGGCACCGTCCGACCGCGCTTGGCGGCGCCCGGGTGCGCGAAGACGGTGACCCCGCCGGCACCCTTGACCAGCCGGATCGCCTCGAAGGGATCGGTCTCGTGCTTCTCGACGTGGGCCCGCCCACCGTCGGACAGCCAGTCCTCGGTGAAGGCGTCGTTCACGGTCGGCACGACGCCGAGTTCCACCAGGGCGGTGGCGACATGCGGCCGTCCGACCGACCCCTCCCCCGCGATCCGCGCCACCTGCTCCCAGGTGACGGGGACGCCCAGCTCGTTGAGCCTGGCGACCATCGCCCGCGCCCGCGGCACCCGGTCGTCGCGCACCAGCTCACGCTCGGCGAGCAGGGCGGGCTCCTCGGGGTCGAACAGATAGGCCAGCATGTGCATGCTGATGCCGTCGATGCTGCAGGACAGCTCGGCTCCGGTCACCAGCGTGAGCCCTCGCGGCAGCGCGGCGACGGCCTCGGCGTATCCCCGGGTGGTGTCGTGATCTGTCAGCGCGACGACGTCCAGACCGGCGGCACCCGCGTTGCGGACCAGCTCGGCCGGGGTGTCCGTGCCGTCGGAGGCCGTGGAGTGGCAGTGCAGATCGATGCGCACGACGCGGACTCCAGGCGGTGACAGGGCGGAACGGGACGCTTCAGCATAGCCGGTAATCAGACCACCCCTGTCACACCCAAAACCCCGGAGCACCCCCTACACCCACCACACAGAACCCCCGGCTCGACACACGAACGCCACCGACCCCCGGCACGACGCCGCGACGCACATACGGCACCATCCGCCACCCCAGGGGTGCGAGGGACTGCGCGACCAGCCACGACGGCGCGGCAGGCACCCACGACCGCAAGCCCCGCAAACCCTCGACCGGCCCAGCGCGGTGGGGGCTACGGCTTGAGCAGGCGCGGCGACAGCGCCCCGCACGGCACCAGTTCCAACTCGGCCCCCGCGTCCCGCAGATCCGTGAGCACCAGCTCGTCGTACATCAGCAGTCCGGACTGCTCGGGCCACACCACGGCCCACAGCCACAGCCCGCGCGCCTCCCCCGCGAAGACCGCCCGGTCGTCCGGGGTGGCGGAGACATGCCAGAGCGGGGTGGGACGTCCGGCGGCCAGGACCTTGGCCTGCGGCGGTTTCTCGACGCTCATGTACGGACCCGGGTCCGGCCCGTCGACACCGGCGTAACGCGCACCGAGCCCGACGCCCAGCTCCTCGGCGACCAGGATCAGCTCACCCATACCGCCGAGCGGGCCCGGTCCGGAGCAGGCCACCGCGGTGGCACGGCCTCCGCTACGGTCGTCCCCCGCGTACGTCACGCCCGTGAAGAGCCAGCCGACCGGCAACGGCCACGGCATCCACACCGGTACCTGCGTGCGGTGCACGACGACGCTGAGAGCCTCGACGCTGGGCGGGATCACGGGCTGAAGCGGATGCACCGTCCCGTGCACATCGCACTGCCAGGAATCGGCGAAGAGTCCGGGAGCCCTGACCCGGCCACCACACTTCGGGCAACTGGGTTCGCCCCTCATAGAGCCCCACGGTCCTACCCGAGCACGCCCACGTCAAGGACGATCACCCGTCCGGACGGAAGTGACCGCCCCTCGATCGACGCGGCCACCCCTCCGGAGCCCACCGGCCGTCCCTCGGCAGCTCCCCGGCCACCCCTCGCCCCGATATGGATGTAGCTTGCATTAATTAGGCGATCTAACTTATCGTGTGTATATACCAACTATCTTTCGAGGGGTGAGCGGAACCATGGACCCATTCGACGCGGGGACCGGAAGCATCCTGCGACAGCCGAAGGCGGTGTGGGCGACGGCCGGCGCGTCCGTGGTCGCCTTCATGGGCATCGGCCTGGTCGACCCGATCCTGCCGTCCATCGCCCAGGGGCTGGACGCCACGGCCGGCCAGGTCTCCCTGCTCTTCACCTCGTACTTCCTGATCACCGCGTTCGCGATGCTGGTCACCGGCTTCGTCTCCAGCCGCATCGGCGGCCGCAGGACGCTGCTGGCCGGCCTCGCCCTGGTCGTCGTCTTCGCTGGCCTCGCGGGCACCTCGGGCTCGGTCGGCGAACTCGTCGGCTTCCGGGCGGGCTGGGGACTCGGCAACGCGCTGTTCGTGTCGACCGCCCTCGCGGTGATCGTCGGCGCGGCGGCCGGCGGCAGCGCGGCCGCCATCCTGCTGTACGAGTCCGCGCTCGGCCTCGGCATGGCGTGCGGACCGCTGCTCGGCGCGCTGCTCGGGGACGCCAGCTGGCGCTACCCCTTCTTCGGCACCGCGTTCCTGATGGCTATCGGCTTCCTGTGCATCACGGTGTTCCTGAAGGACCAGCCGAAGCCGGCCCGCAAGATCTCCGTCCTGGACCCGATCAAGGCGCTCGGGCACGGCGGTCTCGCCTCCGCCGCGGCCTCGGCGTTCTTCTACAACTACACGTTCTTCACCGTGCTGGCCTTCACCCCGTTCGTGCTGAACATGACCCCCTACAAGTCGGGGGCGGTGTTCTTCGCCTGGGGCGTGCTGCTCGCCGTCTTCTCGGTCCTCGTGGCGCCGAGGCTCCAGAAGCGGTTCGGCTCGCTGAAGGTGCTCGGCGGCTCGCTGGTACTGCTCGCCGTCGACGTGTTCGTCCTCGGGTACGGCGACCACACCACGGCGATCGTCTGCACGATCCTGTCCGGCGCCTTCATCGGCGTGAACAACACCGTCTACACCGAGTTGGCGCTCGGCGTCTCCGACGCCCCGCGTCCGGTGGCGAGCGCCGGCTACAACTTCGTGCGGTGGTTCGCAGCCGCGGCCGCTCCCTACTTCGCGCCGAAGATCGAGGAGTGGACCGACATCCATGTCCCGTTCGCCGTCGCGGCGGTCACCGCGCTGCTCGGCGCGGTCGTGGTCGTCGTCCGGCGCGAGGCGCTCACCGGCGAAGCCGAGGAACTGCGGCCGCGGCACGCGGCGCAGGACGGGGTCTCGGTCTTCGCCGACTGAGCCGACCGGGCGTCAACTGACGACCGACGCCCGAGCGTTGGTGACATCGGTCACCCGGACCTCAATCGAGTGGGACGGATCTCCGGGACGGATCCCGCAGGTCCGTCCCGTTCGTCAGCCAGCGCTCCTGGAGGGCCTGGGCGCCGTGCACACGCTTCCAGGCGGCCTCGTTGGGGGTCATGGGGAGCAGGGGCAGGAAGCGGACCGGATCGAGGGGCTCGTCGAGGTCGAGATCCTCGACCAGACCGCCCGGCTCGGCGACCAGGACCGAGGTGAACGGGGCACCTGGCCACAGGGGTTCACCCACGTCGAGGGAGCTGCCCGGAGCCACTACCACACCCTCGACCTGCGGGGACGCGGCGAGCACGGCCAGCGGGCGGAGCACCTTGTCGGTGTCGGACGTGCCGGGCCGGACGGACAGCACCAGCTCGGCACGCGGGCCCTCGACCGGGTCGGCGAGCATCGCCGTCGGGTCGCTCATCGGCTGCGCGGACATGCCGAGCGTGGCGTAGCGGACGACGTCACCCTCGTGGAAACGCAGCACCTCGAGGCGGTCCGTACCGAGGAAGGTGACCGCGGCGCGGGCGTCCGGCTCGCCGAGCGCGCTGCGCAGACGAGCCTCGACCAGAGGAAGAACATCAACCATGCGGCGAGCATAGAACTCGTCGGTGCTGGGCAAAGCAGCGCCTTGACACTTCCGTCGACTGCTATTCTGGCCCGGTGGTTCGGGGCAGCACGCAGAAGCGTCGCGATCTTGCCCCGACGCAGACGAGACTCCCTTACGAGGGACCGGCTGGAGGAGGTGGGGCTGTCATGGATCGAAGTCACCCGTGCAGTACCACTCGCTCTTCCTGCCGCTGACGCAGCTGCTCCGGCTTCTTGGCCCCCGGCTGGTCGCCACCTCTCGCGCTCATCTTCATGCGGAAGAGCACTTCGTTTCCTTTTTCACCTGATCTGCTCGATCTGTCTGATCTGCCAGATCTCACCGGTCTGATTCAGTAGCGAAGCTCGCCACCGCGACGGAGCGGTGCTTCCCGCTTTGTGGACGTGCCAAACCTCCGCACTCAGGACGTCCTCATTCCGGGCAGTTCCACCCGTCGTGGCGGTCTTTCCTCGCTAGTCGCGAAGGAGCCTGCCATGTCGATGATCCGCGACCTCCGTGCCGTTGTCCGCCCGGCCCGTCCCTCCCTGCGCAAGGGGGGCGGGCGTACGGACACCGGCGCCTACGACACCACCCGCGACCCCGCGACGCCGTCGGCCGTCGTCGACTGCGCGGTCTACCGCGACGGCGCGCGCGTCACCTACGCGCAGCCCCCGACCCCGCAGGAGGCCATGCGCCGGGTGCGGCGCGACGGAGGCTTCGTGTGGATCGGCCTGCACGAGCCCACCGAGGCCGAATTCGCTGGTATCGCAAGCGAGTTCGGGCTGCACCCGCTGGCCGTGGAGGACGCCGTGCAGGCGCACCAGCGGCCCAAGCTGGAGCGCTACGACGACTCGCTCTTCACGGTCTTCAAGACCATCCACTACATCGAGCACGACCGGCTCACGGCCAACAGCGAGGTCGTCGAGACCGGTGAGGTCATGTGCTTCACCGGCAAGGACTTCTTCATCACCGTCCGGCACGGCGGCCAGGGCTCGCTGCGCGCGCTGCGCCACCGCCTCCAGGAGGACCCCGAGCTGCTCGCAAAGGGCCCCTCGGCGGTGCTGCACGCCATCGCCGACCACGTCGTCGACGGCTACATCGCGGTCGCGGACGCCGTCCAGGACGACATCGACGAGGTCGAGACGGAGGTGTTCTCGCCGGGACGCAAGGGCACCCCGCGCGGCACGGACGCCGGCCGGATCTACCAACTCAAGCGTGAGGTACTGGAGTTCAAGCGCGCCGTGTCGCCGCTGCTGCGGCCGATGCAGCTGCTGAGCGAGCGGCCGATGCGGCTGGTCGACCCCGACATCCAGAAGTACTTCCGGGACGTCGCCGACCACCTCGCCCGGGTCCAGGAGCAGGTCATCGGCTTCGACGAGCTGCTCAACTCGATCCTCCAGGCCAACCTCGCGCAGGCCTCCGTCGCGCAGAACGAGGACATGCGCAAGATCACGTCCTGGGCCGCCATCATCGCCGTACCGACGATGGTGTGCGGGGTGTACGGGATGAACTTCGACTACATGCCGGAACTGCACTGGAAGTTCGGCTATCCCGTGGTCATGTCGGCCATGGTGGCGCTCTGTGTGGGCATTCACCGCACGCTCAAGCGCAACGGCTGGCTGTGAGGGCCAGGGACCGGCTGACTAGGGTTGAGCCATGACAAGAGAGCTGCTGCTCGACCGGGCCCTCGTCGAGGAGGCCACCAAGAAGTCCGGCCTCGTCTGGGTCCAGGGCTCCGGTGAACCGGCCGCGCGTGCGCTGTGGCACGTGTGGCACGAGGGCGCGGTCTGCCTGGTCGGCGACGGGCCCGGGGAGCAGCCGCTGGCCGGGCTCACCGAGGGCGGTTCGGCCGAGGTCACCGTCCGCAGCAAGGACAAGGGCGGCCGGCTGGTCTGCTGGACGGCGAAGGTCGTCACCCTCGCGCCGGACTCCGAGGCGTGGCGGGCGGCCGTCGCCGAGCTCAAGGGCAAGCGGCTGAACGCGCCCGACGGCGAGGCGATGACCGAACGCTGGGCGCGCGAGTGCCGGGTGCTCCGCCTGGAGCCGACGGGCGCCACGCTGCCCCTGCCCGAAGGGGATCTGGCGGCACGGCCCGTGCCCTCGCCCGCCACCACGCGGGAGCCCGCGCCGGCGGGGCTGCCGAAGCTGCTGCTGCGCAAGCGCAGACGCGCGTAGCCGGTACCGCGGGCGGCCCGGTACGACGAGCGGCCGGTACCACGGGCGGCCACTACCGCGGGCCGTCGGGCCGCGAGCGGTGGCTCACGAGGTCGGGAGCTGCTTCCCGTAGTCCACCGTCTCGTCCTTCGCCGGTTCCTTCAGGGCGAAGTCCTTGCCCCAGGAGGAGAAGCTCAGCGTTCCCGCTCCGCCGGCCCGCTCCAGCCGCAGCGGGTAGGGCTTGCCCTCCAGCGACACGTCCAGCTTGCCGCCGGAACCGCCGTCGCCGGTGATGCGGATCGTCCGGACGCCGGACTGCTCGTGGTGCCCGTCGGTGGCCAGCGAGCCGTGCAGCGTCAGCAGACCGTCGAGGAGGAGGTCCTTGTCCGTGAAGCCGCTGAACTTCTTGTACGAGGGGTCACCCGTCGGCACCTTCACGTACTTGCCGTCGAGCTTGACGGCGGCCGCCGTGTCCGAACCGTCCTCGCCGGACTTGCCGTCCTCCTTGTTCCAGAACGCCGCGTCGGCCTTCAGGTACAGCTGCTCGCCGACCCGCAGCAGGTGGAAGGTGGCGCCCTCCGCGGTGACCGACCCGGTGCCGCCGTCCGCCTTCAGGCTCATGTCCAGCTTGTACGTGTGCCCGCTGGTGACCACGCTCCCGGAGAGCCGCACCTCGTCCACGGCACCGGCCGCGGCCTTCGTCTTCGCCTGTATCTGCGCGGCGGACAGCTTGCCCACCCCGTTCGTGCCCGCGTCCGGATCCTCGCCGCACCCCGTCAGTCCCATGCCCACGACCAGTGCGCACATCGCGCTCACCAGTGAGGCACGGCGAGTTCGGCCCTGGGGAATCGCAGTCACAGAGAAGGCCGCCTTTCTGCGGGGGTGTGCTGAGCGGCGTACGGCAGCGTACCGGGGCCGCGGCGCGCGGGCGGAGCCAGTCCGTCCGGACCGCCCACCAGGGCGGATCCGATCGGGACGGGCTAGCCTGAAGCCCGCACCAGCGGGCAATTGGGAAAAGAACATCACCGGCAACAGAAGAAGGAGGTGCGGTATGGCTGCGGGCGCCCCGCGGATCTTCGTCTCGCACCTCTCCGGCGTTCCGGTCTTCGACCCGAGCGGCGACCAGGTGGGGCGGGTGCGCGATCTCGTCGTCGTGCTGCGGGTGCGGCGCAGGCCGCCGAGGGTGCTCGGACTGGTCGTCGAACTGTCCACCCGGCGCCGCATCTTCCTGCCCATGACCCGGGTGACCGGCATCGAGTCCGGCCAGGTCATCACCACCGGCGTGCTCAACGTCCGCCGCTTCGAACAGCGGCCCACCGAGCGCCTCGTCTTCGGGGAACTGCTCGACCGGCGCGTCACGCTCGGCGAGACCGGCGAGGAGGTCACCGTCCTCGACGTGTCGGTGCAGCAGCTGCCGGCCCGCCGGGACTGGGAGCTCGACCGGGTCTTCGTGCGCAAGGGGAAGAAGGCGAGCGCCTTCCGGCGGGCGAAGGGCGAGACGCTGACCGTGGAGTGGTCGGCGGTCACCGGGTTCTCGCTGGAGGAGCACGGACAGGGCGCGGAGAGCCTGCTCGCCACCTTCGAGCAGCTGCGCCCCGCCGACCTCGCCAACGTCCTGCACCATCTGTCGCCGAAGCGGCGGGCCGAGGTCGCCGCCGCGCTCGACGACGACCGTCTCGCCGACGTCCTCGAGGAGCTCCCGGAGGACGACCAGATCGAGATCCTCGGCAAGCTGAAGGAGGAACGCGCGGCGGACGTCCTGGAGGCCATGGACCCCGACGACGCGGCCGACCTGCTCTCCGAACTCCCGGAGCAGGATCAGGAGCGGCTGCTGAGCCTGATGCAGCCCGACGACGCGGCCGACATGCGGCGCCTGATGTCGTACGAGGAGCACACCGCGGGCGGTCTGATGACCACCGAGCCGATCATCCTGCGCCCCGACGCCACCGTCGCCGACGCCCTCGCGAGGGTGCGCAACCGCGATCTCTCCCCCGCGCTCGCCGCGCAGGTCTACGTCTGCCGCCCGCCCGACGAGACCCCGACCGGCAAGTACCTCGGCACGGTCCACTTCCAGCGGCTGCTGCGCGACCCCCCGTACACGCTGGTCAGCTCGATGCTCGACGACGATCTCCAGGCCCTGGCGCCGGACGCGGCGCTGCCCGTCGTCGCCGGGTTCTTCGCGACGTACGACATGGTCGCGGCGCCCGTCGTCGACGAGGCGGGCTCGCTGCTCGGCGCGGTGACCGTGGACGACGTCCTGGACCACATGCTGCCGGAGGACTGGCGGGAGACGGAGTTCCACCTCGACGGGGACACGACCGAGGAGGTGGGTTCGCATGACTCCTGACCGCGAGACGGGGCGCGTCGAGCGGACCCCGGTCGGCGCCACGGCGAGCAGCCGTCCCCGGGCCCGGCTGGACCAGCCACGGCAGCCCAGGCACCGGATCCTGCCCGAGTGGGACCCGGAGGCCTTCGGGCGGCTGTCGGAGCGCATCGCGCGGTTCCTGGGCACCGGGCGGTTCATCGTCTGGATGACGATCGTCATCATCGTCTGGGTCCTGTGGAACATCTTCGCCCCGCGCGACCTGCGCTTCGACAACTACCCGTTCATCTTCCTGACCCTGATGCTGTCGCTCCAGGCCTCCTACGCGGCCCCGCTGATCCTGCTCGCGCAGAACCGGCAGGACGACCGTGACCGGGTCAACCTGGAGCAGGACCGCAAGCAGAACGAGCGGTCCATCGCCGACACCGAGTATCTGACCCGGGAGATCGCCGCCCTGCGGATCGGTCTCGGCGAGGTCGCCACCCGGGACTGGATCCGCTCGGAGCTCCAGGACATGGTCAAGGAACTGGAGGAACGGCGGGACGGGCATCGCGAACATGCCGTATTCCCGGCAGAACGGTCGCGGGGACGTGACGTAGACGACCGGTGACGGGCTTACCGGCCCGCCCGCCGCTCGCCGTACCATCGTCTCTATGGCTAGCGAAGACGCGGTGCGCGAGGCACTGGCGACGGTGAACGACCCCGAGATCAACCGGCCCATCACCGAACTGGGGATGGTGAAGTCGGTAGAGATCGGCGTGGACGGGACGGTCGCGGTCACCGTGTACCTGACGGTCTCCGGCTGCCCGATGCGCGAGACGATCACCCAGCGGGTGACCGACGCGGTCTCCCGGGTCGACGGTGTCACCCGCGTCGACGTCACTCTCGACGTCATGAGCGACGAGCAGCGCAAGGAACTGGCGAACGCCCTGCGCGGCGGCCAGACCGAGCGCGAGGTCCCGTTCGCCAAGCCCGGCTCGCTGACCCGCGTGTACGCGGTCGCGTCCGGCAAGGGCGGCGTCGGCAAGTCGTCGGTGACGGTGAACCTGGCGGCGGCGATGGCGGCCGACGGTCTGAAGGTGGGTGTCGTCGACGCCGACATCTACGGCCACAGCGTGCCGCGCATGCTGGGCGCGGACGGCCGTCCCACCCAGGTCGAGAACATGATCATGCCGCCGTCCGCGCACGGCGTGAAGGTCATCTCCATCGGCATGTTCACCCCGGGCAACGCCCCGGTCGTCTGGCGCGGCCCGATGCTGCACCGCGCGCTCCAGCAGTTCCTGGCCGACGTCTACTGGGGCGACCTGGACGTGCTGCTGCTCGACCTGCCGCCGGGCACCGGCGACATCGCGATCTCCGTCGCGCAGCTGGTCCCGAACGCCGAGATCCTCGTCGTGACGACCCCGCAGCAGGCGGCGGCCGAGGTGGCCGAGCGGGCGGGCTCCATCGCCGTCCAGACCCACCAGAAGATCGTCGGCGTGGTCGAGAACATGTCCGGTCTGCCCTGCCCGCACTGCGGGGAGATGGTCGACGTCTTCGGCACCGGCGGCGGACAGTCGGTGGCCGAGGGCCTCACCCGCACGACCGGCGCGAACGTCCCGGTGCTCGGCTCCATCCCGATCGACGTCCGGCTGCGCGAGGGCGGCGACGAGGGCAAGCCGGTCGTCCTGACCGACCCCGAGTCCCCGGCGGGATCCGCCCTGCGCGCCATCGCGGGCAAGCTGGGCGGCAGGCAGCGCGGTCTCTCGGGACTGTCGCTCGGCATCACGCCCCGGAACAAGTTCTAGCCCGGGCCCCCGGCCCCCCGGGCCCGGCCGCGGGTCCGCCGCGTCGTTCGGTCCCTCACATCGCCTTCCCACGACAGCGGGGGCGCCGTCCAGCACGGACGGCGCCCCCGCTGTCGTAGGGCTGGTCAGGCGTAGGTCTCGATGTCCTTGATCATGGCGAAACCGAGGCCGTACGCGCTCATGCCCCTCCCGTACGCCCCCACGTGCACCCCTTGCGAGGTCGAGCCGGCCAGCACCCAGCCGAACTCCGACTCGCGGTAGTGGAAGGACGTCGGCACGCCGTCGACCGGCAGGGACAGCGTCGACCAGTCCGGCCCCGCGAGGTCGTCGGCGAGGACCCACGCCGTCTCGGTCTGCTGGTCCAGCCAGTCGTCGCGCAGGCTGTGGTCCATCTGCCCCGGCCAGGTGAAGGTCAGCAGACCCACCCCCGCAAGCCAGGCCGCCGAGGACACCGAGGTGGCCTCCAGCAGGCCCGTGCCGTCGGGGCTGCGCCGTACGGGGTTCGCGGCGACGGTCACCACGACCGCGAACTTCCCGCGGTCCTCACCGGCCGTCTCGTGCCGTACGGAGGGTTCGTCGCCGTGACCGATGGAACCGTGCTCGACTGCACCGTCGGCCGCAGCACCCACCTGCATCAGCCAGCGCCGTCCCGTGAAGGCCTCGTCGAGGCCGTACCAGGGGAAGGGCGCCTCCAAGTAGCCGTCGACCGTACGCCGCGCGGAGGGGACCTGTTGTCCGCCCTCCGCGGCCGGCGTCTGCTCGACTGCCCGACTCGTCGTCTCCATGTGCCCGGACGCCTCCTCGTTCTCGACGGAACGACCGGCCCGCCCCCCTTCGGGCGTACTCGTCCGCTCCGCACAACAACCAGGCAGCATAGCCACCCCGCTCCGCGCCGCCGGGAAGCCGCCCGGCGCGTGCGGCGTGCGCCCCCTCACATCGGGGGGCGTGAGTCACTCAGGTGGCGTCCGCGTCGTAGGGCGGACGGTCGTCCTTGGCGGGCTCCTCGGGCTTCTTGGTCATGTCGATACGACCGTCGCCCGAAGACCCCGAACCCGAGGAGATCGCCGAGGCGGACGAACCCGAGACGGCGGCGTCCGTGTCGCGGCTGTGGACCGCGTCCGTGACCTCGGCCATCTCCTTCTTCAGGTCGAAGCCGTTGCGGATCTCCTTGAGCCCCAGCTCGTCGTTGTCCAGCTGCTTGCGGATGAACGTCTTGGGGTTGAGGTCCTCGAACTCGAAGTCCTTGAACTCCGGCCCCAGTTCGCTGCGGATGTCCGCCTTGGCGCTCTCCGAGAACTCACGGATCTTCCGGACGGTACGCATCACGTCCTGAATGACCTTCGGGAGCTTGTCCGGACCGAAGACGAGCACGGCCAGGACGACGATCGTCACCAGCTCGAGCGGTCCTATGTCATTGAACACCTGAAGCTCCTTGCGATGTCCGCGGCCCTCGGCCCTCGGCCCTCGGTGGTCAAGTCGGGTCTTCCGTGGTCCGGGCCGGGTCCACGGTACCTGTCGCACCTGTCCGACCGGTACCGTGCGGCGGCGTCCGAGTACGTGTACGCGGCCGGTTTTCCGCGTTGTTTGCCTTGTGGGACCGGGTTTCGGGGCCCGACCTGTGACGTTTCTGTCAATCCCTGGGAAAGCGCCGGAAACGGGGCGGGCCGCGTCACCCGCCGCCGGACGAGCCGAGGACCAGGGTCAGGGTGCGTTCCGCGCCGTTCCGTTCGATCGTCAGCGCCAGCCGGTCGCCGGGACGGTGGGCGCGGGTCTTGACGATCAGCTCCTCGCCGGAGTGGACGCGCCGGCCGTCGATCTCCGTGATGACGTCTCCCGCCCGGACGCCGGCCCGGTCGGCGGGCCCGCCCGCGGTGACCGGGTCGCCCGCCGCGCTGTCCGCCGTACCGACCCGGGCGCCGTCGCCCGCGTAGTCCATGTCGAGCGTGACACCGATGACCGGGTGGGTCGCCCTGCCGGTGTTGATCAGCTCCTCGGCGACGCGTTTGCCCTGGTTGACCGGGATGGCGAAGCCCAGGCCGATCGAGCCGGCCCGGGCGGTGCCGGGGTCGGTGCCGTCGTCGGCGGAACGGATCGCGGAGTTGATGCCGATGACATGACCCTGAGCGTCGAGGAGGGGGCCGCCCGAGTTCCCCGGGTTGATCGGCGCGTCGGTCTGGAGGGCGTCGACGTACGACACGTCGCTCCCGTCCCCGCTCCCGCCACCGGCGGTGATGGGCCGTTCCTTGGCGCTGATGATGCCGGAGGTGACGGTGCCCTCGAGATCGAAGGGGGCGCCGATGGCGACGACCGGGTCACCGACCCGGACGTTGTCGGAGTTTCCGAGGTACAGCGGCTTCAGCCCCTTCACCCCGGTCACCCTGACCACGGCGAGGTCGTAGCCGCTGTCCCGGCCGACGACCTCGGCCTCCGCGGTCTGGCCCCCGTTGAACACGACCGTTATCCGGCCGTCGCCTCCGGCGGGCTCGACGACGTGGTTGTTGGTGAGGATGTGGCCGAGCGAGTCGAGCACGAAGCCGGTACCGGTACCGGACTCCTCGCTTCCGCTGACATGCAGCGTCACGACGCCGGGCAGGGCGCGCGCGGCGATCCCGGCCACGCTGTCCGCGGGCCGCCCGGTGGGCGCCGCGGCGGCCTGCGGCAGCTCCACCGGGTCGAGCCCGCCGTTGCGCTCCAGATAGACGCCCACGGCCCCGCCGAGCACGCCGGCGACCAGCGCGACGGCCAGCGCTCCACCGAGCAGCCGCCCCCGCAGTTGCCTGCGCTGCCGGGACTCGGTGAGGACGCCCGTCCCGGGGTACCGGTCGAGCCCGCCCGCACCCTGGTACTGGAGAGGCCCACCGGTGAGCGCTCCACTCCCCCGACCCCCGGAAGCCACGGCCCCGGCAAGGGGGTTGGCGGACCAGGGGTCATAACGCTGCCAGGGATCGGCGGGAATCGTGGACCCGGGATCCCCGACGGACCCCTGCCCCCCGACCGAACCGCCGGCGGCCGCGACGGGAGCGGCGGGTGTGGTGGGTGCGACGGCCCCGGCGGGTGGGACAGGTGCGGCGGGCATAGCAGGTGCACCGGCGGAGGAAGGTGCTGCGGGCGCGATCGGCACGGCTTGCGCGGCAGACGGGACAGGCACGACAGGTGCGGCGGGCATGGCAGGCGCGGCAGATGTGACAGATGCGGCGGATGAGGCGGGCGCGGCAGGCGCAGTGGCCGTGCCGGGGCCCGCGGATTCCACCGGTGTCGGCACCGTGGTGAGCGGCGGCACGGGTGTGGCCGGCGCGGGGCCCTGTACGGCCTGGGCGGGCATGGCGGTCGCCGTCGGGTGCTGGACCGGCGGCGCGGGCGCCCAGGGGCCCGGTTCGCCGTACGGCGGGGTGCTGTAGGGGTCGGGGTCGTGCAGGGGCTTGGGCCGTCCGGCGGTGACCGGCGGCGGCTCGGTGGCAGGCGCCTGGGCGGAGACGACGGCCTCGGCTCGGCCGACCGGACCGTCCGGGCCGATCCGCTCCCCCGAGACGGCCAGGACCTCCTGGGCAGCCCGATCAGCCCGATCAACCGGGTCAGCCGGGTCAGCCGGGTCAGCCGGAGCAACCAGGGCCTGCGAGGCAACCGAGGCCTCCGGAGCGAGCGGTGACTCCGGAGGCTCCGGTGTGTCCGAGGCAACCAGGGCCTCAGGCACAGTCGAGGCAACAGAGGCCTCCGGCGCGGCAGGCACAGCAGGCACAGCAGGCACAGCCAACGGGACTGGAGGTGTGTGCGGAGGAGCCGTTTCTGCTGCTGGGCGGCTCAGTTCATAGTCGCCGTCGCCGCCGTCGTCGGCGGTAGCGGTCACCGGCCGTGCGGGTCGGGCCAGTTCGAAGTCGCCTTCGTCCTCGGCCCGGGCCGACGGCTCGCGGCTGAGGGGCTCCTCCGGGGCCGGCTCCGCCGTCGTGGCGTCGACCGGGTCCGCGGGGCCCGGTCGCACCGGGTACGCCTGCGGTCGAGGCCGGCTCCACCACTTCGCCCTCGTGGGCTTCCCGTCGTCCATGTTCTCCCCCGCCCGCCTTCGCGCCCGGCTGCCTGGCAGGGCGCGGTCCTCCCCGGATCCTCCCTGGATTCAACCAGGTTCGTGGCGGAGCGGCGCAGGGCCCGGGTCAGCGGGTGTTCTGCGAGGAAGGCGAGGTGGTGGTGGCGGGGACGGGTGCGGCGAGCAGACCGGGCCCGGTGACCTCCGGAGCGGTGGTCAGGGAGGTCAGGGTGATCGGCGGGGTGGTGCCGAGCGGGCGTATCAGCGGGGACATCACCGCGGCGCCGGCCACCATGGGCGAGGTCAGCCGGTGCAGTGCCTGCTCGACCGGACCGGCGGCCGGGGCGGGCACGCCGGGCAGCAGCGGGGCGGACACCTCGGTCGGGGCGACCGGCGTGTCGCCGAGCTGGCCGCCCTGGGAGAGCAGCGGGCCGACGGAACGGCGGCGCTGGTTCTCGGGCGACGTCGCCGCCGAGCCCGTGCCCGGGGTGCGGGCCGGTGTCACATTGCTCCCGGACCCCGTGCCCCCGCGGCCGTCCGCGGTGGTGTCGATCGGCGCGACGGTCGTCATGCCGCCCAGCGCGATCGCGGCCAGCGACACCGCGCCGGCGGCGACGAACGCGAACCGCATACCGCGCGAACGCTCGGCCTCGTGGCGGTCGCCACGGCCGACGGGGTGGATGCGGAAGCCCCGGTCCGAGGCCGGTGACAGGAAGGAGCCGTGGCCATGGGCGGGTACGTAGCCGAACTCGAACGGCTCGTCCCGTCCGGTTCCGCTCACGCCGAAGACGCCGTCGGCGAAACCGCGCCCGCCCCCGCTCAGCGGCGTGCCGCCGCCGTCCGGGTCACCTCCCCCGGGAAGCCCCTGAAGGCGGGCCAGGAAGCTTTCGGAGGGGGCCGGCGGGGCGACTTCGGCGAAGACGTTCTTCAGCCGACGCTGTGCGTCGACCTCCGACTTGCATTTCGGGCAGGTCGCCAGATGCGCCAGCACCCGCTCGCGGGTGTCGTGACCGAGTTCGCCGTCCACCAGGGCGGAGAGCCGGTCTCCGAGGTGCTGCTCCGCGAGGAGCCTCTCGGCGGAGTTGTGTCGGGATCCACTCACGCGGTCGCTCCCCTTCCTCCTCCCAGAGCGGGCACGCGGGGTACGAAGGAGCGGCGCTCGGCACGGGCTTCGGGCGAGCGGTGCGCGAGGGCCTTGCGCAGCTGCGAACGGCCGCGGTGGATGCGCGAGCGGACCGTGCCCAGCTTGACGCCCAGGGTCGCGGCGATCTCCTCGTAGGACAGGCCTTCGATGTCGCAGAGGACGACGGCCGCGCGGAACTCCGGCGCGAGGGTGTCGAGGGCCTGCTGGACGTCCGCGTCGAAGTGGGCGTCGTTGAAGAGCTGCTGAGGGGTGGGCTCCTTGCTGGGCAGCCGCTCGGCCGCGTCGTCGCCCAGCGAGTCGAAGCGGATGCGCTGCTTGCGGCGGACCATGTCCAGGAAGAGGTTGGTGGTGATGCGGTGCAGCCAGCCCTCGAAGGTGCCCGGGGTGTACGTGGAGAGGGAGCGGAAGACCCGGACGAAGACCTCCTGGGTGAGGTCCTCGGCGTCGTGCTGGTTACCGGTCAGACGGTAGGCGAGCCGGTAGACCCGGCCGCTGTGCATGCTGACGATCTCCTCCCACGTGGGCGGAGTCCACGCCTGCCCGTCCGCGTCGGTGGAGAAGGTCGCGGTCTGGGCGGGGCCGGCGGCGGTGCCTGCGGCCTGGCTGTGGTCAGCAGCGGTGTCGTTCACGGATTTCGGCCTGCCTGCCGAACCGAGAAAGCGCCGCAGCACTCCTCCCCGATCCACGGGCGCGGCCGCACCTCCCCTGTCGGCTCTGGTGGTGATGTCCAGTGGAGCCCCTACCATAGCCACCTCGCCCGTTAGCTCCGGATAAGCGGTTTTACGAGAAATTGATCTGTGCTGGTACGGCTCATACGGCTGCGTCAGCACTTGCTCGGCACCCGGTCCCTCGTCGTGATCCAACTGTGTCCCCCCGCCGTCGTTCCCACCCCTTCAAACGCGCGGTCCCATCTGCGGGTTCCCGACGGCAACGGATACAGTCACGCCCAGGCAACCACGGGGACAGGAGAGGGTCATTAGCGGCAACCGGCAGGCAAGCTGGGCGTTCGCCGACGCCTATGCCGCCGAGGACGAAGCGCTGCACTGGGCCCGTGACCGGGCCCGCGAGGCAGGGCTGCGCTCGGTGTCGCCGAGCACGGGCGCCGCGCTGCGGATGCTCGCCGCCACCGTGGACGCGAAGGCGGTCGCGGAGATCGGTACGGGCACCGGCGTCTCCGGGATCCACCTGCTGCACGGAATGCGCCCGGACGGCGTCCTGACGACCGTCGACCCCGAGCCGGAGCACCAGCAGTTCGCCCGGCAGGCGTTTCGCGCCTGCGGCTTCGCCAGCAACCGGGCCCGGTTCATCCCCGGCCGCGCGCTCGACGTCCTGCCCCGCCTCGCGGACGCCGGCTACGACCTCGTGTTCTGCGACGGCGACCGTCTGGAACTGATGGAGTACCTCGCTGAATCGTTGCGCCTGCTGCGGCCGGGAGGACTCGTCGTCTTCGAGGGTGTCTTCGCCAACGGCCGCACCGTCGATTCCGGACCGCAGCCCACGGAGGTCATAAGGATCCGGGAGCTGCTGCGGGCGGTGCGCGAGAGCCAGGAGCTGGTGCCTTCGCTGCTCCCGGTGGGCGACGGACTCCTGTGCGCGGTCAAACGCTGAGTCCGACCGTGCGCGGATCGCGCCCGGCGGGCCCGTGGGCGGTAGGTCCGTAGACGGCAGGCAGGCCCGTGGGCGGCCTTTGGGCCTTTCGGGCCATGCGGCCTCTTCGGACCGCGGGAAAGCTGAGAAAACAACCGCTCCGACACCCTGAGGGATGCCGGAGCGGTCGAAAGAGTAGGGTCGCTTGCGCGTCAGCCGACGACCTTCTTGAGGGCGTCGCCGAGCGCGTCGGCCTCATCGGGGGTCAGCTCGACGACGAGTCGACCGCCGCCTTCGAGCGGAACGCGCATGACGATGCCCCGCCCCTCCTTGGTCACCTCGAGCGGGCCGTCACCCGTTCGCGGCTTCATGGCCGCCATGCTCGTTCCCCTTCCTGAAACCAGCTCATCGCCAAAGCCGACGGCCCCGTGGAGGGCAGCCGCGGTCCAGCGTGGGACACACGACACCGGCATCGAACACATTGCTTCCAGGCCATTATCCCGCATCTCAGGACCCGATGACCAACATCAGTCGGCATCGCTTGGGCAACGCGCGCGAGCAAAACCACTCAATTCGGCGATGTGGCTGCGATACTGCACCGCCGCACGGACTTCCGCGCACCGGAAACCGTCCCGAATTCTTTGACGCAGGTCACATGTCGGGTCCGGTCCATGGACCGTGATCTCCGCCATGCTGTCCTCGTACACCGGACGTACTGACCAGTAGTACGCCGGAGCCGCGACACGGAGGGGAAACGCCATGGCCGACACCGTGCTCTACGAGGTGAGCGACGGGCTCGCGACGATCACGCTGAACCGCCCCGAGGCGATGAACGCGCTGAATGTCGCGACCAAGGTCGCCCTCCGGGACGCGGTCCAGTCCGCGGCTGCCGACGACGCCGTGCGGGCGGTCCTGCTGACCGCCGCCGGCGAGCGGGCGTTCTGTGTGGGACAGGACCTGAAGGAGCACATCGGACTGCTGGCCGAAGGCTCGAAGCAGGTCATGAGCACGGTCGCCGAGCACTACAACCCGATCGTGCGGGCGCTGACCGAGGCGCCGAAGCCGGTCGTCGCCGCCGTGAACGGGGTCGCCGCGGGAGCCGGTTTCGGTTTCGCGCTGGCCGCGGACTACCGCCTGGTGGCCGACACGGCGTCCTTCAACACCTCGTTCGCGGGGGTCGCGCTCACCGCCGACTCCGGGGTCTCGTGGACGCTGCCCCGGGTGATCGGTCCGGGCCGGGCCGCCGACCTGCTGCTCTTCCCGCGCAGCATCACGGCCCAGGAGGCGTACGAGCTGGGTATCGCCAACCGCGTCGTACCGGCGGCCTCGCTGCGTACGGCGGCCGAGCAGCTGGCGCGGATGCTGGCCGAGGGGCCGACGGTGGCGTACGCGGCGATCAAGGAGGCGGTGGCCTACGGGTCCTCCCACTCGCTCGCCGAGACGCTGAACCGGGAGGACGAGCTGCAGACGCGGGCCGGGGCCTCCGAGGACCACGCGATCGCGGTGCGGGCCTTCGTCAACAAGGAGGAGCCGAAGTACCTGGGCCGCTGAGCCCGGTCGCAGGAGCGCAAAAGCGGCCTCGGGGGCTGCGGGGCCGGTCCGTGGTGGCCGGTCGCGCGGTTCCCCGCACTCCCCGCACCCTCACGGGGCGGTTCTCACCACGCAGGTCTCCAGGTGGTCGTCCACCAGGCCGCAGGCCTGCATCAGCGCGTACGCCGTCGTCGGGCCCACGAAGCGCAGGCCCCGCTTCTTCAGGGCCTTCGACAGGGCCGTCGACTCCTCCGTCACCGCCGGCACGTCGGCCAGGGTCTTCGGGACCGGCCGGCCCGCGGGGTCCGGAGCGTGCGACCAGATCAGCTCGTCCAGGTCACCGGGCGCCCAGTCGGCCAGCACGCGCGCGTTGGCGAGGGTGGCGTCGACCTTGGCGCGGTTGCGGATGATGCCCGGGTCGGCGAGCAGCCGGGTGCGGTCCTCGTCGGTGAAGCCGGCGACGGAGGCGATCTTGAAGTCGGCGAAGGCGGTGCGGAATCCCGGGCGGCGGCGCAGGATCGTGATCCAGGACAGGCCGGACTGGAAGGCCTCCAGGCTGAGGCGTTCGAACAGCGCGTCGTCGCCGTGGACCGGGCGGCCCCACTCCTCGTCGTGGTAGGTCACGTAGTCCGGCGTGGACAGGGCCCAGGGGCAGCGCAGCGCGCCGTCCGCGCCGGCGAGGGCGCTCCCGTCGCTCACTGCTGGTCCTCCGGGGCCGGCTTCTCCATGGAGACGTGGCCGCCGCCGGCCGGGGTCCTGGCGCCCGCCAGGGCGGACTCCAGGTCGGCGATGCGGGCGTCCCGCTCGGCGAGTTCGGCGGCGACGCGGTTGAGGGCGTCGTCCACGTCGGCCATGCGGTAGCCGCGGACGGCCAGCGGGAAGCGGAGGTGGTCGATGTCGGAGCGGTCGACCGGGCGGTCCGGGGGCAGCGGGTCGTGCAGTCGCTCGGGGGCGGCCTCCGGCAGCGGGCCGGTGCCCTCGCCGCCGCCCACCACGGCGAGTGTGACCGCGGCGACCACGACGGCGAGCGCGATGACCAGGAACAAGAACATAACCATCGGTGGGTCCCCACGCTCGGTGTGCTCGGAGTGGATGTGCTTGGGTCCGATCGTGCCATGCGGGTCCGACAGTTAGGGTCGCAGGCGGTGGATGTGCAGGACGTACTAGGAGAGGTCACAGGGGATGCTCAGGCTGGGCAGGCGTGAATTCGGCGCGCACGAGCCGGTGATCATGGCGATCGTGAACCGGACCCCCGACTCCTTCTACGACCAGGGGGCGACCTTCCGTGACGAGCCGGCCCTCGCCCGCGTGGAGCAGGCGGTGGCGGAGGGCGCGGCCATCATCGACATCGGCGGCGTCAAGGCCGGGCCCGGCGAAGAGGTCACCGCGCAGGAGGAGGCCCGGCGGACCGTCGGCTTCGTGGCCGAGGTGCGGCGGCGCTTCCCGGACGTGATCATCAGCGTGGACACCTGGCGGGCCGAGGTCGGCGAGGCGGTCTGCGAGGCGGGGGCCGATGTGCTCAACGACGCCTGGGGCGGCGTCGATCCGCGGCTGGCGGAGGTCGCGGCGCGGTACGGGGCGGGGCTGGTGTGCACGCACGCGGGGGGCGCCGAGCCGCGGACCCGTCCGCACCGGGTGACGTACGACGACGTCATGGCCGACATCCTGCGGGTCACCGTGGGGCTGGCGGAGCGGGCGGCGGAACTGGGCGTGCCGAGGGAGTCGATCATGATCGATCCGGGGCACGACTTCGGGAAGAACACCCGGCACAGCCTGGAGGCGACCCGGCGGCTCGGGGAGATGGTGGAGACGGGATGGCCGGTGCTGGTGTCCCTGTCCAACAAGGACTTCGTGGGCGAGACGCTGGACCGGCCGGTGAAGGAGCGGGTGGTGGGGACGCTGGCGACGACCGCCGTGTCGGCGTGGCTGGGGGCGCAGGTGTACCGGGTGCACGAGGTGGCGGAGACCCGGCAGGTGCTGGACATGGTGGCGTCGATCGCCGGGCACCGGGCGCCGGCGGTGGCCCGGCGGGGGCTGGCCTAGCCCCCGCCGGATCCTGCTCGCCCGTGCCGCCCCCTACCCGTCCTGTCCCGGAGGCTGCGCCCCCGGACCTCGGACCACCGCCACCGGCCTGGACGGCCTCGTCCTCGAGGTCCTCGAGGACCTCGGGCGCCGGACGGGCGGGCATCTCCTAGCGGCCCGCCTCCTTCGACACCAGTGCCACCGCCTCCTCCACGTCGTCCGTGACGTGGAAGAGGAGGAGGTCCTTCTCGGAGGCCTTGCCCTGGGCGATCAGGGTGTTCCGCAGCCAGTCGATCAGGCCGCCCCAGTACTCCGTGCCGAAGAGGACGATCGGGAAGCGGGTGACCTTCTGGGTCTGGACGAGGGTGAGCGCCTCGAAGAGTTCGTCCAGGGTGCCGAGGCCGCCGGGCAGGACCACGAAGCCCTGCGCGTACTTGACGAACATCATCTTCCGCACGAAGAAGTAGCGGAAGTTCAGGCCGATGTCGACGTACGGGTTGAGGCCCTGCTCGAAGGGGAGCTCGATGCCCAGGCCCACCGAGATGCCGCCCGCCTCGGACGCCCCCTTGTTGGCCGCCTCCATCGCGCCCGGGCCGCCGCCCGTGATCACGGCCCAGCCGGCGTCGACGAGGGCGCTGCCGAGCCGTACACCCGCCTCGTACTCGGGGGAGCCCACCGGTGTGCGGGCGGAGCCGAACACGCTGATCGCCGGGGGGAGTTCGGCCAGGGTGCCGAAGCCCTCGATGAACTCCGACTGGATCCGCAGCACCCGCCAGGGGTCCGTGTGCACCCAGTCGGAGGGCGCCCGTTCGTCCAGCAGCCGCTGGTCCGTGGTGCTCGACTGCACCTGGTCCCGCCTACGGAGGACCGGTCCCAGGCGCTGTTCGTCCGGTGGCTGCTTCTTGCCCTCGGGGTTCCCTGTAGCCATGGTGAGCTCCCTCCGCTTGCACTGGTTCCACCTCAGCGTAGATCTACGCGGGTTACGGACGGGGGACGTCGGCGTGTCCGCCCTGAAGCGCCCACCCGCCGAACGTCCCCTCAGGCGGTGAGCCAGGCCCTCAGCCGCTCCTCGCCCGCCAGGATCTTGGCCGTCTCCACGCGCTCGTCCCGCTTGTGCGCCAAGTGCGGGTTGCCGGGGCCGTAGTTGACCGCGGGGACGCCCAGCGAGGAGAAGCGACTCACGTCCGTCCAGCCGTACTTGGGCATCGGGGTGCCGCCGACCGCCTTGATGAAGGCCGCCGCGGCCGGGTGGGAGAGGCCGGGGAGGGCGGCCGGGCTGTGGTCGTCGACCACGAACTCGGTCACCCCGCAGTCGGCGAAGACCTCGCGGACGTGGGCGACGGCCTCCGCCTCGCTCCGGTCCGGCGCGTAGCGGAAGTTGACGGTGACGACGCACTCGTCGGGAATGACGTTGCCGGCCACCCCGCCCGTGATGCCGACCGCGTTGAGTCCCTCGCGGTACTCCAGGCCGTCGATGACCGGGTAGCGCGGCTCGTAGGCGGCGAGGCGGGCCAGGATCGGGGCCGCCGCGTGGATGGCGTTGGAGCCCATCCAGCTGCGCGCGGAGTGGGACCGCTCGCCGCTGGTCTTCAGCAGGACCCGCAGGGTGCCCTGGCAGCCGCCCTCCACCTGGCCGTCGGAGGGCTCCAGCAGCACCGCGAAGTCGCCCGCCAGCCACTCCGGACGGTGCTCGGCCACGTGCTTGAGGCCGTTGAGGTCGGCGGCGACCTCCTCGTTGTCGTAGAAGACGAAGGTCAGGTCGCGGTTGGGCGCCGGGACCGTCGCCGCGATGCGCAGCTGGACCGCCACCCCGGACTTCATGTCGCAGGTGCCGCAGCCCCACAGGACGCCGTCCTCGTCCAGCCGCGAGGGGACGTTGTCGGCGATCGGGACCGTGTCGATGTGACCGGCGAGCACCACACGCTCCGCGCGGCCCAGGTTCGTCCGGGCGATCACGTTGTTGCCGTAGCGGTCCACCGTCAGGTGGGGCAGGGCGCGCAGGACGGCCTCGATCGCGTCCGCGAGCGGCTTCTCGGTGCCGCTCTCCGAACGGAAGTCGACGAGCCGCGCGGTGAGTGCGGCGGCGTCCAGAGTGAGGTCAAGCGGGGTGTCGGCCATGCCGTCGACCCTAACGCGCCGACCGGGCGTCCAGCTTTTCCGCGCTCAGCGCAGGGGCCTCCTCCTCCTCAGTACTCTCCAGTACCTTGTACGCGTGCCAGAGCCGTCCCCCTCTCCCAAGCGCCGCGGCCGCCTCCTCCGTTTCGGGGCGGCCTGCGTGGTCCTGTCCGCCGTCGCGGGTTATGTCGTCGTGCAGTACGTCAGCGGCGGCACGGACGATCCGGGCTGCCGGGTCGTCTCGGGCGGCGCGAACGGCACGACGTACGAGTTCACGCCGGAGCAGGCGGTGAACGCGGCCACGATCGCCGCCGTCGGCACCGACCGGGCCATGCCCGAGCGTGCCGTGGCGATCGCGCTCGCGACCGCCCTCCAGGAGTCGGGGCTGCGCAACCTCACCCACGGCGACCGGGATTCGCTCGGCCTGTTCCAGCAGCGGCCCTCGCAGGGCTGGGGCACCGAGAAGCAGGTCACGGACCCGGCGTACGCGGCGAACATCTTCTACGAGCACCTCGCGAAGGTCCGTGACTACACCGAGCTCCCGCTCACCGTCGCCGCGCAGCGCGTGCAGCGCAGCGGCTACCCGGAGGCGTACGCCAAGCACGAGCCGGACGCCACTGTGCTGGCCGCCGCGCTGACCGGGACGGCGGCGGCCACGCTCACCTGCAACGGCCGCTCGGACACCACGCCGACGACCACGGGTCCCGGCGCGGTGCGGGCGGCGCTGGTGCGGGACTTCGGGCGGGACCCGCTCCGGCAGACGGCGGGCTCGGAGGACGGCGCGCAGGACGGCGCGCAGGACACCTCGTCCGACTCCTCGCCGGCCCCGAAGGCGCCGACGGCCGAGAGCAGCGGGCGGACCGTGACACTGCCCGTGACCGAGGAGACCACCGCCGGCGGGCGCAGTGCCGTCGAGCGCGGCTGGCAGCTGGCGCACTGGGCGGTGGCCAACTCCTCGGCGCTGCGCATCGAGAGCGTGTCGTACGCGGGCCGGGAGTGGGTCTCCGGGAACACCGACAGCCGGTGGCGGGCGACCGGCTCGACCAGCGCGGAGGCCGCCGGGGCGGGTGCTGCGGGCGGCGGAGACGGCAGCGTGCGGATCGTCACCGCGCAGTAGTGCGGGGCGTCACCGCGCAGTAGTGCGGGTCGTCACCCGGTCGGGTCACGTACGGACCGTTCGGGCGACCGGGTGCTCAGGTTTTCGCGCCGTCACCCCCGCATCCGGCGAATCCCTTGCGGACAAAGGGCTTCAGGGGTTTGACGGACTTTCACATCGGGCGGTTTTTGCCCGTTTTTATCCGCAGGCGATAATGCGACGCATTGCCAACTCTTTACGTTGGCCGTGCGCAACCTTCGCGGGCTTCGAGCGGTAGTCACTGCGTCCGGGCCCGGACAGACAGACAGTCACAGCAGTCACAGACAGTCCTTGTTCTCTCCCGTCGAAGGAGCATCATGTCCCTCCCCCTGACCCGCCGGATCGCCCGTGCCGCGCTGCTTGTCGCTGCGGGAGCGGCCGCCGGGGTCGGTGCGGCCGGCTCCGCCAGTGCGGCCCCCAGCCTGCCCGCCGCTCCGAACCTCGGCGGACTGACCGCCCTGGACGCGGCGAGCGTCGGCACCACGGTCGACGGCGCGGCGCAGAACGTCACCGGGCTCGCGGGTGAGACCGGCGGCAAGGCCGTGAAGCAGACGGTGCCGGCCGCGGGCAAGACCAGCGGCAAGGCCGTGAAGAAGGCGGCGCCCGCGGCGCAGAAGACGGCCGGCGAGGCTGCGGGCTCCGCCGGGGACCTCCTCGGGGACACCGCGTCGACCGCCACCAAGGGCGGACTGCCGACGGACTCGCTCACCAAGGGCGGGCTGCCCGGCGCCGAGACCCTGCCGGTGAAGAGCCTGCCGCTCGGCTGACGCCCGCGGCCCTCGAGCCGGTGACGGGGTCCAGGGTGTTCCCTGGGCCCCGTCTCGTCGTCGCGGCAGGCCGGGCGCGGGCGGCGGGCGCGGGACGCGTCCTAGCGGGCGAGCCGCGCGACCGCCGCCGCGATCCGCTCGTCCGTCGCCGTCAGGGCCACGCGGACGAAGTGCTCGCCCGCCTCGCCGTAGAAGTCACCGGGGGCGACCAGGATGCCCAGGTCCGCCAGGTGGGCGACGGTGGTCCAGCAGGACTCGTCCCGGGTGGCCCACAGGTACAGGCTGGCCTCGCTGTGCTCGATGCGGAAACCGTGGGCGAGCAGCGCCTCGCGCAGCGCGGTGCGGCGGGCCGCATAGCGTTCCCGCTGCTCACGGACGTGCGCGTCGTCTCCGAGGGCCGCCACGGCCGCCGCCTGGGTGGTCGCCGACGTCATCATGCCGCCGTGCTTGCGGATCTCCAGGAGCGGGGCCAGGACCTCCGGGTCCCCGGCCAGGAAGGCCGCCCGGTAGCCCGCCAGGTTCGAGCGCTTGGACAGCGAGTGGACCGAGACGATGCCCTCGTACGAGCCGCCGTTGACGTCCGGGTGCAGGACGGAGACCGGGTCGGCCTCCCAGCCCAGCTCCAGGTAGCACTCGTCGGAGAAGAGCAGCACGCCGTGCTCACGGGCCCAGGCCACGATCCGGGTCAGCTCGTCCTGGGAGAGCACCTTGCCCGTCGGGTTGGACGGCGAGTTGAGCCAGAGCAGCTTCAGCCCCCGCGGGTCCAGTTCCGTGGGGTCGTCGTAGACCTCGTACCCGGCGCGGGCCAGGCGGGCGCCGACCTCGTAGGTCGGGTAGGCCAGGCGCGGGTAGGCGACCCGGTCACCGGGGCCGAGGCCCAGCTGGGTGGGGAGCCAGGCGACCAGTTCCTTGGAGCCGACGATCGGCAGCACGTGGCGGTGGGTCACCCCGCGGGCGCCGAGCCGCCGCTCCACCCAGCCGGTGATCGCGTCGCGCAGTTCGGGCGTGCCCCAGACCGTCGGATAGCCGGGTGAGTCGGCCGCGTCGATCAGGGCCTTCTGGATCAGCTCGGGCACCGGGTCGACGGGGGTGCCGACGGACAGGTCGACGATGCCGTCCGGATGGGCCGCGGCCGTCGCCTTGTACGGCGCCAGCTTGTCCCAGGGGAAGGTGGGGAGACGGTCGGAGACTGCGGACACGGCTTCTGGCTCACTTTCTGGTACGGCAGCTGCCCAGGACGGCAAACGCCTCGGCCCCGCACGGCGATCTGAGGTGATCGGGCCGTACGGGACCGAGGCGGCACGAGGTGCGTGCCGCTTTACTGGTTCTGCGGCGGCAGCGCGGCGACGAAGGGGTGATCGCGCTCGATCAGCCCCAGCTTGCTGGCACCGCCGGGCGAGCCGAGCTCGTCGAAGAACTCGACGTTCGCCTTGTAGTAGTCCTTCCACTCCTCCGGAGTGTCGTCCTCGTAGAAGATCGCCTCGACCGGGCAGACCGGCTCACAGGCACCGCAGTCGACGCATTCGTCCGGGTGGATGTACAAGGACCGCTGGCCCTCGTAGATGCAGTCGACCGGGCACTCTTCGATGCACGCCTTGTCCTTCACGTCGACACAAGGCTGCGCGATGACGTAGGTCACGCTGTCGTTCCTCCTCGATAGGGCGCTGGCGGGCCTCCTCAGGCTCCGCCGCCTGGCGCGCGGGAGCGCGGCGTCGTCGATGCCCGCCTCTAGTATCTCCGTTCTTGGGCATGATCCGAACAGGAGGGGTGAACTGACCTGTGGAAATCTCGGCCGCCGGACGCCTCGAGGTCCGCATCACCACTGCTGACGTGGGCAAACGTGTCTCCGTACGATGCCTGACCGAGGCGGGTACCGCCGGGGGGAAATTCACCGACACCGTAGGCGTTCTCACATCATGGGACGCCGGTGTGCTGGTGATCACACGGAAGAGCGGCGAGAGCGTCCGCGTTGACGCGTCCTCGCTGGTCGCCGGGAAGGTCGTACCGCCCGCTCCGGCCCGCCGCCGGGGTCCGGCCGCCGACTACGAGGAGCTCGCGCGGATCACCTCCCGGGCCTGGCGTCCCCTGGAGAGCGCGCGGCTCGGCGAGTGGGAGCTGCGGGCCGCCGCCGGGTTCACCCGCCGGGCCAACTCGGTGCTGCCGCTCGGCGCGCCGGGCGTCCCTCTGGACGAGGCCCTGGACGTCGTACGACGTTGGTACGCGGAGCGCGGGCTGCCCGCCTACGTGCAGACCGCGACGGGGGCCGAGGGCACCCAGGAACTGCTCTGCGCGGAGCTGGAGCGGCGCGGGTGGGTGCGCGAGGTGAGCGCCGAGCTGTGGATCGGGGCACTGGCGCCCCTCGCCGACCGGGCGGAGGCTGAGGGGGTGGTCCTGGCCCGGGAGGCCGACGAGGCGTGGCTGGCCCGGTATCAGCGCAAGGGGGTGAACGAGGTGGCCCTGAAGGTGCTGGGAGCGGGACCGTCGGTGTGGTTCGCGTCCGTGCCCGGGGAGTCCGGCGCGGCTCCGGCCGCCATCGGGCGGTGTGTCGTGGACGGGCGCTGGGCCGGGTTCGCGGCGGTCGAGGTCGATCCGGCGCGGCGGCGGCAGGGGCTGGCCACCGTCGTGATGGCCGCGCTCGCCCGGCGGGCGCTGGACGAGGGGGCGTCGGCGGCCTGGCTCCAGGTGGAGGAGGAGAACACGGGGGCGCGGGCGTTGTACGCCGGGATGGGCTTCGCGGCGCATCACGCGTACCACCACTACCGGGAGCGGACGTGAGCGGGTTCGAGGCCGGGGAGGTACGGCGGCGGTTCGTCGAGGAGGCGCGGGCCGAGCGGCCCGACCTGGCCCTGCTGTGCCTGCTGATCGGCGCCGAGCCGGACCCGGAGCTGGACGAGGCCGCGCTGGACTCCGCGCAGATCGAGCTGGACCGGCTGGCCGGAGAGCTGCCGTACCGGCCCGGCGGGCCGCGGGAGTGGGCGGTGGCGCTGCGGGAGCTGCTCGGCGAGCGGTACGGGTTCGGCGGCTCGGGCGCGGACTACGAGCGGTTGGAGTCGTCGCTGCTGCACCGGGTGCTGGTACGGCGGCGGGGCCTGCCGATCCTGCTGTCCGTGGTGTGGGTGGAGGTGGCGCGGCGGGCCGGCGCGCCGGTGTACGGGGTCGCGCTGCCGGGGCACTTCGTGGTGGGGTTCGGGCCGCCCGCGGACCTGGCACGCCAGGTGCTCGTCGATCCCTTCGACGGGGGCCGGATCCTGTCCGACGATGACGCGGAGTCGCTGGTCACCGCGGCGACGGGGGCGCCGCTCGAGCCGTCGATGCTGGTCCCGGCGGAGCCCCTGGACGTCGTGATGCGGATCCTGAACAACATCCGCTCCTGGGCCCTGGCCCGGCCGGAGCGGTCGGATGTCGCGCTGTGGGCCGTCGAGCTGGCGCTGGCGGTGCCCTCCCACCCGGCCCGGTTGCGTTACGAGAAGGGGCAGTTGCTGGTGCAGCGGGGGGACTTCGTCGGCGGTGCCGTGGAGCTGGAGGAGTACGCGGGGCTGGTGGAGGTCGTGGACGAGGGGACCGCGGAGCGGGTACGCAAGGAGGCGTTCGCCGCACGGGCCATGCTGAACTGAGGCCCACGGACGCCCGCCGGAGCCTACGGGAGGCCCGCCGGAGGACCACCAGAGGCTGATGGGGGCTGCCGAAGGCCCGCCCGAGGCCCGCCGGAGGCTGATGGGGACCGCCGAAGGCTGGTCGGGAGGGCTGCCGGAGGCGGCCCAAAAGCCCACCGCAGCCCGCCAAAGGTCCGCCCGAGGCGGCGGGAGCAGTCGGAGCCCGACGGAGGACCGTCGGAGGCTGGTCGAGAGGCCTGCCGGAGGCGGCCAATAAGCCCACCCGCAGCCCGCCCGCAGCCCGCCAAGGGTCCGCCCGAGGCCGGCCCGAGGCTCGGGGGCCGCCGAAGGCTCGCCGGAAGGCCGCCGAAGGCTCGTCGGGAGACCCGCCGGGGGCCGCCAAAAGCCCACCCGCAGCACGCCGCGAACCGCCCGCAGCCCGCCAAGAACCCGCCCGAGGCATGGGGCCGCCCGGGGCGTGGGGGCCGCCGAAGGCATGGGCGGTCGCCCGAGGCATGGGGCCCGCCTGAGGACCGTAGGGGAGGCTGGTGGGGGCCATAGGAGGCTGGTAGGGGCCGCCACAGGCCTGGTGGGGGTGCTGGTGCTTACAGCCAGCCCTTCTCCCTCGCGGTTCGCACCGCCTCGGCCCTGTTGCGTACCGCCAGCTTCTGTATCGCCGTCGACAGGTAGTTGCGGACCGTGCCCTGGGACAGGTGCAGGGCCGTCGCGAGTTCCGCGTTCGTCGAACCGTCGGCCGCCGCGCGCAGGACCTCGCGTTCGCGGTCGGTGAGGGGGTTGGCGCCGCCCGCCAGAGCCGCCGCGGCGAGCGTGGGGTCGATGACCCGCTCGCCCGCCAGGACCTTGCGGACCGCCTCCGCGAGCTGCGCCGCGGGCGCGTCCTTGACGAGGAAGGCGTCGGCGCCGGCCTCCATGGCGCTGCGCAGATAGCCGGGGCGGCCGAAGGTCGTGAGCACGACCAGCTTCAACCCCGGCAGTTCCTTGTGGAGTTGCGCGGCGGCCTCGATGCCCGTCGCGCCCGGCATCTCGATGTCGAGGAGGGCCACGTCGACGTCGTGGGCGCGGGCGGCCGCGAGGACCTCGTCGCCGCGCGCCACCTGGGCGACCACCTCGATGTCGTCCTCGAGGCCGAGCAGGGCCGCCAGGGCCTCGCGGACCATCGACTGGTCCTCGGCCAGCAGGACCTTGATCATGCCACCACTCATGAGCGGGATCCTACGTCCGGCACCGGGCCGGCCGGGACCCGGGCGGTCAGCCGGAAGCCGCGCCTGACGCGGCCCGCCTCCAGGGTGCCGCCGGCCTTCTCCAGGCGCTCGGTGAGGCCGGTGAGGCCGTTGCCGGGGCCCTTGCCGGAGCCGCCGGACCCGTCGTCCTCGACGGAGAGTTCGAGGACGGGGCCGTCCAGGGTCTGGCGCCGCACCAGGTCCACCGTGCAGCGGGCGCCGCCGCTGTGCCGTACGACGTTGGTGATCGCCTCGCGCAGGGTCCAGGCGAGGGCCGCCTCGCTCTCCTCGGGGACGCCGTCGAGGTCCGGTTCGGCCGGGATCACCGCGGTGATGGCGGCCGCCGTCAACGCGACCTGTGAACCCGCGAGTTCGGCGGCGAGGCGGGGCCGCCGGTAGCCGGTGACGGCCTCCCGGACGTCCACCAGGGCCTGGCGGCTGACCTGTTCGATGTCGGCGACCTGCTGGGCGGCCTTCTCGGGATGGCCGGGCAGCATCCGGCCGGCCAGCTCGCTCTTGAGCGTGATCAGGGAGAGCGAGTGGCCCAGCAGGTCGTGCAGGTCCCTGGCCAGGCGCAGCCGTTCCTCGTTGGCGGCGAGCTGGGCGACCGTCGCCCGGGCCTTGCGCAACTCCACCGTCGTGCGGACCAGTTGGCTCACCCCGGTCATCGCGAAGCCGATGAGCAGGACCAGCAGGAGCAGGTTGAGCGCCTCGTCCTCGTCGGTGCGCAGGCCGACGAGGAGCATCACCGCGGCGGTGCCCGGGATCGTCCAGAACGCCATCCGTAGCGGGAGCACCATCCCGCAGGCCACGGAGACGTAGCAGTACAGGCCGAGCCAGGCGGAGCCGAGGGTGAGGCACAGGACGGTGGCGAGCACCGCCATGGAGCCGATCAGGGCGGCTACGAGCCTGTCGGGGTAGGGCGCGGCCCCCATGTCCCGGAAGAGCAGGGACAGGTAGACGGTGACGAACACCGCCAGGCCCAGCCAGCCGGCCACCGTGCCGCCCGTGGTGTGGTCGCCCGAGACCAGGTCGTGGACCGGCGAGCTGAGGAACACCAGCCAGACGCCGATCCACAGCACCTTGCGCCGCCACAGCTCGCGTGTCGTGCGGGCGGTCTGGCCCAGCGCGATCGGCGATCCGCCCCGGGCCTTCTCCGACAGGTGGTCGTCCGTCATGACGCTCACGCCTTCAGCGTGTCCTTCCGGTACAGCCAGGCCGCGCCGCCCGTGAACAGGGCGAAGAAGACGACCAGGATGACGATGTCCTCGGCTTGCGGGGCCCGACTCTGTTCGATGGACTGCCCCAGGGCAGCGTACGCGTGCGTCGGCACCCACCTGGCTATGTCCTGGAGCCAGCCCGGGAACGTCGTCGTCGGCATCCACAGGCCGCCGAGGATGGACAGGCCGAAGTAGGTGATCATCGTGATCGGGCGGACCGCGTCCCCGGTCGCGAGGTAGCCGATCGCCACGCCCAGGGCGGCGAAGACCAGGCTGCCGGCCCAGATCGCGCCGGTGAGGGCGCACCACTGCCAGGCGTCCAGCCGTACGTCCTTCACGGCCGCGGCGACGGCGAAGACGACGACGATGGAGGGCAGGCTGACCACGGCCGCGCTCGCCGTCTTCGCCAGGACGTAACCGCGGCCCGGGAGCGTGGTCAGGCGCAACTGCCGCACCCAGCCGCTCTGGCGCTCCTTGGCGATGCGTTCGCTGTTGCCCATCAGGACGGCCGTGAGGGCGCCGAAGGAGGCCATCGAGACCATCATGTAGGTCGGCAGGGTCAGGCCGGTGCCGTCGACCTTCTCCTTGCCGTCGGCGCTGCCCGCGATGAGCAGGAACAGGACCGACGGGTAGATCACCGAGAAGAACAGGAACTTGCGGTTGCGCAGGGCGCGGGTGAGTTCCAGCTTGATCAGGCCGTTCACTTGGACTTCGCCTCCTCGGCGGTGGTGAGGGCGACGAAGGCCTGCTCCAGGCCGAGCCCGGCGACCTCGAGGTTGCGGGGGTAGAGCCCGAGGCCGTAGACCGCGTGGACGGTGGCGTCGGCGTCGGTGGACTGGATCCGCACGGTCCGGCCGGAGCCCGCGGCGGAGCCGCTGTGGGACAGGGTCAGGGTGGTGACGAACGGCAGGGCGCGCACGGCCGCCTCGTCGAACCCGTCCGCCAGGTCGAAGGCGATCCTGCGTGCCCCCGCCTTGGCCTTGATCTCGGCCGCCGTGCCGTCCGCCAGGAGCCGGCCCCGGTGCAGGACCAGCACCCGGTCGGCGATCGCGTCGGCCTCTTCGAGGTAGTGGGTGGCGAACAGGACCGTGCGGCCCTGGTCGGCCTGTTCGCGCATGGTGGCCCAGAACGCCTGCCGGGTGGTGACGTCCATGCCGGTGGTGGGCTCGTCCAGCACGATCAGGTCGCTGTCGCCGGCGGTGGCGAGGGCGAACCGGACCCGCTGGGCCTGGCCGCCGGAGAGCTTGTCGACCTTGCGGTCGGCGATCTGGGCGACGCCCGCGCGGGCCAGCACGTCGGCGACCCGGTACGGCTTGGGGTGCAGTCCACAGGCCAGGGCGACCAGTTCGGCGACCGTGACCTCGTCCATCAGTCCGCCGCTCTGGAGCATCGCGCCGACCCGGCCGGCCACGATCGCCTCTCGCGGGCCGGTGCCGAAGACGCGGACCGTGCCGCTGTCGGGCTGCTTGAGGCCGAGCAGCAGATCGAGGGTGGTCGACTTGCCCGCCCCGTTGGGACCCAGCAGTGCCACGGTCTCCCCCGGGCGCAGGGCGAGTGTCAGGCCGTCCACGGCCCGCACGTCCCCGAAACTCTTGCTCACCTGGTCGAACCCGACCACCGGTGCTGTCGTCGTCATGACAGCGATCGTCGCTCCGGGGGCCGGGCGGGCGGCAGTGTCTGCCGTCCTCGGTGCCGCATGACAGATGTCATGCGGCACCGCCGTCGGGTCAGCTCGGGTCGGTGTCGATGACCCCGGTCCGCTCCGTCTCGCTCTTCAGGGCCGGGCGCAGGGCGCCGATGACGTCCTGGACCGTGACGGCCGTCTTCTGGCCGGTGCCGCGGGTGATCAGCACACCGTTGAAGGTGCCGCCGTAGAGCTCCGTCAGCGCGGCCTGGTCGTAGCTCTCGACGAGCTTGCCGTTGACCGCCTTGACCTGGAGGAACTTCCAGAGGGAGTTCTTCGGGCTGAAGGAGACCGAGTGCGCGGCGTCGGTCATGACGGTGACCTTGCCGGACATCGCCGGTTCCGCGAACTCCTTCATCATCCGGTCGACCTCGGCGTCGGAGATCGTCGGCTGCTTGTCGGTCGTCGGGACCTTCACGGCGGTGGTCGTGCCGGTCTCCACCTGGGTGCGATAGGCCTCGACGACGGCCTCCTGGGCCTGCGCCGCGTCGATGCCCTTGCCCGCCTTGCCGTAGACGGCCACGGCCTTGCCGGACTCGAACTTGATCGTGCCGTCGGTGGCCGAGCCGGAGCCGCCCGCGGCGGTCTCGAGGGCCGCCTGGAGCTTCTCCTCGTCGACCGGCATCGCCGGCTCGACCTCGCGGTGCTGTCCGAACAGCGAGCCGATCACGGAGACCGGGTTGTAGTCGCTCTTGGCGGCGTCGTCGACGGTGGCCTGCAGGTCGAACTGGAGACCCGCCTGATCCGGCTTCAGGGTGACGGTGTCGCCGTCGACGGACAGCTTCAGTGCCTGGGTGACCCGCTTGCCGAACGCGTCGTCGAGCTTCTTGACGGCGTCGTCGCTGGTGCCGCCGCCGACGTCGACGCCGAGCACGGTGGTGCCCTTGGGCACGTCGGAGTGGTTCATCAGCAGGCCGGCGCCGTAGAGGCCGATCCCCGCGACCACCACCAGGCCGCCCAGCAGGGGCAGCTTGCCGCGGCCCTTCTTCTTTTTCTTCTTGGAGTTCCTGGAATCGCCCGCGGGCGCGCTCTGCGGGGCCGGGGCCGGCCCCTTCGGCGGGGTGTGCGGCAGCGGACCGTCGGTGCGCGTACCGCCCTGGCCGCCGGGCACGACGGGGATGCCGCTGGTGACGGTGTTCCCGGAGACGTTGTCGACGGGGCGGCCGCCGTAGCCGCCCGCGCCCGGTTCGGGGGCGGGCTTCTGCGGGGTGAGGATCGCGGTGTCGTCGCTCAGGCCACCGCCGGGGAGACGGCCGGTGCCGGGGCCGGCGCCGACGGCACGAGGACCGCCGGGACCTGCCTGGCCTGCGGGGCCGCCCGGAGCACCCGGAGCACCCGGACCGCCACGGCCGTTCGGGCCGCCGGGACCACCCGGACCGGCGGGAGCGCCGGGCGGGCGGGTCGCACCGGGAGCGCCGGGGGCGCCGTGCGGGACGCCGCCCATCGGGGGCACCATCGGGCCGTCGCCGGTGACCGGACCGCCGGTCGGGCCCGCGGGGCCGCCCTGCGGGCCGCCACGGCCGCCGGGGCCGCCGGGACCGTCCGGCCCGTTGAAGTCGTAGGAGCCGCCGGGACCGGCCGGGAGACCGCCCTGGGGGCCCTGGCCGTGCGTGCCGTTCGGCACGCCGAAGCCGTTCTGGCCGTTCTGACCCGGCTGGGCGTTCTGGCCGTTGTCGGAGAAGTACGGCAGGTTGTCACGCCGCGGCTCGGCACCGCCGACGCCCTGCGCAGGCCCCTGGCCCTGCACCGGCGGCTGCCCCTGCACCGGCGGCTGCCCCTGCTGGCCCGGCCGGGGGCCGTTGCCGAGCGGGCCCGCGGCGAGTGCCTCGGTGACGTCGAAGGAGCCCGTGCCGCCGCCGTGCCCCGGAGCCACGGGACCGCCGGTGGCGCCACCGGGGATCCCGGCGCCGTTGGTGCCGCCGGGACGGGAACCGCCCGGCACGCTCATGGAGCCGACCACACCGCCGGGACGTCCGTTGCCCGGCCGCGCGCCGCCGGGCGCACCCGTGCCGGTTCCGGGACCCGCTCCCGGCGCGCCGGTGGGGGCTCCCGTGGGCGCGCCCGTACCGGCGGCGGAACCGCCCGGCAGACCCGCGCCGTTGGTGGAGCCGCCGCCCTGTCCGCCCTTGCCCGGGCCGGACTTGCGGGGCGCGAACCAGTTGCTCGTCTCCGGGGCGGGCGCGGGTCCGGCGGGCAGCTCGAACGAGCCCGTGTCGGACGAGGAGTGACCGGCGGCGGGCGCGGACGGCGACGGCTGCGGGGCGGCAGCGGCCTGGGCGTTGCCGTCGGGGCCGTCACCGCCCTTGCTCTCCGTGTCGGCGACGGGCGTGCGCATCACGACCGGCGGAATCGGCCGCGAACCCGGGATGTTGATGCGGATCCGGGTCGTCAGCGTGGTCTCGGTCTTGCGTTCCTCCGGCTGCGCGGACGAACGGCCCGCGTCCGCACCGCCGTCGGACACCACGGGGGTGCCGTACGGCGGCGTGCCCGAGGGGTATGCGGCTCCGCCGCGCCCGTTGGGCCCGGAGGACGGACTGTCAGTTTCACGACTCAAGGCAGGTTCTCCAGGTTGGCTCCGCCGCCCGCACGGCCTCACGGGCAGCTCGGCGGCGCGCACCACCATACTGGCCACTTCTGGCCCGTATCCCACGACCGCCGGGGAAACCCACACGGGACTCCCACGGGCACGCCACGGTGAAGTGGTACGTCACTTGCCAAGTCGGACGTCGCCGCCGACCGGTTGCCGCCCCGAACCAATGGTGGCGCAGATCACAGCAAGTGCCATGCCGCCGAGCAGGAAGAGGTACGAACCGCCTCCCGCGCCGAACAGGAAGTCGCCCTCGGGACGGCCCGCCGTGCACAGGATGACGGAGATCATCCAGCCGGCGGCGGGGGCGACGGCCCCGGCGCGGCTGCCGAGCGCCCGGGCCCCGCCGAGGAACAGCCCGGCCGCGCCCACAAGTGCGAGGAGCAGGCCGCCCGGGAACCAGCCGGCCTGGACGAGCGCCCCGGCGAGACCGGTGACGGCGCCGAGCAGCAGGAGTCCCGCACAGGCGGCGATCCGTCCGGCGGGGGGCATCCGCAGCGGCTGGGCGAGCATCGAACCCCGGTCGGACATCACGCCACCTCCGTCACGTCGCCCGTACCGGCGAACAGGTCGGTCTCTCTCTTCCCGGCGGGTTCCCCGCGTACGAGTTCGTAGTACTCGATCGGGAACAGGGGCTGCGCGAGCTCGTTGGAGAGGGCGAAGTACCGCTCGCCGGGGGCGACTTCGATCTGGGTGGCATGCGCGCGCATCGCGGCGGCCTTGGCGGCGGTGTGCGCCGGGCCGCCCTCGATCGCGGCGGTGACCAGGCCGTCGTCCACCACGCCCGGCACGTCGGTGACGACGGCGCTCTTGGCGAAGGGCAGTTCCGGCAGCTCCTCCCGGAGCCGCGCGAAGGCGGCCCCGACGACGGTGCGCGGGACGCGGTTGACGTACACCTTGGGGATGCGCCACCCGGCGCCCTCGGCCAGCTCCGCGGCCCGCATGGCGACGCGGTGGGCCTGGATGTGGTCGGGGTGGCCGTAGCCGCCGTCGTCGTCGTAGGTGACGAGGACGTGGGGGCGTACCTCGAGGACGACGTCGACGAGGGCCGCGGCGGCCTCGTCGACGTCGGCCCGCCAGAAGCAGGCGGGGTCGTCGTTGTCGGGAAGGCCCATCATCCCGGAGTCGACGTAGCGGCCGACGCCGCCGAGCAGGCGGAAGTCGTCGACGCCGAGCTCGGCCATGGCGGCGGCGAGTTCACCGCGCCGGTGCTCCCCCAGGGCGGCGCCGGTCAGGTGCCGCAGCTCCGGCGGGATGACCTCGCCGCGTTCGCCGAGGGTGCAGGTGACGAGGGTCACCCGGGCACCCTCGGCCGCGTACCTGGCCATGGTCACGCCGTTGTTGATCGACTCGTCGTCCGGGTGCGCGTGCACCAGCAGCAGACGCCGAGCGGCGCGAGATGGGGGTCCCCCCGGCCGGAGGTCGGGGGAGGGGCGTTCCGTCATGAGGCCAACCCTACGAGGCGGGACTACATCTCCCGCGCAGGGGCAGACGCAGGGTCGGCACGCGTCAGAACTTGATGCTGCCGATCATGCTCGCCACGCTCGTCGTCAGGTCGCTGATCGTGGGCGCGATCGTCGAGGAGGCCAGATAGAAGCCGAGCAGGATGCAGACGACCGCGTGACCGCCTTTCAGCCCCGACTTCTTGACCAGCAAGAAGACGATGATCGCCAGCAGCACCACCGCCGAAATCGAGAGTGCCACGGCGGTTCACCTCCAAGGACCCGGGAACGTGGGGGCAAAAGCAGAACAAGGGAACTTGTAAATCCATACATCAGCCAGCAGGTTCATACCCACACAGCGCTAGTGATCATAACTATGTGTGGGTGCGCATCTCGCGGCGCACAGCCGCACAAGGGGGTCGCATGGCCAATATGGTCGGAGGATGACGACCGAGTCCGACTCCTTCCCCCGCAGACACGCCCGCACCCAGCGTTTCACCCTCGGCGCGCCGCGTTCGTTCACGGTGGCCCCCGACAGCTCCCGGGTCGTGTTCCTGCGCTCCGGCTCCGGTACGGACCGCGCGGGTGCGCTGTGGGTCCTCGACCCGGCGGACGGCACGGAGCGCCCGGCGGCCGACCCGCGCATCCTCCTCGGCGGCACCTCGGAGGACCTCTCGCCGGAGGAGCGCGCCCGCCGCGAGCGCAGCCGTGAGGGCGGCGCCGGGATCATCGGCTACGCCACCGACGAGGCCGTCGAGCTGGCGTCTTTCGCCTTGTCAGGGCGGCTTTTCACGGCGGAGCTGCGGGCCGGTACGGCGACCGAACTCGCGGTTCCCGGGCCGGTGATCGACCCCCGTCCGTCCCCCGACGGGCGGCTCGTCGCATACGCCGTCGGGGGCGCCCTGCGGGTGGTGGGCGCCGAGGGCGACGGCGACCGGGCGCTGGCGGAACCGGAATCGGACACGGTTTCCTATGGATTGGCCGAGTTCATCGCGGCCGAGGAGATGGGCCGCTCGCGGGGGTTCTGGTGGTCCCCGGAGTCGGATCGACTGCTGGTCACGCGGGTGGACGACACGCCGGTGGAGCGGTGGTGGATCTCCGATCCGGCCCAGCCGAAACGTGACCCACAACACGTGCCTTATCCGGCTGCCGGGACGGCCAACGCCGAGGTGCGGCTGTTCGTGTTCGGGCTCGACGGGGTGCGCACGGAGGTCGTCTGGGACCGGGCGCGTTATCCGTATCTGGCGCGAGTGCACTGGTCAGGGGCGGGGGCGCCGCTGCTGCTCGTACAGGCGCGCGACCAGCGCAGTCAGCTGTTCCTGGCGGTGGACACCGACTCCGGGGCGACCCGGATGGTGCACGCCGACGAAGATCGGATTTGGCTCGATCTTTTCCCTGGCGTGCCCTGCTGGAGCCCGTCGGGCCAGTTGGTCAGGATCGCCGACGAGGGCGGCGCCCGGGTCCTGGCGGTCGGGGAACGTCCTTTGACGGGAGCCCAGTTGCACGTACGCGCGGTGCTCGACGTCACCTCCGACGACGTGCTGGTCGCCGCTTCGGCCGGGGCGGACGCGGCCGCGCCGGAGACCGGTGAGGTGCACGTCTACCGCGTCAACGAACTCGGCGTCGAGCGCCTCTCCCAGGAGCCCGGGGTGCACTCGGCGGTGCGCTCGGGGGACGTGACCGTCCTGGTGTCGGCGGTGCTCGACCGGCCGGGCAGCGTGGCGCGGGTACTGCGGGAGGGGAAGCCCGCGGCGACCGTCCGGTCGTATGCCGAAGATCCCGGTCTGTCCCCCCGCGTACTCCTCACCGAAGGGGGCGCACGGCGCATCCCGTGCGCCGTGCTTATGCCTACGGACTACCCCGGTGACACCCCCCTGCCCGTACTCATGGATCCCTACGGCGGCCCGCACGGGCCCCGGGTCCTCGCCGCGCACAACGCGCATCTGACCTCGCAGTGGTTCGCCGACCAGGGTTTCGCGGTGGTCGTCGCCGACGGGCGCGGCACCCCGGGCCGCTCCCCCGGCTGGGAGAAGGCGATCCATCACGACCTCACGGTCAGCCTGGACGACCAGGTCGAGGCGCTGCAGGAGCTGGCGAAGAGCCACCCCCTCGACCTCTCCCGGGTGGCGATCCGCGGCTGGTCCTACGGCGGCTGGCTCGCGGCCCTGGCGGTGCTGCGCCGTCCCGACGTCTTCCACGCCGGCATCGCGGGCGCCCCGGTGGCCGACTGGCGGCTCTACGACACCCACTACACCGAGCGCTACCTCGGCGACCCGGCCACCACCCCGGAGGCGTACGCGAAGAGCTCGCTCGTCACCGACGAGGGGCTCTCCTCGCCCGCCGGACCCCACCGCCCGCTGATGATCGTCCACGGGCTGGCCGACGACAACGTGGTCGTCGCCCACAGCCTGCGGCTCTCCTCGGCCCTGCTGGCCGCCGGCCGCCCGCACGAGGTGCTCCCCCTGTCGGGCGTCACCCACATGACCCCCCAGGAACAGGTCGCGGAGAACCTGCTGCTGCTCCAGGTGGACTTCCTCAGGCGTTCACTGGGACTGACGTAGTGCCGTAGACGCGGCAACGGGCCGGGAGACATGGCGCTCCCGGCCCGTTTACGGCACCCGCACGGCCGTACGCTGTTCAGAGTGGCCCGTCCGTATATCGGAATCGGGTCGGTCAAGTTGCCTGTGTGTTAACGCGGTTGCTCAGCAAATGTGCTGCTATACACCGCCGTTGGTGTGATCATCCGGTGGTTCCTCCCGTGCTTCCTCCGGCGGGACCACCTGCTTCTCCTCCGCGAAGTGACATGCCGAGTCGTGTGCCGCCGGGCCGGTCGCGAGCCGGAAGTCCGCCGGGACCGCCAGCACCGGCACCTCCAGCTCGCACCGCTCCCGCGCCTTCCAGCAGCGGGTGCGGAAGCGGCAGCCGGAGGGGATGTTCGTCGGGGACGGGACGTCACCCGTCAGGATGATCCGCTCCCGGTGCTCCCGCGCCTCCGGGTCCGGAACGGGCACCGCGGAGAGCAGGGCCTGCGTGTAGGGGTGGGTCGGATGGTCGTAGATCTCGGCGTCCCGGCCGATCTCCACGATCCGGCCGAGGTACATCACGCCGACCCGGTCCGAGATGTGGCGGACGATCGAGAGGTCGTGGGCGATGAAGAGGTAGGAGAGTTCGAACTCGCTCTGGAGCCGGTCCAGCAGGTTGATCACCTGCGCCTGGACCGACACGTCCAGCGCCGACACCGGTTCGTCGGCCACGATCACCTCGGGGCGCAGGGCCAGCCCCCGCGCGATGCCGATGCGCTGCCGCTGGCCGCCGGAGAACTGGTGCGGGTAGCGGTTGATGTACTCGGGGTTGAGTCCGACGACGTCCAGCAGGTCCTGGACCTGTCTGCGCCGGTCGCCCTTGGGTGCCACCTCGGGATGGATCTCGTACGGCTCCCCGATGATGTCGCCGACGGTCATGCGCGGGTTGAGCGAGGTGTACGGGTCCTGGAAGACCATCTGGATGTTGCGCCGGACCGCCCGCAGCGCCTTGCCCGACAGGCCGGTGACGTCCTCGCCCTTGTAGCGGATCTCCCCCGCCGTCGGCTTCTCGAGGTTGACCAGCATCTTGGCGACCGTGGACTTGCCGCAGCCGGACTCCCCGACGATGCCCAGGGTCTCGCCGCGGTGGAGGGTGAAGTCGACGCCGTCGACGGCCTTGACCGCGCCGACCTGCTTCTTGAAGAGGATGCCCTGGGTGAGCGGATAGTGCTTGACCAGCCCGCTCACCTCGAGGATCGGCTCGGCCGATGCGGAACTAGCCATGCAGGCACTCCCTCCAGAAGTGGCACGCGCTCGTGCGGTCCGCGTCGGACTCGTCGACCTCGTACAGCGGGGGCACGTCCGTGCGGCACACGTCCTGGGCCATCGGGCAGCGCGGGTTGAAGGCGCAGCCGGGCGGGATGTGCATGAGGTTGGGCGGCAGGCCCTTGATGGCGTAGAGCTCCTGGCCCTTCTGGTCCAGCCGGGGGATGGAGTCGAGCAGACCTCGGGTGTACGGGTGGGCCGGGGCCTTGTAGATGTCGTGGACCGGGGCCGACTCGACGATCCGGCCCGCGTACATCACCGCGATCCGGTCGGCCACGTCCGCGACCACGCCCAGGTCGTGGGTGATGAGGATCAGACCCATGTGGTACTCGCGCTGGAGTTCCGCGAGCAGGTCCATGACCTGGGCCTGGACGGTGACGTCGAGGGCGGTGGTGGGTTCGTCGGCGATGATGAGCGCCGGCTCCAGGGCCATCGCCATCGCGATCATGATGCGTTGGCGCATACCGCCGGAGAACTGGTGCGGGTAGTCCCTGACCCGTTCCCGGGCCCCCGGGATACGGACCCGGTCCATCAGCTCCACGGCCTTGGTCCGCGCGTCCTTCCTGGACATCCCCCGGTGCACGACGAACATCTCGCCGAGCTGGTCGCCCACCGAGAGCACGGGGTTCAGGGACGACAGGGCGTCCTGGAAGATCATCGCCATCTCGGCGCCGCGGACCTTCCGGCGTTCCTCCTCCTTGAAGCGCAGCAGGTCCTTGCCGCGGAAGAGGATCTCGCCGCCGGTGATCCGGCCGGGCGGCACGTCGAGGATGCCCATGATCGCCTGGGCGGTGACGGACTTGCCGGAGCCGGACTCGCCGAGCACGGCGAGGGTCTCGCCCGCGTCCACGCCGTAGCTGACGCCGTTGACGGCCCTGGCGATCCCGTCCCGGGTGCGGAACTCCACGTGCAGGTCGCGTACTTCGAGCAGCATCCGGCCGTCACCTCAGCTTCGGGTCGAGGGCGTCGCGCACCGCGTCGCCGAGCATGATGAACGCCAGGACCGTGAGGGCCAGGGCGCCCGAGGGCCACAGCAGGGCGTGCGGGGCGTTGCGGATGTAGGGCGAGGCGGCGGAGATGTCGATGCCCCAGGAGACGGTCGGCGGTTTCAGTCCCACGCCGAGGTAGGACAGGGTCGCCTCCAGCGCGATGAACGTGCCGAGCGCGATGGTCGCCACGACGATCACCGGGGCGACCGCGTTCGGCGCGATGTGCCGCAGCAGCAGCCGGGAGTGGGTGGCGCCCAGGGCCCGGGCCGCCTGGACGTAGTCGTTCTGCTTGGCGGTGATCACCGAGCCGCGGGCGATCCGGGAGATCTGGGGCCAGCCGAGCAGCACCATGAACCCGATGACCGGCCAGACCGTATTGCTGGTCACGACGGAGAGGAGGACCAGGCCGCCGAGGACGACCGGGATGGCGAAGAAGATGTCGGTGATCCGGGACAGGATCGAGTCCCCCGCCCCGCCGAAGAACCCGGCCAGACCGCCCAGCACGCTGCCGAGCAGGGCGACGCCGAGCGTGGCCAGGACACCGACCGTGACGGACGTGCGGGCGCCGTAGACGACCCGCGTGTAGACGTCGCAGCCCTGGCCGTCGAAGCCGAAGGGATGGCCCGGCTGGGAGCCCTCCTGGGCCTTGGCGAGGTCGCACTTGAGGGGGCTCAGCCAGGTGATGGCCCCGGGCCACAGGGAGATGAAGACCAAGAAGAGGATGACCAGGCCGGAGATGATGAAGACCGGGTTGCGGCGCAGGTCCCGCCAGGCGTCGGACCAGAGGGAACGGGGCTTCTCGGACGGCCCGGTGCCCTGCGGTCCGCCGGGTGTCTTCTCGAGGGTCTCCCCCTCCGCGGTGGCCAGGTCCATCGCTCCGCCCATGCCGGTGTCGGCGATGGCGCCCTCCTCCGGGGTGCGGCCCGCGCCCGGCAGGTGCTCCGGCGGCATCGGCTCAGGCATAGCGGATCCTCGGGTCGAGTACGGCGTACAGCAGGTCGACGAGCAGGTTGGCCAGCAGGAAGACCAGGACGAGGACGGTCACGAAGCCGACGACGGTCTGGGTGTTCTGGCGGAGGATCCCCTGGTAGAGCTGGAACCCGACGCCGTGGATGTTGAAGATGCGCTCGGTGACGATCGCCCCGCCCATCAGGGCGCCGATGTCGGTGCCGATGAAGGTGATCACCGGGATGAGGGAGTTGCGCAGCAGGTGCCGGGTGACGACCCGGCGGCGGGGGAGCCCCTTGGCGACGGCCGTGCGGACGTAGTCGGACCGTTTGTTCTCCGCGATGGAGGTGCGGGTCAGCCGGGTGACGTACGCCAGGGAGACGGAGGCGAGCACCAGGCCCGGCACGATCAGCTCACCGAAGGTGGCCTCCGAGGAGACCGACGGTTTGATCCAGCCCCATTCGACGCCGAGCAGCAGCTGGAGCAGCAGACCGGTGACGAAGGTGGGGACGGAGATCACGACGAGGGTGAGGATCAGGACCCCGCTGTCGACGGGACGGCCCCGGTGCAGACCCGTGATGACACCCAGGGTGATGCCGATGACGATCTCGAAGACGATCGCGACGATCGTCAGCCGGATGGTGACCGGGAAGGCCGTCGCCATCAGCTCGGTGACCGGCTGGCCGTTGAACGCCGTACCGAAGTCTCCGGTGAAGACGTTCCCCATGTAGGTCAGGTACTGCTGCCAGACCGGCTTGTCGAGACCGAACTCCTTCTGGAGCTGGGCGGCGGTGGCCGGGTCGCACTCCCGGTCACCGCACAGGCCCGCGATGGGGTCGCCCATCACGTTCACCATCAGAAAGATCAACAGCGTGGCTCCGATGAACACCGGGATCATCTGGAGCAGCCGCCGGATCACATACCGGCCCATGGCGGGTCAGCTGACCTTGATCTCGTTGTAGACCGGGACGGAGAACGGGTTGAGCTTGACGTTCGAGAGCCGCTCCGAGTAGCCGGCGCTGCCGTTCTGGTACCAGAGCGGGATGGCGGCCATGTTGTCGCGGACGACCTCCTCGGCCTGCTGGAAGAGCTCCACGGCCTTGGCGGTGTCGGTCTCGGCGTTGGCCTGGTCGACGAGCTTGTCGAAGTCCTTGTTGGACCACTTGCCGTCGTTGGAGGAGGCGTTCGTGTAGTAGAGCGGCTGGAGGAAGTTCTGGATGAGGGGGTAGTCCATCTGCCACCCGGCCCGGAAGGGGCCGGTCATCTTCCGGTCGCCGATCTGGGTGCGGAAGTCCGCGAAGGTGCCGACCGGGTTGCCGACGCAGGCCTTGTCGTTGTCGAGGGCGTTGTTGATCGAGTTGCAGACCGCGTCGACCCACTGTTTGTGGGATCCGGTGTCCGCGTTGTATGTGATCTTCACCTGGCCGCCGGGCAGGCCGCCGCCCTCCTGGATGAGCTTCTTCGCGGCGGCGGGGTCGTACTCGCAGGCGTCCCCGCACAGGCCTTCCTTGAAGCCGCCCTCCTCGCCGAGCACCGGGGAGGTCCAGTCGGTGGCGGGGGTGCGGGTGTTCTGGAAGATCGTCTCGGTGATCTGCTTGCGGTCGATCGCGCGGGAGAGGCCGGTACGGACCTTGTCCGAGCCGGCGGTGTTCCACTGCTTGTCGTAGAAGGGGAAGGCCAGGGTCTGGATGATGCCGGCCGGGGTGTTCAGGTAGCGGTCACCGAGGTCGTTCTTGACGTTCTTGAGCTGCGCCGCGGGTACGTCGTCGACGAGGTCGAGGTTGCCGGCCAGCAGGTCGGTGTACGCGGTGTTGTTGTCGGTGTAGACCTTCAGGGTCACGCCGCCGTTCTCCGCCTTGTCGTCGCCGGGGTAGCCGTCCCACTTCTTCAGGGCCATCTGGGAGCCCTTGGTGTAGGAGTCGATCGTGTACGGCCCGTTTCCGATCGGTTTCTTCACCCAGTTCGCGTGGTCGGTGAAGAAGGCCTGCGGCAGCGGGGCGTAGGCGGGGTAGCCCAGGGTGTCGGGGAAGGTGGAGAACTTCTGCTTGAGCTTGACGGTGAAGGTCCTGTCGTTGATGACCTTCAGCCCGGAGAGGACGTCCGTGGTCTGTGAGCCACTGGCGGGGTGGGCCGCGGCGTAGCCGTCGATGTACTCGAAGAAGTAGGCGTTCTTCTGGTTGTTCTTCAGACTCGCGGCGTAGTTCCACGCGGTGACGAAGGATTTGGACGTCACTTTTTCGCCATTGCTGAACGTCCAGCCGTCCTTGACGGTGATCGTGAAGTTCTGGGAGTCCGTGGTCTCGATCTTCTCGGCCAGCATGTCCTCGGCCGCGCCGGTCTCGGGGTTGTACTTCTTCAGGCTGCGGAAGATCATGTCGAGGACCTTGCCGCCCTGCACCTCGTTGGTGTTGGCGGGCTCCAGCGGGTTCTGCGGGTCCCCCCAGGAGGAGCTGAGCACCGCGCCTCCGTCACCGCTGTCACTCCCGCCGCCCCCGCACGCCGTCGCCGCGAGTGCTGCCGCCGCCGCGCATGCGGCCCACTTGGCGTGCGTGGCTCCACGCATGGATGCCTCCTCATTGACCGCGCTTTTACCTGAGCGCTCCGCCGTCAGCACCGAAGCACTGATCCATTACCAGTAAATATCAACTTAAAAGGTGCATTACGCACAGGGGCCGCGCCCAACGGGAGGCCACCTGAGGGCTATTCGGGGGACGGAACAAGTGCGCCGGGGGCCGGCAGCAGGATCCTGGCGGGGGGTCGAAAAGGATCTTCTTCGCAGGTCACAATGGATCTTCGGTGCAGTGCGCAACGGATCTTCACCATCCGATGCCGAACCGTTGGATTGTGACCCCGAGATGTACGCATTCCGACACCCCGGCGTCCGAATATCGAACCCCTTGCCCGTTTCGCGTAGTTGGCCCGAATTCAGACACGGAACGATCACGGCGCGCTACACGCGTAGCTACGATATGGTCAAGCTCGGGTAAAGAAAGTAAAGAGAAAACCAAGGGAGACCAGAATTTATTGACCGTGAACGAATTGCGTTGAAAAAGTCCGGCGTAGCCCGTAGGGAGTGCCCTGCGGAGTCATCAGACCCTCCCGTGGGCCAGGAGCACCATGACCCCCCCAACTCCATCAGCGGCTGCCCCGCTTGAGGTGACCGACGAGAGCGTCGAGAAGTCGCCCACGCCCTCCACCCACAAGGGCAGCGAGGGCCGCTCCCCCGGACGGCTGGCGTGGAACCGCTTCAAGCGGGACCGCACGGGCGTCATGTCCGCGTGCATCGTGGGCTTCTTCTTCGTGATCGCCGTCGCCGCTCCGTTGATAGCCAAGCTGTACGGCAAGGACCCCTACACCACGTACGCCAGCCAGCGCCCCGAGCTGCTGAACCCCTTCGCCTACCCGTCGGGCCCGAACGGCGGCATGAGCTCCGAGTTCTGGTTCGGCATCGAACCCCAGCTGGGGCGCGACGTCTTCACCTTCCTGCTCTACGCGATCCGCAACTCGCTGGGCATCGCGCTCGCCGCCACCGTGCTCACCGTGGTTCTCGGTGTGGTCATCGGCACCACCGCGGGCTACCTCGGCGGCAAGACGGACTATCTCGTGGGCCGGGTCATCGACATCCTGCTGTCGTTCCCGTCCACGCTCTTCTTCATCGCCTTCATGCCGGTCGTGTTCGGGCTCTTCGTCGCCCCCGACGAGGAGATCCCGACCTGGCTTCGGGCCACAGCTCTGATCATCGTCCTCTCCGCCTTCGGCTGGGCGTCCATCGCCCGGCTGCTGCGCGGACAGGTACTGGGCCTGCGGGAACGGGAGTTCGTCGAGGCCGCGAAGGTCACGGGTGCATCACCGGGGCGTATCGTCTTCAAGGAGCTGCTGCCCAACCTGTGGACGCCGATCATCATCCAGACCACGCTGATGCTCCCGGCGTACGTCACCGCCGAGGCGGGTCTCGCGTTCCTCGGGGTCGGCATGATCGACCCGACCCCGGACTGGGGCGTCATGATCGCGCGGGGTGCAAGTTTCTACACCGAGGACCTCACCTTCATGCTCTTCCCGGGCCTGGCCATGGTGATCTTCGTCCTCGCGTTCAACCTGCTCGGTGACTCGGTGCGTGACGCACTCGACCCGAAGTCCAAGCGCTAGCTCCGGCCCTCTTCAGGACCACGGCAAGGACGCCGGGGTGCCGGATCTCTCTCATCACTCCCACTTCAAGGCAGGCAGCATGTCCTTCTCGCGCAGAAACTTCCTCATCGCCACCGGCGTTGCCGCGGCGTCGACGTCGGTGCTGAGCGCCTGCAGCAGCGGCAACGAGGGGGGCTCCTCGCAGGACAAGGCCCCCAAGGTCACCGGGGCCAAGACCGTCGAGATCCCGGTCGGCACCAAGGCCGACTCCACCGGTCCGGCCCCCGAGGTGGCGGGCGCGGTCAAGGGCGGGACGATCTACTCGCTCCAGCAGTTCGACATGGACCACATGGACCCGGCGCAGATCTACGTCTCCACCGAGGCCGCCATCACCGTGCCGATCATGCGTGGTCTGACCGGCTACAAGCTGGACGCCAAGGGCAACGCCACCCTGGTCGGCGACGCCGCGACCGACGCCGGCACCATGAAGGACGGCGGCAAGACCTGGACCTTCACGCTGAAGGACGGTCTGAAGTGGGAGGACGGCGCCGAAGTCTCCTCGGACGACCTCCGCCACACCTTCGAGCGCCTCTTCGCCACCTTCGTCACCGAGGGTCCGCGCTACGTCCAGGACTTCCTGGTGGGCGGCGACAAGTACAAGGGCCCGTACGAGGGCAAGAGCCTGGACTCCATCGAGGTCGACGGCAAGACCATCACCTTCCGCCTCAAGGAAGCCCGCGCCGACTTCAACTTCACGCTCGCGATGCGTGCCTACTCCCTGGTGCCGAAGAAGCACGACACCAAGGAGAAGTACGACAAGCAGCCGATCTCCTGCGGCCCGTACAAGGTCGAGAGCCGCAACATCGGCAAGTCGATGACCTTCGTGCGCAACGAGCACTGGGACCCGAAGACGGACGCGATCCGCAACGCCTACCCGGACAAGTACCTGTTCCAGATGGGCTACGAGCTGGTCGCCTCGACCGACCGCTGGATCGCGGACAAGGGCACCGACCAGTACGCGGTGCCGATCTTCAACGAGGTCGCGCCCGAGCGCATCGCCCAGGTCCTCACCAACGCCGAGCTGAAGAAGCGCGTCCTCACCGCGGTCGACACGGTCACCTACTACTGGCCGATCAACATGACCCGCATCAAGGACCTCAAGGTCCGTCAGGCCATCAACTACGCCTGGCCGCACCAGCAGCTCCAGACCATCGGCGGCGGCGCCTACAGCCAGGAGATCGCCACCACGATCTTCGCCCCGGTGACCCCCGGCTACACCAAGTTCGACCTCTACGGCGTGGACAAGAAGCCGGGCGGCAACCCCGAGAAGGCCAAGGCCCTGCTGAAGGAGGCCGGCAAGGTCGGCCAGAAGCTGGTCATCGCCTACCAGCAGTCGGACACCGCGGTGAAGACCGCCGTCGCCATCAAGAACGCGCTGGAAGAGGCCGGCTTCACGGTCGTCAACAAGCAGGTCGACAAGTCGACCTTCTACACCCAGATCGGCAAGATCGACAACGACTTCGACCTGTTCGCGGCCGGCTGGAGCCCGGACTGGCCGAACGGCTACTCGCAGTTCTACCCCTGCTGGAGCGGCAAGAACATCGGCGACGGTCGCAGCAACTACGCCCAGCTGAACGACCCGAGCGTCAACAAGGCCATCGACGCGGCCTCCCAGATCGCGGACGTCGAGGAGGCCAACAAGGCCTGGGGCAACATCGACAAGATGATCATGGAGCTGGCGGCGGTCGTCCCGGACTACCACAAGATCCGTAACTACCTGTACGGCTCCAAGGTCGGCAACGTCCTGTGGGACAACGCCAACACCTGCGTCGCGCTCTGCAAGCTCTACGCCAAGAAGTAAGCGCACGCCCCCGGGGGTGGCCGTCACGATGGCCACCCCCTGCGGTCCACCCCCCTCTCCTTACCGCGGCGACGGCGCCCCGTCCGGAAAGTCACGCCTCATGCTCCGCTTCCTTGTCCGCCGAGTCATCGGCGCGCTGGTCATTCTGTTGATCATCAGCGCCATCACCTTCTGGCTCTTCTACGCCGTGCCGCGTGACCCCGCGATGATGTCCTGCGGCAAGAACTGCACGCCTGAGAACCTCGCGCAGATCCGGAAGAACCTGGGCATCGACCACTCCATCCCGGTGCAGTACTGGTACTGGCTGAAGGGTGTCTTCGCCGGTCGCGACTACGCCGGTTACGGGTACTGCGACGCACCCTGCTTCGGCTACTCCTTCGCCAACAACGTGCCGGTCTTCGACACGATCATGGACCGCCTGCCGACGACCCTCTCGCTCGCCTTCGGCGCGGCCGTCGTCTTCCTGGTCCTCGGTGTCGGCGCGGGCATGCTCGCGGCCCTCAAGCAGGGCAGGTTCCTGGACAAGTTCGCCAGCTCGGCGTCGCTGCTCGGCTCGTCGCTGCAGATCTACTTCGTCGGCTACATCGCGATGTACTACTTCGTCGCGCAGCTGGGATGGCTCGACCAGCCCTCGTGGACCCCGTTCAGCGACGACCCGGTCGCCTGGTTCTCCGGACTGCTGCTGCCCTGGCTGGTCCTGGCGATCATCTTCACCGCCAACTACACCCGTATGACCCGCTCGCAGCTCGTGGAACAACTGAGCGAGGACTACGTCCGTACCGCCCGCGCCAAGGGCCTGTCCCGGTCGAACGTGTTCTTCCGCTTCGCCTGGCGCGGCGCGATGGGCCCCATCGTCACGGTGTTCGGCATCGACCTCGGCACGCTGATCGGCGGCGCCATCATCACCGAGCAGACCTTCAGCCTCCCGGGCATCGGCCGGCTCGCGGTGAAGTCCGTGGACCAGAGCGACCTGCCGATGCTGCTCGGCGTGACCCTCCTGGCCGCCGGTGCGATCGTGTTCTTCAACATCATCGTCGATGCCGTCTACGCTCTCATCGACCCGCGGATCCGGCTCGCCTGACCTCCGCCAAGCCCCCTACCTCTCGCATCACCCCCCAGGAGCGTCCCCGTGACGAGCACCGATCAGCAGCCCTTCCTCTCCGTCAGGGACCTGAAAGTCCATTTCTCCACCGAGGACGGCATCGTCAAGGCCGTCGACGGGCTCTCCTTCGACCTGTTGAAGGGCAAGACGCTCGGCATCGTGGGCGAGTCGGGCTCCGGAAAGTCGGTCACCAACCTGGCCATCCTGGGTCTGCACGACCGCGACCGCACGGCGATCGAGGGCGAGATCCTGCTGGACGGCAAGGAGCTGCTGACCGCCTCCGAGAAGCAGCTCGAGCGGCTTCGCGGCAACAAGATGTCGATGATCTTCCAGGACGCGCTGGCCTCGCTGTCGCCGTACCACACGATCGGCAAGCAGATCGGTGAGACGTACCGCAAGCACACCGGCGCCTCCAAGAGCCAGTCACGCGCCCGGGCGATCGAGATGCTGAAGCGGGTCGGGATCCCGCAGCCGGAGATGCGGGTGGACGACTACCCGCACCAGTTCTCCGGCGGTATGCGCCAGCGCGCCATGATCGCCATGGCGCTGGTGTGCGACCCTGAGCTGCTGATCGCCGACGAGCCCACCACGGCTCTCGACGTGACCGTGCAGGCGCAGATCATGGACCTGCTCAAGGACCTCCAGCAGGAGTTCGGCACCTCGATCGTCTTCATCACGCACGACCTGGGCGTCATCGCCGACATCGCCGACGACGTCCTGGTGATGTACGGCGGCCGGTGTGTGGAGCGAGGCACCAAGAGGGAGGTGCTGCGCAGCCCGCAGCACCCCTACACGCTGGGCCTGCTGAGCTCGATGCCGAACCTGGAACACCCGGTGGACGTCCCGCTCAACCCGATCCCCGGTTCGCCGCCCTCGCTGCTGAACCCGCCGACGGGCTGCCGCTTCCACCCCCGCTGCACCTTCGCCGAGAAGGTCGAAGGGGGCCTGTGCTCCACGGAGCAGCCGCCGCTGGAGGTCACGAACGGCCGGGGTTCCGCCTGCCACCTGACCGCCGACCAGCGCGCCGAGTACTTCTCCGGCCTCGCCGGCAGCGCCGCGAACTGACGTACAAGAGACGGGATTTCACCACCATGAGCAGCACCACTCCCCTCCTGGACGTCTCCGGGCTCACCAAGCACTTCCCGATCAAGGGCGGCTTCCCGATCCGGCGTACGGTCGGTGCCGTGCAGGCCGTCGACGGGCTGGACTTCCAGGTCGCCGAGGGCGAGAGCCTGGGCCTGGTCGGCGAGTCCGGCTGCGGCAAGTCGACGACGGGCCGGCTGATCACCCGGCTGCTGGAGCCGACCGGCGGCCGGATCTCCTACCGCGGCGAGGACATCACGCACGCGGGCCGCAAGCAGCTGGCCCCGATCCGCTCCGAGATCCAGATGATCTTCCAGGACCCGTACGCGTCGCTGAACCCGCGCCAGACGGTCGGCAAGATCATCTCCGGGCCGATGGAGATCAACGACATCCACCCCTCCGGCGGGCAGCTGCTGGAGATCGTGGGTCTCAACCCCGAGCACTACAACCGCTTCCCGCACGAGTTCTCCGGCGGCCAGCGGCAACGGATCGGTGTCGCCCGGGCGCTGGCCCTGGAGCCGAAGCTGATCGTGGCCGACGAGCCGGTCTCCGCGCTCGACGTGTCCATCCAGGCGCAGGTCGTCAACCTGCTCCAGAAGGTCCAGCGGGACCTGGGCATCGCGTTCGTCTTCATCGCCCACGACCTGGCCGTCGTACGGCACTTCTCGCAGCGCGTGGCCGTCATGTACCTCGGCCGGATCGTCGAGATCGCCGACCGCGAGGACCTGTACGGCAACCCGCGCCACCCCTACACCCGGGCGCTGCTGTCCGCCGTGCCCGAGGCGACCGTGCAGGACGAGGGCGTCGCGGGCCGTGAGCGCATCCGCCTCGTCGGTGACGTGCCCTCGCCCATCAACCCGCCCTCCGGCTGCCGCTTCCGCACCCGCTGCTGGAAGGCGACGGAGAAGTGCGCGACCGAGGCCCCGCCGCTGGTGCAGGTCGAGGGCAACAAGCCCGGCCACCTGACGGCGTGCCACTATCCCGAGACCGCGGACGTCCCGGCCACCGTGCCGGCTCCCCGTCTCGCCAAGGACCCCGAGGCGGCGGCCTGACACACCCCTTTTCGTCAGCCGCCCTCTTTCGGAGCGGACTTTCTCGGCCCATTGACCCGAGCCCATGAACGTCCGGTCCAGGGGACGAAGGCCCGCGCTCACCCGGCGCGGGCCTTCACTCGTACCTGGCGGGCCCGCCAGGTAGCGCAGGACCCACCACGGGGCGCGGGGCCCTACCAGGGGCGCGGGGAACCGCGCGACCGGCCACGACGCACCCGCACCTGGCGAGACGGACCAGAACCACCACCCCCTCAGGGGCGCGGGGAACCGCGCGACCGGCCACCACGCGCCCACACCCGACGCCACGGGCCGGACCCCCCCCTCAGGGGCGCGGGGAACCGCGCGACCGGCCACGACGCGCCCGCCGACGCACCGCAACCCCGCCCGCACCCCATCGCGCCCCCGGCGACGCCAAGCCGGCGGCAGCCGTGCAGCATCCATGCGCCAGCCGAACACCACGCGCGCACAGTGGTGACTCGAGTGGTTCGAGGTACGGGGGGTACATGGAAATCCAGCTGCTGGGCTGCGTCGAGGCACGGGCCCGCTCCGGCGACAAGCTGCCGCTTCCGCACGGCACCAAACTGCTGCTGGCGGCACTGGCCTGGACCCCCGGCGCGTTCGTCGCCGACGAGACGCTGATCGAGCGGGTGTGGCAGGAGCGCCGGCCCCAGCACCCGCGCGACGCCCTGTACATCCAGGCCACCCGGCTGCGGAAGGCGCTGCGGGCGGACGGACAGCTGACCGAGGGCTTCGAACTGATCCGGAAGCGGGGCGGCTACGTCCTCGCGATCGACGAACTGTGCGTCGACACCGCGCGGTTCCGCGCCCTGGTCCGGCAGGCGCAGCAGGAGGCCCGCGCCGGCGACACCGAGACGGCCCTCGGCCGCTATGCCCGGGCCCTGGAGCTCTGGCGCGGCGAGCCGCTGTCCGACGTGCGCACGGCCTGGGCGGAGTCGACGCGGGTGGCGCTGCGGCGTGAGCACCGGGAGGCGCTGGTCGGCAGCACCGAGCTGTACCTGCGCGCGGGACGGCACGAGGAGTGCCTGCCGCAACTGCACTGGCTGTCCGAGATGCACCCCTTCGACGAGAAGGTGACGGGCCTGCTGATGCTCGCCCTGCACCGCGGTGGACGCCAGGCGGACGCGCTGGACTGCTTCCAGCTGCTGCGCCTGCGGATGATCGATCTGCTGGGCTGCGAACCGGGCCCGGAGCTGCGGTCCCTGCACGAGCGGATCCTCGCCCGCGACCCGCGGCTGCGGCTCGGCAGCGCGTACGCCACGTCCGCCTGAGCCGGCTCAGCCGTCGAAGTGCTCGGTCAGGTAGAGGGTGAGGCGGGACTCGGCGTCCGGGGGGAGCTCACGGTGACGGTGGTGGGGCAGCGGGCGGGACGGGGCGGGCGGCCCCGGGGGATGCCCGATGCCCAGCGTCGCGTACAGGGCGGCCGCCTCCGTCCTGGCCTCGTGCGCCGGGCCGGTGTCACCGTGCGCCTCGTGGGCGGCGGCGAGGGCCGCCGTGGCGCGGGCGTGCAGGAGGCGCTGACCGGAGTCCCGGGCGAGGGCGGCGGCCAGGAGCGCCGCGTCACGGGCCCGGGTGGGGGCGGCGCCGGCGCGGGCGTCGGTGCCGGTGTCGGCGCGGGCGTCGGTGCCGGTGTCGGTGTCGGTGTCGGCGTCGGTGCCGGTGTCGGTGTCGAGGAGCGTCAGGGCGGTGGTGAGGTGGACGCGCGGGAGGGTGAGGGGGTTGCCGTCGGACGCGAGGCGTTCGGCGCGCTCCAGATGGTCCAGGGCGTCGGCCGGGCGGCCCTGGGCGCGGGCCAGGTCGGCGCGGGCCAGCAGGACCTCGACCAGGCCCGCCCGATGACCGGTGCGCTCGGCGATCTCGAAGGCGGCGTCGAGGTGTTCGGCCGTCTCCTCGGCGCGGCCCGCGCGCAGCTTCACCGAGGCGACCCCGACCAGGCTGTCGACCTGGCAGTTGCGGTTCTCCACCCGCCGGGAGACGGCGAGGGCGTCCTCGTAGGCGAGCAGCGCCCGGTCGTCCCGGCCGGCGTCGGCGCGGACCCGGCCGAGCGCCTCCAGCGCCACGGCCTCCGTGTAGGTGGACCCGGAGTCGCGGGAGACCAGGAAGCAGGTGCGCAGCGCCGCCGCCGCCTCGTCGAACCGGGCCTGCTTCTGCCGGATCAGGGCGAGGTTGACGAGGGCCATCGCGCGGTTGTGGTGGACCGTGTCGCCGATCAGGTCGAGGGCCGCGCACGCCGCCTCCTCGGCGGCGTCCAGGCGCCCCAGGGCGAGGTTCAGGGACGCCGTGTTGATCAGCATGATCTCCACGTTCTTGGCGTTGTCCAGGGTGCGGTAGAGCGCGAGGGCGCGGTCGTAGCAGGGCAGCGCGCGGCGCAGCTCGCCCAGCAGCTTGAGGGTGACGCCCTTGCCCTGGAGGCTGCCGGCCTCGCCGTACGTCCAGCCGGCCCGGCGGGCCAGTCGCTCGGCCTCCTCGTACTCCGTCAGCGCGCCCCGCAGGTCGCCGTTGCGCCAGCGGGCGCTGCCCAGGGACAGACTCATGGAGGCCTGGCCGACCTCGTCCCCGCCGCGCGCGGCCACCTCCCGGGCGAGGGTGGCCAGCCGCATCCAGTCGGACAGGGGCCTGCGGTGGTGGAAGAGGTCCTGGAGCGCGTCCACCAGCCACCACACGTACGGCGCGGGACCGTGCTCGGCGGCGTGGCCGATCGCGGCCGCGATGTCGTCCCACTCGCCGTCGAACCAGGCGTACGCGTCCTCGGCGCCCTCGAACTCCCGCGGCAGGGAGCCGTCGACGGCGGGCGGGCGGGTGCGCATGACGTACAGGCCGGCCGTGGCGGCCGCGTTGACGACGCTCTGGAGGTAGTGGTCGAGGACCCGGGTGACGGCGGCGGCCCGCTCCTCGGGCGAGTCCTCGGCGGCCGTCCGGTCACGGGCGTACTCGTGCACGAGGTCGTGCCAGGCCGGGCGGCCGTGCTCGACGTCGCGCAGCAGATGGACCCGCTGGGCCAGCCGCAACAGGTCGGCCAGGCGATGTTCGTCGGTCCCGGCGGCCGCGGCGGCCGCCGGGACCGACCGGCCGGTGCCGGGCAGCGCGCCCAGCGAGCGGAAGGCATGCCGGGCGTCGTCCGGCAGCGCCCCGTACGACAGGTCGAGCGCGGCCCGTACGGCGACGGACTCCTCGCCCTCGACATGCAGCCGGGCCAGTCGCCCCCGGTCCGCGAGGTCACGGACGTAAGCGCGGATACTGCCTGGCCGGTCGCCGATCCAGGAACCCGCGACGCACAGGGCGAGCGGCAGGTGGTCGCAGAGCTCGACGAGCCGCGCCGCGGCCTCCGGGTCGGCGGCGACGGCCTCCGCGCCGACCGCGCCGCTGATCAGCTCCAGTGCGGCGGCGCTGTCCAGGACGTCGCACGACACCCGGTAGGCGCCGTCCAGGGTGACCAGGCCGCTGAGCTTGTCGCGACTCGTCACCAGCGTCAGTGAGCCCGCCGAGGCGGGCAGCAGCCGCCGTACGTACGACGAGTCGGCCACGTCGTCGAGGACGACCAGCACCCTGCGGTCCGCGAGCAGCGTCCGGTACAGCGCGGTCTGCGCCTCGGCGCCAAGCGGGATGTCGCGCGGGGCGCAGCCCAGACCCTGGAGGAGCAGCGGCAGTGCCTCCCCGGGGGTCATCGGCTCGGCGTTGTCGAACCCCCGCATGTCGAGGAAGAGCTGGCCGTCGGGGAAGCGGTCGGCGACCCGGTGTGCCCAGTTCAGCGCCAGTGCGCTCTTGCCGACGCCGGCAGGTCCCACGATCAGGGCGAGCGGTTCCGAGGTGCGCAGGCAGGAGTCGAGGCGGTCGAGTTCAGCGTCCCGGCCGACGAAACGCCTCGGGGTGGGCGGGAGTTGGCGCGGCACGGGGCGCTCGGGCGCAGGGGCGGTCCGCTCGGGCGGGGCCCCTGCGGAGAGAGCGTCGCCGCCTCGCAGCAGTCGCTGGTGCAGGTCCCTGAGGTCGGCCGAGGGCTCCATGCCGAGTTCGTCGACCATGCGCCGGCGCAGTGCGGTGTACAGCTCCAGGGCCTCCGCGCTGCGGCCGTCCTGGTGCAGGGCGCGCATCAGCAGACCGTGCGGGCGTTCGCGCAGCGGGTGGGCGGCGGTCAGCCGGAGGAGTTCGGCGATGGCCTCGCGGTGCCGGCCGGTCTCGATCCCCGCCTCGGCCACCCCCTCGCGGGCCACGAGGTGCAGTTCGGCGAGGCGTTGGCGCTCGGCCTCGCGCACCGCGACCTCCGACAGGTCGGCCAGCGGCTCGTCCCGCCACAGTGCGAGGGCCTGTTCACCGCTGTGCCGGGCCGCTCGCCAGTCTCCGTCGGACGCGGCCCGCGAGGCGTCCCTGATGAGGTTCTCGAAGGCCAGCAGGTCGAGTTCGTCCGGGCCCGCGTGGATGACGTAGCCGGGCCGACGGGTGGTCAGCAGCTCCGCCCCTGCCGGGCCGAGGGCGCGGCGCACCTCCGCTACGAGGGCCCGCACCCGGGCCGCGCCCGCGCCGGGCGGCCGGTCGTCCCACAGGCACTGAATCAGCCGGTCGACGGAGACGACGTGGTTGGCGTGCAGCAGGAGCACGGCGCACAGCGCGCGTTGCCGGCCGGTGAGTACGACGGCCCGTCCGTCGATCTCGACGTCCAGCGGTCCGAGCAGGCGGAACCGGAGCCGTGGGGTGAGCATTCACAGAACGTAGTCCAGGGCCGACTGCCGGGCAACGCCGACCTTCACGATCGGGAACCGACGGGATCCCGGGCGTCGGAATCCGGCCAATCCCGGGGCCGGGGCCGGGGTGGCGGCCGAGTGCCGCGGGAGGGCGGGGCGGCCGGGCCCGGGCGGGGCGGGCGCCGCGTGTCCCCCGTCGGTCGCCCGCCCCCGGACAAGAGTCTCGCCGAGCCGTCTTTCCGGGACCCTTCGACGATCTTTCACCCGCCTTTCAACCCGCTCCGACCAGCGGAAACCACGTTCGACGCGGGGGGAGAGAGACGCGCGGGCGCTACACGCCGGTGCGGCCGTCGATCAGTTCGCGCAGGATGTCGAGGTGACCGTTGTGCCGGGCCGTCTCCTCGATCAGGTGCAGGAGGATCCAGCGCAGGTCCACGTGACGGCCGTCCCTCGTCGGCCGCTGCGCCTCGGTGCCGAGGTCGTGCTCGGCGACCAGCTTGCGGTGCCGCCCGGCGTGTTCGGCGTACTCGTCGAGCACCTGCGCGAGCGGGAGGTCGACGGCGATGCGCATCTCCCGGTCGGGGTCCTCGTCGGTCCACGGCCCCTCGTCCTCCTCGCCGAGGAACACGACCCGGAACCAGTAGTACTCGACCCAGCGCAGATGGTTGACCAGGCCGCTCGGGGTCATCAGCGGCGAACCCGGCAGGGGTGCCTTGCGGGCGTCCTCGGCGGAGAGGCCCTCGCACTTGGCGCGGGCGGTGTCACGGGCGTAGTCGAGGAAGGTGGTGAGCTGGGTGCGATCGTCCCACGCGGAAGGCATGTCGTCTGTTCTCGTCATCGCGCCGAGCATGTCCGGCCACCGGCCCGGTTGTCGAGGGAATTCGGATGTTCTGGATCTTGTCCTGTGCCGCGCCGGGGTGTGGCACACTGCCGCGGTGGTCGATCATTCGTTCGCTGATCTGACACTCGCCGCGCTGTACGACAGCATCAATCCGTGGGGGCCGGACGACGACTTCTATCTGAACCTGGTGAGATCCGCCGACTCGGTGCTCGACGTCGGCTGCGGCACCGGCCGGCTCCTCGCGCGGGCCGCGTCGGACGGCCATCCGGGGCGGCTCACGGGCCTCGACCCGGCGGCCGCGATGCTCGTACAGGCCCGGCGCCGGGCGCCCGGCGTGGAGTGGCTGCTGGGGGACCTCGGCACCCGCATGTGGCAGGGCGACTTCGACCTCGTGATCATGACGGGCCATGCCTTCCAGGTGCTTCTCGGCGACGAGGAACTGCGCGGCGCGCTGCGGGCCGTACGGTCGGCCCTGAGCGACGGAGGGCGGTTCGTGTTCGAGACCCGCAACCCGGCCGCGCGGGCCTGGGAGAGCTGGACCCCGGACCGCGTCCGCGAGGTCACCGACGCGGAAGGCCGGGTCGTACGGGTCTGGCACGAGGTGGCGGACGAACCGTCCGGTGACCGGGTCACGTTCACGGAGACCTTCGACTCCCCCGGCTGGCCCCGGCGTCACACCGGCCGCGCCACCCTCCGCTTCCTCACCCCGGGGAGCCTGACCGGTTTTCTGACGGAGGCGGGGCTGCGCGTGGAGGAGCAGTACGGAGACTGGGACCGGGGGCCACTGACCCGGACAAGCCCGGAAATCATCACAGTGGCAAAACCGGCCGGGTGACCCGGACGCCCCTGGAAGGCCATGCTCCCGCCGGGCCGGCACCGGAGACACCGCGCCGGCCCGCCGGAGTCACCCGTGCCCCTCCTCCAGCGCGGCCAGCGCCGGGTCCAGCACGATGTCCTCCTCGCGCCCCTCGATCGTCGGCTCCTCCGGGAAGTGGCAGGCCGTCAGATGGCCTTCGTGGTTCCCGGAGATCCGGATCAGCGGCGGCTCCTCGGCCGCGCACTTGTCCTGCGCCTTCCAGCACCGGGTCCGGAACCGGCAGCCCGAGGGCGGGGCGATGGGCGACGGCACGTCCCCGGCCAGCCGGATCCGCTCCCGGCCGGCCGTCTCCCCGCCGGCGACTTTCACCTCGGGGACCGCGGAGAGCAGCGCGTGGGTGTACGGATGCCGGGGCCGGGTGTAGATGGAGTCGCGGTCGCCGACCTCGATGATCTTCCCGAGGTACATGACGGCCACGCGCTGCGAGAAGTGCCGTACGACGGCCAGGTCGTGGGCGATGAACAGGAACGCGATGCCGAGCTCCTGCCGGACCTTCTGGAGCAGGTTGACGACCTGCGCCTGGATGGACACGTCGAGCGCGGAGACCGGCTCGTCGGCCACGATCAGCTTCGGCTCCAGGGCCAACGCCCGGGCGACAGCCCGGGCGACACCGATCCGTTGCCGCTGGCCGCCGGAGAACTCGTGCGGGAAGCGGTTGTAGTGCTCGGGGTTGAGACCCACGATCTCCAGCAGCTCGCGCACCCGTTTCTCCCGGCCGCCCTCGGGCTCGATCCCGTTGACCTCCATCGGCCCGGAGATGATCTTGCCGACGGTCTGGCGCGGATTGAGGGAGGAGTAGGGGTCCTGGAAGATCATCTGGATCTCGGACCGGATCGGCGCCAACTGCCGGCGCGAGGCGTGCGAGATGTCCTGTCCGCGGTACGTGATCGTCCCGGCCGTGGGCTCCAGGAGCCGGGTGATCAGCCGGCCGGTCGTGGACTTGCCGCACCCCGACTCCCCCACCAGGCCGAAGCTCTCACCGGCCCGCACGCTCAGGTCGATGCCGTCCACGGCCTGCACCTGGCCGACCGTACGCCGGATCGGGAAGCCGCCCTTGACCGGGAAGTGCTTGGTGAGCCCCGTCACGACGAGCAGCTGCTCCCCGTCGCCGTCGGCGCCCGCCTCGCGCGGGGCGGGGAGAACGAGTTCCTCTTTCTTCACGTGCTCCTCCTGGCCTTCTTCACGTGCTTGCTCCTCAGGTCCTGCCCCTACCCCAGTCGGGGCTTGATCTCGTCCTCGAAGATGGACCGCTTCTGCTCCGCCGTGAGGTGACAGGCGGCGGCGCGGTCCGGGGCCAGCGGGGGACGTTCGGTGACGCAGCGGTTGCCGCCCACGCGGTCCCGGAAGGTGCAGCGGGGGTGGAAGCGGCAGCCGGAGGGCGGGTTCAGCAGCGACGGCGGGGCGCCCGGGATGGGGGCGAGCGGAGTGCCCAGGTCAGAGTCGAGCCGCGGCATGGAGTTCAACAGGCCCCAGGTGTACGGGTGCTGGGGTGAGCGCAGTACCTGCTCGGTCGTTCCGCGCTCGACCGCGCCACCCGCGTACATCACCATGATGTCGTCGGCCATGTCGGCGATGACACCGAGGTCGTGCGTGATGAAGATGATCGCGGTGCCGAACTCCCGCTGGAGGTCCTTCAGCAGGTCGAGGATCTGCGCCTGGACGGTGACGTCGAGCGCGGTGGTCGGCTCGTCGGCGATCAGCAGGTCGGGGTCGCAGACCAGCGCCATCGCGATCATCGCGCGCTGCCGCATCCCGCCGGAGAACTGGTGGGGGTAGTCCTTCGCCCGTTCCCGGGGGTTGGGGATGCCGACCTTGCCGAGCATCTCCACCGTGCGCTCCCAGGCGGCCTTCTTCGAGGCGCCCCGGTGCTTCATGTACGGCTCGGCGATCTGCCGGCCGACGGTGTAGTACGGGGAGAGCGCGGTGAGCGGGTCCTGGAAGATCATCGCGACCTTGTTGCCGCGCAGTCGCTCCAGTTCCGGCTCCCGGGCCGTGGTCAGTTCCTGGCCCTCCAGCAGGATCTCGCCCTCGACGGTGGTGAACATCGGGTTGTGCAGCCCGAGGACCGTCAGGTTGGTGACGGACTTCCCGGATCCGGACTCCCCGACGATGCCGAGGGTGCGGCCGCGTTCGAGGTCGAAGGAGAGCCCGTCGACGGCCCGGACGGATCCGTCCTCCGTGCTGAAGCTGACGTGCAGGTCCCGCACCGAGAGGAACGCGCCCGCGCCGGCCGGGACGGGCGCCCCGGCCTCCTTGGTCACAGTGGTCACGACAAAGCTCCTGACGACAGTCCGGGAGACGGCTAGGACAGCCGTACGCGCGGGTCGATGAAGGCGTAGCAGGCATCGACGACGATGTTGCAGAGCAGGATCACGGCGGCGGCGAACAGCATCACGCCCAGCAGCAGCGGAAGGTCGCTGAACTGCACGGACTCCACCGCGAGATGCCCGAGGCCGGGCAGTCCGAAGGTGTACTCGGTGATGATCGCGCCGCCGAGCATCGAGGAGAGGTCGATGCCGAGGATGGTGACGATCGGGATGAGGGAGCCGCGCCAGGCGTACCGGAAGAAGACGTACCGCCGGCTCATCCCCTTGGCGCGGGCGGTGCGGATGTGTTCCTCCTGGAGCTGTTCGATCATCGACGAGCGCGCCATACGGGTGTACTGCGCGGCGAAGATCGTGGACAGCACGACCCAGGGGATCATCAGCCCGGTGAACCAGGCGACGGGATCCTTCGTGAGCTCGGTGTACCGGGGCTCGTCGAAGAGGTGGGTCTGGTACACCAGCACGGCGAGGGCGAGCGGACCCAGGAAGTAGATCTGCATCGAGCTGAGCACCATGGAACCCGCGGTGAACGACTTGTCGATGAGCGTGCCGCGCCGCCAGGCCGCCAGCATTCCGGTGCCGAGCCCGACGAACAGGAAGACGACGGTTGCACCGAGCGCGAGCGAGACGGTGAGCGGCAGCCGGTCCATCAGGGTCGACCAGACCTGCTCGTTGGTGTGGTACGAGTAGCCGAAACAGGGGGCGGGGCAGGGCCCCTGGGCGAAGTCGTCCCGGCCCGCGACCAGCCCCTGCAGGAAGATCCAGAACTGCTCGGGGATCGACTTGTCGATGCCGAGCGTGCGGTGGATGTTCGCCAGCGCGTCGGGCGTGCACGTCTTGCCGCACATCAGCAGCGCCGGGTCACGGGGCATGCCGAAGAACAGCAGGAAGGCGACGACGGTCAGCAGGACCAGGATCACCAGCGAGCCGAGGGTCCGGCGAAGGAGGAAGCGCAGCATCTCAGTGGCAGCTTTCGGGCTCGTGAGGCCGGCCGGTGGAGCCGGCTCAATGGGCCGTGCGGGCCGGTGCGCCCCGCCGCGGAAGCGGGCGGGACGCACCGGGCGCCGCGCTCGGGAAGGGGTTACTTCACAAACAGCCTGCGCGGGTCGATGCCGCCGATGACGTCGTCGTACACGAGGCCGCCGATCTTCGAACCGGCGATCTGGGTCTGCTTGTAGTACGCCGTCGGGATGTTGGAGACGACGTCCTTCACGATGTACTCGTTGATCTTGTTCCAGGCCTCCGCGGCCTTGATCGGGTCGGTGATGGTGCTCGCCTTGTCGATGTCGGCGTTCACCTTCGGGTCGTTGATGTGCGAGTAGTTCGCGGCGCCGTCCTGGATCTGGCGTCCGTCGTAGAGCGGCGGGATGACGGTCGAGGCGCTCGGCCAGTCGGCGCCCCACGCGGTGTGGTAGATGTCGAAGTTGTTCTTGACCTTGCCGACCTGGTCGTAGTACGTCTCGGCCGGGATCTCCTGGCGCTGGACGTCGAAGCCGGCCTTCTCCAGACCCGCGGCCATGGCGGTGGAGTACTGCTGGCCCTCGGGGGTGTTGATGTAGCCGAAGGTCAGCTTCAGACCGACCTTGCCGGCCTTCTCCAGGAGTTCCTTGCCCTTGGCCGGGTCACCGGCCGGCTTCTTCTTCTTGCCGAAGGGGTCGAAGCTCGGGTTGTAGCCGGAGACGGTCGGGCTGATCAGACCGCCGGCGACCTCGCGGGCCGCGGTGCCGCCGTAGGCGCGCACGAACGGGGTGATCGGCAGGGCGTAGGCGATGGCCTCACGGACCGTCTTGTCCTGCATCTCCTTCTGGGACAGGTTGATGTCGATCTGGCCCACGTACGGCTGGTAGCCGGCGACGGTGCGGGACTTCAGCGTCGCGTCGGCGAGGACCTTGGACAGGTTGCCCGCGTCGACCTCGTTGTTGAAGCTGACCGCGGTGGCGTTGGCCCCGGAGTCGTCGAGGATCGCCTTGGTGGAGTCCTCGTACTGCTTGTTGAACGCGAAGGTGAACGTGTCGATGTACTGGTGCCGGATCGGGTCGGTCTTCGGGTCCCAGTTGGTGTTCTTCACCAGGACCATCGACTTGCCGGACTTGAAGTCCTGGATCTTGTACGGGCCCGCGGTCATCGGCGCCTTGTCGTACTTCTCCTTGGTGTCCTTCGCCTTCGAGACGAGCGAGTAGCCGGCCATGGCCAGCGCGTAGGGCAGGTCGGGCTTGGCCTTCTTGAACTTGAAGACGATCGTCTTCGCGTCCGGCGTCTCCAGGATGGTGTCGGGCAGGTGCTTACCGCCGTACGGGCCGTCCTTGAGCAGGTCGCGGTACCCGGTGCCCGGCGTGTCGGCGAGCCACTGCTGGATGAAGGTCGGGCCGTTGGCGACGAACGGCGCGAACAGCCGCTCGAAGGTGTGCCGCACGTCGGTGGCGGTGATCGCGGAGCCGTCGGCCCACTTCACCCCGTCCTTCAGCGTGTACTTCCAGGTCTTGCCGCCGTCGGTGGTGGTGCCGCTGTCGGTGGCCAGGTCGCCGACGACCTCGTGCTTCTTGCCGTCCTCGCTGGTCGCCTTGTATCCGGTCAGACCGCGGTGGATGAGCTGCGACAGCGCCATCTCGTCGGAGACGTAGATCTGTCCGGGGTCGAGGTGCGCGTAGCTGTCTCTCTGGAGAACGGTGACCGCGCCTCCGGGTTTGGCGCCGGGCACCTCGGCGGCCGGGCCGGTCGAGGCCTTCGCGTCGCCGAAGTCGATGGAGGACTGCTGCCGTTGGGCGTTCTCCTTGTCGTCCTTGTTGCTGCCTTCCTTGCTGCCGCCCTCGCTGCAACCGGAGAGCACGAGCGCTCCGGCGGCGACCAGCGAGAGCGCGGCGTACGCGCGGCGTCCACCCTTACCCATCACTCGATTCCCACCCATCTCTTTGAGTCCAGCAGTCTGTGAATCCAGAAGACGTGATGTGCGGATCAGCGCGCCGTCTTGGGGTCGAAGGCGTCCCTGACCGAGTCCCCGAGCAGGTTGAACGCCACGATGAAGATGATCATCGAGACACCGGGGAAGAACATGTAGGTGATGTCGTTCTGCATCACGAGTTCGGTCGCCGCCTTGGAGAACATCTGGCCCCAGTCCGGCGTCGGTTCGACCAGGCCCACGCCGAGGAAGGACAGACCGGCCTCGGCGGTCACGAAGTTCGGCAGCATGTAGGTGGCCTGCACCAGGATCGGCGTGACCACGTTGGGCAGGATCTCCTTGCGGATGATGCGCCCCGGCGGCGCCCCGCTCACCTTGGCGGCCTCGATGAACTCCCTTTCCCGCAGGGCGAGACTGGTGCCGCGCAGGATGCGGCCGAGGCTCATCCAGCCGAGGAACCACTGCACCGAGATCAGGGCGACGACCCGGACGTAGACGGGCGTCTCGTCGCGCGGGCTGACGAACAGGGAGACCACGACCGGCATGCTCGCGATGAAGAACAGCTGGGCCGGGATGGCGAGCAGGAAGTCGATCACCCGGCTGATCAGGAAGTCCGTCCTGCCGCCGAGGTAGCCGGCCGCGACCCCGAGGACGATGCCGGTCAGCACGGTGGCGAGGGTGACCGCGAGGGAGATGCCCAGGGAGTTGCGGATGCCGTACAGCAGCTTGGTGAAGACGTCGTAGCCGTTGCCCGGTTCCAGGCCGAACCAGAACTCGCCGCTGATCCCGCCGTTGGGCTGCACCGGCACACCCGCGCTGTCGAACAACTCCGGCCGTTCGTCCGCGTACACGGTGTACGGGTTGTTGCCGTAGAGCTTCGCGATGAGCGGGGCGAGCAGGCCGACCAGGAAGAAGAGCAGCACGACGTAGGCGGAGATCACGCCCGTGCGGTCCCGCTTGAAGCGGAGCCACATGAGCTGACCGGGAGAGCGGCCCACGGGCACCCTGGCCTCGGTCGCCGGCGCCGGATCCTGGTCGCCGTCGACCACGACCGCCGTACCGCCGCCCTCGATGTCGGTAGGACTTGTCACAGTTCGCCCATTTCACTTCACGGGTGTGGGTGTGCCGAACCGGCGACGGACGCGGGCTGCTGCCGCGTGATCGCCGATCGGTGCATGAAGGGACGCCGGAGCGCGCCGTACGGACGGCTCGGAAGAAGCCGCAGCCGGACGCGCGTAGCCGAACGGCCGCGGTGGGCGGCCGGAGGTCAGGTCAGCGACAGTCGCCGCGGGCGGGCGCGGACAGACCGGTGATGGACCGCATGGGCCGGTTGACTGGCATGGGGATCCTCCTTGTGACTCCACGTGTTCACCGACAGGAGGGGGCGTTCGTCCGACCTCCGACACCCCTGACGGAGGGTCAGACACCCCCTGGTGCTCGCGAGTCGGCGCTGTCCCCACAGCGCGAGACCCATTGACCCGAGCGTTACGCGGCTAACTATCTGGCATGCGCCATGTGCCGACCACCGTCTTTAAATCTCAATTCAGTCACAGCTGACGCCTAGATCTTCCAAAATCCGGACAAAGTCTCTGGCTCGAGAAGGGCGCGAAACGGACTTGTTACATGGGTATCGGGCGAGGATCTCCGCATTTCGGACAACGGTCACCGCGAGGGTTCCGGAAAACGGGTTGCAGAAAGCCCGGGTGCCCCCACGAGGGGGGCACCCGGGCTTCCGAGTGTGCTGCGGCGGTGAACTACCCGCGGATCAGCCGTGCTTGGCGCGGCTCGCGGTACGCGCGCGATCGCGCTGGTCGAGCACGACCTTGCGGATGCGAACCGCCTCCGGAGTCACCTCGACGCACTCGTCGTCACGGCAGAACTCCAGCGACTGCTCGAGCGACAGCTTGCGCGGCGGCACGATCGCCTCGAACGAGTCGGCCGAGGACGACCGCATGTTCGTGAGCTTCTTCTCCTTGGTGATGTTCACGTCCATGTCGTCGGAGCGCGAGTTCTCGCCGACGATCATGCCCTCGTACACCTCGGTGCCGGGGTCGGTGAACAGCACGCCGCGCTCCTGGAGGTTCGTCATCGCGAACGCGGTGACGGCACCCGAGCGGTCGGCGACCAGCGAACCGTTGTTACGGGTCGTCAGCGTGCCGAACCAGGGCTCGTGGCCCTCGTGGATGGAGTGGGCGATACCCGTGCCGCGCGTACCGGTCAGGAACTCGGTACGGAAGCCGATGAGACCGCGGGAGGGAACGACGAACTCCATGCGGACCCAACCGGAGCCGTGGTTGGACATGTTGTCCATCCGGCCCTTGCGGACGCCCATGAGCTGCGTGACCGCGCCCATGTGCTCCTCGGGCACGTCGATCGTCATGCGCTCGACCGGCTCGTAGACCTTGCCGTCGACGTCCTTCGTGACGACCTGCGGCTTGCCGATGGTCAGCTCGAAGCCCTCGCGGCGCATCTGCTCGACCAGGATGGCCAGCGCCAACTCGCCGCGGCCCTGCACCTCCCAGGCGTCGGGACGCTCGGTGTCCAGGACCCGGAGGCTGACGTTACCGACCAGCTCGCGGTCGAGGCGGTCCTTGACCTGACGGGCGGTGACCTTGCGGTCCTTGACCGCGGCCTTGTTCTCCGCGCCCTTGCCGGTGCCGCCACGGCCGACCAGCGGCGAGGTGTTGGTGCCGATGGTCATCGAGATGGCCGGCTCGTCCACCGTGATGAGCGGCAGCGCGATCGGGTTCTCGGGGTCGGCGAGGGTCTCGCCGATCATGATCTCCGGGATACCGGCGACGGCGCAGATGTCACCGGGGCCCGCCTTCTCGGCCGGCTTGCGGGTGAGCGCCTCGGTCATCAGCAGCTCGGTGATGCGCACGTTGGACATGGTGCCGTCGCGCTTGATCCACGTGACGGTCTGGCCCTTGCGCAGCTCGCCCTGCTCGACGCGCAGCAGCGCGATCCGGCCGAGGAAGTTGTCGGCGTCCAGGTTGGTGACGTGCGCCTGGAGCGGGGCGGCCTCGTCGTAGTCCGGGGCCGGGACGTGGGACAGGATGGTGGAGAAGAAGGGCTCCAGGCTGTCGCTGTCCTGCGGGACCGTGCCGTCCGCGGGCTTGGTCAGCGAGGCGACGCCGTCCCGTGCACACGCGTAGACGATCGGGAACTCGATCTGGTCCTCGTCGGCGTCGAGGTCGAGGAAGAGGTCGTAGGCCTCGTTCACGACCTCGTCGATGCGCGAGTCGGGCCGGTCCGTCTTGTTGATGCACAGGATGACGGGCAGGCGGGCCTGCAGCGCCTTGCGCAGCACGAAGCGGGTCTGCGGCAGCGGACCCTCGGAGGCGTCGACCAGCAGCACGACGGCGTCGACCATCGACAGGCCGCGCTCCACCTCGCCGCCGAAGTCGGCGTGACCGGGGGTGTCGATGATGTTGATGGTGATGACGTCCCCCCCGTCCTTGGGGTGGTACTTCACCGCCGTGTTCTTGGCGAGGATCGTGATGCCCTTCTCACGCTCCAGGTCGTTCGAGTCCATCATGCGGTCGTCGAGCGACTCGGCGGCGTGCGCGGCGAAGGCACCGGCCTGCTTGAGCATGGCGTCGACCAGAGTCGTCTTGCCGTGGTCGACGTGGGCGACGATGGCTACGTTGCGAATGTCGTGGCGCGTGGCCATAAAGCGGCGTTCTCCCGGAGTGTGAGGGCGACCCTGCTGCGTACGTGTTACGCGGGCCCTGCCGGGCTTGACACGCCACGGCCTCACCCCATGGTACGTGGCCCGGCGGGGGACGGCCTCCGCAGGGCCACTCGGCTCACTTCCCGCTCACCGCGCGCTCATCTCCCGGAGGGGCTCGCGGAGGCCTTCGCCCCCTTCGTAGCACCCTTCTTCGCACCCTTCTTCAGGAAGCCCATGTCCTGGTAGACGGGGGTCTGGAAGCCGAAGGCACCCGCGTTGACCACGCTCTTGCGTACCGCGGTGAGCTGGGGGCGCTGATAGAGAGGAATCGATCCGGCAGCGGCCCAGATGCGGGAGTCGGCCTTGCGGATCAGGGACCGCTTCTCGTCCTCGTCCAGGGTCGACACCGCCTGTTCGAACAACTGATCGACCTGGTCGGTGCCGACCCGGGTGTAGTTCTGCTCGACGCTCAGCGAGCCGTCGGCGGCCGGCACCGGCTTGGCGTAGATCGGCCGGGCGTCGGTGGCGGGGAAGGCGGACCCGGGCCAGGAGTACAGGGCGAGGTCGTACTGACCGGAGGCGATGTGGTCCTTGAAGTAGCTCTCGTCCGAGACCTTGGTGATGTCCGTGCCGATGCCGACCTTCGCCAGCATCCTCGTGATCCGCGCGGCGACCGCCGCCAGCGGCTCCGACCCCGGGCCGGACGGCAGCACGAACCGCAGGCTGAGCGCCTTGCCGTCCTTGGCCAGCGCCTTGGCCGGGGCCGCGGCCGGCGCGGCGGTGCCCTTCGGGGCGTAGGCGCCGGGGGCGCCGCCGTGCACCTGCTTGAACTGCTTGCCGTCCTGGGCGAGCTGCCGGCCGTCGTCGCTGCTGCGCGCGGTCCGCCCCTTGTCGTCCCCGCCGACGACGTACGTGCCGTCGCCGTCCGCGGAATCGTCGTCGGAGTCGCCGCCGGAGTCGCCCTTCCCACTCCCCGACCCGCCCGCCTTCTTCCCCTTTGAACCGGCCGCCTTCTCGGTCTTCTCCTGCTTCTCGACCGGGCCTCCGGGCACCCACCCGGCGTCCGCGAGCAGCGCCTGCGCCTCTGCGGTGTCCTGGCCGCCCAGCGCCCCGCTGTTGTCCGCGTAGGCGTCCTGCCCGGCCAGGGCCAGATGGCTGCCGACCGGCTCCGCGGGCAGGCCGAGCGGCTTCAGCACCACCTTGGCCAGTTCCTTGCGGTCCAGCGCCCGGGCGACGGCCCGCCGCACCCGCTCGTCCGCCAGCAGCCCGTCGGCGCCGTTCAGCGCCAGCTGCGTGTACGCCGGCTCCAGCGATCTGCGCACCTCGTAGTCGCGCAGCGCCTTCTGCTGCTCCTCCCACTTGGCGACCGCCTCGCGCAGCTCGGCGCGGCCCTCGACCTCGTCCTCGGCCGTCTCCTCGTCCGAACCGTGGGCGAGCGCCCAGGACCGCAGCGCCTTCGCGGCCGTGCGCCCGGAGCCGGGACCGGCCAGCGGTCCGGCGGTGCCGTGCGCGGCGCCGTCGATGCGCTGCGCGGCGGCCGGGTCGATCTCGGCCAGATCGATCTTCCCGGCGGCCAGCGCGGACGCCCGCTCGTCGCGCGGGACGGCCGTCAGCACGATCTCGGAGAGCTTGGCCGGCCGGCCCCACCAGCGGGTGTTGCGGGTCAGGCGCACCTGGTCCTTCTTGCGGTCGACCTTCTTCACCACGAACGGCCCGGCGGTCACCTTCAGCTTGCGGCGCGCCCCGTCGTTGAACGCGTCGGGCGTGCCCATGACGTCCTTGGGGTACAGCGGGGAGAACAACGAACGCCAGTCGGCGTAGGTCCGCTTGAAGGTGACCCGGACCTCCAGGTCGTTGGCCCCGCGCTCGATCTTCTCGATACGCTCGTAGCCGGCGTTGCGGGCGGTCCAGTAGGCGCTGTCCTTGCCCGACAGGGCCCGCCACTGCGCGGCGAAGTCGGCGGCGCCGATCTCCCGGCCGTCGCTCCATACGGCCTGCTGGTTCAGCTTGTACAGGACGACCTGCTTGGGCTCGGTGTCGACGACCTTCGCGGACTCCAGATAGTCGGAGTCGCGCTGCGGGCGCCCGGTCGCGTCGAGCCGGTACATCGAGGGCAGGACGGCCTGGGCGACCCGCGTGGTCGTGGCGTCGGCGTCCGACTGGAAGGTGTTGAAGGTCTCCGGAACCGTGTCCACGGCCCACCGCAGGGTGCCGCCCTCGGCGACCTGGGCACGGCCGGCCGGTGCGATGTCCTGGCGGGCCAGGGGCTTGCCTGCCTCGTCCGCGGACCCGCAGCCGGACAGCAGGGGCACCGCGAGCGCGCCCGCGGTGAGGAAGGCGACCGAGCGCATCACCGCGCGCGGGCCGACGCCGTCGTGGGACATCTCTGGTACCTCCGGTGAGCCGCTGCCGCCGGTGACCCGACACCCCGCCCGCATGGACGCGTATACGTCGACGCGGGTGCGTTTTGATCACGTTTGGCGGTATTTTGGAGTTGATCAGATCTACGGCTCACTGAAGAGGAAAGGGTTCGCCTGCCGTGGGCGACACGGCGGCAGGGCCTGCCAAGGCCACTCGTGCGGAGCAACGCACCCGCCAATCGCTGCACACGCCTTCACATCGACCGGTGTGACGCGCAACACTCGCAGGCGCATGAACGTTGCCGTCCAGGGCCCAGCCCACACGGAAGCGAGGACTGCTCATGTCCGTGCACGACGACCTGACAAACGCCCAGCGCTGCCTCGACGACCTCTCGCGGTCCGTCGGCCGCCTGGAGCAGCAGCTCGGCAGCACCGGCCTGGAGATGCGCCGGGTCCGTGTCGACGCCGACCATCTGAGGGAGAGCGTCGCGCTGCTGCGCGAGGCCGCCTCCCAGCCCGGCTCGTCGCGCAGGCCCGAGCTCGTCACCATCCCCGACACCCCGTACGACGACTCCCTGTGGATCGACACGGACGACGAGGGACTCGGCGCCCGGGGCCGGCACGCCCCCTGACCCGGCACGCCCCCCTGACCCGACCGGAGTCCCGAGTTGGCCACTGGTACGGAACCATCACCCACCGACCACCGTCCCCCGAGCGGCGTACGCGGCGCCGGACGCGCCGCGATCGCCGCTCCCCATCTGCGGACCGACCGCTGGTGGCTGGCCCCCGCGGCCACCGCCGCCGGCCTGCTGGCGTTCATCGTCTACTCGACCTGGCGGGCCTTCGCGAACGCGGACTACTACGCGGCGCCGTACGTCTCGCCGTTCTTCTCCCCGTGTCTGGCGGAGAACTGCCAGCCCATGCGGTCCGGCCCCAACTGGGACCTGTTCGGCAGCTGGTGGAGCCTCTCCCCCGCGATCCTCATCCTGATCTTCCCGCTCGGCTTCCGCCTGACCTGCTACTACTACCGCAAGGCGTACTACCGCGGCTTCTGGGCGTCCCCACCCGCCTGCGCGGTGGCCGAGCCCCACAGGAAGTACACCGGCGAGACCCGCTTCCCGCTGATCCTCCAGAACATCCACAGGTACTTCTTCTACGCCGCGATCGTCGTCGCCGGGATCCTGACCTACGACACCGTTCTCGCCTTCCGTGACGAGCACTACGCGTGGGGCCACATGGGCCTCGGGACCCTGGTCTTCCTGGTCAACATCACGTTGATCTGGGCCTACACGATCTCCTGCCACTCCTGCCGGCACATCGTCGGCGGCCAGCTGAAGCACTTCTCCAGACACCCCGTGCGCTACCGGGCCTGGCGGTTCGTGGGGAAGCTCAACGCCCATCACATGCTGCTGGCGTGGGCGTCGCTGGTGAGCGTGGCGCTCGCCGACTTCTACGTGTATCTCGTCGCGTCCGGTGCCTTCGACGATCCGAGGTTTTTCTAGATGAGTGGGGCCTGCTGATGTCCGTGGTCGACCGCCAGGAGTGGGACGTCGTCGTGGTCGGCGCGGGAGGCGCCGGACTGCGTGCCGCCATCGAGGCGCGCGAACGCGGCGCCCGCACCGCCGTCATCTGCAAGTCGCTGTTCGGCAAGGCACACACGGTGATGGCCGAGGGCGGCATCGCGGCGGCTATGGCCAACGCCAACGAGCACGACAACTGGCAGGTCCACTTCCGCGACACCCTGCGCGGCGGCAAGTTCCTCAACCAGTGGCGGATGGCCGAGCTGCACGCCCGGGAGGCCCCTGACCGGGTGTGGGAGCTGGAGACCTGGGGCGCCCTCTTCGACCGCACCAAGGACGGCCGGATCTCCCAGCGCAACTTCGGCGGCCACGAGTACCCGCGCCTGGCGCACGTCGGCGACCGCACGGGCCTGGAGCTGATCCGCACGCTCCAGCAGAAGATCGTCTCGCTCCAGCAGGAGGACCACCGCGAGACCGGCGACTACGAGTCCCGGCTGAAGGTCTTCCAGGAGTGCACGGTCACCCGGGTCCTCAAGGACGGCTCCCGGGTGAGCGGGGTCTTCGCCTACGAGCGCGAGACCGGCCGCTTCTTCGTCCTGCAGGCACCCGCCGTGGTGATCGCGACGGGCGGCATCGGCAAGTCCTTCAAGGTGACGTCGAACTCGTGGGAGTACACGGGCGACGGCCACGCGCTGGCCCTGCTCGCCGGTGCGCCGCTGCTCAACATGGAGTTCGTGCAGTTCCACCCGACGGGCATGGTCTGGCCGCCGTCGGTGAAGGGCATCCTCGTCACCGAGTCGGTGCGCGGCGACGGCGGGGTGCTCAGGAACTCCGAGGGCAAGCGGTTCATGTTCGACTACGTCCCGGACGTCTTCAAGGAGAAGTACGCCGAGTCGGAGGAGGAGGGCGACCGCTGGTACGAGGACCCGGACCACAACCGGCGCCCGCCCGAGCTGCTCCCGCGCGACGAGGTGGCCCGCGCGATCAACTCCGAGGTCAAGGCCGGCCGCGGCTCCCCGCACGGCGGGGTCTTCCTGGACGTGTCCACGCGGATGCCCGCCGAGGTCATCAGGCGCCGGCTGCCCTCCATGTACCACCAGTTCAAGGAGCTGGCCGACGTCGACATCACGGCGGAGGCCATGGAGGTCGGACCGACCTGTCACTACGTGATGGGCGGCATCGCGGTCGACTCCGACACGGCGGCCGCCCGCGGGGTGCCGGGGCTGTTCGCGGCCGGCGAGGTGGCCGGCGGTATGCACGGCTCCAACCGGCTCGGCGGCAACTCCCTCTCCGACCTGCTGGTGTTCGGCCGCCGGGCCGGACTGCACGCGGCGCGGTACACCGCCGAGGCCGGAGCCGAACGCCCTGCCGTGGACGACGAGCAGGTCGACGCGGCGGCAGCGGAGGCGCTGCGGCCGTTCTCCGCCGAGGGCCCCGGGGACCGGGCGGACCGCGCCCCGGAGAACCCGTACACCCTCCACCAGGAACTCCAGCAGACCATGAACGACCTGGTCGGCATCATCCGCCGCGAGGGCGAGATGGCACACGCCCTGGAGAAACTGGCCGAGCTGCGGGTACGGGCGTGGCGGGCCGGGGTCGAGGGACACCGGCAGTTCAATCCCGGCTGGCACCTGGCGCTCGACCTGCGCAACATGCTGCTGGTCAGCGAGTGTGTGGCCCGTGCGGCGCTGGAGCGCACCGAGTCCCGCGGCGGGCACACCCGCGAGGACCACCCGACGATGGACCGCGCGTGGCGCAACATCAACCTGCTGTGCGCCCCCGTCGACCCCGTCGACGGCCCGGCGGCGACGGACCCCGTCCGCGGCCGGATCGCCCTCACCCGCGAGACGACCGAACCCATCCGCCCCGACCTGCTCGCCCTCTTCGAGAAAGAGGAGCTGGTCAAGTACCTCACCGAAGAGGAGCTGTACGAGTGAGCAGCTACGAGGCCCGGTTCCGGGTGTGGCGGGGCGACATCGAGGGCGGCGGCCTGAAGGACTTCGAGGTCGAGGTCAACGACGGTGAGGTGGTCCTGGACATCATCCACCGCCTCCAGTCCACCCAGGCGCCCGATCTCGCCGTCCGCTGGAACTGCAAGGCGGGCAAGTGCGGTTCGTGTTCCGCGGAGATCAACGGGCGGCCCCGGCTGCTGTGCATGACCCGCATGTCGGTGTTCGACCGCGCGGAGACCATCACCGTCACGCCGCTGCGCGCCTTCCCGGTGATCCGCGATCTCGTCACCGACGTCGGCTTCAACTACCGCAAGGCGAGGGAGGTTCCGGCGTTCGTGCCGCCCGAGGGGGTCGGCCCGGGCGAGTACCGGATGTTCCAGGAGGACGTGGACCGCTCGCAGGAGTTCCGCAAGTGCATCGAGTGCTTCCTGTGCCAGGACACCTGCCATGTCGTCCGCGACCACGAGGAGAACAAGACGGCGTTCGCGGGCCCGCGGTTCCTCATGCGGGTCGCCGAACTGGACATGCACCCGCTGGACGCGGCCGAGGAGAGCGGCCTGGACCGCGGGCGCACGGCCCAGGACGAACACGGCCTCGGCTACTGCAACATCACCAAGTGCTGCACGGAGGTCTGCCCCGAGGGCATCAAGATCACGGACAACGCGCTGATCCCCCTGAAGGAACGGGTGGTCGACCGCAAGTACGACCCGCTGGTGTGGCTGGGTTCGAAGATCAGGAGACGCCCGTCGTAGGCGTGGGGGGCTGCCGGGGCGCGAGACCCGGACGCTGGGCGAGCATCTGCACGCCCAGCCCGGCGAAGTTGACGGCCATCCCGGCGAGCGGAACGTAGAAGTTCACCGCCGGGTCGCCGGAGGCCAGCGGCCCCAGAAGCATGAAGAGGCTCAGGCCCAGGGCGCTCATCAGGGCGCCGACGCCCCACAGTCTCGGCCGCAGGACCCGCCTGCGGCCGAACGGCGGCACCCACTCCCGTGTCACGGCCGCGACACCGACCACCGCCATGACCGTCACACAGACGACGGCCGTGACCACCAGACTCCAGTGCAGCATGCGCTCATGATCCCACCCGGGCCGGGAGATGGGGAGGGGCCCACCGGAGCCACCGGTCCGCCGGACTACCGGTCCGCCGCACTACCGGACTACCGGACCCAGCCCTTCTCGTACGACGTCCAGTCCTGCTCGGTGGCCGCGAAGTCCACGTACGCCGCGACGCCGAAGTTCGCACGGTCGGCGTCCGTGCGGGACAGCCCCAGCCGGACACCCCGGACGGCGGCGGCGACGGTCTCGGCGTGATTCCAGTGACCGAACCGGTTCTCGTGGTAGAAGGGCAGGCCCATCAGGAGGTCGGTGGAGGCCGGGGTGACCTCCAGGGCGAGCGAGGTCTGCTGGGCGACGTAACCGCCGTACGTGCTCTCCAGCGGCTGAATGGTGTCGTACGACATCACGGCGATCTGGTCGACGCGACGGGCGACCTGGCCGAAGAACTTCTGCGACCACCACTTGGGGTGGCCGGTGGTCGTGCCCCAGAAGGAGTGGAAGCCGGGGACCGGGTCGATCTGGTGCGCGGCGACGGAGAGTTGGGCGTCGCGGGCCCGGGTGACGGCGCGCAGGTCGTCCAGCAGGCCGAGGTAGTCGCCGTCGCCGGAGTGCAGCGGTTCGAGGTCGAAGTGGGCGCCCTGGAAGCCGGCGGCGAGGATCTCACGGGTGGACCGCACGACCGCGGCGCGGGTCTCGGCCCGCTCCAGCCGCATGCCGTTCGGGCTCTCGCTGGCCAGGACGTCACCGAGCCAGGCCTGGACGCGGAGTTCCGGTGCCTCTCGGTGGACGGCGGCTATGAACCGGGGCGCGCCCGCGTACGCCGACGCGGGGAGGGTGCCGTTGTGCTCCAGGGGGCCGGCGTGGACGTACAGGTCGCGGATGCCGGTCTTCCCGAGCCGGTCGGCCAGGGCCTTGACGTCGGCGTCGGTCTTGCGGCCGTCGACCCAGGCGTGGCCCAGCCAGATGGCGTCCTTGCCGCGGGTGTACGTGCCGTCGGCCGGGTCGCCGAGGTAGTTCACGCGGAGGGCCGTCTCGGCGGCGAGGACCGGGACGAGGAGGAGCAGGACCAGCGCGAGGGCGGTGCGACGCACGAGCCGTCCGCGACGCCCGCGCCGACGGCCCGTCCCGACTCCGGGATCGTCGCCGTCCCCGTTCCCCTCGGCACCGCCGACGCCACCCGTACCTCCGGCACCACCGGCGACACGTTCATCGTCCGCAACGGTGGACCCGACCGGCGCATCGACCGCCCCCGACTCGGGTTTCGCCTCCGCCTCCGCCTCCGTCTTCGCGTCCGCCCCGGACCCGGGTTCCGCCTCCGGCACCGCGGTCACGTCCGTCGCCGACCGCGGCTCCGACTCCGGCACCCCGCCCGCGACCGCCCCCGACCCAGGCTCCGCCTCCGGCACCGCGGTCACGTCCGCCCCGAACTCGGGTTCCGCCCCCGGCACCGCGGTCACGTCCGTCGCCGACCGCGGCTCCGCCTCCGGTACCCCGTTCGCGTTCGTGTCCGTCTTCGTGCGACCCGGTGGCCGTTCCATCGCGGTTCCCCCTCGCGTTTCGTTCCGCCCCACCGCCCCCGTGTCGGGTGCATCCCGGTCGCGTGGCCGTAATCGCGGCCATACGCTCCCAAATGTGACCTCTTCCTTGCACCGGGGCCGGCCGCGGCGTGCCAAGTCGCACATATCCGTGCGGGTGGCGCATGCCGTGCTGGGCGGTGCGGTCGGGGTCGTGTGGCTGGTGTTGCCAGGGATGACGTCCGGTGGCGACGCTCCGGTTGCGATCAAGAACCCGGCGCCCGGCGCGAGCGCCGCCGTGGCCGAGGACGACGAGAGGTCCACCGTCGATCTGGTGCTGCCGCTCGTGGCGGTCGGCGCGGCCGGGGCGATCGCCGGATACGGGTACCTACGACGCGTCCGGCGCACCCGCGTCCGGACGACTCCCGGCGGAGCGGGCAGCCCACCGCCGTCGAGGTCGTCGCCGCCCCTCGCCGCCCTCGACGAGCAGGCCTGCGCGGCGCTGGTAGAGGCCGACAACCGGGTCCGGGCGGCACGCGCCGAACTCGGCTTCGCCGGGGCGCTGTGCGGGGCGGAGGACCTGGAGTCCTTCCGCCGGGCCGTCCGTGAGGCGGAGACCGAACTCGCCGCCGCGTTCCGGATGCGCCAGCGGTACGACGAGGGCGTGCCGGCGGAGGAGGCGGCCCGGGAGCACGCGCTCGCCGGGATCGTCGGACGGTGTGCGGAGGCCGGACGGCGGCTGGACTCCGTGGCCGGGGAGTTCGGACGGCTACGGGGACTCGAACAGGGGCTGGGTGAGGCGCTGGGGGTCGCCGAGGGGCGGTTCCGGGAGCTGGCGGGGCGGGCGGGGGCCTCGGAGGCGGTGCTCGCCGGGCTGCGGGACCGGTATGCGCCCACGGCCACCGCCTCCGTCACCGGGAGTGTCGAACAGGCCAAGGACCGCCTCCTGTTCGCCACCGTCCGGCTGAACCAGGCCCGTCAGTCCGCCGATTCGGGGCAGCCGGAGCGGGCGGCCCGGCAGCTGCGCGCCGCCGAGGGCGCCGTCGCCCAGGCGGCCGTCTTCGTCGACGGCGTCGACCGGCTGGCCGAGGAGCTGCGGACGGCCGAGCGGACCGTGCCGGCCGCCCTCACGGGCGCGGAGGCGGAGCTGGCCTGGGCCAGACGTCCGGCGGACCTGTCGGCGCGACAGAGCCCGGCCCCCGGACCGGCGACCCCGCGCCCGGCCGAACCCCGCCCCGGTCCGAGCGTGCCGCCCGGTGCCGCCGGGACGACCCCGGGCGGCTTCGAGGTCCGGCTGCTGCACGTCGACGCCGTGCTCGGCTCCGTGCGGCAGGAGTTGACCGGCGGTCAGCCCGGGGACCCGGTCGGGGTGCTGCGTCGGATCGTGCGGGCGACCGCGCCGGTCACCTCGGGGCGGGCCGGGGTGCTGCCGGCCGCCGCGCTGATCACGGCTCGCACCGCCACCGCCGCCGCGGCCGACTTCGTCGCGACGCACCGGGGCGCGGTCGGCGCCACCGCGCGCACCCGGCTGGCGGAGGCGGAACGGCTCCTCGCCACGGGCGACCCGGCGGACCGTCCGTCCGCCGACCTCCTCGCGCTGGAGGCCCGGGAGCTGGCCGAGCGCGACGTACGCGCGCACGGGAACCCGTACGTGAGTGCCGCCGGCGAGGAGACGGCCGGCACCGGCGGGGCCGTGCTCGGCGGCATCGTCCTCGCCGAGGATCCCGAGGAGGGGACGCCCGCGGGCTTCGCCGGGCCGGCACGGCCCGCCCCGGCACGGCGCGGCCCCGAGTGACCCGACGACCCCGATGCCCCCTACGGCCCCTACGGCCGACCGGCGACCGATCGCCGATAAAGGTCGGGAACAGGCGGGAAACAGGCCGGGAACGGGTCCGCAGCGGGTTCGGAGCCGGTTCAGAACAGGCTCAACAACGCCTCCGCCGGGTCGGCCAGGCCCGTCTCACCGTCCGGCAGCGGAAGTTCGAACCACACCGTCTTGCCGCGCGGGGTGCGGCGCGAGCCCCAGGCCGCCGACAGCAGGCCCACGAGCTGGAGACCGCGGCCGCCCTCGTCGGTGTCCCGGGCACGGCGGCGGCGCGGCTGGACGAGGCCCGCGTCCCAGACCTCGCACACCAGCGTGCGGTCGAGGAGCAGCCGCAGCCGGATCTCGCCCTCGCCGTACCGCAGGGCGTTGGTGACCAGCTCACTGACCAGCAGTTCCGTCGTGTCGACGAGAGGTTCGAGGTCCCAGGCCAGCAGCTGGCCGCGGGCGTGTTCCCGGGCCCGGCCCACGCTGCGCGGCTCGCGCGGCAGGGTCCAGTCGCCGACCGAGTCGACGGGCAGGCCCTGCACCCGTGCCATCAGCAGCGCGATGTCGTCCTCGCCGTGGTGCGAGTCGAGGGTGTTGAGGACGTGGTCGCAGACGTCCTCCAGGGGGCTGGAGGGGTCGGTGAGAGCTCCGACGAACGCGTTGAGTCCCTCGTCCAGCGGATGGTCGCGCGACTCGACCAGCCCGTCCGTGTAGAGCGCCAGCAGGGCGCCCTCGGGGAGATCGACCTCCACCTCCTCGAAGGGCTCGCCGCCGACCCCGAGCGGGAGGCCGGGCGGCACGTCGAGCATCAGCGCGGGCTCACCGGGTTCGACGAGCACCGGGGGCAGATGGCCCGCGTTGGCGAACGTGCAGCGCCGGGTCACCGAGTCGTAGACCGCGTACACGCAGGTGGCGAGGTACACCTCGGACAGGTCGGCCTCGCGGGGGCGGCGGGCGGCCCGGGTGGCCTGCTGGACGCCTCCGGGGGTGCCGAGGCCGCGCGCGATCTCGTCCAGCGCGGAGAGGACCTCGGCCGGTTCGAGGTCCAGCAGCGCCAGCGTCCGGACGGCCGTGCGCAGTTCGCCCATCGCGACCGCCGCCCGCAGGCCCCGGCCCATGACGTCGCCCACCACCAGCGCCGTGCGGTGGCCGGGCAGTTCGATGACGTCGAACCAGTCGCCGCCGACCTCGCTCGGACGGCCGGTGGAGGCGTTGCCCGGAAGATAGCGGCAGGCGATGTCCAGGCCCGAGGCCACCGGGTCCCCGGGGGGCAGCAGCGACCGTTGCAGTATCAGCGCCCGTTCGTGCTCCCGCCGGTACAGGCGCGCGTTGTCGATACAGACCGCCGCCCGCGCCGCCAGCTCCACGGCCAGATCGCGGTCCCGGTCGCCGAACGGCTCGCTGCCCTTCGTCCGGGAGAACTGCGCGAGGCCGACGACGGTGTCGTGGGCGACCATCGGGACGGCGAGGGTGGACTGCACGAGGCCGCCCTCCTCGCCGGGGATGGCCTGCGGGCGGGCGGTGCGCAGGGCGTCCGCGCAGGGCGAGTTGAACGGGAAGTGGTGGACCGCGCCGACCGCGACGGGCGCCCCGGCGCCGGGGAAGGGGGCGTCGGAGACGGCGGAGGAGAAGGCGACCCGGCGCAGTTCGGCGCTGCCGTCGGCGAGGCCGGGCGGGGTCTCGTCGCCGGCCAGGAGGCCCTGGTAGAGGTCCACGGTGGCGAGATCGCAGAAGCCGGGCACGACGACGTCGAGGAGCTCGCGCGCGGTCGTCTCCAGGTCGAGGGAGTTCCCTATGCGGGCACCCGCCTCGTTCAGCAGGGCGAGATTGCGCCGGGCCGCGGCGGCCTCGCGGGCGGCGGCGCGGCGGGCGGTGATGTCGGTGCCGAGCCAGGCGATTCCGATGGGCCTGCCGGTGCCGCTGTGCACGCGGTAGAGGTTGATCGACCAGTGTCGGCGCTCGTCGGAGCCCGGCACGAAACCGGTGACATGCATGTCCGTGATGGAGTCGCCGGTCTCCAGGACTCGGCGCAGGGTCGCGCTGACCCGGTCGGCCTCGGGCCGGGGCAGGTAGTCGTGGACGCCCTTGCCGCGGTGGTCGTCGGGGGAGCCGCCGAAGATCGAGGCGAACCGGTGGTTGGCACGGCGGACCCGCAGGTCGGGGTCGATCAGCAGGAAGCCGAACGGGGATTGGCCGAAAATGGCCTGCGAGGCGGCGAGGTCGGTCTCGATGCTGCGCAGCGTGCGGACGTCGACGACGATGCACACGGCGGCCTTCTCGCCGTCCAGGCTGCGCGTCGGCATGACGTAGACCTCGGCGAGGCCCTTCTCGCCGCGGCCGCCGCCGGGCACCGGGTCCGGCATCCGGAACGGCACCACCCCGGTCCACTCCCGCCCGTCGAGGATCTCGGCCATCTTGCGCTGGCCGCGTTCGCGCAGGTCGGGGTCGATGAACGCGTCGATGGGGTCCATGCCGAGGGCCCGGTCGGCGGGGATGCCGAAGATCTGCTCGGCGCGCAGGCTCCACTGGTCGACGAGGCCGTCGGGGCCGATCGAGAACGAGGCGACCTTGATGTAGTCGTAGATCGAACCGGGCGGACTGCTCTGCCACATGGCGTCACCCGGCGTCGCCGCCTCGCCCGGTCCGTCGGCGAGGCCGTGCGCGGCGTCGGCGGCGAGCGCACCCGCGGCCTTCGCCCTCGCGCCGCCCGACGGGTCCTCGGACTCCGTGGCCTTCGCTGGTATCTCGCTCACGCGAACCGTCCCCTCCAGCTCACCGCGTCCGGCACCGGTCACCGGCGGCGGCTGCCCGCAGTATCCAGCACTACGGGTCCGCACGACACGGTGTTCACGATCACAGCACGGTCCAGGCGTTTTTTGGCCCGTCCCGCGACAACACTTCCACTCTTCTAACCAGCGGACACGGCGTCGAACCACCTCTTCGGGGACCGTTCGGAGACCGGAACCGAACGGGCGACACCGCGAGCCCCGCTGTACACCGGCTCATCCCCGCGAGACGCCCCGTCAACCGGGTACCGCGAGTTCGAACCAGACCGTCTTGCCGGCGTTCCCGGGCCGGGTGCCCCAGCGGCGCGAGGAGGAGGCCACCAGCTGCAGTCCGCGCCCGCTCTCGTCCTCGGGCCGGGCGGCCCTCTCGCGGGGCGGGTCCGGCAGCGGGTCGGAGACCTCGACCAGCAGGACGCCCGCCAGTCCGGCGGGGCGGACGAGACGGAGGCCGATGGGGCCGGTCGCGTGCCGCAGGGCGTTGGTCACCAGCTCGCTGACCAGCAGCGCCGCGATGTCGCTCAGGCTGTCGAGGCCCCACCCGTGCAACTGGCCGCGGACGGCACCACGGGCGGTTCGCACCGCACCGGGGTCTGCGGGGAACGTCCACTCGGCGCATTCTCCGTCGGTGTCGATCACGCCGATCACTTCCCGGGCCGACGAGTACACCCATGTCCGGTTTCGTGGGGTTAATGGGCACATACCCGATATTCGGCGGGCAGTACCGCACAGCACGGCGCACTGTGGCACGAACGGCGTACGCGTCACCCCCCTCCCCCGCCCGAAGCGCCCCCGCCTCAGACCCGACACCGCCCGACGCGCCCCCGGCCGGGCAGACCCCGCCCCGGCGGACACCCGGTTCGGCGAGCCCGGGTTCGGCGAGCCCCGGTTCGCCGGGGCGTGGTCGGGTGAGTTCCGGTCGGGTGAATCACGGTCCGGTGACTCCGGTTCGGCGGGGCCCGGTTCGGCGGGTCAGGTTCGGTGGGGCCGGCCCGGCGGTCTGCGCCTCAGCAGGTGCCGGTGGCGAGGCCGGAGAGCGTCTCGCGCACCGCGGGCACGTCCTGGTCCAGCCAGTCGACGTCCCAGATCTCGGCCGGGCTGAGCCAGCGCAGCTCGTCATGGTCCTGGAGGGGCTCGGGAGCGGCGGAGCCGGGGCACAGCCGGGCGGTCCACACCTGGAGGACGTAGGGAGGCCGGAGCGGCCACTCGCCGGGGACTCGCCCGACGGTCTCGGCCTCGACGCCGAGTTCCTCGCGCAGCTCGCGCACGAGGGCGGCCTCGGGCGCCTCTCCCCGCTCGACCTTGCCGCCGGGCAGCTCCCAGCGGCCGGCGAGTTCCGGGGGTGCGCTGCGACGCGCGGCGAGCAGGCGGCCGGCGTCGAGCAGAGCGGCTCCCACCACCACGATCCGTTCCGTCATGTGCCGGAGCCTACGGGACCGCACGGAACGTCAGTTCAGGGTGCCGTCCCCGTTCTGCGCCTGGGCCTGGGCCTGGCCCTGGCTCTGGCTCTGGCTCTGTCCGATGCGTTCGACCCAGTAGAGCTGCTTGTGGCCGCGGCTGTCGAGGCTGTCCGCGATCTTCTGGGCCTCGGCCCGGGTCGCGTACCTGCCCACGCGGTAGCGATTGCCGTTGTCGTCCTGCCGTATGACGAGCCAGGGCAGGGAGATGGTGCTGTCGTTCATCGAGCCCCACGCCCCCTTCTCGTCCCGGCCCGCCCGGATCCCGTCCGCGGCACGCCTCGCGCCCCGCCCTCTAAGGAAACCGCAATCCGCATATGCCCGAGCGTACGCCTTACCTTTACGCACCGAACACGACTTTGCACAAAGAGGTACGCAACCAGCCAAGACGCAGGGGGCGCACGAGGCCGAACGCGCCGTGCGCGCGCCGCGATGCGTCCGGTCGGCGGGGTTCCGGGCACCTACGGGGCGACCTGCGGGAACAACCGGAAACGACCGGATTCCGACGGCGCGCGAGCGGGCCCACGGCGGGCGGATACCGGGGGCAACTGCCGGAAGGGTGTGCGCCGCCGGACGGTATGCGCTACCGCCTCGGACGGCGCCCCCGCCCCCGCCGCTTCAGCCTCACCACCGGGGCGAACCCCGCCCCGCGCCCGGAGACGCTCCCGGCGCGCTCCGGCGGTCACTTCACCGGCAGGTGGTAGGCGACCCGGTAACGGTCGGCCGGAATCACCACGTCGGCCGTCTCGACCGGGCGGCCCGAGGCGTAGTACGTGCGCTGGACGACCAGCACGACATGTCCCGGGACGCCGCCGAGGGCGAGGAGCTCCTCGGCGAGGCCGGGCCGGGCGCCGACCTCCTCCGTGACGTTGTCGACGATCACGTCGATGGCGCGCATCCGCTCGACGACACCCATGCCGCCGAGCGGGCCCTCCTCGGGCAGCATGACGGGGGTGCGGCCGGTGACGGCGAGGGGTTCCCAGGAGGTGGAGAGCATCATCGCCTCGCCGGCCTCCCGGAAGACGTACCTGGTGCACATCACGCGGTCGCCGGCCGCGATGCCGAGCCGCTCGGCGACGGAGACGCCCGCCTCGGCCTGCTCGCTGCTGGACTCCCAGGTCCCTCGCGTGTGCCCCTCGGCCTGCTCCTGCCGGAACGGCGTGGCGCCGCTGACGGGCCGGTAGCCGGAGCGGGCGATCCGGCGCGGCACGGGCCGCTCGCGTACATAGGTGCCCGAACCGGAACGGCCCTCGACCAGCCCCTCCGCCATCAGCACCTTGCGCGCCTCGAGGGCGACGGTGTCGGAGACCCCGTACTCCTCCCGGATTCTCGCCTGCGAAGGCAGCCGGGTGTGCGGTGGCAGCGACCCGTCGGTGATCTTCTTGCGGAGATCACCCGCGACACGCAGATACGCCGGCTGCTCACCGAATGTCACTGGCCACTCCCATCAGGTTGTACAGACAGCTACAGCCTGGCAACCGTGGGTTGTACCGTGCAAGCAAAGGCCAGAGAATCACTCGATGTGATGACATGTGCCCGGGAAACGCTTTACCCAGGCACTTTCTCCCCGCTATGGACGCGATCACACCTCCAGACCGCTGTCGCTGTCGCCCCCGCCCGTGCCACCGCTCCCGCTGTCGGAGTCCTCGTCGTAGGTGGGCGGCGTGGTGGCAAGGCCCAGAGCCTTGCGGGCCGTGACGGTGGTGGCCCCGTCGACGTAGGCGTAGGCCGTCTCGTAGTGCTCGTAGAAGCCGTCGGCGTCGGTGGCCTTCTCCGCCGCCGTCCACTCCTTGGCCGCGTCCCGCATGTCCTTCACCAGGGCGGCCACGGGCTTCTCCCGGGCCGGCGTCGTCCAGAGGTGTGAGCCCAGCTGGTCCGCCTGATCGCCGGTCACCTCGCCGGTGTCACCGGCCCAGGTGCGGTTGCTCGCGAGGTCCTCCTCGGCGTACTCCTCCGGCTCCTCGTAGAGGACGTCGTCGACGGCGGCCATCGCCTCGAGGAAGGCGAACTGGTCGGCGTCGAGCGTCGACGCGTCGGCGCGCAGCGAGCCGGTCAGGGTGCCCTTCTCGTCCACGTTGGCGAACACACAGGTGATCTCGCGGTCGCCCCAGCTCCAGCTGTCGGCGGTGGGCGTGAGGTAGTAGATGTCGACCTCGTCGGTCAGCGCCCAGGGGTCCATCGCGTAGGCGTCCTGCAGCGTGTAGCACTTGTCGTCGGCCACGTCCGTGACGTGGTCGTCGCCCGGGAAGCTGTCGCCGGTCAGCGGGACCGAGGCGAACACCTCGGCGTCGTGCTCACCGGAGCAGTCCACCTCGTCGACGTCGTAGACGTCCTCGTCGAAGGTCTCACCCGGCACGTCGAAGCAGTCGCCCTTGGCGAGCGCGAAGCTGGAGTTGCCGCTCGCACCCTCCTTGAAACCGTCCCAGAAGTCGGAGGCGCCGCCCGTGGACAGCGCGAGGACCCACACCGCGAGGCCGACCGAGGACAGCACCGTGCCCACGACCGCCATCGCCTTGCCGCGCTCCCCCCGCTTCCTGATCTGCACCAGGGCGATGATCCCGAGGAGCAGCCCGACGCCCGGCAGGAAACAGAGCAGACCGAGGACGAGGGCGGCGATGGCCACACCGTTGACCGGAGAGGGCCGGCCGTAGGGGCTGTAGCCCTGTCCCCAGACGGGATAGGGCACCGCGCCGTACGGGGCCTGCGGGTACGGGGCCTGGGGGTAGGGACCCGGACCCATCGGGCCCGGACCCGTCGGCCCCGGACCCTGCGGGCCGTACGGCCCCTGGGCGTAAGGGTCCCGGGCGTAAGGGTCCTGAGGGGGCGCGGCGAACGGGTCCTGCGGGTACGGGCTCTGCGGCTGCGGAGGCTGGTACGGGTCCTGGGGCTGGTGCGGCCCGGGAGGCGGGGGTATGGACACGAGTACCGTGCTCCTGGTTCAGACGGTTCAGGCAGTTGTACGACTGCGCGCATCGTAAGCGCGGCGCGACCAGGGGCGGAACGGAGATTCGGTTCAGGCTGCCGCGCCCGCCTCCTCGACGAGCAGCTCCCGGGTGCAGTCCCGGATCAGGCTGTGGAAGGAGAACCGGGCCGGGGTGTCCTCCCGGATCAGGTTGTTCTCGATCAGCGCGTCGAAGTGGTGTTCCACGTCCCCCGTCGGCAGACCCGTGACGAGGGCCGCGTGCGCGATGTCGTAGGAGGCGGACGGCTCGAGGCTGATGAGCCTGCTGAACCGCCTTTCGGGTGCGCTCAGATGGTCGTAGGACACCCGCAGCACGGCCATGAGGTCGCGGTCGGCGGTCTGGAGACAGCGGGCCCGCTGCGCCGGGTGCGCGAGGCGCTCGACGAGGTCGGCGACGGCCCACGCCGGACGGTCGCGCAGCCGGGTCGCGGCGATGCGCAGGGCCAACGGCAGCCGGCCGCACAGTTCGACGGCCTGCCCGACCTGCGCCGGCTCGCGCCGCGCGCGGGGCTCTCCGACGATGCGCCGGAACAGCGTCACCGCGTCGGCGGGCGGCAGCACGTCGAGGCAGAGCGGCAGGGCGCCGTCCAGGGCGGTCAGCTTGCGGCGGCTGGTCACCAGCACCAACGCGCCCCCCGTGCCCGGCAGCAGGGGCGTGACGTGGGCGCTGTCCGCCGCGTCGTCGAGGACGACCAGGCAGCGGCGGCCCGCCAGGCGTGAGCGCCACAGGGCGCTGCGTTCCTCCAGGCTGGGCGGGATCTCCTGCGCGGTGAGACCGCTCGCCTGCAGCAGGACGGCGAGCGCCTGCTCGGTCGGCACCGGCGCCCGGGTCGCGCTGAAGCCGTGCAGGTTGATGAAGTACTGCCCGTCCGGGTAGAGCTCGGTGACCCGGTGGGCGAGGCGCACCGCGAGCGTCGTCTTGCCGACCCCGCCCATGCCGTCGATCGTCACCATCACCGGCGAGCCGCCCGGCTCCTGTGCGGCGACGGCCGTCAGGGTGGCCAGTTCCGCCGTACGCCCGGTGAAGTCCGTCAGGTCGTGGGGCAGGTAGTGCCTGCCGTTCCCGGGCGGTGCGGAGGGTCCCGTCCCCCGGTCGTCGGACGGCTCGGCGCCGGCCGCCGCGAGGGCGGGTCCCCCCGAGCCGTGCAGGTCCGGGGAGTCGGCGAGGATCTCCGCGTGCAGGGCGCGCAGCCGAGGGCTCGGCTCCAGGCCGAGCTCGTCCACCAGGAACCGCCGGCCCTCGTCGTAGACCGCGAGGGCGTCGGCCTGCCGGCCGCTGCGGCACAGGGCGATCATCAGGCTGCCGCGCAGGGCCTCGCGCAGCGGGTACTCCGCGATCAGCGCGTGCAGTTCGCCGACGAGGGAGCCGGTCTCGCCGAGCTTCAGGCGCAGGGCGACGAGGTCCTCCACGGCGGTCAGCCGCTGCTCGGCGAGCTTGACCGCGGCGCCGGAGACCGCCGGGCACTGGATGCCGGCGAAGGCCTCCCCGCGCCAGAGGTCCACCGCCGACTGGAGCAGCCGGACGGCCTCGGCGTACCGCTTCTCGCGCTCCGCCGCCTTGGCCGCGCGCACCCGGGCGGCGAACCGGTGCGCGTCCACGGCGTCCTCGGGTACGACCAGGCGGTAGCCGACGTCCACGGTGACCAGGCTGGTCCCGTCCGACGCGGAGAGGATGCGGCGCAGGTCGCGGATCGCGTTGTGCACCTGCGGACGGGCCGACGACGGTGGGTCCTCCCACAGTTCGTCCACCAGCGCGTCCATCGGAACGACCCGGTTGGCGTTGAGGAGCAGCAGGGCGAGGAGCCGCTGTTGCCGCATGCCCCGGACGCGGATCGGGATGCCCGACTCACGCAGTTCCAGAGATCCCAGAACCAGGAATTCCATTTCTTCTGTCCCCCGATGTCTTTCAACTCGGTCCAGCACATGCCCCCGTGAATGTTCAGGGGCCCCAGGTGACATCGCCGTCGGTGTGGTCGCCCGCGGTGGTGCGGAGGTCGCTCTCGACGGCGTGCGTGATGTTCTTCGGAGAATCCGTGACGGTCACCGTCATCGCCATTCCACCGAGAACGATCAGCGCGGCGGCGACGATTTTGGAGACACGGGTGCCCTGCATGGATTTTCTCCTCGATTGAGTGAGTGGATTTCCGGAGTGAACACTTCCGGACTATTCAGCGGACTCTTCGGTGAAGTCTTCGGCGGCTTTCGTTCCGTCGATGGCCCAACTCTGCTCGGCGGACGGGCCGGAGGGAACAGCAGACGGCTGGACGGAATGTGCAGCGGCCTAACCCGTCCACCCCGACCTGCGCAAACGCGGGGCTCACGTGTCCCACCAGGGGCCGGGCACCAGGACGGCCCCGGAGGCCACCACGCCGTAACCGAGCAGGTCCGGATGGTTCTCCACGGCCCGCCGCGACAGCCGCGCGGCACTGTCCTCGGCCGCGGCCAGGGAGTCGGCGAGGAGGAAAAGACCCAGCGTGAGGCCCTCGCCGGCGTGCGCGTGCACGGAAACGTGCTCAAGGCCGTCGCTTTCCTCGGCGCACGAGGAAATGATCGCCGCCAGATCAGGCCGGGCGGACTCCCCGGCAGGGGCGCGCAGGCGCACGTGGATGAGGTACATGACTTCATCTTCGGCGCTGTTCGGGGGCTACGGAGCGACTCGTGATGGACGCTTTGTGCCATGGCATGAAGCGTCATGCGGAAGGCAGCAGAATGGCACCCCGGAAGCCGTTCCCGAATGGACCGGGAAGCGCCTGGCGCCGGCCGGGATGCGGCGGGGCCCTCACTCTGGCACCACGGATGGTTGAAAGCCGAGCGATTGGCCGGAACCGTCCTCCGTGCCGCCGGGCCGCCATCCGCAGTTCAAGGTCAGTAAGCTCGGAGGGACCACGTTTCGAACACAGTGTGTGCAGTGTGTGACAGCAACAGGGGGACTGCATCATGTTGGAGGTTCTGGGACTGGATGCCGAGGCAGAAGCCATCTACCGGTGGATGCTGGCCAATCCACTGGAAGGCATCATCGTCCTCGTGTCCCGGCTCGGACTGCCGGAGGAACGGGTGCGCGCGGGGCTGGACCGGCTCAGCGAACTCGCCCTGATCCAGCCATCGGCCCGCAAGGGCATAGGGTTCCGGGCCGTCGGCCCGGAGACCGCCATGGAGGTACTGCTGGCGCGCCAGCAGGCGGAGTTGGCCGCGCAGCAGATGCGCGTGGAGAAATCCAGAGCGGCGGCGGCCCAGCTGATCGCCGAATGCTCCTCGCTGCGCCCACGGGGCATCGACAGTGATTCCGAGCAGCTGGACGGCCTGGAGGCGATCCGGGAACGGCTCGCGGAACTGGCCCAGGCGGCGCAGATCGAGGTCGCCACCTTCGCGCCGGGCGGCGCGCACCGGGCCGAGGACCTCGAGGCCAGCCGCGCCCCCAACTCCGCGCTGCTCGACCGCGGGGTGCGGATGCGGACGGTCTATCTCGACAGTGTGCGCAACCATCAGCCCACGCTGGACCACGTCGGCTGGCTGCACTCGCGCGGCGGGCAGGTCCGTACCGTGCCCGAACTGCCGGTCCGGATGATCATCTTCGACCGGTGCAAGGCGGTGCTGCCGGTCGACACGAGCGACGCCCGGGTCGGCGGGGTGGTGTTGAGCGGGGCGGGGACGGTCGCGGCCCTGTGCGCGCTCTTCGAAGGTGTGTGGAACACCGCGACAGCGCTGGGCAGTACACCGAAGTGCGAGGCGAAGGGCATGCCGCCGCAGGAGCGTGCCGTGCTCAAGATGCTCGCCCAGGGCTACACCGACGAGGCCATCGCCAAGCGCCTCGGCGTCTCCCCGCGCACGGCCCGGCGTACCGCCGCCACCCTGATGGAACGCCTGGACGCGCGCAGCCGCTTCGAGGCGGGGGTGCACGCCGTCCAGGACGGCTGGCTGCCCTCCTCGCGCTGAGCGCGGGGCACCGGTCACGGGTACGGGCACGCCGTACCGGGCGGTCGCCTCGGGCCCTGTCCCCGCATTCCCGCCCGCCGCGCCCCGGGCGCGGACGGCGAAGGTGCGAGGACAGGGCCCGTACGGTCACGCGGGCACCGCGCCGGCGCGTGCCTCCTTGCGGTCGGCGAGAAGCAGGGCCAGGGCCGGGAGCAGGGTGAGGGCGTAGATCGCGAGGACCCAGGTGAAGGAGTGGGCGAAGGCCCCGGGCACCAGTCCGTGGCGCTCTCGGGCCGCCTGCTCCAGCACCACCGTGACCACGGCCAGGGCCACCGTGCCGCCGATCCGCTGGATCAGGTTGAGCTGGGAGGAGGCGTCCGGGATGGACTGCGGGCGGATCGACTGGAAGGCCCGGGTCATCGCCGGCACGATCGTCAGTCCGGTGCCCAGGCCGCGCACCACGAGACTCGCGCACAGCAGCACGTACGAGGTGTCCGAGGACAGCGTGGTCAGCGGCACGGTCGCCAGCATGGTCAGGGTGATGCCGACGACGACGGTGCCGCCACCGCCCAGCCGCTTCATCAGAACCCGGCACAGCCAGGCCGCGGTGACCACACCCAGGCCTCCCGCGGACATCAGCAGACCGGTCGTCACGGCCGTCTCGCCGCGGGCCGTCTCGAAGTAGAGCGGGATGAGCATCATCGGCGAGTAGAGGACGAAGCCCAGGCAGAAGATGTTGATCGCGGCCGTCCGGTAGACGCGGTGGGCGAACAGGCGCACGTCGAGCAGCGGGTGGGCCGCGCGCAGTTCCCGTACGACGAACACGGCACCGCTCGCCAAGGCGAGGGCCAGCGGGACCAGGAAGGCGGCCCGCCCGTCGACGGCGTGGTCGGAGAACTCGTGCACGGCCAGTACGGTGCAGACCGTGCAGGCGGCCGAGGACACCAGGCCGATCACGTCCAGCGGCTTGGCGGCCCCCTCACTCGGGCGGTCCTCGGGGACCCGGCGCAGGGTGACGTAGAGCAGTCCGGCGCAGAGCGGGACGTTGACCACGTACACCGCGGACCATCCCCCGGCCTCGACCAGGAGGCCGCCGATCGTCGGGCCCAGCAGCGGGCTGATCAGCATGACGCTGCCGTTCAACGACTGCACCCGGCCCAGGTGTTCGCGGGGCACGCCACGGGTGAGCAGGATCGTCGACGCGGGGGTGAGCACACCGGCGGCGGCGCCGGCGACCCCGCGGGCCGCGATCAGCTCGGGCAGGCTCTGGCTGGCCGCGCAGGCCGCCGAGCCGAGCGCGAACAGCAGGATCGCGGCGGCGAAGACGCGCCGCACGCCGAACCGGGTGGCCAGCCAGCCGGTGGCCGGCATGGTGGCGGCCAGCGCCATCAGATAGGTGGTCACCACCCACTGGACCTGGCCGATGGAACCGAACCTGGCCGTGGTCTCGTGCAGGGACACATTGACGATGGTGGTGTCGAGCAGGGCGAGGAAGCCGCCGGTGATGGCCGCGGCCATCGTCACGAGGGCGGGGCCGGAAGCGGCCCGCGGAGGGCTCGGCGCGTCCTCTTCGGTCTGTTCGGTCAGTGCCATGGGTGGGCGTCCTTCACAGGGCGGTGGGGTCGACAGGGCGGTGGAATCGGCAGGGCGTGGCCTCGGCAGGGGGTCGCCAGGGCATGGACTCGCCAAGGCGGCGGAGTAGATGGAGCGGTGGGGTCGACAGGGGTGGACTCGCCAGGGCGGCGGAGTCAGCAGGGCGTGGACTCGCCAAGGCGGCGCAGTCGGCGGGGCGGCGCAGTCGGCGGGGCGGCGCAGTCGGCGGGGCGGTGGAATCGGCAGGGCGGTGGAATCGGCAGGGCGGTGGAATCGGCAGGGCGGTGGAGTGGGCTGGGGGGTGGAGTGGGCTGGGGGGTGGGCTCGCCAGGGCATGGACTCGCCAGGGCGGCGGAGTCAGCAGGCCGTGGAGTCGGCAGGCCGTGGAGTCGGCAGGGCTGTGGAGTCGGCGGGGCGGTGGAATGGGCTGGGGGGTGGACTCGCCAGGGCGGTGGAATCGGCAGGGGTGGGCTCGCCAGGGCATGGACTCGCCAGGGCGGCGGAGTCAGCAGGCCGTGGAGTCAGCAGGCCGTGGAGTCGGCAGGGCCGTGGAGTCGGCAGGGCCGTGGGCCGGGTCAGTTCGGGGCGGTCAGCGCGTGCTCGATGTCGTCGAGGACCACCTCGGCCGCCTCGCGTGCGCCGGGGCGGCTGCGGCAGGACAGGGTCAGTTCGGTCTCGTCGCCGACCTGGCAGGTGCTCAGGAACATCTCGGCGTAGGGCACGAGCATCGGCAGCGTGGAGAAGCCGGTCGGGTGAAACCCGTCGGTGCGCAGTTCGGCGGTGTCGATCCGGCCGTGGTCGGAGACGATCGCCGTGCACGGGAACCGGGTGCCGTCCAGTTCCTGCGCCTCGCGCAGCGAGTTGGCGAAGGGGTTGCTGCGCAGGAAGTCCCCATCCAGCGCGGCCACCTCGTGCTTGCCGAGCAGAGCCCGGACGATCCGGCCGTGCAGCCGCTTCCAGCTGTCGTCCCGGTGCAGGTCCAGCACCAGCCGGGAGGTGAGGTTGGCGGTGGAGCGGACCGTGCGGTCGTGGCGGCGCAGGTCCACCGGCACGATCAGCCGGCCCGTCTCGCCGCCGAGACGGCGGGAGAGGGCGGCGGCCACCCGGGCGGTGACCGCCGACGGGGCCGCCCGCACCCGGCGCCGTATCCAGAGCGGGGTGCCGTCGGCCGGTCCGTCGCCGAGGATCGCGGGCAGGCCGTCCAGCCGGGCAGGCGGCTCGGCGGGCGGCACCTTCCCGGCGGCCGTCCGGAAGTGGGTGTCGTCGACGACGGACGCGGCGCCGACCGGCTCCTCGCCGCGCAGCACCCGGAACACGTCGGCGATCCACTGCCGGAGCCCGCGGCCGTCGGTGACGATGTGGCTGGCCCGGACGACCAGCCGGGTCGACGGCCCCGCGACGAGTCCGACCTCGCAGACCGGTCCGGAGACGACGTCCAGGTCGCGGTGGAAGAAGGGGGCGTCGAAGGCGTCGCCGCCGGGGAGTTCGACGACCGGCGGCAGCGGGCCGTCGGCGCGCCAGCCCGCACCCCGGCGCCGCACCGCGAGGCCGGGACTCGCGAGGGTGGCGGACCGCACCGCGTCCCGCAGCGCGTCGGGGTCGATGCGGCCCTCGCCCTCCACGATCATCTGGATCAGCTGCGGGGTGCCGGTGGCCGCGGCGTTCAGGTAGCCGCGCTCGATCTGCGAGATACGGCGGGTGTAGGGCCGTACAGCGGCCGCTGTGGCTGTCATGCCGGCTCCTGGGGCGAGGTGTGCAGACGGACGGGGGCGGGGGCGTCGGCCGCGAGGGCCAGGTGCATCGCCGGGGCCACCGTCGTCGAACGCACCCGGTACGCGCCCACGTTGGTGGGCCGCCAGCCCGGCCGCCACGCGGGCAGCCGGACCCCGGCGAAGGTCTCCTTGGTGACGTGCGAGGCCTTGATGAGCGCCTCGCACTCGGCGAAGTCCCGGATCTCGGCGGGGCGGCGGCGGCCGAGCAGGGTGCCGAGCCACCGCATGGCGGCCGGCCGGTCCCGTTCGTCCTGGAGGTCCACCCCGATGTGCACCGGGCCGGCCGACAGGGCCACGGCGCTCCAGCCGTCGCAGTGCGCGACCGAGGCGGTGAGCCCGTGGGCCGGGACGTGCCAGCGCTTGTGGACGTCCCTCGTGAGGTCCCGCGCCCCGATGTCGAGGCCGTGCACCCGGGCGACGGCCTCGATGATCAGCGAACGGCCGGACGCGTCGAGGCGGCGGCCCATGCGGTCGCGCGGAAGGTGGGCGTGGTGGGTGACCAGGCAGTCGATCGGGGCAGGTCGCGCCGCGCCGCGCAGCACCGGATCCATCACCAGCCCCAGCAGCGCCCCCATCACGCCTCCGTGTCGAACACGGCCGCCGCGTAGCTGCCGCCGTAGGCGAAGCTGGAGAGCAGCAGCCTGCCCTGCCGGGTCGGGGCGGTCAGCGCCGCCACCAGTCCCAGGGCGCCCGCGCTGCCGTAGGTCTCCCCCAGCAGGGCCTTGGGGGTGATCGTCGGGCGGTCGAGGAGGCCCGCGAGGCGCAGGGCCCGGGACTGGGCGGTGTCCACCAGGCTGTAGCCGGAGGCCGCCGAGACGACGGTGTCGATCTCGTCGGGCGTGACCCGGGCCTCGGCCATCGCACCGCGCAGCGCCCGCGCCCAGGCCTCGCCGTCGCGGCCGATGCGGCCGATCCCGGCCGGTTCGCCGGAGGCCCCATAACCGCGCACCTTCGCCAGGACGTCCGCGCCCCGGGACGAGGCCGACCGCTCGCTCTCCAGAAGGACGGCCGCCGCGCCCTCGCTGAGCACCATGCCGCTGCGGCCGCCGGGGACCACCGGTCCGGAGCGCGCGTAGCCGGGGAGGCCGGCCTGGGTGGCGAGCGCCTGCTCGGGGAACTCGTCGGCGATCACCACCATGATCCGGTCCGCCATGCCGCGCGCGATGACCCGGGCGGCGAGCTGGAGCGCCAGGACGGAGCTCGTGCCGCCGTTGGCGATCGTCGCGGTGTAGCCGCGGTAGCGGTGCAGCATCGCCACGTGGCCGGCGGCCGCGTTGACCACGGTGTTGGCGAACAGCGCCGGGTTGGCGCCGCTGATGCCCTGCTGGAGGACGCCCTTGTGGAACTGCAGGACCGAGGTGACCGGCCCGTAGCCGGTGGCGAAGACGATGCCCGTGCCCTCGGCCTCGGCCCGCGAGGGCTTGCCGTGCCGGCCGTAGAGGTCGGCGACGGCGGCGGCGGCCAGCAGGCTGAGCGGGTCCATCCGGCGGGCCCGGCTCGGGTTGATGCCCCGGGACGCCGACTTGACGTCCACCCGGCCGACCGGCACCTCGCCCACGCCCCGGACGTGTTCGGTGGCGGTGAAGCAGGCGCGCTCGCCGTCGAGGGCGGCCACCAGGTCGGCGGTGTTGCCCGCGCCGCCCGCCAGCCCAGCGACTCCGGTGACGACGACCTCGTGGACCTGCTCGGTGCGGCGCGGGGCCGAGCTCGGGCGGCCCGGCCGGTTGAGGACGACGGAGGCGTTGTTGCCGCCGAAGGCGAAGGAGTTGGAGATGACCACCTCGGGCCGGGTCCCGGCGCGGCCGGTGTCCGGGATGACGTCCAGGCCGAACGGCTGGGCCACGCCCCGGGTGTTGACGGTCGGCGGCAGCGTGCCGCGGTCGATGGCCAGGGTGCTGACGACCGCCTCGACCGCCCCGGCCGCGCCGAGGGTGTGGCCGAGGATCGACTTGGTGGAGCTGGCCGGCGGCACCGAGGAGCCGAACAGCAGCTTCACCGCCTTCGGTTCGGAGGCGTCGTTCGCCGGGGTACCCGTGCCGTGCAGGTTGAGGTAGTCGACGTCCTGCGGGGTCAGCCCCGCCGTGTCCAGGGCCTGGGCCATGGCGGCGCAGGCGCCCTTGCCGCTCGGGTCGGGAGCGGTCTGGTGGTAGCCGTCGCAGGAGAGGCCGTAGCCGCCCAGCTCGGCGAGGACGCGGGCGCCCCGGGAGGCGGCGCGGTCCGCCGACTCCAGGACCATGAACCCGGCCCCCTCCCCGAGGGTCAGGCCCGTGGACGCCGACATCGGCGAGCACGGCTCCGGGTCGAGCGCGCCCAGGGCGCTGAACCCGTACGCGGAGAGCGAGGCGAGGGGGTCGACACCGCCGCAGATGACGTGGTCGACGTCCCCCTTCCACAGCAGCTCGGCCGCGTAGCCGAGGGCCACGGCGCTGGCCGCGCAGGCGTTGGACAGGACCACGCGCGGGCCGCGCAGGTCGAACTCGGCGGCGATGTAGTCACCGACACAGGGCAGTTGGACGGCGGCCGCCCGCTCCGCGTCCAGCTTGCCCTCGTGGACGAGGTCCGCGTGGACGCTCTCCAGCGTCGGCATGGCGCCCAGGCTGGAGCCGACCACGACCGCGACCCGGTCCCGGTCGACGGTGTCCAGGTCGAGCCCGCTGCTCTCCAGGGCCTCCCGGATGGCGGTGGCGGCGAGGGCGTAGCAGCGGTCGACGTCGGCCGGCTGCTCGCCGGTGACCATCCCGGCCCACTCGGTCAGCAGCTCGGAGGTGTCCATGAGGGTGTTGGTGCGGATGCCGGAGGTGCCGGACGCGATGGACGACCAGCCCTTCTCGACGTCGTCACCGGCACCGGTGATGAGTCCCAGGCCCGTCAGGGCGATTCTCGGCGTGGACATCAGGCGATCCGGGTGGTGAGGGAGCGGGCGATGACACGGGGCAGGGTCACGGTGCGCAGCGGGCGCTCGGCGGCCTGCTCGTCCGGGGCGGCCAGTTCGAGACCGGAGACCCAGAACGGGGCGTCCAGGAGGGCGAAGACGAGCTCCTCCTCCGGGTTGGCGGAGGGCGCCTGCCACAGGACCGTGCCGATCTCCCGGCCGGCCGCCGTCACCTGCGTGCCGGCCGTGAACCGGCTGTCGGCGGGGGCGGCCAGGGCAGTCAGCCGGGCCGTCTCGGCGGTGGGCCTGACCAGGTCGTCGGAGCCGCGGAACTCGCCGATCCGGTTCCAGTCGATCATCCAGGACAGGTCGGCCTCGTCGACCGAAAGACCGGCGAAACCGGCGGCGTAGACGGCCATGCCGGCCTCGGCCTGGACCCGGGCGAGCCCCTCGGCGCCGACCGGCGCGCCGCCTTCCTCCTGGACCGCGGCCAGCACGGCCCGGTGGGCGGCCTCGGGGGCGTTGCTGAGGAGCAGGTAGCCGTACTCGCCCGTGGTGCCGACGCGGGCCAGGTGGGCGAGTGCGGCCGGGTCGTCGGGCAGCGCGGACTCGGTGACGGCGTGCAGGGTCAGGCCCGAGATGTCGAAGTCGACGAAGCGGGCCGCGACCGACCAGGCCGTCGGGCCCTCGAACGCCGTGGCGGCCCAGCCCTCCGGCTCGATGTCGACCTCCACGCCCTCGGGGACGTCCAGGCCGTCGAGGTAGCCGCGCAGCTCGTCGGCGGTCACCCGGGTGCGGGGCAGCAGCCAGGCGTCCTCGCCGATCTCGAAGTGCAGCAGGATCGCGAACGGGGTGCCGTCGGCGTTCAGGGCCAGCACCTCGCGGACGGAGTCCGGCTCGACGAAGTCGCCCGACTTGGCCAGGAACTGGTCGAGCAGTGCCAGCCGCTCGTCGCCCGAGACGCGGACCAGCGGGGCGTCGATCCGGTAGGCGCCGATGGTGGTGCGCACGGTGGCGTAGTCGTCCGAGGCGGTACGGGCGGCGGAGACGGTGGTGGTGGTCATGGTGTGGGGTTTCCTCTCGAAGGACGGTGGTCGGAGCTGGATGACGGTGGTTCAGGACCGGGTGGGTCCGTCGTGCACGGCCAGCTGCCAGGCACTCGGCCGGCGGGCCGGGGACACGCAGCCGATCAGCAGGCCGGAAGGGGTCGTACGCAGGACGAGTTCGGCCTGCGGGCACGCGCCGTCGGCGGGCCGGCAGTCGAGCCAGCTGCCGTCGGCGAGTCGTACGGTGGCCGCGGTGGCCCAGACCTGACGGAAGCCGGCCGAGCCGAGCTCCCACCGGGTGCCGGCCGAGTCGAGCAGCACGGTGGTCTCGCGCGGGGTGTTCGGGGTGAGCCAGAGGACGATCTCCTCCTCGCTGTCCGGGGCCTGGATGTCGGCCCGGACCGGCTCGGCGGTGTTTTCGGGGGCGGTCAGTTCCCAGCCGATCCGCTCGCGCGGGGCGAACAGGCCGAGCGGGTGCTTCTCCTCCCAGGCGGCCGACCGCACGCCCCAGCCGAGACCGCTCGCGCGGCCGAACCGGCTGCTCTCCGCGGTGACCCACATGCCGGCCGACCAGCGGGGGTTGTAGCCGAAGACCCGGGTGCGCGGGTACGGGCTGCGCAGGACCTTGGTGGTGCCCTCCTTCCAGGAGGTGACTCCGGCGGCGGAGGCGGTGAGTTCCAGCCGGCGGACGGCACCCGGCTTCGGGACGGTACGGGCGGGTCGTTCGGCTTCGGTCTTCGCTTCCGTCCCCGCTTCGGTCACCGGTTCGGTCGCAGCATCGGCCGCGGCCTCGGTCGCAGCTTCCGTCGCAGCGTCGGTCGTTGTGTCGGTCCCCGCGTCGGCCGTTGTGTCGGTTCCCGCGTCCGTCCTCGCGGTCGCCGGGTGGAAGTCGGTCCGCAGCCGGGCCACTCCGTCCGGGCCGGCCGCCAGGCCGCGCTCCAGCAGGGCGCTGTGGATCAGCCGGACCGGCTCGCGGACCGGCAGCCCGATGCCCCACGAGGTCGACCGCCAGGCGAGCTCGGTGCCGGCCGGGACCACCTGGGAGGCGGCGACCGCCTCCGAGGCGTCGCGGACGCCGAGGCCCAGACCGATCGGGTGGCGCTCGCCGTCCGGGTGGACGAAGGTGCCCTGCCGCAGTCCGACCGTCTGGAAGATCCGGCCGGGGCGGCTGGTGAAGGTGAAGTCCTGCCGCAGGGTGCCCTCGGTGAGGGTGACGGTGCCGACGACCTCGTCCTCGCCGCACCGCTCGGTGACCCGGACCCCGTTCTCGACGGCGACGATGTCCAGGTCGCGGGGCTCGCCCTCGCGCCAGCCCGCCGGGCGGTCGGCCCGGCAGCTGGGCCAGGTGGAGACGAACAGCGGGCCGTGGTGGCCCTCGGCCAGCACCGACAGCGTGCCGTCGTCGCCGTCCACCTCGCAGACCAGTCCCCCGGAGCCGAACCGGTGCGGCTCCGGCCGCCTCGGTGCGCGCACGTGGTACGGCGGTTCGGTGAGCCGCAGCGCGCGGGCGGTGCCGTCGGGTCCGGTGACCTCCGCCTCGCGGACGACGCCGCGGTCGACGTCGACGCTCGCGGTGATCCGGAACCCGCCCAGCGCCAGCTGGTAGTCGACCGTGCGGACGCCGTCCACCAGCCGGACGTCGGAGCGCAGTTCGTCGTCCCGGGCCTCGGTGACCGTGCCGAAGCTGTTCAGTCCCCCGAGGGCCGACCTGACCTCCGGCCCCAGGTCCGCGAACACGCTGCGCAGGACCAGCGGGATGTAGTTGTGCAGTTCGACGTTGCCGTCCTCGCCGGGCACGGTCTGCCCCACGGAGACGCAGCCGACGCGCCGGTAGAGCTTGAACGCGACGCTGTTGGCCGGGTTGACGGTGAGCCGGAGCACCAGGCAGCCGGACTGCACCATCCACTCGACGGCCTCCGTGAACAGCCGGCCGGTGATGACGCCGTTGCGGTAGGCGGGGGCGACGAAGAACATGTCGGCGATCAGCTCACCGGCGCGGGCGGAGCGCCGGCCGGTGTTGTGGAACAGGCCGAAGGTGCCCACCACACGCCCGCCGTCCACGGCCACGAGGAACGTTCCCGTGTCCCGTTCGGCCAGCTCGCGCTCCAGCTCGTCACCGGTGATGCCGCCCGCCACCGGGTTGGGGTTGTCGCGGTGGCGGTTGTAGAGCGCCGCGATGTCGTGCGCGTCGCCCTCCTGGTACGGGCGGATCGTGATGGACATGCCTCACCTCCTTTTCTTCGAGGGTTCTTCGGTGGGACCCGTGCAGCGGGGTCAGGCCTTGCGGCCGGTGGTGACGATCAGGGAGCCGGCGGCGGCCAGTTCCGAGCCGACGCTCGCCCGCACCGACACCTGCCGCAGGCCGCCCAGCCGCTGGCCGAGCTTGGCGTCCAGGGTCAGCTGGTCGCCGGGGACGACGAGCCGGGAGAACTTCATCGAGCTGATGGACCCGAGGTAGCCGACGCTCTCGGAGGGGTCGCCGCCCTCGGGCGCACCGGCGGCCGCGGCTGCCGCGGCCGCCTCGACGAGCTCGGCGACGTACACGACGGCCACCAGCTGGGCCATCGCCTCGACGATCATCACGCCCGGCATGATCGAGTGGTCGGGGTAGTGCCCGGCGAAGAAGGGCTCGTTCACCGAGACGCTCTTCACGCCGCGGCCCGAGACGCCGGGGACGACGTCGTAGGCACGGTCGATCATCAGCATCGGCCAGCGGTGCGGCAGCATCCGCTTGATGTCGTCGGAGGAGTAACTGTGCTTCTGCTGGGGCCTGGCGGGGGCCTCGGAGGCGATGGTCATGCTCAGACCTCGCGGGCTTCGATGAAGTCGACCAGGGCGTTGATGGAGCCGAAGGCCTCGAAGTCGTCGTCGCTGATCAGCACGTCGTACTCGTTGTTGACCATGACGACGATCTCCAGGGTGTCCAGCGAGTCCATCTCCAGACCGCGGCCGAACAGCGGCTGGTTGTCGGAGACGACGGCGGGCTCGACGTCCAGGCCCAGGCGGTCGATGATCATCGACTTGACCTTCATGTTCTTCGCCAGGCGGGTCTCGGCCTGGGTACGGATGTCCTCGAAGGTGGCGACGGACACGGTGCGTTCCTTTCACAGAGGGGATGAGTGCTGTGCGATTGCCGTGCGATGGCGATTGCCATGCTCTGGTGGCTAGTTGGGGATCATTCCGCCGTCGACGGTGAGCACCTTGCCGGTGATGTAGGAGGCGGCGGGGGCGGCCAGGAAGGCGGCCGCCTGGGCCACCTCGGCCGCGGTGCCCATGCGCCCCATCGGGATGACCTGGAGCGCCTCCTTCATGTGGGCCGGCGGCACCTTCTTGACCATGTCGGTGTCGATGAAGCCGGGCGCGACGACGTTGACCCGGATACCGCGCGGGGCGACCTCGTACGACAGCGTCTTGGCCATGGCGATCACCCCGCCCTTACTGGCGGCGTAGTTGGCCTGACCGGCCCGGCCGGCGATGCCGCTGGTGGAGGCGATGAAGACGATCGCGCCGCCGCTCGCGTACATCTGCTTGGTGGCCTCGCGGGCGGTGTAGAAGGTGCCGGTCAGGTTGGTGCCGATGACCTCCTGCCACTTGGCGGAGCTCATGGCGGCCAGGTGACCGTCGGCGGTGACACCGGAGTTGAGGACGGCTACGTCGAGACGCCCCCAGGCCGCCTTCAGCTGCTTGTACATCGCGGCGACCTGGGCCTCGTCGGAGACGTCCGCGCGGACCGGCAGGGCCTCCCGGCCGAGTGCGCGGATCCGCTCGGCGACCTCCTCGGCCTTCGCCTCGTTGGAGCGGTAGTTGAGGGCCACGTCGCAGCCGTGCTCGGCCAGGGTGAGCGCGATCGCCGCGCCGATGCCGCGCGAGGCGCCGGTGACGAGGGCCTTGGTGCCCTCGGCGAAGAAGGTGCTCATGCGGCCCTCCCCGCCATCGCCGCGGTGACCCGGTGGCTGCCCGGGTCGAACCCCGCGGCCTCGGTGCCGAGGCCGGCCGCGGTGGCGGCCTTGAGGACCGCCTGGGCGACCGCGAGGTCGAGGATGCCGAGCCCGAAGGGCGAGAAGACGATCGTGCGGTCCGTGGCCGGCGGCTCGGAGCAGCCCAGCACGCCGGCGATCTCGGCGTGCACGAACTCCCGGTGCCCGGTCTCCTGTTCGGCCCTGTGCAGGGAGGTCCGCTCACGGACGGCGTGCTCGATGTCGTCGACCACGTTGTACGCGCCGAGCACCGAGTCGGTGCTCAGGTCGCGCAGCGACAGGTGCAGGATCACCTGGCGGGACGGGCGGTCGGGGTGGGCGGCCAGGTCGAGCCAGTACGTCGAGTCGGTGGTCGCGATGCTCACCGTCTCGGCTCCGAGCGCCTCGGCGATGTCGCCGGTGCGGAAGGTGATCCCCGGGTACTCGCACTCCAGTTCGGCGGCGAACACCTCGGCACGGCCCGGGACGACGTCCTGGAGCACCACGGTCTCGAGCTCGGGGTGGGTCAGGGTGAGGAAGGCGAGGACCCGCTGGTTGATCGTGCCGCAGCCGATGAACCCGGCCGTGCGCACCGGACGGGAACCGTGCAGCGCGCCGCTGGCGAGGGCGGCGCTCGCCGCCGTCCGGGAGGACGAGATCTGGCTGCCTTCCAGCAGGGCCTGCGGATAGCCGGTGTCGAGGTCGTTGAGCACCTGGACGGAGGAGGCCCGCTGGAGGCCCTGCTCGACGTTGGCCGGGAAGGACGAGATCCACTTCAGGCCCATCACCGGCTCGGGGCCGCCCAGGTAGGCGGGCAGGGAGATGATGCGCGAGCCGGCGGGCCGCGGCGGGCGCAGGAAGCTGGAGAACGGCACCTGCGAGTGGCCCTGGCCGTGCAGCACGTAGGCGCTGCGGACCGCGTCGAGGACGGCGGGTCCGAGGCCCTTCAGGGCCACTGCGACGTCGTCGCGACCGAGGATCCTCATGACTCACTCCTTTCGTGATCGGTGGTGTCGGGACCGGGGTGGTCGAGACGGGTGTGGTCGGGTAGCGGGAAGTCCTTGAAGCGGTCCTCGACCCAGGAGTCCGAGTAGACGGTGTCGAGGTAGCGGTCGCCGCCGTCGGGAAGGACGGCTACGCAGGTCGCGCCCGGTTCGATCCAGGACGCCGCGTGCTGGAGGGCGGCCACGACGGCGCCCGAGGAGCCGCCGGCCAGGATGGACTCCTGGGCGAGCAGCTGCCGGCAGCCGCGTACGCAGTCCAGATCGGTCACCTTGACGATCCGGTCCGCGAGGCCCGGCCGCAGCAGCGGCGGCACGACCGCCGCCCCGTGACCGGGGATCGTGCGCCGGTGGGTGAGCTCCCACGGCTCCGGCGGTCCGAAGATCACGCTGCCGACCGCGTCCACCGCCACCACGTTCGTGGCCAGGCCGTGGTCGCGGATGTACTCGGCGCAGCCGCGCAGCGTCCCGGTCGTGCCGGCCGCGAGGAACAGGTGGTCGGGGCCGCCCGGCAGGGCCTCGTGGATCTCCCGCATCGTGTGGTGGTGGGCCCGGGAGTTGTGCTCGTTGGCGTACTGGTTGGGCCAGTAGGCGTCCGGGACGCTCTCGAGGAGCGAGCGCACCCGCTCGATCCGGGCCGGCAGGTACTCGCCGGTGGCCGGGTCGCGGTCGACCACCTCGACCCTGGCGCCGTACGCCCGCATGATGGCGGCGTTCTGCGGGGTGGTGCGCGGGTCGATCACGCAGATCAGGTTCAGCCGGTAGAAGTTGCACAGCTGGGCGAGGGCGATGCCCAGGTTGCCGGAGGAGGACTCCACGACCGTGGAGACGCCGGGGACGAGCTTCCCCGCCCTGATGGCGTGCTCGATCATCGACTTGGCGGCGCGGTCCTTGATGGAGCCGCCCGGGTTGAAGCGCTCGCACTTGGCGTACACCTGGAACCGCGCGGGCGGGAACAGGCGGTCGAGGGCGACCAGCGGGGTGCCGCCGATCGTCGCGACGATGTCGGGGTCCCGGGTGCGGGTGGCACGGACCGCGAGGGCCGCGCCGTCGGAGGCGAGGACGGTCATTCCGGCACCTTTCTGCTGATCTGGAGCCGCAGTTCGCTGACGAAGCGCTCGCCGTCGGCGTCCGGAAGCCAGGAGTCCTCCGGAGCCGGCAGCGGCTCGCTGAGGGTGATGACGGCGTCGGGGTCGAGCCGGCGCGCGGCCCGGACGAGGTTGGCGAAGGACAGCACCAGCGTCGGGCTGGTGAAGTCGACGAGGGACGGCTTGGTCTCCTCGGGGAACTTGACGAAGAGCAGGTCGGGCAGGGCGTGTTCGGCCACCCACCGGCGGACGGCGAGATAGTCGCGCTCCCGCTCGGCCTTGTCGGGCAGTTCCGTTCCGGCGGCCGGCAGCCGCCAGGTCTCCCGGAACAGCACCAGGTCGTCGAGGCTCACGCGCGGGGCGTGCGGCCGGTCCAGGCCGATCTTGAAGGCGTCCGCGGCGATGATCGCGACGGGCACGGCGAGCAGCTCGGCGATGCTCCAGACTCCCCCGTCGGGGGTGGTCGCGGTGACGGTGCCGTCCTTCTCGGCCAGCCCGACGGACACGGCGGGGTCGACGCGCGTGCGGTCGTCGTAAGGAGCCCGGGTGAAGCCGATCAGCCGGTCGCCGGCGCCGATCGGGGCGGGCACCATGCGGCCGCTGTTGCGCTTCCACTCGACCGGCAGCAGCGGCACCAGCCGCCGGGCACCGATCGCCGCGTTCACCTTGTCCCGCAGCGAGCCGGCGTCGGTGGTCCAGTCGAGGAACGGCAGGTCCAGGGTGGCCAGGCAGGCGTGCAGTTCGCCGAGGACGGTGGTGTAGTCACCGGCGTTGAAGGCGTCGACGGACCGGGCCACCACCTGCAGGTCGGGGCTGTGCACGGCGAGATGGGGTGAGCGCACCGGGCCGGTCGCGAAGACCTCGCGGGCCCGCTTCTCGATGTCGGACACCGACAGGCGTACCGGGGCCCGCTGTTCCTCGGCGAGGTGCAGCACCTCGCGCCACTTCTCGGCGAGTTCACGGGTCGCGGTCTCCACCGGGGTGGCGTGGTCGCCCCAGAACAGCCCGAGTACCTGCGTCCACACGTCGGCGAGGGTGACGTCCCCGCGGCGGCGGGCCGCGGCCTTGCGCACGAACCCGGCGACCTCCGCCTCCACCAGTTCGGCGAGCCGGTTGCCGAACCAGTCCGCCGCGTCCGCGACCAGGGCCAGCGGACGGGCGATGCCGTCCAGGAAGTCCCGCCCCAGGTCCATCCGGCAGTCCCGGAGGGAGTCCTGGTAGCAGAGCGTGCGGCCGGCGTACGCCTTGCCCTCGTCGCGGGAGGCCGACTGTCCCGTCGTCCGGACGAAGAACTCGTCGAGCCGGTCGAGCGCCGCCACGAGCTCCTCGGCGCTCGACGCCCGGTCGATGCCGTCGCGCAGCCGGTCGAGTCCGCTGAGGACCGCGTCGAAGCGGACGAACAGCTCCGGGTCGCCGATGCCGGCCACCCGGCGGCGCAGCACCTCCTCGGCACGGACGTCGACGGGGATGTTGGCGTCCCAGGTCAGCACCCGCTGCCGCAGCAGCCGGGTCAGGACCTTCTCCACCCGCTCCCGCGCCGTCGCCGGCTCCCAGCCGGTCGCCTCGGCGATGGCCTCGCCGCCGCGGTCGCCGTCCACCAGGCGCAGCACCCGGACGTCGTCCTCGCGCAGCCTCACGGTACGGCCGCCCTGCATGACGAGCCGGTCGCCGTCGAGGTGCACGTCGGGCCGCAGCATCGGCGGGAACCACCAGCGGGCGCCCGGCTGCCCGGCCATCCAGTCGGCCAGCGCGGCCACCGTCCAGCGTTCGAGGAAGGTACGGCTCCGCGAGGTGAGCGACGGGCCGAGATCGAGATCGACGGCTCGCTGCCCCCGGCCGACGGAGATCCACGCCCCCGGGCCGAAGAAGCCGATGGTGTCGGCCTTGGCGCAGTACCGCAGCCAGTACATGGCCAGGGTGCGTTCACGCTGCCGGCGCTTGGACTCCTTGCCCTTGCGCGCGGCGAGCGAGTCGAGGATCTGGTAGACGGTGCGGTTCTGCCAGGCGATGGCGGTGCGCACCTTGTCGTCGGTGGCGAGCAGGGCCAGCCGCCCGGCCTCGGCGTCGGTGTCGGCGCGGTAGGCGGCGCTGAAGGCCTCCCGGCCGTCCGTCCCGCCGCCGGTCTCCAGCAGTTGCGCGGCGGCGCGGGCGGCGTGCGGGCCGCCGATCAGGCCGAGGCCGGAGACGGGGAAGCCCGCGCTGCGGAGCAGTCCGACGCCCCATACCCGCCAGGCGCTGTCACCCAGCCGGTACGACGGTCCGAAGGCCGTCCAGTCGAGCGCGCGGGTCGCTTCGAGCGTGCCGGTCATGCCGCCGCCCCTTCCGCCGCCCGTCGACCGAGCGCGGCCGCCAGCCGGGAGATCCCCTCGGGGATCCGCTTCTTCGGGACGTGGCTGAAGCACAGCCGGAGCGCGTCGGCGTTCTCCCCGCCGATGCCGAAGTGCGAGCCGGGCACGAAGGAGACCCCGTGCTCGGCCGCCGCGTCGGCGAAGGTGTTCGTGTCGACGCCGTTGCGGTGCCGCAGCCAGATGTAGAAGCCGCCGTCCGGCCGCTGCCACGACCAGGGCCCGTCGGCGCCGAGTTCGGCGTCCAGCGCGTCGGCCATCAGCGTCGACCGCTCCCGGTAGCTCGCCCGGTAGGCGTCGATCAGGTCCGTCCAGCCGGAGCGGGTGTGGAAGGCGGCGAGCGCCGCCTGGGCGAGCGCCGACGGGGACAGCGCCATGATCTCGGTCGTACGGCGCAGGGTGCTCGCGAGTTCCGCCGGCGCCGCGATCCAGCCGCAGCGCAGCCCGGGCGCGAACACCTTGGAGAAGGTGCCGAGATAGATCACCCGGTCGGGGTCGAGGCCCTGGAGGGTGTCGGTGGTCCGCCCGTCGAAGCCGAGCAGGCCGTAGGGGTTGTCCTCGACGATCAGCAGGTCCAGCTCCCGGGCCACGGTGAGCAGTTCCCTGCGGCGGGCGACGGAGAGGGTGGCGCCGGTCGGGTTCTGGAAGGTCGGGTTGCAGTACAGGAGGCGGGCGGTGCGGCCGTCGGCGCGCAGTCGCCGCACCGTCTCGCGCAGTCCCTCGGGGTCGAGCCCCTCGGCGTCCTCGGGCACCGCGTGCGGGTGCAGTCCGGCCGTGCGGAAGGCGGCCGCGGCGCCGGGGTAGGCGGGCGTCTGGCACAGGACCGTCTCGCCCGGGGCGGCGAGGCCCAGGGCCACCGCCATCAGCCCCATCTGGGAGCCGCCGGTCGGGACCAGGTTCTCGGCGGTCGTACGTCCGCCCTCGCGGGCCATCAGGTCGGTGATCGCCGGCACCAGGGCCCCCGCGACATGCGGGGTCGTGTACTGGAGGGCGAGCTTCCCGCCGAGCCGCAGGAGCCGGGAGAGCTGGGCGGAGAGGACGTCCAGCGGCAGGACGTCCAGGTCGGGCAGGCCCCCGGCGAAGGATATCAGGTCCCCGCCCCGTTCGAACAGCCGCGGCATCTCCACCGCGGGTCGTGTGTCGGTCCACATGGCGGTCAGCTCCCGGCTCTGGCCGGCAGTGCGGCGGCCAACTGGTCCTGCACGGAGGCCAGCAGGCCGGCCGAGGAGGTGAGCGCGGGGTCGGCGAGCACCTCGGGGTCGATCTCGATGCCGTACTGCTCCTCGACGGCCATCACCAGGGCGATGGTCTGGAGCGAGTCCACGCCGAGGTCCACGAGCGGGGTCTGCGGGTCGGTGACCGTGACGGCGCAGATCTCCTCGACGAGCTGGTCAAACTGCGACTGGTTCATGGCTGGTCCTCGTCTGTGCGGGCTGTCGGGTGGTCTGTCCGGCGGGGCGGTGGGCGGCGGCGCGGACCAGCAGCCCGGCGGCCTTGCGGTCCGGTTTGCCGTTCGCGGTCAGCGGTACGGCGTCGAGGGGGACGATCAGGTCGGGCAGCCGGGCCCGGTCGAGGCGCTGCCGCAGCCGGTCGCGGATCTCCTCGGGCGTGAGGGAGGTCTGCACGGCCAGGAGCAGGGGGGCGTCCTCGGTCTCCGGCCGGAGCGCCACCGCCGCGATCACGCCGGGGATCCGCTCGGCGGCGTCCTCGATCTCGGTCAGCCCGAGGCGGATCCCGCGTCGCTTGATCATGTCGTCGTCGCGGCCGACGAAGTAGAGCCGGCCGTCCTCGTCGAGGTAGCCCTGGTCGCCGGTGTGGAGTTCCAGCGCGCCGTCGGCGTCGCGGACGTAGCGGTGCTGTGCCTCCAGCGGGACGCCCCAGTAGCCGGCCATCACGGTGGTGCCGGCCACGACGATCTCGCCGACCTCGCGGGGGCCGAGCTCCCGCTTCCGGCCGTCGACGATCCGGACCCGGTCGCCGGGGATGGGCCGCCCGACCGAGTCGGGGTGGGCGGCGTACTCGGCGGGGTCGAGGATCGAGATGCGCTTGCACTCGGTCATGCCGTACATCGACGCGAACGCCGACCCGGGGAAGACGTCGAGGAGTTCGGCCATGACGGCCCGGCCCGGTCGGGCACCCGTGTTGGTGAACAGCCGCACCCCGGTGGGCCGCCGCAGCCTGCTCTGGAGCAGCGCCAGCATCTGGGCCAGCGAGGGTACGAGCGGGACGACGGTCACGCCGTGCTGCTCGATGGTCTGCAACAGGCCCCGGTCGCCGCCGCGTTCGGCGAGGACGAGGGTGCCGCCGGTGCGGGCGCAGAGCAGTGCCTGGTAGAGGCCGTAGTCGAAGGAGAGCGGCAGCCGGCACAGCACCACGTCGTCCGCGGTGTAGCCGAGGCAGGCGCCCACGGCCTCGACGGCCGCGATCATCTGCCGGTGGGGGCAGACGACGCCCTTCGGGCGGCCGGTGGTGCCCGAGGTGTAGATCAGCATCGCGACGCCGTCGTCCGGGATCCGGGCGGCGAAACCGTCGGCGGGGGCGTCCCGGATCTCCTGCCGGGCCTGCCCGACCGGGACGGTCCGGCCGGCCCGCTCCCCCGCGCCGGGCGGGCAGATCGCCAGGGCGGCCGAGCAGTCCTCGACGATGCCGCCGATCTGGAGGTCGGTCAGGTCGGGGTGGACGGGGACGAAGACGGCGCCGATACGGAGGGTGGCGTGGAAGAGGGCGAGGAAGGTGCGGTCGTTGCCACCGGCGTGGACGACCCGCTGCCCGGGGGCGACGCCCTGGGCCCGCAGCCAGCCTGCCGCGCGGTCGACGTCCGCGCCGAGCTCGGCGTAGGTGAGGGTGCCGTCGCCGTCGACGACCGCGGGGTGGTCGGGGCGCTCGGCGCGGGCGCGCTCGAAGAGGTCAGACACCGGCATGGGCGGGTTCCTCCTTACGGGCGCTCTCGCCGATGCGCACGAGGGCCTTGCCGATGTCGCGGGCCGTGCTGACCGGGAGGACGTCGAGTTCGGGGTGGCGGCGCTTGAGGATGTTGGCGAGGGTGCGGGCGGGCGGCAGCGACACCGTCAGCCCGGGTGCCAGGCGGGCGAGGGTGTGCAGGCACAGGTCCCAGCGCACCGGCCGGACCACCTGGTCGACGAGCCGCCGGCGGACCGTCTCGGGGTCGGCGACCACCTCGCCGTCGGCGTTGGAGAGCAGGGCCCCGCGGGGGGCCGTGAAGTCGGTCGTGGCGGCCGCGGCGGCGAAGGCCTGCCGCGCGGACTCCATGTAAGGGGTGTGGAAGGCGCCCGCGACCGGCAGGGGTTTGACGGTCGACCCGTGCGGGGGCGCGGCCGCCAGCTGCTGGAGGCGCTCGGTGAGCCCGGCGGCCACGATCTGGCCGGGACCGTTGAACGTGGCCGCGTACAGGCCGAGTTCGGCGATCCGCTCCAGCACCCGGGCCTCGTCGCCGCCGACCACGGCCGCCATCGAGGTGGGTGCCTCTGCGCAGGCCGCGGCCATGGCCCGGCCGCGGACCGCGGCCAGCCGTACCGCGTCCACGGGTGTGAGGACTCCGGCGTAGGCGGCTGCGGTGAGCTCGCCGACCGAGTGCCCGGCCGCGACCGCGGCGCCCGCCGCCGCCAGCGCCTCGTGGGCCAGCAGGCCCTGGGCAACCAGCAGCGGCTGGGTGTTCTCCGTGCGGGCGATCTCCGCGGCCGAGGCCCGGGTGCCCAAGTGGACGAGATCGCAGTCCGCGGCCTCGGACCAGGCCCGTACGCGCTCGGCGTGGACCGGGTCGCGCAGCCAGCCGGCCATCATGCCAGGGGTCTGGGAGCCCTGACCCGGCGCCATGATTGCGAACATGTGTTCTATCCCCCTTTCGTGTTGAGCCCGTCGCACGGCGCTCGGGCCGGCGGGCGGTGGGATGCGGATGGATTCGGTGAGATGAGCGAGGCGAGGTGAAGAGGGGTGGGGCGAGGTGAGGTGAAGAGAGGTCGGGCAAGGTGAGGCCTGGTGGGCCGGAGCCGGGTGGGACGGCCCCGGGTGGGGTGGGCTACTGGCGGCCGGTGCTCTTCGCGAACCGGCGGACGGCCATGAAGCCGAACCCGGCGAACCAGGCGACGATGTTGAAGACGGCGCCTGCCAGGCTGGAGTGCTCGCCGCTGAAGCTGTAGCCGTCGGTGAGGGCGTAGCGGGCGAGGGTGGAAACGCCGTACATCGGCGTGTACCGCGAGATCTCGAGCATGGTGCCGCTCAGCGGGATGAACAGGTTGCCGAGGAAGGCCAGCGCGGTCATCGTCAGCCCCGGCATGTGCATCACGACGTCGGGCTTGAGGGCCAGGCCCAGCGAGATGCCGAGCGCCGCGAAGACCGCGGCCCCGAGCCAGGCGACGACCAGGGACGTCACCCACACCTCGGCGTCGGCGTGCGCGCCGGTGACGAAGCCCAGCACTCCGACGATGGCCACCGGCACGGCGGCCATCACCACCGAGCACAAGACCTTGACGAGCAGGTACCCGGGCGGGGCGAGCGGGCTCAGCGCGATCGTGCGCATCCAGCCGGCCGACTTCTCGACGGAGATGGTGGCCGCGGAACTGGTGGCGGCCATCGCCGCCCCGTACACGGCGAGGCCGATCATCATCCAGGCGGCGAAGTTGCCGTGCGGCAGCGTGCCGTGGGCCGGCGCGGTACGGAACAGGGCGAGGTAGAGGACGGCCGGGAGGAGGAGCGTGAAGATCGTGGTCTGACGGTTGAAGCGGCGGGCCAGCTCGTAGCGGACGAAGGTGGGGTTGACTCCGCTGAAGGACGAGGCACGCGGGCGGGCGGGCGGCGCGGTCAAGGTGGTCATCGCGGGACCTCCTGGCCGGTACGGCCGTGCTGCGTGATGGCCATGAAGGCCTCTTCGAGGCTTCGGGGGGCCACTTCGATCTCGGTGGCGGAGGTCCGCGTGACGAGCAGCCGCAGCAGGGCGTCGGAATCGGTGGAGTCGAAGTAGTGGCGATCGCCGCGGACCGCGACCGAGCGGACGGACGCGGAGTCGGCGACCGCGGCGGCGTCCTGCGGGCTGATCAGCGCGGAGACGGTGCGACCGCTGATACGGGTACGGATCGAGGAGGCGGACCCGTCGGCGACGACCCGCCCCCGGTCGACCATCACCACCCGGTCGGCGAACCGGTCGGCCTCCTCCATGTAGTGCGTGGCGAACAGGACCGTCATGCCGTGCCGGGCGTCCTCGCGGACGGTGGCCCAGAACTCGCGGCGGGCCGCCACGTCCATCCCGGCGGTCGGCTCGTCCAGCACCAGGAACTCCGGGTTCGACAGCAGCGCGATCGCGAACCTCAGCCGCTGCTGCTCACCCCCGGAGCACTCGGAGACCCGGCGGTCCCGCAGCCTGGTGACGCCTGCCCTGCTCATCACGGTCTCCGGGTCGGCGCCGGGGTGCAGCGAGCCGAGCATCCGCACGGTGGCCTCGACGGTCAGGTCGGGCAGCAGTCCGCCGCTCTGCAGGACGGCGGCCACGCGACCGGCGCGCACCGCCTGCTGCGCCGCCTCGCCGAACAGCTCCACCTGTCCCGCGTCGGGCCGGGTGAGGCCCAGGAGCATGTCGATCGTGGTCGTCTTGCCCGCGCCGTTCGGTCCGAGAAACGCCACGACCTCGCCGCGCCGGATCCGCAGGTCCAGCCCGTCCACAGCGGTGAACTCCTCGCCCTTGGCGTTGGCGAACCGCTTCACGACCGCGCTGAGCACGGCGGCATCCGGTGACGTCACCTCCCCCGACGCCGGGCGGAGTTGGGTTTCGGTCATCTTCAGGTCCTCACGATCCGGTGGGGGGTGGCTTGACGAGAAACACTCTTGCGCCCACCGCTATCCGCCCGAACCGAAGCGGCTATCCCTGCCCTATCGGGCCCCGGGACGGCCGAAAAGAGCCCTCCCCCGTCGCCGGCCTCGCGGCCCCTGCGCGTCCGACCCGGACCTCGACGAACTCACCCCTCCCCGTGGCGGTGACCGGCCGGCGACCGCCACGGGGAGGGGGCGTTCACTCACCTGCCGTGAGCGATTCCCGGGATGGCCTCAAGCTCCCGCTGCACCGCCGCGTCGTGGAGCGGCTTCAGCGCCGCCCGGACCGCCTCCACCGCCCTCGCGTGGTCGCCGACCACCGCCCGCGCCGCCTCGGACAGTCGCGCTCCTCTCGCGACCATGTCCCGCTCGCCACGCCCCACGCTTCCCGCCCCTCTCCCGCCTCCCCGCATCCTCCCACCGCGACCCCGGCCCCCGACGGCCGTTCCTCGCGCCCGACGGACCCCGACGCCTCGGCACCACGGTCCGCCGAGCAGGCCACAGCCCCCCGGCCCTCCCACTCGCCCCTCGCCCCCCGGCCCCCGGCCCCGTCGTGGAACGTCGCGCACATCCCACGGATCCCGGTCAGGAACTCGCCGGCGTGCTCGGAGCGATCGGGTTCCCCAACCAGCGGGTCCTGGCCGGTACTCGCTCCCCGCGCATCACCAGGGACGCGGGCCCCACCACCGTGCCGGCCGCCAGCGAGGCACCGGGCAACGCGATGGAGTGCGGCCCCAGCGTGGCTCCCGCGTCCAGTCGGATCTGGTCCAGCTGCAACACCCGGTCGTGGAAGACGTGCGTCTGCACCACGCAACCGCGGTTGACCGAGGCTCCGTCCCCGATACGGACCAGGTCGGTCTCGGGCAGCCAGTGGGTCTCGCACCACACGCCGCGGCCGATCCGGGCTCCGAGCGAGCGCAGCCACAGATTGAGGAACGGCGTACCGGTCAGCAGCCGGCCGAGCCAGGGTATGGCCAGTTCCTCGACAAAGGTGTCGTAGAGCTCGTTCCGCCAGACGAAGGAACTCCACAGCGGGTGGCGGCCTGTCCTGAACCGCCCCACCACAAGCCATTTCGCCGCAGTGGTGGCCAGACAGGCGAGTACGCCCGCGCCCAGCAGCACCACTCCCGAAAGGGCGGCGGCCACCAGCAGCCCGTGGCGAGCGGCGAGCACTTGGAGTGCCACCGCGGCCAGGCTGCCGATGAAGGCCGTACCCATGATCGGTACCAGTCGGCACGCCTCCACGGCTGCCCGGGCGAGCACCAGTCTCCGCGGCGGCGCCCAGGTCCGTCCAGGATCCCCCTTCTCCCGCACCCGGGGCAATGAGAGACCTGGTCTGCCCAGCCAGGACGATCCGGGTTCGGCGTGCGCGGGGGCATCCGAGAGCACCCCGACCAGGGCGCCCGGGGGAAGCTCCCGGCCCGGTCCCACGATCCCGGAGTTGCCGACGAAAGCACGCCGCCCGACGCGGGAGAAGTCCAGCCGGAGCCAGCCGCCACGCAGCTCGAACGGCGCCACCAGGGTGTCATCGGCGAGGAATGCCTGGTCACCGACCCGCATCAGTGCCGGCAGCCCCAGCACGGTGGAAACTTCCGCCTGCCGCCCGACCCTGGCCCCGAGCAGTCGCAGCCACAACGGCGTCAGCAGGCCCGCGTAGAAAGGGAAGAGCGAGGTCCGGGCCATACTCATGAGCCGTGCGACCCACCAGGCGCACCAGGTGACCCTGCCACACGTCGGATGGTGCCCGGGAGTCAGAACCCGGCCCGCGAGCCGCACCAGCACCACGGTCAGCGCCGCGTAACAGCCCATCGCCAGCAGGACGAGCAGCGGGGTCAGCAGCAGCAGGTCGAGCACCACGGCGCCGAGGCCATGTTCGTCGCCCACCAGACGGTTCAGGACCAGCAGCGCGGGCAGGGAGGCCACCAGCGGCAGCAGCCCCAGGGCCGACAAGGCCGCGCTGTAGGCCAGTTCCCAGCGCCGCGAGCGTCGCCGGACCGGCTGCGGCCAGTCGTGGCCCGCGCGCGGGGCACCGGACATCCGCCGTGCCGGTGAGCCGTGCCACCGCTCGTCCGCGGGCACTTCGCCCTCCACACAGCTGCCGGGTGCGACATCCGCACCGCTTCCCACCTTGGCGCCGGGCATCAGCATGCTGCGGGCGCCCACTCGGGCGCCGTCCCCGATCTCGACCCGGCCCAGATGGAGCACATCGCCGTCCAGCCACCAGCCGGCCACGTCCGCCCCCGGCTCCAGAACACATCCGGAGCCGAAACGGGCCATCCCGGTCACCGGCGGCATGGCGTGCAGGTCCACGCTCTGCCCCACCGCGCAGCCCAACGCCTTGGCGTAGCGGGCAGCCCAGTGAGTGCCGAGCAGTGTGGCCGTACCGAGTACGGTCCCCATGCGTTCAGCCGCCCACAACCGCAGGTGCACCGAGCCGCCACGGGGGTGCGTACCGGGTCGGAACCCGGCGGTGAGCAACCGGCCGACGGCCGCCCCGATCACGACGCGGCCGGGGGCGCTGGACAGAGCCAGCCAGCCCGCAGCGATCAGCCACCACGAACTCCGTGGGGCCCATGACCGCGGACCGAGGAGGTTGTCCAGCGCGGCGAGCAGGACCAGCAGTCGTATCCCGACCACGGCGCACAGGACGGTCACCACCACGAGCTGTACCGCACCGGTCCAGCGGGGGGTGGGTCGGATCGTGCGCGCGGGCTCGCCGCCGACCTCCAGGTCATCCAGCCGTGCGGCGAGGTCCGTCAGCCGGGGACACCGGTAGACATCGGTGACGGAAACCCCGGGGACGCGTTCGCGCAAAGTCGACACCAGCTGCGCGGCGGACAGGCTGGTACCGCCGAGGGCGAAGAAATCGCTGTCCTCCTCGGGGCGGAGTCCGAGCAGGCTCTCCCAGAGGTCGGTCAGCCATCCCGCGGTGCCGGTCGGCCCTGGGGCCGCCCCCGGTGCGGTACCGGCTCCCGGTGTGGCGTGCTGATCGAGCAGCGGCCAGGGCAGGGCGTCACGGTCGACCTTGCCGGACGCGCGGGTGGGAAGACCGTCGACGACGGCCAGCAGGGGCACCAGCGGCCGGGGCAGCCGGGTGAGCAGCAGGACCCTGGCGGCAGCGGTGTCGAAGCACGGGCGGCCGTCCCCGTGCAGGACCAGGTACCCGACCAGGACCTGGCCGCCCGCCCGGGTGGCGCGTACGGCGGCAGCGGCGGCGCTTACCCCGGGCAGCGACCGGAGCGCGGCATCGATCTCGCCGAGTTCCACACGGCGGCCGGACAGCTTCACCTGCTCGTCCGCCCTCCCCACGTACACCAGTCCCAGAGGGTCGGCGCGCACCAGGTCGCCGCTGCGATAGGCGCGCACACTGCGCAGAACAGGGTGCGGCTGGAACTTCTCGGCGTCCTTGGCAGGGTCCAGGTAACGGGCCGTCCCGACGCCGCCGATCACCAGCTCTCCGATCTCGCCCCAGGCCACGGGCTCGTTGTCCGGGCCCACGACGGCCACTTCGCAGCCCGCCAACGGTGCGCCGACGCGCACGGGCCGACCGGGGACCAGCCGGGCGGCACAGGCCACCACGGTGGTCTCCGTGGGACCGTAGGTGTTCCACAGCTCGCGCTGCGGAGCGGCCAGCCGGTCGACCAGTTCGGCCGGGCACGCCTCTCCGCCCAGGACGAGCAGCCGCACTCCCGTGAGGCACTCGGCCGGCCACAGGGCGGCCAGGGTCGGAACAGTGGAGACCACGGTGACACCGCGCTCCAGTAGCCACGGCCCCAGCTCGGCACCGGCTCTGACCAGCGAGCGGGGCGCCGGAACCAGACAGGCGCCGTGGCGCCATGCGAGCCACATCTCCTCGCAGGAGGCGTCGAAGGCGACGGACAGCCCGGCCAGCACCCGGTCCCCCGGTCCCGGCGGTCGGTGCCGGAGGAACAGCTGTGCCTCCGCGTCCACGAAGGCGGCGGCCGAGCGGTGGGTCACGGCCACGCCCTTGGGGGGTCCTGAGGTGCCGGAGGTGAAAATGATCCAGGCGTCGTCGGCCGGCCGCGGCTGACCCGCCCGGCCGCACGGCACGCGGCCGGGGACCGGACGGACGGTCCCGCTTTCGCCGATGACGGCGCAGACCTCCGCGTCGGCCCAGACGACCGCGGCACGCCGGTCCGGGTCCTCGGCGTCCACAGGGACATAGGCCGCGCCCGCGCGGAGCACCGTGAGCACGGCGGTGTAGAGGTCCACGGTTCCGGACGGCACCCGGACTCCGACCCGGTCCCCCACGCCGACACCGAGCACAGCGAGGTCACGTGCCAGCAGGCCGGCCCGGTCCCACAGCTCGCGATAGCTGAGGACCACGCCGTCGGCGTCGAGCGCGGGTGCGTCGGGGTACACCCGTACGGACGCCTCCAGTATGTCGAGCAGGGTACGCGGGGGCATGGCCGGCGCGGCGGCCCAGACCGCGCCCAGCCGGTTCCGCCGGCGCTCCGGGGGACCCTCCTCGCCGTACCTGTCGGCAGGTGGAGACGCCCGTCCGCCCGGGCCGGGCCGCGGATGTTCCCGGTGAGTCGGACCCGGCTCCTGAGGCGACTCGGTCATCCGGATTCCTTACGGCGGGGGCTCGATGCGCTCCATGAACACACGCGGCGGGCGCGGGAAGGATGCGGGACTCACGGGCGGACGGCGCCGGTGGCGGCGCTCCACCGAGCGGGACGGCCCCCCGGCCGCGCGGGAGACTCCCGCGCCACGGTCCCTCTCAGGTCCGACGGCCCCATGGGAACACGCGCCTTGCGGGCCCGCATCCTGTGCGCGCGGAGACGGCGGGGGCATGTCCCGTCAGGTGGTGCAACCGGGGATGCCCCCATCGAGGCAGCCCAGATGCTCGTGTCGCCGACTCGGCTCATCCGGCACGGGACGGGGAGAAGAGGTGAGAGCAGATGACGAAGGGCAGGGAAATCCGGCAACCATCCGGCACAGGAAAACGCCAGAGGCCCACCCGCAATGAGGTGGACCCCTTCTGACCTGCATGTTTGATAGATCAGTAACGTGATGCCATGGCATCCGCTCAGACGTTGAAGCGGAACGTTCATGGAACCCCCTTCTGCCCAGTATTCCCAAGGGATTCCACCCCTGGAAGAGGCCTAGGGTCAGCACCAAGTCAGCACGGTGTCGAGCAGTCAGCACGTCACGCCGCCAGCGCCGTCGATGGCTCCGCCGCCTGGCGGGGAACCGACGGGCGCAGCGCCTCCTGCATGACGTCGCGGCAGCGGTCCCACGCCTCCGGGACGAGGTGCCCGTACGTGTCGACGGTCGTCTTGATGTTGCGGTGCCCGAGCCAGCGGCTCACCTCGTGGATCGGGACGCCGTTCGCCAACGCCGTCGAGGCGAAGAAGTGCCGCAGCGAGTGCGGCGTGTACTTCGGCTTCCCGTCTGGCGTCGTCACTCCGGCGACCTTCAGTGCCTTGCGCCAGTGGTAGCCGTACGTCGACGCCGTGGGCATCTTGCCCTTTCCGCGCTCACGCGGGGCGAACAGAACCTCCAGGCCATCGAGTACGACCGTTCCCCAGCGCTTTAGGTGCAGTCCGATCTCCTGGTCGAGGAAGGTCGGCGTGGGTACGTCTCGGAACTCCTCCGCCGTGCGGTGCTTCAGCGGCACGAAGCGGGTGACGCAGTCGCCCTGATTCGCCTTGGCGCTAATCTGGCGGCGCAGCCGGAGGAAGCCGTCGCGCTGGCAGTCGACCGAGAAGCCGAGGGTCTCGCTGATGCGCAGCCCCGCACCCGCCTGGAGCCATACGGTGAGCCGGTACTGCTCGGACATGGCCGCTGCGATGGCGTACACCTCGGCCAGTGTCGGGATCTCGTCGGGATCGACCGCAGCGCCCGCCGCCTTGAGCGGCGGCACCTCGTCGCACGGACTGTCGGGTATCCGGCGCTCCTTCACGGCCGCCGTCATCATGCTGCGCAGGATGTTCAGGCGGTCGTTGACCGTCGCGGCCGTCAACCCACGGCCGACCATCGAAGCCTGGAGCTTCTTCACGTCCGCGACGGTCAGGCCGGCGAGGGTGCGGGAGCCCAGCTCCGGTATCAGGTGGTTGGAGAGGAAGCCCTGGTAGTTGCGCCGCGTGGACTCGTTCACCTGGTGCTGCTCCAGCCACTCCTCGGCCCACTTGCGCAGCGAGATCTGGCCGAGCTGGGGGTCGATGTAAACACCCTGCCGCTTGTCGTTCTCCGCCTTGACGCCGAAGCTCTCGGCTTCCTTCTTCGTGGGGAACGACCTCTCCCGCTGCCGCGCGCTCCTCCCTCCCGGCTCCCGGTAGCGGACCGTCCACCGGTGCCCGCACCGGGTCTTGTTCCGGCAGTCACACTTCTTCAGTACCTGCGCCACTCTTCATCCCCCTGAGTGTCTGTACGGCCTTGTCCGTGAGCTGTCCGCCCGCTTTCCCTTCGACCTTCGTCAGGAACCCCCTCTGCCGGGCGGCGCGCAGGTGCCCCTTCACGGTGGCTGGGTTCAAGTCGAAGCCCACCGCCAGGCGTTGAGCCGGGGCACGCTCCCCCGCATCCACGAAGTGCACGTAGAGGGCAGACAGCACCGCCAGGCGCTCGTCCGTGAGACCGCTCGGGAGAGAAGTCAGCCGCTTGCCAAGCTGGCGGATATCCATGTCAGCAGCCTTCTCAAGGGACCGCATCGCGGCGAAGTCCCGACTCGGCGTCGTATTGATCCGCCGGAGAACGGTGCTGGAGATACCCCGCGCGACCTCCTGCGGATCAGCGTCGTCCGCAGGAACCACATGGACCTCACGCGGCCCTACCGATCCGCTGGCGCCCTCGGGCCAGTACATAGTCACCACCCATGCACCCGTGCGCTTGATGACGGTCACACCATTCCACGGTTCGGGTGCTGGTGGCTGAGGTGTCGAGTTCATATCCGAACCGTAGGCAGGCGCCACAGCATCGTCAAGTCCGGATGTGACAGATCCGGACTTGACCACGCCGATCTTGCGCGCTCAAGATGTTCAGGTCCGCCCATGCATCGACAGGAGCCCGCCTTTGCGCCACCACCGCCTCATGACCGTTGACGAGCTGGCCGAGTACCTGGGCAAGAAGCCCGCGTGGATCTACAACAACCACCGGACGCTCGGCATCCCGTCCCGGAAGGTCGGCGGCAGCCTGCGCTTCCGACTGTCAGAGGTAGACCGCTGGATCGATCGGGAGTGCCCGGTCTCGGCCTGACGGGGCCTCCCCATTCCCCACTGACCGAAAGGAGGTCACATGATCCCGTCGCTCGGCGGGAGGACGTCGGCGCACCTGAGCGCCGCACACGGAAGGACGGCCACCCATCATGGGAGCCATCAAGGACAAGGGACTCCAGCTCCACCAGATCGAGCGCGTCCCGTACGAGGAAGCGTTCCTCATCGGTGATCTCCTCACCACCCGGATCACCATCCTGTCCGGAGAACCCAAAGCCGGTAAGACCCTGCTCGCCGTAGGCATGAGCACCGCCCTACTCAACGGCGATCCGACGTTCCTCGGGCTCCCCGTACACAAGAAGCTCGACCACATCGTCTTGGGCCTCACCGACGACGGTGCGCCGGCCGAACTGAAGGAGCGCATGGACGGCGCCGTTCCCTACGACTCCGTGACCGTCTTCCCTTTCTCCGACACCGGAGACCCGTGGTACTGGGCAGGCATCTACGAGGACCTCGCCCGAATCAAGCCCGGGCTCTTCGTCCTGGACAACGTCATCGGGGCACTCGCCCCCGGCGAAGACATCGCGTCATCCGTCACCGCGCAGCGCCTCGTCAACAGCCTCCGACCGATCAGCGATCTCGGCATCCCAACGCTTCTGGTCACCCACACCCCCAAGGGGACTGGAGAAGGAATGAGCGTTGCGTCCTCCCCGATCGGAGGCCGCGCCATGGGCGCCGCCGCCCGTGGCCTCATCGCCCTGCGCAACTCCGGCAAGCAGGGACGGAGGCTCCAGACGGCCAACAACCGAGCTATCGAAGAACTCGACATCCCCGTCGCTGTGCGCCGCGCCTCCCCGGAGAACGAGATCCCCATCTGGGAACGTATCGAGCCCGGCCTGAGGGCCATCAGCCGGCCCAAGGCGGGCCCATGGGATGAAGCCCTCATCGCCCGCGTCCTCGAAGAGCAGCCGCAAGAGACAACCATCAAGGCCCTTGCGAACAAGTACGCACAGGATGCAGACAGGAAGCCGGAGACCCTGCGCCCCAAGCTCAGCGCCGCCCTCACTCACGTCGGCGGCAGGTGGGTCCGCCGAACTACCGAAGCGGCGTAAGCCGTGGTGGTGGTGATGCCGCTCCCTTATAGAAATGCTCACCACCACCAGCTACCTCGCTCCGCTCGGCAAGCCTCGCTCCTCCCCCCTACTTACGTAAGTACGCCAGCTCTATGGACGCTGGCGGCCTGCGGCCGACCAGAACACAGTCCACTGGAGAACTGGAAAGCCGGGATCCTGAAAGTGATGGTCCCCTCAAAAGGGGGCCATCTACAGGGGCAAGACGGCTTACGCGCTGACGAACAGCGGCGAAGCCGGAAGCCTGTGCAGCGGCGAAGGAGGTCAGCCAGGATGCGGCCAAGGCCGCTCTTCAGGAAGACGGCTTGCCCGGCCTGACTTCCCCTTACGTACCAACCTCTTCGCCGCTGCCTTCCTCGGGGCCGCGGGGCGACCCTCTCGTCAGGAGCTGTCCAGACTCACATCCTGCCCTGACGCCGTTGACCTTCCCCGTCGCCGCGTACGACCGTCGGCCCAGTCCGGGCCTCACGGGGTGGTGGCAGCTCCAATCGATCCGCTGTCCCCAGTCCTCGCCACCGGCACCGTGCCGTCGCTGACCAGGTCCACGACCGCATCGGCGTGCTCCCTGATCAGATAGTCCATGGCGTGCTCGGTCGTCGACTGGTACTCAAGCTGCTCGCTGTAGAAGCGGAGCCGTTCCTGAGCGTCCTCGATGATCTCGCCCCAGGTGCGCACCCAGATCCGGTACGTGGGCTGATTGACGGCACATCCGGGCATTCGGTCAGGCTGGTGGGCGAGTTGGCGTAGGCCGTCTTCCATAGCATTGCCGACAAGCCAGAAGTCCCAGGTCACCTTGGGGTCCCGGAACCTGTCGTCGTTCATGACCGCTTGCGCGTAGCTGTTGATCTGCGAGAACTCGGCCATACCAAGGGTGACGCTCGACCTCTTGAGTTCCACCACGAGATGGTGGCGCTCCCCTTTCCTCTGCCGAGCGGCACGGGACAGCATCAGGTCGACGATGCTCTTCCTCCCGTCCTCTCTCAGAACGGGGTCCGGAGCTGGCGCGTCCCGGCCGAGCAGACGGCAGTGCTGCCTCAGCACCTCGTTCAGGCTGCGGTCACTGGCGTGCAGTCCGTACTCCTCGCCGAAGATCCAGCACTCGTTCTCCAGGATCCGGTGCAGCTCGGTACGTTCCTTGACCCGCCCCTTGGCCACGGGCTCGAAGACGAGGTGCTCCAGAGCCGACAGGAAGTCGAGACGTCCGGTCGTCGCTGTCGACGCCTTGATCAGGGCAGACAGCGGCGTGCGGTCCAGCAGTCGACTGAGTTCTGTCTGCTCCTGCTTGGAGAGCGCGAAGAGCTCCTCGGCGATGCGCAGCACTTCACCCGGCTCGTGGGTCAGGACGGAGCGCAGGAGCGCGAAGGACACCTTCTGTGCCCTCTTACTCGCCGGCAGGTGCCGGACGACCGCCGTCGCCACGGCGTCGAAGGTCTCACGCTCCGCACGCTCCTGGTCGTTGGCGGGCTCGCCCATGTACGGGTAGAAACCTTCCGCACGCCACTGGTCGACGAGCTCACGACGACGTTCGTCGGCACGGGAGCGGAAGTGCTCACGCATACGCTCCCGGGCTTCGGCCAGCACCTCGGCAGCAGGCCCCTCCGGTGTCCAGTCGGCAAAGGCGAGGTCGCCGACCGAATCGTCCTCGAACCCCGACCAGGACAGGTACGCGGTGAAGTGGAAGCCGGGAGCCTGAATCTCCGGCTTCAGCTGCGCCAAGGACATGCCTCGGCCGTCACACAGGATCAGAGCCCGGGAATACGGACGCGACCATTCGATGATCTTCAGCTGAGCCGGCGGGTGAGAGCTGCCCGGCGGGGCCGCCACCTCGTACGTATCGACGTGAACCTGCTCCGACGCCGGGTCAAGCCGCGTCCCGTCGTAGGTGATGCAGATGTCCGGGTACGCCTCCAAGTGAAGCGCGAAGGCAGCGGTGAGTGCGGTACGGGCGGCGTCCTCGGTCAGCTTCTGGAGGTCCTCCCCGCCGAACGCCTCGAAGGCCGTCCCCGTCGCGTCGGTCGTCGGCTCGGGATCGCTGACGTCAAACTCGTCCATGGAGCCGCGGTCGGACTCGATGACCACACGACGGCAGATCCCCCTGCATCCCGCTCACGCTGGTCCAGCGCACCTCGCTGCCGAGCGCGAAGGCCCGGACTCGGCCCCGACCGTTCTTCCCGTGTAGCACGCGCTTCTTGACCTCGCTGACCTGCGTGCGCTTCTTCCAGGACGTACCGATCTGCTCGAAGTAGTCGCTGCACTTCTCCGCCGCAATACCAGTGCCGTCGTCGATCACGGCTACTCGGTCGACTCCGTCGAAGTCGTTGCGCTCAAGCACAACGGTGACGTTCTCGGCGTCCGCATCGAGTGAGTTCCAGATCAGCTCCTCGATGGCTCCGACAGGATGGCGCAGGCGTGCCAGCTCCTCGACGTGCCCCCGCCCTACGGTCAACCGAAGCTTCGCCATGGGGTCAGCACCTTCCGCGTCATCGTCTTTTGATGGAACCGAGAGGGAAGCTGGACGCCTCCCCAGTCATTAACTCGGATACCTGATAAACGTCACTCGACATTTTCGAGCAACGGAAATGCGTTCACGACCGCCCTGCTCTTCAGGGCAGATACGAGACTGTTGCCGTGGAGAAGGCCCTGTCCGGCCACGGAAAGTCCTTGGTGTACTCAACGCCCCATCCACAGCTCATCAGAGAGCGGTGCAGCGTTCAGGCCATCACGGCGACTACGCCAGTCCGGCAGGAAGCCGTCCATCAGCTGGGCGAAGCGCTGGCCGTGTCCCCGTTCGAGATAGTGGACCATCTCGTGAACGACGACGTACTCAAGGCACTCTGGATGCTTCTTGGCCAGTTCGGAGTTGAACCACAGGCGGCGGGTCTCCCGGTTGCAGGAGCCCCACTTGGTCTTCATCCGGCGGATACCCCACCACGGCACTGAAACCCCGAGCTTCGTCTCCCAGCGCTCGATGAGCGCAGGGATCGCCTGACGGAGTTGCTCACGACACCACCGGTCGAGCAGGTCGCGACGGCGCTCCTCACCTGTCCCGCTCGGCACGTAGAGCAGCATTCGGTCGCCGTCGATTTCTACATGCGGGCGTCCCGGTCGCTCGATGACCTTCAGGCGTCGTCGCACACCCCACACGTAGTGGGACTCTCCGCTGACCATCTCGCGCACTGACTGACGCTCAGCCGAGCGCAGTTGATCCTGCTGACGCTTGATCCACGGCAACCGCTGGATGACGGCCAGGCGGACCTGATCGTCATCCAGCTGCTGAGGCGCGGCCACCCGGACGCGCCCTATGGGGGGGTACACGCCGATGTGCAGGTTCTTGATGTCCTTGTAGACCACGTGGACGTCAATGCCCCGGACTGCGAGACGGGCGCTAGTGGTACTCATGCCTTGCCTTCACCAGTTCAAGGAGCTCATCAAGCCGGTCGAAATCGTCGGGCAGCGCTCGCTTCAGCGCGTTCCGAACCTTCCGCTCCCTTAACGGGTTACCCACCCATGCATGCGGCTTGGAGTGGAGCACCGCGGTGTCGACCTCGACAGCCAGTCGCTCATCAGGGAGGAAGAAGTCGACCAAGGCCCGCTTCGCCCCGTTATTGGCCCAGGCGGGGTACTTGTACGTGTCGTCGGACTCTCCTCTGCCGAGCTGCGCGGCAGTCTCCAGCAGTTTGGCGAGGTAGTCCTGGTACTCGATCGCGCCCTGGCGCCGCTTCTCGATTATGGCGTCGAGCAGCTCCGACATCTTGTCGAAGTACTTCGGGTTCGTCGCATGCTCTTCAATGATCAGCTTGCGCATGTTGTTGGCGACCGTCTCGGCGACGGCCTCAGGGCTGCTCTTGATTCCCTTTGGCAGCTTGTCGAGGGCCCCGGCACCCAGTTCGACGATGAGTTGAACGAGGCCGGTGTCCTCGAAGTCGGACACGGTCTCGGACGCGTCCGCCTGGATGTAGGTGTCCAGAAGGAACCGCATACCGGCCTCGTACTGCTTGAAGTCAACGTCCTCGCCGGCTCCGAGCTTCACCTCGTCGCGGACATCCGTGTAATGCCGGATCTCAGCGCGGATGTCCTGGGCCTCCTGGCTGGTGTATCCGGCGGCTTCCATGTCGTTGGCCAGGTTGGCGAAGGCCCGCGTAACCCCGGCAACGGCCTTATAGAGCTCGACACGCTTGGGCTCGTTGGCCTTGAGCTGCTCGGCATTGCCGGGATCGGCCGCACAGAAGTACTGCTGGTACTGGAGCGTGTTCCGGGGCTGCGCAACCACCTCGCAGAGCGCGCGGATTCGTTCCAGCGCTTCGTCGAGAGCCTCTCGCCCCTTCTCGATCCGGTCAGTCAGCAGGCCCTCGATGTCCTGTGGTTCGTACCCGTCGAGTGCACCAGACGTGTAGTCGGTGATGGCGTCCTGAAGGGAATTGAACAGGTCGCGGTAGTCGACGACGCAGCCGAACTCCTTGTCGTCTCCGTCGAGTCGGTTGACCCGGCAGATCGCCTGGAACAGGCCGTGATCGCTCATCTTCTTGTCGATGTAAAGGTACGTGGCACTCGGCGCATCGAACCCGGTCAGAAGCTTGTCGACGACGATGAGCAGGCGCATGCGGCTGGGCTCCTCGACAAACTGCCGCTTGACCTCTTGCTCAAACTGGTCGACCTTCGTCATGGCGGCGTCTTCGGACTCGCCGAAGTGGTCAGCGAGCATCTTTCGATAGATGTCGTACTGACGCAGCTTCTCCGTCTGGCCTGCGCCGGAGTCCTCCTTGGAGATATCTCCGGGACTCGGGGCGTAGCTGGTGACGATGGCGCACTTCCCTCGGAAGCCCGCGTTGCAGAACAGCTCGTAGAACTTGCATGCCTGGTAGATGCTCTCGCCCACGAGCATGGCGTTACCACGCCCGTCCATCAGGCGGGGCTTGCTCTCCATGTCGAGCAGGATGTCCTGCACGATCTGCTTCGCCCGAGGCTCGGAGGAGACGACCTTCTGTATCGTGCCCCAGCGCTTCTTCAGCTCTGCCTTGGACAGGTCGGTCATGCCGCGGGTCTTGGCCTCGAACCACTTGTCCACCTGCGCCGGCGATGTCAGGTGCTGGTCGATGGAGCGGGCTTCGTAACAGAGGTCGAGCACGACGCCGTCCTCGACGGCCTCGTCGAACTTGTAGGTGTGGATGAACGACCCAAACTTCTCCATGCTGGTGGCCTTGTCCGTCTTGAGCAACGGTGTCCCCGTGAACCCGATGAACATGGCGCCCGGCAGCAGGTCCTTCATCGCGTCGTGCATCTTGCCGGACTGAGTGCGGTGGGCCTCGTCGACGAAGACGAAGAGGTTGCCCTTGGCTTTGAAGCCCTTGGGGATCCTGGCTTTGAGCTCTTTGATGAACTCGTTGCTGGCCTCGGATCCATCCTTACCATCCGCCGAGCTACCGAACTTGTGCACGAGGGAGCAGATGAGCCACTCGGTAGACTTGTTCAGAGTGTCCAGCAGGTCCATACCACTACTGGTGCGGTAGATCTGCTCGTTGACGCCGTTGAAGACCTTCTCGATCTGCTCGTCCAGCTCGGTGCGATCGGTGATCAGCAGGACTCGGGCGTCGTTTTGGTGCTCCCGGATCCACTTCGCCAGCCACACCATCGTGAGCGACTTCCCCGACCCCTGGGTGTGCCAGATGATGCCGCCCTCGCGACGGCCAATGCGTTCCTGGGCAGCCTTGACGCCGAAGTACTGGTTGTGACGGCACGCCTTACGGACACCGGAGTCGAAGACGGTGAAGTCATGGATCAGTTCAAGCAGCCGCTCCTTACCGCACATCTGAAGCAGAGCCCGGTCCAGCGGCTCCTCAACGTCGGAGGGCTCCTTCCACTGCAACCAGTACTTCTCAGGCGTATCGATGACGCCGTAGCGCAGGCCCTCCACGTCGTTGCCAGCGAGCACGAGCTGGACGGTAGAGAAGAACGACCGGATGAACTGAGGCTTCTGGTTGCCGATGCTCTGCCGGATACCCTCGCTCACGGCCACCCGGGAACGCTTCAGTTCCAGGGTCACCAGAGCCAGGCCGTTGACATATAGCACGATGTCGGGTCGCTTCGTCTGCTTCCCAACAATCGTCACCTCCTCGACAACGACGAAGTCATTGGCCTGCGCGTCGCTCCAGTCAATGAGCCAGATCGTCTCGTACTGCTCGCCAGCACCTGGCTTGACCTTGACCCCGTAGCGCAGCAACTCATAGACGGCACGATTCGCCTCGTACAAGTCACGACCGCCGCCAAGTGCGGCGGCCTTCTTCAGGTGGTCGATCGCTTTGCTGATGAGAGTGCTGTCGTAGCCGCGAGCACGGAGGTTCGCCTCCAACAACTCGAACTCGATGTTCGAGTTACCGGTGCGGTACTCCCAGTTGCCAAGGTAGCGGTAGCTCAGCTGCTCCTTGAACAGCCGGACGACCCGCTTCTGGGCCTCGCGCTCGACCTGCCCAACATCGCTCATTCGCTGCTCTCCCCCTGAACAGGCAGGCGCGTCCGTCCGGTTAGGAGCTCCTGCATCATGCCACGCTTGATTTCCCGAGCTTTAGCGAGCCGGGCCCTGAGAAATTCGATCTCTTCCTCGCTATCGTTCAGAACGGCGACGGTCCCCTGCTGCTCCTCCAGACACGGCAGAGCCAGGGCGAGGTCGAGGAATTTACTCTTAGCGATGTTATAACGAGTCGCACCCTGAGCCAGAGACGCGACCGACGCCCGACCGACACCAGACCTAAAGAAGTAGGCCAAGAACGTCGGATCAACAAGATCTGGCCGCCGAATCCGATAGCCGAAACAAAAGCTGTTGAGATATGTGTTCGACCCAGCATCGAAATCGACAACAGCGGCCAGGGCCACCTCTTCGGGCGTCTCGGAAGACCCATTGAACAGAACGTCCCCACGCATCACTCTATGCTGCGGCTCAGACTCGTGGACGCGGACGCGTCCAAGCTCAGGCGTCATCAGGCGAACGTTATTTACGACATCGAGAAACGTCACGAAGGCAGCCACGCCTTGACCGAAGTCGCCTTTCCTCTTACCCGTAAGCCCTCCGTACACCATACCGAGGTCACGCAGTCGAGTTTCCTCCCGCGGCTCGGAGAGATCAGAGCGGCGCACCCTTCGGGTGAGGAGCCGCTGCATGATCCCCTGCTTGATCGCCTGCTTCTTGGCGATCAGAAGCACCAAAGACGAGATCAACCGCTCGACATCTTCAAGCGTATCAGCGATTGCACACTGCTCAGACTTTGACGGAACCGGAATTTCCAGTTTAAGCAAGTCGCGCGTGTACACGGCGGCAACACTCGTTGTACCGGTCGCCAAGTTGCGGATCGCTTCAATGCTTTCTGCGGAATTCAGCGCGTACCCAAAGTACCGCGAATCACCGCAGTACTCAGACTTGAATTCGAGCTTCAGAATGTTGGAGTTGTAGTACGCAACCGGAAGTTCGTCACGCCAAATAGAGACTTTCCCGACAAGGTCGAGTGTATTCCTGGTATTAAAAAGCACGTCACCGTATCGCAAACGGTGCAATGGGCTAACCGCTTCCGAGTCCGGGATGTACTCAATGCGCGACAAGTCGATGTTAACCCGCGCAATGTTTCCCATCTTGATGAGCGGTCGCCTAGACACAGACCCGGCGTTCCTATAGTTGCCACCCAAGCGCGGTTGGGCAATAACCCCAGTCGCCAACCGGGGCCAAGGCGAATTTTCAGAGGTCATTACATAACCCCCATGGCGGAAAGATGACGTGCCACCTTAGCCTCGATATTTTCCAAATCGGCTTTGATAGCGTCAACTGTTTCTGCGTAGCGCTTGCCGAGTTCCTTAATCCGCCCCACCAGCGTAAGCGTCAGCGATTCAACCACCTGAGCAACACGGTCCGTGACCGTAGCCTGCCACTTGTCGTTAAGCGTAAGTTGTTTGATCTCAGACTCGGCGAGCTCGCCGTACTTCTTCAGCGTGACAAGACTCAGCGCAGCTTCCGCCTCCTTGGCCGCCTTCTTCGCTACCGCCTCCGCGTTGTACAGGTTGATGAGGTGTGACAGGGAGGCCACCTCGTCTGCATCCGTACCTTCGTGTCGCGCCTTTTTCAGGCGGGCCGAAGCGAGTGCCTTGTTGATCTTTTCATCGTCCATCGCTTCCGCCAGTAGCCCGCCCTCAACGGCATGCTCCTCGACGTACTCCTCGACCAGGCGACTCGCTTCCTCCGATAGCGAAATGAGCTCATCGACCTCAGCGCGTTCCTTGGCGAAGTAGCGCTCAACGATCAGATTCGGTGGGAGGAGATCCATCTTGTACTTCTCGGCACTGCGGCCCGTACCCACCACGAGGTCAGGGGTCTCGGACAGCTTTCGGTCCTTGTCCACCACGATCTGGCGCGGCTTAGCCGCTTCGAGCCAGCCGTCGTTCATGACCATGAAGACGTCATCGTGCATGACGTCGTGCCAGTACGTCATGAGCTGTTCGTAGACGTCGTACTCGTCCAGCAAGGGAACTGGTTTGAATCGGGCCAGCAGGTCGTCGCCGAGAACGGCAATCAGGTCATTTGGCCGAGTAGTCTCGTCGATCCCTTCGAGCCTCTTGCGATGGGCGGCGAACCACTCAGTGGTAAGCTCCCGGGCCTCTTGGGTGAACTTCTGGAACTCGGGCGAATCAAGGATCGCCTGTTGAACCTGACTGACGTCGATGGTCAGGTCACTGTAGCCAGGACGGTTCAGCCGGAACAGTTGGTCTCGCAACTGCGGGAAGGCATCCCAGTAGCCACTGAGCGCGTCGAGATCGCGGTTCGGGATGCCGCCGTGCAGGTGTGCGTGGAGGTCCTGGATGTCCTCGGGCTCGGAGGAGTCGATGTATCGGGGGATGTTGAGGTTGTAGTCGTTCTTCGGGTCGGCGATCTCTGATAGCGGGACCATGCGCGAGTAGCGGTCAATCGTGGTCTGCCGGGTGAAGACGTCGACGATCTTGTGGATGTCCTGGCTGCGGAGACGGTTCTTGTTGCCGTCCTTGATGAAACCCTTGGACGCGTCGATCATGAACACGCCGGTGCGGCCGACGGCATTCTCCTTGTCGAGCACGATGATGCAGGCAGGGATGCCGGTCCCGTAGAACAGGTTCGCGGGGAGACCGATGATGCCCTTGATGAACCCTTGCTTCAGCAGGCGCTGACGGATGTCGGCTTCGGCGTTGCCTCGGAAGAGCACTCCGTGCGGGAGGATGACCGCCGCCTTGCCCGTGCTCTTGAGTGACTTGAGGATGTGCAGCAGGAAGGCGTAGTCGCCGTTCTTCTCCGGTGGCCGGCCGTACTCGAAGCGGCCGTACTCCTGCTCCAGCCCGTTGCTCCAGGACTTGATCGAGAACGGCGGGTTGGCCACGGCGAAGTCGAACGTCTGGAGTGCGTTCCCGTTGGTGAACTGAGGGCTCGTGATCGTGTCGCCCTTGAGGATCTCTGCGTCTTCGTTCCCGTGCAGGATCATGTTCATCTTGGACAACGCCCACGTGGCGTTGTCCTTCTCCTGGCCGTAGATCGTGATGCCTCGCGGAGCCTCGGCCGCGACCTTCAGAAGCAGCGAGCCTGAGCCACAGGTCGGGTCGTAGACCGTCTGGTCCTGGCGAGTGTCCTTGGTGATGCCGACCACCTTGGCCAGAACCCGCGAAACCTCCGCGGGCGTGTAGAACTGCCCCTTGCTCTTGCCGGACTCCGTGGCGAAGTGGCGCATCAGGTACTCGTAGGCGTCACCAAGAAGGTCGTCACCCTCCGCGCGCGAGCCGCGGAAGTCCAGGTCACTGAAGATCGTGACCAGCTTGGAGAGCCGGTCCTGGATCTCCTTGCCCTTGCCGAGCTTCTCCTCATCGTTGAAGTCGGCGAGGTCGATGACGTTGCGCAGGTCGTTCGCCTCGGCGAGACGACTGACGATCTTGTTGAAGCGGTCGCCGATCTCCTTGTCCCCCTTGGCGGCGACCATGTCGTCGAAGGAGCCGCCGGGCGGGACGTCGATGAGACTGTCGGGGTCGGCCTTGGCCTTGTCGGAGACGTACTTCACGAAGAGCAGCGTGAGGATGTAGTCCTTGTACTGACCGGCGTCCATCCCGCCGCGCAGCTCGTCGCAGCTCTTCCAGAGCGAGCTGTAGAGGTCTGTCTTCTTGAGGGCCAAGGCTCTTCTTCCCGGTATGTCATGGCGGTCGCGCGGGCCGCCAACCCTGATGCCTGCGGCGTGACGCACGTCGCGCGGCCGTTTCCAGCCGTCGATGCGAGTTCCACGCAAGCGGCAGCCGAGTCCACGCGGGAAGCGTAGTAGAGAAAGCGGCCGAGCTGCCCTCTATGGGAAGAGAGGCACCTCGCGGCCGACGCCAAGCAGAGCCGCCCGGCGGGCGGGCCACAGAGCGAGGATGGCAATCCGCTGCGACGGCCAGAGGATGTACCTTCGCGAAGACTCGAAGACGTACGAGCGCCACGGAACCTGATCGGGCGATGTCGGGTGATTGCCTGACAGGTGAGGGACGGGTCCGGTAGATCTGTGCGCGTGACTGACTCCACGCCCAGCGAACCCATCCCCGAGGACGGCGAGCCCACCGCTTTCGCCAAGGCGAAGGGCTGGGTCAGCAAGCACAAGCCGAAGATCCTCGCCGTGGCCGGCACGGTCGGCAGCGCGGCTCTGGCCGTCGCCGTCCTGGCCGCTAGGCATGCCGAGGAACAGAACGTCGCCGAGGAGTCCCAGGACACCGGGTCGGCCGCTGACTCTGCAGAGGAGAAGGAGCAGCGGAACCCGCCCACCAAGCACAACGTCGCCCCGCACAAGAGACGGCTCGCAGACGGCCGCGAGATCGACGTGTCGGGTTACGAGCGGGGCGGCTCCTCGGAAGACGAGGACGAGGACGAGGACCCCGGCGAAGCCGCGGCCTGAGCGCTTCTCATTCCTGTGCAGTGCCGGCGGATGCCCTGCAGAACGGTTGGATCGCCGCTGACCTGCGGCTTCTATCGCCGCTGGAGGGAGCGCCACAGCTGCCCCGTCGCCCCTGGAACCGTGGCAGAACCCGAGCTGCTAAGACGCGGCGGCCGACGACGGGCCCCTTCGGGGGTCGTACCCCCACCCCCGCTCTCACCTCTGGCTCTTCACGCCGCCCGCCGCCGTCCGTACGATCCGCGCACGATCAAGCTGACGTGGGCCCTGGTGGCCGAGCACGTGGACGAGTGGACCGGGGACGACGCGGCGCAGGGCGCGGCCGTACTCGAAGCCAGGGTGGGGGCCTCGGTCGAGGCGAGCGGCATGAAGCCGGAGGCCGTGCAGCATTGGCGTACGGACTTCCTGACCCCCGTGGTCACGTCGCTGCGCACGGAAGGCGCGGCAGCTCTCGCCAGGGGAGAATCATGGAGCCGGGCGGCCGGGCCGTTCATGGCCTGCGCATCCCCGCTCAGCTGAACACCGCCCGTCTCGTGAGCCAGGCAGGCTGACCGGCTCGCCGAGTGGCGCGGAGCCTTGGAGCCGCGATGAAGCTCAGGCTCCAGCTGTGCGCCTTGCGGCGCGTTCCTCCTTCTCCCGGAGCATCGCCTGGTAGGCCGCCTCCACCTGTTCCGTCGGGAAGCCGAACCTGTTGAGCACCCACCAGACATCCTCGGCCGTCGGCTCCGGGGCATTGGCCAGCTGTTGTTCGATCCACTCCCCCTTGGTCATCGTCTTCTTCGGCTCGGAACGCTTCGCCATGGGTTTCGTCCTGTTCGATCTCATACGGAGGCCCGTGTCTGTGTCGCGTGCTGGGGGCCGTCGACGTCGCCTCCAGCGCGTCTGACGGCAACTGAAGCAAGGGACGCTCGGGTCGCCGTCACCCCGCCCGCACCACCAGAGCGAACGACGTGCACACCCGCCTGAATCCCTCGTGGGTGGTGCGTCCCGTGTGCCCCATGCACTCGATGTCCACGGCCGCCCCGTCCTCGGAAGGCGTCGCCGACCAGTCGCAGCGGAGGCACTCGGCCTCGAACGTCACGTCGGTGTCTGGGTGCTGGGTGATCCGATGCGTGACGTACCGCAGCACAGCGCGGGGCATTACTCGCCCCCGTGCGCGTCCCGCAGGTGTGCGCGCAGGGTCACGTTCATGTCGGACACTTTGGAGTAGTCCCAGACCGACCCGGCGTTGGCCCGTTGTACCGCGAGGCCGAGGCAGTCCCGGCAGCCCGGGACGGGTTCCGGCCGTGCCGGCGATAGGGAAGAAGCCACCGGCTCCGGCAGCGTCGACGGTTCTCCGTGCATCTCGTACGCCTCCCCGCATCTCGTCGAGAAGGCCATGGTCAGCCGGTCCGAGGGGCCGAAGCTAGGGCGTTTCCCGTTCGTGCAAGAACGCGTCTCGGATGCCCTCGACTAGGTCGCGCATTGCGTCCCCGGCAAGGGACACGGAGGCGAAGCGGGCGAACTTCTCGACGTACAGGGAGACGTCCCGTGGGTCGGTGACGACCACCTCGGCGTGTGTCATCTCGACCGTCACCACACGGTCGTCCCGGATGACGAAGGAGTGACCGGGCACGTCGCGCTGCGGCGCGTCGAGAGGGACCACGCGCACGTCCACGTTCGGCAGGCGGGACACCGACACGATGCGGTCCAGCTGGCCCGCCATCATCGCGGGCGGAAGGAGACGCCAGCGCAGGACGGGTTCCGTAACCACGAAGTGCAGGGCTTTGCTGGTGTCGTACAGGACGCGTTGCCGCTCGATCCGGGCGGAGACCGTGCGGGAGAGCTGTTCGTCCGTGAGGCCCTTCGGCTCCAACACTGCCCGGATGTACTCCGGCGTCTGGAGCAGACCGGGAACCAGGGACGGCTGGAAGAGGCGCAGGAGCGTCATCGAGGACTCCAACGCCCTGATCTGCTCCTGCTTCTTGTGGTAGCCCATGCGCCGAAAAAGGCGCCATGCGATTGCCTCTGTGGCCTGTGCGCGGGCTACAGCGAGGTACTCGGCCTTGATCTCCGGGGACACGTCCAAAGCCGTGAGGATGCGTTCCACGTCCGCCGTCGCCGGGGCGACACGGCCGTTCTCGATCTTCGACAGCTTGGCGGTCGACATGACTGCGCTGCGGGCGACAGCCTTGGCCTCCTTGCCGGACGCCTGCCGCAGCGCCCGCAGCGCGGCGCCGAGTTCTGCCTGATTCACGCTGCTCCGTGCTTCCCCCACCACTCGGTGAAGGGCACCGACATGGCCAGGGCGACGCTTCGATACGTCGCGTACTCGGACTCCTCGCCCGTGGGCAACGCCCCCGGTGCCGGGACGAACGTCGGCCCGGTGAACGCGCCGTTCTCGTCGTAGTTGAGCACCACAGGCTCGCGGCCGTCGAAGAGCCAGAAATCGGGCACACCCTCCAGCGGATTCGGGTGGTCGGTCGTGTCGAGGATGTGGAACTCCTCACCCGCCGTCATGTTCGTCTGGTAACCCCAGCTCAGCTCGTAGCGGAGGTACGGCGTGAGCGGGCGGGACAGGACGTGGACGCGCACCATGCGCTTACCGCTCTCCGTCGCCTTTCGCACGGTCTCCAGCCAGTCTGCGTTGTAGTCGGCGGGCTTGGTCTCCCCCGCGAGGAAGGCACGGAAGGCGGCAGGGTTGCCCGAGTTGCTGTAGTCGTCGAGAGTCTCCAGCCGGAACGCCTCCTCCTGGAAGGTGGAGAAGCGGGCAGCCAGGTCGTTAGATGCGCTGATCACGGATTGCCTTCCGGATGAGGTCCATCGGGATTTCCACCAGGGATTCGCCCTCCGGCACGTCGAGACCGTGTCCCGTCGGCACGCCTCCCTGCACGATCAGGGTTCCCTTGTCGGTCGCATACAGGGTGGGACAGTCCCCGTTCTCACAGGTGGTGGCCAGCTTCGTCAGCCTCATACGGTGCCCCCTCGTTCCCGTGCTCCGGTGTCCCGTTCATCGTTCCCAGCCGGCGGCTTGCACAACAAGAGGTTCGGGTTTCCAGAACGGGAAACCGGTCCGCCATCGCTTCGTCCGGGTCAATCCCTTCGGCTGTCCTCCCCTCTCCCATCGGAGCCCCAGGTCAGAGCTTCTGAGAGTCGCCGCCAGGGTCAGCACCAAGTCAGCACACGACCCAGAAACAGCCTGAATCCGCAGGAGAAAACAGGAAGGGGCCAGACCCGATGATCTGGCCCCTGACCTGGGGATTCATGCCCTGACCAGCCGCGTTAGCCGATCAAGGAATCAGGCACTACACGTTGAAGCGGAACTCCACCACGTCGCCGTCCTGCATGACGTAGTCCTTGCCTTCCATGCGGGCCTTGCCCTTGGCTCGGGCCTCGGCGACCGAGCCAGTCTCCACCAGGTCGGCGAAGGAGATGACCTCCGCCTTGATGAAGCCCTTCTGGAAGTCGGTGTGGATGACACCGGCGGCCTCGGGCGCGGTGGCGCCCTTCTTGATCGTCCAGGCGCGGGACTCCTTGGGACCTGCCGTGAGGTAGGTCTGGAGGCCGAGGGTGTTGAAGCCGACGCGGGCGAGGGTGGCGAGGCCGGGCTCGTCGGCGCCGACCGACTCCAGCAGCTCCATCGCGTCCTCCTCGTCCAGCTCGGCGAGGTCCTGCTCCAGCTTGGCGTTGAGGAAGATCGCCTCGGCCGGGGCGACCAGCGCGCTCTGTTCGGCCTTGAACTCCTCGTCGACCAGCTCGTCCTCGTCGACGTTGAAGACGTAGAGGAAGGGCTTGGTGGTGAGCAGGTGCAGGTCGTGCAGGAGCTCCTCGCGTCCGGAGCCCTGGGCGATGCCCGCGGAGAAGAGGGTGTCGCCCTTCTCCAGGATCGCCTGCGCCGCCTCGACCGCAGCGACCTTCGCCGCGACCTCCTTCTTGATCCGCGACTCCTTCTGGAGGCGCGGCAGGACCTTCTCGATCGTCTGGAGGTCCGCGAGGATCAGCTCGGTGTTGATCGTCTCGATGTCGTCCTTGGGCGAGACCTTGCCGTCGACATGGACGACGTTCTCGTCCTTGAAGGCACGGATGACCTGGCAGATCGCGTCGGACTCGCGGATGTTCGCCAGGAACTTGTTGCCCAGGCCCTCACCCTCGCTCGCGCCGCGCACGATGCCCGCGATGTCGACGAAGTCGACGGTCGCCGGGAGGATCCGCTGCGAGGAGAAGATATCGGCCAGCTTGGTGAGACGGGCGTCCGGGACGCCGACCACACCGACGTTCGGCTCGATCGTGGCGAACGGGTAGTTGGCCGCCAGCACGTCGTTCTTGGTCAGGGCGTTGAACAGGGTCGACTTGCCGACATTCGGCAGACCGACGATTCCGATCGTGAGCGACACGTTGCGACTTCCCGTGGTGAGAGGGCCGGAAGGCCAGTTCCCGTAGTGAGAGGGCCAGAGGCCAGAGAGCTGACCGGTCCCCCAGTTTACGGCGTGCCCGGCGCCGCCCCGGCGGACCTGTCGAACGCATGGCCAAGCTCGGCCCGTCGGCGTGTCCGACACCCGATTCGGCACATAAACCGACCTAAGTTGGTCCGGTGGAGCAACACAGGACGCGCCCCCCGGCCCAAGGCACCCGCCGCGACTCGCCACCCCTGCCGCCTCAGGCAGGCCGCGAGGCCGGCCGGGAGCCGGGCCGCAAGCAGCCGCGCCCGGCGGGTGGCCCCGGCCGGGCCGGCGCCCCGCGCTCCGGCGGGCCCCGCCCCGCCCCCGCCGGGCGACGGCCGACGCCTCCCCTGGAGCGGACTGCACGGACGGCCCGGACGGCGCGCCGGATGCCGAACCCCCGGCTCACCGGGCTCGGCGGCGGGCTGTTCAGCGGGGTGCTGATGTTCGGGATCGGCTGCCTGGACCAGCTGCTGTTCGGCGCCTCACTGCCGGTGTACAGCGTGCTGTTCCTGCCGGTGTGCCTGCTGACCGCCCTGTGGGTGCGTGGGGGCGACCTGCTGTCCGCGCCGGTCGTCGTGCCGATCGCCTTCGCCGTGGGGCTGCTGCCCGTGTCCGAGGGCGGGAACGGCATCGGGGCGCGGCTGATGGGTCTGGTGACGGCACTTTCCACCCAGGTCGGCTGGCTGTACGCCGGGACGCTCCTGGCGGGAACGGTCATCCTGGCCCGCGGCCTGCACCGGGCAGCCGCCCGCCGGCACAACGCGCCCCGCCACTAGCCACGACGTAGCGCCGCCGACGGCAGGTCGCCAGGCAGCGCCACGACCACCACCGTCGACCGCAAGCCCGCCCGGCTACCGGCGGCCGGTCGGCCCGGCGCACACCGCCCCCCACCGGCCACCGCGCCGCACCCCTGCCGGGCGTCGAGCCCGCCCAGCCACCACCGACGACCGCCGGGCCCGCTGGCTGCCCGACTACCGGGCTACCGGGCCGTCCGGCCGCCGGGCTACCGGGCCGGCTGGCTACGGGCGGGCCCAGCCGCCCCTGGCCGCCGCCGACGGCAGGTCGCCAAGCAGCGCCGTCGGGTACCACCGCCGGGCCGCCGGGCTTCGGCTGCCGGGCCGCCGGGCGGTCGGTCGGGCCCCCGGCAGGCCGGGGGGCTAGTCCGCCTTCGCCGCGTGCATCGCCGCGCCCACGATGCCGGCGTTGTTCTGCAGTTCGGCCGGGACGATCTCCGCCCGGATGCCTTCGATGAGGTGCAGGAACTTGTCGGCCTTGCGGCTGACGCCGCCGCCGATGATGAACATCTCGGGCGAGAAGAGCATCTCGACGTGGGCGAGGTACTTCGTGACCCGGCGGGCCCAGTGCTCCCAGGTCAGCTCGCCGTCCTCCCTGGCCTTGCTGGAGGCACGCTTCTCGGCGTCGTGCCCGTGCAGCTCCAGGTGGCCGAGCTCGGTGTTGGGGACGAGGACGCCGTCGACGAAGAGGGCGCTGCCGATGCCCGTGCCGAAGGTCAGCAGGATCACCGTGCCGCTGCGGTCGCGGCCGGCCCCGAAGGACACCTCCGCGACGCCCGCCGCGTCCGCGTCGTTGACCACCGTCACCGGCAGGCCGCCCAGCCGCTCGCTGAAGAGGGCACGCGCGTCCGTGTCGATCCAGCTCTTGTCGACGTTGGCCGCCGTACGGATCGTGGAGCCGCCGGTGACCACGCCCGGGAAGGTGAGGCCCACCGGTCCCGTCCACTCGAAGTGCTCGACGACCTGCCGCACACCGTCGGCCACGCCCTCGGGCGTGGCCGGTTGCGGGGTGAGCACTTTGTGGCGCTCCTGAGCGAGGTCGCCCCTGTCCAAGTCCACCGGGGCACCCTTGATCCCGGAACCGCCGATGTCCACGCCGAAGATCTGCATGGCCCTACGTTACGACGGTCGACTGACCGTCACTCACTCGGCCGAGGTGTCGGTCAGCTGTCCGCCGGACCGACCCCCGTGTCGGACGACGTGCCGGACGCGGCCTCGGACGCCGTGCCGCTGCCGCCCCGCTGGGCCGCCAGGGCCGCCGCCTCCTCGCGCAGGTCACGGCGGAGCTCCTTGGGCAGCGAGAAGGTGATGTGCTCCTCGGCCGCCTTGACGAGCTCGACGTCGCCGTAGCCGCGCTCGGTGAGCCAGGCCAGGACCTCTTCGACGAGGACCTCCGGGACGGAGGCGCCGGAGGTGACGCCCACCGTGGTCACGCCCTCCAGCCACGCCTCGTCGATCTCGCTCGCGAAGTCGACCAGGTAGGCCTCGCGGGCGCCGGCGAGCTTGGCGACCTCGACGAGCCGCACGGAGTTCGAGGAGTTGCGGGAGCCGACCACGATGACCAGCTCGGCCTCCGCGCCCATCTGCTTGACCGCGAGCTGACGGTTCTGCGTGGCGTAGCAGATGTCGTCGCTGGGCGGGGAGATGAGCTGCGGGAACTTCTCCTTCAGGGCGTCGACCGTCTCCATGGTCTCGTCGACCGAGAGGGTGGTCTGGGAGAGCCACACGATCTTCGACGGGTCGCGGACCTCCACCTTGGCGACGTCCGCGGGGCCGTCGACGAGCTGGATGTGCTCGGGGGCCTCGCCGGAGGTGCCGATGACCTCTTCGTGGCCCTCGTGCCCGATCAGGAGGATGTCGTAGTCCTCGCTGGCGAAGCGGACGGCTTCCTTGTGGACCTTGGTGACCAGGGGGCACGTCGCGTCGATGGTGGCCAGGCGCCCGCGCGCGGCCTCCTCGTGGACGACGGGCGCGACGCCGTGCGCCGAGAACATGACGATGTTGCCGGGCGGAACCTCTTCCGTCCGCTCGACGAAGACGGCGCCCTTCCGCTCCAGGGTCTGCACGACGTACTTGTTGTGGACGATCTCGTGCCGGACGTAGACCGGCGCCCCGTACTGCTCCAGGGCCTTCTCGACGGCGATCACGGCACGGTCGACGCCCGCGCAGTAGCCCCGGGGAGCGGCGAGCAGGACACGGCGGCGGCCAGGCGAAGCAGTCATGCGTCCCATCGTAAGGCCGCGCCCGAGGGGTCGGAGATCACCGCTTTGGGGAGAGTGGACGGACCGGCGGTGAGCCGAGGGGGGTGGCCGGTACCCGACGCGCGGAGGCATCGATGTCCGACACCGCCGGCACCGGCACCGGCACCGGCACCGGCACCGGCACCCAGGACCGTCCGGCCCGGGAGGGACCCGGACACCTGCGGCGGAGCCTGGCCCCGCCCCGGCCCCCGCCCCTTCTCGCCGCGGGGGCGGGACCCCCGGATTGTCGGTGACGGCCGATACGCTCGGGCGCATGGCTGTGAACACGTCCGCGGACGCCCCGCTGCCCGTCGGCGAGGTCTCGCGGCTCATCGGAAGCTGGATCGACCGGCTCGGCGCGGTGTGGGTCGAGGGGCAGATCACCCAGTTGTCGCGGCGCCCGGGTGCCGGCGTCGTGTTTCTGACGCTGCGGGACCCGTCGCACGACATCTCGGTGAGCGTGACCTGCTACCGGCAGGTCTTCGACGCGGTCGCGGACGTCGTCGGGGAGGGCGCGCGGGTCGTCGTCCACGCGAAGCCCGAGTGGTACGCGCCGCGCGGCCAGCTGTCGCTGCGGGCCGTCGAGATAAGGCCGGTGGGGGTCGGCGAGCTGCTGGCACGGCTGGAGCAGCTGAAGAAGTCCCTGGCGGCGGAGGGCCTCTTCGCCCCCGCCCGCAAGAAGCCGCTGCCCTTCCTGCCGCAGCTCATCGGGCTGGTGTGCGGACGGGCCTCCGCCGCCGAGCGGGACGTCCTCGAGAACGCCCGGCACCGCTGGCCCGCCGTCCGCTTCGAGGTGCGCAACGTCGCCGTCCAGGGCGTGCACGCGGTGACGCAGGTCGTCCAGGCGGTGAAGGAGCTGGACGGCCTGGACGAGGTGGACGTGATCATCGTCGCGCGGGGCGGTGGAAGCGTGGAGGATCTGCTGCCGTTCTCCGACGAGCAGCTGGTCAGGGCGGTCGCGGCCTGCCGTACGCCGGTCGTCTCGGCGATCGGGCACGAGCCGGACAACCCGCTCCTCGACCATGTGGCGGACCTGCGCGCCTCGACGCCGACCGACGCCGCGAAGAAGGTCGTGCCGGACGTCGGCGAGGAACTGGAGCGGGTGCGGATGCTGCGCGGGCGGGCGCGGCGGTGTGCGCAGGCGTTCCTGGAGCGGGAGGAGCGCGGGCTCGCCCACGCCCTCGCGCGGCCCGTGATACAGGATCCGCACCGGATGATCGACGAGCGGGCCGATCACGTCTCCTCGCTCGTCGACCGGTCGCGGCGCACGCTCGGGCACCTCCTGGACCGCGCCGACTCCGAGCTGACCCACACGCACGCGCGCGTGGTGGCACTCTCACCGGCCGCGACGCTGAAGCGGGGGTACGCCGTGCTCCAGAAGGCCGACGGGCACGTCGTCCGGGATCCGGCCGAGGTGACGGCCGCCGAGACCCTGCGCGCGCGGGTCGCCGAGGGCGAGTTCACCGTCCGGGTCGGCGACGTCGACCACGTCGACCACGTCGACAACTAGGCAGCAACGTCCACGACGACCACTGGGATTGGGTGCATGACGAGCAAGACGGACGAGGCGCTCGGCTACGAGCAGGCCCGCGACGAGCTGATCGAGGTCGTGCGGCGTCTGGAGGCGGGGGGTACGACGCTGGAGGAGTCCCTCGCCCTCTGGGAGCGCGGTGAGGAACTGGCCAAGGTGTGCCGGCGCTGGCTGGAGGGCGCCCGGGCGCGGCTGGACGCGGCGCTGGCCGAGGAGGGGGAGACCGAAGAGGGGGAGTGAGCCGGGCAGACCCCGGCCCAGGATGCCGTGGCCCGCGCTGACACAACGGTCCCCCGAGGCGGCACCCCTGTGCCGCCTCACCTGCGGCAACCTGGCGCCCCCGACCCGCGAGGCGGAACTCTCCCGTCTCGCGGCGACGGAGGCCGCCGACCTGCAGGGCGGGACTCTCGCGGCGGCCGGGCGCCGCCGACCCCGCGAGACGGAACTCCCCCGGCGCCCGCGCACCCCCGACCCGCGAAGCGGGACTCTGCGGCGGTCCGGCTCAGCCGCCCCCCTACAGCGGGGCTGTGAAGCGGATCACCTCGGTCCGGCTTTTGTTGAAACTTGAACCTTCCCCGCGTACTGTCAGTGCCGTCAGCCTATCCGGACCGCGGTCCGGTACGGGATCCGGACGCCACCACCGAGGAAGTTCCCGCATGTCTCTCGTTCTCGACCCCACCGCCCAGGACCTGCTGTTCCGCGAGGCCCACACCGCGAACACCTTCACCGACGAGCCGGTGACCGACGAGCAGGTCCAGGCGATCTACGACCTGGTCAAGTACGGGCCGACGGCGTTCAACCAGACCCCGCTGCGCATCACCCTGGTCCGCTCCGCCGAGGCCCGCGAGCGCCTGGTGCGGCACATGGCCGAGGGCAACCAGCCCAAGACCGCCACCGCCCCGCTGGTCGCGATCCTCTCCGCGGACAACGAGTTCCACCAGGAGCTGCCGACCCTGTTCCCGGCCTTCCCGCAGGCCAAGGAGCTGTTCTTCAGCGAGCGTCCGGCCCGTGAGGGCGCCGCCGCGCTGAACGCCGCGCTCCAGGCCGCGTACTTCATCATCGGCGTCCGCGCCGCCGGTCTGGCCGCCGGCCCGATGACCGGCGTGGACTTCGAGGGCGTCCGCAAGGAGTTCCTGGACGACGACCACACCCCGCTGATGGTCGTCAACATCGGCAAGCCGGGCGAGGGCGCCTCCTACCCGCGCTCCCCGCGTCTGGCGTACGACGAGGTCGTCACCACCGTCTGACCCGTCCGACCCGTCCGAGCCCGGTCGGGCCGGTCAACCGGTTCGGACCGGTGACATGCGAAGAGGCCCCCGCCGAGCTCGACGGGGGCCTCTTCGCATGTCACTTCACGTCACGTCGCAAGTCACCGCGCGAGACTTCCTCGATGCCTCCTCCGGCGCCTCTCGCAGGTCGGAGCGTGCTCACGCCAGCTTCAGCGCGCCGGCCATCGCCGACAGCTGCTCGAAGGACCCCGTGCCCGCCACCACGGTGGTGGAGCCCGTCTCGCCCTGGAGAACGAGCGCGTCGTAGCGGCCGCCGGTGTAGCGGGTCCAGGTGCGGCCGCCGATCTGCTCGGTGACCTTGGTCGCCTTCGATCCCTGGCTGGCCTTCTCGACGAACTCCGAACGCTGCTGAGTGGACTGCTCGATCGTCACGTACTCCCCGTCGGGAGCGTGGAAACCGAGGTGCCATGCGTCGAATTCGTCGCCCTGGAACCGCACCGAGGTCGCCTTCCAGGCCTCGGACAGGCCTTCGGGCGCGGCCACCGGGTACGACGCCGCGCGACGCGCCGTGAGGAGCTCGACGCGGTAGTCGACCTGCCGGACCTCGGGAGGGCGATCGTCGTGCGGGACGAAGAGGTAAATGACCCACGCCGCGATCATGATCACCCCGAGGGAGAGGATCATGTCGCGGGCCGTCTTCTGCTTGCCGTTCGAACCTGCCACGCCCCCTATCGTCGCAGGTGCCCGGGGCGCTCATCCGTGGGGTCCCCTGCTCATTTTGTCGGACTGACGATAGAGTCGGGATCGAACCCTCATCCGGCCGTCGTCGTATCAGAAAGGTGCGCTCCGATGACCGAGCATCATCATTTGCCGTCCGAACTCGATGTCCCCTCCGAGGCCCCCGACCGCAACCTCGCCCTGGAACTCGTCCGGGTGACCGAAGCCGCCGCCATGGCCGCGGGCCGCTGGGTGGGACGCGGTGACAAGAACGGCGCCGACGGTGCCGCGGTGCGCGCCATGCGGACCCTCGTCTCCACCGTGTCGATGAACGGCGTGGTCGTCATCGGCGAGGGCGAGAAGGACGAGGCCCCGATGCTCTTCAACGGCGAGCGCGTCGGTGACGGCACCGGGCCCGAGGTCGACATCGCGGTCGACCCGATCGACGGCACCACGCTGACGGCCAAGGGCATGCCGAACGCGATCGCCGTCCTCGCCGCCACCGAACGGGGCGCGATGTTCGACCCGTCCGCCGTGTTCTACATGGACAAGCTGGTCACCGGCCCCGAGGCCGCCGACTTCGTCGACATCGACGCGCCCGTTGCCGTGAACATCCGGCGGGTCGCCAAGGCCAAGCGGGCCACGCCCGAGGACGTCACCGTCGTCATCCTGGACCGCCCGCGGCACGAGGGCATCATCGAGGAGATCCGGGAGACCGGGGCGCGCATCAAGCTGATCTCCGACGGTGATGTCGCCGGCTCGATCCTGGCCCTGCGCGAGGGCACCGGTGTCGACCTGCTGCTCGGCATCGGCGGCACCCCGGAGGGCATCATCTCGGCCTGTGCCGTGAAGTGCCTGGGCGGTGTCATCCAGGGCAAGCTGTGGCCGAAGGACGACGAGGAGCGGCAGCGGGCGATCGACGCCGGGCACGACCTCGACCGCGTCCTGACCACCGAGGATCTGGTGACCGGCGAGAACGTGTTCTTCGTCGCCACCGGTATCACCGACGGTGAGCTGCTGCGGGGGGTCAGGTACCGGTCGGAGACCGCGACCACCGACTCGATCGTGATGCGGTCGAAGTCCGGGACGGTCCGGCGGATCGACTCCGAGCACCGGCTGAGCAAGCTGCGGGCCTACAGCGCGGTCGACTTCGACCGGGCCAAGTAGCCGCCCCGGTCCGTCCGGGCCGAGCAGCCGCCCCGGTCCGATCGGGCCGGGCTACCCCGGCAGTCCGATCCGGGCCGAGCAGCGCCCGTAGTGCGTGAGAGGGGCACCCCCGGTGCGGTGGGGGTGCCCCTTTCGCGTGCCCCGAGGACTGCTCGGCCGGCCGCTCAGCCCGCCGCCGCTATATGGCCCGCCGACTGTGCCGCCTTCTTCAGTTCCACGTCACGGCGGCGGCGCCGGGCGAGGGCCACCCGGCGTTCGGCGGCGGTCAGGCCGCCCCAGACGCCGTAGGGCTCGGGTTGGAGAAGCGCGTGCTCGCGGCACTCCACCATGACGGGACAGCGGGCGCAGACCCGCTTCGCGGCTTCCTCGCGGGAGAGCCGGGCGGCCGTGGGTTCCTTGGAGGGGGCGAAGAACAGGCCTGCCTCGTCGCGTCGGCACACCGCCTCGGTATGCCAGGGGGCGTCTTGATCCCTGTCGCGCGCTGGTACCCGCTGGGCCGGAACAGCGGCGACCTGCACGGGCGAATGCGGCGGTTGCAGCACGGGTCTACTCCTGACGACGGCTTCGCGAGCGAGAGACGATGCAGCAAGGCCTACCCGCTGTGCGCGCGCCTATGCACTGAGTTCCCGACCACCGTGCCCCACGGAGGCCTCGCGGCGGACTCGCGGAGGCCTCACGGCGGACTCGCGGCGGACTCGCGGCGGACTCGCGGCGAACTTCACGGCCGTCAACGGTCCAGATGCTTGCGCAAACCCCTGTCGACCTTGTGCTGAACCCGGTCGAGAAGGTCCGCGACGAGCTTGCCCCGCTTCGGCCGCCCCTCGATGTTGCCCAGCACCGCCCAGCCGTCGACGTAGACCACCGGGGCGTCGGCCTGGGGCGAATCGAGCGCGTACACCTCGAAGTTGCCCAGCACGGCGCCGCCGGTGCCGCGCAGCGAGACGTTCTCCGGGACGCGGACCTCGACGTTGCCGAAGACCGAGATCGCCTTGATCACGACCTGCTGGTACTCGAAGAGCGCCTCGGTGAGGTCGATCTCGACGGTGCCGAAGACCGCGTAGGCGTGGATACGGCGGCCCGCGCGCCAGCGGCCCCGGCGGACGGCGCTGCTGAAGATCGCGACCACGTTGTCGTCGGGGTCGGCGGGGATCGCTCCCGCGGTGGGGCGTCCGGGGGCCGGGGAGGGGGCCGTGCGCCGCTCGTGCGCGGCGGGCAGGTCCCGGACGAAGACCTCCAGCTCACCGACCGTCTTGGCGGCCAGTACGCCCTCTACCCGCTCCGCGTGCTCGTCGGCTGTCAGCCGGCCCTCCGCGAGAGCTTCGCGGAGCATGTCGGCGATACGGTCACGGTCGGCGTCCGAGGCACGCAATTCCGCGGCCGGCGCGGGGGCGGCGGTCTGCTGGTGAAGGTCCACGAGAGCAGCGTACCGAAACACGATAGATCGCGATAGCCCCACCTCGGAACGGGCGGCCGGCGAACTGAGCCTTACCTCACAAGCTCGCCGGCGACGGCAGGTCCTACGCTGGTGAGCGCCCGCCGATGGAGGCGGGCCAGCCGTCTGTCGAGTGAGGAATGGGCGAGATGCCTGAGTTCGCGTACACCGATCTGCTTCCCATGGGAGAGGACACCACCCCGTACCGGCTGGTGACCGCCGAGGGTGTCTCCACCTTCGAGGCCGACGGGCGGACGTTCCTCAAGGTGGAGCCGGAGGCGCTGCGCAAGCTCGCCGAGGAGGCCATCCACGACATCCAGCACTACCTGCGGCCGGCCCACCTCGCGCAGCTGCGCCGCATCATCGACGACCCGGAGGCCTCCGGCAACGACAAGTTCGTCGCGCTGGACCTGCTGAAGAACGCGAACATCGCGGCCGCGGGCGTCCTCCCCATGTGCCAGGACACCGGCACGGCGATCGTCATGGGCAAGCGCGGGCAGAACGTGCTCACCGAGGGCGGCGACGAGGCGGCCCTGAGCCGCGGCATCTACGACGCCTACCTGAACCTCAATCTGCGCTACTCGCAGATGGCCCCGCTGACCATGTGGGACGAGAAGAACACCGGCTCCAACCTCCCGGCGCAGATCGAGCTGTACGCGGCCGACGGCGGCGCGTACAAGTTCCTGTTCATGGCCAAGGGCGGCGGCTCGGCCAACAAGAGCTTCCTCTACCAGGAGACGAAGGCCGTCCTGAACGAGGCCTCCATGATGAAGTTCCTGGAGGAGAAGATCCGTTCGCTCGGTACGGCCGCCTGTCCGCCGTACCACCTGGCGATCGTCGTCGGCGGCACCTCGGCCGAGTACGCGCTGAAGACCGCGAAGTACGCCTCCGCGCACTACCTGGACGAGATCCCCGCCGAGGGTTCGCCGCTCGGGCACGGCTTCCGGGACGAGGAGCTCGAGGAGAAGGTCTTCGAGCTGACCCAGAGGATCGGCATCGGCGCGCAGTTCGGCGGCAAGTACTTCTGCCACGACGTACGGGTCGTCCGCCTCCCCCGGCACGGCGCCTCGTGCCCCGTCGCCATCGCCGTCTCCTGCTCCGCCGACCGGCAGGCCGTCGCGAAGATCACCGCCGAGGGCGTCTTCCTCGAGCAGCTCGAGACCGACCCGGCGCGCTTCCTGCCGGAGACCACGGACGAGCACCTCGACGAGTCGGACGTGGTCCGCATCGACCTCAACCAGCCGATGGACGACATCCTCGCCGAGCTGACCAAGTACCCGGTCAAGACCCGGCTGTCGCTCACCGGCCCGCTGGTCGTGGCCCGCGACATCGCGCACGCCAAGATCAAGGAACGTCTCGACGCGGGCGAGGAGATGCCGCAGTACCTGAAGGACCACCCGGTGTACTACGCGGGCCCGGCCAAGACCCCCGAGGGCTACGCGTCCGGTTCCTTCGGCCCGACGACGGCCGGCCGCATGGACTCCTACGTCGAGCAGTTCCAGGCCGCCGGCGGCTCCAAGGTGATGCTCGCCAAGGGCAACCGCAGCAAGCAGGTCACCGACGCGTGCGGCACGCACGGCGGCTTCTACCTCGGCTCCATCGGCGGTCCGGCCGCCCGGCTGGCCCAGGACTGCATCAAGAAGGTCGAGGTCGTCGAGTACGAGGAGCTCGGCATGGAGGCGGTCTGGAAGATCGAGGTCGAGGACTTCCCGGCCTTCGTCGTCGTCGACGACAAGGGCAACGACTTCTTCCAGGACCCGGCGCCCGCGCCGACGTTCACGACGATTCCGGTACGGGGTCCCGGGCTGGGATAGTGCCCCAGCGGGGGCGGCGGGGCCGAGAGAGGGCCCCCGCCGCCCCAACGTGCCTCGTCCGCACGCGCCGGACGGGATCGAGCGTGCCGCCGGACGGCCCAGCGCGCGGAACATCCCGGCCTCCCCGATCGCTGTACCGGGCATGAGCGAATACCGGATCGAGCACGACTCCATGGGTGAGGTACGCGTCCCGGCGGAAGCCAAGTGGCGGGCCCAGACACAGCGCGCCGTCGAGAACTTCCCCGTCTCGGGACAGCGCATCGAGCGTGCGCACATCGAGGCGCTGGCACGGATCAAGGGAGCCGCGGCGAAAGTGAACGCGCGGCTCGGGGTGGTCGACAAGGACATCGCCGACGCCATCCAGGAGGCGGCCGCGGAGGTCGCCGACGGCCGGTGGGACGAGCACTTCCCGGTGGACGTGTTCCAGACCGGGTCCGGGACCTCGTCCAACATGAACACCAACGAGGTGGTCGCCACGCTCGCCACGGAGCGGCTGGGCCGGGCCGTGCACCCCAACGACCACGTCAACGCCTCGCAGTCCTCCAACGACGTCTTCCCCTCGTCCCTCCACATCGCGGCCACCGCCGCCGTCACCCGGGATCTGATCCCCGCCCTGGAGCATCTGGCGGCCGCGCTGGAGCGCAAGTCCGCGGAGTTCGCCGACGTGGTGAAGGCGGGGCGCACGCACCTGATGGACGCAACGCCCGTGACGATGGGCCAGGAGTTCGGCGGGTACGCCGCCCAGGTGCGGTACGGCGTGGAGCGGCTCGAAGCCTCGCTCCCCCGGCTCGCCGAACTGCCGCTGGGCGGTACCGCGGTCGGTACCGGCATCAACACGCCCCCCGGCTTCTCCGCCGCCGTCATCGAGGAGGTGGCCCGTGCCACCGGGCTGCCGCTGACCGAGGCGCGCGACCACTTCGAGGCACAGGGCGCGCGGGACGGGATCGTCGAGACCAGCGGGCAGCTGCGGACCATCGCCGTGGGCCTCACGAAGATCGCCAACGATCTGCGGTGGATGGCCTCGGGGCCGCGCACGGGCCTCGCCGAGATCAGCCTGCCCGACCTCCAGCCCGGCTCCTCGATCATGCCCGGCAAGGTCAACCCGGTGATCCCGGAGGCCGTGCTGATGGTCGCCGCCCAGGTCGTCGGGAACGACGCGACCGTGGCCACGGCGGGCGCCGCGGGCAACTTCGAGCTCAACGTCATGCTGCCGGTGATCGCCAAGAACGTGCTGGAGTCGATCCGGCTGCTCGCCAACGTGTCCCGGCTGCTCGCGGACCGGACCGTCGACGGGATCGTCGCGCACCGCGAGCGCGCCCGGGAGTACGCCGAGTCCTCGCCGTCCGTGGTCACGCCGCTGAACAAGTACATCGGGTACGAGGAGGCCGCGAAGGTGGCCAAGCGGGCGCTGGCGGAGCGGCGGACGATCCGCCAGGTGGTGCTGGACGGCGGGTACGTGGAGCGCGGCGACCTGACGGTCGAGCAGCTCGACGAGGCGCTGGATGTCCTGCGGATGACACACCCGTAAACCCTCGTGCGCTTTCGCGCCCCCGGCGCGAGAACCGTGACGCGCGCCGCAGCGTCGTATGCCCATGGCACCTAATATCTGTGCATGGCAGACGGTGAAGCGGTGAGACGCGTGGGAACTGGTGGTGCGGCGGCCTTCTGGGAGCCCGGGAGCCGGATTCTGTGGCGCTACCGGGAGAACGGCGGGTCGAACTTCCACATCGCCCGCCCGGTGACCGTCGTGCGGGACGACGAGGAGCTGCTCGCCGTCTGGCTGGCCCCGGGCACGCAGTGCGTCAAGCCGGTGCTCGCGGACGGCACCCCGCCGCATCAGGAGCCGCTGCACACCCGGTACACCAAGCCGCGTACGGTTGCGCGGGGACGCTGGCTCGGCACCGGGGTGCTGAAGGTGGCCCGGCCCGGCGAGCCGTGGTCGGTGTGGCTGTTCTGGGACCAGGGCTGGAAGTTCAAGAACTGGTACGTCAACCTGGAGACGCCGCTGGCCCGTTGGGACGGCGGTGTGGACTCCGAGGACCACTTCCTCGACATCTGCGTCTACCCGGACCGCAGTTGGGGTCTGCGCGACGAGGACGAGTTCGCGCAGGCCCAGCAGGACGGACTGATGGACCGGGCGGTCGCCGAGCAGGTGAGGGAGGCGGGCAGCAGGGCCGTGGAGGTGATCCGCGCGTGGGGGCCTCCGTTCAGCGAGGGCTGGCAGCACTGGCGCCCGGATCCGTCCTGGGCCGTACCGTTGCTGCCGGAGGACTGGGACCGTACGCCCGCGCACATGTCCACATGAGACCCTTGATGCGCCCCCGGGCAAGAAACGTAGGATCGTCCTCCGCAAGGCACGCTGGCAGTAACTCCCGGAGCAGACGCCGGGCCTGACCGAACGTCACCGAGGGGCGGCAGCACGTGAGCGAGGGGTACGAGGGCAACACCGGCGGGACGCTCGACGTCGGCCCCCAGGGCCGCGCGCGGTCCACCGGTGGCACAGGAACAACCTCTGACCACGCGGGAATTCCGTTCCGGGGGCACGTATTCCGGGTATCGGGTTTCCTGCGGGACCAACTGCGCGCGCGGCGCGCAGCCCCGGACGGACGGATTCGACACGCGTGACGGAGCAGCCCACCTCCTACGAACGCCCCCAGGGCGTCGACCCCACGGACCCCCGTGGGGCACTGCTGCATACCCAGGCACCGGCGCCGGGCCAGTCCGCCTTACCGCCCGACGCCTCGGGTACGACGACGCCGCGCGGCAAGGGCGGAAAGGGTGGCATGGGCGGCCAGGGAGCCACGGGAATGGATGCGGCCGGTTCGGAGGCCGGTTCCGGCGCCGAGCACTCCCAGCCGTCGGCGGCCGACGAGGCCATGGGGGCCCCTCCCGCGCGGGCCAAGCCGAGCGTGGGTGACCACCGGCCGCGCCCCGCTCCCGAGTCCATCCCGGCCCAGCCGGGCACCGACGCGCGCCCGGAGCGGGGTCCGGAAGGGCAGGACCGGCGCGCCGGAGGGGCACTGACGCCCGGCCGGCCCACGCCGATGCGGCGGGACGGGGACCGGCTGCGCTTCGTGGGAGCGGCGACCCGGCGGATCGCCCGCGGCCTGGACCTCGACGAGATCGTGATGGGGCTGTGCCGGGCCACCGTGCCGACCTTCTCCGACGCGATCCTCGTCTATCTGCGCGACCCGCTGCCGGTGGGCGATGAGCGGCCCGCGGCGGACCGCATCATGCTGCGGCTGCGGCGCACCGACCGCATTCCGGAGGAACGGGACACCGAGACCGGCTTCGCGGCGCTCGCCCTGCCGCCCCCGGAACCGGGCGAGCTGACCGCCGAGCTGTCGGCCGCGGTCGGCGAGCTGTGCGAGGTGCGGCCCGGCGGGGCGCTCGCGGAGGTGCTGCGCGGGGTGCGTCCGGTGTTCGCCGACCACCCGGCCGCACGCGCCGCGCTGCCCGAACTGCTGGGCGAGGACAGCACCTTGGCCATCCCGGTCGGTCAGCGGGCCGTCCTGGCCCCGCTGCGGGGCCGCCGCCGGGTGATCGGCGCCGCGGTCTTCCTGCGCCGCCCGGAACGCATCCCGTTCGAGAACGACGACCTGCTGGTGGCCGCCCAGCTCGCCACCCACAGCGCCCTGGGCATCGACAAGGCGGTGCTGTACGACCGTGAGGCGTACATCGCCGACGAGTTGCAGCGCACGATGCTGCCGGAGACCCTGCCGCGCCCCACGGGCGTGCGGCTCGCCTCCCGGTACCTGCCCGCGGCCGAGACCGCGCGGGTCGGCGGCGACTGGTACGACGCCATCCCGCTGCCGGGCAGCCGGGTGGCGCTGGTGGTGGGCGACGTCATGGGTCACTCCATGACGTCGGCGGCCATCATGGGACAGCTGCGGACGACGGCCCAGACCCTCGCCGGTCTCGACCTGCCGCCGCAGGAGGTCCTGCACCATCTGGACGAGCAGGCCCAGCGGCTGGGCACCGACCGCATGGCGACCTGCCTGTACGCGGTCTACGACCCGGTGTCCCACCGCATCACCATCGCCAACGCGGGGCATCCCCCGCCCATCCTGCTGCACCTGGGCGGCCGGGCCGAGGTGCTGCGGGTGCCGCCGGGCGCGCCGATCGGCGTGGGCGGCGTCGACTTCGAGGCGGTGGAGCTCGACGCCCCGGCCGGTGCGACGCTGCTGCTGTACACCGACGGCCTGGTCGAGTCCCGGCTGCGGGACGTGGCGACCGGCATAGAGCAGCTGCGGGAGAAGCTCGCCGCGACCGCCCAGCTGACCGGCCCCGATCATCCGCCGCCGCTCGAGGCCCTGTGCGACGAGGTGCTCGACATGCTCGGCCCGGGCGACCGGGACGACGACATCGCGCTGCTCGCCGCCCGGTTCGACGGGATCGCGCCGAGCGACGTGGCGTACTGGTTCCTCGAGCCGGAGGACGCGGCTCCCGGCCGGGCCCGCCGGCTGGCCCGGCGGGCGCTGTCCCGCTGGGGGATGGAGGACATGACCGACTCCGTCGAGCTGCTGGTCAGCGAGGTCGTCACCAACGCGGTGCGGTACGCCTCGCGGCCGGTGACCCTGCGGTTGCTGCGCACCGATGTGCTGCGCTGCGAGGTCGGCGACGACGTGCCGCAGCTGCCCCGGCTGCGGCAGGCCCGGGCGACCGACGAGGGCGGCCGCGGCCTGTATCTGGTGAACCGGCTGGCCCGGCGGTGGGGGGCCACCCGGCTCAGCACCGGCAAGGTGGTCTGGTTCGAGTTGAACCGGAGCTGAGTTGAACCGGAGCTCGTTGAACGGAGCCGGCTGAACCGGATCTCGTTGAAACGGAGCTGAGAAGAACGCGGGAAGCGCGCGAAGAGGGCGCCCGGAGATCTCCGGGCGCCCTCTTCGCTGTCTCTGCCGCCGGTGGCCGCTATTGGCCGAGGAGCGGATCCTCCGGATCCTCCGGATCGGTCGACGGGTCGTCCGTGCTCGGTTCCGACGAGGTGTCACCCGTCGGTGTGCTGGACGGGGACGAGCTCGGCTTCGACGACGTGGACGGGGACGAACTCGTCGACGGAGAGGAGGACGGCGACGAACTCGTCGACGGGGACGAGGACGGTGACGAACTCGTCGACGGGGAAGCGGACGGGGACGGCGACGCGGTCTGGACCGCCGCTCCCTGGTCGGTGTCCAGGTCGAACTTGGTGACCTTGGTGGAGACGCCGAAGGTGTACGCCGCCCAGATCTGCGCCGGGAAGCCACCACCGTTGACCCGGCCCGCGTCCGAGGTCAGGCCGTTCGTCGCGCCGGTCAGCGGGACCTGGGGGTGCGGGGCCTTCGCGGACTCGCCGAAGAGTCCGACCGAGGTGACCAGGTCGGGCGTGTAGCCGGTGAACCAGGCCGACTTGTTGTTGTCGGAGGTACCCGTCTTGCCCGCGACCTTCTGGCCCTTGCGCAGCGGGTTGTCCCGCACGGACTTCTTCGCCGTACCGTCGTCGACCACGCCGGTGAGCACCGAGGTGACCGAGTCGGCGGCCTCGCGGCTGATGACCTGCTCCCCGACGGGGTCGGTGTGCTTGAACGTCGGGTGGGCGCTGTTCTCCGCCGACTTGATGAGCGCCGGGGTGACCTGCTTGCCGTGGTTGTCGAGGGTGGCGTAGACGCCGGCCATCTGCAGGGGGCTCGCGCCCATGGTGCCGAGGGTCTGGGCGGGCACGGCCTTGAGGTCCGCGGTGTCCATGCCGAGGTTGGCCGCGACCTTCAGCACCTCGGGCATCCCGACGTCGACGCCCATCTGCGCGAAGACGGAGTTGATGGACTTGTTGAGCGCCGTCTGGACGGTGACGTCGCCGTAGTCCTGGTCGTCCTCGTTCTCCGGGGCGAAGCCGATGTCGCTGCCGACGACCGGGCGCTTGCTGGTGCCGTCGTAGATCGTGTTCGCGGTGATCTGGTCGCCGTCCTGCGTCTTGGCGGCCTCGTCGAAGGCGGCGGCGAGGATGACCGGCTTGAAGGTGGAGGCGGGCTGGTAGTCGGTGCGGGTGGCGTTGTTGGTGTAGTGGTCGGTGTAGCTGGTACCGCCGTACATCGCCTCGACGGCGCCCGTCTTGGGGTTCACCGACACCGCGCCTGCCTGGACGTCTCCGTCGACCGAGCGCTTCTTCTTGTCCAGCTTGCTGGTCAGCTGTTCCTTGACGGCCGTCTCCAGCGCCTTCTGCTTCTTCTTGTCGATGTTGAGCTCGATGTTCCAGCCGCCGCGCCGGACCAGTGCCATGCCCGACTCGTAGTCGTCGGCGACGCCCTGGGCCACCAGTTGCTTGGCCAGTTCGGTGTTGGCCGCGTCGACGAGGTAGCCGATCTGGCCCTCCTTGCCGGGCGCGGCCTTGGGCTCCTTGGGCACCGGGAACTTCATGGCGTCGCGCTTGCCCTTGTCCAGCCAGTCCTGCCCGACCATGTTGTCGAGGACGTAGTTCCAGCGGGCCATGACCAGCTTCTTGCCGGTGTCGGAGGCGGAGGTCCAGTCGTACTGGCTGGGGGCCTGGAGCAGCGCGGCGAGGTAGGCGCCCTGCTCCACGCTGAGCTTGTCGGCGTCGACGCGGTAGTAGGCCTGGGCGGCCGCCTGGATGCCGTAGGCGCCGCGGCCGTAGTAGCTGGTGTTGATGTAACCGGCCAGGATGTAGTCCTTGTCCTTCTCCCGGTCCAGCTTCAGGGAGATGACCAGTTCCTTCAGCTTGCGCGTGACGGTCTGTTCCTGCGTCAGGTAGTAGTTCTTGACGTACTGCTGGGTGATCGTGGAACCGCCCTGCGCGCCCTTGCCCATGAGGGTGTTGAGGACACCGCGGGTGGTGCCCTTCAGGTCGACGCCGGCGTCGGTGTAGAAGGACTTGTTCTCGGCGGCGACGAAGGTGTGCTGGACCTCTTTGGGAATCTTCGCGAGTTCGACGTTCTCGCGGTTGACCTCGCCGTCTCGGGCGAGGATCGCGCCGTTGTCGTACTCGTAGACGTTGCTCTGGAGGTTGGCGTCGGGGTTGCCCTCGGGGATCGGCGTGCTCATGTACAGCCAGAGGAAGGCGCCGATGACGGCCACGGTCAGGCCGAGGAACGTGCCGAGGATCTTCTTCCAGGTGAAGAGCCGGCGTATGAGGCTCTTGTCCTTCTTCCCGGCCTTGCCCTTGGCGCCCTTGCCGCCCTTCTTCGCGCCCCGGCGGGCGGCCGCGCGACCACCGGTCGCGGGAGCGGTCCCGGGCTCCGCCTCGGCGGTCGCCACGGACTCGGCCGTCGAAGGGGTCGTCGAGTCCGTCTCCGCCGAGCGGCCCCTGGGCGCCGCGCGGCGCCCACCGCGCTGTCGAGCTCGTCTCTCGTCCGCTCGTCCCATGAGTCCGCTCGCTCCGCTTCCTACTCGGCAGTCACACCAGTGCCCGGGGGCAGGGGCAGGTCAGCTCAGAAAGCTAACACCGCTGTCTATGACGAAGGGGTCTCGGTCCGGTCCGCACGGGGCGTGAGAATCAGCACCCCATGTGAGGGAACCGCCCGGACGTCCCCACCGAATCCGACGTACGAGAGTGGCACAGGGTTGCCACGAGGCGCTAAAGTGATATCACTTAGATAGTCCGCCGATCACTGAATCAGGCGGCGAGGAGAAACGGGGACCCACCATGCCCACTCACGACCCGTCGGCCACCGCCGAAGCGGCCATCGACACCGTCGACACACCCGACATGCCCGCCCCGCGCGTGCAGGAGTTCCCCGCGCGCAGCGTGGCCGGCGGACTCGCGCTGCTGCTCGGCCTGGCCGGACTGCTGGCCGGCGCCGGGATGATCGCCTCCGGCGCCCAGGTGGACGCGGCCGGCCTCAAGGCGGCGCTGATCACCGGCGGCATCCTGGTCGCCCTCGCCGCGTTCCTGGCGATGTGCGGGCTGAACACGGTGTCGCCGGGCGAGGCCCGCGTGGTGCAGCTGTTCGGCCGCTACCGGGGCACCATCCGCGAGGACGGGCTGCGCTGGGTGAACCCCTTCACCTCCCGCGAGAAGATCTCCACCCGGGTCCGCAACCACGAGACGGCCGTACTGAAGGTCAACGACGCCTACGGCAACCCGATCGAACTCGCCGCGGTCGTGGTGTGGAACGTACGGGACACCGCGCAGGCCAGCTTCGAGGTGGACGACTTCCTGGAGTTCGTCGCCACCCAGACCGAGGCGGCCGTCCGGCACATCGCCATCGAGTACCCCTACGACTCGCACGACGAGGACGGCCTCTCGCTGCGCGGCAACGCGGAGGAGATCACCGAGAAGCTCGCCATAGAGCTGCACGCGCGCGTGGAGGCGGCCGGCGTCCGGATCATCGAGTCCCGCTTCACCCACCTCGCGTACGCTCCCGAGATCGCCTCGGCGATGCTCCAGCGGCAGCAGGCGGGCGCCGTGGTCGCGGCGCGGCGGGAGATCGTGGACGGGGCCGTGGGAATGGTCGAGGCCGCGCTCCAGCGCATCGCCGAACAGGGCATCGTGGAGCTGGACGACGAGCGGAAGGCGGCGATGGTGTCCAACCTGATGGTGGTGCTGTGCGGGGACCGTGCGCCCCAGCCGGTACTGAACACCGGGACCCTCTACCAGTGAGTGACGCAGCCGGGGGCCCGGCCCCTCAGCGCCGGCCGCAGCAGCGCAAGCAGGTGCTGCTGCGGCTGGATCCGCTGGTCCACGACGCGCTGGCCCGCTGGGCCTCGGACGAACTGCGGTCGGCGAACGCGCAGATCGAGTTCCTGCTGCGCAAGGCGCTGAAGGAGGCCGGGCGGCTGCCCGGCGACACCGGGCCCCTCCCGCGCCGCGGCCGGCCCCCCGGCGGCTCGCCCCCCGGGCCCCCGCCCGCCTGAACGGCTTCGCCCCCCGCACACACCCGCACACGGACAGCGGGGCCGCCCGGACAAGCCCCTCCCCCGGACGGGCCACCGATGCACGCCGCCCCTGTGGCAGACGCCGGACCTGCGGCAGACGCCGCCCGCCCCCTAGACAGAGGCCGGGCCTGTGGCGGAGCCGGGCCTATGGCAGATGCCCGGACTGTGGCCCCCGCGCCCGAGGCAGGCGCCCGGCCTGTGGCAGAACAGTGACAATCGGCCCTCACCTGCGCAGTCCCACTCCCCGCCGTCACCTGCACACAGGGCGTATACACACCGGGTATACACCGCATGTACAGTCCTTTCCATGTCCATCGGTCACACCCTCCTGGGACTCCTGGAGTCCGGGCCCCGCCACGGTTACGACCTCAAGCGGGCCTTCGACGAGAAGTTCGGTCACGACCGGCCGCTGCACTACGGCCAGGTCTACTCGACGATGTCGCGTCTGCTGAAGCACGGGCTCGTCGAGGTCGACGGCATCGAGGCCGGCGGCGGTCCCGAGCGCAAGCGGTACGCGATCACCGACGCCGGGATCACCGACGTCGAGCAGTGGCTCGCGACACCCGAGAAGCCCGAGCCGTACCTCCAGTCGACGCTGTACACCAAGGTCGTCCTCGCGCTGCTGACCCACCGCGACGCCGCCGACATCCTCGACACCCAGCGTGCCGAGCACCTGCGCAGCATGCGCATCCTCACGGACCGCAAGCGCTCCGGCGACTTCGCCGACCAGCTGATCTGCGACCACGCCCTGTTCCACCTCGAGGCCGACCTGCGCTGGCTGGAGCTCGCCGCCGCCCGGCTCGACAAGCTGAAGGCCGCGGTGATCGCGTGAACGCCCCCGGGGGATCCCTGCTCGCCGCCGAGAACCTGCACAAGGCGTACGGGCCGACGATGGCGCTGGCCGGCGCCGAGTTCTCCATCCACCCCGGCGAGGTCGTCGCGGTGATGGGCCCGTCCGGCTCCGGCAAGTCGACGCTGCTGCACTGCCTCGCCGGGATCGTGACGCCCGATGCGGGCTCGATCATGTACGACGGCCGTGATCTGGCGACGATGAACGACGCCCGGCGCAGCGAGCTGCGGCGCTCCGAGTTCGGCTTCGTGTTCCAGTTCGGGCAGCTCGTGCCGGAACTGACCTGCGTGGAGAACGTGGCCCTGCCGCTGCGGCTGAACGGCACCCCGCGCAAAGAGGCCGAGCGCATCGCCCTGGGCTGGATGGAGCGGCTGGAGGTCGACGACCTCGGCAGGAAGCGCCCCGGCGAGGTGTCGGGCGGCCAGGGGCAGCGGGTGGCCGTGGCGCGTTCGCTGGTCACCAGCCCGCGGGTGGTGTTCGCCGACGAGCCGACCGGCGCGCTGGACTCGCTCAACGGCGAACGCGTGATGGAACTGCTCACCGAGGCGGCACGGTCGGCCAGCACGGCCGTCGTCCTCGTGACGCACGAGGCCCGGGTGGCGGCCTACTCCGACCGCGAGATAGTCGTCCGGGACGGGAAGTCGCGGGACATGGAGCGGGTCGTATGAGTCTGCGGCAGTCGGCCAGGGACCTCGGCCTGGGGGTCCGGTTCGCCTTCGCGGGCGGGCGAGAGGGCTGGATACGGGCCATATTGACCGCGGTCGGCGTCGGGCTCGGCGTGGCGGTGCTGCTGCTGACGACGGCGGTACCGAACGCGTTGTCCGTGCGACACGACCGGGAACAGTCCCGGCTGGACTGGCCGATCGGCAGCGAGCCGCTCGTCAAGGGCGACGACACCCTGCTGGTGGCGAACGCCGACACGACGTTCCGGGACAAGGACGTACGCGGTCGGCTGGTGGAGCCGGAAGGAGCGCGCGCCCCGCTGCCGCCCGGCCTGAGCGAGTTCCCGGCCAAGGGCGAGATGGTGGTCTCGCCCGCGCTGAAGAAGCTGCTCGCCGCCGACGGCTCGGCGCTGCTGCGGGAGCGGATCCCGTACCGCGTCGTGGGGACCATCCAGGAGAGCGGGCTGGTCGGCTCCCAGGAACTCGCCTACTACTCGGGCGCCACCGGCATGGCCACGTACGCCGACGGCCAGGGCGAGGCGACCCGGCTGAAGGAGTTCGGGAACCCGAACCCGTCGAAGGAGGAGACCGACCCAGTACTGCTCCTGCTGGTCCTCGTCGTCATCATCGTCCTGCTGATGCCGGTGGCCGTGTTCATCGCCGCGGCCGTGCGGTTCGGCGGTGAACGGCGCGACCGCAGGCTCGCGGCCCTCCGGCTGATCGGTTCGGACGGCCGGATGACCCGGCGCATCGCGGCGGGCGAGGCGATGGCCGGGGCCCTGCTGGGCCTGGTCCTCGGCACGGTCTTCTTCCTCGTCGGCCGCCAGGTGGCCGGGTCGGTCGAGGTGATGGGCATCAGCGTGTGGCCCAGCTACGTCGACCCCTCCCCCGCGCTGGCCACGCTGGTCGTCCTCGCGGTGCCGACGGCGGCGGTCCTGGTGACCCTCTTCGCCCTGCGCGGGGTGGTGATCGAGCCGCTCGGTGTGGTCCGCACGGCGAAGCCCGCGCGGCGTCGGCTGTGGTGGCGGCTGCTGATGCCCCTGGGCGGCTTCGCGATGCTCTACCCGATGATCGGGCAGGGACGGACGGACGGCGACTTCAACCAGTATCTGGTGAGCGGCGGCGTCGTGCTGATCCTGATCGGCATCACCGCGCTGCTGCCATGGCTCGTGGAGACGGTCGTCAGCCGACTCGGCTCCGGTGGCGTGGCCTGGCAACTGGCCGTACGTCGACTCCAGTTGAGCAGCGGTACGGCGGCCCGGATGGTCAACGGCATCGCGGTGGCGGTGGCCGGTGCGATCGCGCTCCAGATGCTGTTCGCCGGCGTGGACGGCGCCTACACCAAGCCCACCGGCCAGGACCTCACCCGGGCGCAGATGCAGGTCCGGGTGCCGGACGGCGCTCCGCTGGCCGCGACCGCCCAGAAGTTCGCCGACACCAAGGCCGTCCGCAAGGTCACCGCCCTGTGGGAGGGCTACCTGGGCGACACCTCCTGGCACACGGAGAACGGCCCGAACCTCTCCACCGAGCTGACCGTGGGCGACTGCCCGGCCCTGCGCGCGGTGGCGAAGCTGCCCTCGTGCAAGGACGGCGACCTGTTCGTCCTCGACGGCGACGAGTACTCCGCCGACGGGCCGAAGATGAACACGCCCGGCAAGAAGCTGTACGTCGAGCCGTCCGGCTCCGGGGACACCGCGGACGTCGTCTGGACCGTCCCCCGGGGCATCACCGAGGCCAAGTCGGTCGAGGTCCTGACCGACTACAAGCGCGGCGGCTTCCTGATGACGCCGAGCGCGCTGCCGAAGGCCGCCGAGAAGCTGGTCAACGGTCAGATCTACCTGTCGATCGACGAGTCCGTGCCCGACGCCTACGAATACGCCCGCAACACGGCGTACCAGGTGGATCCGCTGGCCCAGCCGATGACCTGGTCAGCCACCCGGCAGGACACGAAGTTCACCACCATCCGCACCGGTCTGCTCGTCGGCTCCGCCTGTGTGCTGCTGCTGATCGGGGCGAGCCTGCTGGTCTCCCAGCTGGAGCAGCTGCGCGAGCGCCGCAAGCTGCTGTCGTCCCTGGTCGCCTTCGGCACCCGGCGGCGGACGCTGGGCCTGTCGGTGCTGTGGCAGACGGCGATCCCGATCGGGCTGGGCCTGCTGCTGGCCATGGCGGTGGGGATCACGCTGGGCGCGATCCTGCTGAAGATGACGGACACACCGGTGGGCGTCGACTGGGCGAGCGTGCTGTCGATGACGGGCTTCGGCGCGGCCGTCGTCCTGATGGTGACGCTGCTGAGCCTGCCTCCGCTGCTCAAGCTGCTGCGGCCGGACGGCCTGCGCACGGAGTGAGCGGGCGGTGAGCACCCGCGGCACGCGGCACGGACGGTCCCTCCCCGGGCGGGGAGGGACCGTTCCGCGTTTTCAGAGCTGGTACTCCCGCACCACCCTGCGTACCTGGGCGAACAGCATGCCGACGTTGACGGACTTGCGGCAGACGACCACCGCGACGACGTCCTGCTGCTCGGTCATCCGCACGAACAGGTGGGTGAGGTTCTCACTGTTGACGAGGATCTCCTGGAAGAAGTGGTTCTCGCTCTGGACCCCGCGCCGCTCCTTGAAGACGTCCTCGATCATCACGACCGTACGGCCCTGGAACAGGTCGAGCGTCGCGCCCGCCAGCAGGTCCAGGACCTCGGGCGGATGGTTGTCGACGGTCTCGTAGGAGAGCAGCATGCCGGTGGACATGTCGACGACGCCGGAGGCGACGCAGTCGGGGGCATCCGTGCGCAGTGACTTGACCAGGCCCATGACCTGGTCGGAGAAACCTGGGGTCATACGTTTCGTCGCCATCCCTTCAGACTCCTTCGGCGGTCTTCACGGTCGTCTCGGTCCGGTCGGTCCGGTCGGTCCGGTCGGTCAGGATCAGATCGATGCGGCGCAGGGCGGGTTGGGTCGCCCGGTGCAGACGCTCCACGTCCATGCCCTCGTCGCCGAGTACGACCATCAGCGCGGTGTCGCCGACCGCGTAGAACGCGGCGCAGCCGTGGCTGCCGTAGGCCACCGTGCGGTGCAGGGCGCCACGGGCGGTCGCCTGCGCGGTGCGGCGGGCGAGGCCGAGGCCGGCCGCGGCGAGGGCGGCGAGTCCCTCCGGGTCGATGGTGTCGGCGGTGTCGGCGGCTATGAGCAGTCCGTCCGCCGCCGCCAGCGCCGTGTCGGTGATACCGGTCACCTGCTCCCGCAGGCCGCGCATCTCCCGCGCGAGGGCTGTGTGGTCCATGAGTGCAACTCCCCTAATCCTGATCGCATATGACCGTCTTCTTCGTGGGGGTCTACGTGGGGCTTACGTGGGGGGCCCTCGTGGGGTTCTCTGCCGGGTCCTTCTCCGGGTCCTTCGGCCGGATCCTCTGCCGGGCCTTCTACCGGGCCTTCTGCGTGCGGTTTCCGCGTGTTGTTTCCGCGTGTTGTTTCCGCGTCGGTTCTCCGTGCGGTTTCCGCTTGTTTCCTGCGCGGGCCGTCATTTCGCCGTGGGGTTCCGCAGGCGGAAGAACTCCTTCCAGCCGGTGCCGTTCCGTTCCGTCGTGAGGGCTTCGTTGATGCCGCTGGCGCCGGGGCGGCGGCGTGGCAGGGCCGTCGCGTCCGGCACCGGCACCGGTACCGGCGGCTGCCGGGGCGGGGCCGGTTCGCGGGGGCGTATGCCGTGCCCGTCGGGCGGCAGCCGGACCGGGATCGGCCGGGGCGCGTCCACGCACTCCAGGAGCCCCTCGCCCAGCATCCGGGCCACCTCGACGGTCACGGTGTAGACCCCGCGCCCGGTGCGGAAGGCGAGGTCCCGGGAGGTGCACCGGCCGTCGGCGTGGGCCAGCAGCTCGCGCTGGAGCACGCCGAGCCGGCCGGCCGCGTAGGACAGGGAGGCGGGCACGGGCCGCTCCCGGTCCGGGCGCACGGGGTACGGCTGTTCCAGGAGCGCGCCGAGCTTGCGGGACGCCACCTGGAGCAGCCGGGTGGGCGGTTCGCCCACGGCCACCGGGGCGGGCGGCACCCCGGTCGCCGGACCGCGCTCGCAGCCGTCGACACTGCCCGCGACGACCGCGAACACGGCGTCCTGGAGAGCCATCGCGCAGACCACCCGGAGCTGTGCGGCCCCCGCGTATCCGTGGGCGATCAGCCCGGCGGCCGGCCAGCGCGCGCCGCCCGACTCACGCACCAGCCCGGCCCACTCCTCGCCGCCGATCCGGCCCGAGCGCAACAGCAGCGCCTCGGGGGCGGGCGCGCCCGGCGACTCGACCGCGACGACCAGCCCGCCGTGCAGATGGAAGGTGCCGCCGGGCGAGCCGAGGACGCGCAGTTCCCCGGTGAAGCCGTCCCGGCCGCACGCGGCAAGGTCGCGTGCCAGCAGCTGGTAGCCCGACATCACTCCCCTTGGGCCTCTCGCACATACGCCTGACGCGTAGCGCTGAGGAGGGAAGGTGTATCAGTCCGTGCGCATGTTCCAGCGAGAGATTTCCGACCTGCCCCCGACTGACGGAAGTTGCTCCGCCGATGGACTCAAATCGCTTTGTCGGGAGCCCATTTGATCGGTTGAAAGACCTCGGTCTTTCTCTCAGGGAGCCTTGTCCCGAGGCACCTCGGACGCCTCGGGCGCCTCTGCCGCCCCGGCCGACGCGGAGGCCGTCGCCGGAGCCGTGGGGGCCGCCACCGGTGCCACCCCCGCCGCTGTCGCGCCCCTCGGCCGTGGTGCGTGCCGCAGGGCCTGTTCGCGGGAGTAGGTGTGCAGGTAGCCCACCACGGTGTTGGTGACGGCCACCAGGGGCACCGCCACGATGGCGCCGCCGATGCCCGCCACCATGCCGCCCGCGGCGACCGACAGGACCACCGCCAGCGGGTGGACGCGTACCGCGCGGCCGAGGATGAACGGCTGGAGGATGTGACCCTCGATCTGCTGCACGGCCAGCACCACCGCCAGGGTCATCACCGCCGTGAACACGCCCTGGGTGACGAGCGCGACCACGACGGCCAGCGCGCCGGAGGCGACCGCGCCGACCAGCGGGATGAAGGAGAACAGGAAGATGAAGACGGCGAGCGGGACGGCCATCGGCACATCGAGGAAGTAGATGCCGAGACCGATGAAGATCGCGTCGATCAACGCGACTATCACCGTGCCGCGCACATACGCCGTGAGCGTCGCCCAGGCCCGCGGGCCCGCGCCCGCCACGCCCGGCCGGGCCGCGACCGGAACCAGCTTGAGCGTCCACTCCCAGATGCGCTTGCCGTCGTACAGCAGGAAGAGCGTCGAGAAGAACGCCAGGAGGATGCCGGTCAGCGCCTCGACGACGACGGTGACGCCCTCCAGGCCGGCCGAGGTGATCGAGTCCGTGTTGTCCCCGATGGCGTCCCGCAGGTTCTTCGCGATGCCGTTGATCTGCTTGTCGGTGACATGGAAGGGGCTGTTGAGCAGCCAGCGGCGCAGATCGTCGATGCCGTCCTGGACCTGGTCGGAGAGGTTGTCGATGTTCGCCATGACCTGCCAGGTCACGAACCAGCCCATCAGCCCGATGACCACGAACCCGAGGATCGCCGTCAGCGCGGTGGCCGCACCGCCGGGCACTCCGGCCCGCTTCAGCCGGGCCACGGTGGGCTGGAGGAGCGCGGTCAGGAGCAGCGCGACCACGAAGGACATGACGACCAGCTGGATCGCGCTGATGGCCTTCATCAGCACCCAGACGGTCCCGGCGAGCACCAGCAGCCGCCAGCCCGCCTCGGCGGCGACCCGGACCCCCCACGGCACGGCCTGGGCGGGGTCGGGACGCGGGGCGGCGGGCACGACCTCCTCCGGGTAGGCCTCGACGGCCGGTACGGCGGTGTCGGGCGGTGCCGGCTCGGGTTCGGCGGCGCTCTCCCGCCGCTCCCGCTCGACCTCGGCACGCCGTTCGTCGAGCCGCTCGCCCATCTCGCTCAGTCCGGCACCCAGCCGGCCGAGCCATCCTGGAACTCTCGACATGATCCGTCCTCTTCCCCCGTCTTCCCCCACCACTCCCCCTGGAGTCGTCGGCCCCGGCCGTACCGACCGTACAGGGCGAAAGCCCCTCCCCCTAGGACGGGGAGGGGCTGCGCGGGGTTGAGCGGCCGAGGGCGGCTGCGGCTCAGTAGGAGCCGTTGGCCAGCCAGTAGTCCCAGGCGTCGCAGGGACTGCCGTAGCGGTCGTTCATGTAGTTCAGGCCCCACTTGATCTGGGTGGCCGGGTTCGTCCGCCAGTCGGCGCCGGCGGACGACATCTTCGAGCCGGGATAGGCCTGGACGAGACCGTAGGCGCCCGACGAGGGGTTGACCGCCTGGTAGTTCCAGGTGGACTCGTGGTCCACGATGTTGCTGAAGCACTGGAACTGGCCGCTGGGCACCATCTGGCGGGCGATGGCCTGGACCTCGGCGACCGTGTACGAGGCCTGCTGCGGGAAGCTGCCGGCCGACGAGGTCGAGGCGACCTCGGTGGTGGCCTTGGTCTCGGCGGCCTCGGCCGCCTTCTCCTTGGCCTCCTGGGCGGCCTTCGCCTTGGCCAGGGCCGCCTTCTGCTTGGCCACCGCGTCCTTGGCCGCCTGCTTACGGGCGGATTCCTCCGCCGACTTCTTGGCGGTGGTGTCCGCGGCGATGGCCTGGACGTCGGCCTGCTGTGTCAGCGAGGCCGTCTGCACCTGGGCCTGCTGCCCTACGGGTAAGTCCGAGAGGAGGGTCGATTCGCCCGCCGTCGCCTCGGCGTCGTCGTGGGGCTGGGCCACGCTGCCCTGGGCGACTCCCATGACAGCGCCGACAGTGGTGACCGCGGTGGCCGAGGCCACGGCGAATCCCCGGGCCGATATCCGGCTCACGCGGTCTCCTTCTGTTGTGCCGTCGGGTGGAGAACTGCACGACCAGGGCCGCGTGGACTCAGTACCAGTGGTTGGCCTGCCAGAACGACCACGCCTCACAGGGGCTGCCGTAGCGGCTGTCCATGTAGTTCAGGCCCCACTTGATCTGGGTGGCCGGGTTGGTCTGCCAGTCGGAACCGGCGGACGCGTACTTGCCGGCGGGCAGGGCCTGGAAGAGTCCGTAGGCGCCGGAGGAGGCGTTCACGGCGTGGTAGTTCCAGCTGGACTCGTGGTCCACGATGTTGCTGAAGCACTGGAACTGGCCGCTGGGCACCATCTGCGCCGCCATCGCCTGGATCTGCGCGATGGAGTAGGAGCTCTGGATCGGGAAGTCGCCCGCGCTGCGGCTGGCCTTGGCCTTGGCCTCCGCGCGGTCCTTGGCAGCCTTTTCGGCGGCCTCCTTCTTCGCGATCGCCGACTTGGCGGCGGCCTTGCGGGCCGACTCCTCGGCGTCCTTCTTCGCGCCCTCGTCCGCGGCGATGGCCTGTACGTTGGCCTGCTGCGTGAGGGACGCCGTCTGCACCTGGGCCTGCTGGCCCGCAGGTATGTCGGCGAGGAGCGTCGCGTCGCTGGCCGTCGCTTCAGCGTCGTTGGGCTGCGCGACGCTGCCCGAGGCAACGCCGACGACGCTTCCGACAGCGGTGACCGCCGTGGCCGAGGCCACTGCGAATCCCCGGACCGAGATCCGGCTCACACGGTTTTCCTTCCAGCATCGCCCGCTTCGGTGACCCTGGCGGACGCAATCGTGCCCTTGTCGCTGGTCTCCGAACTACGGGGTCACTGGAGACACGGGCCCGGTGGGCAACTCCCGGTGAGGGGGTGCCACATGGTGAACGGGCGGCATACGACGGCCGGTATGGAGTTGAAGGTGATGCTCAAGCGGTGCCGGACTGCTGGGGGCACAGATGTGTCGCATGCGGGGCCTGACAGGACTGAGACTTTGCCGTAACCAGACTGCGCAAGGCAATTCCGAGTTGCGTGTGAAAGCTCACACTCGTGGGGACCCTGGGGATTTCGCGAAACCCCCACATACGCCGGCGCCGCCCGACTAGGCTCACAGCCTTTGTCGGACGGCGCCAATCACCGCTTGTCCCCGGTCAATTGGGGCGGCTCATTCAGATCTGCCCATCCTCCAGCATTTCGGTCACAAGTGCTGCGATCTGGGACCTCTCGGACCTGTTCAGCGTGACGTGCGCGAAGAGCGGATGCCCCTTCAGTTTCTCGACGACGGCGACCACTCCGTCATATCGCCCGACCCGCAGATTGTCCCTTTGCGCCACATCGTGGGTCAGAACCACCCGCGAATTCGCGCCGATCCGGGACAGAACGGTGAGAAGCACATTCCGTTCGAGCGACTGCGCCTCGTCGACGATCACGAAGGCGTCGTGGAGGGAACGGCCACGGATATGGGTCAGGGGCAGGACCTCCAGCATCCCGCGTGCGGTGACCTCCTCGATGACCTCGCGGCTGGTGACCGCGGACAGCGTGTCGAAGACCGCCTGCGCCCAGGGGCCCATCTTGTCGGCCTCGGAACCGGGCAGATAGCCCAGCTCCTGTCCGCCCACCGCGTACAGCGGCCGGAAGACCATCACCTTCTGGTGCTGGCGGCGCTCCAGGACCGCCTCCAGACCCGCGCAGAGCGCGAGCGCGGACTTGCCGGTGCCGGCCCGGCCGCCCATGGACAGGATCCCGACGTCCGGGTCGAGCAGCAGATCGAGCGCGATGCGCTGCTCGGCGCTGCGGCCCTTGATCCCGAAGGCCTCACGGTCACCGCGCACGAGCCGGACGTCGCCGTCGGCGGTTACCCGGCCCAGGGCCTTGCCGCGCTCCGACTGGATGGTCAGGCCGGTGTGCACGGGCAGGTCGGCGACCTCGGGCACATGGATGTGCCCCTCCTCGAAGAGGATGTCCACCTGCTCGCCGGACAGGGTCAGTTCGGACATTCCGGTCCAGCCGGAGGAGCCCGTGATCGCGAGCTCCGCGCGGTACTCCTCCGCGAGGAGGCCGACCGACGACGCCTTGATCCTGAGCGGGAGGTCCTTCGACACGACCGTGACGTCGAAACCCTCGGCCTGGAGATTGCGGGCCACCGCGAGGATGCGGGAGTCGTTGTCACCCAGGCGGTAGCCGGAAGGCAGCACGCTGGGGTCCGAGTGGTTGAGCTCGACACGGACGGTGCCGCCGAGTTCCCCGATCGGGATGGGGGCGTCGAGGCGACCGAACTTCACCCGGTAGTCGTCCAGCAGACGCAGCGCCTGCCGGGCGAAGTAGCCGAGTTCCGGATGGTGCCGCTTGGCCTCCAGCTCCGTGACCACGACGATGGGGAGCACTACCTCGTGCTCGTCGAAGCGGGTCAGGGCGTTCGGGTCGGCCAGCAGGACGCTGGTGTCGAGAACATAGGTGCGCCGGTCTGGCATACGGCGCTTTGTGCTGGTCACCACGGAAGGACGTACCCCCTCGGATGAGGTCGGGGAGCGACGGAGTGGAGCTGGACCGGTTTCCGGCCGCTTCGCACGGGCCGAGAACCGGCCCCCCGCTGCTTCTTCCGTGCCGTGACCGCACGGTCGGGCTGGTGCAAAAGGGCCTCCCGGGCGGACGGCCCCGTGCCGCCCGCTGAGATCCGACACCCGTGGTTCGGGCGTCGACCTGCTTGGCTTATGCCCTCGAACATGCGCCGCCATGCCACGGCATATGACGGCGCGCCGGTGAACTCCTCGTTACTTCCGCCCCGGACGGGTACACGGGACGCCCTCGAAGGGCGCCCGCGGACTTGTGCCTCAGCCGCCGTAACGGCGGTGACGGGCCGCGTAGTCGCGCAGGGCCCGCAGGAAGTCGACCTTGCGGAAGGCCGGCCAGAAGACCTCGCAGAAGTAGTACTCCGCATGGGCCGTCTGCCACAGCATGAATCCGGACAACCGCTGCTCGCCGCTGGTACGGATCACCAGGTCGGGGTCGGGCTGGGCGCCGGTGTAGAGGTGGCGGCCGATCAGGTCGACGCTGACGGAGTCGGCGAGGTCCTCCATCGAGGTCCCGCGGTCCGCCGCGTCCACGATCATCGAGCGCACGGCGTCGGCGATCTCCTGGCGACCGCCGTAGCCGATGGCGACGTTGACCAGTATCCCGTCGACGTGCGAGGTGGACTCCTCGGCGACCTTCAACGCGGTCTGCACGTGGGAGGGGAGGATGTCGGGGGTGCCGACGTGGTGGACGCGCCAGCGGCCGTCGGCGGCGAGGGTGCGGACGACGTCCTCGATGATGCCGAGGAGCGGGACGAGTTCGTCGTCGGGGCGGTCGAGGTTGTCCGTCGACAGCAGCCACAGGGTGACGACCTCGACGTCCGTCTCGGTGCACCAGCCGAGGAACTCCTCGATCTTCTCCGCACCGGCGCGGTGACCGTGCACGGTGGTGGAACCCGAGGCCTTCGCCCAGCGTCGGTTGCCGTCCATGATGACGCCGATGTGCTTCGGCACCTGAGCGTGGTCCAGGTGACCTTCCACCCGGCGTGCGTACAGCCTGACCAGAAGGCCGCGCAGCTTGTCGCGCAGGTTCACGTGATTGTCAGCCCCTCCGTACGGTGCGGTCCCCGCGGGGCGCAGCCTACCCCCGCGGGGCCTGCACCGTTGACGGGGGTGAGGGGCGCCACCCCTGCCCGGGGGACTGTGCCGGGGCAAAAAAACGGGCCGGTCCGTGGGGGGGAGACGGACCGGCCCGAGGGGGGGTTTCCACCATAACCCTTCGTAAGTGATGCTGCGTGCATCGGCGCGCCACAACTACTCTCCGGAGTCGTTCGGCGACGCGCCGGTGGTCGCGGAATGCGTGGTTCATGGGTGACTCATGGCCGGAACGCAACAGATTCCCAGGGGAATGGGCACGTTCGCCAGGGAAAGCTGAGGTTTCGGAGCAGATTGAGGCGCCGTCGGCCAGTCGCCCGTCCGTCCCTCCGACGGGCTACCCCGGCCGCGAACGCCCGCTTGACGCGAGCGTCACCGCGCAGCCCCCTCCACTGCGCGGTGACGTCCACGCAGCTTTGCGCACGCGAATTGCCCGAAGGAGAACTTACGTGAGGTCGACAGGGGAGATGAACCGATCACGATAACGATGTGGAAACTCTGTGGAGGCGGGATCCGGGGCACGGGAGGTGCCGGTCGCTGCGCAGGGCGACGGAGGGCGGTTCCCGGCCGGTCCCGCACTACGGGCGGCGGGCCTCGAAGAGGTGGCGGGTGCTGTGCGCGACGAAGGGACCCTCGGCCTTCATCTGCTCGTGCAGGGCGCGGAGTCGGGGCCGGTAGGCCTCCACCGTGAAGCCCGGGACCATCCACACCACCTTGCGCAGGAAGTGGACCACGGCGGCGATGTCGTGGAACTCGACACGCAGCCGCTCCGTCCGCAGCCCGACGACCTCCAGCCCCGCCGCCTCCGCCCCGGCGCGCTCGCGCTCGGGATGCCGGGCGGAGCTCACCTCCCGCGGCTGCGGCCCGAGGAAGTACTCGACGAGTTCGAAGACGCTGCGCGGGCCGACGTGCTGGGCGAAGTAGGTGCCGCCGGGCCGGAGCACGCGGGCGATCTCCTCCCACAGGGGCCGCACCGGATGCCTGCTGGCGACCAGGTCGAAGGTGGCGTCCGCGAAGGGCAGCGGGGCGTCCTCGGGGGACGCGACGACCGCGATGCCACGCGGGCCCAGCAGTGCGGTGGCCTTGGCGACGTTCGCCGGCCAGCCCTCGGTCGCGACGGTGAGGACGGGGGCCTTGGGGGCTGCCCGGCCGAGCGCGAAGTCCAGGACCTCCCCTCCCCCGGTCTGCACGTCGAGTGCGGCACCGGCGCCCGCCAGCCGTCCGGCCAGCGACATCGCGTACCCCCAGGAGGGCCGCTCCTCGGTGGCCCGTCCCTCGAACCAGGAGAAGTCCCACCCCTCGGTGGGGACGGCGGCTCCCTCGGCGAGCAGTGCCTCGAAGGCGGGGTCGGCGTGGTCGCTGTCGTCGCCGGTGTCCCGGCCCTTGTCGTCCATACGGGGATGGTGGCAGAGGGGCCGCCGGGGTGCCGCCGATTTACGACGGCCCGTCACGCGTAGCGCAGTAGGTCGGCGCCGCTTGAGCCCCGGGTCGCCGCCCGGCCGCTGAGCGGGGCGCCCGGCTCCGTGCCCATGTCGTTCCCCGTACGACGGTCCCCCTTCGTGTGCCGGCTCGCTACGGTGCGAAGGATCCAGAGGGCCCGGAGGGTCCGGAGGGTGGCGACGCGACCGAGGGGAGACGGGGATGGCGCGCTGGCGGGACGGGTGGGGAGAGCTCGTGGTGGGCGACGAGGACGGCGGGGAGGGGAGCGTCGGGGGCGGGAGTGTCGGGGACGGGAGCGGTCTTCGGGTGCCCCTGGAGATCGCCGCCTCCTACCGGGCCCGTACCCGGGGGCTGCTCGGGCGGGACTCGGTGGACGGGGCGATGCTGCTGTCGCCCGCCGGCAGCGTGCACACCTTCCGTATGCGCATGCCGATCGACGTCGCGTACCTGGACCGGCGGCTCCGCGTCATCGCCGTACGCACCATGCGGCCGGGGCGGCTGGGCATGCCCCGGCCGCGGTCCCGGCATGTGCTGGAGGCGGCGGCCGGGGCCATGGAGGGGTGGGGGTTGCGGGTGGGAGTGCGGGTGGAGGTGAGGGTCAGCCCGCCGTACGCGGGAACGTGACCTCCACCCGGCGGTTCTTCTTGCGGCCCGCCTCGGTGGAGTTGTCGGAGATGGGGTACTGCTCGCCGTAGCCGCGCACCTCGAAGGTGATGCCCGGGTCGTTGAGGTCGCCCGCGAGTTCTGCCTGCACGGCGTCCGCCCGCTGCTTCGACAGGACGTCGCCGTGAGCGGAGGAGCCCAGGTTGTCCGTGAAGCCGAAGACCCGGACCACGGTGGTGTTGTTCTGCTTCCTGATCTCCGCGGCGATCGTGGCGATACGGGACTTCGCCTCCGTGCCGAGCTTCGCGCTGTCCTTGCCGAAGAGGACCTCGGCCTGGAGCGCGAACGTCACGTCCGCGTTGGTGTCCTCCCGGCGTTCGTCACCCGACTCGTCCTCGACGACCTGCTTGATGTCGAGCACCTTGGGCTCGGCGAGGGTGCCGCCCTCGGGGAGCTTGAGATCGGGGTCGTTCGGGTCGACCTCCACGGGCGCGGTGGCGGTGGGCTCGGTACCGGGCGGAACGCTGGGGGTGGTGTCGGCTTCGGCGGCGGGTGCCATGCCCACCATGACGAGGGTGGCCGCGGCCACCGCCAGAGTGAGACGTGGGGTCATGATCGGCCTCACCCGGAGATCTTGATGACCCCGCTGGGGAACAGCGGGAGTTGGAAGGAGACGTCCGTCGAGCTCGCGGGAGGCGCGGGGAACTGGAGGAAGACGTCGATGGACTCCCCGGCCTTGATCGTCGAGAAGCCTGTGGTGGTGAGGGGACGGCCTTCGGTGTCACGCAGGACGTAGTAGCGCTTCTTGCTCTTGGCGTCGACGAGGGTGGCGCCGCCGAGTGACAGTCCGTTGTTCATGATCTCGGTCTCGTTGCCGCTGAGAGCGGACGGAATCACAGCCTCCGACCCGCTGTCGTTCTTCAGGGCGCCGTTCACCGTGACGAAGCCCCCGGAGTCGCGTACTGCGGACGTGATCTGGAGGAGCAGCCCGCTCGGGCCCTTCAGTTCGGCGATCGGATCCTTCGACTGACCCTCCTGCGGGTCCGGCTGTGACCCACCGGTTCGTGAGGCGGACGACGAGCTCTGCGGCTTCTTGTCGTCGTCGCCTCCGCCGCCGCAGGCGGCCGCGCCGACCGCCAGCCCGGTCACGACCGCGAGCGCGACCATCCCCCTGCGGGCTTTCGCGGTGAACCGCATGCTCATCACTCCGCTTCTTTCTGAACTCGTCGATCGCATGTCAGTCGGTGACCAGGTGGACGGCGAAGAGGTCCTCGGGGCCGGGCAGATCGGTGAGATCGTCCGGGTCCAGCTCCCACTTCTCCCCGTCCTCGCAGGTCAGCGTGGGCAGCGCGGCATCCTCCGGCTCCTCACCCGGCGGCTCACCCGACGGCTCACCCGACGGCTCGCCCGACGGTGGTTCCGGCACTTCGAACGTGCACAGGGAGTCGATCACGGCGGTGGCGGTTGCGTGTGCCCTCGTGGTGCTCGTCTCAGGAATCACGGAGTCACCCGCCGACTTGTTCGCCTGGACGGTGACCCGATAGCTCAGGAGTCCGTCGGGCAGGCACTGAACATTGCCCGCGTCGTTCAGCGCCGCGAGCTGGTCCGCCCGCCAGCACGCGTTGTCCCCACCGTTTCCCTCGAAGATGTCCTGCCACTTCGTCGGGTCCAGGACGTCCAGCTTCCACAAGTCGGCGAGGTCGTCCCTGGTCTCCTGTGCCGCCGCCAGCGCCGCCGCGTCCGCGGCCGTCTGCGCGCCGTTGCGGTTCACCGCCGCCTGGCCCACCGCGAAGTACGCGAACGCGAGAAAGAGCAGGCCCGCCACCACCACGAGGTAGATGGGGAAGACCTGCCCTGCGTCGCCGTACGCGCGCCCGGGGAGTCGTGTCAGGGGGCCACCTTGGTGATCTGTGCCCTCAGCTTGTCGACGATCGTCTGGCCCAGGTTCGTGTTGGCGATCAGGACCACGATCGCCACCACCACCGCGATGATGCCCAGGTACTCGACGGCGGTCTGCCCCTTGTCGTTGTCGGCGCGGCGTCGTACGGCCCGCACCGTCGTGTTCGTCCAGCCGCTCACCCGGACCCTGGCCGCGACGGCGGTCTTCAGCAGCAGGTCGCTCATGGCGTTCCTCTCCATCGGTGGCGTGACCGGCAACGTACGACCGTGGGTCAGCCTCGGAGAAGGGTCCCTGGGCCCAATCCCGGGCCCAGTCGGAGGGCAGAAGTAACGTCCGGCGGAGTCTCATGAGGTCACCGCCGTGCCCAGCCACTTGGCCGCGGCCTCGGAGCGGCTGCTGCTGTGCAGCTTGGCGAAGATGCGGTTGATGTGGTTCTTGACCGTCTTCTCGCTGATGAAGCAGGTGGCGGCGATCTGCTGGTTGTTCATGCCCGACGCGATGAGGTCCATGATCTCCGCCTCCCTCGCGCTGAGTTGGAACCCCGCCCTGAGTACCGAGGACGACTGTCTCACGATTGGTTGCAACTGCGAAAGCGCTTCCGTAGAAGTCGCAGAAAATAGGGGAGATGGGTCCGGTTTTACGTGTGCAGTCGCATCGCCACGTAGGTGCGCCAGGACCGCGGTCGCCGCCGTCGGGGTGAAGTGGGCCCGGCCCCGCGTGACGTCCCGCACCGCCGACACCAACTCCTCCACGGTGAACTCCCCGTGGACGAGGTAGCCCCCGGCCCCGCCACGCAGGGCCTCCTGGACGATCTCGGGCTCGTGGCTGTACGTCAGCATCACGACCCGGGCGATCCGTACCAGGTGCGGAAGGGCCGAGAGGCCGTCCACCCCGGGCATGCGGACGTCCAGGAGGACGACGTCGGGGCGGTGCAGGCGGGCCGCCTCGCAGGCCTCGCGGCCGTCCGCCGCCTGCGCGACGACGGTGATGTCCTCCCGGCCGGAGAGCAGGGCGGTCAGGCCCGCCCGGACCACCGGGTTGTCGTCGGCGACGACCACGCGCACGGGGCAGGGGCCGGGCGGTGGCGGGAAGAGCGGCTGCTCGCCGCCGGGGCGGTCGGGCGGTCGGTCCGGCATCAGACGACCTCCTCCGTGAGCGCGGCCAGCGGGAGTTCCAGGCACACCTCGGTGCCCCGGGAGTCGTGGCCGTGGCCGATGCGGATACGGGCGCCGACGGAGGCGGCCCGCTCGGTCATGCCGACCAGGCCGAAGTGGCCGGTGCGGCGCAGCTGTTCGAGGGTGGCGCCGGGCGGAAGGCCACGGCCGTCGTCGCGGACGCTCAGGGTGAGGAGCTCGCCGTTCACGGCCGCTCGCACCTCCACATGGGTCGGGGCCGCGTGGCGGTGGGCGTTCTCCATGGCCTCCGAGGTGATCGTGAGGAGCTGTCGGGCCACCGCGGGCGGGACGGGGAGCGTCGCGCGGTCGCCGGAGGCGTGGTAGCTGACCGGGAGGCCCGTCCGGTCCTCGAACCCGTCCGCGTGGGCGGCCAGTTCGGGCAGCAGGTCGACGTCCTGCGCCGGGTCTGACTCCCGTCGGAGGTCGGTGAGGAGTTCCCGGGATTCGGCGGCGGCGCGGCGAGCGGCGCGGGCGACCAGTTCGGCGTGCTGCCGCACGATGACCGGGTCCATGCCCGGCGAGCCCGCCGAATGGGCGAGGGCGTCCGCCGCGAGTGCCACCCCGTGCAGCGTCTTGGCCACGGAGTCGTGCATCTCCCGGGCCAGTCGGGCGCGTTCGGCGGCGGCCGCCTCGGTGCCGGCCAGCCGCGCCTTGACCGCGGTCAGGGCCTGGGTGGCCGCGCCGAAGCGGAGCATCAGGTGGCGCAGCGACGAGCCCATCGCGCCGGTGATGACGCAGAGGCCCGGCAGCAGCAGCCTCTCGGCGGGGCTGACGCCGGGCTCCTGCACGAGGGTCGCGTGGACCAGCAGCAGGATCAGTGACTGGAGGGACGCGAAACAGGCGGCGCCCCGCCAGCCGTAGACGATGCCGGCCAGCAGCGGGGTGCAGACGCTGACGTAGGCGAGCGTGGTGTCCGGCCCCGCCGAGATCAGCAGCAGGGTGCCGAACAGGGTGTCGGCCACCAGCAGTGAGGGGTGGCGCAGGAGGAGGGGGCCGAAGCGTTCCCAGTCGCGGAAGAGGACGTAGGACCCCATGAAGGTGACGACCACGGCCGCGCCCACCAGGCGGGTGCCGAGGCCCGGGGCCGCGTTGAGGAGGGCCGCGGGCGTGGCGACCGCGATCATGGCCAGCCGGAACCCGAACACCTGCCGGCACATCGCCTGGAGCGCGTTGACCTGAAGGCGGACGTCGTCCTGTACCGGCACCTCGGTCGCCTTCGCGTCCGGGACCCCGGCCTTGTTCCCGGCCGCCACCTCGGCCCTCTTCCCGGCCTTCCTGCCGGCCGTCACCCCGCCCTTCTTCCCGGCCGTCACCCCGGCCGTCTTCCCTGTCGTCTTCGCGGCCGCCACCCCGGGCGTCGTCATGGCCGTCATCCCGTCCGCCTACTCGCCCGTGATCGAGCTGAAGTCCGTACCGGAGCCGAGCAGCATCCCCGCGCCGAGGAGGAGCATCGTCGCCGGGACCATGAACGTGGTGATCATCAAGGTGGCCTTGGGGACCGCGCGGGCCGCCTTGCGGCGGGCGTTCTGCGCGTCCGTCCGGCGCATGTCCTTGGCGATCGAGACGAGCGTGTCGACGATCGGCGCGCCGAGCTCCTCGCCCTGCTGGAGCGCCGTGACGAACATGGCGACCTGCTCGGAGTCGTTGCGGCGGCGCAGTTCCTGGAAGGCCTCGCGGCGGCTCACGCCGAGGTCCATCTGCCGTAGCGTGATGCGGATCTCGTCCGCCCAGGGGCCCTCGTACCGGGACGCCACCCGGTCGAGGGCCTGCCGGAAGCCGAGACCCGCGCTCACGACCACGGCCAGGACGTCGAGGAAGTCCGGCAGGGTCCGTTCGATGGCGTCCTTGCGGACCCGGATCGCGGACCAGATGCCGACCTCGGACCAGAACGCGCCGAAGGCGAGCATGAGCAGCCCGACGAAGAAACTGCCCTGGAGCAGCGCGGCGAACGCGCCGAGGGCGCCGATCGCACCGTAGACGGCGCGCCGGGCCGCGTAGCGGTCGATGGTCAGGCCGCCCGGGTTGCCCGCGAGGTCTATCCTGCGTCGGTACCTGGTGACCTGCTTGGGGCCCATCAGCCGCAGGACGGCGGGGGCGTACCGCATGCCCATGCGGTCGACGAGCGAACCGACGGCGCCGGTGCGCGTCGAGCCGACCTCCAGGGCCAGCGCGAGGTCGCTGGGCAGCTTCACGTCGGCCCGGTACATGCGGATGCCGGCGAACATGCCCCAGACGCTGAGGCCCACGGCGAGTGCGAGCAGAAGTTCCATCCCCTGCGCCACCTCCTGCTCAGACGTCGATTCGGGACATACGGCGGATGAGGACGAAGCCGACCGCGTAGAGGCCGAACGCGATGATCACGCAGGCCTGGCCGACGGCCGAGCCCGTCATGCGGTCCAGCGTCCCGTCCTCGACGCTGTTCATGAGGAACAACGCCCCGACCCCCAGCGCGGGCACCGCGTAGGACGTCATGTTCACCTGGGACAGCTGGGTGCGGACCTCGCGCCGGGTCTCCTTGCGTTCCTCCAGCGTCTCCGTGAGATTGCGCAGGGCGCCGACGACCTGGCCGCCGGCCCGGTTGGAGAGGACCAGGGTGGTGACGAGGACGACCAGTTCGCGGGAGGGGAGCCGGTCGGCGAGTTCGCCCAGGGCGTCGTCCATGGAGTGGCCCACCGCCAACTGGTTGGCGACCTTGGCGAGTTCCTCGCCCGCCGGGGCCTCCAGCTCCTCCGCCGCCATGCCGATCGCGGTGCGCAGCGCCAGGCCAGCGTGGGTGGCGTTGGCCAGGATGCGGGCCAGTTCGGGGAGTTGGTTGATGAATCTCTCGATGCGTTTCTGGCGTTGCCAGTTGAGGAACTGCCAGGCCGCCCAGACGCCCAGGAGGCCGGCGATCGGGCCGAAGAAGGGGGCCAGGGTGGCCTGGCCGATCAGCCACAGGCCGGCCACCGCCGCCAGCATGTAGACGAAGAACTCGCCGGGGGTCACGTCCAGGCCGGTCGCCGCCAGTTTCAGCTCCAGCCTGCGGCCCGTCCGCGTACGGCGCAGTCGCCGGTCCAGGGTGTGGAAGCGGCGTCGGCGGCCGGTGCCGGGGAGCCGGCCGGTGTAGGAGAGGCGCTCCACCAGCTCCGCCCGCCGGTCCCGGCCCCGCGCGTAGGCGTGCAGGCCGGCGACGGCGAGAACGCAGGTCAGGACGGTTCCGCCGGTGGTGAGGGTGATCAGGGTCTCGAGCTCCATCAGCGTTACCGGGCTTCCCTTGTCGTCAGTTCGTGTGCCGCGCGCGCCACCCCGAACGCCTGCGGGATCGGCTGACTCGCCATGTACAGGCGGTCCGCGGTGCGGCGTGGGAGGGGGAAGTACTCGAAGACGCCGTAGACGCGGCCGTCGGCGGCCATCGGCTGGGCGTTGAAGCGGGCGATCGTCGCCAGCCGGTACGGCTCTCCGCCGTGGCTGTCGAGCACGGCTATCTCGGTGACGCGGCGGACGCCGTCGGCGAAGCGGGTGAGCTGGACGACGACGTCCACCGCGCTGTTGATCTGGTCGTGCAGCGCGACGAAGGGGACCTCGACGTCCGACATCGACGCGAGGGTCTGCAGGCGCATCAGGGCGTCCTCCGCGCTGTTGGCGTGGACCGTGGCCAGGGAGCCGTCGTGGCCGGTCGACATCGCCTGGAGCATGTCGAGCGACTCGCCGCCCCGGACCTCGCCGACCACGATCCGGTCCGGACGCATCCGCAGCGAGTTGCGGACCAGGTCGCGGATGGTGATGCGGCCGTTGCCCTCGACGTTCGGGGGCCGGGACTCCAGGCGGATCACATGCGACTGCTGGAGCTGGAGTTCCGCCGAGTCCTCGATGGTGATGATGCGTTCGCCGTCCGGGATCAGGCCGGAGAGCGCGTTCAGCAAGGTCGTCTTGCCGGTGCCCGTCGCGCCCGAGACGATCACGTTGAACTTGGCCTGCACGAGGCCCGCCAGCAGGTACAGCATCTGCTCGTCCAGCGAGCCGAAGCCGATCAGTTCGTGGAGGGTGAAGGAGCGCGGGAAGCGGCGGATGGTGAGGGTGGGACCGGTCAGCGACAGCGGGGGGATGATGACGTTGACCCGCTCGCCCGACGGCAGCCGCGCGTCGACCATCGGGTTCGTCTCGTCGACACGGCGGTTGACGGTGGAGACGATGCGTTCGATCGTCTGCATCAGCTGGTCGTTCGACGCGAAGCGGAGGGGGAGCTGTTCCACCCTGCCGCCCCGTTCGACGAAGATCGCGTCGGGACCGTTCACCATGATCTCGGTGATGGACGCGTCCTCGAGGAGCGGCTCCAGGATGCCCAGGCCCAGTGCCTCGTCGACCACCCGGCGGATCAGCTGTGAGCGTTCCACCGTGGACAGGACGGGGCCCTCGCGGCTGATGATGTGTCCCAGGACCCGTTCCAGCCGCGCCCGGCGCTCCGCGGCGGCCAGCGAGCTCATCTCGGCGAGGTCGATCTCCTCCAGCAGTTTGGCGCGGTAGGAGGTCACGAGGTGGCCGTCCTCGCCCCGGCCGCCGTTCTCCTCGGGGGAGGTGATGCGTGCCCGCAGGCTCATGTCGGATGCCCTTCCCTCAGTGGTCGACCGGCATCGTGGCCGTCTTGTGGGCCTGGCCGAAGTTCCCGATGCCGGGAATGACGGACGGGATGGTGACGGTGGAGGTGACCCTGACCTCGTCGCCCAGGCCGGCCGCGCTGCAGCTCACGTCCAGCCAACTGCTCACCGCCCGCGCGCAGTCGGCGCCGTAGTCCTCGTCGAGGGACGCGCTGCGGGCTCCGGTCCGGGCCGCCGTACCCGCCTGCTGTGCCGCGTACGCGATCAGGCCGAGCTGTACGGCACCGAGCGCGACCAGCAGCAGCAGCGGCAGGAAACCCAGGTACTCCAGGGCGACTTGGCCCCGGTCTCGGGAGCGTGCCCCTGCGCGTGCGCGGCGTCTGCGGGCCATCTCAGTCGCCGTCCTCTTCCTCGACGGCGCCCGCGTGACCGTGCACCGTGACCGGGAAGTCGATGGTGCCGGGGAAGAGGACCGGGACCTTGAGGGAGACGTCCGCCGTGACATAGCCGCTGCCGCCGCACTCGACCACGGCGCTCCCCTTCCACGCGTCCCCGAGCTTTTCCAGGCCCGCCTGCCGGCACGCCGCGAGCCGCTCCCCCGGAGGGGCCGCCGTACCCGCCCGCACCGCCTCGTCGGCAGCATTCCCCGCGAGCGTGAACGTGTACCCCACGAGGACGAACTGCCACACCGCCACCAAGGTCACGATGATCAGCGGTGTCATGCCGAGGAACTCGATGGTGACCTGGCCCCGGTCGCGTGCCCGATGTCCCCACATGCCGTTCACTCCCTCCGCCGCCGGAACCCGGTCGCGCCCCGGTCCCCGCCGCGCGCCCGGCCGCCCACCCTGCGTACGAGGGCGGTCTCCGGCGCCTTGACCAGCCCCAGTTCCGCGGCGAGCGCCCACAGGGCCTGCCGTACGGTGCCCTTGCCGTCGAGGGCGTGCACCCGGCCGGCGTCGACCGCGGCCTGGAGTTCCCGGAAGTTGGCGGGGACCGTGGTCGCGGCGATCGCCGTGCCGGTGATCTTCTGGATGAGCGGGGGCTGGATCTCCGTGCTCCGCGTGTGGCGGTTGACGACGACGGTCGTCTCCTCGGCCTTGCGGATCTGGAGCCGGTCCCACATGCGGACGGTGCGTTTGGCGCCGCGGACGGCGACGACGTCGGGTGTGGTGACGAGCAGGGCCCGCTCGGCCAGTTCGACGGCGGCCGCGCCCGCGCCGCTCAGCTGGGCGCCGCAGTCGACGACGACCACCTCGTAGCGGGAGCGCAGGGCGCCGATGATCTGGCGGGCGGCGCGGTCGGTGACCTCCTCGCCGCGTTCGCCCTCGGCGGGGGCGAGCAGGAGGGCCACGCCGGTGTCGTGCCGGAAGACGGCCTCGGCGAGGATGCGGGGCGAGATGTCGGTGATGGCGGCGAGGTCGACGACCGAGCGGCGGAACTGGACGTCCAGGTAGGAGGCGACGTCACCGGACTGGAGGTCCAGGTCGACGAGGGCGGTGGGGCGGCCGGACGCCTGGGCGGCGAGGGCGAGCTGCACGGCCGTGAGGGTGGTGCCCACGCCTCCCTTGGCGCCGCTGACCGTGACGACGGTCCCGCCGACGCCGGTGAACACGTCGGCCCCGTGGCCGAGATGGCGCCGCACGCCGACCGACCACTGGGCGACGGCCTGGACGCGGTTGGCGAGGTCCTCGTAGCTCAGCGGGAGGGTGACCAGGCCGCGGGCGCCGGAGTCCATGGCGGCGGCGAACAGGCCGGGTCCCACGTCGGTGGTGACGAGGATGACGCCGACCGCGGGAAACCGCAGGGCGACCTCCCGGACCAGCTCCAGCGCCGGTACGGGGCCGATGCGTTCGTGGACGACGACGACCTCGGGCAGTTCGTCGACCGACTCGGCGGCGAGCCGGGCGAGGGTGTCCACGAGCTGGGTGGAGTCGGTGACGGGGGCGACCGGTTCGGCGTCCGGGAGCTGGCTGAGCAGGGTGGTGAGGGAACGGACCGCGTCCGCGTCGCCGACGGCCGGGAGGATCCTCGTGGGCATGGGCGGCGGCCTCTCACTTGTCCGTGACGAGTTCGTAGGTGCGGTCCTGGTCGGGGACCGTGGTGTCGCCGCCGGGTGCGACGAGGGCGAGGCGGACGCGCTTGGCGAAGGACTCGGCGTAGGTGATGCGCTGGGCGTCGAGCGTGGACAGCGCGAAGGTGATGGGGACCGCGTCGGTGGCCGACTGGCCGCGGTTGTTCTCGTCCGGCTCGAGGGGGGTCAGCTCGCCCACGTCGAGGACCCGGGCGTTGGTGACGATGATCTTCGACTGGTCGGGGTCGCTCTCCCGGGCGCCCTCGAAGGTGGCGTAGACGTTGACCGACGATCCCGGGGTGATCTTGCCGGCGACGCCGGTGGCCGCGTCGATCATGATGGCCACCTCCTGCTGGCCCGGCTGGAGGGCGGGCTGGTCGACGATCATGTCGCTCTGCAGCAGGGAGCCCTTCTTCAGCGTCGTCACGGCGATCTTGCCGCGGATGGCGGCGAGGTCGGTGACCGCGTTCTCCGACAGCCAGCGCTCCGGCATCTCGATCTTCTTGAACTGGCCCGCGTTCAGGGTGGTGTAGGGCGCCACGTCGGAGCGCAGTTCGTACGCCGTGACCTCGGGGCCGACCTTGGACTTCACGTCGTCGATGACGGAGAGGACGCCGGCGAACGCGCCGAGGGCGCACAGGACCGACAGGAGCAGGAGAATCACGCCGCGGCGCTGACGGGAGTTCATGAGCCGTGCAACCTCGTTGGGGGTCGGGTCGAGCGGACGGGAACGGGCGTGCGGGTCGGGCTGGTCGAGCGGTCGGGCTCTTCGAGCAGGTCGGGCTGGTCGAGCGGGTCGGGCTGGTCGAGCAGGTGGGGCTGGTTCAGTCGCCCGCGGTGAGCGCGCGGGCGGCGGGACGGGCGGTGAGGTCGGAGGCGGGCGGCGGGGTCGCGGAGCAGAAGACGCAGCGGTCGCCGATGACGTCGATGCCGCACCAGTGGCAGACGCTCTGCCGCACGGACGTGACCAGCTGGTAGAGGACCGACAGGTCGGGCAGGTAGGCGCAGAACTCGATCGCCTTGCCGGTGCCCCACCAGTCGGCGGACTCGGCGGGCAGGTGCGTCTCGCGCAGCCCCTGGACCTTCCAGGCGGGAGCGAGGACGTCGGTGACCCAGTCGGACTGCAGCTGTCCGCGGGCGACGAGCAGCCAGGTGCCGAACTCCGGTCCGGGCAGCACTGTTTCGGGGGTGGCCTTGACCAGTTCCGGCTGCGGGTGGGCGAGCACACCGAACTGACTACCCGGAACCCATGACCTGGCATGCGACGTCAGGCCGACCACCGGCACCCGGTCGAGGCGGGCGACCGAGCCGAGCAGCGCGCCCGCGTGGAGATAGTGGGTGAGCAGCCGGCCCGCCGAGGCGAGGACGCCGGGGCCGAGGTCGCAGGAGGCCAGCTGACGCAGCTGGCGGGCGAGGACGGCCGTCGCGAGCGGCGGGAGGTCGGGGCGGAAGAGCGCGATGCGGTCGCTCTCCAGGAGGCAGCGGATGGTGTGCAGTCGCTGCTCGACGGCGGCGGGGACGGACCGCGAGTACACGACGACCACGTGTCCGTACTGATCGACGAGGGCCTGGACGGCGGCGAGAGCATGGTCCAGCGGCTGTCGGTCGAGGTCGGCGAGAACGGTGGCGGGCAGCGTGCGCTCGTCCTGCGGCGGCAGCGCCAGGTCGGCTCCGGTCACGGCAATGGCTGTTGGCACGCGCAGCTCCCCGATTCCCGCGGTCCGGCCCACCGGCGTTACTCCGGTGCACCGGGGTGACTTCATTGCGTGACTACCTCAGCACTGTATCCACGCCTCTGTGGCCGGAGAACAGCTTTCCCTGGCTGCCAAGCAACTCTTCTTCGCGCAAGTCCCGCCAAATCGGGGCAGGTTACGCACGCGCGTCCTCCACCGGCCCTCCACGACCGGACCTCTTGACAACAGAATTGGTCTGGACCAACTTACTGTCATGTCCCCACTGAAAAGAACGACACGACTCGGGTCGGGAGCCGCGGGCGTCCTCGCCGCCGCCCTCGCCCTGTCCATGACGGGCGCGGCTCAGGCGTCCGCCGCGGACCTGAACAACGCGAGGAACGCCGGCTTCGAGTCCGGCCTGACCAACTGGACCTGTTCGGCGGGCAGCGGCACGACCGTCTCCTCGCCGGTGCACGCCGGTGCGGCCGCGCTGAAGGCCACACCGGCCGGGCAGGACAACGCCCGGTGCACTCAGACGGTGGCCGTGAAGCCCAACTCGACGTACACGCTCAGCGCGTGGGTCCAGGGCGGCTACACCTACCTCGGCGTGACCGGCACCGGCACGACGGACGTGTCGACCTGGACGCCCGACTCCGCGTCGTGGAAGCAGCTGTCGACGACCTTCACCACCGGCGCCTCGACCACCTCCGTATCCGTCTACACGCACGGCTGGTACGGCCAGGCGGCCTACTACGCGGACGACGTGTCGGTGTACGGCCCCGACGGCGGCGGAGGCGGCGACCCGGCCCCGACGGTGCCCGCGGCCCCGGCCGGTCTGGCCGTGTCGGGCACCACCTCGTCGTCCGTCTCCCTCTCCTGGAACGCGGTCTCCGGCGCGACCGGCTACTCCGTCTACCGCGGCGGTACGAAGGTGACCGCGGTGACCGGGACCTCGGCCACCGTGACCGGCCTCGCGGCCTCGACGTCGTACAGCTTCCAGGTCACGGCGACCAACGCGGCGGGCGAGTCGGTGAAGTCCACGGCGGTCACGGGCACCACGACCGCGACCGGCACCGGGGGCGGGACCGTGCCCAGGCACGCCGTGACCGGCTACTGGCAGAACTTCAACAACGGCGCGACCGTCCAGAAGATCTCGGCCGTCTCCTCCCAGTACGACATCATCGCCGTGGCCTTCGCCGACGCGACGACGACGCCGGGCGCCGTGACCTTCAACCTGGACTCGGCGGGTCTCGGCGGCTACACGGTGGACCAGTTCAAGGCGGACATCAAGGCGAAGCAGGCGGCGGGCAAGAAGGTCATCGTCTCGGTGGGCGGCCAGAACGGCACGGTGTCGGTCAACGACCCCACGTCCGCGGCGAACTTCGCGAACTCGGTGTACTCGCTGATGCAGACGTACGGCTTCGACGGCGTCGACATCGACCTGGAGAACGGCCTGAACGCGACGTACATGTCGCAGGCGCTGCGGTCCCTGTCGTCGAAGGCGGGCTCCGGGCTGGTCCTGACGATGGCCCCGCAGACGATCGACATGCAGTCGACGTCGAACGGCTACTTCCAGACGGCGCTGAACGTGAAGGACATCCTGACGGTCGTCAACATGCAGTACTACAACAGCGGTTCGATGCTGGGCTGCGACGGCAAGGTCTACAGCCAGGGCTCGGTGGACTTCCTGACGGCGCTGGCCTGCATCCAGCTGGAGGGCGGCCTGGACCCGTCCCAGGTGGGCCTCGGCCTGCCGGCCTCGACGAGCGGCGCGGGCAGCGGATACGTGTCGCCGACGGTGGTCAACAACGCCCTGGACTGCCTCACCAAGGGCACGGGCTGCGGCTCCTTCAAGCCGTCGAAGACCTACCCCGGACTGCGGGGCGCGATGACGTGGTCGACGAACTGGGACGCCTCGGCGGGCAACGCGTGGTCTGCGGCCGTGGGCCCGCATGTGCACGGGCTGCCGTAGCGGCGGGCCGTGCGGAGTCACGGACAGCGGCCGAGCGGAAGCCGGCAACCGGTAGCCACTGATCGGTCGCCAGTGACCTGGTAGCCGGTGGCCGGTGGCGGGTGACGGGAGGGTGTCGCTCCACGGGACGACCGTGGGCGGCACCCTCCCGTACGTCCGGCGCGTCCTCGCGTCGTACGTCCGGCTCGTCGTACGTCCGGCGCGTCCGCCGTCTAGTACCCCGTCGGCCGGTAGTGGCCCAGCACCCAGGCGAGTTGGGCGAACCAGCCCTGCAGCCGTTCCCTCGGCTTCGCCGTCACCACACACTCGTAGACCCTGCCGTCCACGTGCACCACGGCGACCATGAGGGCCTTGCCACTGGGGCTCGCCTTGTAGTGCACGCTGCGGACCTCCGGCCAGGGGAACTCGACCGTGATGTCGTACATCTCGAAGGCGACGCCCGCCGCGTCCACCACGACCGAGTTGTGCTTGTCGACCGCGAGGAACTCCGGGCCGGGCGGCGGCACCGCCTGCGGGACGTACGGCTGGGCGTACTGCGGCGGATGCGGCGGATGCTGCGGGGCGTACGACGGCGGGGGCGGGCCGAAGCCCGGCGGCGGCGGCGGGGACGGCGGCTGGTCTGTCACAACGAAAACGTACCTCCGCGATCCTGTGCCGCCACTTTCGGTCTCCCCTGAAACATTTCCCGCTCCCCACCGCATTAGGGAGTTGAGGACAGGACGGCAACCGACACAGGGGGAACACTCATGAGGCAGGCCGCGCGCGCGGACGAGTACGCCGAGTTCGCGGCGGCGCGCACCGGGCATCTGTACCGGTCCGCGTGTCTGCTCACCGCCGGGGACACCCACCTCGCCGAGGATCTGGTTCAGGAGACCCTCGGCAGGCTTTACGTCCGCTGGGGGCGGGTATCCCGGGTCGACAACCCGGCCGGATACGCGCAGACCGTCCTCACCCGCGCGTTCCTCGCCCACCAGCGGCGGCGCAGCAGCCGTGAGCGGGCGGTGGAGGCGTTCCCGGACGTGGCCGACGGCAGCGGTACCGACACACCGTTGCGGCTGACCCTGATGCAGGCCCTCGGGCGGCTGCCCGCCAAGGACCGGGCGGTCGTGGTCCTGCGGTACTGGGAGGACCGCTCGATCGAGGAGACCGCAGGCGCGATGAACGCGAGCTCGGCGGCCGTGCGGACGCGCTGCTCGCGGGCGCTGGGGCGGCTGCGGGAGCTGCTGGGCGAGGACATCGGCGAGTACGCCCGCCCCTGAGCCGTCCGGCACCCGGCACCCGCCCCCTTGCCCCACCCGGGAACCGCGCACCGCGCACGCTCCGCGTCCCTCCCCCCGGTTACTTCGATACTTCGAACTCTTTTCGACCCGTCTCGCCGAAAGCGGTGGTTCACCATGCCCGTCGACCAGTACAGCGACCCCTTCGAGGAGCAGCTCGCCGTCGCCCTGCGAGAGGCCGGCGGCACCTTCGACAGCCCCACCGCACTCGCCGCCGCCGGGCGGGCCCGGGGTGACCGTCTGCGGCTGCGGCGCAGGACCGCGATCGCGGGGGGAGCGGCGAGCCTCGCCCTGGTGGGGGTGGGCGGGGCGCTGCTCGTGCCCTGGGGCGGCAAGCCGGCCCCCCAGCCGTCCTCCGTCGCCGCGTCCGGCAGCGCGGAGCAGGCGGCCTTCTCCGCCGACGACGTCGTCCGTACGCTCGAAAAGCTGCTGCCCGAGGGGAAGTTCACCGAGTCGGAGGCGCGGGGTACGAACGAGGACCTGCCGCCGCTCGCGGTGGGCGTGTTCGACGACGGCAAGGGCGAGGGATCCGTCTCCGTGGGCCTGGCCCGCATTCCGGCGGACGCGGGTGAGGTCAATCCGTCCACCGCCGTGATGCCCTGCCCGGACGGCGAGCAGACGGGCCTCGACAGCTGCAGGACCGAGCTCCTGTCCGACGGGTCCGCCATCACCGTCTACCAGGGCTACGAGTATCCCGACCACCGCGACAACCTCAAGTCGTGGGGCGCGGACCTGGTCACCCCGGCCGGGCACCATGTGAGCGTCATCGAGTGGAACGCGCCGGCGGAGAAGGGCAGGCCCGTCAGCCGGGCCGAACCACCGCTGACGACCGCGCAGTTGAAGGCGCTGGCCGAGGCCCCGAAGTGGCGCGTGATCGCCGATGCCATCCCCGACGAGGAGAGGAAGCCGCGCTCCCCGTCGGGCTCGTCCGCCCGCCCCCAGGAGATGGCCGGCTGGCTCGTCCTGCGCAAGCTCAGCCTGCTGCTGCCCAAGGGTCTGGAACGCGTCACGAACGGCAGCCAGGAGACCGGGTACGGCTACTTCGTCGTCGACGACGGCAAGGGCGCGAGCCTGGTCCAGGTCAACGTGCAGCCGAACATGTCCGACGTGGCCGGCCAGCTGTACGGCTCCGGCGCCGAGACCCTCCCCGACGGCACCCGTGTCTCGGTGAAGCAGGGGCCGGGCGAGAAGGGCGGTGCGGGGGTCGTGATGTGGACCGTGGACACCCTGCGCAAGGACGGTCTGCGGGTGGTCGTCAGTGCCTTCAACGCCGCCGAGCAGGACAAGGCCGCGACCCGCGCCAAGCCCGCCCTCACGATCGAGCAGCTGCGGGCCGTCGCGCTCAGCCCCCGGTGGACGGCCACCGAGGACTGACGGACGGAGGCCGCGAATGGACTGGCCGTCGGGTTCAGGCTCGGACGCCTGCGAGCAGGTCGAGGATCTCCCGCGTCGTGCCCGGCTCGCCGATCAGCGGGAACAGGTACGACACGCGGTGGCGGTGCGCGTCCTCGTCGATGTCGGTCATCGCGTCGACCGCGAACGTGACGTGGTAGCCGTGTTCGTGGGCGGCGCGGGCGGTCGACTCGACGCCGAGGCTGGTCGCGATGCCGGCGAGGACGACCTGGGTGACCCCCCTGCGGCGCAGTTGCAGGTCGAGGTCGGTGGCGTGGAAGGCGCCCCAGGCCCGCTTGGTGACCAGGATGTCGCCCTCGTGGCCGGCCAGCGGTTCGGCGATCGGGCCGAGGTCGTAGGGGCGGGAGCGGCCCCCGGCCAGCCGCGCCGCCTCGCTGCGGCCGGGCGCCGCGTCGGCACCGTCGGGCGAGGTGGACATCCGGACCAGGACCACGGGGGCGCCCGCCGCACGGAAGGCGTCGGCGAGTTCGGCGGCCCGGGCCACCACGTCCGCCGCCGGGTACGGCACGGTGGGGGCGGCGAGCGTGCCGGCCTGGAGGTCGATCAGCACGAGCGCGGTCTTGTCGTCCAGCACGGTCACGGCCACGGCGACGGCACCTCTCCTAGGGGATCAGCAGCCTAGGAGAGATGCTTGCGAAACTCAAGCTTGAGTTACGCAAGTTCGAGCCGTGTGGTGATCACCCGAAGAACTCCGACCACGGCTGGTCCCAGACCTGCTTGACGCACAGCACCAGGAACAGCAGGCCGGCCAGCGCCAGCATCGCGTTGCTCAGCAGCCCGTTGCGCCACTCCCCCGGCGTGCGGGAGGAGTTGAGCAGCCACAGCAGCGTCCCGGCCAGGAACGGCAGGAAGGCAGCGCCCAGCACCCCGTACAGGATGATCAGGCGGAACGGCTCGCCCTGGAAGAGCAGCACGATCGGCGGGAAGGTCAGCCACAGCAGATACGCGCGGAAGGGCCAGGAGCGTTCCCGCTCACCGGAGGCGACCTCCGCCCCGCTCGCGTCGCCGCGGCCGCGGTAGCGGGCCACGAAGTCGGCGAACATCAGGCTCACGCCGTGCCAGACGCCGATCAGGGAGGTGAAGGAGGTGGCGAAGAAACCGATCAGGAAGAACTTGGCGGTCGCCGTGCCGTACTCCGCCTCCAGGATGTCGCTCAGCTGGACGAGCCCCTTGTCGCCGCTCGCGATCGCCACGTTCGCGGAGTGCAGCAGCTCCGCGCCGACGAAGAGCATGGCGACGACGAAGACGCCCGTCGTCGCGTACGCGACCCGGTTGTCGAGCCGCATCACCTTCATCCAGCCGGTGTTCGTCCAGCCCTTGGCGTTCACCCAGTAGCCGTACGCGGCGAGGGTGATGGTGCCTCCGACGCCTCCGATCAGACCGAGGGTGTTGAGGACGGAGTCCTTCTCGTCCGGCAGGACCGGGAGGAGGCCCGCGAAGGCGTCGCCGAGGTGGGGGGTGACCCGGATCGCCAGATACACCGTCACCACGAACATGACGCCCACCAGGACCGTCATGACCTTCTCGAAGACGGCGTACTTGTTGAACCAGACGAACACCAGGCCCACCAGGCCGCAGGCAATGGCCCACGACTCGAGGCCCATGACGTCCGGGAACAGCGCCTGGAGCGGCAGCGCGCTCGACGACATCGCCGCCGCGCCGTAGACGAAGCCCCAGACGACCACGTAGGCGACGAAGAACCACGTCGTCCAGCGGCCGAGGCTCGCCCAGCCGTCGAAGAGGGTGCGGCCGGTGGAGAGGTGCCAGCGGCCGGCCGCCTCGGCGAGGGAGATCTTGACCAGGCAGCCGACGACCGCCGCCCAGAGCAGGGTGTAGCCGAAGTTGCTGCCGGCGATGAGCGTGGCCACCAGGTCTCCGGCGCCGACGCCGGTCGCGGCGACGACGATGCCGGGGCCGATGTACTTCCAACTGGATCTGCGGGGGGAGGTGTTGTCGATGCCGGATGGTGCCTCGGTGTGTGTGGAGTTTCCCGTGGGGGGTCCCGTGGTGTCCGCCATGGAGGTCAAGAAAACCCAAAGAGGCCGCTCCGGCAAGGGTGCGTGCGGGATCTCCACCCGATGTGCCCACACTCCGGTCAAACCCCGGATACCGGCCGACCGGCGCGGGCGCGGATAAACTGCGCGGCCGGCCGCTCGTCACATTCCGCATGATTTCGGCCAGCGGCCCTTTGTTCACTCTTGACCTGCTCATGCCACGCCCCGACGATGAGCGGCACCGCACCGCCGCACACAGCAAGCGCACAGCCCCCCACAACCCGGCTCCCCACAAGGAGAGTTCATGCGACTTCGCATTCGCGGCTCAGGCGCAGGCGCCACAAGCGCCCGCAGCGGCAGACGGACCGCCGTCCTCGCCGCACTGCTCGCCCTCGCTCTCGCCGCACCGGTCTCGGCGACGGTCACCGACGCGGCGGCGGGCAGCGCACCGAAGGCGGCACCCTCCGCCGACGACATCCGCCAGTACGAGATCCACGTCCACCACAGCACCCCCCAGACGCGCACCGCGATCGCCGCGTCCGGGGTGAGCGTCGACGAGGCCGACGAGGAGACCGTCGTGGTCTCCGGCCGCGCCGACCAGGTCGGGAAGCTGCGCGCACAGGGGTACGAGGTGTCCCCGCTGGGCTCGGCGCCCGACCGGGTCGCCGAGGACGAGGTACGGCTCTTCGACTTCCCGACCGCCGACTCGAAGTACCACAACTACGCCGAGATGACGACGGAGATCGACCAGCGCATCGCCGCCTACCCCGGCATCATGAGCAAGCGGGTCATCGGCAAGTCGTACCAGGGCCGGGACATCGTGGCCGTCAAGATCAGCGACAACGTGGCCACCGACGAGGCCGAGCCGGAGGTGCTGTTCACCCACCACCAGCACGCCCGCGAGCACCTCACCGTCGAGATGGCGCTGTACCTGATCCGTGAGCTGGGCGCCGGCTACGGCTCCGACTCCCGCGTCACCAGCATGGTCAACGGCCGCGAGATCTGGATCGTCCCCGACCTCAACCCGGACGGCGGCGAGTACGACATCGCCTCCGGCTCCTACCGCTCGTGGCGCAAGAACCGGCAGCCCAACTCCGGCAGCTCGTACGTCGGTACGGACCTCAACCGGAACTGGAACTACAAGTTCGGCTGCTGTGGCGGCTCCTCGGGGTCCACGTCCTCCGAGACCTACCGGGGCGCGGCCGCCGAGTCCGCGCCCGAGGTGAAGGTCGTCGCCGACTTCGTGCGCAGCCGGATCGTGGGCGGGAAGCAGCAGATCACCGCCGGGATCGACTTCCACACGTACAGCCAGCTGGTGCTGTGGCCGTTCGGCTACACCACCGCGGACACGGCGACCGGGATGACCGCGGACGACAACGCCGCGTTCAAGGCCGTCGGGCAGAAGATGGCCGCGAGCAACGGGTACACCCCCGAGCAGTCGAGCGACCTGTACATCACCGACGGGTCGATCGACGACTATCTCTGGGGCACGCAGAAGATCTTCTCGTACACCTTCGAGATGTACCCGTCGTCGGCCTCCGGAGGGGGGTTCTACCCGCCCGACGAGATCATCGAGCGGGAGACCTCCCGTAACCGGGACGCGGTGCTGCAGCTTCTCGAGAACGCGGACTGCATGTACCGGTCCATCGGGAAACAGTCCCAGTACTGCGTCTAGTCGGCGGACTTGACGTCGGCGTCCTCGACCTCGTCGTCCTCGGCCTCGGCGGCCTTGGTCCCGGTGTCCTCGGCGTCGGCGTCGGCCTTGGCGTCGGCGGCGGCGGCGTCGACCTCGACGGCCTCGTCGTCGGCGCCCGCTTCGGCGTCCCCGTCCTCGAAGTAGGCGTCGAGGACCGCGTCCAACTGCTCTTCCCACTCCTTGAAGCGGGACCTGGCCGTCGCCTCGATCTCGATCGGGTACCAGCGGCGGTCAGGGGTGTGCACCGTGATGGTGAACCGCTTGCCGAAGCGCGGTGCCTCGGTCTCGACCGCGCCGATCTCGTCCCAGCGGAACTCGCACGACTCCTCGTCGAGGCGGAGCCGGACGCCCTTGGCGTCGGCGGCGATCCGCGCACGGCGGTCGGAGGCCTCGAAGACGGGGCCCTCGACGGACTCGGCGGAGTCGTCCTGTTCTTCGGACCCGGCGGACCCGTCGGACCCGGCGGACCCGGCGGACGGATCCGGCTTCGCCGACGCGTCCGTGCGCTCCGACGCCGCCGGCTCCCCCTTCCCCGCCTCGGGCTCGACGGCGTCCCCGCCGTCGTCCTCGGCCGGCCTGGTGTCCTCCGGCTCCGCGGTCACGGGCGACGTGAGCCCGGGGATGAATGCCGGGTCGAACCCGGCGCCCTCCAGGGGCTGGCTGCTCGAACCTATGCGCTGCTCCACAGCGGGCAGTATGGTCGAAGATCCTGTGCCGGACACAGTCAGCCCCTGACTTCGTTACCGGAGCCCTACACGAAGAGGCTCATTCCGGCCGCCATCACGAACCCGGCCACCGACAGCACCGTCTCCAGCACGGTCCACGTCTTGAGGGTGTCGCGCTCGCTGATGCCGAAGTACTTGGCCACCATCCAGAATCCGCCGTCGTTGACGTGCGAGGCGAAGATCGAGCCCGCCGAGATCGCCATGATGACGAGGGCCACGAAGGCCTGCGAGTGGTCGCCCTCGGCGAGCAGTGGCGCCACGATGCCCGCCGTCGTCACGATCGCCACCGTCGCCGAGCCCTGGGCGACGCGCAGCACCACCGAGATCAGGTAGGACAGGACGATCACCGGCAGCCCGACGTCGTTGAAGGTGTCCGACAGGGCCTGGGCCACGCCGCTCGCCTTCAGGACGGCACCGAAGATCCCGCCCGAGCCGACCACCAGCAGGATGTTGCCGACCGGCTTCAGCGAGGCCGTCGAGACCGTCTCCAGCGACTTGCGGGACCAGCCGCGCCGGATGCCGAGCAGGTAGTAGGCGAGGAGCAGGGCGATGGTCAGCGCCACGAACGGGCTGCCGAAGAACTCGATCACCGAGCGGAAGGTGGACGGGTCGAGCGCGATCGAGGAGAACGTGGCGGCGAGGATCAGCACCAGCGGCGTACCGATGATCCCGAGGACCGTGCCCAGCGGCACCGGGTCCTCGCGCGGCACGACCCCCTGCGTCCGCTGCTCCTCGACGACCGCCCGCTTCGCCTCCGCCGCCGCCTCGACCATGTCCTGCGGCACGGCGACGAAGATGCGGCGGCCGATCCACGCCGAGAACACCCAGGCCGCCAGCACCGCCGGGAGACCGCAGACGACCCCCATGAGGATGACCCAGCCGAGGTCGACGTGCAGCAGGCCGGCGGCCGCGACCGGACCGGGGTGCGGGGGCAGGAACGCGTGGGTCATCGACAGACCCGCGAGCAGCGGAAGGCAGTACAGCAGGATCGACTTGCCGCCCCGCTTGGCGGCCGCGTAGACGATCGGGGCCAGTACGAAGATGCCGACGTCGAAGAAGACCGGGATGCCGAAGATCAGGCCGGTCAGGCCCATCGCGAGGGGAGCCCTCCGCTCGCCGAACACACCGAGCAGCCGGGACGCCAACACCTCGGCGCCCCCGCTGACTTCGAGGACCGCGCCGAGCATCGTGCCCAGCCCGATGATGATCGCGACATGGCCGAGGATGCCGCCCATCCCGGACTCGATGGTGGAGACGGCGTCCGAACGCTGCACGGTGCCGAAGAGTTCGGTCACCGACAGACCGGCCAGCAGGCCGACGGCTATGGAGACCGCGAGGAGGGCCACGAAGGGCTGGATCCTGACCTTGATGATCAGGAAGAGGAGCAGGGCGATACCGAGGGCGGCGACCGTGAGCAGGCCCGCCGTGCCGTCGATCAGGAGAAGCAGTCCGCCGGTGTGGGGTGGGGCCTCGGCGGGCGTGGATGCCGCGAGCGGAAGGGGCATTCGGGGGTCCTCTGCTGGGGTTCACGGTGCTTTCGGGCAGGGGGGATCGCGGCACGGCGTCCCCTGCGAACGGGGACGCCGTGCCGTGAGGCGTTACGGGGTGCGGGAGTTGACGGAGCGTGGGCCCGGCGGGTCGGCCGGACCGGTGTCCGGGTGCGTCAGCCGAGGACGGCGAGTGCGTCGATCTCGACCAGGAGCCCGGCCGGAAGGCCGACGTAGACCGTCGTACGGGCCGCGGGCGGGGCGGTGAGGGCCTGCTCCGCGAAGTACGCGTTGTAGAGCTCGTTGAACTCGGCGAAGTGCGCCGTGTCCGTCAGGTAGACGCGGATCATCATCGCGTCGTCCCAGCTCGCGCCGCCCTCCTCGAGGATCGCCTTGACGTTGGCGAGGGTCTGGAGGGTCTGCTCGCGCAGGCTGGGGCCGGCGGGCGTCGGGGGCCTGCCCTCCTCGGCCGGCAGGAAGCCGACCTGGCCCGCGACCTGGAGGATGTTGCCCTTCCGCACCCCGTGCGAGAACCGCGCGGGCGGGGTGGTGTGGGTCCTGGGGGTGAGGGCGGTCTTCTCGGTCATGCCGGGCTCATTCCTTCGGGGCTTCCTTGATCGGGGTTCTGCCGGAGTACTCGCCGCTGATCGCGTCCGCCGTGCGGCGGACCAGCGGGAGCAGGGTGAGGAGTTCGTCGGCGGTGACGACGACGTTCGGCGCGGAGACCGACATCGCGGCGACCACCCGGCCGTCGGCGCCCCGGATCGGCGCGGCGGCACAGTTGATGGACTCCTCGTGGCCACCGAGGTCGGTGGCCCAGCCCTGTTCACGCACCTTTTCCAGCTCGCGCAGGAAAGCGGGGGTGTTGGGGGTCGAACGGGCCGTGTAGAGGGGGTAGTCGAGCTTCTCGGCGATCACCCGCCGCTCGGGCTCGGGCAGGTCGGCGAGCAGCAGCTTGGCGACGGCGGCGACCGTGATGGCGACGGGCTTGCCGATCCGCGAGTACATGCGCACCGGGTAGCGGCTCTCCACCTTGTCGATGTAGAGGACCTCGCCCTCCTCGTACACGGCGAGGTGCACGGTGTGCCCGCAGGTCTCGTTGAGACGGGCCAGGTGCGGATGCGCGATCTCGCGGATGTCGAGGTTCTCCATCGCCTCCTGGGCGAGGGCGAAGAGGCGGGCGCCGAGGCGGTAGCGCTGGTCGGACTGGCGGTAGACGAGGCCGTGCTCGTGCAGGGTGCGCAACAGCCGCAGGGCCGTCGATTTGTGCACGCCGAGGCGGTCGGCGACCTGTCCGAGGTCGGCGGGGCCCTCGGCGAGCAGCGGCAGGATGCTCAGCGCTCGGTCGACGGTCTGGCTCATGGGGTGGGTACCTCCTCGTCGGCCCGCTCTTCGGCGTGCGTCCAGCCGGGGCCGAGTCGAAGTCTCCCCCACGCGGCGTCGTCGAGGGCCGCGAGCCGGTCGGCGTGGCCGCGGGAGGGCGGCACGGCCAGGTCGCCGGGGACGGTGAGGGCGGCGGCGGCCATGAGGTGCCCGTGCCGGATGCGGTCGCGCACGGGCAGGCCGCGCAGGGTGGCGGAGAGGAACCCGGCGGCGAAGGCGTCCCCGGCTCCGACGGCGGCGACGACGTCGACGTGCGGGGCGGGGACGTGCATGACGTTCCCCCGGTCGAAGACGGTCGCCCCGAGGGCCCCCTGTTTGACGACGAGCGTCTCGGGGTCGGGGAACGCGGTCCGTACGGCGTCGACGCCGTCCAGGCCCCACACCTCGGCGGCCTCGTCCTCGCCCACGAACACCAGGTCGGCGCCGCGGGCCAGTTCGAGGAGGACCCGGGGGCTGTTGCCGTCCGTCCACAGCCGGGGCCGGTGGTTGACGTCGAAGGAGACGAGGGGCCGGCCGGGCCGCGGGGCCGTCAGTTCGCGCAGCAGGCCGAGGCAGTCGGCGGACAGGGCCGCGGTGATCCCGGTGAGGTGCAGTACCCGGCAGGCCCGTACGGCGTCGGGGCCGACGGTGTCGGCGGACATCGCGGAGGCCGCCGACCCGGCCCGGTAGTAGGCGACCTCGTGCGCGTCGGTGGCCCGGTCGCCGGCGGTACGGAAGTAGACGCCGGTCGGGCGGTCGGGATCGCGCCGTACGGCGCTCACGTCGACCCCGTAGGAGCCTATGGTCTCGACGAGGTGGTCGCCGAAGCCGTCCGCCCCCACCCGGCTGACCCAGCGCACCGTGTGTCCGGCCGCCGCCAGCGCACAGGCCACGTTGGACTCGGCGCCGCCGATGCCCCGGTCGAAGGAGGGAACGTCGGCGAGGCGGCCGGGCCGGGAGGGCAGGAAGGTGACCATGGACTCGCCGAGCGCGACGACGTCCACGGCGTCGGGGGCGTTGCAGGGTCCGGTGGCGGTCACGATCGTCTTGGCTCCTGTGCTGGTGCGGGCGTGCGAAGCGAGATGGGGTCCCCCCGGCCGAAGGCTGGGGGAGGCTCCGTTGACCCCGCGTTGGCCGAGATGTTAGACAGCGGTAAGCGATATACGCAATGGACGTTGCAGCTTGTGCAACGCTCCTGATCAGGAGGTTCCATGGGTACCGAGGCATCCGAGGCGCTCGCCCGACTGGCCGGGGAACGCGTCGACCACCGCTTCAAGGGCCTCCCTCCGGACGCCGACGGACTCACCGTCGGCGAGCTCGCCGCCCAGCGCCGCAACCTCTTCACCGGCGGCTTCGCGACCCCCGTGCTGGCGCTCTCCGCCGAGCGCCTCGAACACAACCTCGCCCTCATGGAGACCTACGCGACCCGCCACGGGCTCGCCTTCGCCCCGCACGGCAAGACCTCCATGGCCCCGCAGCTCTTCCGGCGCCAGATCGACCGCGGCGCCTGGGGCATCACCCTCGCCGTCCCGCACCAGGTGCGGGTGGCCCGGGCCTTCGGCGTCCGGCGGATCTTCCTCGCCAACGAACTGGTGGACCCGGCCGCCCTGCGCTGGATCTCCGCACAGCTCGACGCCGACCCCGGCTTCCGGTTCGTCTGCTACGTCGACTCGGTGCGCGGGGCCGAGCTGATGGACACCGCCCTGCGTGGCGCCCGGCGCCCCCTGGACGTCGTCGTCGAACTGGCCGCGGGCGAGGGCGCCCGCACCGGGGTCCGCACCGAGACGGAGTGCGCGGCCGTCGCGGACGCGGTGGCCGCCGCGCCGACCCTGCGGCTGGTCGGGGTCGCGGGCTACGAGGGCGAGGTCCCGCGGGCCGACCCGGAGCGGGTACGGGCCTGGCTGCACCGACTGGTCTCCCTCGCCGTCGGCTTCGACGAGGCGGGACGGTTCGCGGGCGCCGAGGAGATCGTGGTCAGCGCGGGCGGCAGCGCCTGGTTCGACACGGTCGCCGAGGTCTTCGCCGGGATCCCCGGACTCTCCCTGCCGGTGCTGAAGCTGCTGCGCTCCGGCGCGTACGTCTCGCACGACGACGGCCACTACCGCAGGCTGACCCCGTTCAACCGGGTCCCCGAGGAGGGCGCGCTGGAGCCCGCGTTCCGGCTGTGGACCCAGGTCGTCTCCCGCCCCGCCCCGGACCAGGCGTTCGTCAACGCGGGCAAGCGGGACGCGGCCTACGACCTGGACCTGCCGTTCGCCCAGGTGATCCGCCGCGACGGCACGGAACGCCCGGCCACCGGCGTCTCGGTGACCGCGCTCTCCGACCAGCACGCCTGGCTGCGCACCGGCCCGGAGGCGGACGTCGAGGTCGGCGACTGGGTCGGCCTGGGCCTCTCCCACCCCTGCACGTCCTTCGACAAGTGGCCGCTGATCCCGCTGGCCGAGGCGGACGGCACCGTCGTCGACTACATCCGCACATTCTTCTAGGGAGTCGGAACGTGGAAGACCTCGTCATCCGGGACGCGGACGTCGTCGACGGCACCGGCGCGGATTCCTACCGCGCGGACGTGCTGATCGACGACGGCCGGATCGTCTCGATCGTGAAGGAGGCGGCGGCCGCCGGCTGCCAGCGCCCGAAGGCGGTACGGGAGCTGGACGCGGAGGGGCTGGTCCTCTCCCCCGGCTTCATCGACATGCACGCGCACAGCGACCTCGCCCTGCTGCGCGACCCCGACCACAGCGCCAAGGCCGCACAGGGCGTCACCCTCGAAGTCCTCGGCCAGGACGGGCTGTCGTACGCCCCGGTCGACGACCGCACCCTCGAAGGGGTCCGCCGGGCCATCACCGGCTGGAACGGCCACGGCGACGACGTCGACTTCGACTGGCGTTCGGTCGGCGAGTACCTGGACCGCCTCGACCGCGGTTTCGAGGGCCGGGGCATCGCCGTCAACGCGGCCTACCTCATCCCCCAGGGCACCCTCCGCGCCCTGGTCGTCGGCTGGGAGGACCGCCCGGCCACCGGCCGGGAGCTGGACCGGATGCGCCGCCTGGTCGCGGAGGGACTGGAGCAGGGCGCCGTCGGACTGTCCTCCGGGCTGACGTACACGCCCGGCATGTACGCGCGCGGCGCCGAACTCACCGAACTGTGCCGCGTGGTGGCGTCCTACGGCGGCTACTACTGCCCCCACCACCGCAGTTACGGGGCCGGCGCTCTCGAGGCGTACGCGGAGATGGTCGAGCTGACCCGCGAGGCGGGCTGCCCGCTGCACCTCGCCCACGCCACCATGAACTTCGGCGTGAACGAGGGCCGCGCCCCGGAGCTCCTGACCCTTCTGGACGAGGCCCTGGCAGCCGGCGCCGACATCACCCTCGACACCTACCCCTACACCCCCGGCTGCACGACCCTGGCGGCCCTGCTGCCCAGTTGGGCGAGCGAGGGCGGCCCGCCGGAGATCCTGCGCCGCCTCGCGGACGACGACACGGCCGCCCGCGTCCGCCACGACCTGGAGGTGACCGGGGCGGACGGCTGCCACGGAGTGCCGGTGGACTGGGACACGATCGAGATCTCGGGCGTGGGCGACGAACGGCTGGCGGACCACGTGGGCCGTACGGTCCACGCGTCGGCGCTCCTGCGCGGCGAGGAGCCCTGGACGACGGCCCGCCGCCTCCTCCTGGAGGACCGGCTGGCCCCCACGATCCTCCAGCACGTGGGCCACGAGGAGAACGTCCGCACGATCATGCGCCACCGCGTCCACACGGGCGGCTCGGACGGCGTCCTGACGGGCGCCAAGCCGCATCCGCGGGCGTACGGCACGTTCCCGCGCTACCTCGGCCACTACGTGCGGGAGGCGGGGATCCTGTCCCTGGAGGAGTGCGTGGCGCACCTGACCGGCCGTCCGGCGGCCCGCCTGCGCCTGCCGGACCGGGGCCTGGTCCGCGAGGGCCACCGCGCCGACCTGGTGCTCTTCGACCCGCGGACCGTGGCGGCGGGCTCCACCTACGAAGCCCCGCGCACCCTGCCCACCGGCATCCCGCACGTCCTGATCGACGGCCGCTTCGTCATCGAGGACGGCCGGCGCACGGACGTACTGGCGGGGCGGGCGGTCCGTCGCAGTCCCGTGTGACGGACCGCCGCGCCCGGTGGCCCGAGCCCTACGGCTTGGGCAGGGTGCAGGCGGCCGCGCTCAGGTTGAGCTGGTTGCCGGTGGTGAAGCAGGCCGGGATCAGGTAGGTCTCCTGGGCGTAGTTGATGCCCTGGCGGACGGTGACGTTGCCGCTCGCGTCGACCTCACAGGGGTTGTTCTCCGTGCAGCGGGCGCCGTCCTCGTTGCCGGTGTTGTTGACGGCGACGACCTTGCCGGTGGACTGGTCGATCACCGGCGAGCCGGAGGTGCCGCCGATGGTCTGGCAGGCGGAGGTGTAACGGACCGAGTCCTTCCAGGTCCAGTCGCCCTCCTTCAGGCGGTACACGAACCCGTCGATGTTGCAGCTGTAGAGCCGCTTCCAGTAGCCGGACGCCACGGTGATGGCGGTGCCGGCGGTCGGGTGGGTGTCCTGCACGGTCAGTGCGGAGATCCCGTACGAGTTCTTGATCGTGGCGTACGTGCTGGTGAGCTGGTAGATCGAGACGTCCGTGTCGGTCATCGTGCCGTAGGCCAGCTTGCTGGCGCGCAGGGTCGCGACCCGGGTGCCGGCGGAGTTGAGCAGGCCGAAGGTACGGCTGGAGGCCTGGTTGACGAGCACCTCGCCGGGCTCCGGGAAGCCGGTCGACAGGCAGTGGCCGTTGGAGAGCACCAGCGCGGGGTCGGTGTCCAGGGAGTTCGGGAAGCGGACGACGGAGCCGGAACAGTTGCTGAGCGCGACGGTCCCTGCGAGGTTGACGGCCTGGAGCGTCGGCGCGGCGGCGGTGTCCGCCTTGGCCGTGATCGCGGAAGCCGCGGCCGCGGGAGCCGTCGCGGGCTTCGCGCTCACCGGCGCGGCGACCGCGGGTGCCGCACCCGCCCCGGCGATGGCCAGGGCGAAGAACGCGGCAACGAGAGGCTTTCTCATGTGGGGGTCCCCTCTTACGACAGGGCGACCGGAGATCTTCCGGCCGCCCGCTGTTTTGTCATGCGCATTGTTAGTGCGCAGAGGGGAGAGAACAAGGGTCGCTTTTCAGCCGCGGGGGCCCCGGCTCCGGTGGCGCCCGGCTCCTGGGGTGCCCCGGCCTACCTGCCCCCCTTGTCCCGGCCCCGCCCCTTCCCGGGATTGCCCTTCCCGGACCCGGACGCCGAGGCGGAGGACGTGCCGCTCGGCGCCGGACTGGTGGCGGCGTCGGCCGACGACCCGGCGGAGGGTGCCCCGGACGCCGTGACCCCCTCGGACGGCACCGGGGCGACCGAAGCGGAGGGAGTCGGCTCCGCGGCCGCGGCGGAGCCGCTCCCGGCCGAAGCCGGTCCGTCCGACGGGCTCACCGTGCCGTCCGGCGCCGAGCGCGTGTCCCCCTGCCTGCCCGGTTGATCCCCGGCCGGATCCCCGGAGAGGGACAGCCCCGCCACCACCGCGGCCAGCGCCACCGCCCCGACCGCCCCGGCGGCGGTCAGCACGCGGCGCGAGGGCCGGCCGCCCGTCCGGCGCGCGGCGCGCCGACGGTCCCCGCGGCCGCCCGGCACCCCCTCCGCAGGGCGCACCCGAGGCAGCTCGGCGGTCTCGTCGTACGCGTTCTCCCATCCATGGGCGGCCGCCGGATCGGCGTACCGCTCGTACGGCGCCGCATCGGTCTCGGCATACGGGTCGTACACGATCGGCCGTACCGGAGGCACGCCACTCTCACCTGGCCTGAACATGCCGCGGATTGTAGGGACAGGAGTGACTCCTGGGACAGCTACCGGCGATAACGACCCAAACCACCCGTCTCACGTGGCGGGAAACACGCCCCCGGAAGCATTACCGGGCCGTAAGCTCCCAGACATGCAGGTGATCCAGTCGACCAAGCTCGCCAACGTCTGTTACGAGATCCGGGGTCCGGTTCTCGAGGAGGCGATGCGCCTGGAAGCGGCTGGTCACCGCATCCTCAAGCTGAACACCGGCAACCCCGCCGCCTTCGGCTTCGACTGCCCGCCGGAGATCCTGGAGGACATCCTCCGCAACGTCTCGACGGCACACGGCTACGGCGACGCGAAGGGCCTGCTGGCCGCGCGCAGGGCCGTGGTGATGCACAACCAGACACTGGGCATCGAGACCGACGTCGAGCACGTCTTCATCGGCAACGGCGTGTCCGAGCTGATCGTCATGGCGATGCAGGGGCTGCTGGACGACGGGGACGAGGTCCTCGTACCGGCCCCCGACTACCCGCTGTGGACCGCCGCCGTCTCGCTCTCCGGCGGCACCGCGGTGCACTACCGGTGCGACGAGCAGTCGGACTGGATGCCCGACCTCGCCGACGTCGAGCGCAAGATCACCGACCGCACCAAGGCGATCGTCATCATCAACCCGAACAATCCGACGGGCGCGGTGTACGACGAGGCGATGATCCGGGGACTGACGGACATCGCGCGCCGCCACAACCTCCTGGTCTGCTCGGACGAGATCTACGACAAGATCCTCTACGACGGCGCCACGCACACCCCGACCGCCAAGGTCGCCCCGGACCTGCTGACCCTCACCTTCAACGGCATGTCGAAGGCGTACCGGGTGGCCGGGTACCGGGTCGGCTGGATGGCGATCTCCGGTCCGCGCGCGCACGCCGACTCCTACATCGAGGGTCTGACGATCCTGGCCAACATGCGCCTGTGCGCGAACATGCCGGGACAGCACGGTGTGGTGGCCGCGCTCAGCGGGCGTCAGACGATCCAGGACCTGGTGCTGCCGGGCGGACGGCTCAAGGAGCAGGTGGACACGGCGTACGAGCTGCTGACGCAGATCCCGGGCGTGACCTGCGTCCGCCCGAAGGGGGCGCTGTATCTCTTCCCGCGCCTGGACCCCACCGTCTTCAAGATCAAGGACGACCGGCAGATGGTCCTGGACCTGCTGCGCCAGGAGAAGATCATGGTCGTCCAGGGCACCGGCTTCAACTGGCCGGAGCCGGACCACTTCCGGGTCGTCACACTGCCGACGGCGACGGATCTGCGGGACGCCGTGGGCCGGATCGCCCGCTTCCTGGACGGCTACAGCCAGCCCTAGCGGCGGTTTTATGGACGGCTCAACTTTAGACGAGATCCAAGCTAGGATGGTTTCCTGACAGCACAGGAGGCCATCCTCATGTACGAGCCGATCCGCACCCCCGCTTCCCGTGGGTCCGCCCACACCACGATGGCCGGCAAGCCCTCGGACTTCCCCCACCGCTCCCGCGAGGAGGAGCTGGACATCCAGCTCGCAGCACATCTCGCGGCGCTGCTCGCCGTCACCGACGAGCTCCGCGCGGCGGCACCGTCCGCCGACCTGGACACCGCGGCCGCGCGGCTCGCGCAGCAGGTGACCCGGCTGCGCGGCGGGCGGACGCCGGTCCGCGCCGCCCTCGCCGCCGACCCGGCGCCGGGCCTCGCGGTCCTGCACGAGCGGGCGCACGCCCTGGCGGGCCGCGCCCTCCTCGTCGCCGCGTCCCGCGCGGACACCGCGGCGGCGATCCTGGCGGCCCAGCGCATGGACGCGCACGCGGCCGCCCTGGTGGAGGACAAGGAACTGAGCACCGCCGGCTGAACCTCTTCACCGGGGCCACCCTCCCGGTGAACCCCCTCCCCGGCACCACCCCTCGCCGGGCCTTCCCTCCGGGGACCATGAACGGCCCCGGTCCGCGTGCACCCGCAGCGACGCGCGGACCGGGCGCCATTTTTTTTACGCCCCGATCCACCCCGATCCACTTCGTTCCACCTGGATCCACCTGGATCCACCTGGATCCACCCCGATTCCTCTTGATCCGGCCCTGATCCGGCCCTGATCCGGCCCTGATCGGAACCTCCCCTTCCCGTTGCGTTCCGGGTCACCCCCTTCACCCCTCGTTCCCCGGACCACCCGGGAATGCGGGGTTCCGCGAGCACGCTCCCCCTGTGAGACGCATCGCGGGAATCGTCCTCGCGGTACTGCTGACGGCGGGTGTGGTGGTCGCCGTCGTCGCGGGCCGCAGCGATGAGGACAAGAGCACGGCAACGAAGACCGTGCGGATGGTGATCGGGTCGGAGAAGGCGGAGTTCTTCGCCGACCCGGACGTGGTGAAGGCCCTCGCCACCCGCTCTCCTCCCTCGCCGCGACCGACGCGGCGACCCGCGAGGACGTCAAGCGCGTCACCGACGCCCTGCGCACCGAGGCGGTCCAGCGGCTGATCACCCACCGGACGCACCGCCGCCCGGTCGTCGCCTCCGTACCGCCCGCGGCCGGCCTCGACACCACCCGCCGCCGCGAACTGCCCTTCCCCGGCAGCCGCTCGGTCGCCGACGGGCTGCTCGACGCCTACGAGAACGAACTGCGCCGCCCGTCGCGGACCGTGTACGTCCTGGACACCTCCGGCTCGATGGAGGGCGACCGGCTGAGCCGGCTGAAGGCCGCCCTCGCAGGACTCACCGGTGACTTCCGCGACCGCGAGGAGGTGACGCTCCCCGGAGCAGCGCCGCCTCGGCATCAAGGACTCCTTCGACCTCGGCTCCGGGAGATCGAGGCGCGCCGCCAGGAGACGCACACGCGGTACCTGCGGGACCGTTCGCCCGACGGGCGGCCCACATAGGCGAAGGCCTGTCGTCGTCTCCTCGTCGGGGCGGACGGGGAGACGACGACAGGCCCATGGCCGCGTACGCCGTTGTACGCGGCTCGCCGCATCGCACCGCGGCCGGCCGTGACGATCACTGGTCAGGGCAATCCCGTGCCGGCCGCGGAGCTCTCGGTGGGCCTCAGCCCAGGCGCTGCACCAGCGCGCGGTACTCGTCCCACAGTTCCTTCGGGGTGTGGTCGCCGAAGGTGTTGAGGTGCTCGGGGACCAGGGAGGCCTCCTCGCGCCAGACCTCCTTGTCCACGGTCAGGAGGAACTCGAGGTCGGAGTCGGCCAGTTCGAGGCCCTTGGTGTCGAGGGCGTCCTTGGTCGGCAGGATGCCGATCGGGGTCTCGACGCCCTCGGCCTTGCCGTCCAGGCGCTCCACGATCCACTTCAGCACGCGGCTGTTCTCGCCGAAGCCGGGCCAGACGAACTTGCCCGCCTCGTTCTTGCGGAACCAGTTGACGTAGTAGATCTTCGGGAGCTTCGACGGGTCCTTGCCCTTGGCGACGTCGACCCAGTGGCCCATGTAGTCGCCCATGTTGTAGCCGCAGAACGGCAGCATGGCGAAGGGGTCGCGGCGCAGCTCGCCGACCTTGCCCTCGGCGGCGGCGGTCTTCTCGGAGGCCACGTTGGCGCCGAGGAAGACGCCGTGGTTCCAGTCGAAGGACTCCGTCACCAGCGGGACCGCGGAGGCGCGTCGGCCGCCGAAGAGGATCGCCGAGATCGGCACGCCCCTGGGGTCCTCCCACTCGGGCGCGATGATCGGGCACTGCGCGGCGGGGACGGTGAAGCGGGCGTTGGGGTGGGCGGCGGGGGTGCCGGACTCCGGCGTCCAGTCGTTGCCCTTCCAGTCGGTGAGGTGGGCGGGAGTCTCCTCCGTCATGCCCTCCCACCAGATGTCGTTGTCGTCGGTGAGGGCGACGTTGGTGAAGACCGAGTTGCCCCAGAGCGTCTTCATCGCGTTGGCGTTGGTGTGCTCACCGGTGCCGGGCGCCACGCCGAAGAAACCGGCCTCGGGGTTGATGGCGTACAGGCGGCCGTCCTCGCCGAAGCGCATCCAGGCGATGTCGTCGCCGATGGTCTCGACCGTCCAGCCGGAGACGGTGGGCTCCAGCATGGCGAGGTTGGTCTTGCCGCAGGCACTCGGGAAGGCGGCGGCGACGTACTTGGACTCGCCCTGCGGCGGGGTCAGTTTGAGGATCAGCATGTGCTCGGCGAGCCAGCCCTCGTCGCGGGCCATGACGGACGCGATGCGCAGGGCGTAGCACTTCTTGCCGAGCAGGGCGTTGCCGCCGTAGCCGGAGCCGTAGGACCAGATCTCGCGGCTCTCGGGGAAGTGCGAGATGTACTTGGTCTGGTTGCACGGCCACGGGACGTCCGCCTCGCCCTCGGCCAGCGGCGCTCCGAGCGTGTGCACGGCACGCACGAAGAAGCCGTCGGTGCCGAGTTCGTCCAGCACCGGCTGTCCCATGCGGGTCATGGTGCGCATGGACACGGCGACGTAGGCGGAGTCGGTGATCTCGACGCCGATCGCGGAGAGGTCGGAGCCCAGCGGGCCCATGCAGAAGGGGACGACGTACATCGTGCGGCCGCGCATGGAGCCGCGGAACAGCCCCTTCTCACCGGAGAAGATCTCCCGCATCTCGGCGGGCGCCTTCCAGTGGTTGGTCGGGCCGGCGTCCTCCTCCTTCTCGGAGCAGATGAAGGTGCGGTCCTCGACGCGGGCGACGTCGGTGGGGTCGGAGGCGGCGTAGTAGGAGTTCGGGCGCTGAACCGGGTCGAGCCTCTTGAAGGTGCCCTTCTCCACGAGCTCGTCGCACAGTCGCTCGTACTCGGCCTCGGATCCGTCACACCAGACCACGTTGTCCGGCTGCGTCAGTTCGGCGATCTCGTTCACCCAGGAGACGAGTTCCTGGTGGTCGGTGGGGATGACGGGGGGAGCCGCGATGTCGCGCGCCACGATTGCTCCTAAATGAGGGATTTTTGTTTGGAGGCCCCGTGGGGGCTGCGACCCGGATGCTTCGGATGGTGACCTTGGCGCTCATCCGGTGTCGACCGCACTCATTTGATCATCCGATGCTACCGCCCATATGTCCAGAGGGCCTCACAGGTGAGCGGAGTGAGGATGGCCACGTGTAGGGGCGATGTTTTGCGTCCACATGACGTTCAGCCGACGGCCTCTTGACCCGGCCCCCGTGAGACGATGGCCACTCTTCGCCCTTCGCCACGCCGGGCAGATCCGCAACCTACGGTTCCGTAGGTACGATTCGGGGCATGACTGCGCCCGTCCCCGACGCTCCAACGGACACGCCGGCCGCCGGCCGCGGTCCCGTCGCGCTCTCCCTGCCGCATCCGGTCAAGCCCAAGCTCCGCGGCTGGCTGCATCTCGGCATGTTTCCGGCCGCCCTCGTCTCCGGCCTCGTGCTCACCGCCCTCGCCGACTCCACCCGCGGCCGCATCGCCTGCGGCATCTACGCCCTCACCGCGTGCCTGCTGTTCGGTGTGAGCGCGCTCTACCACCGCGGCGACTGGAACGCGCGCATGGACGGCATCCTGCGCAGACTCGACCACGCGAACATCTTCCTGATCATCGCGGGCACCTACACACCGCTCACCCTGCTGCTCCTGCCGGAGTCGAAGGGGCAGTGGCTGCTGTGGAGCATCTGGGCCGCCGCGATCGCGGGCATCGCCTTCCGGGTCTTCTGGGTCGGCGCCCCGCGCTGGCTGTACACGCCCTGCTACATCGCGATGGGCTGGGCGGCCGTCTTCTTCCTGCCGGACTTCATGCGGGCGGGGGGCATCGCCGTCATGGTCCTGGTGATCGTCGGCGGGCTTCTCTACAGCGCGGGCGGTGTGATCTACGGCATCAAGCGACCCAACCCGTCACCGCGCTGGTTCGGCTTCCACGAGGTCTTCCACTCGCTGACCCTCGCCGCGTTCGTCGTGCACTACGTCGGCATCTCGCTGGTGGCCTACCAGCACGGATGACACCGCTTCTCCGCCTTTTCAGGGCCACGGCTTCCCAGCCGTGGCCCTTTTTCCGTTGCCCTTCCGTGCCCCGGAGCCACATACCGGGAGTCCATGGCGATTGACACTCACCATCTTTTGAGAGTTACTTTCATTTCATGGTTACTGTCACGAACACTGCCGCGGTGGGGCCCGACCCACGCCGCTGGTGGGCCCTGGGGGCCCTGGTCGCGAGCATGCTCACGCTCGGCTTCGACACGACGATCCTCAATGTGGCCCTCCCGACGATGGCGGAGCAGCTCGGCGCCGGCACCGGTCAGCAGCAGTGGATGGCGGACGCGTACATCGTCGTCTTCGCGGCCCTGATGCTCCCCGCCGGCCTGCTGGGCGACCGCTTCGGCAGGCGGAACATGCTGATCACCGGGCTGGGGATCTTCCTCGTCGGCTCGCTCGTCGGCACCCTGGCCGGGGACGTGCACGCGGTGATCGCCGCCCGCGCCGTGATGGGCGTCGGGGCCGCGCTGGTCACGCCGCTCGCGCTGTCGGTGCTGCCCTCGCTGTTCGCGCCGGAAGAGCGCACCAAGGCCGTCGGCATCGTCTCGGCCGGCTCGACGCTGGGCCTGCCGCTCGGGCCGATCATCGGCGGCTGGCTGCTCAACCACTTCTGGTGGGGCTCGGTCTTCCTCATCAACATCCCGATGGCCGCGATCGGCATCGCCGCCTGCGTCTTCCTGCTGCCCGAGACCCGCGACCCGGCCTCCCCCGAGGTCGACATCGTCTCCACCGCGCTCACCGCGGCCGGTCTCGGCGCCCTCATCTACGCGATCATCGAGGCACCCACCCGGGGCTGGGGCGACCCGCTGGTCCTCGCGACGGACGCCACGGCCGTCGTACTGATCACCGCGCTGGTCCTGCGCGAGCGCCGCGCCGCGCGGCCCATGCTCGACATGGGGCTGCTCGCCCACCGCGGCTTCCTGTTCAACACACTCGCGGCGACCCTGCTCATGTTCGTGCTGTCCGGCCTGCTGTTCGTCCTGCCGCAGTACCTCCAGGCCGTCCTCGGCAACGACGCCCTCGGCACGGGGGTGCGGCTGCTGCCGATGATGGGCGGTCTGATCGTCGCCGCGCGGGCCGCGCAGCCCGTCGTGGTCCGGTTCGGGGCGCGGGCGGTGGTGAGCGCGGGCCTGGTGGTGCTGGCCTTCGCCATGCTGCTGGCCAGCCGGACGACGGTCGACTCCGGCTACGGCTTCACGGCACTGTGGCTGTCGATCGTCGGGTTCGGTTTCGGCTTCTCGATCGTGCCCGCGATGGCCGGCGCCCTGGGCACCCTGCCCACCGACCGCGCCGGCAGCGGATCCGGTCTGCTGATGACCCTGCGCCAGGTCGGCGCCGCCATCGGCGTCGCGCTGCTCGGCAGCCTGCTCGCGAGCGCCTTCCGCGACCGCCTCGACGTCACCGGTCTGCCTCCGGGGACCGCCGACACCGCCGGGGACTCGGTGGTCGCCGCCCATGTGATCGCCGAGAAGGCGCACCTGACCGACCTCGCCGCCTCGGCGGACTCCGCGTACGTCCACGGCATGAGCCTGGTGCTGCTGGTGTGCGGCGTGGCCGCCCTGGCCGCCGCGCTGCTGGCGGCCGCGTTCCTGCCGGGAACCGCGCACGCCGGGGGCAACGACGTGGTGGAGGGCGGGGCCGGGGACGCCGGTCCCGGCTTGGTCACCCCCGCGGCCGATGCCCGACAATGAGCCCATGACGGCCGCACGCACCAGTTCTCCCGCCGACCACCCGCAGCCGGGTCTCCGGGAGCGCAAGAAGACCAAGACCCGCGAGGCGATCCGCGCCGCGACCTACGCGCTGGTCACGGAGCAGGGGTACGACGCCACGACGATCGACCAGATCGCCGAGCGCGCCGAGGTGTCGCCGTCCACCGTCTTCCGCTACTTCCCGACCAAGGAGGACATCGTCCTCACCGACGAGCAGGATCCGATCCTGCTGGCGCTGCTGCGCTCCCGGCCCGCCCATGAGGCGGTGGCGGACACCATGCGGTACGTGATGCGCGAAGGCGCCCGCATGGGCTTCGACGAGGACCCGGAAATGGCCCGGCTGCGCACCCACCTGATGGTCCAGGTGCCGGCGGTGCGCTCGCGGATGATGGAGAGCATGTCGGTCCTCGGCCGCATGCTCTGCGACGCGATAGGCGAGCGCTCCGGCCGCGACCCCGGCAGTCTGGAGGTCCGCGTCTACACGATGTCCCTGCTCGGCGGTCTGATGGAGACGGCCCTGTACTGGGGCGAGCACGGCCACGAGGACGACTTCGGCGCCCTCCTCGACCGCACCCTGGACGTCCTGGAACACGGCCTGAGCAAGGAAAACCGCTGAGCCCCCGCCCCTCCCCCGTGCCATCCTGACCAGGTGAACGCTTTCGAGATCCGCGTCGAAGTCGCCCCGGAGCTGGCCCTGTTCGTCCCGCAAGCACGGCGCGCCGGAGCCACCGCGCTCGCCGTCGACGGCGTCTCCACCCTCGGCCATGTCGTCGAGTCGCTCGGGGTGCCCCTCACCGAGGTCGGCACCCTGCTCGTCGACGGCCGCGCGGTACCGGTCTCGCACATCCCCGCCGCCGGCGAGTCGGTGACCGTCCGCCCGGTGGCCCGCCCCCAGCGGATCCCGGGAGCGCCGCTGCGCTTCCTCCTCGACGTCCACCTCGGCACGCTGGCCCGCCGGATGCGTCTGCTCGGTGTGGACACGGCGTACGAGTCGACCGACATCGGCGACCCGGCGCTCGCCACCCGGTCGGCGGCCGAACAGCGCGTCATGCTCAGCCGGGACCGGGGCCTGCTGCGGCGGCGCGAACTGTGGGCGGGTGCGTACGTCTACAGCACCGACCCCGAGGAGCAGCTCCGCGACGTCCTCGACCGGTTCGCGCCCGAGCTGCTTCCCTGGACGAGGTGCACCGCCTGCAACGGTCTGCTGCGCGAGGCCACCAAGGAGGAGGTCGCCGACCAGCTGCGCCACGGCACGCGGCAGTCGTACGACGTGTTCGCGCAGTGCCTGTCCTGCGGGCGCGCCTACTGGAAGGGCGCGCACCACGATCAGCTGGTGGCCATCGTGGAGCGCGCCCTGGCGGAGTTCACCGGACAGCGCCTGCCCTAGCTCCCGCGCAGGTCACCCTTTCCGCACGCGAGCCCGTCCCGGTCGGGGTCGAGCCCCAGCGGGTCGTCCTTGCCGTTGACCTTCAGCCGCCCGTAGTCGTTGGCCGCGAGCCAGGAGCAGCGGGCGGCCGTCGTCTTCCTCACCTTCGCCGGGAACGCCGTCGGCACGCACACGTTGACCGAGCCGTAGTGCCGGTCGCAGCCGGAGACGGTCGGGCCGACCGCCTGCGAGGTCCGCTTCCTGCCCGGTCCGGTGACCTTGCCGGTCAGGTCGTCGGCGAAGGAGTGCACGTGCGGTGCGGCCCCGGTGCCCGAGGACACCGAGAACGTCGACGCGGAGTCCGCGGCGAGTCCGGCCGGGCCCTGGAGGTGCACCCACTTCGCCACCGACGGCACCCCGTTCGCGTCCACCGCGAAGAGCATGTACCAGCCCGGCGGCGCCAGGTTGGGGTTGCTCGTCACGTTGAGGTCGACGTTGTTGCCGTCGACGGCCAGCGGGAGGTCCACGAAGCGCTGGTTCGGGTCGGAGGAGTGGGTCACCGCCGCCGGGCGGATCAGCTCGGCCTTGGCGATGGGCCGGTCGACCGTGATGCGCTGGGTGTCGCCGTACGTCCACTCCGTGTCGATGACCGACGTGATCGCCGGCCGGGTGCCCTTGAGCAGATAGGGCGGGGTGTAGATCGACACGTTGTGGTTCCAGGTGCCGTTGCCCGGGTTGTCGCCGGTCGACATCACCCGGCCGTCGGGCAGCAGGAACGAGGACGAGTGGTAGCCCCGGGCCTGCGGGTCGGCGGCGACGGGATCGAAGGTGTTGGTGCCGGGGTCGTAGAGCGACGACTCGAAGACCGGGTCGGCCCGGTTGTGCAGCGCGCCGCCCGTCTCCAGCACCTTGCCGTCGGGCAGGAGCACGGCGGAGACGTACATCTTGCCCTGGGCGCCGGTCTCGGGCACCGGCCCGTTGCCGAGGTCGACGGTGCCCTGCGGGAGCGGCGGTCCGGCGACGTACGACGGGTTCGCGGCCTTCAGGTCGATGACGTCGGTGAGCCGGTTGCCGTCCGGGTTGGAGTCGATGTTGCCGCCGCCGAGGGTGAGGACCCGCTGGTCCTGCGCCGGAGGCAGCAGGACGCTCGCCGACTGGTCGCGCTGGTCCTTGTTCTGCAGGCCGGGGATCTGGGTGACCGTGTTGGCGTCGTAGTCGTAGACCGCCGCACCCGTGCCCGGGATGTTGTTGCCGAAGACATGGCTGCCCGAGTAGAAGAGGCGGCCGTCCTGCATCAGGATCATCGACGGGTACAGACCCCAGTACGACCAGGTCTGGTGGACCTTCCACAGCGGCTGCCACTGCTGCTCGGCCTGCGAGAACAGCTCGGCCGTCACCGATCCCGTCGAGTCCTCGCGCAGCCCGCCGAAGGACAGCACGTCACCGTTGCCCATGACCGTGGCCGACGGGTACCAGTGGCCGTCGTTCATGTCGTTGGTCCTGCTGTACGTCTCGGTGACGGGATCGAAGACGTACGAGTCCTTGAAGCCCTCGTAGCCGTGCCCGCCGGCCACCGGGTAGGCCTTGTTGCCGCTCATCACGAGGACGCGCCCGTCCTGCAGCTGCACGTGCCCGGAACAGAACATGTCCTTCGGCGTGGGGACGACCTTGTAGCTGCCGTTCGCCGGGTCGTACACCGCCGACGTGAACGTGCCCGCGGCGAACTGCTCCTCGCTGTTGCCGGAGCCCGCGATCAGCAGCACCTTGCCGTTGTGGAGGACGACGGAGTGCATGGAGCGGACCGGGTTCTGCGTGGGCAGCACGTCCCAGCGGCCGTTGGCGCACTGGTCCGCGGTGCCGGTGCAGGTCGCGGGCGGGAGGACGTCCGGCACCTGCTCCATGGTGTAGTCGTCGGTGGTCACCGAGCCGGTCCCGTAGACGGAGACGCCCCAGGTGATGCGGTCGGTGCCGGCCGGCACCGCAGGGGTGCGCACGTCGGCCCGGGTATAGGCGGACGCCATGTCCAGCGTCTTGAGGTCGGTCCAGTACTGCCAGCCCGCCACCGGGTCGTGCCGGAAGAGGGTGAGGGAGGTGTCGGGGGTCGTCGACCTGTACCAGAGCGACAGGTCGTACTGCCTGCCCGGCGTCACCGCGGGCGCGCACTCCGCCGACTCGGTGATCAGCGCCTTGCGGTCGCCGTCGACCCGGCGGGTCAGCGTCACCTTCATCGCCCTGGCGCCGGTGTGCGCGTCCGGGGTGTGCGTGAAGGTGAAGTCGTTGTCGCCCCAGCCCGACTTCTCCCAGCAGTACGGCATGCCGTCCGTACCCGCCGTCTCGAAGCCGGCGTTCTTGATGAGGTTGGCGGCGGACGCGGGCTGCGGGCCGGCCAGCAACAGGCCTCCGGTGAGGCCGGCCACCGCCAGCATCGCGATCCGTCTGCGGCGTCTGTTCACACGGCTCTCCTTGCGGTGCGGCTCCCCCGCGGCCTCCTGCGGGGGAGGTAGACCAGCGCCTCGGTACCGGCGAAGCGCACGACGAACGTCGTCACCAGCGCCAGGGCGGTCGCGGACAGCGCGCCCATCCCGAACCGGTGCACGAACAGCGCGATCAGCGGGATGCGCAGCACCAGATCGGCGTTGGCGAGCAGCGCGAACCGGCCGGCCCTGTCCCACCAGCGGCGATGGGCCCGGCGGTCGCGGAACAGCAGATGTTCGATGAGGACGAAGTTCCAGGCGACGCCGAGCTGGTTGGCGAGGATCTCGGCCGGCACGTAGTGCAGTCCGGCGGCGGTGAGCGCCCACAGGCCCAGCAGGTTGGGCAGGAACCCGGTCGCCCCGATCAGCCCGAAGCCGACCATGCGGGCGACCGGCGACGCGGTGCGCAGTCCGACGAGGTGGCGCAGGAAGCGGAAGCCCTCCCGCGCGCTCGACTTGGACTCTCCGGCGAAGCGCTCCTCGAAGACGAACGGGACCTCGCCGACCGCGCGCGGGCGGCTGCGGACGGCGAGTTCGAGGAGGATCTTGTAACCGAGCGGCCTGAGGACGTCGGCGGTGACCGCGCTGCGCCGGATCGCGAAGAACCCGCTCATCGGATCGCTGATGCCGTGCAGCTTCCGCGGGAACAGGGACTTCGTGAGCCAGGTGGCCCCGCGGGAGACGGCCACCCGGTAGCTGCCCGCGAGCCCGGCGCGGCTGCCGCCCTTGATGTAGCGGGAGGCGACGACGAGCCCGGCGTTCGTCCGCTCCCCGGTGGCCACCAGCTCCGGTACCAGGGACGGGGGGTGCTGGCAGTCGCCGTCCATGACGACGATCCAGTCCGACCCGGCCGTCCTCATCCCCTCGACGACCGCGCCGCCGAGCCCCCCGACCGGTTCCTCCCGGTGCAGCACGGTCACCGGGAACGGGCAGTCGCGCGCCGCGTCCCGGATGACCTCGGGGGTGTCGTCGGTGGAGTCGTCCACGAAGACGACCTCGCAGGGCAGCCGGGACGGCACCGACTCGGTGATCCGGTGCAGCAGTTGGCGGATGTTCGCCGACTCGTTGAAGGTCGGCACGACGATGGTGACCGCGCCGGGCTCGGCGAGCACCGCTTCACCGGCTCGCCTCCGGGGTGCTCCTGCCGGTGCCGCAAGGCCGATCACGGTCAGCCCTTCGGGCCTGCGCGCGCTCGCCCCCTCGGCACCGCCGCGCCCCTTCGGCTCGCTCACGGCGGCGCCCGGATCGGGGACGGGGGCGCTGTACTCGGTGTGTTCGTGGTTCATCGGACGCCTCCGGAGTCGGTCTGGATCCGCCGGATCTCGATCCGGTCCGCACCGGAGCCGAAGGTGGCCACCGGTGTCGAGTGCTCGAGAGCCGCCCCGACCTGCGGCAGGTCGCTCGCGTCCCGCCGGACGGTCGGCGAGGCGACGACGTAGTCGATGTCCCGCCAGCCGTTCGGCAGGGTCTTGGTGACGGCCGGGTCGAGGTCGGCCTTGTAGAACCAGATGGCCCCGGGTCCGGGCCGGTACCCGGCGTGCACCAGGTCCAGCCAGAGCGCGTCGTCGACCAGGACACGGGTGCCGGCCGGGTCCTCGACCGCCGTGGCCAGCCATGCGGAGGCGGCCCGGTAGGGGGCGTTGGCGTCGGCGGTGACGGCGGTGCGGTCGCCGTCGTACCAGCGCGGGACGACATACGCGCCCGCCGCCAGGGCGAGGACGGCCGCGAGGGCGTAGCGGCCGCCGGTCCGCCACCGTGCCTCGTCCGGTCCACGGCGTCTGCGCAGGACGGCGTGGGCGACGCTCGCGGTGCCGCCGGCGAGGACGAGCGCGAGGAAGGGCAGCGCCTGGATGACGTACATCGCGGGCAGATAGCCGCTGGGCCGCATCGCGACCAGCGCGAGGATCGCCACCGCCAGCGACGGTCCGGCGAGGGCGCGGGCGGTGACCGACCGGCGCCAGGTGAGCAGGAGCAGCAGCGCGCCCGCGAGGCCGCCGAGGATGAGCACCCGGTCGTAGTAGAGCCACGACCGGAGCGCGCCGTGGGATCCCGAGCCCTGGTCGAGGAGAAAGCCCGACCCCGGTCTGGTCATCTGGTAGGCGATGCCGTCCCAGAGGGAGACATGGCCGCCGCCCGGCAGCAACTCGCCCTTGAGCAGGGCGAAGAGGGGATAGGCGAGGCCGATCAGCACGCAGGCGGTGACCGCGCCGGTGAGGGCGAACTTACGGGTGTCGCGGTGGCTGTGCCGCCACATGGTGACGAACACCGCGGGGAGGACGAAGAGCATCGTCTCCTTGGTGAGCACGGCCGTCGCGGCGGCGACACCCGCCCCGAAGTGGTGCCAGAGGTGGCGGCTCGGCGAGGCGGCCAGGGTGAAGGCGACCAGGGTCCACATCACCGCGAGGTTGTCGAGGAAGATCTCCCGCTGGAGGACGACCGACAGCGGGGAGAGCCCGAACAGCGCCATGCCGAGTCCGGCCGCCCACCGGGGCAGCGACAGCCGCCGCCCGAGGACGTAGACGAGGACGGCGCTGACCGCGCTGACGACCAGCATCGCGGGCCGCATCGCGCCGACGGTCATCGAGTCGGGGCTGATCAGCTTGGGGATCCAGGTCAGCAGGGCGAGCTGGATCCAGCCGAGGGGCGGGTGGTCGTACCAGTAGGTGTAGTGGGCGAGGCCTCTGCCCTCCTGGACGGCCCAGGCCTGGGCGAGGTAGGTGCCCTCGTCGTCGCTGAGGGTGGGGTAGTCCGCGATGTTCCAGCCCTGCACGACGAGGATCACCACGAGGAGCACGCCGCACAGGATCAGGTCGGGACGGGATCGGCGCAGCCGCTCCGGCAAAGCCGTTCGGCCGGTCGAACGTGAATCAGGCACAGGCCGGCTCTGCGCGGGGACCGTGCCGGTGGTCACCGCGGGAAGGGTGGAGGTCACGCAGGAACGTCCTCTCGGATCACTGCGGGATCGGAAGCGGCCACGGGTCCGGCCACGGCCACGGGGCCGGGAGTGGCGGCGGTCAGATGCGCGCCGACATGCGAGGTCAGCTCCCAGTCGTTGCGGCCGCGTTGTTCACGCCAGACGGCCCGCATCGCGGCTCCCGCGAGGAGGACCTGGTAGAAGGGTCCGCCCACGACGAGCTTGAGGTAGTGGACGAGGCGGACGCGCAGGCCGTACTGCTTGCCGAAGTCGTGCAGGCCGACGAGCTCGAAGACGAAGGTGACGAGTGCGGTGACGGCCGGCAGGAAGGTGACGAAGGCGATCCCGACGGGCACGTCGAGGAAGAGCGCGATCGCCACGTTGAGCGGGATGATCACCCCGGAGAACGCCTGCAGGAAGGGTGTCATGAGGGTGTAGCGGGCCAGCAACCGCTGCCCGAATCCCGGCAGTTGCTTCCAGTCCTTCTTCCGGTAGACCTGGAGGAAACCCTGGTTCCAGCGGGTGCGCTGCTTGAGCAGGGACATCAGCGAGCCCGGGGTCTCCTCCCGGGTCACCATGGCGGAGTCGTAGGCGACGACGACCTTCTTGCCGACGCTGGAGAGCCGGACCCCGAGATCACAGTCCTCGGCCAGGCAGTCCGGGTCCCAGCCGCCGGCCTCCCGCAGGGTGTCCGTCCGTACGAAGACGGTGTTGCCGCCCAGCGGGATGAATCCTTTCTGCGCGTGCAGATGGAGTCGGGAGCGGAACCAGAAGAAGTACTCCAGGCAGTTGCGCAGGCTGTACCAGCTGGAGTGGAAGTTGATGAGCTGCACCCCGCCCTGCACGACGTCGGCCCCCGTGGTCCGGAAGGCGTGGTCGACATGGGACAGCAGCTCGGGATGGACCTGGTCCTCGGCGTCGAAGACCCCGACGACATCGCCGCGGCAGTGCGGCAGCGCCGTGTTCATGGCCTTCGGCTTGTTCTTCTTCTCGTGGGTGTCGACGACGACACGGACGCGCGGGTCGCGTTCGGCGGCCCGCTCGGCCACCGCCGTGGTCTCGGGGTCGTCGTGCCCCACGATGACGATGATCTCGAAGTCGGTGTGGCCGGATTCCAGCAGCCGCTGGATGGTGTGGTCCAGCACGGCTTGTTCGTGCCGTGCCGGAAGCAGCAGCGAGAAGGAGACGTGTTCGTCGCCGTCCGGGCTGCTGAACCGGGTGGAGGCGAGCACTTCGGGCGTACGCCACGCGTGCATCTGCCACCACAGGGTGAACGCCGCCATCCAGAACAAGGCCAGTGAGACGGCAGCGATGAAGACAGACGTGAGCAAGCAGATCCCCCCAGATCCCAGAGCCCCCTGTCACGACGGCGTGTCACATCCGTCGCGTCACTGTGGAGAGACTAGGGGGACTCTGTGAAGTCCGGGAACTCTTCCGATAAATAGATTGTTTCGGAACTCTGCCGCTCGTAACCCGACTTATCCGAACAGGTGCTCAGCTTTCCCCTCGGGATCGACCGTGCCGTGCAGCTGTTTCCGGCCGTTTCAGCCGCTCATCACCGTGGTCAACGCCGTGCGCAGTCGCTCGGAATCGGTCGTCGGCGCGTCACACGTGAAGTTACGGCAGACGTACGCCGTCGGTTCACCGTTGATCAGCGGGCGGTCGGCGAGCAACGGGAACTCGTCACTTCCGGTCGTGCCGAACGCGACGACGGCCCCCGGCGCGGTGCCCAGAAGCGCCGTACGGTGCAGCGCCGCCGAAGCCGGATCGGCCGTGCCGGGAACCACCACGGCGACCTCGCGCGGCCCGTCGAGCAGCGCCTCGGCGGCGGCCAGCCCCCATCCGATGAACCGGGGCACCCGCGGTCCGAGCGCCTTCACGACGCCCAACGCCCGTTCCGCTGCGGTGCGGTGGGGCTCCGACCCGGTGTGGGCGGCGTAGCTCAGCAGCGCGCCGGCGGCAGCGGTCCAGCCGGAGGGCACCGCGTTGTCGGTCGGATCCTGCGGACGCCGGATGAGCCGCTCGGCGTCGGCCGCGGTGTCGTACAGCGCACCGGACTCGGGATCGACGAACCGGACCAGGACGTGATCGAGCAGGAACCCGGCGAACTCCAGCCACACGCCCTCCCCGGTGACGGAGGCGAGGGCGAGGAACCCCTCGGCCACGTCCGCGTAGTCCTCCAGGACTCCCGCGTTGGCCCCGGCCTGTCCGTCCTTGCTGGTCCGGGCGATACGGGCCTGCTCGTCCAGATGCAGCCGGACGAGGAGATCGGCGGCCCCGACCGCGGCCTCGACGAGATCCGGCCGGTCGAAGTAGGCGCCGGTCTCGGCGAGCGCGGCGATCGCGAGCCCGTTCCAGGCGGCGACGACCTTGTCGTCCCGGCCCGGGGCCGGCCGTCCGCCGCGCTCGCGCAGCAGCCGCTCCTTGATCCCGGCGATCCGCTCCGCGTCGAAGACCTCCTCCTGCTGCGGGAGTTGGAGGACCGAGGAGCCGTGCTCGAAGGTGCCCTCCTCGGTGACGCCGAAGTAGCGGGCGGCGAGCTCGGCGTCCTGCGGCCCGAGCACCTCGGTGAGCTGCTCGGGTGTCCAGACGTAGTACACGCCCTCGACGTGCTTCCCGCTCCCGTCGTCACTGTCGGCGTCGAGCGCGGACGCGAACCCGCCCTGCTCGGTGCGCAGTTCGCGCACCATGAAGTCGGCCGTCTCGAGGGCGACCCGCCGGGCCAGCTCGCTGCCGGTGGCCCGCCAGAGATGGGCGTAGACCCGGCACAGCAGGGCGTTGTCGTACAGCATCTTCTCGAAGTGCGGCACGACCCAGTCACGGTCGACGGAGTACCGGGCGAACCCTCCGCCGAGCTGGTCGTAGATCCCGCCCCTGGCCATCCGTTCGCAGGTGTCCCGGGCCATCTGGAGAGCGCCCTCGGCGCCGGTCCGCGCATGGTGGCGCAGCAGGAACTCGATCACCATCGACGGCGGGAACTTCGGCGCGCCCGCGAACCCGCCCCGCTGCGGGTCGTACTCCCGGGTCAGCCCCAGCAGCGCCTGCGACAGCTCCTGCTCGCCGGGGGCCAGGCCGTCCCCGTAGGAGATCTCCCGTCCCGCCAGATCCCGGACGATCTTCCCGGCGACCTCGGCCACCTCGTCCCGGCGCTCGGTCCAGGCCTGCCGCACCCCCTCCAGCACCTGCCGGAAGGAGGGCATGCCCTGCCGGGGCGCGGGCGGGAAGTAGGTCCCGAAGTAGAAGGGCTCGGCGTCGGGCGTCAGGAACACGGTCATCGGCCAGCCGCCCTGGCCGGTGGCCGCCTGCACGGCCTCCATGTAGACGGCGTCCACGTCGGGACGCTCCTCCCGGTCGACCTTGACGCTGACGAAGTGCTCGTTGAGGTGGTCGGCCGTCGCCTGGTCCTCGAAGGACTCGTGCGCCATCACGTGGCACCAGTGACAGCTCGAATACCCGACACTCAGCAGTACCGGCACGCCCCGCCTGCGCGCCTCCTCGAAGGCCTCCGCCGACCAGGGCCACCAGTCGACGGGGTTGTCGGCGTGCTGGAGGAGGTACGGAGACGTCTCATGGGCCAGTCGGTTCGGCATGGAGTCCATCCTGCCGCAGTACCCCGCTCGTCAGGCGTCAGGCGCCCCCGGGCGATCACCGCCTCGGCGAGCCGAGGCCCCTCGCCCCCTCGCTTCGCGGAGCCGCCCGCCGCACACTTGACCAAGGAAAGCTGTGACCTCCGGAGGGGGACGGAACATGCGGGACGGCCATAGGGCGGAAGCCGAACGCTTGTTGGCGCGGGCCGTGGAGGAGGAAGTACGGCGCTCCGGCGGGCGCAGCGACCGGCAGGTGCTGATGACGCGGGCCCGCGGCGCCCTGGACGCCATGGCGCAGACGGCGGCCGAGGAGTACGAGGCGTACGCGCGCGCCCTGGAGGAGACCGAGTCCCGCCAGGTCAGTTTCGGACAGCGGTACGCGCGGGAGGGCGGGCGGACTCCCCTGCTGGTGGCGGGTGTTGCCGCCGTCACGACAGCGGTCGCCGATCTCGCTCTGGGCACCGGTCCCGGCACGGCGCTCGGCGCCGGGGTGGCCGTCGGCGTCGTCGGCGCCGCGGCGACCGTCGTGAAGGTGGCGGGCGCCCATCTGCCGGCCGCGCATCACCGGGCCGGCGAGGCGGGGCAGCCCGGCGGCGCCGAGCAACTGCGGCTGCAGTGGCTCACGGCGCTGGAGGTACGCGGCATCCGGCCGTTCCTGGATCAGCAGCGGATGCTGAGCGCGACGACCGGCCCGAAGAAGGCGCCGGGACCGCAGCTGCGCGGCGCCGACAAGAGCGCGGCGGCGCGCGGACGGACCGTGCTGGCCCAGTCGTTCGCCCAACTACCGGAAGCGAAAGGCCCGTTCGCGGGACGCCGGACCGAACTCGGGCAGCTCAGGCAGTGGGTGCAGGCGGCACGCGCCAGCACCCGGACACGGCCGACGGTGGTCGTGCTGCACGGACCCCCCGGCAGCGGCCGCACCACCCTCGCGGTGCGGGCCGCGCACGATCTGCGCGACCAGTTCCGCGGCGCCTGCGTGGTGGACCTGCGCGGCCACAGCGCCCAGGAGACGCCACTGCCCACCCGGGACGCCCTGCTGCACCTGCTGAACCGGCTCGGCGCGCCCCGCGAGCAGCTCCTCTTCCGTGAGCGCTCCTCCGCGGACCAGCAGGTCAAACGGCTCACCGAGCTGTACCAGCAGCACCTGACCGGCCTGCCGGTCACGGTGATCCTGGACGACGCCTCGGACCCCGAACAGGTCCTCGCACTCGTGCCGGAACGTTCCGACAGCCTGGTCCTGGTCACCGCCCGGACCCCGCTGGAACTGCCGGCCGAACTGTCCGCGTGGGTGCACGAACTGCCGGTGCGCCCCCTGGACGCGGCGGGCGCGGAGGAACTGCTGGGCGCCGCCGCCCAGGACGCCTCCGGTCCGTACGACGCCGAATCCGCCGACCGGATAAGGGAGTTGTGCGGCGGACTGCCGCTGGCGCTGCGGGTCGTGGGCTCCTCGCTCGGCCCGCGCTCACCGCGCGCGCTGGCGGCGGACCTGGGGGTGTACGGACCGGTGGAGCCGGTCGAGCGCGCCCTGTGGCTGCGCTACACCGACCAGCCGGACGTGACCCGCAGACTGCTGCGGCGGCTGGCCCTGGCCGGACGCGCCTCGCTCGGGACGGGCGCGGCGGCCGCGCTCCTCGCCACGGACCGTGCGGAGGCGACCCGCCATCTCACGGCCCTCGCCGACGCCGGCCTGGTCGACCACGTCCGCGGGGACCGCTACCGCCTGCACGACCTGGTCCGCGCCTTCGCCCAGGCCCGGCTCCTCGACGAGGAGGAGCAGAGCGAGCGCTCGGCGGCCCAGGAACGCCTGATCGTCAGCTACGCCGAGCTCGCCGACTCCGTGCTGCGACTGGTCGACGGCAACATGTCGACCCGCTCGGACCGCTTCACCCCGCACGGCTTCACCTCCCTGGACGAGGCGCTGCGCTGGCTGGACGACGAGTCGAGCTTCATCACGGCGACACTGCGGCACGCGGAGGGCGTGGACCAGAACGCCGTCCTGAGCCTGCTGGGCGCCCTGTGCGACTACTGCCTGCTGCGCGGCGACCTCTACCGGCTCGGTGAGATCAGCGAGCTGGCGCAGTCGGTCGGCCAGGACCTGCTGGTGCGGTCCGTGCAGTGGCGTACCGGTATCGCGGCCCGGCAACTGGGCGAGCTGGACAAGGCCCGTACGACGCTCAGCTCGGTCGTCGACCTCTATCTCCAGGCCCACCACGACGCGGGTGCGGCCCGCGCCCTGTGCTCGCTCGGCATCACCCTGCACCACCAGGGCCAGCTGACCGAGGCGGCGGCGAAGCTGCGCGAGGCGATGGACCTGCAGGCCGCGCCCGAGCTGGCCACGGACCGGGCCTGGACGATGCACGCGCTGGCGGCGGTGGAGCGGGACCGGGGGCATCTCGCCGAGGCCCTCGGCCTGCTCACCCGCTCCCTGGTCCTGCACCGCGAGGGCGGCTCCGTGCACGGCGAGGCGTGGGCGCACTTCCAGCTGGGCCAGCTGAACCTGCGCCGCGGCGACCTCCCGCGGGCCGAGACCGATCTGCGCGAGGCCCTCGACCTGTACGGCCGCACCCGCGACGCCCGCGGCGAGGCCTGGGCCCTGACCCAGCTGGCCCGGGCCCGGCTCATCTCCGGGGACCCCGGCCCGGCGGCGGACGACCTGCGCCGGGCGTCGGCGCGGCACCGGGACAACGAGGACGCGCGCGGTGAGGCCTGGACGGTCTACTACCTGGGGCTGGCCCTGGAGGAGACGGGCGACCTGGACCACGCCGTCCGCGAGCTGGAACGTTCCCGCTCCCTCTTCTCCCGTATGCGTGACGTCTACGGCCTGGCCTGTGCCCGCCACCACTCGGCCCGGGTGACCCGGGACCAGCGCGCCGCCCAGACCGGTTCGCTGCGCAACTCGGGCTTCGCCCGGCAGCTCCTGGTCGACGCGCGCGCCGACTTCCAGCGCATCGGTGTCGCCCACGGCGAGGCGTGGACCTGCCTGGAGCTCGCGATCGTCGACGCGGGGAACGCCCGTACGCAGGCGGCCCTGGCCCTGTGCGACGAGGCGGCCGGCCTGTTCGCGTCCTACGGCGACGGGCGCGGCGAGGACTGGGCCCGCTTCCTGCGCTGCACCCTGCTGCCCTACGCGGCCCCGGGCGGGGTCGAGGTCGGCACGGCGGTCGCCCAGGAGGAACTGGCCCAGCTGGTCCGCACCCACCACCCGCTGCGCGACACCCGGCTGACCGAGTGCCTGGAGGCCTACGGGCTGCTCCTGGAACGAGGCATCCGCCTGGAGTCCGGCTGGCAGGCCTGGCGCCTGGGCCTGGTACCGGACAGACACGGCCGGGAGGTCATGGGGGTACCGGTGGACGACGACTAGCCGCCACGCGTGTCCGGTTCTGGCGTCCGTCTCGTTCCGGGGCGGGTCCGGCCCCGGTCTCCGTCTCGTTCCGGGGCGGGTCCGGCCCCGGTCTCCGTCTCGTTCCGGGGCGGGCCCCGGCGCGCTCCGGAACGGGACGGGCGCCGGAGTGGGGCGGTCGAGCCCGCACCCCGGCGTCACACGTCCCTGCGCCAGGCGTTCCCGCCGCGCACTCGCCTCAAGACGTCGAGGAGGGCTTCCCCGTCGCCTTGGCCGTGCCGGCGGCGGAGGTCTGCTCCGGGTCCGCCGGCTCCTTGAAGTCGACCTTGCCCATGTGCTTGCTCATGGACTTCATCAGGCCCCACACCGCCACGGCCATCGCCGCGAAGACGATGAAGCCGAGGACGCCGGGGGTGACCTTGTTCTCGTCGACCTCCTTGGCGAGGGGGACGAGGTGCGTCATTGCCAGGCTCACGCTTGCGCTCATGTCAGGCATTGTCGCGGATGCCCGCAAAGAGGTCGTCCTCGGGGAGGGAGGTATCGACGCGGGACTTCGCGAGCTCGTACTCCTCCGTGGGCCAGACCTCCTTCTGGATCTCCATCGGCACCCGGAACCAGCCGCCGTCGGGGTCGATCTGCGTGGCGTGCGCGATCAGCGCCTTGTCGCGGATCTCGTAGAAGTCGGCGCACGGAACGTGCGTGGTGAGCGTGCGCTCCTTCTGACCGAACTCGTCCCAGCGCTTGAGCCACTCCCCGTAGGGCGACTCCAGACCGCGGTCGAGCATCGCGTGGTGCAGCGCCTCGGTGCGGGGACGGTTGAAGCCCTGGTTGTAGTACAGCTTCGACGGCCGGTACACGGGCCCGAACTCGGCCTCGGGGTACTTCGCGGCGTCGTCCGCGCCCTCGAACGCCACCATCGAGATCTTGTGGGTCATGATGTGGTCGGGGTGCGGGTAGCCGCCGTTCTCGTCGTAGGTGGTGATCACCTGGGGACGGAAGGAGCGGATCTGCTTCACCAGTTCGCCGGCCGCCTTGTCGACGTCCTCCAGGGCGAAGCAGCCGTCGGGCAGCGGCGGCAGCGGGTCGCCCTCGGGCAGGCCCGAGTCGATGAAGCCGAGCCACTCCTGCCTGATGCCGAGGATCTCGCGGGCCTCGTCCATCTCCTTCTTGCGTACCTCGTGGATGTGCTCCTCGATGTACTTGTCGCCCTGAAGCTTGGGATTGAGGATGGAGCCGCGCTCCCCGCCCGTGCAGGTCACCACCAGCACGTCCACCCCCTCGGACACGTACTTCGCCATGGTGGCCGCGCCCTTGCTCGACTCGTCGTCGGGGTGCGCGTGAACGGCCATCAGTCGCAGCTGGTCAGTCAAGACTCAATCCTCGGTAAGTCGGCGCCCGGTGTGAACCGGTGCGATCGCAGGCTTCTATAGTGACCGAATCGGGAGGCGAATAATTCCGTGCCTGGAGGACGATCATGAGTACGGCGAGCACGCGACTCCCCGAGGGCCGCTACGGCCGTTCCTCGGACGAGCGGGCCGACCACAAGCTCAGGATCACCGGCGCCGTGCTGGGCGCGTTCCTGCTCGCCCTGGTCGGTTACTTCGCCTACCACTACGTCGGCCAGAACAAGATCAGCGCCGAGGTGATCACCTTCAAGGCGACCTCGGACGAGGCGGTGCAGCTCCACCTGGAGGTCCGCAAGGACTCGGGCGCGAGCGGCTACTGCACGGTGCGCTCGCAGGCGGCCAACGGCGCCGAGGTGGGCCGGGCGGACTTCCGCTTCGCCGGTTCGGACACGCGCATCGACCGGACGGTCACGCTGCGTACGACGGCCAAGGGCACGACGGCGGAACTGCTCGGCTGTCACGCCGACTGACGCCGACCGACACCTTCCGGCACAGACTGACGCCGGGCCGCCGGGCGAGCCGCATCCCCTGCAATACGTACGCGCTGACCTGCGTTGACGTAATTCTGATGGCTTATGTCCTCCCCCTTCGGCCACTGAATTGTTAGGCTCGTGGTTTCGCCCATCACCTGAGGAACATGCTTTTGGTAGGGCGATGCTTTGTATTCCCAGTACCGACGAGGAGCACCTGTGACCCAGACCAGCGAGTCCGTCACCTGGCTGACCCAGGAGGCGTACAACAAGCTCAAGGTCGAGCTTGAGTACCTTACTGGTCCTGCGCGCACGGAGATCGCCGCCAAGATCGCGGCTGCGCGCGAGGAGGGGGACCTGCGTGAGAACGGTGGGTACCACGCGGCCAAGGAGGAGCAGGGCAAGCAGGAGCTCCGTGTGCGCCAGCTGACCCAGCTTCTCGACAACGCCAAGGTCGGCGAGACCCCGGCTTCCGCCGACGGCGCGGTGGCGCCCGGCATGGTCGTGACGATCGCCTTCGACGGTGACGAGGACGACACCATGACGTTCCTGCTCGCCTCGCGCGAGTACGCGAGCTCGGACATCGAGACCTACTCGCCGCAGTCCCCGCTCGGCACCGGCGTGATCGGCCACAAGGTCGGCGAGGACGCGGAGTACGAGCTGCCCAACGGCAAGAAGGCCTCCGTGCGCATTCTGAAGGCCGAGGCCTACAGCGGCTGACCGGCCCCTGTCCGTCGCCCCGCTGTGACCTGCCCCCGGCGCCCACGCCGCCGGGGGCTTCGTCATGTCCGCGACGCTCAGGCCGTCGCCGAGCGGTACTTGCGCACCGCCAGCGTCCGGAAGATCACGACGATCAGCACGGAGTAGATCAGCGAGGCCCAGACCGGGTGCTGCATGGGCCAGGCGTCGGACGCCGACTGCCCCGGGTTGGCGAAGAGCACCCGGCAGGCCTGGACGGTGGCACTGAACGGGTTCCACTCGGCGATGTGACGCAGCCACGGCGTCATGTTGCTGGTGTCCACGAACGCGTTGGAGATGAAGGTCACCGGGAAGAGCCAGATCAGTCCGCCGGAGGTGGCCGCCTCGGGGGTGCGGACGCTCAGGCCGATCAGGGCGCCGATCCAGGTGAACGCGTAGCCGAGCAGGAGCAGCAGGCCGAAGGCGGCAAGGACCCGGGCGGCGTCGGTGCTGCCGTCGGAGCCGACCCGCCAGCCGACCAGAAGGGCGACCACCGCCAGCACCAGCAGGGTCAGCGCCGTCTGGACGAGGTCGGCGAGGGTGCGGCCGGTGAGCACCGCGCCCCGCGCCATCGGCAGGGACCGGAAGCGGTCGATGAGGCCCTTGTGCATGTCGTCGGCGATGCCCGCGCCGGCTCCGGCGGTGGCGAAGGTGACGGTCTGCGCGAAGATGCCCGCCATCAGGAAGTTCGTGTAGTCGGTGGCGCTCGTGCTGCCGCCGATCTGCATGGACCCGCCGAACACGTAGGTGAACAGCACCACGAACATGATCGGCTGGATGAGCCCGAAGATGACCATCTCCGGGATGCGGGACATCCGGATCAGGTTGCGCTTCGCGATGACCAGCGAGTCGCGGACGGACTGTCCCAGCGGATGGGCGGGCTTGGGCGCCGCGCCGCGTACGGCGTCGGTGACGGCACTCATTTGACGGTCTCCCTCTCGCTCTGGCCGCTCTTACCGCGCGGGGCGTCCCGTCGGTCCTCTTCGCTCTCCTCGGCCTTCTCCTCGGCGACGTGTCCCGTCAGGGACAGGAAGACGTCGTCGAGGGTGGGGCGGCGCAGGCCGATGTCGTCGATCTCGATGCCGCGGCCGTCGAGCTCGCGGATGACCTCGGCGAGGAGCTTGGCCCCGCCGGCGACGGGCACGGTGAGCTTGCGGGTGTGCTGCTCGACGGTGGTCTCGCCCTTGCCGAAGCCGCCCAGTACCTCCGCGGCCGTGGCGATGTGTTCGCGGTCGTGCACCACGACCTCCACGCGCTCTCCGCCGGTGCGGGCCTTGAGCTGGTCGGAGGTGCCTCGGGCGATCACCCGGCCGTGGTCGACGACCGCGATGTCGTGCGCGAGGTGGTCGGCCTCTTCGAGGTACTGCGTGGTGAGCAGCAGTGTCGTGCCACCGGAGACGAGGCGCTTGATCACCTCCCACAGCATCTGGCGGTTGCGCGGGTCGAGGCCGGTGGTCGGCTCGTCCATGAACATCACGGGCGGTGAGACGACCAGTGCCGCGGCCAGATCGAGGCGGCGGCGCATGCCTCCGGAGTACGTCTTGGCCGTGCGGTCGGCGGCTTCCGCGAGGCCGAACTGGTCGAGCAGTTCGGCCGCCCGGGCCTTCGCCGCGCCCGCCTTCATCTGGTAGAGCATGCCGACCATCTGGAGGTTCTCGCGGCCGGTGAGGTACTCGTCGACGGCCGCGAACTGGCCGGACAGGCCGATGGAGCGGCGGACCTCGTTGGGGTGCTTGAGCACGTCGAGGCCGGCGACCTCGGCCCGTCCGCTGTCGGGGCGCAGAAGCGTGGTCAGACAGCGGACCGTGGTGGTCTTGCCCGCTCCGTTCGGCCCGAGCAGGCCCAGAACCGTGCCCTCCGGGACGTCCAGGTCCACGCCGTCCAGAGCCTTTACGTCACCGAAGGTCTTCACCAGGCCTTCGGCATAGATGGCACCTGGCATAACAGTCTCCACGTCATTGAGGATTCTTCGGAAAGCCTAGGTATGTACTTTTCGTTCCGCCCGACAAGAGGGGAGGGGGCGGCGTGAGACACACCATAACGCGATGTATCGCGTCTCACAACGGTCTTTCTCGAACGAGTGACGAAGGGACTTTCAGCGGATTCGAAGCCGGCTCCGAGCGCGCTCGGAACGGGTTCCGGCCGTGGTTTCCACCTCGGTCGACGCCCCTGCCGGCGTCAGTCGATGACGGTGTAACCGGCCTCGCGCAGGACGCGGCCGACCTCGGCGCAGTGCTCCGGCCCCTTCGTCTCCAGGTGCAGCTCGACCTCCGCCTCGGTCAGCCCGAGCCGGGGGTCGGTCCGCAGATGGCTCACGTCCAAGACGTTAGCGTCGACCACTGACAACGCCCCCAGCAGCGCGGCGAGGGCGCCCGGCCGGTCCGTCAGCCGCAGGCGTACGGCCAGGTAGCGGCCCTGCGCCGCCATGCCGTGCCGCAGGACGCGCTCCATCAGCACCGGGTCGACGTTGCCGCCGGACAGCACCGCGACGACCGGGCCCTCGAAGGCGCCGGGCGCGCTGAGCAGTGCGGCCACCGGGCTCGCCCCGGCCGGCTCGACGACCAGCTTGGCCCGCTCCAGGCACAGCAGCAGCGCCGCGGCCAGCTCGTCCTCCGTCACCGTGCGCACCTCGTCCACCAGATCGCCGACGATGGAGAACGGCACGTCACCGGGCCGGCCGACCTTGATGCCGTCGGCCATCGTCGCCGGGGTGCTGATCGACACCGGCCGCCCGGCCGCCAGCGAGGGCGGGTACGCCGCGGCCCCGGCCGCCTGCACCCCGACGATCCGCACGTCCGGCCGCAGCGACTTCACCGCGACCGCGATGCCCGCCGCCAGCCCGCCGCCGCCGATCCCGACGACGATCGTGCGCACCTCCGGGCACTGCTCCAGGATCTCCAGGCCGACCGTCCCCTGACCCGCGATGATGTCGGGGTGGTCGAAGGGATGGATGAACACCGCACCCGTCTCGGCCGCGTACTCCTGCGCCGCGGCCAGCGTCTCGTCGACGACCTGACCGTGCAGACGCACCTCGGCCCCGTACTCGCGGGTGGCGCTGATCTTCGGCAGCGGCGCACCCTGGGGCATGAACACCGTGGAGCGCACGCCCAGGACCGTCGAGGCCAGCGCCACACCCTGCGCGTGGTTGCCCGCGCTCGCCGCGACCACCCCGGCGGCCCGCTCCTCCGGCAGCAGCCCGGCGATCCGGACGTACGCGCCGCGCAGCTTGAACGACCCCGTCCGCTGGAGGTTCTCGCACTTGAAGTGCACCGGCGCCCCGACCAGCTGGGACAGGTGCCTGCTGCCCTCCATCGCGGTCGTCCGCGCCACGCCCGACAGCATCTTCTGGGCCCCGCGCACATCGTCGAGGGTGACGGGACGAAAGGAGTCAGCCGTGCGGTAGCTCATGACTCCAGCATCGCAGTTCACAGGCGGCCGCGACCTCTGTGACCAACCTCCGAGACCGGTTTCCGCAGCGTCGGTACGACCCGCCTTCCAGCCGCGTACTCTGTCCCCCATTCCAGCAGCCCCTTCATGAAGTGAGCCCCCGGCCATGCCCACAACACCTGAAATGTCGATGGACATGACGACCGTCGGTGACACCGGTCTTCTCGACACCTTGCAGCACGAGGTCGCGGTGTTCGCCCGCCGTGCCGAACAGACCCGGCTCGGCGGCGTCGGGCAGGTGCGCAACTCCATGGACCGCGCCGCGTACCTGCTGCTCAACCGCCTCGACAAGGAAGGCCCGATGGGCGTCAAGGCGCTCGCCGCGAGCATGGGCATCGACTCCTCCACCGTCACCCGGCAGGTGGCTCCGCTCGTCGACACCGGCCTGGTCAAGCGGACCTCACACCCCGAGGACGGACGGGCCGTGGTGCTCCAGCTGTCCCCGCGCGGGCAGTCCCGGCTCGAGGAAGTACGGTCCTCCCGACGTCAGTTGATGGCCGAGTTGACGGACGACTGGGCGCCGGAGGAGCGCGAGACCTTCTGCGACCTCCTCACCCGGTTCAACACCGCGCTGTCCTCCCGGATGGCGGCCCAGGGCGTACCCGGCGCGGAACCGTCGTCGGCCACTTCCTGAACCGGTCGCACGCGCGCGTACGGTCACTTTCCGGCGGCCGTGCGCGGCTCTTGACCGAAAGCCCACCCCTGGCCTCATATGAGACCGGGGCATATGGCCCTCCAGGGGGACGCCGTCAGGCGGGAGGCTCGGTGTGCGAGAGCGGCGTACGGCCCAGGAAGCCCGCCGGGCACGGGAGTTCGAGGCGTTCGTCGCCGGAGCGGGCGGGCGGTTGCTGCACGCCGCCACCCTGCTCACGGCGGAGGCCCCGGCCGACAATCCGCGCGCGCGACGCCTGCTGACCCTCGCCCTCGCACACACGTACGCCTGCTGGGACCGGCTGCACGGCGAGGACCCCTACAACCGGGCCCGCGAGTACCTGGCCACCCGCTTCGCCCACAGCTCCTGGCACCTGTACGCCGCCCTGCCCCTCGGCCTCGGCCGCGGCCGGCCGCTCACCGCCGTCGGTCCGCTGGCACGGCTCACCCCCCAGGAGCGCCTCGTGCTGGTTCTGAGGCTCTACGAGGGGGTCGCCGAAGAACAGGTGGCGGCCCTGCTCGGCCTGCCGGTGGAACGGATCCGCACGGTCTGCGACCGGGCGACGGCGACGCTTCTGCATCCGCCCCGGGGCCCGGCGCCCGCGGTGCGCCGCGCGAAGGCGGCGGCGTCGTGAACCGGCCCGAGCGGGAGGCCGCCGTACGGCAGCTCATGGAGCGGACCGCGCCGCACGTGCCGACGGAACTGCACGCGGACGTCGTACGCCGGGGCGGCCGGATACTGCGCCGCCGGACGATCGCCCGGCGGCTGCTGTGGCTGCTGCTCCTCGTCGCCGCGCTGGCGTTCACGGTCTGGGCGGTGGTGGCCCAGCCGTGGGTGGAGCCGCCGTCGCAGACGACTCCACCGCTGACCGGCTGGTGACCCCGACGGCAGCCCAGGCAGCCCAGGCAGCCCAGACCGACCGAGAGGCCGTCTGGCGAATGGCCGTCTAGCCGAGAGCCTGCTGCAGGTCGGCGAGCAGGTCGTCGATGTTCTCGATGCCGACGGAGAGCCGGACGAGGTCGCCGGGCACCTCCAGCGCCGAGCCGACCACGGACGCGTGCGTCATGCGCCCCGGGTGCTCGATCAGGGACTCGACACCGCCCAGCGACTCGCCCAGGGTGAACACCTTGGCGCGGTTGCACACCTCGACGGCCGCCTCCTCGCCACCGGCGACCTGGAACGAGACCATGCCGCCGAACGCCCGCATCTGCTTGGCCGCGACCTCGTGACCGGGGTGGTCGGGCAGCCCCGGGTACAGCACGTTCGTCACGCGCGCGTGCCGGGTCAGCATGTCGGCGACCTTGGTGGCGTTCTCGCTGTGCCGGTCCATGCGCACCGACAGCGTCTTGGCGCCGCGCAGCACCAGCCAGGAGTCGAAGGGCCCGGCGACCGCGCCCATCGCGTTCTGGTGGTACGCCAGCTCCTCGCCCAGCTCCGCGTCGCCGGTGACCAGCGCGCCGCCGACGACGTCCGAGTGACCGCCCATGTACTTGGTCAGGGAGTGCACCACGACGTCCGCGCCGAGCGCCAGGGGCTGCTGAAGGTACGGCGTGGCGAAGGTGTTGTCGACGACGAGACGGGCGCCCGCCTCCCGGGCGACCTGGGCGACGGCGGCGATGTCGGTAATGCCGAGGAGCGGGTTGGACGGGGTCTCCACCCACACGGCCTTGGTCTTCGGGGTGATCGCGGCGCGCACGGCGGCGGCGTCGCCGGTGTCGGCGACCGACCACTCCACACCCCAGCGGGCGACGACCTTCGCGAAGAGCCGGAACGTGCCGCCGTAGGCGTCGTTCGGGATCACCACGTGGTCACCGGGGCTGAGCAGCGTACGCAACAGGCAGTCCTCGGCCGCCAGTCCGGAAGCGAACGCGAGACCTCGGCGGCCGCCCTCGAGGGCGGCGAGGTTCTCCTCCAGGGCGGTCCTTGTCGGGTTGGCGCTGCGGCTGTACTCGTAGCCGCCACGCAGACCGCCGACGCCGTCCTGCTTGTAGGTCGAGACCTGGTAGATCGGCGGGACCACCGCGCCGGTGAGGGGATCGGCGGTGTTGCCCGCGTGGATCGCGAGGGTCTCGAAGTGCTGACTGATGTGCCTGTCGCTCATGAGGACCGAGCGTAGTCCGCCCGCGGGCCTGCTGCGGGACGGCGGGAGCGCGGGGACGGAGACGGACGGCGGCGGACGACCCTCGCGGACCGTCCTCCCCGACGTTTTTCCACAGGTTCGGGGGCGGGTTGGCCAATTGTCGGCGCGGTCTGGTTCGCTTGATGCATGGAGATTCTGTTCGTCCTCATGGCGCTGCTCATGATCAGCTTCGTGCTGCTGCCGTTCCTGCGGCGCAGGCGCGGCATGGTCGAGCAGGTCCCGGCGGGCCACCCGGACGCCGCGGACCCCGAGACCTACGGGTTCGTGCGCACGGAGGAACTGGACATCCGCATGCCCGGCCCCGACCAGGACCTGCTGGACGTCCTGGACGTGGTGCAGCACACGCAGGACTACCGCGCCGCGCAGCAGCTGCTGGCCGGCACGGAGACGGAGGGCGAGCTGCGCTGGCAGCGCGTGCAGGCCTTCGCGGGCGCGGCGGCGCTGGAGCTCCAGCAGCGGCCGGGCGGGGTCGGTGAGACGCCGGGCGGGCAGTGGCTGCGGGTGTGGCGCACGGAGGCGCCGAAGGACGCGGGCGGCGCGGCGGTGCACGCCGAGTTCCTGGTGCAGCAGGCGTGGCGGACGTCGACGCGGGGCACGGACGACTTCCGGATCATCATGGAGGAGGCGAAGGAAGCCTGCGGTCAGGCGGCGCTGCTCTCCCCCGGTGACCCGATCCCGTACATCGTCGAGTTGTCGGTGGCCCGCGGCCTTCAGTACGACCAGAAGGACTTCGAGCAGCTCTGGCTGAAGATCCTGGACCGCGCCCCGGCGCACATGGGAGCGCATCTGGCGGCCCTGCACTACTGGTGCGAGAAGTGGCACGGCTCGCGCGAACTGGCGAACGGGTTCGCGGAGGCCGCGGCCGCCCGGGCACCCCAGGGCTCCCTCCTCGCCGCCATGCCGCTGTTCGCGGTCTTCGAGCACCTCCCCGAGGTGAACCTGGTCAGCAGCTTCTACCAGAGCGAGGTCGTCACGAAGGCGATGCACGGCGCACTGTTCGCGGTGCACGCGGCCCGCCCCGACGACCCGATGCTGGCGCACGTCCGTCACCTGCTGATCTTCTTCCTGGTGCGCGCCGAACGCTGGTCGGAGGCCATGAACCAGCTCATACACGTGGACGGCCATGTCGGCGCCCTCCCGTGGACCCTCTCCCCCGACCCGGCCGGCGAATTCGCGGTCTACCGGGCACTGGCGGTGGCGGGCTACGAGGCGAACGGCGGCAGCCCGGCAACGCTGCCGCACTGACCCCGGACCCTTCCGCGGCGACCGGCCCGACCGCAGACACACGGTCGCGCAGGAGGGCCGAGGCAAGAGGCCTGGGGCAAGAGCGCGGCCGAGGCATGAGGGCTGAGGCAGGAGGCCTGGGGCAAGAGCGCGGCCGAGGCAAGAGGGCTGGGGCAGGAGGCCTGGGGCGAGAGGGCCGAGGCGCCGGAATCCGGTGGGCCGTATGCACGTTGACCGGCACGCACCCTAAGCGCCGGCCCGCCCGCCCCCCTTGGAGACCGCATGTTTCCGTCGCACAGCCACACACCCCAGCTCCCGACGCCCCAGCAGGCTCTGCAAGGCCGCGAGGCGCCGGTGTACTCCGTCCTCGACCGCCACACCGTCCTCGGCAACCCGCTCCTCGGCCCCTACCCCGAAGGTCTCGAGGTCGCCGACTTCGGCCTGGGCTGCTTCTGGGGCGCGGAGCGCACGTTCTGGCAGCTGCCGGCAGGCGTGTGGACCACCCTGGTCGGCTACCAGGGCGGCCACACCGAGCACCCCACCTACGAGGAGGTCTGCTCGGGCCTGACCGCCCACACGGAGGTCGTCCGCGTGGTCTTCGACCCGGCGGTGATCTCCTACGAGCGTCTCCTGCGGACGTTCTGGGAGTCCCACGATCCCACCCAGGGCTTCCGCCAGGGCAACGACGTCGGCACCCAGTACCGTTCCGCGATCCACACCCACTCCCCGGCCCAGGCGGCCACCGCCGAGTCCTCCCGCGCGTCGTACCAACGGGCCCTCACCGCCTCGGGCCACGGCCCGATCACCACGGAGATCCTCCCGGCCTCGAACCGCCCCTTCTACCCGGCCGAGACCTACCACCAGCAGTACCTCGCCAGGAACCCGGGCGGGTACTGCGGGATCGGCGGGACCGGCGTGTCCTGCCCGATCGGTGTGGCGAGGGCCGATGGGTGAGCGCCCGATCCCCGACGCGTCCGCCGACGGGCACTGGATCCTCGAAGACAATCTGCGGCCGTTCTGCGAGTCGGTCGCGCGGTTCTCGGGCTACCGCTTCGACGACTCCGACTGGCAGGCCATCGAGACCGCCCTCCCGGCGACGGACGTCGACAGGCCCGACGGCTGGTACGACTACCCGCTGTCGGGGCGGGTACCGCTGATCTTGCTGGTCGCGGCCGACCCGGAAGCGTCGGTCGTCTTCGTCCGGCTCACCGGGGCACCCGATGCCCGGACGAGAGCACAGATCGAGGCGGCGCTGTACATCTTCAGCACGTACCAGGCCGGCTGACACGGCACGCGGTTCGAGACCGGCCCACCAGGGAGGGGTGGGGACGGGCCGCAGCGCTTGTCCCACCTCGGCGGCACGACCCCGTGTCGCCCGGCGAGACCCTCGGTGATCAGCGATTCCGGTATGACTTGCCTACCCATAGGGTGCATCCGTGACTGCCACGTTGAGTTCCACAAGAGCCCGCGCCGCGCTCCGCACGACGGCGCGGGCCTCCGCCGAGCTGCTGCTCATATTTTTGATGCTCGCGGTGACTCTGTGGATCCTGGGCCGGATGTGGTCGGTCGTCTGGCCGCTCGTGGTCGGCCTGCTTCTCACCACACTGACCTGGCCACCGACCCGTTTCCTGCGTCGTCGCGGGTGGAAGCCCGCCCTCGCCGCATCCGTCGTGACGGTGCTGTTCCTCCTGGTCGCCATCGGCGTCGTGGCGTTGATCGCGGTACCGGTGGCCTCCCAGTCCGGCGAGCTGACCGACGGCGTGGTCGAAGGAATCCAGAAGTTGCGCGAGTGGGCCGCCGGCCCGCCGTTGAACATCGGTGACGCCCAGATCAACAAGGCCTTCGACACCGCGGTCTCCCGTGCGCAGGACGGTCTCGGCAGCATGGTCGGCGCTGTCGTCACGGGAGTCAGCACCGTGGTGAACGGCCTGGTCACTGCCGTCCTGGCCCTCTTCCTGATGTTCTTCTTCCTCAAGGACGGCACGCGGTTCCTGCCGTGGCTCGCCCGTCAGCTGCCCGGCCGGCTCGCCACCGACGTCCCGGCCGTGGCCGCGCGAGGCTGGGACACCCTGGGAGCGTTCGTGCGTTCCCAGGCGGCCGTCGGCCTGCTCGACGCCGTCCTGATCGGCCTGGGCCTGTGGATCGTGGGGGTCCCGCTGGTGCTCCCGCTGGCGGTGCTGACCTTCGTCTCCGCGTTCGTGCCGATCATCGGCGCCCTGTTCGCCGGTCTCGTCGCGGTTCTCATCGCGCTGGTCTCCAACGGCCTGACGGACGCGCTGATCGTGCTGGCCGTCATCGTCGTGGTGCAGCAGCTCGAGGGCAACGTGTTCCAGCCCATGATCCAAAGCCGCGGGCTCGGCCTCCATGCGGCAGTGGTGCTGCTGGCGGTGACGTTGGGCGGCAGCCTGGCCGGGATCGTGGGCAGTCTGCTCGCGGTACCGATCGCCGCGCTGATCGCGGTGGTCTGGAACTACGGCCGCGAGCAGCTCCGAGAACCGTCCCTTCCGGGCGCCGACCCGTCGGACGCCGACGCCACCGTCCCGTCCTAGGGCTGCGAGCCCACGCCTCAGGGCTCCCTGCCCGACCGGGCCGCGCCCGCCACGGCCGGCGCTGCCCGTCGCGCAGCGAACCGCGGATCGAAAATCGGTGGCCGCCCGCTCCGGCCCACCCCACGCTGTACGCCATGGAACAACCACGACACGGGATCCGTGCAGCTCACACGGAGTCCACGATCACCGTCTACCAGGCGTACCCCCCGGAAATCGGCCTGCCCGCCGCCCGCGACGGCCGCTTCCCGGCCGCGTGGAAGCGGGACAGGATGACATGGATCAAGCCCAGCTTCCTGTGGATGATGTATCGCTGCGGGTGGGGGCTGAAGGAAGCTCAGGAGACCGTTCTCGCCGTGGAGATCGGCCGGGAGGGCTTCGAGTGGGCTTTGCGGCACGCCTGTCTGTCGCACCATGTCCCGGAGCTGCATGGCGACCGGACCGAGTGGCAGCGGCAGTTGAAGCAGGCTCCGGCGCGGGTGCAGTGGGATCCCGAGCGGGACCTGCGGTTGCGGCCCCTGCCGTACCGGTCATTGCAGTTGGGGCTCACGGGGGAGGCGACCGTACGGTATGCCGACGAGTGGATCGTCGGCATCGAGGACGTGACAGCGCTGGCCCGTGAAGTGCACGGTCATGTGCGCGCGGGTGAACCGGAGCGGGCGGCGGCGCTGTTGCCCGGCGAGCGGCCGTATCCGGTGGCGGAGGACGTGCTGAACCATCTGCGGCCGCACTCGTCGGCGGCGCGTCCGCCTGGGAACTGACGGGCAGGCAGCCCTACCCAGGCCCTGCCGGGGAGGCGCGGCCGAGCGTCCGTCGCCGTCCGCTCCCACTCGCGCTCCCCCGCGCGCTCTCGGTCATCCGCCTGTCGGTGCCTACCTGACGGTGAAGTCGGAGGCCTCGGTGTTCAGCGTCGTGGTGCCGTCCTTCGCGGTGGCCAGGACCGCGATGTGCCAGAGACCGCGCGGGGAGGACTCGGCGTCGGAACCGGTGACCACCGTGGTGTAGGTGCAGCGCACGGTGTCCTTACCCGAGGGCTCGCAGACGGCCGGCTCCGCCGCGGCCATGTCCTTGGTGGTCAGCTGCTTCTCGGCGAAGGGCGAGTCCTCCGGCCATGCCAGCACCTTCACGCTCTTGACGCCGGAGGACGCCGTGACATCGGTGACGAAGGTCAGGGAGCCGTCACGGTCGCCGTCGGGAGCCGTGTAGCGGGCGGTACTGTGCGTCGGCACCGGAGGCTGCTCCCCGGCGTGGGCGAGAGCGAAGGCGCCGGCACCACCGAGGACGACGACACCGGCGGCAACGGACAGAGCGATACGACGGGACATGGGATTCTCCGTGACTGGGTCGGCTGCGTCGGACCGGCGCGCCAGACCTCCGCGCCGCTGCACCGATACTCGCCGCCCGGGGACCCGCCGGACATGAGCGCACCTACTCAACTCGGCCTGAGTAAGCCCACCGTGCGGGGAGCCGGCAGGCTGCACGGCCGCTGCGCCGACCCGCACTCCACGAGCCGCGCCTGCCGGGCGTACTCCCTGGTGGTCGGGCAGGCCCGCGGGTCCGGGTGAGCGGAACAGTCCCGGTCGCGGCCCCTCCTGCGGTGTGCGAGCCTGGGATCATGATCCGGGAACGGAGCTGGTCCCCATGATTCCGGTCGCCGTGTCTCCTGTGCGCATCGAGGCGTTTCTCGATCCTCGGTTGTCCAGATGGATGTGGCTGGTGAAGTGGTTCCTCGCCATCCCGCACTACATCGTGCTGTTCTTCCTGTGGATCGCGTTCTCCTTCGTGACCTTCGTCGCGTTCTTCGCGATCCTGTTCACGGCCCGGTATCCGCGGGCGCTCTTCGACTTCAACGTCGGTGTGATGCGCTGGAACTGGCGGGTCGCCTACTACGCCCACGCCGCGCTCGGTACCGACCGGTACCCGCCGTTCACCCTCGCCGAGGTGCCCGACTACCCGGCGCATTTCGACGTCGTCTATCCGGAGCGTCTGTCGCGTGGTCTGGTGCTGGTGAAGTGGTGGCTGCTGGCCATCCCGCAGTACATCGTCGTGGGGATGTTCGTCGGCGACTGGGGCTGGGGCTGGGGAGGCACGGACGGCTGGCACGGCGGCGGGCTCGTCTTCTTCCTCTCCTTCGTCGCCGTGATCATCCTGGCCTTCACCGGCCGTTACCCGGTGCACCTCTTCGACTTCCTGCTCGGCCTGGCCCGCTGGGTCGCGCGGGTGGGCGCCTACGCGGCGCTCATGACCGACGCGTATCCGCCGTTCCGGCTGGACATGGGCGCGCAGGACTCCCCGCCGGCGGAGCCCCAGGCCCCGGTGGGCGGGCCCGGACGGTAGGCGCCCGTCCGCGTCGGGCCGGCGTCGGAATTCGGTTGCCTCCGGTCGTGCCGTGGGGGCTCAATGGCGGGCATGGCTGACATCCAGGGCTCGTACGACGACCTGTTCACCGCCGTGCCCACCGCGCTGGCCGCGCTGCTGGACGGCGGGGACGTGGGCGGCTCGGTGGCCGTCTTCGTGGACGGCGAGCCGGTGGTGGACGTCTGGGGCGGGTTCGCCGACGCGGCGCGTGGTGTCCCCTGGCAGCGGGACACGATCGTGAACGTCTGGTCCGTCACGAAGACGATGACGGCGTTGTGCGCGCTGGTTCTGGCCGACCGGGGCGAGCTCGATCCGGACGCGCCGGTGGCCCGGTACTGGCCGGAGTTCGCGGCGGCGGGCAAGGAGGCGGTGCTGGTACGGCACCTGCTCTCGCACACCGCGGGACTGCCCGACTGGGACGGCCCGGTGGCGGACGTCTACGACTGGCGGGCCGCGACGGCACGACTGGCCGCGCAGGCTCCGCAGTGGGAGCCGGGCAGCGCGGCCGGCTACCACTCGCTCACCCAGGGGTTCCTCGTGGGCGAGGTCGTGCGCCGGATCACCGGCCGGAGCCCGGGTCAGTTCTTCGCCGACGAGATCGCCGGACCGCTGGGCGCGGACTTCCGGATGGGGCTGTCCGCCGAGCACGATCACCGGGTGGCACTCACGGTCCCGCCGCCGTCGCGGGACGAGGACTACGCGGCGGGGGCGGCCCGCAGCGACGTGGCCAGGACCGGGACGACCACGCCGACCGCGATCCGGCTCCGCGACGGCAACAGCGTGGCCTGGCGCCGGGCGCAGATCCCGGCGGCGAGCGGCTTCGGCAACGCCCGCTCGGTCGCCCTCGTCCAGTCGGCGATGGCCTGCGGAGGCTCCGTGCGTGGGGTGCGGCTGCTGTCCCGGGCGGGCTGTGAGCGGGCCTGGGAGGAGCAGTTCAGCGGCGAGGACCGCGTCCTGGGCATGCCGATCAGCTGGGGTCTCGGCTACGGGCGGTTCGGCGGCACCTACGGGTGGGGCGGCTGGGGCGGCTCGACGGTCATGATCGACCCCGAGGCCCGCGCCGTGGTGGCCTACGTGACCAACCAGATGCGGGAACCGGCGGAGGACACCCGGGGGCTGGACCTCCTGATGGCGGCCTATGACGGTCTCCAGGGGCTGCGGGCCGGTGGCTGAGGCGCGAACCGGCCGAACCGGGCCGCCCTTCGTGAGTTACTTGCCCGAGTCGTCCATGAGCCCAGGGGGGAAGTGCGCGTGAGCAGCGGTACGAAGAGCAGTGGTGGCCGGGTGTTCCTGATCGGCGGCGGGTGGGAGGAGACGGTCGCCGACGTCGTGCACGGGCCGTTCCTGCGCGCGGCCCGCGCCGCGTCGGAGTCTTCGCGGGCCTCGGAGCCGTCGGGCTCCGGCTCCGGGCCGGCGCCCCGCATCCTCTGTGTGATCGTCGACGAGGGCGACGGAGCCGAGCAGTTCGCCCGGTACGACACCGCGTTGCGGAAGGCCGGGGAGTGCACGCCCGTGCCTGCGCTGGTGCCGATCGGGGAGCGGTTCGACATCGGGGCGGTGGCCGAGGATGTGGCCGGGGTGTTCGTCTGCGGCGGGCTGACGCCCGCGTATCAGGAGGCGTTCGCCGAGTCCTCCGGTCCGCTGTCCGCCCTGCTTCGCGAGCGCGGACTGCCCTACGCCGGGTTCTCCGCGGGCGCCGCGATGGCGGCGCGGGAGGCGGTGGTCGGGGGGTGGCTGGTGGACGGGGTCGCCGTGTGTCCGCCGGACACCGCGGAGGATCTCGAGGAGCTCGAGGTCCGGCCCGGGCTGGGGCTCGTGCCGTTCGGGGTGGACAACCATGCCGCGCAGTGGGGGACCCTGGGGCGGCTGGCGGCCGTAGTGGCGGGCGGCCGGCTGGCGCACGGGGTGGCCGTCGACGAGAACACGCTGGTGGTGGTCGGGAGCGAGGACGGCGACGGCCGCGCGCGGGTGGCCGGGCGCGGCCGGGCCCATTCCGTGCGGCCCGCTCCGGGCGGCGGGGTCATCGTCCGGTCCTACGGCGACGGCGAGTCGTTCCCCGTGTCCTGAACCCGGGATTCCGCGTCCCGGCGGACCCGCTGAGGCCGGTTCCGGCAGGTCGGCGCGTCGAGCGGGGCACGCGAGGCCGACACCGTCGTACGGTGCCGCCGTTCCCGGCGGTGGGCGCGGGCACGGGTGCCGGCGGGTCCGCGGGGGCTGGACGCGGCGGCTCCCGGCGACGAGACGGCCCGGGCGAGGCGTCCGACGGCGGCGCCTGCCCGGCCGTCCGGTCGGGGACCGTGGGGCAGGCGGACACTGTGGGGCAGGCGGAGACCGCGGGGCAGGCGAGGCCTGCGCGATCCCGGCGAACGCCGCCGTCACGGAGGCGACGCCGGCAGGTGACACGGTCGGCCCTCCGGCGCCCGTCAGGTGACACGGTCGGCCCTCCGGCGCCCGTCAGCTGACGACGTCGGCCCTCCGGCGCCCGTCGGGCGACGAGGTCGGCCCCCCCCGGCGGCCGTCAGGTGACGCGGAAGGCCCCCGGCGCGATGCGCAGGGGGCCCACTCCGCTCACGGTCGGGAATCCGCGAGCCCCGTCGCGAGGTCGGCAAGGACCTTCACGAGGTCCGCGAGGTCCGCGAGGTCCGCGAGGTCCGCGAGGTCCGTCAGATCGTCGACGTGTCGATCACGAAGCGGTAGCGGACGTCGCTGGCGAGCACCCGCTCGTACGCCTCGTTGATCTGGTCGGCGCTGATCAGCTCGATCTCGGCGCCGAAGCCGTGCTCGGCGCAGAAGTCCAGCATCTCCTGGGTCTCCTGGATGCCGCCGATGCCGGAGCCGGCGAGCGTCTTGCGGCCGCCGATCACCGAGAACAGGTTCAGGGCGACGGGCTCCTCGGGCGCGCCGACGTTCACGAAGGCGCCGTCGGTCCTCAGCAGGGCCAGGTAGGCGTCCAGGTTCAGCGGGGCCGAGACCGTCGAGAGGATGAGGTCGAAGGTGCCCTTCAGCTCCTTGAAGGTGTTCTCGTCGCTGGTGGCGTAGTAATGGTCGGCGCCCAGCTTCAGGCCGTCGTCCTTCTTGCGCAGCGACTGGGACAGGACGGTCACCTCGGCGCCGAGGGCGTGCGCGATCTTGACGCCCATGTGGCCGAGGCCGCCCATGCCGAGGATCGCGACCTTCTTGCCGGGGCCGGCGTTCCAGTGCTTCAGCGGGGAGTACGTGGTGATGCCGGCGCAGAGCAGCGGCGCGGCGACGTCGAGCGAGAGGCCGTCGGGAATACGGACGACGTAGTTCTCGTCCACGACGATCTTCTGCGCGTAGCCGCCGTAGGTGGGCTCGCCGTCCTTGCCGACGGCGTTGTACGTACCGACGCTGCCGCCGGTGCAGTACTGCTCCAGGCCGGCCTTGCAGTTGTCGCACTCACGGCAGGAGTCGACGAGGCAGCCGACGCCCACGCGGTCGCCGACGGCGAACCGGGTGACACCGGGGCCGACCTCGGAGACTATGCCCGCGATCTCGTGACCGGGCACCATCGGGAAGATCGCCTCACCCCAGCCCTCCCGGGCCTGGTGGATGTCCGAGTGACAGATTCCGGCGAACTCGATGTCGATCAGGACGTCGAACTCGCGCACCGCGCGGCGTTCGATCGTCGTGCGCTCCAGCGGAGCCTTGGCGGAGGGTGCGGCGTACGCGGCAACGGTGGTCATGCCCGGGATCTCCTAGCGGGGGGTTCGTGTTCCGGCCTGCCTTCCGGCCGGGTACGACGTTCAGCCTGCCCCATCGCACAACATTCACCCAGGTCACGCCTCTGCGTACGTCTGCTGTGCCTACCACTGGCGGGGTCAGGCTGGTGTGCGTACGACCGGGAATACTGGACGGCATGGACGAACACCCCGAAGCTCCCGGCGCCCCCCTGGACCGGCGGGCCGAGCTCAGCGAGTTCCTGCGCACCCGGCGGGCCAGGCTGAAGCCGGAGGACGTGGGGCTGCCGGACTTCGGGCGGCACCGCAGGGTGCCGGGGCTGCGCCGCGAGGAGCTGGCGCAGCTGGCCGGGGTCTCGGTGGCGTACTACACGCGCCTGGAGCAGGGCAACGGGCGGAACGTGTCGGCGGAGGTGCTGGACTCCATCGCCAGGGCGCTGCGGCTCTCCGACGCCGAGCACGCGCATCTCACCCACCTGGCGAAGCCGAAGCACAAGAAGAAGCAGAGCGCGCCGGCCCAGCAGGTGCGGGGCCCGCTGCGGCAGCTGCTGGACACGATGGACTCGGTGCCGGCGTACCTCATCGGGCGGCGCACCGAGATCCTGGGCTGGAACCGGATGGCGGCGGCCGTCTTCGGCGACTGGGCGGAGCTGCCGGTGGCGGAGCGCAACTGGGCCCGGCTGGTGTTCCTGCGCCCCGACTACCGGGACCTCTTCGTGGACTGGGAGCAGAAGGCGATCGACATCGTCTGCGCCCTGCGCATGGACGCGGGCTGCTATCCCGACGACCCGCGGCTCTCCGCGCTGGTGGGCCAGCTGTCGGTGAAGAGCGAGGACTTCCGGCGGCTGTGGGCGACCCACGACGTCAAGGAGAAGAGCCACGGCGTGAAGCTGCTGAGGCATCCGCTGGTCGGTGAACTCTCCCTGAACTTCGAGGGGTTCAGGCTGATGGGTGACGGCGAACAGACGATGGTGACGTATCACGCGGAGCCGGGGTCCGCCTCGGCGGAGGCGCTGCGGCTGCTGGCGAGCTGGGGCGCGGACGCGACGCGGGCGGGGGCCGGCTCCCAGACTCCGTCCGTCTGAGAGCCGCCCCCCGGCCGCTCCCCTTGGGGGGCCGTCAGCCCTGGTAGGGCGGGGCCGCGCCCCATCCCCACCGCGGCACCGGCTGTTCGGCCGGCGGCTTGGCGTCCGGGCCGGAGAAGTGGACGGCGAGCCGGGTGCCCCACTCCACGTAGGCGAGGAACGCCGAACGGAACTCGGCGTCGGTCGGCAGACCCGCCTCGTCGGCCGCGTCCTGGATGAGGTTGACCCAGCGGCGGCGCTGGGGCTCGGTGATGTCCCGCCCGAAGTGCTTGGCCACCATGTGGCTGTGGCCGCCCTGGGTCGCCGAGTAGTTCTGCGGCCCGCCGAAGACCTCCGCGAGCCAGAGGGCGACGTGCTCGGCGTGCTCGGGGGCGAGGCCCGCGAAGACCGGCGCGAGCAGATCGTCCTGGAGCACCTTGGCGTAGAAGGCCTCGGTGAGCCGGGCGAAGGCCTCCGCGCCGCCGGCCCAGTCGTACAGCGTGGGCACGGCGGAGCCCGTCCCGCGCACCGAGGTGGCCTTGTAGTGCCGCATCTCGTCGATGTGCCCGATGTACGGGCGGATCTCCGCGAGGAAGACGGGGAACAGGTCCGAGGTGCGGAAGCCCTCGAGGTGGTCTTCGGTCGACGTCCAGGTGATCCGCAGGATGTAGTGGCCGAAGTCCTCTTCGCAGCGGGCGAGCTCGTAGTCGACGCAGTGCGGGGAGGCCGCGAGTTCACGCGAGGCTCGGGTGTACGCGGCCAGGAACTCCGCGGAGCGGTCCTCGGGGATCCGGTACCGGATGTACTCGACCGTGGTGCGGGGCGTGCTTGTCTCGGGTGCCGTCATGGGGCCACGCAAGCACGAACGGCCCGCCGGAGGCTTGTCTTCCGGCGGGCGTTCGCTCAGCGCTCAGCGAACCGGTGTCCTACGCCCCGGTCAGGCCGACGCCGCGTTCTCCTTCACCGTGATCCTGCCCTTGCGGATCGTCGCGACGCGCGGGGCCTTCTTCGCGATCGAGGAGTCGTGGGTGACCATGATGAAGGTCAGTCCGTGCTCCTTCCACATGGTGTGCAGCACGTCCATGATCTCGTCGCGCATGCTCTCGTCGAGGTTGCCGGTGGGCTCGTCGGCGAGCAGCACCTTCGGCTGCTTGACCAGCGCGCGGGCGATCGCGACGCGCTGCTGCTGGCCGCCGGACATCTCGGACGGCAGGTGCCCGAGGCGCTCTCCCAGGCCGACGGACCTCAGCGCCTCGGCGGCCCGTTCGCGCCGCTCCTTGACCTTCACGCCGAGCGGGACGAGCGCGGTCTCGACGTTCTCCTGCGCGTTGAGCGTGGGGATGAGGTTGAAGGACTGGAAGACGAAGCCGATGTTCTCGCTGCGCACCTTCGTCAGTCTGGCCTCGGAGAGCTTGGCCAGGTCGACCCCGTCGAGGACGATCTCGCCCTCGGACGGCCGGTCGAGCGCGCCGATCATCTGGAGCAGCGTGGACTTGCCGCCGCCGGTGGGGCCCTGGATGACGAGCCGGTCGCCGTCCGGGATGGTCAGGTCGACCCCGGCGAGGGCGTGGACCGTCTCCTTGCCCCGGCTGTAGCGCTTGGTGACGCCTCTGAGTTCGTACATGGGGACAACAACTCCTGGGATTGCGTTCGGTGGTTGGGGGCGGTTCGGCTACTCGACGCGGCGCAGCGCGTCGGCCGGGCGCAGCCGGGAGGCGCGCCAGCCGCCGAACGCCCCGGCGATCAGACCGCCGGCCACGGCGAGACCCACCGCGACGGCCACCGTCGTGACGCTCACCGGCGCCGTCAGCGCCACGTCGAGCGTCTTGGCCGCCGTCTGACGGCCGGGACCGCCGAAGCCGCCGCCACCGCCGCCGGGACCGCCCTGGCCCCCGCCGCCACCGCCGCCGCCCAACTGGGCCTGGAGGGTGGGGCTGATGGCGGTCACGACGTACGCGCCGGCCAGGCCCAGGGCGATGCCCAGGGCGCCGCCCAGCAGACCGTTGACCATGGCCTCGCCGACGACCTGCCGGGTGACCCGGCCGGACTTCCAGCCCAGCGCCTTCAGCGTGCCGAACTCACGGACGCGGCGGGAGACCGCCGAGGAGGTGAGCAGACCGGCGACCAGGAAGGCGGCGATCAGAACCGCGATGGACAGCCACTTGCCCACGTTGGTGGCGAGCGAGGAGGCCGTGGAGAGGGAGCCGGAGACGGTGTCCGCGAGGTCGGCGGAGGTCGTCACCGTGGTGCCCGAGACGTTCTTCTGGATCGTCGACTTGACGCTGTCGATCTTCTGGGAGTCGGTCGCCTTGACGTAGATCGTGGTGACCTTGTCCTTCGAGTCGCTGAGGGTCTGGGCCTGGGTCAGCGGAAGGTAGACGTTGGCGGCGGCGTCACCGCTGTCGGCCGTGGCGATGCCGATCACCGAGAACTTGACCTTGCTGATGGTCAGTGTGGAACCGACCTTGAGCGACTTCTCCTTGGCGTAGGCCGAGTCGAGGACGGCGACCTTGCCGTTGTTCTCCGTGGTCTTGAAGGTGCGGCCGCTGGTGATGGTCGAGGAGGTCAGCGGGCCGAGCGCGGGCTCGGTGACGTCGGTGCCGTAGACGGAGTAGCTGTTGACGTCGAAGTTGGCGCCGCCGCCCTGCACTTCACCCTGCGGCTGGCCGTTGCCGCCGCCGTTGCCGCCGGGGCCGCCGCCCTGCTGGCCGCCGCCCGCGCTGTCGTTCTGCTGGAACTGGCCGCGGGTGAACTGGCCGTCGACCTTGAGGACCTGGAGGCTCAGTCCGCCGACCGCGTCGGAGACGCCGCCCTGCTTGCCGACCTTGGTGACGGTCGCGGCCGACAGGGTCTGGAAGCCCTGCACCATGACGCGGTCGGTGCTCTGCTCCGCGTCGGAGTCGTTGTCCTGCGCGTCGAACTGGAAGCGCGGCCGGTCCGAGGCGCTCGCGGTGGGCGAGGCGGCCTTGGTGACCGTCATGTCCGTACCCAGTCCGTACAGGGACTGGAGGACCTTGTCCTGGGCCTTCCCCATGCCGGAGGACACGGAGGTGACCACGATGACCAGCGCGATACCCAGCGCGAGCCCGGAGGCGACGACGAGGGCCGCTTTTCTACGGCGGCGCAGTTCGCGCCTCAGGTAGGTGAAGAACATGGCCGCACGGTAGGTACCGCGCGTGATGAAGGGATAAGGCCGAAATAAGAGAACGATGAGAAGGCTGTGATCAACCCCGGAAACACCGGTGCCGCCCCTGGGGGCGGCACCGGAAAGCTGTGCGGGGACTGTCGAACGACCGTCAGGAAACGCCTCAGACGGCCGAACCCGCCTTCCACTGCGCCCAGTCCATGTTCCAGCCGTTGAGGCCGTTGTCCGGGGACACGGTCTTGTCGCCGGTGTTCTTGACCACCACGACGTCGCCGACGATGGAGTTGGTGTAGAACCAGTACCCGGCCGTGCCCGAGTCGTTGGCGCCCTTGGTGTCGGACAGACCCACGCAGCCGTGGCTGGTGTTCACCGAACCGAAGATGGACTTCGCGCCCCAGTAGTTGCCGTGCACGAAGGTGCCGGAGTTGGTGAGGCGGATGGCGTGCGGCACGTCCTTGATGTCGTACTCGCCCTTGCCGTCGTCATCGGTGAAGCCCACGGTCGCGCCGTTCATGCGCGTCTCCTTGAACTTCTCCGACATCACCATCTGGCCCTCGTACGTCTTGTTGTCGGGCGAGCCTGCGGAGATCGGGATCGTCTTGATGACCGCGCCGTTGTGCGTGATCTTCATCTGCTTGGTCTTCGCGTCGACGTAGGAGACCTGGTTGCGGCCGATCTTGAAGGTGACCGTCTTCTGCTGGACACCGATGACACCGTCGGCTCCCTCCACCCCGTCGAGCGCGAGCTTCAGCGTGACGGTGGAGTTCTCCTTCCAGTAGTCCTCGGGGCGGCAGTCCATGCGCTGGGTGGAGAACCAGTGGCAGACGACCTCCTGACCGCTGGTGGAGGTGACCGTGACGCCCTTCTGCACGGCCGCCTTGTTGGTGATCTCCTTGTTGAAGTTGATCGACACGGGCATGCCCACGCCGACGGTCGAACCGTCCTCCGGCGTGAAGTTGCCTATGAAGCTGTTGTCCGGGGAGACCGTCGTGAAGGAGGCGTTCTCGTGCGCCACGAGGCCGCCCGAGTCCTTCGCCTCGGCCGCCACCTTGTAGGTGGTGGAGCGCTCGAGCTGGGTGGTCGGCTTCCAGCTGGTCTTGTCGGCGGAGAGCTCGCCCTCGACGGCCGTGCCGTCGGAGGTGGTCATCGTCACCGTGGTGAGCGTGCCCTTGCTCACCGTGACGGCCGCGGAGTTGTTGATGGAGGCGTTGTCCGAGCCGTCCGCGGGCGTGATCTTGATCTGGGCCTCGGAGGATTTCTTGGCCGCCGCCTCGTCGGCCTTGGCCTGCGAGGAACTGCCTCCGCTGTCGGAGGCGTCATTGTCGCCGCCGGAACACGCAGAGAGCACCAGAACACCGCCGAGCAGTGCGGACGCGGTCATCAGACCCCGGCGCCGCCTACTGTCCGTCATCACACGCTTCTCCATCGTTGCCGATTGCCAGAACCCAGAGAGTCCCCGTCAAGAACATCAACGCTACGACCGGTTCCCCCCGTTCCACATTCCCGAAGGTGTGGGGCACGCCACGTTCATGGCGCGGATGATGCGGGTGTCGGTTCGTGCGCCTGGTGAGACGACGAAACCCCGGTCGGCGGTTGCCGTCCGGGGTGACGAGTTTCCCGGAACGCTCAGCCGATGCGCCCCTGTTCGCCGTCCGTCTCGCCATCCTCGACGACATCATCCTCGTCGAGGTCCCAGTCCGGCGAATCCGGGTCGTAGTCGATCCGTTCGCTGGACCAGGACGCCTGCTGGAGCTCCACCCCGGGGACCTCGCCGACCACGTCGAACGGGTCGACGAGATAGGCGAGGGCCTCCGCGGTGTCCTCCGTCACAGCCCCCTCGGCGTGCGCGCGCTCGGCGTCCGGGAGCTCCGCGTCGTCGGCGATCCGCCGCAGCGCCGCCGTCGTCACGGCGTCCTCGTCGTGCACCTCGAGGAGAATATCCACTCTGATCCGTACAAAACGTGACGTCTCTTCAGTACTCATGGCCGGAGCGTACGGCTCACAGCTCCCGCAACTTTCCCGCGACCCGCGAATTTCATTAGCATCGGACCACACGGCCAATTCGCCAGCGCCACAAGGGGATCGATATTCCGTGTCATCCGCTCGACGTCCGTTGCTGACCGCCACCGCCGCGGGGACCCTGCTGGGTGCCCTGTGGTTCGTCCCGTCCGCGAACGCGTCCCAGGACACCCCGGCCAGAACGGGCACGACGACGCAGATCACGACCCAGGCACGGGCCGCGTCGACGACCACGACCGACACCACCGCCGGCACCACCGCCGACGGCGCGACCGGGACGACCGCCAGGACGGCAGCCGATACCGCGGCCGACACGGCGACCGGCACCACGGTCGACGACGGCACCCGGCTCGCCGACACCGGCAGCTTCGACACGACTCCCTACGTCGTCGGCGGCACCACGCTTCTCGCGCTCGGCGCGGGCTTCGTGGTGTATTCCGTTCGCCGGGAACGTCTGGGTTTTTGAATCAACTTGACTGTCCTTTGACAGGCTCTTCATAGTTCGCTCATGAAGAGATCACCGGGGGCACGGCTGTGCGCCACCGCCGCGATAGGCGCACTGTCGCTCTCCCTCCTCACCGCGTGTTCGGACGACGGGTCGAAGGACTCCGCGGACTCCAAGGCCTCCGCCTCCTCGTCCGCGCCCTCCTCGTCGGGTCCGGCCGCCAAGGCGCTCACCACCGCCGAGCTCGAGAAGCTGCTGCTCGCGCAGGGCGAACTCAAGGGCTACAAGTCCGCGTCGGGCGACGACACCCTCCCGGCCTCCAAGAGCTCGGTGAAGACCGACAAGCCGGCCTGCGACCCGCTCGCCTGGGCCACGGCCGCCCTCGCCCCGGGTGACACGGACGCGAACGCCAGCAACACGGTCTCCGAGGACAAGACCTCGGGCGCCACCGCGCAGCCCGAGGACATCGCCGACGCCTTCGACGTCGACATGACCTTCGTGGGTCTCTCCTCGTACGATGGCGACGGCGCCGAGAAGGCCCTGAAGGCCGTCTCCGACGGCGTGACGGCCTGCGCCGGCGGGTACGGCCTGACGGCCGAGGGCGAGAGCACCAAGGTCACCAAGGTCGTCGCCGAGAAGGGCGCCGCGAAGGGCGACGAGACGGTGTCCTTCGCCGCGGACGTCGACATGGACGGCGCGGGCACGGCCACCTTCCACACCCAGGTGGTGCGCAAGGGCAACACCGTGGCCTCGTTCTACACGGTGAACTTCGCCGCGATGTCGAAGGGCGGCGACATGGGCGCCGTCCCGGCGGCCGTGGTCGACGCGCAGGTCGCCAAGCTGAAGTAGCCCGCCGACCCGCACATCGTGAAAGGGCCCCGCCGCATCCGTGCGGTGGGGCCCTTCCGCGCTAGCGGAGCGGTCCGGTGACCGTCTCCACCGCGGCGACGACCCCTCCGTCGCGCACGAAGGCGTCCGCCGCCGCGAGGTCGGGCGCGAGGAACCGGTCCGGGCCGGGGCCCCGCACGCCCGCCTTGCGTGCCGCCTCGATGACCGCACGCGTCGCCGGCGCCGGGGTGAGCCCCTCGCGCAGCTCCACTCCGCGCGTGGCGGCGTACAGCTCGACGGCGATCACGCGGGTGAGGTTGTCGACGGCGGTGCGCAGCTTGCGGGCCGCCGACCAGCCCATCGACACGTGGTCCTCCTGCATCGCGGAGGACGGGATGGAGTCGGCGGACGCCGGGACGGCCAGCCGCTTCAGCTCGCTGACCAGCGCGGCCTGCGTGTACTGGGCGATCATGAGCCCGGAGTCGACACCGGCGTCGTCCGCGAGGAACGGCGGGAGGCCGTGGCTGCGGTTCTTGTCCAGCAGCCGGTCGGTGCGCCGCTCGGCGATGGAGGCGAGGTCGGCGACGGCGATGGCGAGGAAGTCCAGGACGTAGGCGACAGGCGCGCCGTGGAAGTTGCCGTTGGACTCGACGCGCCCGTCGGGCAGGACGACCGGGTTGTCGACGGCCGAGGCCAGCTCCCGCTCGGCGACGAGCCGGGCGTGCGCCATGGTGTCGCGGCCAGCGCCGGCGACCTGCGGGGCGCAGCGCACCGAGTAGGCGTCCTGGACCCGGGGCGCGTCGTCCTGGTGGTGGCCGGTGAGTTCCGAACCCGCCAGCACGGCCAGCATGTTGGCGGCCGAGGCGCCCTGCCCCGGGTGCGGGCGGATGGCGTGCAGCTCGGGGGCGAGCACCTTGTCGGTGCCGAGCAGTGCCTCCAGGCTGAGCGCGGCGGTGACGTCGGCGGACTTGTAGAGCATGTCGAGGTCGGCGAGGGCCATGACCAGCATGCCGAGCATGCCGTCGGTGCCGTTGAGGAGGGCGAGCCCCTCCTTCTCGCGCAGCTCGACGGGGGCGATGCCGTGCTCGGCGAGCAGTTCGCCGGCGGGCCGTACGGCGCCGTCCGGGCCCTCCGCGTCGCCCTCCCCCATGAGGGTGAGGGCGCAGTGCGAGAGCGGGGCCAGGTCGCCGGAGCAGCCGAGGGAGCCGTACTCGTGCACGACCGGGGTGATGCCGGCGTTGAGGATGTCGGCCATGGTCTGCGCGACCTCGGGCCGCACGCCGGTGTGTCCGGAGCAGACGGTCTTCAGCCGCAGGAACATCAGCGCCCGGACGACCTCGCGCTCGACCCGCGGGCCCATGCCGGCGGCGTGCGAGCGGACGATGTTGCGCTGGAGCTGGGCGCGCAGCTCAGGGCTGATGTGCCGGGTGGCGAGGGCGCCGAACCCGGTGGAGACGCCGTAGACGGGCTCGGGCTTGGCCGCCAGTGCGTCCACGATCTCGCGGGCCGCGGCGAGGGCCGCCACCGCCTCGCCGGAGAGCTCGATCCGGGCGCCGCCGCGCGCCACGGCGAGTACGTCGGACGCGGTCACGCCGGACGTCCCCACCACCACAGTGTGCATATCCATATTCAGGAGCGTACGCAGTGAAGACCAGGATGTCACCAGTGGGTACCGGGTTCACCCCTTACCGAATAGGTCACATCCTCAACGCCGTCCCCTGAACCGCCGCCGCTCGCCGGCCCGCTCCTGGGAGGGCTCGTCGGCGAGACGCACGACGGGATCGTCGGGACCCTCCCGCCCGGCGACCACCGGCCGGGCGGCCCGCACGGCCTTGGCCCGGTACTGGGCGGCGTCGGCCAGCCGGAACAGCCGGCGGGCGGAGGAGACCGGCCCGATGGGGTCCTCGGTGGAGGCGACCCCGCAGGCCACCCCCTCGCCGAGCTCCAGCTCGCCGGCCCGCCGGCAGAGGTCGTCGGCGACCTTCACGACGTCGTCGGCGGGCGGCCCGACGGCGAGCAGACAGAACTCGTCGCCGCCGAGCCGGGCGGCCAGCGCGCCGGGCAGCATGGCCCCGCACAGCGACAGCACCGACCCGAACCGCTCCAGCAGCCGGTCCCCGACGGCGTGTCCGAGGGTGTCGTTGACCCGCTTCAGCCCGTTGAGGTCACACACCACGAGACTGACGACGACCCCCTCCGCGCGATGCCGTTCGACCGCCTCCTCCAGCCGCACGTCGACGGCACGGCGGTTGGCCAGACCGGTGAGGGCGTCGGTGAAGGCGAGCCGGCGGGCCTCCTCCAGCCGCTCGGTCTGGGCGAGCCCGGCGGCGACGACGGCGGCCAGGACGGTGGCGAAGTCGGCGTCGGCCCGGCCGAAGACGGGGGTGCCCACGGCACGGGCGACGTACAGCTCACCCCAGGCGCGGCCGTGCAGCACGATCGGCGCGACCACACAGGAACCACGGCCCCGGCGGCGCAGGGCGGCCACCCGCTGATGGCAGTAGCCGGGACGCCCGGCGGCCGGGCCCTGGGCCGTCTCCACCCAGGCATCGGGCTCCCCGCCGGCCACCCAGCGCTCGTGCAGGAACTCGGTGATCTCGGGGAACTGGTGCACCGGATAGGCCTCCGCCTCCGGGAACTCGTCCTCGTCGGCGGCCCGGTCCCCCACGTTCACCAGGACGCGCAGCCGCCCGAGGTCCCGCTCCCACACGGAGAGCGCGGCGAAGCCTCCGGACAGCGCCCGGCAGGCCCCGAGCGCGGCCGCGCGCCACGACTCGCGGGGGGTGTGCGCGGCCGCCATACCCTGCGCGAGCGCCACCACGGCCACCAGGCGTCTGTCGTCACCCATCTCCCCAGGCTAGGGACATTCAGCCCGAAAGGGGACACCGAAGGGCCACCGAGAGTGATGAGCGCACCTCCGGTCGCGTGTCGCCCGCCGCCCGCTCACTCGCCCGGCCACTGCGGCCTGCGCTTCTCGTTGAAGGCCGCCACCCCCTCCGCCCGATCCCCGGAGAAGGCCACCGACCGCCACGCCGCGTCCTCGACCTCCAGCCCGGCCCGCAGATCCAGCCCCTGCCCCAGGCGCAGCGCCCGCTTCGCCGCCCGCAGGCCCACCGGCGAGTTGGCGCCGATGCGCGCGGCCAGCGCCAGCGCCTCCTCCCGGTCCCGCCCCTCCTCCACCAGGACGTCCACCAGACCGAGGTCCCGCGCCTCGGCCGCCGCCACCCGGCGCGCCGTGAACACCAGCTCGGCCGCCCGGGCAGCCCCCACCCGGCGCGGCAGCAGCTGGGTCCCGCCGCCGCCGGGGATCACGCCCACCGACACCTCCGGCAGCCCGACCACGGCCGTGCCGTCGGCCACGATCACGTCGCACGCCAGGGCCAGTTCGAAGCCGCCGCCCAGCGCGAAGCCGTGCACCGCCGCGACCGTGGGCACCGGCAGTTCCAGCACCCCGGTGTACGCGGCGCGGGTGAGCGGCCGCTGCCGCAGCAGTTCGGCGTCGCTGAAGGAGTTGCGCTCCTTCAGGTCGGCGCCGACGCAGAACGCCCGCTCGTGCGTCGAGGTCAGCACCACCACCCGCACGTCCCGGTCCCCGCCCAGCGCGGCGCAGGCCGCGGCGATCGACCGGGCCATGTCGGTGGAGACGGCGTTCATGGCCTTCGGCCGGTCGAGGACCAGCTCGGCGACGTGCCCGCCGTCCCCGTGCCGCCGCACCAGGACGAACTCCCCGAACCGCTCCTCGCTCATGCCACCGTCCCCGACACCGTTCCCGACACCGCTCACGACACCCTCCGGTTAACGCGGGTTAACAACGCTCGTCCGATCATCGCAGCCGGGACCGGGAGACGAAAGGGCGGACCGGTCCCGTGAACCCCTGATGTCCGGGCCCCGGCTACCCGTTCGGGTGACATGCCGCCCAACTCCCCCCGCAACGCCCACGGGAGCGCATAACGTGCGTCCGCCCCGGCGCATCGGGGGCGCGACCGCACCGGGGAGAGAACGCCATGACGAGCACGCCGGTGAGCACGTGGACCGGGCCGTACGAGACGGCTGCGCAGGACGAGGCGGCGTCCGGGGAGAACGGCGGGCTGTGGGCCCCGCGCCCCCGGGGACGGCACCGCCGTCCCCGCCCCCGCAAGGTGCTGTTCGCCGCCGGCGGCCTCGCGCTGGCCGCCGGGGTGCTGAGCCTCGTCCGGCTGACCCCCGACCCGGGCGGCGCCGGTGGCCTCGGCACCGCGGAGGCCGAACCCCGGCCCGAACCCGTCGCGGGCGCCGACACCGCCGCCGACACGGACACCGACACCGACGCCGACCACCCGGCCGGCCCGTCCACCCCCGTCGTGCCCTCGCCGACGGCGCCCAGCGCGATGGGCGGCGCGAGCCCCGCCCCGTCGCCCGAGGCCGGCCTGCTCCCGGGTGTCCCCGGCGCGCCGACGTCCGTCGCCCTCACCCCGGGCAGCACCTACACCCCGGCCACGCCCGCGCCCCGCTCACCCGCGCCCGGGACGACCGCCGCCCCGCGGCCCGCCTCGCCCCCGGGAACACCGGCGCCCGCCCCGAGCACCGCCGCACCCGTACCCGAGCCCGCGCCCCGGCCGGAACAGCCCGACGCTCCACGTCAGCCGGGTGTCTGCGTGCCCGTCATCGGCCTCTGCGTGGACCCGCTGGGTGCCGCCGCACCGCGGCCCTAGGGCGGGTCTGACCATGCGCGTCGGATCGGCGCGCGGCGTCCGGTGCGGTGCATCGCAAGGCGGAGGACCGCCCGCGTACCGGATGTACTCGGGTGATGCGACAACGCGGCGGGGTGCCGTGCCAGGCGTCGCGCGCCCGGCGGGAATTGTCGGACGCGCCCTAGCCGTCGGCGTCGTTGCGTCGCGTCAGCAGCCAGGGCTCGACCACGCCGAGCCCGCGCACCGGCCGCTGCCACATCGGCTGGAGCGCGAAGCGGTACTTCGGCGGCTCCTCGCCCTCCTTCTCGGCGGCGGCCGCCTCCTCGGCGGCCTCCGCCTCCGAGGCCGGGGCGTCGCCGGTGCGGATCAGTTCCTCGGCGAAGGCGCTGTCGACGAGGACGGCGTCCCGGGGAGCTATCGACGTCAGCCGGGAGGCCAGGTTGACCGTCGTGCCGAAGACATCGCCCATCCGGGTGGTGACCGTGCCGAACGCCATGCCGACCCGCAGTTCGGGCATCGTCTCGTCGTTGCTCATCGTCTCGACGAGCAGCAGCGCGATGTCGGCCGCGATGCCCGCGTCGTCGGCCGCGTACAGCACCTCGTCGCCAAGCGTCTTGATCAGCCGTCCGCCGCGGGCGGCGACCAGGTCGGCGGCGGTCGTCTCGAAGGCCTCGACGAGTTCGCCGAGTTCCTCCTCCTCCATCCGCCGGGTCAGCCGCGTGAAGCCGACGAGGTCGGCGAAGGCGACGGCCAGCCGCCGGTCGACCATCTCCTCGTCGTCGGCGGCCTGGACGACCCGGCCCGCCGAGGCGGCGAGCTGCCGGCGCCAGACGTAGACGAGGAACTCCTCCAGCTCGGGCAGCAGCAGCTCGACGATGGGATACGTGACCTCGGTGCGGGTCATCCCCGGCTCGGGCGGCTCGGTCAGCCCCTCCAGGAAGGAGTCGATCTGCCATTCCGCCAGACGGGCGGTGGTCTGCCCGGTGGACCGCGCCACCTGGACGGCCATCGCCTCGCTCAGCAGTCCCGCCTCCACGAGACCGGCCAGGCGCCGCAGGGCGAGGACGTCGGCCTCGGTGAGCGCCTTGGCCTGCCCGATGTCGGCGAAGCCCATGGCCCGCCAGAAACGCGACGCCAGCTCCATGGAGACACCGGCGCTGCGGGCGGCCTGGAACGGGGTGTAGCGCCGCTCGGCGCCGAGGATGAGCTGTTCGAGGCGCAGGGCGAGAGGATGCGGGTCCTCTCCGGGGTCGCCCGGCTCACCCGGCTCGGCCGGCAGGTTTCCCCGGCCGTCCGCGCCCGCGCCGGAGCCCGTGTCGTCGACGGTCACGCCTGCTGCCCTTCCGATCTTCCGCGGTCAGGTATCGACCGGCCTCAACTCTACGGCAGGTGTGCGCCAGCTCACTCCGTCCGGTTCGGCGGGGTCACGTCACCCGGCGCTCGGTCACGCCGGCCTCAGATGCACGATGTCTCCCGCGCCCACCGGCTCCTGTACCCCTTCCTCCGTGGCGATCACAAGCCGTCCGTCCCCGTCGACCGCGACCGCCTCGCCGACGATCGACCGGTCACCCGGCAGTTCGGCCCGTACCGTTCGTCCCAGCGTCGCGCACCCGGCCGCGTACGTCTCCTGGAGACCGCTCGCCGCCGGGTCGCCGCCGGCCGCCCGCCAGCGCCCGTACCACTCCTCCAGCGAGCGCAGGACACCCCGCAGCAGTGGGTCCCGGTCCGTGTTCGACGCGCCGGCCAGGGCCAGCGACCCCGCCAGCGGTACCGGGAGCTCGTCCGCGCGCAGAGTGACGTTGAGGCCGACGCCGACGACCACCGCGTCCCGGCCGGCCCGCTCCGCGAGGATGCCGCCCGCCTTGCGTTCCTCGCCCCCGACGGTCACCAGCAGGTCGTTGGGCCACTTGAGTGCCGTGTCCACGCCCGCCGCCCGGGACAGTCCGGTCGCCACGGCGACCCCGGTGAGCAGGGGCAGCCAGCCCCAGCGGGCCACCGGCACCTCGCTCGGGGTGAGCAGCACGGAGAAGAACAGCCCGGAGCGCGGGGGCGCGGTCCACCGGCGGTCCAGCCGCCCGCGCCCCGAGGTCTGCTCCTCGGCGACGAGGACCGCGCCCTCACGCGCCGTGCCGGCGCTCGCCGCGTCGACCAGGTCGGAGTTGGTGGAACCGGTGCTCTGCACCACCTCCACCTGCGACCACAGCCCGCCCTCCCGTACCAGCGCCCGGCGCAGTGCCGGGGCGTTGAGGGGCGGCCGGTCCAGATCGGACCACCGGCTGCCGCCCTCGTCTGCTGCATCTCGCGGTGTCATGCAAGCCACCCTAGGTGTGTTGAATGCCGCACTGCCGATCCCCAGGGCCAGCACTACGCTACGGATGAGTAACCGTCCCCCCTTTTGAGCAGGCAGGGAGCCACATCCCGATGTCCGAGCCGGAAGAGCGCCACGAGATCCCAGGGATCGACATCCACACCACCGCGGGCAAGCTCGCGGATCTCCAGCGCCGCATCCAGGAAGCGACGCACGCCGGTTCGGAGCGTGCCGTGGAGAAGCAGCACGCGAAGGGCAAGCTGACGGCCCGTGAGCGGATCGAGCTGCTCCTCGACGAGGGTTCCTTCGTCGAGTTGGACGAGTTCGCCCGACACCGTTCGACCAACTTCGGCCTGGAGAACAACCGCCCGTACGGAGACGGCGTCGTCACCGGTTACGGCACGGTCGACGGCCGCCCGGTCGCCGTCTTCTCCCAGGACTTCACGGTCTTCGGCGGCGCCCTCGGCGAGGTCTACGGCCAGAAGATCGTCAAGGTCATGGACTTCGCGCTGAAGACCGGCTGCCCGGTCATCGGCATCAACGACTCCGGCGGCGCCCGCATCCAGGAGGGCGTCGCCTCCCTGGGCGCGTACGGCGAGATCTTCCGCCGCAACACGCACGCGTCCGGGGTGATCCCGCAGATCAGCCTGGTCGTCGGCCCGTGCGCGGGCGGAGCGGTGTACTCGCCCGCGATCACCGACTTCACGGTGATGGTGGACCAGACCTCGCACATGTTCATCACCGGTCCGGACGTCATCAAGACGGTCACCGGCGAGGACGTCGGCTTCGAGGAGCTGGGCGGCGCGCGCACCCACAACGCGGTCTCGGGCGTGGCGCACCACATGGCCGGCGACGAGAAGGACGCCATCGAGTACGTCAAGCAGCTGCTGTCGTACCTGCCGTCCAACAACCTCTCCGAGGCCCCGGTGTTCCCCGAGGAGGCGGACCTGTCCGTCACCGACGAGGACCTGGAGCTGGACTCCATCGTCCCGGACAGCGCCAACCAGCCGTACGACATGCACTCGGTGATCGAACACGTGCTGGACGACGCCGAGTTCTTCGAGACCCAGGCCCTGTTCGCGCCGAACATCCTCACCGGCTACGGCCGGGTCGAGGGCCACCCGGTCGGCATCGTCGCCAACCAGCCGATGCAGTTCGCGGGCTGTCTGGACATCACGGCCTCGGAGAAGGCGGCCCGCTTCGTCCGCACCTGCGACGCCTTCAACATCCCGGTCATCACGTTCGTGGACGTGCCCGGCTTCCTGCCCGGCGTCGACCAGGAGCACGACGGCATCATCCGCCGCGGCGCCAAGCTGATCTACGCCTACGCCGAGGCGACGGTCCCGCTCATCACGGTGATCACCCGCAAGGCCTTCGGCGGCGCCTACGACGTCATGGGCTCCAAGCACCTGGGCGCGGACCTGAACCTGGCCTGGCCGACCGCCCAGATCGCCGTGATGGGCGCCCAGGGCGCGGTCAACATCCTGCACCGGCGCACGATCGCGGAGGCGGCGGCGAGCGGTGAGGATCTGGAGGCGGTGCGGGCCCGGCTGATCCAGGAGTACGAGGACGCCCTGCTCAACCCGTACGTCGCGGCCGAGCGCGGCTACGTCGACTCGGTGATCATGCCGTCCGACACCCGCCGGCACATCGTGCGCGGCCTGCGTCAGCTGCGCACCAAGCGGGAATCCCTCCCGCCGAAGAAGCACGGCAACATCCCCCTCTAAGGAGCCGCTGTGACGATCAAGGTCGTACGGGGCAACCCGACCCCCGAGGAGCTCGCCGCCGCCCTGGCGGTGGTCCGGGCCCGCGCCGCGGCGGCAGCGGCCGTACCGTCCGGCGCGGAGCCCCCGAGGGACGCGTGGTCCGACCCCGCGCGCATCGCGGGACAGCGGGTCCCGCAGCCCGGCCAGGCGTCCTGGACCCGCACCTACTGGCCGAGCTGAGCGCGACCCACCCGCTCGTCGCCTTCAGGGGCGCGGGGCCGTGTCGCCATGCGGCCCCGCCGCGCGGGCGCGATCGGCCCACCGGCCCGCAGTCGAACGACCACCGGACATCCGGTGAACGACTGCGGGCCCACAAGTTGAGTACGGGTACTCAGGCGCCGCCCCCCGGCCCGGCGCCACGCTGGTGGCATGCTGTGGTCCGACCCCGAGAACGAGCCCCCCGAGGAACTCCGCGAGATGCAGGAGAGCCTGCGGAGACTCGGCCTCTTCCTCGCACTGGCCATGGTGATAGCGATGATCGTGCTGGGGCTCAGGTAAGGCGCGGCACGCCGCTAGGCTGATCGCATGCGCCGACTCGTCCTCGCCTCCCAGTCCCCCGCCCGGCTGAACCTGCTGCGCCAGGCCGGTCTCGCCCCCGAGGTCATCGTGAGCGGGGTCGACGAGGACGCCGTCACCGCCCCCACCCCGGCCGATCTGGCGCTCGCGCTCGCCGAGGCGAAGGCCTCCGTCGTGGCCGCGAAGCCCGAGGTCAAGGGCGCGCTGGTGATCGGCTGCGATTCGGTGCTGGACCTGGACGGCGAGGCGCTGGGCAAGCCCGCGGACGCCGCGGAGGCCACCGCGCGCTGGAAGGCGATGCGCGGCCGGGCCGGGACGCTGCAGACCGGCCACTGCGTCTACGACACGCTCAGCGGGCGCTACACCTCCGCGACCGCCTCCACCGTCGTCCGCTTCGGCGAGCCGACCGACGAGGAGATCGCGGCGTACGTCGCCTCGGGCGAACCGCTCTACGTCGCCGGGGCGTTCACCCTCGACGGCCGCTCGGCCCCGTTCATCGAGGGCATCGACGGCGACCACGGCAACGTCATCGGCATCAGCCTGCCCCTCGTGCGCCGGCTGCTGGGGCAACTGGGCGTCGGGATCACGGAGTTGTGGGCGCCGTCGGAGGCGTGACCGGCGCCGGCGCGACCGGTGGGGCGCCGCCGTCGCCCTTGCCGTCCTCGGGCTGCCGGGCCGCGGGCCGCTCCTGGGCGTCATAGGTCATCAGGAGCAGCACGATCAGGGCGAGGACGACCACCATGAACAGGAACTGCGTCCAGCCCAGCAGACCCCACGCGAAGGCCCCCAGCAGGGCGTGCACGACCGCGGCACTGATCAGGAGCACCCGGCCGACCCCGGCGGGCGCGCGGTCGCGCAGCGCCACCAGCAGGGCCACCACGGCGCACAGGCCGAAGTAGAGGCCGAAGAGGATTCCGCCGACCTTCGAGGACGTCGACATGACGTCCGGGTCCATCCCGGCCAGGGACATGTCCTGCCGGTCCACCACGACGCCCATGAACCAGTTCAACGCGGCGACGCCGAGCGCCTCCGCGAAGAGCACGACCGCCACGATCCACGCCACCGGTCTGCGCACCACCGGTCCCACCCACTTTCGACCCCGACCCGAGCAAGGGTGCTGTTACCTGAAGTACGTTCGGAACATCCCGAACGCTACTAACGGGTAAACGGTGGGACAAGGGTTCTGCGCGCGGCAAAGAATCGTTGGGCCATTCGTAGGGACTCCACAAAGAAACGGAGTGTGCCGCAGCACGTGCTTACAGAGACCTTGGCCACATCAGAGGGCTAGGGTTTGCCGGAGGAGTGCTGCGTACGGCGGTACTACAAGGGATTTCGCGGTCGAGTGAGCCTGGCATCACGCTCCGTGTGGGCAAGCTCACCTTTGGGGACGGGTCGAAGAGGCGTGTCGGCAGTCCCTAAACTCGGCTTGTTTCAAGGAGGGAGCCTCAATCGTGCGCAAGGTGCTCATCGCCAACCGTGGCGAAATCGCAGTCCGCGTGGCCCGGGCGTGCCGGGATGCCGGTATCGCGAGCGTGGCCGTGTACGCCGACCCGGACCGGGACGCTCTGCATGTCCGCGCAGCGGATGAGGCGTTCGCCCTGGGCGGTGACTCTCCTGCGACCAGCTATCTCGACATCGAGAAGGTGCTGAACGCGGCACGGGAGTCCGAGGCCGACGCCGTTCATCCCGGCTACGGCTTCCTCTCGGAGAACGCCGACTTCGCGCAGGCGGTCCTGGACGCGGGCCTGATCTGGATCGGCCCGCCCCCGCAGGCCATCCGTGACCTCGGTGACAAGGTCGCCGCCCGGCACATCGCCCAGCGGGCCGGCGCGCCCCTGGTCGCCGGTACACCCGACCCGGTCTCCGGCGCCGACGAGGTCGTCGCCTTCGCCGAGGAGCACGGGCTGCCGATCGCGATCAAGGCCGCCTTCGGCGGCGGCGGACGCGGTCTGAAGGTCGCCCGGACCCTCGAAGAGGTGCCGGAGCTGTACGACTCGGCCGTCCGTGAGGCGGTCGCCGCCTTCGGGCGCGGCGAGTGCTTCGTCGAGCGGTACCTGGACAAGCCGCGGCACGTGGAGACGCAGTGCCTGGCCGACAGCCACGGCAACGTGGTCGTCGTGTCGACCCGTGACTGCTCCCTGCAGCGCCGCCACCAGAAGCTGGTCGAGGAGGCTCCGGCGCCGTTCCTCTCGGAGGCGCAGGTCGCCGAGCTCTACTCCTCCTCGAAGGCCATCCTGAAGGAGGCCGGCTACGTCGGCGCGGGCACCGTCGAGTTCCTCGTCGGTGTCGACGGCACGATCTCCTTCCTGGAGGTCAACACCCGTCTCCAGGTCGAGCACCCGGTGACCGAGGAGGTCGCGGGCATCGACCTGGTGCGCGAGATGTTCCGGATCGCCGACGGCGAGGAGCTCGGCTACGGCGACCCGGAGCTGCGGGGTCACTCGTTCGAGTTCCGTATCAACGGCGAGGACCCGGGCCGGGGCTTCCTGCCGGCCCCCGGCACGGTCACGACGTTCGCCGCGCCGTCCGGTCCGGGTGTGCGGCTGGACGCGGGTGTCGAGTCCGGCAGTGTGATCGGCCCGGCGTGGGACTCGCTCCTGGCCAAGCTGATCGTGACCGGCGCCACCCGTGAGCAGGCGCTCCAGCGGGCGGCCCGCGCCCTGGCGGAGTTCCAGGTCGAGGGCATGGCCACGGCCATCCCGTTCCACCGCGCGGTGGTCCAGGACCCGGCGTTCGCCCCGGAGCTCACCGGCTCCGACGCCCCCTTCACGGTCCACACCCGCTGGATCGAGACCGAGTTCGTCAACGAGATCCCCGCGTTCTCGGCCCCGGCCGACACCGAGGCCGAGGACGAAACGGACCGCGAGACGATCGTCGTCGAGGTCGGCGGCAAGCGTCTGGAGGTCTCCCTCCCGTCCTCGCTCGGCATGAGCCTGGCCCGCACGGGCCTCGCGGCGGGTGCCAAGCCCAAGCGCCGCGCGGCCAAGAAGTCCGGCCCCATGGCCTCCGGCGACACCCTCGCCTCCCCGATGCAGGGCACCATCGTGAAGGTGGCCGTCGAGGAGGGCCAGGAGGTCAAGGAGGGCGACCTGATCGTCGTCCTCGAAGCGATGAAGATGGAGCAGCCGCTGAACGCGCACCGCTCCGGAACCGTCAAGGCCCTGGCCGCGGAGGTCGGCGCGTCCATCACCTCGGGCGCGGCGATCTGCGAGATCAAGGACTGACCCCAGGGATCACCCGTGTCGAGGCGCCCGCTCCCCGGGCGCCTCGCCGCGTTTCACCACCCTGACGATCCACCCGGACGCTCGGACCGAGGTCCGGCCTGAGATCCGGCCTGCGAAGTCCACCGGCCTACCGGGTCCACCGGCCCGCCGGGACCATTCAGCCCGCCGCGCCGGACCATCCAGCCCGTCCGGCGTTTGAGGACGAGGCCCGTTCAGGGCCGAACGGGGGTCTGGGGGCGGAGCCCCCAGGTCACCCGCGCCGACGACCGCCCGAGGTCACCGACGGCGCAGGTCCGCGACCCGCGCCCGCTCCCCGCCAGGAGCCTGCTCACCCAGCATCGAGGCCGCCCGCAGGCCCGCGGCAGCGCCCGGCACCTGTCCCCGCCGCGGAGCCGGCAACGGCACGTCCCGACGCTGCTGCTGATGGCGCGCCGGGACCGCATCACCCCCCGGGCTCCCCGACGCCCCGGCCACGGCGATCTGCACCCCCTGGTCCGCCAGAGCCTGCAGCTCGGTGGCCGCACGGTCGTCGTGCGCGGGCGGCTCGTCCGTCACGAGCCGGGTGATGACGTCCGTCGGCACGGTCTGGAACATCGTGTCCGTGCCGAGCTTGGTGTGGTCGGCGAGGACGACGACCTCGGCGGCCGCCTGCACCAGCGCCCGGTCCACGGACGCCGACAGCATGTTGGACGTGGACAGCCCGCGCTCCGCGGTCAGTCCGCTCCCGGAGATGAAGGCCCGCGACACCCTGAGCCCCTGGAGGGACTGTTCGGCGCCGCTCCCCACGAGGGCGTAGTTGGAGCCGCGCAGGGTGCCGCCGGTCATCACGACCTCGACCCGGTTGGCATGGGCCAACGCCTGGGCGACGAGCAGGGAGTTGGTGACGACGGTCAGTCCGGGCACCCGGGCGAGCCGGCGGGCCAGCTCCTGTGTGGTGGTGCCCGCCCCGACCACGATGGCCTCGCCCTCTTCGACGAAGTTGGCGGCGAGGTCCGCGATGGCGGTCTTTTCGGCGGTCGCGAGATGGGATTTCTGCGGAAAGCCGGATTCTCGCGTGAACCCACCCGGCAATACCGCACCGCCGTGTCGGCGGTCGAGGAGTCCTTCTGCCTCCAGTGCGCGCACGTCCCGCCGTACGGTCACTTCGGAGGTCTGGACGACGCGGGCGAGTTCACGGAGCGACACGGCCCCGTTCGCTCGCACCATTTCGAGGATCAATTGACGACGTTCTGCAGCGAACACGAAACTGACAGTAACGCGGACGACCGTCTGCTTTCAGCTCTTTGCGCCGAATAGTAGAAGTTGTTCGCACAGGGGGACGGGGAGTGGTATAGGGCCCAGTTCCGGCGCCTATACCTCCCGCATGTCCGGCAACCCGCCGACGACGCGCCGTCAACTCCCCGTGACCAGCGGGGAGTCGAAACCGGCCGTCAGCCCCCGTCCGCGGTCTTGCGGGTGTGCAGCTGCCGCGCCACTTCCGCGATCGACCCGGAAAGCGACGGGTACACGGTGAACGCGTTCGCGATCTGTTCGACCGTCAGATTGTTGTCGACGGCGATCGAGATCGGGTGGATGAGTTCCGAGGCGCGCGGCGCCACGACCACACCGCCGACGACGATCCCGGTGCCCGGCCGGCAGAAGATCTTGACGAAGCCGTCGCGGATGCCCTGCATCTTGGCGCGCGGGTTGCGCAGCAGCGGCAGCTTGACGACCCGGGCGTCGATCTTGCCGCCGTCCACGTCGGCCTGGCTGTAGCCGACGGTGGCGATCTCGGGGTCGGTGAAGACGTTCGAGGAGACGGTCTTGAGGTTGAGCGGGGCCACCGCGTCGCCGAGGAAGTGGTACATGGCGATACGGCCCTGCATCGCCGCGACGGAGGCCAGGGCGAAGATCCCGGTCACGTCGCCGGCCGCGTACACACCGGGGGCGGTGGTCCGGGAGACCTTGTCGGTCCAGATGTGACCCGACTCGCGGACCTTGACGCCCGCCTCCTCCAGCCCCATCCCCTCGCTGTTGGGAATGGCGCCGACCGCCATGAGGCAGTGCGAGCCGGTGATGACCCGGCCGTCGGACAGGGTGACCTCGACGCGGTCGCCGACCCGCTTGGCGGACTCGGCGCGCGAGCGGGCCATGACGTTCATGCCGCGGCGCCGGAAGACGTCCTCGAGGACGGCGGCGGCGTCCGGGTCCTCGCCGGGCAGCACGCGGTCGCGCGAGGACACGAGGGTGACCTTGGAGCCGAGGGCCTGGTAGGCGCCGGCGAACTCCGCGCCGGTCACACCCGAACCGACCACGATGAGCTCCTCGGGGAGCTCGCCGAGGTCGTAGACCTGGGTCCAGTTCAGGATGCGTTCGCCGTCGGGCTGGGCGTCCGGCAGCTCGCGCGGGTGGGCGCCGGTGGCGAGCAGGACGGCGTCGGCGGTGAGGGTCTCCTCGGTGCCGTCGGCGGCGCTGACGACGACCTTGCGCGAGCCGTCGAGGGCCTGCATGCCCTCCAGCCGGCCGCGGCCGCGCAGCACCCGGGCGCCGGCCCGGGTGACGGAGGCGGTGATGTCGTGCGACTGGGCGAGCGCGAGCCGCTTCACCCGGCGGTTGACCTTGCCGAGGTCCACCCCGACGACCCGGGCGGCCTGCTCCAGCGGCGGGGTGTCGTCGGCGACGATGATCCCCAGCTCCTCGTACGAGGAGTCGAAGGTGGTCATCACCTCGGCCGTGGCGATCAGGGTCTTCGACGGCACGCAGTCGGTCAGCACCGACGCCCCGCCCAGACCGTCGCAGTCGACGACGGTCACCTCCGCGCCGAGCTGCGCGGCCACCAGCGCTGCCTCATAGCCGCCGGGTCCGCCACCGATGATCACGATCCGAGTCACGTACTCCATTGTCCCGCACAGGGGCCGGTGGTACTGCCCCGGGGGGCGTGGGGGGCGCCACTGTTACGAGAGTGACGCGTGCGCGGGCTGCCGTACTCTCCTTGCATGTCGCTCTACGCCGCGTACGCCGGCAACCTCGACGCGCGGCTGATGACCCGCCGCGCTCCCCACTCGCCACTGCGTGCCACCGGCTGGCTGAACGGGTGGCGGCTGACGTTCGGCGGCGAACAGCTGGGCTGGGAGGGCGCGCTGGCGACGGTCGTCGAGGATCCCTCGGACCCCGGCGCGCAGGTCTTCGTCGCGCTGTACGACGTCGCCCCCATGGACGAGGACTCCCTGGACCGCTGGGAGGGCGTGAGTCTCGGCATCTACCGGCGCGCCCGGGTGCGGGTGCAGACCATGCAGGGCGAGGAGTCCGCCTGGATGTTCGTGCTGAACGGCTACGAGGGCGGGCTGCCCGCGGCCCGCTATCTGGGGGAGATCGCCGACGCGGCGGAGTCGGCGGGAGCACCACACGATTACGTGATGGAGCTCCGCAAGCGGCCTTGCTGAGCGCGGTCGACCCTGGACTCGGTGGGCATCACAGCACACGAACGCGCCGCGGATCCGTTTCCCGACCTGTCCCGGCCCACGAGCTCCACCGGGGACGACCGGACGATCCGGCTGACCCGGAACATCCTCATCGAGTACACGGTCAGCGTCGGCAGGCTGCTGATCTTCATCGTCGAGGTCTTCGACGACAAGGACATCTTCGTCACGGGCGAGTGATCACTCCCGCCCTCTCGTTGGAAACGACAAGACAACGATCGCCATCCCGTGGGCTCTGTCATCTACGCGCGTAGGCCGGAACCGGCTACCCTCATCGCGTGAACGCATCTCTTCTCCCGGACGACATCCAGGGCGACCCGCACGCCGCGGCCGACGCCGCCGCCGCACGCCTGCGCGAACTGACCGGCGCCGAGACCCACGACGTCGCCCTCGTGATGGGCTCCGGCTGGGCACCGGCCGTGGACGCCCTGGGCGCTCCCGACGCCGAGTTCCAGGTCACCGAGCTGCCCGGATTCCCGCCGCCCGCGGTCGAGGGCCACGGCGGCAAGATCCGCTCGTACCAGATCGGCGCGAAGCGGGCGCTGGTCTTCCTGGGCCGCACCCACTACTACGAGGGCCGCGGCGTCGCCGCCGTCGCCCACGGCGTCCGTACGGCGGTGGCGGCCGGCTGCAAGACGATCGTGCTGACGAACGGCTGCGGCGGCCTGCGCGAGGGCATGCGCCCCGGGCAGCCGGTGCTCATCAGCGACCACATCAACCTCACGGCGACCTCCCCCATCGTCGGCGCGAACTTCGTGGACCTCACGGACCTGTACTCGCCGCGGCTGCGTGCCCTGTGCAAGGAGATCGACGCCACGCTGGAGGAGGGCGTCTACGCCCAGTTCCCCGGCCCGCACTACGAGACGCCGGCCGAGATCCGGATGGCCCGCACCATCGGCGCGGACCTGGTGGGCATGTCGACCGTGCTGGAGGCCATCGCGGCCCGTGAGGCCGGGGCCGAGGTGCTCGGCATCTCCCTCGTGACCAACCTCGCCGCCGGCATGACCGGCGAGCCGCTGAACCACGAGGAGGTCCTCCAGGCGGGACGCGACTCGGCGACGCGCATGGGCTCCCTGCTGGCACAGGTGCTGGGCCGGCTGTAAGGGCGGTCCCACCGCGGCGCCGGTCCGTACGGCTCGGCCCGTCCGGCGCTTGACCAGGCCCGTTCCGGGCCGATGGGGGTCCGGGGCCGCAGCCCCCGGGAACCCGGACCACGAGACGACGAGAGGTTGACACCGACGTGCACGACGTCATCGCCCGCGCCCACGCGTGGCTCGCCGAGGACCCCGACCCGGAGACCCGCGACGAACTCGCCGCGCTCATCGAGGCCGCCGACGTCACGGAGCTCGCCGAGCGTTTCGCGGGAACCCTCCAGTTCGGTACCGCGGGGCTCCGCGGTGAGCTCGGGGCCGGGCCCATGCGGATGAACCGCTCCGTCGTGATCCGGGCCGCGGCCGGCCTCGCCGCCTACCTCACGAAGAACGGCGGGACCGGCGGTGTCGTCGTCATCGGCTACGACGCCCGTCACAAGTCGGAGGACTTCGCCCGCGACACGGCGGCCGTGATGACGGGCGCGGGCTTCCGCGCGGCCGTGCTCCCCCGCCCTCTGCCCACCCCCGTCCTCGCCTTCGCCATAAGGCACCTGGGCGCGGTCGCCGGCGTGGAGGTCACCGCCAGCCACAACCCGCCGCGCGACAACGGCTACAAGGTGTACCTGGGGGACGGCTCGCAGATCGTGCCGCCCGCCGACGCCGGGATCGCGGCCGAGATCGACGCGATCGCCGCCCTGAAGGACGTTCCGCGTCCGGAGGCCGGCTGGCAGACCCTCGACGACACGGTCCTCGACGCCTATCTGGCCCGTACGGACGCCGTCCTCGCGCCGGACTCCCCGCGCACGGCCCGCACGGTGTACACGGCGATGCACGGCGTCGGCAAGGACGTCCTGCTGGCCGCCTTCGCCCGCGCGGGCTTCCCCGAGCCCGTCCTCGTCGCCGAGCAGGCCGAACCCGACCCCGACTTCCCGACCGTCGCCTTCCCCAACCCGGAAGAGCCCGGCGCGATGGACCTGGCCTTCGCCAGGGCCCGCGAGACCGGCCCCGACCTGGTCATCGCCAACGACCCGGACGCCGACCGCTGCGCCGTGGCCGTGCCCCACGAGGGCGACTGGCGCATGCTGCGGGGCGACGAGGTCGGCTCGCTCCTCGCCGCGCACCTCGTCCGGCGCGGCGCGCGCGGCACGTTCGCCGAGTCGATCGTGTCCTCCTCCCTCCTCGGCCGTATCGCCGAGAAGGCGGGCCTGCCCTACGAGGAGACCCTCACCGGCTTCAAGTGGATCGCCCGCGTCGACGGCCTGCGCTACGGCTACGAGGAGGCCCTCGGCTACTGCGTCGACCCCGAGGGCGTACGCGACAAGGACGGCATCACCGCCGCCCTGCTCGTCACGGAGCTCGCCTCCGTCCTCAAGGCCGAAGGCCGCACCCTCCTCGACCTGCTCGACGACCTCGCCGTGGAACACGGTCTGCACGCCACCGACCAGCTCTCGGTGCGCGTCCAGGACCTCTCGCTCATCGCCGACGCCATGCGGCGCCTCCGTGAGCGGCCCCCGACCTCCCTCGCGGGGCTGGCCGTCACCCGGGCCGAGGACCTCACCCGGGGCACGGACAAGCTGCCCCCCACCGACGGCCTGCGCTACACGCTGGACGGCGCCCGGGTAATCGTCCGCCCCAGCGGCACCGAACCGAAGCTGAAGTGCTACCTGGAGGTCGTGGTCCCGGTCCCCACCCACGCCGACCTCCCGGCGGCCCACAGCACGGCGGACGACCTGCTCGCCGCGATCAAGCGGGACCTGTCGGCGGCGGCCGGCATCTGACCGCGGGAGCCACCCGGGTCATACGTGCGGCAAGCCCTGCGAGGCGCTCGGACGCGCGCACCGCTGCGCCGCGGCCGTGCGAACGGCGCACCCCCGGTGGGCCGTGCGCCCCTGTCGGCCGTTCCGGCGCGGGCGCACCGGGCGGAGCACCGGCTCGCCGAGTCCGCGGGACGCGCACGTCGGCCGGTCCGTGCCCGCAGGTGTCGCCGTCGCCGTCCTCGGTGAGACGGTCGGCGACCCGGGCGGTGCACGTCATGACGGGCTGCGGCCCGGGCGGTGGAGAGCCTCACCGGCCCGGGACGGGCCGGTGCGGCACCCCGTGCGGCCCGCCTCACGGGGTCCCGCGGCCCCCGCACGGGCCGGGTGGGCCTCAGGGCAGCAGGAGCACCGCCGCCGCGCCCACGATGCCGACGACGATCCCGAGCGGCCACAGCGCACGTCCCCGCTGCCGTTCGTCGGCCGGGCCGGTCGGGCGGGTCGCCGGGTCCCGCCACATCGCGGTGATCTCGGCGGCCGTCCGCTCGTACGGGTGCAGCACGCCGAGCCTGCTCTCCAGCCACGGCCAGCGCGGTGAGGCCACCCGCCACTCCTCGGACGAGGCCCGCGTGCCGAGTATCCGCAGCCGGGCGCCCTCGCACTCCGCGACCCGGATGCGGTCCCAGGCGAGGTGCCGGGTGCCGCTCAGACCGTTGAACCACAGGCCCTCGTGGTCGGCGGTGATCCGCCAGGCGATCCGGCGCGGCAGCAGCAGGGCGGCGATCAGCGTGGCGACCAGGCCGTAGCCGTACCTCCACCACCCGGACTCCTCCCAGTAGAGCGGGAGGAACAGCAGCACCAGCGCGACGGCGAACCAGTCGGCCCACCCGGCACGCCACCTCCGTACCCCCACGGCGGCCTTCCGGCCGCTCCGCTCGGCGACGACGGCCGCCGCGGCGGCCCCGCGCAGCTCCTCCTGCCGGGCCTCCCGGAGTGCCCTCCCCCGCTCGCTCCTCGCCCTCCACCGGTGGGCGAGGACCGTCACCGGCCGCACGGGCCCCACGGACGCCTCCACCACCGGCGGCTCACCGGCCTTGTCGGCGGCGGCGAGGAACACGACCTCGGCGCCGTCGTAGGGGGTGCCGTACAGAACGGCCTCGCGCAGCGGCCCGGCGCGCTCGTCGTCGATCCGCGAGATCAGCTCCCGGAGGCGCTCGTCGTCGGAGTCGCCGTCGCTCTCGCTCTCGCCCTCGTCCTCGTCCTCGTCCTCGTCGGCGGTGTCGTCCGCCCGGCTGTCGAGCTCGATGGTGGAGACAGTGAACAGCGGTCGCAGCGCGGCGAGGTCGTCGGCGGCGAAGACCTCGGTCTCGACATCGGCGTTCTCCCGCAGGAGCACGCGGAGCACCGGGACGGGCGCCCGGCGCAGGCCGACGGCCCGGCGGCGGGCCGACGCCGCCGAGAGCAGCACGGTGACGCCCAGCCCGGCGAGGCACCAGCCGGCCGCCGGGACCACCTGCCGGTCCTCGGCCAGGTCCCAGAAGCCCGCGGTCGCGTACAGGGCGCCTCCGGCGACGACCGTGACGAGCCCGGACCACAGCAGGAACGCGCCCCGCTGCGCCCGTCCGCCGCCGGCCCCGGGCGCGCGGGGCACCCCGGCGGTCACTCCGCCCGCGGCCTCCAGCCCCGCCGCCCGCTGGCGATTGCGCGCGGCCAGCCGCAGGCCCACGGCCGCCCAGACGCCGACGAGCGCGGCCGTCAGCCCCAGCCGGACGGGCGAGGCGAAGTCCCCCAGGGTCGTCACGACCGCCACGGCGAACGGCACGAGGACCAGGGCCGCCTCGGGCCGCAGCACCAGCCACACGACGTGGAGGGCGACCAGGGCGGCAGCCCAGGCGGGCAGTCCCGCCGACCGGTGCAGCAGACCGGCACCGGCCGCGGCCACCACCGGCAGCGCAACGAACACGGACGTCCGTGCCCGCACGGGCACCCAGCGCGGCGGCAGCCCGCGCGTCCAGCGTCCCGCCCGCTCGGCGTCCCAGGGCCTGCAGCCCTCGGGTATCGCCGCCTCCGGCAGCCGCAGAACCTCGGCAGAATGTGTACTCATCGCTCCCCCGACCTACCGACCCACCAGTTCTCCGGCCTCACACCGACCGTCACGACCGACCGGAGCACCACCACCCACGCCCGTCACGACCGGCACACGTGCCACACCCGTCACGACCAGGGCATGTGCCGATGATGACGAAAGACCCTGTGATCCACGGCAACGCCCGGATCACAATCCGTCCCGCCCGACGTCGACAGATCCGCCGGGCCTCCGAATCCGCAGCCCCTGCGCCTTGCGCCCTGCGCCACCCGCACCCCGCGCGACACCCCACACGCGATGCCAGGCACCCGACGTCCCGCGCCCGCACCCGGCGCCTCTCAACCGACGCCCGACGTCCCACCCGCGGCATCCGGCGACCCGCGCCCCACACACGCCACCATTGACACTCGACGGCCCCGCGCCCCACATGCGACGCCCCGCGCCCGGCACGCGGCGTCCCCCACCCGACACCCCGCACCTCGCACCCGGCGTCCCCGGACGCGACGCCCGGCCCCCTGCCCCGGGGACCCCGCGTCCGCCGCGCCGCCCTCAGCCCACGGCCAGCAGAATCCCCAGCACCACGGCCCCCGCCACCGCCGGGCCCAGGATCTCCCAGGCCCAGCGCACGGTCACCTCGCCCTGTGCGGTCTCCTCCTTCTCGCGCGCCTCCCACAGCTCCCGCAGCTCGTCCATGACCCGGTCGGTCTCGGCGCGTACGGGACCGTCCGGTACGGCGCCGCCGCCACGCGACAGGCCGCCGCCGAGGCCACCGAGGCCGCCGAACCCGCTGCCGCCCCGGCCGGCTTCCCGGCCGCCGGTCCGCCCGGTCCGCTCCGCCGCCGCCTTGGACTCCCGCCGGTTCGCCTTCTTCCGCGCCCGCAGCGAGACCGGGATGGACCACAGCTGGAACTTCTTCCCCGACGCGGCGACGACCTCGTTGGAGTAGCCGGACCGCAGGGAGGCCACCTGCCCCCACGGCAGCACGATCACCCGGAACGGATTGCGTACCCGGAGGCGGTCCCGGCCCGCGAACACGGCGGGCCGCAGCGTGAAGGCGACGACCAGCGGCACCGCCAGGATCAGCGAGGCGAGCGCCAGCCACGGCGTGCTTCCCTCGCCCACGAAGATCGCGTCGAGGCCGAGCCAGCCCACCAGGCCCAGCAGCAGCACGCCCCCGGCCATGCCCGCGGGCGACCGGTAGATGCGGTCCTTGGTCTCGGGTGCCGAAGGCTGCGGCGCGGGTGACTGGTCTTCCGGGGTCGTCATGGCCCCGATTCTGCCCGACGCCCACCGGCGCGCTCATCCGCAGCCCCGTCGTTCCCGACGAGCACGGATGCAACCGACGGGGTGTACAGCCGCTACGCGCGTAGATATGCTCGTCTGGTGACCATGCCCACCAATACACCTACCGCAGCCGACGCACTCACGGACGTCACGGCGTCCGACGGCTCGCTGCGCCGCTTCCTCCACGGGCTGCCCGGCGTCGACACGGTCGGCCTGGAGGCGCGCGCCGCCGCGCTCGGCACCCGTTCCATCAAGACGACCGCGAAGGCGTACGCCATCGACCTCGCCATCTCGATGGTCGACCTGACGACGCTGGAAGGCGCGGACACCCCGGGCAAGGTCCGGGCGCTCGGCGCGAAGGCGGTCCACCCCGACCCCACCGACCGCACCACCCCGACCACGGCCGCGGTCTGCGTGTATCCGGACATGGTCGCCACCGCCAAGGCCGCCGTCGCCGGTTCCGGCGTCAAGGTCGCCTCGGTCGCCACCGCCTTCCCGGCCGGCCGCGCCGCCCTCGCGGTGAAGCTCGCGGACGTCCGCGACGCCGTCGCAGCGGGCGCCGACGAGATCGACATGGTCATCGACCGCGGGGCGTTCCTCGCGGGCAAGTACCTGAAGGTGTACGACGAGATCACCGCCGTGCGCGAGGCCTGCGGGACGGCCGCCCGGCTGAAGGTCATCTTCGAGACGGGCGAGCTGTCGACGTACGACAACATCCGCCGGGCGAGCTGGCTCGGCATGCTCGCGGGCGCCGACTTCATCAAGACCTCGACCGGCAAGGTCGCCGTCAACGCCACGCCCGCGAACACCCTCCTGATGCTGGAGGCGGTGCGCGACTTCCGCGCCCAGACCGGCGTCCAGGTCGGCGTGAAGCCCGCCGGCGGAATCCGCACCACCAAGGACGCGATCAAGTTCCTCGTCCTGGTCAACGAGACCGCGGGCGAGGACTGGCTGGACAACCACTGGTTCCGCTTCGGCGCCTCCTCGCTCCTGAACGACCTGCTGATGCAGCGTCAGAAGCTGGCCACCGGCCGCTACTCCGGCCCCGACTACGTGACGGTGGACTGATCACCATGGCATCCACGACTGCATCCGCATTCGAGTACGCTCCGGCCCCCGAGTCCCGCTCGGTCGTCGACATCGCCCCCTCCTACGGCCTGTTCATCGACGGTGAGTTCACCGAGGCGGCCGAGGGCAAGGTCTTCAAGACCGTCTCGCCGTCCACCGAGGAGGTCCTCTCCGAGATCGCCCAGGCGGGCGAGGCGGACGTCGACCGTGCCGTGCGGGCCGCCCGCAAGGCCTTCGGGAAGTGGTCCGCGCTGCCGGGCTCGGAGCGCGCCAAGTACCTGTTCCGCATCGCCCGGATCATCCAGGAGCGCAGCCGCGAACTGGCCGTCCTGGAGACGCTGGACAACGGCAAGCCGATCAAGGAGACGCGCGACGCCGACCTGCCCCTGGTCGCCGCGCACTTCTTCTACTACGCGGGCTGGGCCGACAAGCTCGGCCACGCGGGCTTCGGGGCGGACCCGAAGCCGCTGGGCGTCGCCGGCCAGGTCATCCCCTGGAACTTCCCGCTGCTGATGCTGGCGTGGAAGATCGCCCCGGCGCTCGCCACCGGCAACACGGTCGTCCTGAAGCCGGCCGAGACCACCCCGCTGTCCGCCCTGTTCTTCGCGGACATCTGCCGCCAGGCGGGTCTGCCCAGGGGCGTCGTCAACATCCTCCCCGGCTACGGCGACGCGGGTGCCGCGCTGGTCGCGCACCCGGACGTGAACAAGGTCGCCTTCACCGGCTCCACCGCCGTCGGCAAGGCGATCGCCCGGCAGGTCGCGGGTTCGCACAAGAAGGTCACGCTCGAACTGGGCGGCAAGGGCGCCAACATCGTCTTCGACGACGCGCCGATCGACCAGGCCGTCGAGGGCATCGTCAGCGGCATCTTCTTCAACCAGGGCCAGGTCTGCTGCGCGGGCAGCCGGCTCCTCGTCCAGGAGTCGATCCAGGACGAGCTGCTGGAGTCGCTGAAGCGCCGCCTCGCCACCCTCCGGCTCGGCGATCCGCTCGACAAGAACACCGACATCGGCGCGATCAACTCCGCCGAGCAGCTCTCGCGTATCACCTCGCTCGTCGAGCAGGGCGAGGCGGAGGGCGCCGAACGCTGGTCCCCGGCCTGCGAACTGCCCACCTCCGGCTACTGGTTCGCCCCGACGCTCTTCACGAACGTCACCCAGGCGCACACCGTCGCCCGCGACGAGATCTTCGGCCCGGTGCTGTCGGTCCTCAGCTTCCGCACGCCGGAGGAGGCCGTCGCCAAGGCCAACAACACGCCGTACGGCCTGTCGGCCGGCATCTGGACGGAGAAGGGCTCCCGCATCCTCGCGGTGGCGAGCAAGCTCCGCGCGGGCGTGATCTGGTCCAACACGTTCAACAAGTTCGACCCGACGTCGCCGTTCGGCGGCTACAAGGAGTCGGGCTTCGGCCGCGAGGGCGGCCGCCACGGCCTGGAGGCGTACCTCGATGTCCGATAAGACCGACAAGACCGATCAGCAGCAGCGGCTCAGCGTCTTCAAGACCTACAAGCTGTACGTCGGCGGGAAGTTCCCGCGTTCCGAGAGCGGCCGGGTGTACGAGGTGACCGACGCAAAGGGCAAGTGGCTGGCCAACGCACCGCAGTCCTCCCGCAAGGACGCCCGGGACGCGGTCGTCGCCGCGCGCAAGGCGTTCGGCGGCTGGTCCGGGGCGACGGCGTACAACCGCGGCCAGATCCTCTACCGCGTCGCGGAGATGCTGGAGGGCCGCAAGGGCCAGTTCGTCCACGAGGTCGCCGAGGCCGAGGGCCTGTCGAAGTCCAGGGCCGCCGACCAGGTCGAGGCGACGATCGACCGCTGGGTCTGGTACGCGGGCTGGACGGACAAGATCGCCCAGGTCGTAGGCGGCGGAAACCCCGTCGCGGGCCCGTACTTCAACCTCTCCTCGCCCGAACCGACGGGCGTGGTGGCGGTCCTGGCACCGCAGGAGTCGTCCTTCCTGGGCCTGGTCTCGGTGCTCGCACCGGTGATCGCGACCGGCAACACGGCGGTCGTGATCGCGAGCGAGCGCTCCCCGCTCCCGGCGCTGTCGCTCGGCGAGGTGCTGGCCACCTCCGACGTGCCCGGCGGGGTCGTCAACGTCCTCTCCGGCCGTACGGCGGAGATCGCGGCACCCCTCGCCTCCCACCAGGACGTCAACGCGATCGACCTGGCGGGCGCCGACGACGTGCTGGCGAAGGAGCTGGAGATCGCGGCGGCCGACAACCTGAAGCGCGTCCTTCGTCCACAGCCTGTGGACGACTGGTCGGCCGCTCCGGGCACGGACCGCATGACGGCCTTCCTGGAGACGAAGACGGTCTGGCACCCCACGGGCTCCCTGGGCGCCTCGGGCTCGTCGTACTAGACAGGCCCTCGGGCCCGCGAGACGCGGAAGCCGCGTCGCCCCTCCGTCCGGGGGCGGCGCGGCTTCCGTCCGTGCGGACCGGCCTCAGCCGCCCAGCGCCTTCGTCACGTCTCCCAGCACCGGGACCGTGCCGATGGACTGCGCCTGCGCCACCGGCCCGGTGAGCATCTGGGAGGTCAGCGGCTTGAAGTCGGCGAGCTGGGTGCCGACGCCGTTGTCGAGCGGGTCGACGCCGGTGCCCGCGAGAGGGTTGGGCTTGAGGCCGGTGACGGCGCCGGTGACGTACGTCAGGGAGCCGAGCGCCCCCTGCACGCCCGCCTGCGGGTCGAGCCGACCGGCCGAGCCGGGCTTCGTGCGCACCACGTCGACGGCGGGCTCGCCGGTCGCCGCGGCGGCGGTCCCGGCGCCGGCGCCCAGCGCCACCCCGGCGGTCGCGAGGGCGGCGAGGACGCGCCGGCCGGTGGAGGTCTGGGGGGAAGCGTGTCGGGCCATCGGTGCCGCCTTCTGATGCGCAAGGTGATCAGGTCGACACGAAGGGTAGTTGAGGTGTGACGCGCGCATCAAAGCCGACCCGCGGGGTCGTTGACGGCCCAGGGGATGCCTCACACTGGTGTCCCGTGACGTCCCCTCCGCCCATACCGACGCGAGTCGTGCTGCTCTGCGGCCCTTCCGGCTCCGGCAAGTCCCTGCTCGCGGCCCGCTCCGGCCTCCCCGTGCTGCGGCTCGACGACTTCTACAAGGAAGGCGACGACCCCACGCTGCCGCTGGTCGACGGGAGTTCCGACATCGACTGGGACCACCCCGGCTCGTGGGACGCGGACACGGCCGTCGCCTCGATCGTGGAACTGTGCGGCACGGGCCGTACGAACGTTCCCGTCTACGACATCTCGCTCAGCGCGCGCACCGGCGCGGACGCGATCGACATCGGGCGGACCCCGCTGTTCATCGCGGAGGGCATCTTCGCCGCCGAGATCGTGAACCGGTGCCGCGAACTGGGCGTCCTGGCCGACGCGCTGTGCCTGAGCCGCGGCCCGGTGAAGACCTTCCGCCGCCGCTTCCTGCGCGATCTGAAGGAGGGCCGCAAGTCGGTGCCCTTCCTGCTGCGCCGCGGCTGGCGGCTGATGCGCTCCGAGCGCTCGATCGTCGCCCGGCAGACCGCGCTCGGGGCGCACGCCTGCGACCGCGACGAGGCGTTGGGCCGCCTGGCGGCAGCGGCGACGGGCCACCACGCCCCGACGGCGCGTACGCCCGCCTAGGACGCCCGCACCGGCGCGGAGCGCACACGCCGGAAGCGGACACGCGGAGCGGACACGCAGAAGCGGGACTGGATGGACCCCCCGGCCCTCCAGCCCCGCTTCCTCGGTGCTCCCCCGTGTCCCCCCGGGGTGGTGCTTCCCCCGTGCTTGCGCGGTACCGCTCCGCCGACGTCCCCCGTCGGGCCCCCCGGTACCGCTTCCCCCGTGCTTCCCCCGTGTTCCCCCGTTCACCGGCTCCCCTGAGCGGAGCCGGGCCTTCCCCCGTTCACCCTCAGGCGACAAGCTCCCCGAAGGCGTCTTCCTCGTCACGGCCGAAGCTGAGGACCTCGTCCTCGCGCAGCCGGCGGAGCGACCGCCAGATGCTGGACTTCACCGTGCCGACACTGATGTCGAGGATCTCCGCGATCTCCGGGTCGGTGCGGCCCTCGTAGTAGCGCAGGACCAGCATCGTCCGCTGGAGTTCGGGGAGCCGGGCCAGCGCCTGCCACAGGACCGCGCGCAGCTCGGTGCCGCGCATCGCGTCCGTGTCGCCGGCCGTCTCCGGCAGCTCCTCGGTCGGGTACTCGTTCAGCTTGCGGCGGCGCCACGCGCTGATGTGCAGGTTGGTCATCGTCCGGCGGAGGTATCCGCCGACCGCGGCCTTGTCACTGATCCGGTCCCACGCCCGGTACGTCGAGAACAGCGCGCTCTGGAGCAGGTCCTCGGCCTCGAAGCGGTCGCCGGTGAGGTGGTAGGCGGTTGCGTACAGGGAGGCGCGGCGCTCCTGGACGTAGGCGGTGAACTCCGCCTCGGTCAGCGAGCGACGCTCCCCCGTGTCCTCCCTGTACGCGGCTCCCCCGTGAGCCGCCTGTTCCCCCGTGTCGACCACCGTCATGAAGGTGGTGTGCTGGCGCCCGGTGCCGCGAGCGCACCCCCGCCCGCTCACGGCACCGGACTTCTCGGAACCCCGGTGCACGTCGTGCAGACGCGTGACGACTGCGACTGCGTTGGTGCTCATACCGTGCAGCGTGTTCATCTCGCGCCCCCCGTCGTGGACTTCCGGTGTTCGGTCTCCTGCGCCGGTCCGGCTCCGCTGTGTTTCCGCGTCGCCTTGTCCGTGACCAAAAGATTGCCCGGGGCACTTCATCGCCGTGTCCGCCGACTGTCACAGACCTGTCACAGGGGCCTGTCACGACCACTCCACAGACCGCCCACAGGCTTTCGCGGTACGGCAGTTGACCTGGTCCGCGCAGGTCGCCGCGGGACCCTGCCGGGGTGACCCTCGGCAGGGTGCTGTTCGACTCCGCCTGCGCGCTTCGACGCGGACGCGGCAGCGGCCCCCGGCCCCGCGCCCCGCCCGTACCTGCGCGGCGGTGCCGGCCCGGCGGCTCGGACTGGAGGGGCGGATCGTGGTGGCTCCGGGGCTGTAGCCGGGCGGGGGTGGCGCGGCGGACGGTCCCGCGTCCGGCCGTGCCGATCTCGTGGTCTGCAATCCGCCGTGGCTGCCCGGCCGGCCGGCCTCCGCCCTGGAAACGGGGGTGTACGACGAGGACAGCGCGACGCCGGGCGGGTTCCTGGCGGGTCTCGGCCCGACCTGCGGCCGGGCGGCGAGGGCTGGCTGATCATGTCCGACCTGGCCGAACACCTCGGTCTGCGCACCCGCGAGGAGCTGCTCCGACTCGTCGAAACCGCAGGTCCGCGGGTTGTGGACCGTACCGATGTACGGCCCCGGCACAGGCGTTCGCGGGATGCGTCCGACCCTCTGTACGCGGCCCGCGCCGCGGAAACCATCTCCCTCTGGCGCCTCACCACCTACCCACAGGTCGAACGACAGCCCCCTCATGGGCCAGAATGAGCCCGTGCCTTCCCTGTTGCTGATCGAGGACGACGACGCCATCCGTACGGCCCTGGAGCTCTCACTGACGCGCCAGGGACACCGGGTGGCCACCGCTGCCAGCGGTGAGGACGGTCTGAAGCTGCTGCGCGAGCAGCGGCCGGATCTCATCGTGCTGGACGTGATGCTGCCCGGCATCGACGGATTCGAGGTGTGCCGGCGCATCCGGCGCACCGACCAACTGCCGATCATCTTGCTGACCGCGCGCAGCGACGACATCGACGTGGTCGTCGGGCTGGAGTCCGGCGCCGACGACTACGTCGTCAAACCCGTGCAGGGCCGGGTGCTGGACGCCCGGATCCGGGCCGTGCTGCGGCGCGGGGAGCGCGAGTCGAGCGATTCGGCGACGTTCGGCAGTCTCGTCATCGACCGCGCGGCGATGACGGTGACGAAGAACGGCGAGGATCTCCAGCTCACGCCGACCGAGCTGCGGCTGCTGCTCGAACTGAGCCGGCGGCCGGGGCAGGCGCTGTCCCGGCAGCAGCTGCTGCGGCTGGTGTGGGAGCACGACTACCTGGGCGACTCCCGGCTGGTGGACGCCTGTGTCCAGCGGCTGCGGGCCAAGGTGGAGGACGTGCCGTCCTCCCCGGTCCTCATCCGTACCGTGCGCGGCGTCGGCTACCGCCTGGACGCCCCTCAGTGACTCAGCGGCAAGGGGGGTTCCGCGGCTGGTCCGCGGCGCGCAAGGGAAGACTTTCACGGCTGCGTTTCACCAGCCTGCGGCTGCGGCTCGTCGTCGTCTTCGGGGCGGTGGCGCTGACCGCCGCGGTGTCCGCGTCCGGCATCGCGTACTGGCTCAACCGCGAGGCCGTGCTGACCCGTACCCAGGGTGCGGTGCTGCGGGACTTCGAGCAGGAGATGGAGAACCGGGCGGGTTCGCTGCCCGAGCATCCCTCGCAGGACGAGCTCCAGCACACCGCCGGGCAGATGGCCAACAGCAGTCAGCGCTTCAGTGTGCTGCTGGTGGGCGAGGACGCGAGCGGCAAGACCGTCTACGGCAACTCGGGCGGCCTGAACGGGTTCTCGCTGGACGACGTGCCCGGGGCGCTGCGTACGGCGGTGAACAAGCGGCAGGACGTCACGGGCGGCAACAAGGCGCCGTACCACCTGTACTGGCAGCGGGTCGTCGACCACGGGACGCCGTATCTGGTGGCCGGGACGAAGGTGAACGGGGGCGGGCCGACGGGGTACATGCGCAAGTCGCTGGAGCCGGAGGCCAAGGATCTCAACTCGCTGGGCTGGTCGCTGGGGATCGCCACCGGCCTCGCGCTGATCGGGGCCGCGCTGCTCGCGCAGGCCGCCGGGACGACCGTGCTGAAGCCGGTGCACCGGCTGGGCGTCGCGGCGCGGCGGCTCGGCGAGGGCCGGTTCGACACCCGGCTGCGGGTGTCCGGGACGGACGAACTCGCCGATCTGTCAAGGACGTTCAACCGGGCCGCGGAGTCCCTGGAGAAGCGGGTCGCGGACATGGCCGCGCGCGACAACGCCTCGCGGCGCTTCGTCGCTGACATGTCCCACGAGCTGCGGACTCCGCTGACCGCCATCACCACCGTCGCGGAGGTGCTGGAGGAGGAGCTGGACGCCGAGTCGGGCAGCATCGACCCGATGATCGAGCCCGCGGTGCGGCTGGTCGTCAGCGAGACGCGGCGGCTGAACAACCTCGTCGAGAACCTGATGGAGGTCACCCGCTTCGACGCCGGTACGGCGCGGCTGGTACTGGACGACGTCGACGTCGCCGACCAGATCACCCACTGCATCGACGCGCGCGCCTGGCTGGACGCGGTCGACCTGGACGCCGAGCGCGGCATCCACGCCCTGCTCGACCCGCGCCGGCTGGACGTGATCCTCGCCAATCTGATCGGCAACGCGCTCAAGCACGGCGGTTCGCCGGTGCGGGTGTCGGTGTCGGCGGCGGACGACGCGGTCGTCATCTCGGTGCGCGACCACGGGCCCGGCATCCCCGAGGAGGTGCTGCCGCACGTCTTCGACCGGTTCTACAAGGCGAGCGCCTCCCGGCCGCGCTCCGAGGGCAGCGGGCTGGGCCTGTCCATCGCCCTGGAGAACGCCCACATCCACGGCGGCGAGATCACCGCCGCCAACTCCCCGGAGGGCGGTGCGGTGTTCACGTTGCGGCTGCCCCGGGGAGTCCTGGAGGCGGCGGACCAGGGCGGCGAGGAGGACGAGCGGGCCGTGCGGCCGGGGCGGTCCGTGCCGTCCATGCCCGCGCAGTCCGGGAAGTCCGGCAAGTCGGGGCAGTCCGTGCAGGACAAGGGGGACGCGTAGTGACCATGCGCCGTGCGACGGTACGACGGCTGCTCGCCGTGCCCGTGCTGGTCGGCCTTGCCGGTCTGCTCACCGGCTGCGGGATCCGGGCGACCGAGGTGCCGACCGACTTCGGGCCCGCCCCCTCCCGGGCGCGCTGCTCGCTCACCGAGCCGGACGTGACGTCACAGTCCGCCCGGGCGGGCGTGCCGGTGCAGGTGTTCCTGCTGTGCGGGTCGTCGCTGGTGACCGTCGACCGGTCCGTGCGGGTGCCGGACGGCGCGGCGGACTTCCAGCGGCGGGTGCTGGTGGCCCAGGGCCTGCTCGACCAGCTCGCCGAGTCGCCGTCGGCGGGCGAGAAGGAGGCCGGGTACACGACGGACGTGCGCGGCGGCATGACGGTCGCCGGGCCCCGTGCGCAGGACCCCGACGACGCGCTGCGGCTGAGCACCGCGCCGGGGAACCTGACCTCGTACGCCCTCGCCCAGCTCGTCTGCACGTTCTCCGACTCGGCGGCGGCCGAGGGCGACGGCTCGGTGATCCTCGGCGGCCCCGGCTCCGACCCGCTGCGCCGCTACGAGTGCACCGACGAGGTCCGCTCCCGCCCCGGCAGCGCGGAGCCCCCGTCCTCGGCGGTCACCGGCAGCGGCTGATCCGGACCGGGCGTCCGGCCGGTGTGGCGGACGCCTCACGCGGTGCCCGGCGGCCGTGGTCGTCGCAGGTCACCGTCTGCCGGGAAGCGCGACCGGCCCGGCGGCGCGGGTGACTCGTGCCAGGTGCCGGGGGACGGGCCGGAACCGATCGTGCCGGGGGTCGCGTCTTGGGGGGCGTGCAGCGTCAAGGCTCCATCGGCGACAGCGCCGCTATCCGCATCCGCGCGACCGGGATTCTCCTCCTGGCCGCCCACCTCGTTTTCGTCGCCTGGGTCGCGCTGCGCCCGGTGAACGTCCCCTGGGTGGTGCCGGCCAACCTCCATCCGTTCGACGGGATCCGGGCCGACCTGAGACTGGGCTGGCCCGAGGCGGCGCGGCGGATCGGCGAGGGGCTGGGGCTGCTGGCCCCGCTGGGCTTTCTGCTGCCGCTGGTGCACGGCAGGCTCCGGGTCTCGCCGCTCGCCTCCCTGATCCGTACGGTCACGGCGGGCGCCCTGCTGTCCCTGGGCATCGAGCTGCTGCAGACCGGGGTGCCCGGTCAGGTCGTGGACGTCGATTCGCTGCTGCTGAACACCCTGGGCGTGGCCCTGGCGCACGTCGCGGTGGTGCCGGCGGCGCGCGCGTGGCTGCGCCGCAGGGACGAGCGCCGGGGGCGGGCCGCGGTCCGCCAGGAGGAGGCCGCTCAGGGTCTTACCCCGAGGATTCCCAGGGTCGGGGTCGCCCCGTAGAGCGACGCTTCGTCCCCCTTCGTCACCGTAGCGTGGAAGGCAGATGGAGGGGCCGCGAGGGCCGCCTCCGGCAGACGCTCGCGAAGGAGCCGCAGATGTCCAGCCTCGCTCGCCCCACCAACGGCCGCATGATCGGCGGAGTGTGCGCCGCGCTGGCCCGGCGCTTCGGCACCTCCGCGACCACGATGCGCGTGATCTTCGTGCTCTCCTGCCTGCTGCCCGGCCCGCAGTTCCTGCTGTACATAGCGCTGTGGGTGCTGCTGCCGTCGGAGGACAAGGCGGCGCGCACCGCCTGGTGACGGCCGTCCACAGCGACGCCGTCGGGGCGCGTCCGGTCTTCCGGGTGCGCCCCGACGGCGCGTCCTGCGTGACGGGCGGTGCCGTTCAGCCCAGCGGGATGCCGTTCACCGGGAGGCCGTGCGTGGGCAGGCCCTGGAGCGGCAGACCACCGAGCAGACCGGCGACGGGCGCGGTCGGCCCCTCGGCGAGCAGCTTCTCGGCGACCGGCTGGGCGGCGGCCAGGCTCGTGCCGAGCGCCGGCTGGGCCTGCGTCAGCACCTCACCGGCCGCGGGCAGCGCCGAGGTCAGGTTCTCCGCCGGCAGCGTCCTGGTGACACCGTCCAGGGCCTGCGTGGCGTCCGGAACGGCGGGGGCGGCGTTCGCGGCGCCCGCACCGACGGCGGCGAAGGCGGCACCGAGAGCGGCGACACCGAGGGTCTTGGCAGCAGACTGCTTCATGATGAATGCGTCCTCGAATGGGATACGGGGAACTGAGCGGTTCTCGACCGTAAACACGGAGAGGGGTCGGCGGCAAACATCGAAATGCGGACGGATGGTGAACACCCGCCCGCATTCCGCGCCCCGGAAAAACGCTACTCAGCCTTCCGTACCCGCAGAACCGCTGGTGGAGGCGGTCTGCTGGAACAGCCATTCGGACTTCAGCTCGGAATAACCGGGCTTGATCACGTCACTGATCATGGCAAGTCGTTCATCGAAAGGAATGAATGCTGACTTCATAGCATTGACGGAGAACCACTGGAGATCGTCGAGCGTGTAGCCGAACGCGTCGACAAGGTGCTCGAATTCCCGGCTCATGCTGGTGCCGGACATCAGACGGTTGTCCGTGTTGACGGTGGCCCGGAAGTGGAGCCGGCGCAGCAGGCCGATGGGGTGCTCGGCGTAGGAGGAGGCCGCTCCGGTCTGCAGGTTGGAGCTGGGGCACAGCTCCAGCGGGATGCGCTTGTCACGGACGTAGGAGGCGAGCCGGCCGAGCCGCACACCGCCGTCGGCGGCGATCTCGATGTCGTCGATGATGCGCACCCCGTGGCCGAGCCGGTCGGCGCCGCACCACTGGAGGGCCTGCCAGATCGACGGCAGCCCGAAGGCCTCGCCGGCGTGGATGGTGAAGTGGTTGTTCTCGCGCTTCAGGTACTCGAAGGCGTCGAGGTGCCGGGTGGGCGGGAAGCCCGCCTCCGCGCCCGCGATGTCGAAGCCCACGACCCCCAGGTCCCGGTAGCGGTTGGCGAGTTCGGCGATCTCCAGGGCGCGGGCCGCGTGCCGCATGGCGGTGAGCAGGGCGCCGACGCGGATGCGGTGGCCGTTGCGCCGGGCCGTCCGCTCACCTTCCCGGAAGCCCTCGTTGACGGCCTCGACGACCTCTTCGAGGCTCAGTCCGCCTTCGAGGTGCTGCTCCGGCGCGTAGCGCACCTCGGCGTAGACGACACCGTCCTCGGCGAGGTCCTCGGCGCACTCGCGGGCGACCCGGACGAGCGCGTCGCGGGTCTGCATCACGCCGACGGTGTGCGAGAAGGTCTCCAGGTACCGTTCCAGCGAGCCCGAGTCGGCGGCCTCCCGGAACCAGATGCCGAGCTTGTCTGGGTCGGTTTCCGGGAGTTGGGCGTACCCGGAGTTCCGGGCGAGGTCGACGATCGTGCCGGGACGCAGCCCGCCGTCGAGATGGTCGTGCAGCAGAACCTTGGGTGCCCGCCGGATCTGGTCCGAGCTCGGGGTGTTGCCCGCCTGGGTGCTCTGGCTCGTCATTTCCGCACTCTAACTCCTACGCGCGTAGACGGCGCGCTGTACAACTCCGCCGATACGTAACGGTGACCGCCCGGACAGGTGGAGTACAACAGCGCTTCTGACACTGTTCTGTCATGGCACAGGATGTGACGCCGGTTCGGACGGTCCGGCTGGGGAAGACGCTCGGCCCGGCGCCGACGGCGGTGAGCGGGGTGGTGCTGCTGCTCCCGGGAGGCGAGGAGGTGTCCAGCCGGAAACCGTCCGCCGTGTGGGCGGCCGCCTCCGTACGGGGGTTGGGGCGCAGGCTGGCCCGCGCGGGACGTGCGGAGGGCCTCGCCGTGCACGCCGTGCACTACCGCTACCGCGGCTGGAACGGCAGCGAGGCGCATCTCGCGGCCGACGCGGCCTGGGCCGCCGACGAGGCCGTACGGCGTTACGGAGACGTCCCCGTGTGTCTGACCGGCGTCGACATGGGCGCGCGGGCCGCGCTGCGGGCGGGCGGTCACGAGGCCGTCAACTCCGTGCTGGCGATCGCTCCCTGGCTGCCGGAGGAGGACATGGCCGCCCCACCCGAACCGGTGAAGCAGCTGGCCGGGCGGCGGGTGCTGATCGTGCACGGCACGAACGACGAGCGCTGCGACCCCGAGCTGTCGTTCCGGCTCGCGGCACGGGCGAAGAAGGCGAACCGGGACGTGTGCCGGTTCGAGGTGCACTCCGACGGCCACGGACTGCACCAGTACCGCGGTGAAGTCCTCGCGCTCGCCGAGGACTTCGTCATGGGCGCGCTGTTCGGCCGGGCGCTCTCCCGGCCGGTGGAGGACGCGCTCGCCGCCCCGCCGCCACTGGGACTGCGCATGCCGTTGGCCGTCGGGTTCGGCAGCTCGTTACGGCGCCCGGGCCGTCCCTGAGGCGCGGCACCTCAGTGCGGCAGCAGGTTGCCCCTCTCAGTGCGGCAGCAGGTTGCCCCTCCTCGACAGCAGGAACTTCTTGAAGGCCGCCACCGGCGGGGTGTCCGGATGGCCGTCCAGCCAGGCCACGCCGATCTCACGGGCGGCCCTCGGGGCCGTGACCGTCAGTTCCACCACTCCCGGGCGGGCCACGGCGGGCGGTGGCAGCAGTGCCACCCCGAGCCCCGCCGCCACCAGGCCGCGCAGGGTCTCGGCCTCCTCGCCCTCGAAGGCGATCCGGGGCCGGAACCCGGCCTCCTTGCAGAGGTCGTCGGTGATCCGGCGCAGGCCGTAGCCCGGTTCCAGGGTCACGAAGGTCTCGTCGGCGGCCTCGGCGAGGCGGACCCTGCGGCGGGCGGCGAGACGGTGGTCGGCGGGGACGACCAGGCGCAGCTTCTGCTCGTCGAGGCGGCGGGCCACCAGGTCGGGGGCGTCCGGGACGGGGGAGGTCAGACAGAGGTCCAGCTCCCCCGCCCGCAGCCGCTCGAGCATCGCCTCGCCGTAGTTCTGGACCAGGCTGAAGCGGACGCGCGGGTGATCGGCGCGGAAGGCGTGGATCAGCCCGGGGACGGTCTCCGCACCCATGGTGTGCAGGAAGCCGAAGGCGACCTTGCCGGTGGCCGCGTCGGCGTCCGCCCGGACCTCGTCGGCGGCCCGCTCGATCTCGCCGAGGGCGCGCTCGACGGAGGCGAGGAAGGTGCGCCCGGCGGGGGTGAGGGAGACCGTGCGGCCGTGCCGGGCGAACAGGTCGACGCCCAGGTCCTGTTCGAGGCGGACCATGGCCCGGGACAGCGTCGACTGCGGGACCTGCATCTCCTGCGCGGCGCGCGTGACGTGCTCGGTACGGGCGACCCCGGCGAAGTACGCGAGCCTGGGGGCCAGCGTCCTCGCCATGTCCGCCGTGTCGGCCGCCATGTCTTCTGTGTCACCGGACGGTGACAGGCGAGCCCCTGACCTCTGCTGATGCACCATGGGAACGATTATGTCGATTCCATGCATTGGACGGATGAGCGGGGGCCTACGTAACTTCGAGGCATGTCTCCCGCCAGTACCGGGGCGTCCACGATCGTGGGCGCCGCGTCCTCCGCTTCCGTCCCCTCCGCTCCCCTCTCCGCCGACTCCCGTCTGGCCCCCGGCGGCCCCGGCTACCGCCGGATGAGCTTCGCGCTCTTCCTCGCCGGTGTGGCCACCTTCGCCCTGCTGTACTCCACGCAGGCGCTCCTGCCGCTGATCTCCGGTGACTTCGGGGTGGCGGCGAGTCAGGCGAGCTGGACGGTGGCGGCGGCGACCGGCGGACTGGCGCTGTTCGTGCTCCCGATGAGCGCCCTGTCGGAGCGCTACGGCCGCCGTACGGTCATGACGGCCTCACTGGGCGTCGCGGTCGGCGTGGGCCTGCTGGTCCCGTTCGCGCCCTCCCTGGGCACGCTGGTCGTGCTGCGGGCGGTGCAGGGCGCGGCGCTGGCCGGTCTCCCGGCGTCGGCGACCGCGTATCTCGCCGAGGAGGTCCGGCCGAAGGCGCTCGTCACGGCGATCGGCCTGTTCGTGGCGGGCAACAGCGTCGGCGGGATGAGCGGGCGGGTCATCACCGGCTGGGTCGCGCAGGAGTGGGGCTGGCGGGTGGCCGTCGGCGTGATCGGCGCCCTCGCGGTGGCCTGCGCGATCGCCTTCCGTCTGCTGCTGCCGGCGCCCCGGCACTTCAAGGCGGGTTCACTGGCGCCGCGCGTGCTGATCGGCACGGTCCGAGAGCACCTCGCCAACCCGCTGCTGTGCCGCCTGTACGCGATCGGCGCGCTGTTCATGACGGTCTTCGGCGGCGTGTACACGGTGATCGGCTACCGGCTGACGGAGGCGCCGTTCTCCCTCCCCCAGGGCATCGTCGGCTCGATCTTCCTGGTGTACCTGGTGGGCACGGTGTCGGCGTCGACGGCGGGCCGGCTGGTCGGCCGGCTCGGCCGGCGCGGCGCACTGTACCTGGCGGGTGGCACCACGGCCACCGGACTGCTGCTGTCGCTGGCGGACTCCCTGGTTCTGGTCCTGCTCGGTCTGGTGCTGATCACGGCGGGCTTCTTCGCGGGGCACGCGGTGGCCTCCTCGGCGGTCAGCAAGACGGCGACGACCGGCCGCGCCCAGGCCTCCGCCCTCTACCAGTCCGCGTACTACATCGGCTCCAGCGCCGGTTCCACGGTCGGCGCGCTGGCCTTCCACTCGGGCGGCTGGGCCGGCACGGTCGGCGTGGGTGTCCTGGCGGTGCTCGGCGTCGTGACCATCACGGTGTTCGGGACCCGCGCGGCCCGCCGGGAGACGCTGGTCGCCGCTCACTGAACGTCCCGCGGTCTGCCCGCGGTCTCCCCTGCCCGGGGTCCTCCCCCTGCCCGGGGCCGGTGGTCGGCGGTGGCGCACAGCCTCCGCGCGACGACCGGTCCGCGCAGGGGGTTTTCGATGGAGTTCCGGATCGCTCGCGGTGACCTCGCCCAGGCGATTGCCCGGGCGGCACGCGCGCCGCCCGCCCGTACGCCCGTGCCCTTGCTTGCTGATGGCCGTGGAGCAGTTGGTCCGAGAGCGCCTTGCATGTGCCGTCCGCACGCCTTCCACCTGGGCTTTTGCCGACTCGGCGGGCCATTGTCAGTGGGCTGCGGTAGCTTCCGAAGTGCTGGGCGCGAAGACGCGTGACAGAACGGCCACAGGGGTGGGTGGACGATGGGCGACAGCACGGCGACGACGACCGACATCGACGTCGCACTGGAGAAGCACCGGACGGAACTGACCGGCTACTGCTACCGCATGCTCGGCTCCTCCTTCGAGGCCGAGGACGCGGTGCAGGACACGCTGGTCCGCGCCTGGCGGAGCTACGCGAAGTTCGAGGGCCGCTCCAGTCTGCGCTCGTGGCTGTACCGGATCGCGACGAACGTCTGCCTGGACATGCTGACGGCCGGCAACAAGCGGGCCCGGCCGATGGACCTCTCCGAGCCCACCCCGCTCGCCCGGGCGGCGCTCTCGCCCCGCCCCGACAACACCTGGCTGGAGCCGATGCCGGACGCTCGTGTGCTGCCGACCGTGGAGGACCCGGCCGAGGCGGCGGTCGCCAAGGAGTCGGTGCGCCTCGCGTTCATGGCCGCGCTGCAGCAGCTCCCGCCGAAGCAGCGGGCGGTGCTGATCCTGCGGGAGGTGCTGGCCTGGAAGGCGAGCGAGGTCGCCGAGCTGCTCGACACCTCGGTCGCCTCGGTCAACAGCGCGCTCCAGCGGGCGCGGGCGACCCTGTCCGAGCGGGAGACGGCCGGCGCCGACGCGGCGGTGTCCGACCCGTTGGACGAGGAGCAGCAGAAACTGCTCGACCGGTATGTGGCGGCCTTCGAGGGCTACGACATGACAGCGCTGACGGCCCTCCTCCACGAGGACGCCATCATGACGATGCCGCCGTTCGACCTGTGGCTGACCGGCCACGACGACATCACCGGCTTCATGACCACGCTCGGCTCCGCGTGCGAGGGCTCGCGCCTGCTGCCGGTCCAGGTCAACGGCCTGCCGGGCTTCGCCCAGTACAAGCCCGACCCCGACAAGGGCGGATTCACCCCGTGGGCGATCCAGGTCCTGGAGATCTCAGACGGCCGCCTCACCGGGTTCCACTTCTACCTCGACACCCAGCGCTGGTTCCCCCTCTTCGACCTCCCCCTCCACCTCGAAGCGGAGACCGACGAGGTCGAGCAGGGCGCGTAGCGCCGGGTCGGGGGCGCGCAGCCGGATGCGTCCCCCGGCCCGCCGTGCGGCCAGCTGGAGCCGCGCCAGCAGGTCGACGGCGGTGAGGCCCGGCGGCCCTATCCCGGCGACGTCACAGACGACGACGGCGGCGCCGGTGGCCTCCATCAGCGCCCGCGCGTCGTCGACGAGCCCGGTCACCCGGGGGCGGGTGACGGGGCCGGTCAGGGTGAACACGGGCGGTGTCGTCGATTCCACGATCGGTAGACCGGCGCGGGGCGCCCAACTCATCGGAGCGGGTGATCCGCAGTCGGGTGCTCGGCCGTCGGGTGATCCGCCGGAGGGGGATCGGTTCAGGCGATGCGCTCCAGCACCACCGGGGACGCGGTGAACCCGGCGTCGGCCGCGCCGATGTCGTACGAGCCCGTCACCGCCTCGAGTGCGTACGCGAAGCGCTCCGGGGTGTCCGTGTGCAGGGTCAGCAGGGGCTGGCCCTCCTTGACCGTGTCGCCGGGCTTGGCGTGGAGTTCGACGCCCGCGCCCGCCTGCACCGGGTCCTCCTTGCGGGCCCGGCCCGCGCCGAGGCGCCAGGCGGCGATGCCGATGTCGTAGGCGTCGAGGCGGGTCAGGACGCCCGAGGCGCCCGCCGTCACCACGTGCGTCTCCCTCGCCGTGGGAAGCGGGGCGTCGGGGTCGCCGCCCTGGGCCGCGATCATGCGGCGCCAGACGTCCATCGCCGAGCCGTCGGCCAGCGCCTTCGCCGGGTCCGCGTCCTTCACGCCGGCCGCGTCGAGCATCTCGCGGGCGAGCGCGATGGTCAGTTCCACGACGTCCGCCGGGCCGCCGCCGGCCAGCACCTCGACCGACTCGCGGACCTCGAGGGCGTTGCCGGCCGTGAGACCGAGGGGGGTGGACATGTCTGTCAGCAGGGCGACCGTCTTCACGCCGTGGTCGGTGCCGAGGCCGACCATCGTCGAGGCCAGCTCGCGCGCGTCCTCGATGGTCTTCATGAAGGCGCCGGTGCCGACCTTCACGTCGAGGACCAGGGAGCCGGTGCCCTCCGCGATCTTCTTCGACATGATCGACGAGGCGATCAGCGGGATCGCCTCCACCGTGCCCGTGACGTCCCGCAGCGCGTACAGCTTCTTGTCGGCCGGGGCCAGGCCGTCGCCCGCCGCGCAGATCACCGCGCCGGTCGTGTCGAGGACGTGCAGCATCTCCTCGTTCGACAGCAGCGCGCGCCAGCCCGGGATCGACTCCAGCTTGTCCAGGGTGCCGCCGGTGTGGCCGAGGCCCCGGCCGGAGAGCTGGGGGACCGCCGCGCCGCAGGCCGCGACCAGCGGGGCCAGCGGGAGCGTGATCTTGTCGCCGACGCCGCCCGTGGAGTGCTTGTCGGCCGTCGGGCGGGACAGCGCGGAGAAGTCCATGCGCTCACCGGAAGCGATCATCGCGGCCGTCCAGCGGGCGATCTCGCGGCGGTTCATGCCGTTGAGCAGGATGGCCATGTTGAGGGCGGCCATCTGGTAGTCGGCGACCTCGCCGCCGGTGTACGCGTCGATGACCCAGTCGATCTGCGCGTCGCTGAGCTCACCGCGGTCCCGCTTGGTGCGGATGACGGACACGGCGTCCATCGACAACTGCGTCATGGCTTTCCTTCCGGTGGTGCACCGTGGTGCGGGTGCACGGCGGTGCGGCAAGACGTTCCAGAAACCGCGCGGCCCCTCTGCGCCAGTCAGAGGGGCCGCGCGGGACTTACTTGGTGAGGTGGCCCGGCCCGAAGGCCTGCGGGAGCATCTCCGCCAGCGGCAGGATTCCCGCCGGCGTCTCCAGCAGCAGTTCCGGGCCGCCGAACTCGTAGAGCAGCTGACGGCAGCGGCCGCACGGGACGAGGATCTCGCCACGGCCGTCCACACAGGTGAAGTGGGTGAGCCGGCCGCCGCCGGTGTTCTGGAGCTCCGAGACCAGCCCGCACTCGGCGCACAGGCCGAGCCCGTAGGAGGCGTTCTCGACGTTGCAGCCGGACACGGTCCGGCCGTCGTCGACCAGGGCCGCCACGCCGACCGGGTAGCCGGAGTACGGGGCGTACGCCCGGGACATGGCGTCCCTGGCCACCGTACGCAGCTTCTCCCAGTCGACCGTGTCGGCGGATCCGGCGGCGGGCGGGGTCACTTGCCCTGCCCCTTCCGGTACGGCATGCCGTCCGCCTTGGGCATCCTGAGGGACTGGGCGGAGAGCGAGAGCACCAGCAGGGTGACGACGTACGGCGCGGCCGTCACGACCTGACGCGGGACCTCGTCCGTGCCGAGGTACCAGACGAACATCAGGGCCGAGACCAGCGCGGTGACGACGGCGGGGACGTACTTCTTCTTCCACGCCAGGTAGGCCGCGCCGAACACGAGCACGATCGCGAGCAGCAGGATCAGCGCGTGCACGTTGGTGGTGCCGCCGCGCAGGTTGAGGCTGTCGGTGTAGCCGAACAGGCCCGCGCCGAGGGCGAGGCCGCCCGGCATCCAGTTGCCGAAGATCATCGCGGCGAGACCGATGTAGCCGCGGCCCGCGGTCTGGCCGTCGAGGTAGACGTTCGAGGCCACGATGGACAGGAACGCGCCGCCGAGACCGGCGAAGCCACCGCTGATGATCACGGCGATGTACTTGTACTTGTAGACGTTGACGCCGAGGGACTCGGCGGCCACCGGGTTCTCGCCGCAGGACCGCAGCCGCAGACCGAAGGCCGTCCGCCACAGCACCCACCAGGTGACCGGGACGAGGGCGACGGCGACGACGGTGAGCGGTGACAGGTCGGTGATCAGACCCCCGACCAGTCCCGCGATGTCCGAGATCAGGAACCAGTGCTTCTCGTTGAGCGTGTCCAGCCAGCCGGACAGGCCGGGGACGTCGAAGGTGCCCAGCGAGTCGATCGGCGGGGACTGCTTGGAGGAGCCCTGCGGGGCGCCCTCGAAGGTGAACTTCGACAGGTAGCGGGTGGTGCCGAGGGCCAGGATGTTGATGGCCACACCCGAGACGATGTGGTTCACGTTGAAGGTGACGGTCGCGACGGCGTGCAGGACGGCGCCGAGCGCGCCGCCGATGATGCCGAAGGCGACGCCCGTCCACGGACCCCACTGGTAGCCGGCCCAGGCGCCGAACCAGGTGCCGAGGATCATCATGCCCTCGAGGCCGATGTTGACGACGCCCGCGCGTTCGGCCCACAGACCGCCGAGGCCGGCGAGTCCGATCGGGACGGCCAGGCGCAGGGCCGTGGACATCTGGCCGGTGGAGGTGATGCCGTCCGCGCCGGTGATGAGGCGGACGACCGAGGTCAGCACCAGAACGCCCGCGATGATCAGCAGGAGGACCGGGAGCGAGATCTTGCGGCCGCCCTTGCCGGGCTGCTTCGCCTGCGGCTTGGCGATGGTCGTGGTGCTCATCAGACCGTCACCTCCTTCTTGGTGTTCTGGGCGGCGGCGGCGAGCTCGGCGCCGACCCGCTTCTGCTGACGGCGCAGACCCCACTGGCGTACGGCCTCGTACGAGATGACGACCGCGAAGACGATGAGGCCCTGCATGATCGTGGCGATCTCCTTCTCGTACGCCACCGGGGTCGCGTAGTCGAGGGCGGGAGAGGCCTTGTCGAGGAAGGCGATCAGGAGCGCGGCGAAGGCGATGCCCACCGGGTTGTTGCGGCCGAGCAGGGCGATGGTGATGCCGGTGAAGCCGAGACCCGTGGGGAAGCTCAGGCTGTAGGTGTGGGCGTCGCCGAGCAGCAGCGGCAGGCCGGAGAGGCCCGCGATGCCGCCGGAGATGAGCATCGCGGTGAGGACCATCTTCTTGGCGTCGACGCCGGAGGCCGCGGCGGCGGTCTCCGACTCGCCGGTGGCGCGCAGGTCGAAGCCGAAGCGGGTGCGGTTGAGGACGACCCAGTAGACGATGCCGAGCGCGATGGCGAGGAAGACCAGGCCGTAGATCTCGCCGACGTCCGCGCCGAGGTCGATGCCGGGCACCCAGCCGGAGTCCTTCATGATGCCGGTGGTGTTGTTGTTGCCGACCTGCACGCCCCAGATGTTGTCGAGGGTGAGGTAGCCGATCAGGCTGGTGGCGATCGCGTTCAGCATGATCGTCGCGACGACCTCGCTGACCCCGCGGGTGACCTTCAGGACGCCCGCGATGCCGGCCCAGAAGGCGCCGGTGAGGACGCCGACCAGGAGCAGCAGCGGGATCTGCAGGAAGGACGGCAGGGCGATGTTCGCGCCGACCACGGCGGTCATCATCGCGGCGAGACGGTACTGGCCGTCGACGCCGATGTTGAACAGGTTCATGCGGAAGCCGATGGCGACCGCGAGGGCGGCGACGTAGTACATCGAGGCCTGGTTGACGATCAGGACCTGGACGTCGGAGTAGCCGGCCTGCTCCAGCATGAGCGTGTACGGCTCGATCGGGCTCTTGCCCGAGGCGATCAGCACGACCGAGGTCAGCAGGATCGCCGCGACGAGCGCGATGACCGGGCCGGCCACCGCGAGGAGCACGCGCTCCTTGTCGAACTTCTTCATCGGGCCTCGTCCTCCGGACCGGCAGCTTCCTCGGTGGTTTCCGCGTCGTCCACGTGTTCTTCGTCCACGTGTTCAAGGTGACCGGTCGCGGCGCCGGTCATGGCGGAGCCGAGCTCCTCCGGGGTGATGGTGGCGGGGTCGGCGTCCGCGACCAGCGTGCCGTTGTAGATCACGCGCAGGGTGTCCGACAGGCCGATGAGCTCGTCGAGGTCGGCGGAGATCAGCAGCACGGCGAGGCCCTCGCGGCGGGCCTCGCGGATGCGGTCCCAGATCTGGGCCTGGGCGCCGACGTCCACACCCCGGGTGGGGTGGGCGGCGATCAGGAACTTCGGGCTGTGGCTCATCTCGCGGCCGACGATCAGCTTCTGCTGGTTGCCGCCGGACAGCGATGCGGCGGTGACGTCGATGCCGGGGGTGCGGACGTCGTACTCCTCGACGATCCGGCGGGTGTCGGCCTGGGCGCCCTTGATGTTCAGCCAGAAGCCCTTGGCGTTGGGCGCCTCGGTGACATGGCCGAGGATGCGGTTCTCCCAGAGGGGCGCCTCCAGGAGCAGGCCCTGGCGGTGGCGGTCCTCGGGGATGTAGCCGACACCGGACTCGCGCCGCTTGCGCGTGTTCCAGGGGGTGATGTCCTCGCCGAGGAAGGCGATGGTGCCGGAGTCGGCGTTCTTGGTGCCGATCAGCGCGTCGATCAGCTCGGTCTGGCCGTTGCCCTCGACACCGGCGATGCCCATGACCTCACCGGCGTGGATGGTGAAGCTGACGTCGTCGAGGGCCTTCTTGACCTCGCCGCCGACAGCGACCTCGGGCGCGATCATGCCGCTGACCCCGCCGGTCGTGGGCTCCGCCTCGACGCCCAGGGAGGCGCCGCCGCTGGCGTACACGGTGAGGTTCGCGACCTGGATGACGGGCTTGTCGGTGACCGTGGACTCGGCGGTCTCCGGGGTGGGCAGCTCGCTGCCGACCATCATCTCGGCGAGCTGGCGCGGGGTCGTCTCGGCGGGGACGGCCGTGCCGACGGTCGTGCCGCGCCGGATGACCGTGATCTCGTCGGCGACGGACAGCACCTCGCCCAGCTTGTGGGAGATGAAGATGACGGACAGGCCCTCGGACTTCAGCTCGCGCAGGTTGTCGAAGAGCGCGTCGACCTCCTGCGGGACGAGCACGGCGGTCGGCTCGTCGAGGATGAGGGTCTTGGCGCCGCGGAAGAGGACCTTGAGGATCTCGACGCGCTGGCGGTCGGCGACACCGAGGTCCTCGACCAGGGAGTCGGGGCGCACACCGAGCCCGTAGCGGTCGGAGATCTCCTTGATCTTCTTACGGGCGTTGCCACCGATGCCGTACAGCTTCTCGCTGCCCAGCACCACGTTCTCCAGCACGGTCAGGTTGTCGGCCAGCATGAAGTGCTGGTGGACCATGCCGATGCCGCGTGCGATGGCGTCGGCGGGGCTGGAGAAGCTCACCTGGTCGCCGTCGATCGCGATGGTGCCCTCGTCCGGCTTCTGCATGCCGTAGAGGATCTTCATCAGGGTCGACTTGCCGGCGCCGTTCTCGCCGACGAGGGCGTGCACGGTGCCTTTGCGGACGGCGAGATGGATGTCGTGGTTGGCGACGACACCGGGGAAGCGCTTGGTGATCCCCGCCAGCTCTACCGCGATCGTCGACTGTGCGGTGAGCGGAGGGCTGCTGGACGCGTCGATGGCGCACTCTCCTTGGGAAAGGGGCCGCTCTACGCGCGTAGCGCCCCTGCTTTAAATAGTGCCCGGATCAGGTCGAACTTGAATGATCTTGATAGCCGCTGAGGGCATCCCGATCAGGGCTCGATCCGTTCCGAGCATTCTGCCGCGCGAACGGGGCGCGGGGAGGACATCCTTCCCGCGCCCGGTTCCGTGGCCGTAACGCTGCCATTACAGCGCTCCATTGGCCAAGGCCTCTGACGGAAGGTCAGGAGGTCTTCACCGTGATGGTGCCGTTCTTGATGCCCTCTTCGGCCTTCTTGATCGCGTCCTGGATCGCGGTGTTGCCGGCGAAGGCCGGGTTCGAGTCCGACACGCTCACGCCGCCGTTCTCGAGGCTGCCGCGGACGACACCGGTGGCCGGCTTGCCGTCCTCGACGGACTTGGCCAGCGTGTAGACGGCGCCCTCGACGTTCTTCATGGCCGAGGTGAGGATCGAGTCCTTGTACGCCTTCAGCGCGTCCTGCTTGTACTGGTCGGAGTCGACGCCGATGGCCCAGACCTTGTGGGCGTTGGCGGCCTTGATGACACCCTGACCGGACAGGCCGGCGGCGGCGTAGACGACGTCCGCACCGGCGTCGATCTGGCCCTCGGCGGCGCTCTCACCCTTGTCGGGGCTGGAGAAGCCACCCTCGGCGGCGGTCTCGGTCAGGTACTGCGACTTGACCGTGACGCCCTTCTTGGTGTCCTGGACGCCCTGCTTGAAGCCGGCCTCGAACTTGTGGATCAGCGGAACGTCCACGCCGCCGACGAAGCCGACGGTGTTGGTCTTGGTGGCCTTGGCGGCGGCGACACCGGCGAGGTAGGAGGCCTGCTCCTCGTGGAAGACGAGGTCGGCGACGTTGTCGGCCTTGATCTGCTCGTCGTCGACGATGCCGAAGGTGGTCTTCGGGTACTTGGCCGCGACCTCCTTGACGGCCGGCGCGTAGGCGAAGCCGACACCGATCACCGGGTTGTAGCCCTGCTTGGCGAGGCTCTCCAGGCGCTGCACCTTGTCGGCGTCGGACTCGCCGTCCTGCGGCTCGACCGCGGTGGACTTGTAGCCGAACTCCTTGTCGGCCTTGTCCAGGCCGGCCGTGGCGGCGTCGTTGAAGGACTGGTCGCCCTTGCCACCGACGTCGTACGCGAGCGCGAGGCCCAGGTTCTTGTCACTGCTGTCGGAGGAGGACGACGACGTGGAGGAGCTTCCGCAAGCGGAAACGGTCACGGCGAGAGCTGCGGTGGCAACACCCGCAACCGCGATTCGGGACACCCGGCGCATGGAACTTGACTCCTTTGTGCAAGCGCCCAAACCAGGCGCTGGTTCCGCCGCAGCGTAACGCGCGTAGACCAGACGGAAAAACCCTTCTGTCCGGTCCGTTACCGAGCTGTGGCCGCAGTCGCGGTCAAGGTTACGGACAGCAGTACGCCCCTTGCGGGAGGCAAGGGGCGTATGGGCTGCAAGGACGCTCGGAAGGGCGTAGCCGGAGCCCGCCGGAACGGGTTTCGGCCGTTACTTGGTGTTAACCGTGATCTTGCCGTCGATGATGTCCTGCTTGGCCTTGTCGACGGCCGCGACGACGTCCGTCATCGCCTTGTACTTCGGGTTGGTGTCGGCGAATCCGACACCGTCGTTGGAGAGGCTGCCGCGGACCACACCGGACAGCGGCTTGCCCGCGTGGACGGACTTCACGAGGTCGTAGACGGCACCGCCGACGTTCTTCAGCGCCGAGCCGAGGATGTAGTCCTTGTAGGCCGCCAGCGCGCTCTGGCTGTACTGGTCGGAGTCGACGCCGATGGCCCACACCTTCTTGGCCGCGGCCTCGGTGATCACGCCCTGGCCGGAGAGACCGGCCGCGTGGTAGATGACGTCGGCGCCCGCCTCGATCTGACCGCTCGCCGCGTCCTTGCCCTTGTCGGGGCTGGAGAAGCCGCCTTCCTGGGCGGTCTCGGTCAGGTACTGCGACTCGACCTTGATGTTCGGGTTGACCGACTTGGCGCCCTGGACGTAACCGGCCTCGAACTTGTGGATCAGCGGGATGTCCACGCCGCCGATGAAGCCGATGTGCGCCTTCTTGCTGGCCTTGGCGGCGGCGACACCGGCCAGGTACGAGGCCTGCTCCTCGTGGAAGACCATGTCGGCGACGTTCTTCGCCTGGATCTGCTCGTCGTCGATGATCCCGAAGGTGATCTTCGGGAACTTGGCGGCGACCGCCTTGACGGCCGGCGCGTAGGCGAAGCCGACGCCGATCACCGGGTTGTAGCCGGCCTGGGCGAGCTGGGTCAGCCGCTGCACCTTGTCCGCGTCGGACTCGCCGTCCTGCGGCTCGATGTCCTGGCCGCCGATCTTGAATTCCTTCTCGGCCTTCTGGAAGCCGGCGTAGGCGGCGTCGTTGAAGGACTGGTCGCCCTTGCCGCCGATGTCGTAGGCGAGGCCGATGCCCTTGCCCGAGTAGCCGCTGCCGCTGGATTCCGAGTCGCTCGACTTGGAGTCGGTGCTGGACTTGCCGCAGCCGGCGGCGGCGAGCGCGACGACCGCGACGGTCACCGCGGCCCGGGAGAATCTCGTCCTCCGAGATATCAGACGCATAGCAAGCACCCCTTCATCCCCACGGCGCCGTCACCGGCCCGCTTCCCCTTGGTGGCGCCGTTCAGGAGGGGCTCCCCAACAAGCCTTTTCCCGGTGGCGATTCCGGCGCACAGTAACGCGCGTAGAAGCGGAGGGGAACGGGGTTTCTCCGGGCCGTTATCGATTCGTGCCGACCCGGGGTTACAAGCGGGTCCCCGGGGTTACGGGTGGGTGACACAAGAGGACGAAGGGGCACCTTTCCGGCACCCCTTCGCCCGGGTTCCCCGCCGGCTTCCCGCGCCGGGATTCCCTCAGTGACCGCGGGTCGCCGCGTCCAGCAGCGCGGCCGCCGTGAAGAGCTCCACGCCGACGGTGATCGCCGACTCGTCCGCGTCGAAGTCGCCCTGGTGCAGATCGCGCACCGTGCGCTCGCCGGGCGGGCGGACGCCGAGCCGGGCCATCGCGCCGGGCACCCGCTCGAGGTACCAGGAGAAGTCCTCGCCGCCGAGGCTCTGCTCGGTGCTCTCCACGGCCGTCTCGCCGCGCCGGGCGACCATGGCGTCCCGCAGCAGCCCGGCGACGTCACCGTCGTTGACGACGGGCGGGACACCCCGCACGTAGTTGATCTCCGACTTGGCGCGGTGCAGGTTGGCGACCTCGTCGATCGCCGCGACGACGATGTCCGGGGCCTGCCGCCATGCCTCGATGTCCAGGCAGCGGACGGTCCCGGACAGCTCGGCGTGCTGCGGGATCACGTTCGGCGCGTGTCCGCTCTCGATCCGGCCCCAGGTGACGGCCAGCCCGGCCCGCGTGTCGACGCGACGGCCGACCAGCGCGGGCACGTCGGTGACGACCCGGGCGACGGCGGTCACGAGGTCCGTGGTGAGGTGCGGGCGCGCGGTGTGGCCGCCCGGCCCGTCCAGCGAGATCTCCAGCCGGTCGCAGGCGGAGGTGATGGCACCCTCGCGCAGCCCGACCTTGCCCGCGTCGACCCGCGGGTCGCAGTGCACGGCGATGATCCGCCCGACCCCGTCCAGCGCCCCGCCCGCGATGGCGTCGGCGGCACCGCCGGGCAGCACCTCCTCGGCCGGCTGGAAGATCAGCCGCACGGGCCGCGGGAGCCGGCCCTGCCGGTGCAGCTCGGCGAGGACGAGTCCCGCGCCCAGGACGACGGTGGTGTGCACGTCGTGCCCGCAGGCGTGCGCGCGGTCCGGCACCGTCGAGCGGTAGGCGCACTCGGTCTTCGTGTCCGGGATGGGCAGCGCGTCGATGTCGGCGCGCATCGCGAGGACCGGCACCCCGTCGGCCCCGGCGCCCGCCACGCCGCCTCCGCCCACGGTCCCGATGTCACAGATGAGGCCGGTCCCTACGGCGAGTACGCGCGGCTCGAGGCCCGCCTTCTCGAGGCGGGCCTTGATCGCGGCCGTCGTGCGGAACTCCTGGTTGCCGAGCTCGGGGTGCATGTGCATGTCGCGGCGGAAGGCCACGAGCTCTGCGCGCAGCGCCTCCGGCAAGGTGCCGGGAAGGGCGTCGGGCAGCGCACCCTGAAGTGCGAAGGGGAGCACGTCTTCCCCTGACGGATCGGCCTCGGACTCTCGGGACATCAGTTGCTTCACCCTCTGAAGGGTAGGACGCCGGGGCGGTCAACTGACCCGATCAACAAAATTTCAACCCGTTAGGCGAAGAAAAGTTGGCCGCGTGGCGCATGGCTGCTGTGGTGGATGGGTAAACTTGCCGGCTTTTCGGTCGGCACTCACACTTATTCATTCCTTTCACGGATACCACGGACGGCTCGAGGAACGCTGGGTTTGTCCACGTACCGGGACCCCGGAGGATCCCGGAATCATCACCTCCGTGCAGCGGTTGCGCCACGTCGGGCGACGACGCGGGACCGGCCGGACAGGGTGCCCTCATGGAGACGATGACGTGCGGGTGCGGCGAGGACCGGATTCCCGGGGTCCTCGCGAGGGGCATCCTGACGCTGGCGCTGACCGGGCCGGCTGTGATGGCCCTCACGGCCTGTGTGCTCGGGGGTGTGCTGTGGGCGGTCACCCGGTGGCGCGACAGGGCGCGCCCGGAGCCCGAGGAAAGCTTCTTCGACGGGTTCGGCCGTTGGGAGGAGGAACAGGCGGAGCCGCCGCTCCCACGGGGCGGCGGCTCGTAGTCACCCTGGTCACGGCCCGTGCTCACGGCCCTCCTCGGACCACGGCCCTCCTCAGATCACGCTCACCGCTGCCAGCCGGTGCACGTCCTTGGCCGTGCCCGTGACCCCGGACAGGAACCCCTGGGCTCTGGGCGAGGCGTGGTCCGTCAGCCAGGCCGGGTCGATGTCGCAGACCGCGACCCGCACGTCCGTGCCGGACAGGGCCAGCGGCAGGGTGTGGACGACCGTGGAGGGGAAGCTGAGGACGGTCCGGCCGATGGGGCCGCGGCGGGCGATCAGTTCCAGCGGGAGGTCGGGGCGGACCACCTCCAGGCCCGTCTCGACGGCCAGCCGGTGGAGTTTCTCCGTGCTCTCCCGGCGGTGGGCGAAGTAGCGGGTCGCGCCGTGGGCCCCGGCCAGCGTCCGGACCGCCTCCACGTAGCGGTCGGTGTCCACGACGCCGGTCTCCACCAGCGAGGTGCCGACCAGGTCCGCGCTCTTCGTCACCCGCGGCGGGCCGAAGCGGTCGCGGGTCCAGGCGAAGGCGTTGGACGTGATCGTGACGCCGTCGGGTGCGTCCTTGATCGGCATGGAGGAGAAGACCTCGACCCCGCGGTCCGTGCCGGGGGTCAGCCGGCGGCGGGCCGCGGCGGACACCGGGGCGAAGAGCACGTCGCGGGGGCCCGTGCGGCCGCCCTTGCGGTGCCAGCGGACGAGACGTTCGCCGCGGGCCAGCTGGCCCACGAACTCCATCGTCGCCGTCCCGTCGTCCACCACGACCAGCTCGCTCGCCGTGGTGATGGTCAGCAGCAGCTGGACGTAGCGGGAGAAGGGGTCGCCCATCACCATCCGTTCCGCGCGCCGCAGCAGCGGGGTGAGGCCGCCGATGGTGCGGAAGGGCGCCGTGGTGCCGCCGCGGGCCTCCTCCCAGCGGACCGTGTGCCCTTCCCGGCGGGCCAGCTCGGCCATGCGGCGCAGCTGGCCGCGGGTCATCGGGTCGGTCGGGGACAGGACGACGAGGGTCATCCCCGCGCCGGGCTCCTCCCGGGGGTGGAGTTCGCGGGCGTGCGCCCACTCCAGGACGTTCAGGAGCTGCACCGGACTCTCGACGAAGGCGAGGGTGTGGGGGGTGTGGCCGGTGTTCTTCCCGGCGTGAGGACTCATCGTCGGACGACCATCCCGTAAGGCACTCGGAGGGGTATTCAGGTCACACCGCGACCGGTTCGCCCGCCGCCGCCGCGATCTCCGCCTCCGCGACGACGCCCGACACGCGGCGCAGCTTCTTCATGGGGCCGAGCTCCGAGTCGTAGACCTTCTTGACGCCGTCGCCGAGGGAGGCCTCGATGGTGCGGATGTCACGGACGAGGCGGGTCAGGCCGCCCGGCTCGACGGAGGCGGCCTGGTCAGAGCCCCACATGGCGCGGTCCAGGGTGATGTGGCGCTCGACGAAGGCGGCGCCCAGGGCGACCGCGGCGAGGGTGGTCTGCAGGCCGGTCTCGTGGCCGGAATAGCCGATCGGGACGTTCGGGTACTCCTTCTCCAGCGTGTTGATCACGCGGAGGTTGAGCTCCTCGGCCTTCGCCGGGTAGGTCGAGGTGGCGTGGCACATGAGGATGTTGTCGCTGCCGAGGACCTCGACCGCGTGGCGGATCTGGCGCGGCGTCGACATGCCGGTGGAGAGGATGACGGCGCGGTTGGTGGAGCGCAGGGCGCGCAGCAGTTCGTCGTCCGTCAGCGAGGCGGACGCCACCTTGTGCGCGGGGACGTCGAACTTCTCCAGGAAGGCGACCGCCTCGGTGTCCCACGGGGACGCGAACCAGGCGATGCCCTTCTCCTTGCAGTACTCGTCGATCTGCCGGTACTCGTCCTCGCCGAACTCGACGCGGTGGCGGTAGTCGATGTAGGTCATCCGGCCCCAGGGCGTGTCGCGCTCGATGTCCCACTGGTCGCGCGGGGTGCAGATCTCGGGGGTGCGCTTCTGGAACTTCACGGCGTCGCAGCCGGCCTCGGCGGCCGCGTCGATCAGCTTGAACGCGTTCTCGAGCTCGCCGTTGTGGTTGATGCCGATCTCGCCGCAGATGTAGACGGGCCTGCCGGGACCGACCTCGCGGGAACCGAAGGCGCGCAGACGGGAGTTGGTGCTCATGGCGCAGATGTCCTTACGTGGTGGGGGTGTCGAGAGAGGGTCCGAGGATCCAGCCGGCGATCTCCCGGATCGCGCCGTCGCCACCGGGGAGGGTGGTGACCGCGCGGGCGGCGCCGCGGACGACGTCGTGGGCGCTCGCGACCGCCACCGGCCAGCCCACGAGGGCGAAGCAGGGGAGGTCGTTGACGTCGTTGCCGACGTAGAGCACGCGCTCCGGCGCGATGCCCTGTTCCTCGCACCACTGCTTGAGCGCGAGGTCCTTGCGGTCGATGCCGTGCAGGACCGGAAGCCTCAGCTTCCGGGCCCGCGCGGCGACGACCGGGTTCCGTTCGGTCGAGAGGATCAGCATCCGCAGGCCCGACCTGCGCAGGGCGGCGATGCCGAGGCCGTCGCCGCGGTGCACGGAGACGAACTCCCGTCCGTCGGAGTCGATCAGCACCCGGTCGTCGGTCTGGGTGCCGTCGAAGTCGAGGACGACGGCGTCGATGTCGGCGGCCGTGGGCAGGGAGCCGGGCCGGTTCGTGTCGAAGAGGGGCACCAGTGCCCGGGCCCGGGCCAGGTCGTGCGGGTCGTCGATCTCCAGGACCCGGGCGGCGTCGGTGCGGACGAGTTCCGTGCGGCCGAAGAAACGGTGGCCGTGCGCGCGGAAGCCGTCGGCCCGCATGGCGTAGGCGGCGCCGGTCTCCAGGAGGTCCTGGGGCCGGTCCTGGCGGCGGGGGCGGACGGCCTTGTCGTGGTTGACGCCGAAGCCGCCGGCCGGGCCGGTGCCCCCGTCGGCGTCCGCGCCCTCTGCGGTGTCCCCGTCGCGCCAGACGAAGCCGTGGAACGGGGCGACCGTCACCGCGGTGTCGGCGCCCTCCTCGACGACGGCCGCGGCGACCCCGTCGATGTCGTCGCGGACGAGGAAGGGGCTGGTGCACTGCACGAGCAGGACGGCGTCGACCGGCGAGCCGTGCAGCGCCTCGTGGGCGTCCAGGGCGTGCAGGACGGCCGCCTCGGAGGTCGCGGTGTCGCCGGCGATGGCGGCAGGCCGCTGCACGACCTCCGCGCCCGCCTCGCGCGCCGCCGCCGCGATGGCGTGGTCGTCGGTGGAGACGACGACGTCCGTCACGAGACGGGTCGCCCGGCACTCGCGGACCGCGCGGGTGACGAGCGGTACGCCGCCCACCGGTGCGAGGTTCTTCGCGGGCACGCCCTTGGAGCCGCCGCGCGCGGGGATCACCGCGAGCACCCGGCGCACCCCGGCTGGTGGTTCGGACATGGGTTTCTCTCCTTGACGGGTCACAGCTCCCCCATCCGCCGGATGACCGGGGCCACCCGCTGCACGCCGTGCCGGTAGGCGCCGCGCGCCGCCCGGCGCGCGATCTGCCGGACCGGGCCCGGCTCCCGGTCGGCGGCCGGCGCGCCGGGCAGCGGGCTGCCGTCGGGGCCGAGGTGGTGGCGGGCGAGGATGCCGGGCAGATAGCCGGGCGCGGTGGCGGGCGTGTAGTAGGGGGCGAGGGGCGGAAGGCGGCCGGGGCCGCCGAGTGCTTTGCCGATCCGCTCACGTGCCGCGTCGAAGGCCGTAGCGTACGAGCCGTCCGCCGCGACGCCCTGGCGGGCCACCCACTCCTCGTCGGGGGCGGGCCGGTGCCCGGCGTCGAGCTGGTCCCAGGAGGCGAGGCAGCCGGAGCCGACGAAGTGGTGGTTGCCGAGCGCCTCGCGCACCCCGAGGTCGGTGAGGACGGCCGTGGGGACCCGACGGTGCAGGGACTCCAGGGCGGCCGTCGAACTGACCGTGACCATGAGGTCGGTGCGGTCGAGGACTTCGCCCATGTTTCCGTACACCAGACGGAAGTTGGGTGGCGGATCGAGCTTCTGCGCCAGCTTCTGGTAGGGCAGCTCCTCGATGTGGGTGGTGTGCTCGCCCGGCTTGGAGCGGAGCTTCAGCAGCACCTCCCGCTCCGGGTGCAGCCGCGCGTGGCGCACCAGCCGGTCGAGCAGGTACGTACGGTCCCTGCGGTTCTCCGGCACGGAGGGCTGTGCGGCGAAGACGACGGTGTAGGGGTCGTGTTCACCCGTGTAGGGGGAACCGCCCAGGAACGGCAGGGCCACTTCGGTCACGGAGGAGGCGTCGGCGCCCACGCCCTCGTACACGGCGCGGAAACGCTCGGCGTCCTGGCGGGAGTTGGCGAGGACGAGGTCGGCGCCGTGCCGCAGCAGCAGGCCGTCGGCGAGCTTCTCGTAGACGACGCCGACGTAGCCGGTGACGACGACGGGACGCTCGGTCCGTCCCTCCCAGATCCGCTTCAGGCCGTGCAGGATCGCCTGGACGCCGCCGCCGACCAGGGCGAGGACGAGGACGTCGTACGGGGTCCGCGTCATGGCGCGCAGGAACTCGAGCGCGGTGACCTCGCTCAGCGAGTCGGCGTGCACGCCGACCTCGGCCAGCTGGCGGGGGGTCGGGGTGGCCCGGCCGCGCAGCAGGAATCCGTCCAGGACGGGGGCGACTTGCGCCCCGCTCCCGGCTCCGGCTTCCATGGAGGGCGCGATCCGCGTCGCGGTCAGCGCACCCCATTTCCATCGGGTGTCGGAGTCCGCGAGGACGGCGATCCGTGGGGGGTTGGCAGTACTTACTGGCACAGCCCAGACGCTAGAAAGCAAAAGCCAGGCTTTGCCCAATCACCCCTCAACAAAAAGTTAACAGCGGGCCACCGAACGCCCAACCGGCCCGCCGATGAAACCAAAGCGCGGGGGGTGCACCATTCCGACACATCGAGTTCACCCCCCGTCTCCACACCGGCAAGTTCTGCCGCCGGGTGTCCTTCTAGGGTTTCGCGGGTGCCCAAGCTTTCCGTGATCGTGCCGTTCTACAACGTTCAGCAATACGCGCCCGACACCCTGACGAGCCTGCGTTCGAACGCACGCGAGGATTTCGAGTTCATCCTGGTCGACGACTGTTCGACCGACACGACCTCGGAAATCCTCACGCGTGCGGAACGAGAACTGCCGGGCGCGGTGTTGGTCAGACACGAAAAGAACGGAGGGCTGGCGACCGCGAGAAACACCGGCATCGACAAGGCGCGCGGCGACTATCTGACTTTCCTGGACGGCGACGACTGGCTCGCGCCCGGATACTTTCCCCGGCTTCTCGCCTCCATCGAGCAGCTGGGGTGCGACTTCGTCCGCACCGACCATGTGCAGTGCACCGCGCGGGCCCGGAGCATCCACCGCGTGCCGCACGGCCGGCGCGGGACGGTGATGAACCCGCGGGAGGCGATCCTGCCCGCGGACCGGTCGACGTCGGTGGACTACGCCTACGCCTGGGCCGGGATCTACCACCGCCGTCTCGTCGACCGCGGGCTGCTGCACTTCACCGACGGGCTGCGGACGGCCGAGGACCGGCCCTGGATCTGGAGGCTCCACCGGGAGGCCGACACCTTCGCCGTGGTGGGGCTGCTGGGCGTCCACTACCGGCGCGGGGTGGCCTCTTCCCTCACCCAGATCGGCGATGTGCGGCAACTGGACTTCATCCGCGCCTTCGACCAGGTGATCGAGGAGACGGCGCGGGACGCCGAGGGCGGGAAACTGCTGCCCAAGGCGGTGCGCACCTATTGCGCGATCATGACGCATCACCTCGGCTCGATCGAGAGGTTCGAACCCGCCGTGGCACGGAAACTGCGCTCCCTGTGCGCCGCCGCCCTGAAGCGCATGCCGCAGGACGTGCTGGCGGAGGTCATGGACTCGATGGACGTACGGCGGGCGAGTGCGCTGCGGCGGGTGCGGCGCAGGCCGGTGGCGGCACGGACGGTGGCCCTCTGATGCCGCGTACGACCCGGATCTTCTGCGTCTCGACCCTGTACGGCGCCGCGACCCTGGCCGCGGCCCTCGACGCCGGGCTCTTCGAACCGACCGACCGGCGGCTGCTGCTCGTCACCAACAACGCGGTCAACCCGGAGATCACGCCGTCCGTGGACGCCATGCCGGGTTTCGCCCGGATCCGTGAGCGCTTCGACGAGGTGCTGTCCTGGAACGAGACCATCGCCCCCTTCCACCCCGGCGGCTGGGGCCCCCGCAGGGACGACATCCCGATGTGGGAGCGGTACGTACGGCTGCTGTGGGACCTCGGTGACGACGAGGTCCACCTGGCCGTGGAGTCCATCCAGGTCAATCCGGCGCTGGCGCTGTGCCAGTTGTTCACCGGCGCGCCCGTCGACGCCTACGCCGACGGTCTGATGAGCTACGGCCCCACGCGCGACAAGATCGACCCGCTGGTCGGGACCCGGGTCGGCCGGCTGCTGCACCTCGATCTGGTGCCGGGCCTCACCCCCCTGCTGCTCACCGAGTTCGGCGTGCCGCCGGCGCTGGTTCCGTCCGAGGCGTTCCTCAAGGTGCTGGGCGAACTGGCGGAGGAGGAAACCGGGTTGCCCGGCGCCGAGGAGCAACCGGTCCTGCTGCTCGGGCAGTACCTGTCGGCGCTCGGCATTCTCGACGACGCCGAGGAGGAGGAGCTGCATCTGGGCATGGTGCGCGGCGCCGTGGCGCTCGGGCACCGCAGGCTCGTCTTCAAGCCGCACCCCGTGGCACCCGCCCGCTGGTCCCGGCTGCTGGAGGACGAGGCGAGGAAGCTGGGCGCCGAACTCTGCGTTCTCGACCGGCCCGTCCTCGCGGAGGTCGCCTACCAACGGCTGCGGCCCGCCCTGGTCGTCGGCTGCTTCTCCACCGCGCTGCTCACCGCCGCCGGTCTGTACGGTCTCCCGGTCGCCCGGGTCGGCACCGGCACCGTGCTGGCCGGGCTCGCGCCCTACCAGAACAGCAACCGGGTGCCGCTCACCATCGTCGACGCGCTGCTGCCGGACCTGGCGGACGGGCCCGCGGTGCAGGCGTGGGCCATGCCGCGGGCGGCGCGGGTGGCGGAGCTGGCCGCGCTCCTCAAGGCCGTCGGCTTCGCGATGCAGCCCAAGATCTACCCGGGGCTGCGGGCCGAGGCGGAGCGCTACCTCTCCGCGCACCTCGGCCCGCGCACCTGGCGCTACTTCACGCGCCGGCGGCTGGTCTCACTGGCCCTTCCCGGTGCCGTCCCGGGCCGCCTCGCCTTCATTCCGCGCAACGCCACCGTCCGCCGCCTGGCGCGCCGGGCGCGGGCCTTGAAGCGGGCGACCGGCAAACGGTAGCGGCCGCGTCTGCGGACGCCGGACGGGTCCCCGGGTGCCGGACGGGTCTGCGGACGCCGGACGCGTCCCCGGGTGCCGGCCGCGTCTGCGGACGCCGGACGCGTCCCCGGGTGCCGGTCGCGTCTCCGGACCGCCGGTCACCCCCGCGACGGGGCGGGCGCTCCTCCGGTCTCGCGGGCGCTCCTCCGGCGGGGCCGCCACTCGGCGACCGGAAACACGACATACCGGGACAGGTGTTCATCCGATGGTCATTCTTGCGCCGCCGGTGAGTCAGCCGTCACTCATCCCGGACTTGTCGGAGCTGCATAGCGTGCCGTCGTCGAGTCGACGGCCATGGCCGTCGTCCCGCACGACGGAACACCCCTCACGACCCCCACGGAAGGTCCCAGGATGAGCGCGGCTGACCAGGCGGCGGCACCGGCCCCGACACCGGCACTCCGGCTGAACCTTCTCGGCCCCGACCGGGCGCCGCTCCGGCCCCGGGCGGAGAGCCGGCTGCGGGCCCTGGACGGGCTGCGCCTGCTGGCGGCCCTGATGGTCTGCTTCTACCACTACGCCGGCAAGAACGGCGAGGTCGCCCAGTCCTGGCACCAGTCCCCCGGCCAGAAGTTCCCGACGCTGTCGCAGTTCGCCACCTACGGCAGCCTGGGCGTGCAGTTCTTCTTCCTGATCAGCGGGTTCGTGATCTGTATGAGCAGCTGGGGCCGGAGCACGGGGGACTTCTTCCGCTCCCGGGTGGCCCGGCTGTACCCGGCGTACTGGGCGGCGATCGTCCTGGTCACCGCCGCGGGCCTGATCCTGCCGGTGGTGGCCTCGCCGCTGCGCTCGGACGAGATCCTCACCAACCTCACCATGCTTCAGCAGCCGATGGGCGTGCCCCGGGTGCTGGGCGTGGACTGGACGCTCTGGGTGGAGGTGCGTTTCTACGCCCTGTTCGCGCTGTTCGTGGTCTGGCGGGGCGTCACCTACCGCAGGGTCGTGGTGTTCTGCTGCCTGTGGACGCTGGCCGGTGTCTTCGCCCGGGTCGCCGACAACCCGCTGACCGACGAGCTGGTGATGCGTGACCACGCCCCGTACTTCATCGGCGGCCTGGCCTTCTACCTGATCCACCGCTTCGGCAACGACCTGCTGCTGTGGGGGATCGTCGGCTTCAGCTTCCTGCTCGGCCAGCGCTACTCGGTCACGGCCCTGTGGCACCCCGGCCCGCAGGGCCAGTTCCACCGCAGTCCGTACGTCATCCAGCTGATCGTCCTCGTCGCCTTCGTCGCCGTCGCCGCGGTGGCCCTGGGCTGGACGAGCCGGGCGAACTGGCGCTGGCTGACGGTGGCCGGGGCGCTGACGTACCCCTTCTACCTGATCCACGAGCACCTGGGCTGGTTCTTCATCCGGGTGCTGCACCGCGACCTCGGTCTGAACGCGTGGCTGACGTTCGGCACGACGATCGTGTCCATGCTGGGCATCGCCTGGCTCCTCCACCGTTTCGTGGAGAGGCCGGTCGGGCCCCGGCTGAAGCGGGCACTCGCCGTGCGGCGGGCTTGAGCGGCCGGGCGGCGCCGCGGTGGGCCGTAAGGCGTCCGCGGCACCGAAGTAGCCGGTCGCGCGGTTCCCCGCGCCCCTGTGGGACGCGGGGTCCTACGCCCGCAGCCGGCGCACCGCGCGGCGTACCGCCGGGTGGCGGCGCAGCGCCTCGGCCCGGATCGGGTCGCCGCCGGGGAGGCGGAGGCTGGTGAGGCGGCGGCGCTTGAAGTAGCGCTGGTACGGGGACCCTTCGGCGAGATTCGCGGCGAGCCAGGTGACCGCCTCGGCGCGCAGGCCGTGGTACTTGCGGGACTGCATGCAGTAGCCCACGGCCCGGATCAGCGGCGTCAGTTCCCCGGCCGCCCCCGCGAGTTCGAGCGGGGCGCCGAGCTCCGCGTGTTCCGCGTCGGGCAACGCCCTGTCGATGACGGTCAGCGGGACGCGGTTGCTGTTCTCGTACGGGGTGATGCGTTCCAGGAGCAGCTCCGTGCCGACCCGGGCGACGGGAATGCCGTAGAAGGCGGCGGCGGTCATCAGCGCCGTGGAGAAGCAGCCGATGACGAGCTCGGGCTTCAGGAAGGCGAAGACCGTTTCGGCGAGGATCGGTTCGTCCAGGACGGTGAGCCGCACGCCGAGTTCGCCGGCGGCCGCCTCCAGGGACCGGCTGTAGACGGCGGGCGCGCTCGGGTGCGGTTTGAACAGCACGTCCCGGTGGCCCGCGCGGGCGGCGGCCCGCAGCATGCGGACGTGCAGCCGCTCCTCCTCGTCCTGGGTGATCAGATCGATCGCGGAGAGGTACTGGCCGAGGAGCACGGCGGTGGCCCGGTGACCGGCCGGGAGCCGGTCGGCGAGGACGGCGGCACCGGACTCGCCGATCTGCGCGAGGACGTCGACCATCGCCTCGCCCGGCACCGCCTCGGGCCGGACGCCGTACTCGGACAGGAGCATCGGCCGCAGTCCGGGCACCAGGTCGAGGTGGAGCACGCGGGTGATGCGGCTGCTCATGCCGTGCGGGATGCGGTTGCGGGTCGGGCCGTAGCTCATCAGCCCGTCCGCGTACACGTGGATCGGGCTGTCCGCGAAGATGTCGGCGATCGCGCGGGAGGGGTTGGCCTGGAGGGACTCGCAGGCGATCTCGACCGGTTCGTCGCCCAGCTCCCAGGCGAGGCGTACGGCCTTCTCCCAGAGCCCGGTGTCCTGGGCGCGCGGCGACCAGCCGGCCGGGTGGTGCGGGGAGATGAACTCGTTCCAGGAGTACACCTGGTCGAACACGGGGCGCAGCTTCTCGAAGCCGGCCATCCGGTCCAGCGGGGTGCCGACCTCGGGCGCGGCGGCGGTGTTGCTGACGACGAGGATGCGGCGGACGCCCTCGCGCGGGCCGAACAGGCCGGCCCGGATCGCGGCGGTGACGGTCGCGGCCGCGTACTGGGTGGCCGAGCAGAACATCTGGATCATGCCGCCACCCCCTGCATACCGCCGCGGACCCGGCGCAGCACCTGTACACGTTCCTCGCCCATCCCCACCACGGCCTCGCTCAGTTCCTCCTCGCTCATCGCGCCCAGCGCCTCGGCGGCGAGCCGCTTCAGCTTCGCGGCGACACTGCGCTCGAACCGGCGCCGGTCGATCAGCTGGTGGGCGATGACGACGCAGAAGTTGCGCAGCGCCTTCCCGCGCAGCCGGTCGGCCTCGGGATCGCCGGCGAGTTCGGCGAGGACGAGGTCGAAGGAGCGGAAGAAGTCCAGCTGGCGCACGTCGCCGATCTGGGTGAGCGAACTGGCGATGCCCCGGCGGTAGAAGACCCCGTGCAGGCTGGCGACGACGTAGGACTCCGCCCTGCGGTGCAGGTCCCAGATCCACGGCCGGTCCTCGGCGGTGCGCAGCCCGTCGTGGAAGCGGAGCATCCCCCGGTCGAGGAGGCGGCGGTGGTAGACGCCGGCCCAGGCGTACGGATAGTCGACCATCGTGGTGTCGTCGACGGGCAGGATCGAGGTACGCGGGTCGAGCGGGGTGTGGCGGCGGCCCTCGGGCGCCCGGTGAACGGCGCGCTCGACACCGGTGACCTGCACATGGTCCGTGCGTACGAAGTCGACGTCGAACCGCTCGGCGACGTCCACCAGTCGGGCCAGATGGCCGGGTGCCAGCCAGTCGTCGCCGTCGAGGAAGGTGAGGTAGCGGCCTTCGGCGACGTCGATGCCGGTGTTGCGCGCGGTGGCCAGTCCGCCGTTGTGCTCGTGTCGGATCACCCGGCTGTTCCCCAGCCGCTCCGTCAGGGCGAGGAGCGCTTCGTAGGTCCTGTCCTTGGTGGATCTGTCCTCGACGAAGATGAACTCGAAGTCGTCCCGCGCGTTGTTGACCAGACTGGTCACCGTCTCGGGCAGATATGACTCGATGTTGTAGCAGGGGACGACGACGGACAGGGTCGGTGTGTTGGCCACGTGTGCGCACCTGGATTCTCAGCGGAAAGTCAAGTGATCCTAAGAAAGCAGGATCACCTTCCGCGTGTCCCGTCGCCGACTCCCCGGTGAATTCGGCGTGACATCCGGACCGGGTGGGGAAATGGCGGATGAAGAACGGGTGAGCCCGGCGCCTCCCCTTTTCATCACCCCGTGTTCTCGCGGAATTCGATGCTACGTTCGCGCACGTGACCGACATATCCACCGCACCTCCGCCCGCCGCGCGGCGCGGGCGGAGTCCGCACGGACCGGCATCGCGTCGGCTGCGCCTCGCCTCTCCCGCGGGGTGGACCACCGCCCTCACCACCGTCGCGCTGCTGATCTACACGACCCTCACCGCCGGTGTCTTTCTCGACATCCGCTATGTGCTCGCCGCCCTGCGGACGACCGGGGCGAGCGGGCTCTCCCCGTCCGAGATATTCGCCCACCGGCCCTTTTTCTACCGGTGGCTGCTCGACGGTCTGGACTCCGTGACCGGCGGCCCGGACGCGGTGCGCGAGGCCCTTCTGCGGCTCATCGGCCTCGCCCTGTGCGCGACCGCCGGTCTGCTGCTGCACCGGACGCTGCGCCGCCGTATGCCCGAGCGGGACGCGCTGCTCGTCTCGGGCCTGACCGCCCTCACCCTGGCCTTCGCGCCCGTCATCGACTACCTGCAGCCGGAGTGGTTCGCGCTCGTCTTCGCGACGGCCGGCGTCGCCGCCGCGCTCGGCGTCCGCGGCCGCTGGCAGGCCGCCGCGCTCGGCGCGCTGCCGTTCGGTCTCGCCGTGCTGATGAAGTTCTCCACCGCCGGCACCGCCGCGATGGCGCTCCTCGTGGTCTTCGCCGTGGACCGGGTCCGGGGCCTGCTGCTCGCCGCCGCGACCGCCGTCGGCACCGGGCTGCTGTTCGCGGTCAGCGCCTGGTCGGGCTCGCGCGAGCTCCAGTGGCTGCGCGACATGCCGCACATCAACGCGCACGCGCTGGGCAAGGACCCGATCGTCGTCCCGGATCTGCTTCTGCGGACCGCCGACTACCTGGGCGACCGGATCGCGTTGACGCCGGTGCTCGCCCTGCTGCCCGGTGCGCTGCTGCTGTTCGCCGCCACCCTGCCGTCGCGCCGGCAGCGCGTCGAGGCCGTGTTCGTCACGCTGCTGCTCCTGGTCGTCGGCCTGGCCGTCGTGGTCTACCAGGGCAACTGGTTCGCCTACCACGGCGAGAGCCTGCCGGTGGTGGCCGCGGCCCTGACCGCGCTCGCGATCGGCCGCTGGTACGGCGCCCACGGCAGGCCTCCGCTGTGCCTCACCGTGCTCGCCCTTCTGTACGGGGCGCTGGCCCCGCTCCTCGCCCTCGTCCGTGCCGACGTCGACACGGACGTCGTCGCGTGGCTCGCGTCGGCGGCGGCTCTGCTCGCCGGGGTGGTGGACCTGCTGCGGGCGCGGGCACCGCGTCCGCGCGCCCTCCGTGTCCCGGTCGCCCTGCCGGTCCTCGCGCTCGTCGTGTGCCTGGCCGCGACCGTGTGGCCGCTGTCCGGGGTGCGGGTGATCGAGGGGCGGATCGTCACGACCAACGCGGAGCTCAAGGAACAGGCGCGGTCGGCCGCGGCGGCGGCCCGGCAGGTGGACGCCGAACTCCCGGACGGTGTGCCGGTCCTGTATCTGACCTTCGGTCAGCAGGCCTACTACATCGGCCACCCGACCGCCTGCCGGTACCCCTTCCCCACCTTCTTCAATGTGCCCGAGCAGCTCACCGAGGTGCCCTCGCTGGAGTCGACCCGGGAGAACGTCCGCTGCGTCACGCAGGAGCACCCGGCCGCCTACGCCGTCTACCAGCCCAGCTGGCTGTCGCTGGGCATCATCGACCCGCGGATCGCCGCCGACATCCGCAGGGCGTACCAGTGCCCCAGGCCGGAGGGGCGGCAGCTCGTGGTGTGCACCGCGCGCCGCTGAGGCGGGTACCGCGCGCAGGGACGGCCCCGGCGGCGAACTCCCCGCCGGGGCCGTCCCTGTGCGCTGCGGGCGGCGGGCCGGTCAGGCGACGCCCGCGATCCGCGCCGCCTTGTGCCCCAGCTCCACCGAGTAGCTCTGCCCCCGGTCCTGCGGGTAGATCTGCGCCATCGTCGCGAGTGTCACCCCGCCGAGATGGGTCTCGTGGCCGGGGATCAGCGCCTTGTACTCGGGCGTGACCACGGGCTGGGCGAAGGGCGCCCGCGAGAAGTGCCAGTCCTGGATCCAGGAGCGGTCGAACTCCGGGTTCACCCGCTTGAGCCACGGCAGGAACCGCTCCAGCAGCTCGGCCGGCTCGGTGGTGAAACGCCAGTCGTCGCGCTCGACGTAGTTGCCCACGTAGAGGATGTGCCGCCCCCCGTACCGCGCCGGGTCGATCATCTGCGTGTGCTCGACGACGGCCAGGAAGGGGAAGTCGGGCTCGTTGATGTTGAGCCAGTAGTACGGGATGGCGCTGCGGTCCAGCTCCAGGACGAAGCAGGTGGCGCCCAGGTACTGGTTGCGCCAGACGGCGTCGTCGGCCGGGGCGTCGGCGGCCTTGGCGAAGGCGGGCTGCGGAGTGGTGACGATCAGGTGGTCGAAGGCGTACGAGGAGCCGTCGGCGGTGCGCACGGTGACCTGCCCGTCGCCGCCGTCCCGGCGGATCGTCTCCATCCGCCTGCCGAACTCGACCTTGCCGCCGCGTTCCGCGATCCGGTCCGCGAGCGCCGCGTACACGCGCTCGAACCCGCCGTCCAGGTAGCCGAGTTCGAAGGTGCGGCAGTGGACCCGCGCCCACAGCCAGGCCATCGACACCCGGTCGGCGCGGTCACCGAACTTCCCGCGCAGCAGGGGCTCCCAGACGGCCTCGGTGGCGCGCCGCCCGGCCCACTTGCGCAGCCAGCTCAGGGCCGTGCGGTCGGTGAACCGCTCCCCGTCGCGCACGACCTTCAGCCACGCCGACGACAGACCGAAGCGGACACCGGCGGGCAGGCCGTACAGCGGGGAGGTCAGCATCTCCAGCGGCGTGCTGAACGGGTGGATCCGGCCGCCCCGGAAGACGCCGGTGGTGGTCTTGTGGAAGCGCAGGTCGCCCCCCAGACCCAGCTCCTCGATCAGCTCGATCATCTGGCGGTCGCTGCGGAAGATGTGGTGGTAGTAGCGCTCCAGCGGCACTCCCCCGACGGGGAGGGACGCGGCGAGCCCGCCGAGTTCGTCGGCGGCCTCCAGGACGGTGACCGCGTGGCCCTGCTTGACCGCGTCGTACGCGGCGGTGAGGCCGGTCGCTCCCGCGCCGATGACGCCGAGGTTCATGCGAAACTCCACTTTCTGTTGAGCGCGAACTGGAAGCCCAGCACCAACGGCAGCGAGCCGGCCTTCACCAGGTTCGGATCGACGCCGAGCCCCCGGGAGAACACCGCGAGCAGGACGAACGTCAGGGCGATTCCGGTCAGGCCGACGGCGTAGAAGCGCAGATAGCGCAGCAGCAGACGGTCCCGCTTGCCGAAGGTGAACAGGGCGTTAAGGACGAAGTTGTTGGTGATGCCGAGGCTGGTGGAGAGCACGTTGGCGACCTGCTCGTGCAGGCCGGCCACGTTGTAGAGCAGCAGGAACGCGCCCAGGTCGAGGAGGACGCCGCTGCCGCCGACCAGCGCGTAGGTGATCAGCTGCCGGAGGTCGCGGGTGCGGGGGCGGGCGCGGGCGCGAGGGCGGGTACGGGTGCCGGTGTCGGTGCCCTGCGGGGTGTCGGTGCCCTGCGGGGTGTCGCCGCCGGCCGGGGCACCGGTGCCGGTGCGGGCACCGGCCGCCCGCACCACGTCCTCAGTGGCCATGGCCGGTGCCGACACCGCCGGCCTCCGAGTGGTGCGAGATGACCTGCCGCACGGTGTACAGGGGCCGCCCCTGCACCTCGTTGTACGTCCGTCCGATGTAGCTGCCCAGCACGCCGAGGGACAGCATCTGCACACCGCCCATGAACAGCACGACGACCATCAGCATCGTCCAGCCGGAGACCGTGATCTCGGGCCGCAGCACCTTCATGCCGAGCGCGTAGCAGATGCCGACGAGGGAGAGCGCGAGCACCGCGAAACCCAGCTTGGTGATCATCCGCAGGGGCGCGGTGGAGAAGCCTGTCAGGCCGTCGACGGCGAGCCGCGCCATCTTGCGCAGCGGGTACTTCGTCTCGCCGGCGAACCGCTCGTCGCGGTCGAAGTGGACCTCGCTCTGCCGGAAGCCCATCGAGGCGACCATGCCGCGCACGAACCGGCTGCGCTCCCGGAAGCGTCGCAGCTCTTCGGCGGCGCGTCGGTCCATCAGCCGGAAGTCGCCGGTGTCCAGCGGGATGTCCACCTCGGTGGAGGACCGCAGCAGACGGTAGTAGGCGTGCGCGGTGGCCCGCTTGAAGAGCGTGTCCTGACGGCTGCGCCGACGGGCGTGCACGATCTCCGCGCCGTCCCGCCAGGCGTCGATCAGCCGGAGGCTGACCTTCGGCGGATCCTGGAGGTCGGTGTCCATGACGATCACGGCGTCGCCGCGCGCCTCGTCGATACCGGCCGTGATGGCCATCTGGTGGCCGAAGTTGCGCGCGAAGTCGACGACCCGGACGCGCCGGTCGTTCTTCGCGATGTCTTCCAGGATGAGCGAGGTGCCGTCGGTGGAGCCGTCGTCGACGTACACCAACTCGAAGGTGTACTCGGGGCGTTCGCGCAGTGCCGCCACGAGCTCCTCGTGGAAGTGGCGGATCCCGTCCTGTTCGTTGAAGACGGGCAGTACATAAGAGACGAGTGCGGCGCCACCCCGCTGACGGGGCACGCGGGACTCCTGCACCCGGCTGGATATGTCAGGCATTCGGCGAAACTAGGTGCGCGATGTGAACGCGGTGAGAACGCGCGATGAGTGGCGCAATGCGGTGAACCGACGGACGGATCCGGCGCGCGGGCTACGGCCGACGGGCCTTGGAACGGGGCCTACCGCACGCCGTACCGGGCGGCGATTCCGGCCACGATGATCTCCAGCCCCTCCTCGAACTGCCGGTCGTAGTCCTGGAAGAGCTCCGCGCCCGCCTTCGCCGACAGCGGGAACTCGGCGAGCAGCCGGGCGCGTTCCGCCACGTCGAACCCCTCGCGCCGCTCGTCCGGCCGCGGGTACACGCCCTGTTCCTCGATGACGAATCCGACGGTGTACGCGTACGCGGTCGAGGAGGCCCGTACGGCGTCGGCGAGGGTGAAGCCGGCCGCCGTGAACAGGCGCAGGTTCTCCTCCATCTGCACCGCGTGGTCGGTGCCGGTGAACCGGGAGCCGCTGAAGACCCGCGCGCCGTCGCGGTAGGCGAGCAGCGCCGCGCGCAGCCCGTGGTGGGCCTTGCGCGTCCGGTCCTGCCAGGTGTCGGCGGGGTCGAGCGCCGTGCCCGCGACCATCCGCCGGAACATCTCGGTCGCCATCTCGTCCAGCAGGGCCTGTTTGTCCTTGAAGTGCCAGTACAGGGCGGGTGCCTTGACATCCAGCTCCCGGGCGATGGCGCGCAGGGTCAGCCCGTCGAGACCGGCCTCGTCGAGCAGTCTGAGCGCGGTGTCCGCCACCCGCTTGCGGTCGAGGGGGGCGCGTCGTTCGGTACTCACACTTGACAGCTTAACGCCGTTAAGGCCATCCTCGTCAACGACGGCACTTAACAGCGTTAAGGAGACTTGCGTGGATATGAACGTGGACGTCCTGGTCATTGGCGCGGGCCCCACCGGCCTCGCCCTCGGCATCGACCTGGCCCGGCGCGGAGTGCGCGCGCTGGTGGCGGAACGCGGCGAGACCCTCGCCCCCGGCTCCCGCGGCAAGGGCCTCCAGCCGCGCACGATGGAGGTCTACGAGGATCTCGGCGTCCTCGACGAGATCCTCGCCGCCGGTGGCGCGTACCCGGTGGGCATGGTCTGGGCGGCCGGCGAGCAGGTCGGCGAGCACGCGATGTTCGACCCGATGGAGGACGGCGAGGAGGGCTGCCGCTTCACCACCCCATGGATGGTCCCCCAGTGGCGCAACCAGGAGATCCTGCTGGGACGGCTGACGGAGCTGGGCGGAACCGTGGCCTTCGGCCGTGAGGTGGTGCGGCTCGACCAGGACGGCGAGGGCGTGACGGCGCACTTCGCGTCCGGCGAGCCGGTCCGCGCCCGGTACGCCGTCGCCGCGGACGGCGGCCGCTCGGCGGTGCGCCGCGCGCTGGGCATCGAGATGCGGGGCGAGACCCTCGACCCGGACGCGGCCCTGGTGGCGGACGTGCGGATCCCGGATCTGGACCGGACGTGGTGGCATCTGTTCCCGCCGAGCGGGCCGGACTCGGGCTTCCTCGCACTGTGCCCGCTGGCCGGGACGGACCACTTCCAGCTGGTGGCGCGGCTCCCCGGCGGGACGGCTCCGGATCTGTCCCCGGAGGGCGTCCGCAAGCTGGTCTCGGAGCGCACCCACCTCGCGCCCGGGGCGGTGACGGAGCTCTTGTGGGCGTCCGACTTCCGCCCGCGCGCCGCCCTGGCGGACCGCTTCCGCGAGGGACGGATCTTCCTGGCCGGGGACGCGGCGCACGTCCACTCCCCGGCCGGCGGCCAGGGTCTGAACACCAGCGTCCAGGACGCGTACAACCTGGGCTGGAAGCTGGGCGCCGTGCTGGGCGGGCGGGCGCCGGAAGCCCTGCTGGACACCTACGAGGAGGAGCGCCGCCCGGTCGCCGAGCATGTGCTCGGCCTCTCCACCGCGATCCATCGGGACGAGGCGAGGCGCGGTGCGTCGACCCGGCAACTGGGCCTGAACTACCGGCACTCGTCACTCAGCGAGGAGACCCGGGAGAACCCCGGTCCGCTGTCCGCCGGCGACCGCGTACCGGACCTGACGGTCGACGGCGTCCGTCTCTTCGACCGGCTCAGGGGCCCGGACTGGACCCTGCTGACCCTGCCGGACGGCGTGTTCCTGGTCCGCCCGGACGGCTATGTGGGCTGGGCGGGCGCCACGGAGGACGGCCTCGCCTCCTACCGCGCACGGGTCGGCCTCGGCTAGTCGCCGCCGAGGCCGTCGAGGAGCGGGTCGGGGTATTGCCGTCGAGCAAGGGAATTGCCCGGCTCAGAACGCGTCCGAGGGCACGTACGTCCCCCAGACCCCCCGGAGGGCGTCGCACACCTCGCCGACCGTCGCCCGGGCGCGCAGCGCGTCCTTCATCGGGTACAGGACGTTGTCCTCGCCCTCGGCGGCCTTCTTCAGGGCGTCCAGGGCCGCGTCCACCGCCGCCTGGTCGCGCTCGGCCCGCAGCTTCGCGAGCCGCTCGGCCTGCTGGGCCTCGATGGCCGGGTCGACGCGGAGCGGCTCGTAGGGCTCCTCCGTGTCGAGCTGGTAGCGGTTGACGCCGACCACGACCCGCTCGCCGGAGTCGGTCTCCTGCGCGATCCGGTAGGCGGAGCGTTCGATCTCGGACTTCTGGAAGCCGTGCTCGATGGCGGCGACCGCGCCGCCGAGGTCCTCGACCTTCTTCATCAGCTCGACGGCCGCCGCCTCCACGTCGTCGGTCATCTTCTCGACGACGTAGGAGCCCGCGAAGGGGTCGACGGTCGCGGTCACGTCCGTCTCGTAGGCGAGCACCTGCTGGGTGCGCAGGGCGAGACGCGCGCTCTTGTCCGTGGGCAGCGCGATCGCCTCGTCGAAGGAGTTCGTGTGCAGGGACTGGGTGCCGCCGAGGACCGCCGCCAGGCCCTGGACGGCGACCCGGACCAGGTTCACCTCCGGCTGCTGGGCCGTCAGCTGGACGCCGGCCGTCTGCGTGTGGAAGCGGAGCATCAGCGACTTGGGGTTCTTCGCGCCGAACTCCTCCCGCATCACCCGCGCCCAGATCCGGCGCGCGGCCCGGAACTTCGCGACCTCTTCGAGGATCGTCGTGCGGGCCACGAAGAAGAAGGACAGGCGGGGCGCGAAGTCGTCCACGTCCATCCCCGCCGCCACCGCCGTACGCACGTACTCGATGCCGTCCGCCAGGGTGAAGGCGATCTCCTGCGCCGGGGACGCGCCCGCCTCCGCCATGTGGTAGCCGGAGATCGAGATCGTGTTCCACTTCGGGATCTCGGCCTTGCAGTACTTGAAGATGTCGGCGATCAGCCGGAGCGAGGGCTTGGGCGGGAAGATGTACGTGCCGCGCGCGATGTACTCCTTCAGCACGTCGTTCTGGATCGTGCCGGTGAGCCGGTCGGCCGGGACGCCCTGCTCCTCGCCGACCAGCTGGTACATGAGGAGCAGCAGGGCCGCGGGGGCGTTGATCGTCATCGAGGTCGACACCTTGTCCAGCGGGATCCCGCCGAACAGCACCCGCATGTCCTCGACCGAGTCGATGGCCACGCCCACCTTGCCGACCTCGCCGCTCGCGATCGGCGCGTCGGAGTCGTGGCCCATCTGCGTGGGCAGGTCGAAGGCGACCGACAGGCCCATCGTGCCGTTGGCGATCAGCTGCTGGTAGCGGGCGTTGGACTCCACGGCCGTGCCGAAGCCCGCGTACTGGCGCATGGTCCAGGGGCGGCCGGTGTACATCGACGGGTAGACGCCCCGGGTGAAGGGGTACTTGCCCGGCTCGCCCAGTTGCCCGGCCGGGTCCCAGCCCGCCAGGTCCTCCGGCCCGTACACCGGCTCGATGGGCAGTCCGGACTCCGACTCACGCGTCATGGGTGTGATGCCTCCCGCTGAGCAATACCCGCTGCTTCGACCACTCGGGTCACCTACCGGTCACCTGTCCGACCGGCCCGCAGGTTACCCGCCAGTACGGTCCGATCGTCCGACGGACTGTATCGGCACGCGCGCAGCCGGTGCAGGGGACCACGCTGGGACCTTCCTCACAGACTGTTCGCGGTGCCGGTCACCACAATGCCGGTCCGTTCGCGGGGCGTCATCCCGGGGGAACATCTCAGGCATGCGGATGCGGAGATCGATCGCCGTCCTGACCGGCACGGCGGCTCTGGTGACGGTGTGCGGCTGTAGCGTGCAGGCCCCCGACCGGGACGGAACGGCTCGGGCGCCCGTGCCCTCCGACGTCGGCCGGACGGCCTCGGCGCCGGCGAGGACCACCACCGACGACAGGCCGAGCGCCCCGGCCACCGGCGCCCCGCCTCCCGCTGTCCTGTGGTCGCGCGGCGACAAGGGACGCGACGTCCGCGAGCTCCAGGCCCGGCTGCGCCAGATCGCCTGGCTCTTCGAGGGGCCGACGGGAACGTACGGCGAGGTCACCGAGGAGGCAGTGAAGGGCTTCCAGGGCAAGCGCGGGCTGCCGGTGACGGGGCGGACGGACACCGTCACCTGGCAGCGGCTGCTGAGGATGACCCGTGAACCCGGGCAGTGGGAGCTGTACGCGATGGGCGGCCAGCCGGCCGCCGCGCCCGATCCCCGCTGCCTGTCCGGACGGGTGCTGTGCATCGACAAGACGACCAGGACCCTGCGCTGGATGGTCGACGGCCGGACCCTGACGACGGTGTCGGTCCGCTTCGGCTCGCAGTACACGCCCACCCGGGAGGGCGTGTTCCACGTCTACTGGAAGTCCCGCGACCATGTGTCCACGCTCTACCACTCGCCGATGCCGTACGCGATGTTCTTCAGCGGCGGGCAGGCGGTGCACTACTCGTCCGACTTCGCCGCCCGCGGCTACGCGGGGGCCTCGCACGGATGCGTCAACGTGCGGGACGAGACGGCGATCGCGAGTCTCTTCGCGCAGGTCAGGAACGGCGACAAGGTCGTCGTGTCCTGGTGAGCGCGGCGGCGCGAGCGAGATGTGAGGTGTTTGGGGCGCGAGCGGGACCGGGGGAACGTGTCCCGCCCGCGCCGAGCGCACGAGCCGGAAGTACGGGGGGAACCCCGGCTCTGTGCAAGGGCCGATGACCAGTCGGCTCACTTCTTACTGCGCTCCGGCCGCCGAAAACGTCACACCCGTCGCGAAGAAACTTCGGCGATTCGCGAAACCGCAGGTCAACGGTGGTGAGATGACGAGCTTCCGCCGGAGCGGCCGGAGCCGCCGCCGTCACGACGCTCACCGCTTCCGTCACTGTGGCGGCCACCGCCGCCGTGACCCTCGCCGCCCTGACCCTCGCCGCGCACCCCACGACCACGGCCCCGGTCGCGATCGTCGTCGCGGTCGCGGTCGCGATCACGGCCCCCGTCGCCGTCGCCGTCGTCGTCGGAACCGCTCTTGTCACCCGAACCGGACCTGTCGCCCGTGGCGCCGCCGCGGCCTTCGCGGTCGCCCTGGTTCTTTCCGGTGTCCCGGCCGGTGGTGCCGTTCGGAGAACGGTCGTCGCCCCGGGGGTTTCCGGCGGCCGTGCCGTCGAGGACGGCCGCGCAGTACTTGGAGACGCGTGCCGGGCCGCCCGCGAGATGCTCCAGGCTCTGGCGGCGCCCGGTGTCCAGGGTGCGGCCGGCACTCAGGTCGCGGCAGGCCGAGGCCGCACCGGTCGGCCAGGTGCCGCGGGGGTCCGGGGTGGCCGAGGGGGCGCCGTCCGCCTTCCCGTTCCCGGCGTCCTCGCGGCCGGTGGCGCCCGTGCCGCCGTCCGGTGTCGCCGGGTCCTCGTCGCTGCCCGGGGCATCCGGCGTGGGCGGTACGAGCGCGCCCTCGTCCGGGACCACGGGGGCCGGGACGGACGCCGCGGGACGGGCGGGTTCGGCGCCGTCGAACGGGGTCGGCAGGACACCGGTCCCGGCCGCGATCCCGCCCACCATCCCGGCGGCGAGCGCGGCGGCCAGCCCCAGCCGTACGGGCCGGCTCCACCGGGCCGGACGACCGGCCGCTTCCGGGACGCGACCGCCGATGCGCACCAGCCCCGCGTCGGCGGCGTGCGTGCCCCGGAGCCGACCGGTGCCGGCGGCCGTCGTCCCACCGTCGAGCCCGGCGGAACCCGTGGCGAGGCCGGCGGGAGCGGCCCGTCCCGCGAGGTCGGCGCGGTCCGCGTGGGCCTTGCGGAAGGCGGCCAGGGCCGCGGCCTCACCGGGGAGTTCCTCGTCGGCGGGCAGGGGCTCGGCAGCATGCGCGGCGAGCGCGCCGAGGGTCCGGGCGAGCCGCTCGGCCTCTTCCCGGGCCACGGCATCGAGGGCGTCGACAGCGTTGTCCGGTGACTCACCGCGCAGCAGACGCTCCGCCGTTTCGCGATCGAGCCACCTGTCCTGCTTGTCGGCCATCACATGTCCTTCTGCGTCCGCGCGCACGTATGCGTCACACCGGCGGACGTCACCGCGCGCGAGCGCGGTTCTCGCTGGGACGGCAGTGCGTCGAGCGCACCGGCCGTCTCCGCATCCTCGCCGAGCAGTTCGGCGAGCTTCTTCAGACCGCGGTGCGCGGCCGTACGCACGGCACCGGGCCGTTTGCCGAGCGTCTCGGCGGCCGTCTTGGCGTCCAGGCCCATGACGACCCGCAGCACGACGGCCTCGGCCTGGTCCTGCGGCAGCCGGGCTATGAGGCCCAGGGCGTGGCCGGTGGCGAGCGCCTCCATGGCCTCGCCCGCGGTGTCGGACTCGGCGGGCCGGGCCGTCAGTTCGGTCTCGTCGGCGACCGTCGCCGGGCGCCGGCCGCGCATGCGTATGTGGTCCAGCGCGCGGTTGCGGGCGATCCGGGCGGCCCAGCCGCGGAAGCGGTCCGCGTCGCCGCTGAACCGCTCCAGGTCCCGGGCTATCTGCAGCCAGGCCTCGGAGGACACGTCCTCGGCTTCGTGGTCGCCGACGAGCGTGCGTACGTACCCGAGCAGCCGCGGGTGCACCGTGCGGTACACAGTCCGGAACGCGGTCTCGTCCCCGTTCTGTGCCGCGAGCACCGCGGCTGTCAGCTCCGCGTCGTCCCCCACGTCGTGGTTCCTCGGTCGATGGTTCGCGGTTTTCTGGACCGCAGGTCGTTGCGGTGGTCTTCCGCTTGGCCGTCCGGCGCGAAAGGCACGTTACGACCTGAAACCGCCGCACGTCCATGTCCGTAGAACATGCAACTAACTCGTGACGCGAGCGGGCGCGCGCGGGGTGTGACAGAAAACGCACTCATGGCGCTGTAGGAAGTACGGGCCGCCGCGCGGCCCGTGCCGCGCGACGGCCGGGGCCTCTCCTGTGGGGGGTGGCGGCCTCGGCCGTTGCTTTGGCGGCAACCGGTTACCGACCCTCGGCCCCGCTCGGAGCGGCCTTCTCGCCCGTGGCGGTCTCGTCGGTGCCTGCGGCCTTGCCGGCACCCGCACTCTCCTCGGCCCTCGCCGCCTTCCGGCTCTGCTCCGCCTCCGGGGTCCTGCCCGTCTTCGGGGTCGCGCCGGCCCCGGGGGTCTTGCCGGCCCCGGGCGTCCTGCCGGCCTTGGCCGGCTTGCCGGTCCCCAGCGCGTCCTGCTCGGCGCAGTACGCCGCGACGTCGCCCTCGCCGCCCGCCGCCGTCACGAGCCGCTGCCAGGCGGTGGCGTCCATCGCCTGGCCGCGCCCTTGGACCTTGTCGTAGGCACGGCACTGCGCCTCGGTGTCCTCGGCGCTCGCCGGACGGTCCCGGTGCGCCGAGGCGCCCGGCCGCGGGCTCGCGGAAGCGGCGGCGGACCGGACCCCGGACGCGGTCGCCGACGGTTCGGGGCGACCCGCGCCGTCGGCCCCTGCGTGCGGGGAGGACCCGACGGCGGCGTATGCGACCCCGCCCAACGCGAGTCCGGCGACCAGCACGGAGAGCGTGACCCGCAGCGGGCGCGGCGTGTGCCGCCGCGCCCGGGGCCGCCAGTCGTCCCGGCGCCGGGTACGGGTCCGGTGCGCGCCCGCGTCCCGGGCGGCCCGGAAGGCCGCGACGGCCCGCCGCTCGCCGTCGCTGCCCACGTCCGGCACGAGGTCCGGGCGGCCGTCGGAACCGCGCAGGGCCTGGCCGAGCAGCGCCTCCAGCGCGGGTGGCGCAGTCCATGACGCGTCGTCGGCGGCGTTCTCGGGGTGTGCGCGCCGACGGCTGTGGCCCGCGCCGTTCAGCCGTTCACCCATGTCCGTTCCCGCCTCTGTCCCGTCCATCCGAGCAGGCCGTTCGGCCTGGTGGCCGGGCCCGCCACTGATCCATACGGATCGCGGCCCTCGCCGTTCATGTCGACTCCCCCAGCGTTCGGGGGCCACCATCCGTCACACCTTCACCCGCACCCGCGGCGTCGAGCTGGCGGGCCAGCCGCTTCAGGCCCCGGTGCGCGGCCGTACGGACGGCGCCGGGGCGCTTGCCGAGGACGCGGGCCGCGGCGGGCCCGTCCAGCCCCACGACGACCCGCAGCAGCACCGCCTCGGCCTGGTCGCGCGGCAGCCCGCGGACCAGTTCGAGGGCGTGCTCGGTGGAGAGCGACTCCAGCGCCTCGTCGGGCGTGCTGTGCGGGCCGGCCAGGTCGAGGACGACGTCCTGGTCCAGCGCCGCCGACCGGGGCCGCACCCGCAGTCGGCGCAGATGGTCGAGGGCCCGGTGCCGGGCGATGGTCGCGGTCCAGCCGCGGAACCCGGCGCCGTCACCCTTGAACCGCCCCAGGTCCCGGGCTATCTCCAGCCAGGCGTCGGAGGCCACGTCCTCGGCGTCGTCTCCGACGATCCCCCGCAGGTAGCCGAGCAGCCCGGGCTGCACGATCCGGTACGCCACGGCGAACGCGTCCTCGTCGCCCTCCTGAGCCCGCGTCACGGCCGCGCCCAGTTCCCCGTCGTACGCCTGCGCGCGCCGGGGTTTTCCTCCCTGGCCCAAGACTGTCCTCGTTCGTGCGGAGTTCGTTCCGGCGCGCGACTCCCCCGCCGGACTCCGGGTCCGATCACGGCCACGCCCCCCACGGTCATCAGCGCCGGGCCGCACAGAAGTGTCACAGGGGACGAATGCGCCACCGGTCCACCCGACCGGCGCGGCCGCTCCCCGGCCGCGGCCGACTCGCAGCACACGAACCTGCCGCGGTTGCCGAATCCGGACATCGGCTGCCGGTGACGGAGGTCCGGGCAGGCCCGGACGACGGCGAGTCCGCGCCCCGGCCTCCGCGTCGGCCGGTTCCCCGAACCTCGCGGGCGGTTCGGGCGGCTGCGGGTCCGCCTCCCACGCCCCCGATCACCTGATCCCGGCGGCGGCACCGCGCATCAGGGTCGGCGGCCGCCCGGTGGCGCGGGCCCAAACTCTCCCGCGTCCTGGAACGCGGACCGGGTGCGGCTACCGCCGCCCCCGCATCGCGTCCCGGCACAGCAGCCGCAGGGAGCCGTGGCCGCCGAAGCAGCGGCGGGCCTCGTCCAGGGGCTCCCAGAGACGGCCGTCGGGGGTGCGGACCCAGTGGTCGCCGCCGGAGCCCCACCACTCGGCGCCGGTCTGCCGGACGATCACCTCACCGGCGTACGCGCCGAGCCCGCGCAGCACATGCTCGACGGCGGTGTACGGCGAGCCCTCCCGCCGCAGCTCCTCGATCAACCGGTCGACGCGCCACAGGCTCTGCGCGGAGTGGTCGAGCCGGGGCCGTACGCCGTCGGGCGCGGCGGCAACCGCCTCCGCCGCCCACCGCACCGGTTTGGCGGCGGCGGAGGGCCGGGCCGCCTGCTGACTCTGTTGCGTCGTCCACGTCACACAGGGAAGAGCGCCACCGGGCCGTGATCCGTCACCCGGATCCGGTGCCTTCGCGAGACCGGCGCAGGACCGACCCACCGCCACCCCGGGACGGGCACAGGAGTGATACTTCAGGCCCCCGGTGCGCTCCTTGAGTGATGAACGCGTACCTCCAGCTCCGCGCCGTGCCTCCTTCGGCTCTGCGCAACAGCGCGACCTGGCTGCGGAAGCTGTTCGACGATGACGATCTCGCCGGTGACGCCGTGCGGGACCGGATGAACCGGCACCGCGCGCGGAATCTCGACGGCCACTACGGCGACCACCAGTTGCTCTACGCCGACGCGCAGGTGGTGCTCGGCGGCGAGCGGGTGTACCCGGCCGGTTCCAAGGAGCCGCCCTTCGTGGTCCTGACCGTGGCCCAGGCCACACGGGTCGCCACGTTCCTGACCGGGAGCGACTTCGACGACCTGTGGCGGCCGGCCCGTGCCGAACTGCTGCCCCGGTACGGCGGCGCCGCCGAGGAGACCCGCACGCGGGCCGCCTTCGCCTCGGCGCACCGGGAGCTGACGGCCTTCTACACCGCAACCGCGCGGCACCGGAACGCGGTCGTCAAGTGGCTGGTGCCGTGAGGGCGGTACTCACCTACGTCCACGGGCCCGCCGCGAGACCACCGCGCGCAGCACCCGGCGGCCCTCCGTGGACACCTCCAGGGCTCGGCGCAGTCCGCCCGCGCCATGACCGGCCAGCACTTCCAGGACGGTGACCTGGCGGCGCAGCTCGGCGGCGACGAGGGGCGACATGCCCTCCGTACGGCCCTCCCGGCGGGAGTCGACCGGGGAGGCGTCCTCGGCCGGGTCGAGGAGGCGGTGGATCTGGAGCGAGGCGACGGAGCAGGCGTCGGCCCAGAGCCGCACCTCGGCGGCGGAGCGTTCGTCGGGTGCGGCGGCCAGCATCCGGCGGGCCAGGAGCTCGGCCTCGTCGCCCTCCTCCGCGGCCGACGCCAGTTTGCCGCGCGCCTGTTCCAGCAGCTCGCCCCAGCCGGCGGTGTCGGAGTCCTCGGTGAGGGCCCCCCACAGCGGCCGCAGGATCTCGTCGTCACCCCCGAGCAGGGGTATGCACCGATCCAAACAAGCCAGCCCGCTGGCAGCCAGTCCGCGTTCGTCGGCCTGAGCGATCAGTTCCACCAGGCTCATCCACGCCTCCCTCGCCAGGGCACCGACCTTACGGAGCCCGCACTTCCCCTTACTGCGTGCGACGGGCCAGGAGTGTCACAGGAGGGTTTTTCGGCCAAGCGCGAGGAGCCGGGCCCGAGCCGACGAGGCGGGCACCTTGCCGCCCGGCGCGCTCAGCCGAGCCGGTTCGCCAGGGCCGTGAACTGTGTCCAGGTCAGCGGTGGCGTTCCGGCGTCCCACAGCTTCTGCGAGGTGGCCCGGAGCGGCATCCGGATCCCGGCCGCGATCTGGTCCTGGGTCTGCGAGTTCGCGAGGTCGCACCACACCGAGAAGGAACCGCCGAGTATCTGGGCGTCGTACTTCGCGGGGACCGGCGTCGTGCCGCGCAGCACCCGCGGGGTCCACTGCTCGTAGATCCGCTTCCCGGTCGGGTAGGCGAAGTCGTTCGGTTCGCCGAGGACGTAGTACAGGTACTCGTCGTTGTAGTTGAGCACCTTGCGCCCGGCGCTCAGATACTCGACCGGCGGCCGCGCCCCGATCTCCTTGCCCGTCCAGTAGGCGACCACGAGGTCGGAGGCGGGCTTGACCGACGTGCCGCGGAAGAAGCCGTCGTTCCACACACGCATGGTGCGGTCGTGGGCGCGGACGGTGTCGGCGCGGTCGTTGAGCCAGCCGGTGGTGAGGTCGGCGACGCCCGCGCCGGAGCCGTACCGGGCCGCCGCGGCGGCGGCCAGCTGCGGGTAGGAGGCGGCCGGACTGGAGACGGTCAGGGCCTGGTACTCGTCGCCGCCGAGGTGCCAGTAGGCGCCGGGGAAGACGTCGGCGTACTCGTCGAGGAGGTCGTCGAGGAGGTCCGCGGAGTCGTCCTTGGAGATGTCGATCGCGCCGCGGGTCGCCACCCCGCTCGCGTTGCGCAGCTGGAGCTCGGGGTGGGCGGCGAGGACGGCGCCGAGGTGTCCGGGTGAGTCGATCTCGGGCACGACGGTGATGTGCCGGCTCGCCGCGAGGTCGACGATCTTCTTCACCTCGGCCTTGGTGAGGTGCGGGTTCGAGACGATCTCCGGGTGGCTGTCGGACTCGATCCGAAAGGCCTGGTCGTCGGAGAAGTGCAGGCCGAGCTGGTTGTACTTGAGGTCGCCGAGCTCGCGCACCCGGTCCTCGATCCAGCCGGCGGTGAAGTGCTTGCGCGCGATGTCCAGCGTGAACCCGCGCTGCGGCTTGGCCGGCTGGTCCCGTACGACGCCCTCCGGCGCCGTACCGCCGGCGTGCACCTCCTGCTTGAGGGTGCGGGTGCCGTAGAAGACGCCCGCGTCGGAGGGCGCGCTGATGGTGACCCGCCCGCCGCGCACGGTCATGGTGTACGACTCCGGGTTCGCGCCCTCGTCGTCGTTGAGCGCCAGCCGCAGGTCCCCGGCGCGCACGTCGTCCTTCTCCCCGGCGTACGTCAGCCCCAGCTCACCGGCTACCAGCCGTCCCTCGTCGGCGAGCCCGGCGTCGCTCACCACCACCCGGCGGGTGGACTGCGGCTTCCAGCCGGGGCCGCGCGCCGGGGTGTGCGCGCTGACGGCGGGAATGGTGCGGGGGGTGGTGGAGAGGGCGTAGGAGCGGGTGGGCGTCGGGGTCGGGGCCTGGGCGGCGGCCGCGCCGGTGTCCCCGGGCGTCCGCGCGGCCTGCCGGGAGGCGGCCGATCCGGCGGGTGCCGTGCCGTCGTCGTCCGACGAGGCCCACACGCCGAGCCCGACACCGAGCGCGGCGACCAGCCCGCCCGCCATCACTGCCCGCGCCGCGACCCGCTGGTGCGGCTTCCTCTGCGGCGCCCGGCGCCGATGCCTGTGCCTGCTCACTCCGCCCACCGTACGACTCCCGGCCGCCCGAAGCGCGCCGAGTCCGGAGTGACGGAGTCCACGACACATTCCGAAACTCTCTCGTTCGGGTGAAATTCAGGCATCGGTCAGACACGTCCTGACCGCTCTCGATAACGTGTCGACACACCTTTCACTGCATCCCCTGCCACATCACACGTGACGCGAGGATCCACGCTGCCTGCGCACCGTCTTTCCCCTCTCTCCGGCTGCCTCGCCATACCGGCGCAGACCCGGACCTCACCCACACCTCGGCTGGACGGTTTCAACACCGCCACCACCCCCGAGGCGCACCGCACCCTCCTCGCCTGCCTCCGCAGCCTCCGCTGGGCCCGCCGGATCGCCGACCACCGGCCGTATCCGACGCTCGACGCCCTGCTGGCCGCGTCCGACGAGGCCGCGTACGACCTGAGCCCGGGCGATCTGGCGGAGGCCCTGGCGGCGGAGTCCCTGCCGGGCCTGCCCGCGGACGCGTACGGAGCGGCGCACACGGCGCTGGACGCGGCCCACGCCGCCTACGAGACCCGATTCGGACACGCGTTCGTCATCTGCCTCGACGGTGTTCCCCAGGAGGAGTCCCTGGACCACGTCCTGGCGGGTATCCGGTCACGATTGGCAAACGATCCCGAGGACGAACGGGTCGTGGCGGCCGAGGAACTCAGGCGACTGGCGAGGCAACGGCTGATGCGCCTCGCCTGAGGATCGGGGCGGTGGGCATGGGGCTCCGCCGCCGGGCGCGACCAGCCACGACGGCGCCACATCCGGACCCAAACGGGACACTCCGCCCCAGATGCCGCAACGCTCACCCATCTGCGTGCCACTTTGATCACACAGGTAGGCCCGACGTAAGCCGAGCGCCAGTGCCTCGCTACGATGCTGGGGGCCGGTGGACCGTACCCGGCCGGGCCCGTCCGACACCCCAAGCCGGCAGGCCCCAATCCCCGCTCCCGGAGGGTTCTTCCGTGCCGGCTGGAACGCTGTACCGCGGCCGGGAAGGAATGTGGTCCTGGGTGGCTCATCGAGTCACCGGCGTCCTCATCTTCTTCTTCCTGTTCGTTCACGTGCTGGACACCGCCCTCGTGCGTGTCTCCCCCGAGGACTACGACAAGGTCGTAGCCACCTACAAGACGCCGGTCGTGGCGCTGCTGGAGTACGGCCTCGTGGCCGCCATCCTCTTCCACGCGCTCAACGGCCTGCGCGTCATCGCCGTCGACTTCTGGTCGAAGGGCCCGCGCTACCAGAAGCAGATGCTCTGGAGTGTCGTGGGCCTGTGGCTGCTGCTGATGCTCGGGGCGATCTACCCCGTGCTCGGCCACGCCGCTCGTGAACTGTTCGGGAGCTGAGACCGATGGCCACCACTGAAACCACCGCGGCCGGGATCGGCCCCGTCGAGGGCGGCTCCGTCTACGACGTGGACAACCCCGCGCCCCTCATCGAGGCCCCGCGCCGGCGCACCAAGAAGACCCCCCGGTCCACCCGGGGCAATTTCGAGATGGGCGCCTGGCTGTTCATGCGCCTGTCCGGCGTCGTACTGGTCGTCCTGGTCCTGGGCCACCTGCTGATCCAGCTCGTCCTGGACGGCGGCGTCTCCAAGATCGGCTTCGCCTTCGTGGCCGGCCGCTGGGCCTCCCCGTTCTGGCAGGTCTGGGACCTTCTGATGCTGTGGCTCGCCATGCTGCACGGGACGAACGGCCTGCGCACGGTCATCAACGACTACGCGGAGCGCGCGAACACCCGGCTGTGGCTGAAGGGCCTGCTCTACACCGCCGCGGTGTTCACCATCCTGCTGGGCACGCTGGTGATCTTCACCTTCGACCCGAACATCCGCTAGGCGCACGGGACCGAGGGACTGAGAGAAACACTCATGAAGATCCACAAGTACGACACAGTCATCGTCGGCGCCGGCGGCGCCGGTATGCGCGCCGCGATCGAGTCGACGAAGCGCAGCCGCACCGCCGTGCTGACCAAGCTCTACCCCACCCGCTCCCACACGGGCGCCGCGCAGGGCGGCATGGCCGCCGCGCTGGCCAACGTGGAGGAGGACAACTGGGAGTGGCACACCTTCGACACGGTCAAGGGCGGTGACTACCTGGTCGACCAGGACGCCGCCGAGATCCTGGCGAAGGAGGCCATCGACTCCGTCCTCGACCTGGAGAAGATGGGCCTGCCGTTCAACCGGACGCCCAACGGCACGATCGACCAGCGCCGCTTCGGCGGTCACAGCCGCAACCACGGCGAGGCCCCGGTCCGCCGGTCCTGCTACGCGGCCGACCGCACCGGTCACATGATCCTCCAGACGCTGTACCAGAACTGCGTGAAGGAGGGCGTGGAGTTCTACAACGAGTTCTACGTCCTCGACCAGCTGATCACCGAGGTCGACGGTGTGAAGCGGTCCGCGGGTGTCGTCGCGTACGAGCTGGCGACCGGCGAGATCCACGTCTTCCAGGCGAAGGCCGTCATCTACGCCTCCGGCGGCACCGGCAAGTTCTTCAAGGTGACCTCGAACGCGCACACGCTGACGGGTGACGGCCAGGCGGCCGTGTACCGGCGCGGGCTGCCGCTGGAGGACATGGAGTTCTTCCAGTTCCACCCGACCGGCATCTGGCGCATGGGCATCCTGCTGACGGAGGGCGCCCGCGGTGAGGGCGGCATCCTGCGCAACAAGGACGGCGAGCGCTTCATGGAGAAGTACGCGCCGGTCATGAAGGACCTCGCGTCGCGTGACGTCGTGTCCCGCTCGATCTACACGGAGATCCGGGAAGGCCGCGGCTGCGGCCCCGAGGGCGACCACGTCTACCTGGACCTCACCCACCTCCCGCCGGAGCAGCTGGACGCGAAGCTCCCGGACATCACGGAGTTCGCGCGCACCTACCTCGGCATCGAGCCGTACACGGACCCGATCCCGATCCAGCCCACCGCGCACTACGCGATGGGCGGCATCCCGACGAACGTCCAGGGCGAGGTCCTGAGCGACAACACGACGGTCGTCCCGGGCCTGTACGCGGCCGGCGAGGTCGCCTGTGTGTCGGTGCACGGCGCCAACCGTCTGGGCACCAACTCGCTGCTGGACATCAACGTGTTCGGCAAGCGGGCGGGCATCGCCGCCGCCGAGTACTCGCAGAAGGCGGAGTACGTCGAGCTGCCGGAGAACCCCGCGCAGCAGGTGATCGACCAGGTGGAGCACCTGCGCTCGTCCACCGGCACCGAGCGGGTGGCGGAGCTGCGCCGCGAGCTGCAGGAGACCATGGACGCGAACGTCATGGTGTTCCGCACCGAGCAGACGATCAAGACGGCGGTGGAGAAGCTCGCCGAGCTGCGCGAGCGCTACCGGAACGTCTCGATCCAGGACAAGGGCCGACGGTTCAACACGGACCTGCTGGAGGCCATCGAGCTGGGCAACCTGCTCGACCTGGCCGAGGTCATGGCGGTGTCGGCGCTGGCCCGCAAGGAGTCCCGCGGCGGTCACTACCGCGAGGACTACCCGAACCGCGACGACGTCAACTTCATGCGCCACACCATGGCGTACCGCGAGGTGGGCGACGACGGCACCGAGTCCATCCGTCTCGACTACAAGCCGGTCGTCCAGACCCGCTACCAGCCGATGGAGCGTAAGTACTGATGGCAACTCCCGTTCTGGACAAGGTCGAGGCGGAGTCCGCGGCCTCTCCGTACATCACGGTCACCTTCCGGGTCCGCCGGTTCAACCCCGAGGTCTCCGCGGAGGCCGTCTGGCAGGACTTCACGCTGGAGATCGACCCGAAGGAGCGCGTTCTCGACGGTCTCCACAAGATCAAGTGGGACGTCGACGGCACGCTGACCTTCCGGCGTTCCTGCGCCCACGGCATCTGCGGTTCGGACGCGATGCGGATCAACGGCAAGAACCGCCTCGCGTGCAAGACGCTGATCAAGGACATCAACCCCGAGAAGCCGATCACGGTCGAGCCCATAAAGGGCCTGACGGTCCTGAAGGACCTGGTCGTCGACATGGAGCCGTTCTTCCAGGCGTACCGGGACGTCATGCCCTTCCTCATCACGAAGGACACGAACGAGCCCACGCGCGAGCGCTTCCAGACCGCCGAGGACCGCGAGCGCTTCGACGACACGACGAAGTGCATCCTCTGCGCCGCCTGCACCTCGTCCTGCCCGGTGTTCTGGAACGACGGCCAGTACTTCGGTCCGGCCGCGATCGTCAACGCCCACCGCTTCATCTTCGACTCGCGCGACGAGGCGGGTGAGCAGCGCCTGGAGATCCTGAACGACAAGGACGGCGTCTGGCGCTGCCGTACGACGTTCAACTGCACGGACGCCTGCCCGCGCGGTATCGAGGTCACGAAGGCGATCCAGGAGGTGAAGCGAGCGCTGATCACGCGCCGCTTCTGAGCCTCCCGGCTCCCTGGTTCCGCACACGGCGAGGGCCCCGCTCCTTCAAGGAGCGGGGCCCTCGCCGTTGCCGTGCCGATGTCGGCCGGTGTCAGCCGCGCAGGACGCGACCCTGCTTGTCCGTGCGGTCGTTGCTCGTGAGGAACAGGATGCCGTCGATCAGCGCCCAGATGCCGAGGCCGCCGCAGGTGAAGAGCTGCGCGACGCCCACGCCGACGGAGCCGACGTAGAAGCGTCCGATGCCGAGGGTGCCCAGGAAGAGCTGGAGGATACCGGCGACGATCTTGGACTTGTCGGAGTACGGACGACCAAGCGGGTCGACCCCGTAGGGGGCCTGCGGGGTGGGGACGGTCATGAGAACTGCTCCTGAAATGCCTGCGGGAGGCCGGTGCGGCCTGCTCCGAAATGGGGAGTCCAGGAGGGACGCGACGCGACAACCACACGCGTCGACCGACGTCGACCGATCTCGACCCACACCCTCGCACGGCTCCGCCATGCCAGGACGTCCCCCCTGTGACTGGTGAGCCTAGAGAAAACAGAGGGTAAAAAGGGAGTACAGATGATCCATCGTTCCTGATCCGTGATCAAAATCAGTCAACTACGTTCCGGAGCACCGTCCATGCCACCGCGACACCGAGGACGACCGTCATACCCCTCGGCCCCAGGCGTGGATTCCAGGTGCGGCCGTGCAGGCCCGCCCACATCCAGCGGACCAGCAGAGCGAGCGCGTACGGCGAGGCGAGCAGCAGGACACGGTTGTCGAGCCAGGCCTGCGCGAGGTGACCGTGCATCAGGTCGTACACCATGCGGGTACCGCCGCAGGCGGGGCAGAGCAGGCCGGTGACGAGCCGGAACGGGCACCTCGGGAGCCAGTGGCCGGGCTGGTGCGGGTCGGTGACGTAGAGATACGCGGAGCCGGCCGCGCCGGCGGCGAGCACCGCGACGGGAGCCGTCGCCGGGTGCCGCAGGACGGCCGGGCACCTCGCGGAGAGGCGCTCCGCGTCAGCCACGCAGGATCCGCCCGTTGGAGTCGGTCTTGTCGTCGCTGACCAGCAGGATGATGCCGTCGATCAGCGCCCAGATGCCGAGGCCGCCGCAGGTGAAGAGCTGGGCGAGGCCGATGCCGACGTCACCCATGTAGAACCGGCCGACGCCGAAGCTGCCCAGGGTGAGCTGGAGAACGCCCGCGACGATCTTCGACTTCTCGGAGTAGGGACGGCCCAGGACGTCGTACCCGTAAGGGGCCTGGGGGTCGCCGGTGAAGGTGCCGGGAGGTATGTAGCCGGGAGCGGCATAGCCCGGGCCCGGGTAACCGGGGTGGGCGTAGCCCGGGTACGGCTGGCCGGGCTGGGGATAGCCGTAGGGGCCGGGGTCCGGCTGACCCGGACCCGCGTCCTGCGGGCCGCCGGGGTACCCGTAGCCGGGCGGGGGCGCCTGCGGCGGCTGCTGGGGTTCCTGCGGCTGCTGTGGCTGCTGTGGCGTTTCGGACAAGGTGAGTTCCCCCGAGGTCTGGTGATCGGATGATCCGCTGATGAGACGAGTGCGGATGAATGCAGAACATCTTGCAGCAGAAAACCCGCCACGCGGAGACCGGGGTGCTCTTGACCGGTTTTCGGGCCCCCTACACCTAATCTGACGGCATGTCAGATGACCAGTCGTACGAGCTGCTCGGATTCGACAACCTCCTGCTGCCCGTCGGGGACCTCGGCGAGGCGGTCGACTTCTACGAGCGGGCCGGGTTCACGGTGGGGCTGCGGTTCGACGAGGCCGGGATCGCGCTGCTGAAGGTCGGAGTCGAGACACCGGGGGTCCTCCTGCGGTACGAGGAGGCCCTGGGACACCGGCCGCCGCCCTGGCCGTCGCCACGCGTCTGGCTGGAGGTGCCGGACGCGCGGGCGGCGGCGCGACGGCTGACCGAGGCGGGCGTCACCCCCCTGGACCGGCCGTTCTCCACGGCCACCGGCTGGACCGTCGAGATCGCCGACCCGTGGGGGAACGTCCTCGGGTTCACGGACTACCTCAAGCGGCCCGAGCTCGCGAGGCGTTAGGGCGGACAGACGGCGGCATCCCGCCCGCCCTCCTTCAGTTGAACGTGTTCAAAACAAGCGCTACAGTCAACTCCGACAGCGTTTTGAACGCGTTCAAGAAAAGGTGGGGAACATGGACCGCACGGTCATCGCCTACGTCGTCTACCTGATCGTCAGCATCGGCCTGACCGTCTGGGTGGCCAGGACCCTCAGCAGCAACGGACGGATCTTCCTCGCCGACGTGCTCCAGGGGAACGAGAAGCTCGCCGACGCCGTGAACCACCTCCTGGTGGTCGGCTTCTACCTCGTCAACCTGGGCTTCGTCGCCCTCTACCTGAGCGGCGACGACACCATCGAGGACACGCGCGGCATCTTCGAGGCCCTGTCGACCAAGGTGGGTGTGGTGCTGCTGGTGCTCGGCGCCATGCACCTGGCCAACGTGTACGTGCTCAACCGGATCCGGCGGCGCGGGGTCATGGAGCGGGAGCAGGTCCCGCCCGTCGCCCCCCAGGCCTGGGCCGCCCCCTCGGCGCCCACCGCCGGGGCGTGAGCACGATGGCCGCCGACCGGGCCGCCGCCGACCGGGACGCCCGACGCGTCCCGGTCCGCCGGCTCACCGTGCTCCACGACGCCGAGTGCTCCCTGTGCGGCTTCCTGCGCGACTGGCTGGGCCGGCAGCCGCAGTTGGTGCCGCTGGAGTTCGTCCCGGCGGGGTCCGCGCAGGCCGCCGCCCGCTTCCCCGGCCTCGATCATCGCGCGACCCTCGACGAGATCACCGTCGTCGGCGACTCCGGCCAGGTCTACCGCGGCACCGCCGCCTGGATCGTCACGCTGTGGGCGCTGCGCGAGTACCGCGCGCTGTCCCACCGGCTGAGCACCCCCGCCGGGGCGAAACTGGCGCGGGGCGCCGTTCTCGCCGCCGCCAGGTGGCGCGATGGGCAGGGGCGGTCCGTGGGCTGGGGCGGGGGCGTCTACCGCCGCGGCGACGGCTGGTCGTACGACCCGCAGCTGGGCTGGAGCTACCAGCCGCCCACCTGTGCGGACGGCACCTGTTCCACTGGCTAGGCTCCTGTACGTGCCCGCGAACAACGACGGTCCCGCCGAGGCCGCATCCCCGTCCGAGCCCCATGAGGCCGCCGCCGCGACCGAACGCCCTGAGGCCGCCCCCACGTCCAAGTCCGAGCAGACCCGCGCTCTGATCCTGGAGACGGCGATGCGGCTCTTCCAGGAGCGCGGCTACGACAAGACGACGATGCGGGCCATCGCCCAGGAGGCCGGCGTCTCGGTCGGCAACGCCTATTACTACTTCGCCGGCAAGGAGCACCTGATCCAGGGCTTCTACGACCGGCTCGCCGCCGAGCACCGGGAGGCCGTCCGGGACGTCCTGGCCCGGGAGAGCAGCCTGGAGGCCCGGCTGGCGGGGGTGCTGCGGGTGTGGCTGGAGGTGGCCGAGCCGTACCACGAGTTCGCGGTCCAGTTCTTCAAGAACGCCGCCGACCCGGACAGCCCGCTCAGCCCCTTCTCCGCCGAGTCGGAGCACGCGCGCGTGGAGGCCATCGCCGTCCACAAGGAGGTGCTCGCGGGGTCGAAGGCGAAGGTCCCGGAGGAGCTGCGGGAGGTGCTCCCCGAGCTGATGTGGCTCTCCCAGATGGGCCTCGTCATGTACTGGATCTACGACCGTACGGAGGGACGCGAGCGCAGCTACCGGCTGGCCGGCCGGGGTGCCCGCCTCACCGCGCGGGGCGTGGCGCTGGCCCGGTTCCGGGTGCTGCGGCCGCTCGTCCTCGAGGTCCACGACCTGTTCACGGACTTCCTGCCCGGCATGACCAACGCCCTGCCGGACCCCACGAAGAAGAGCCCGCCGGGCCGGGCGGGCTCTTCGGGCGCTGCGGGCGCTGCGGGCGCCGCGGGCGCTGCGGGCTCTGCCTCGGACTGAGTCAGCCGACCTCCGCGCCCTCCTCCAGTTCCACGTCGTAGACCAGGGGCTCTCCCTCGACCGTCAGCCGGCGGGCACGCTTCAGCAGGGGCGGCGCGGCCGTCGTCGCCAGCAGATACGTTCCCGGGGCCGGGACGGAGAGGATGTACGAGCCGTCCGCGAGGGAGGTCACGCGGTCCAGTTCCCGTCCGCCCCGCGACAGCAGGGTGACGGTCGCGTCCTCGACCGGTTCACCGGCCGTGTTGCGGACGAAGCCGTGCACGACCGAGGCCGGCCCCTCGCCCGCCGAGGCCGTCGCCGGCGCCACCGCCTCCTCCTTGGGCTCGACCGCGAGATGCGGCAGCCGCTTCTCCAGCCACCCGGGCAGCCACCAGTTGGAGTCGCCGAGCAGGTGCATCGCGGCCGGGACCAGTGCCGTACGCAGGATGAACGCGTCCAGCGCGACCGCGGCCGCGAGGCCGACGCCCGCCATCGCCGCTCCGGCGTCGCCGCTGAGCACGAAGGCGAGGAAGACGCAGACCATGATCAGGGCGGCGGAGTTGATGACCCGGCTGGTCTCCGCGAGGCCCACCCGGACCGCTCGCGCGTTGTCCCTGGTGTGCACCCATTCCTCGTGCATCCGGCTGACCAGGAAGACCTGGTAGTCCATGGACAGGCCGAAGAGCAGGGACAGCATGATGACGGGCAGGAAGGCGTTGATCGGCCCCTCCTTGCCGAGGCCGAGCAGGTCGAGGCCCCAGCCCCACTGGAAGACCGCGACGAGCACACCGAAGGAGGCCGCGGCCGCGACCAGGTTCATCACCGCGGCCGTCAGCGGCACCACCAGGGAACGGAAGGCGACCAGCAGCAGCAGGAAGCCCAGGCCGATGATGGTGGCGATGAAGAGCGGCAGACGGTCGCCGGTGACCGTGGCGAAGTCCTTGGACACCGCCGTGACGCCACCCACGTGCGCCTGGGCCCCGGCCTCCGGGATCACGTCGTCCCGCAGCCGGTCGATCAGCGTGTCCGTCTCCTCGGACTGCGGCGAGGTCTTGGGCACCACCTGGATGACCGTGACCCCGCTCGCGGGCGGCAGGGCCGCCACCCGGGCGACACCGGGCGTGTCCTTGATGCCCCGGGTCAGGGCGGTGGCGTCACCGCCGTCCACGACCACCTGCAGGGGGCCGTTGAACCCCGGACCGAAGCCCTCGGCGAGCAGGTCGTAGGCCTTGCGGGTGGTCGTCGAGGCGTCGTCGTTGCCCTGGTCGGTGGCGCCGAGGCGGAGCGACAGCACCGGGAGCGCCAGGACGGCCATGACGACCAGCGCGAGCGCGGCGATCGTCCGGGGCCTGCGCTGCACACCCGTCGACCAGCGGGCCGCGGGACCGCTCGCCTTCTCCGGCTCCGGGCCGGTCGCGGCGAGCACGCGCCGCTGCTTGCGGCTCAGCACGCGCGCGCCGAGGAAGCCGAGCAGCGCGGGCAGCAGGGTCGTCGCGGCGAGGACGCTCAGCACCACCGTCAGGGAGGTGCCGATGACGACGCCGTCGAGGAAGCGCAGGTTGGTCACCAGCATGCCGGCGAGGGCGATGCACACCGTGCCGCCCGCGAACAGCACCGCCCGGCCGGAGGTGTTGAGGGCGACGACCGTCGACTCCTCCGGGTCCAGGCCGCGCAGGACGCCCTTGCGGTGCCGGGTGACGATGAACAGGGCGTAGTCGATGCCGACGCCGAGGCCGATCAGCGAGGACAGCAGCGGGGCCAGGTCCGGGATGTCGGTGACATGGCTGAGCAGCTGGGTCGAGAACAGGCCCATGCCGACGCCGAAGACCGCCACGGCGAGCGGCAGCAGCATCGCGTACAGCGAGCCGAAGGCCAGGAACAGGACCACCGCCGCGGCCGCGAGGCCGACCATCTCGGCGAGGCCGGTGGGCGGTTCCTGCACCCGCTGGATGGCCTGGCCGCCCACCTCGACCTCCAGGCCGTCCTGTCCGGCACCCCGCGCGGTGTCGACGACGTCCTGGACGAGTTCCTTGGGTACGGCGTTCGCCTGCTCGGTGAAGGTGATCTGGGCGTAGGCGATCCGCCCGTCACCGCTGATCTGCGCCGCGCCCGCCCCGCCCGCCGCGCCCGCCGCGTAGGGGCCGGTGACCCCGCCGACGCCCTTCATGGCCGCGATCTCGTCGAGCGCGGGCTGGATCCGGGACCGCACGTCCTGGTCCCGTACCGAGCCCTCGTCGACCTTCCACACGACCGTGTCGGTGTCGCCGGCGCTCGCCGGGAACGCCTTCTCCATCAGGTCGTACGCCTTCTTGGAGTCCGTGTCGGGGAGGGAGAAGACGTTCGCGTAGTCCGTACCCGCCGTCGAGGCCGAGAATCCCAGCCCGAACAGCGCCCCCACCCAGAGCAACAGGACCACCAGCCGGTGCCGATAGCACCAGCGTGCCAATGCCGCCACGCTCAATCTCCTTCACCAGATCGTCGGTCGGTCCCCCAGGTCCTGGGCAACAGGATCGGTGGCGCCACGCGTGCGGGGACATGTGATGACCATGACTCTCAAGGAACTCCAAAGCGTGAACCGGCGCGATCGTCGGTGGGTCCGCCGATACTGGGGGCATGACGACGGCTTCCGGCACCGTGCTGGTCGTGGAGGACGAACCGAGCATCGCGGACGTCCTGGCCATCGCCCTGCGCTACCACCGCTTCGAGGTCATGATCGCGGGCACCGTCCGCGAGGCCCTCGCCCTCGCCGACCGCACCCGGCCGGACGTGGCCCTGCTGGACGTGATGCTGCCGGACGGGGACGGCCGGGCGCTGGGGCGTGAACTGCGCTCGCGCAGGCCGGATCTGGCGCTGGTGTTCCTCACCGCGCGGGACGCGCCGACCGAGATCGTCGGCGCCCTCGGCTTCGGCGACGACTACATCACCAAACCGTTCGACATCGACGTGGTCGTCGCCCGCATCACCGCCGTGCTGCGCCGGACCCGGCCGGCCGACGTCCTGCCGCAGCGGCCGCCACTGCGGTACGGCGACCTGGAGCTCGACGAGACGACGTACAGCGTGCGCCGCGCGGACCGCTCGGTCGAGCTGACCCCCACCGAGTACGCGCTGCTGCGGTTCCTGGTGCGCAACGGCGGCCGGATCGTGCCCAAGGACCAACTCCTGCGCCATGTCTGGCAGTACGAGCACACCCCGCCGGAGTCGACGGTCGTCGAGACCTACATCAGCTATCTGCGGCGCAAGCTGGACGTCCTGGGACCGCCGGTGATCACCACCCGGCGGGGCGTCGGATACGGGCTGGCGTGAGGCGGATCCACCGGCACGGCATCCACTCGCTGCGGGCCAAGCTGACGGCGGCGAACGTGGGGCTGCTCGCGCTCGGCATCGTCGTGGCGACCGCCGTCAGCCTGATGGGGATGCGGCACTACCTGCTCGACCAGGTGGACGCCGAGCTGACCAAGATGCGTGACTCGCTGGGCAGTTCGCAGCTCACCCTGCGCCAGATCGACTCGCTGTCCGTGCTGAGCGTGGTCAGCGACCGCCTCGTGCCGCAGGACACGGACGACCGGCCGGCGCCGGACTCGATCTTCACCGCCGTCGACGGCCGGGGCACCGCCCTCACCATCTTCGACGTCAAGCCCACCGACGCCCAGCGCGGCCTCGCGGACGCGGTGCACGACCCGCTCGCCCTCACCACCGACACCGAACCGCACGACGTCACCGTGCACGGCGACACGTACCGCGTGACCGCGACCCGGCTGCCCGACGGCACCTACATCCTGCTGGCCACCTCCACCGAGGCCCTCCACCAGGGCATAGCGAAGGCGCTGAGGCTCGACCTCGCCGTCGGCACGCTGCTGCTGGCCCTGCTCGCCTGTCTGACCCTGTTCAGCGTGCGGCAGCGGATGCGGCCCCTGGAGGACATGGTGGAGACGTCGTCGGCGATCGCCGAGGGGGACCTGACCCGGCGGGTGCCGTCCAGCCACCACCCCACCCAGGAGGTCGAACAGCTGCGGCTCGCCCTGAACTCCATGCTCCACCAGGTGGAGACGGCGTACCGCACGCGCGAGCACAGCGCGGCCCAGCTGCGCCGCTTCGTGGCCGACGCCTCGCACGAACTGCGCACCCCGCTCTCCGCGATCCGCGGCTATCTCCAGCTGTACGACCAGGGCATGCTGGTCGAGCCGGAGGAGCGCCGGCGGGCCTGGGACCGGATGAACGGCGAGGTGGACCGGATGGGCCGGCTCGTCGACGAGCTGCTCACGCTGGCCCGCCTCGACCAGCGGCCCGAACTGCGGCTGCGGGGCGTCGACGTGAGCCGACTGGTGCGGGACTCGGCGCAGGACCTGCGCGCGCAGCAGCCCGGACGGCCGGTGACGGTCGAGGCCGCGGGGGCCGTACTGGTGCGGGCCGACGAGTCGGGGCTGCGTCAGGTGCTGGGCAACCTGGTGGCCAACGTGCGCACGCACACGGCGGCCGAGGTGCCGGTGCGGCTCGGTGTGGAGCGGGTGGACGGGGTCGTACGGCTGTCGGTCGAGGACGAGGGTCCGGGGCTGGGACCGGAGGACGCGGCGCGGGTCTTCGACCGCTTCTTCCGGGCCGGGGGCGGCGCAGGAAGCGGCCTCGGCCTGGCGATCGTGCAGGGGGTCGTCCGGGCGCACGGCGGCGAGGTGAGCGTGCGGACGGCACCGGGCGAGGGGCTGGCCGTCACGGTGACCCTGCCGGCCCGGCCGAAGGCCTGCGTCTGAGCCCCTGCCGGCGTGCGGCCGGCCCGGGGGCCTGCCCGAGCGGTCGGCTCCCGGAGCTGACCGAAGGGGCCTGCCCGAGCGATCGAACCGCGGAGTCGGCCCGAGGGGCTCGTCCGAGCGCTCTGCCCGTGGGGGCGGCTCAAAGCATGGGGCCGGGCCAGGTCGGGGTCGTGACCAGGGCCCATACCGTCTTGCCGTGTCGGCCCCTGCTCCAGACGCCCCAGGCGGCGGCGAGGTGCTCCACCAGGTGCAGCCCGCGGCCGTGTTCCTCCGCCTCCCCGACCTGCCGCGGGCGGGGTTCGAGCCGGCCCTCGTCGGAGACCTCTATGAGACAGGAACCGTCACCGAGGGCGGTGACGGCCACCTCGAACTCCCGCTCCAGGAGAGGGCCGTGGCGTACGACGTTGGTGGCCAGCTCGGACACGACGAGGACGGCGTCGGCCAGCGCCGGGGCGTCGGGACCGTGTCCCCAGTCCACGAGATGGTCCCGTACCCGGCGCCGGGCGAGACCGACGGACGCCGGATGCCGGGGCAGCCGGAAGGAGTTGCGTCTCAGCACGTCTGCTCCTCATCCCGTACACACCTCCGTCACATGGTGCCGCTTCGGGTGCCTGCCCGGTGCGACGGGGGCGCATGCCCGGCTCGCGGGATCAAGTCCGCGAGCCGGGTGGGTACTCCGGATCAGATCCAGTCGAGTTTCCAGAGGCGGAACACGCCGTTGCCGTCCGCCAGGAACTGGCCGCCGCCGATGTCCGCGCTGGTGACGATGTACTCCTTGCGCTGCCACAGCGGGACGACCGGCACCTCCCGGGCGATGACCTGCTGGAGGTCGCGGAAGTCGCCGGCGGCCCGGCTGCGGTCGGCGAACTGCCGGCTGCCGGCGATGTACTTGTCGACGGCCTCGCTGCTGTAGCCGGTGTTCATGGTGGAGCCGGTGCCGACGAGCGGGCCCGCGAAGGTGTCGGGGTCGGGGTAGTCGGCGACCCAGCCGACCGCGTACGCGTCGAGTCTGCCGGTGGCCCACCGCTTCTGGAAGTCGGTCCACTCGTAGCCCTTGACGTCCACCTGGAACAGGCCGCTCGCCTCCAGCTGCCGCTTGAGCTCCTGGGCCTCGGCGGCCGCGGCGCCGCTGCCCAGGCCGTAGCCGTAGGTGAACTTCACCGGGATGCTCACGCCGGCCGACTTCAGCAGCTTGCGGGCCTTCTCGGCGCTCCGGTCCGGGTAGCTGTCGAAGAACGAGGTGGCGTGCCCGGTGATGCCGGTCGGGATGAGCGAGTACAGCGGGTCGACGGTCCCGTCGTACACGCTCGCCGCCAGCTGCTCGCGGTCGATCAGCCAGGCCACCGCCTTGCGGACGTCCGTCTCGTGCAGCGGGGAGCCGGAGCGGGTGTTGAAGTACAGGTTGCGGGTCTCGGAACCGTCGGCCTCGTAGACGCGCTGGCCGGGGTCGCTGGTGTCGAGGGCGGCCAGCACCGCGGGCGGCAGCTGACGGGCGGCGGCCTTGATCTTCTTGGCCTTCCAGGCCTCCTCCAGGGCCTCGGGGTCCGCGTAGTAGCGCAACTCGATCGGGGAGCCGGTCGACACGGCGCCCTTGTAACGCGAGTTGGGCGACAGCAGGACCTTCTTGCCCTTCGTGTAGCCGGTCAGCCGGTACGGGCCGGTGCCGTCCACGCCGCTGCCGACCCGCAGCCCGTCCGCCGGGTAGCGGGTGTGGTCGACGATCGAGCCGGCTCCGGTGGCCACCTTGAACGGGAAGGTGGCGTCCGGCGACGACAGGTGGAAGGTGACCTTCAGGCCGCTGGCGTCGACCGACTTCAGGGTGGAGAAGAGGTCCGCCGGGCCGACATCCGAGTTGATCTTCTTGACCCGGTCGAAGGAGTACTTCACGTCCTCGGCGGTCACCTTGGAGCCGCTGTCGAAGGTGAGGTCGTCACGCAGCTCGCAGCTGTACGTGACGAGGCTGCCCTTGTCGAAGGCACAGCTCTCGGCCGCGTCCGGTACGGGCGAGACGCCGCCCGGCTCGTAGGTCAGCAGCGACTGGAAGACGTTGCTGAACAGTGCCCAGGATCCGGCGTCGTAGGCGCCCGCCGGGTCGAGCGAGGTGACGGTGTCCGTGGTGCCGACCGTGATGGTCGCACCACCGCTGTCCTGCGACGGCAGCAACTGCCAGCCGCCCACTCCGACGACCGCGAGAACCAGCAGCGTCAGGAGAATCCGCATGCGAACAGATCGCATGGTGATGCCCTGCCTCCCCAGGCCCGCCGGACGGGCCCAGTCCACAGAAGAAAGCGCCGCCCCCCTTGGCGGCGGGCTCACCTAATCACACGTGTTTCGCCAGGGGGAAGAGGATTCTGACGAGATGGGAAAGAAGTTGCCGTCGCCTTGTTTCGGGCGGGTTTCACAGCCTGTCCACAGGCTTCTGACCGACCGTCAGGCGTGCGGGGAGGCCAGTTCGACGACGGTGATGTCGGAGGGGGCCCCGACACGGGTGGGCGGGCCCCAGGCGCCCGCGCCCCGGGACACGTACAGCTGGGTGTCGCCGTAGCGCTCCAGCCCCGCCACGGTCGGATTCGCGGCGGCGGCGAGGAGGCTGCCGGGCCACAGCTGGCCGCCGTGCGTGTGCCCGGAGAGCTGGAGGTCGACGCCATGGCGTACGGCGTCATGGATCTGGACGGGCTGGTGGGCGAGGAGGACGCACGCGCGCGTGGTGTCACGGTCGCCGAGCGCGCCGGCGAAGTCGGGCCCCTGGCCCTCGCTCTCGCCCGCGATGTCGTTGACGCCGGCCAGGTCGAACCAGGGCAGCTCCGTGCGGGCGTTCTCCAGCGGGTTCAGGCCGAGCCGCCGCACCTCCTCGACCCACTGTTCGGCGCCCGAGAAGTACTCGTGGTTGCCGGTGACGAAGAAGCTGCCCTGCCGGGCCCTCAGCCGCGCGAGCGGGGCCGCCGCCGGGCCCAGGTCCTTCACGCTGCCGTCGACCAGGTCGCCGACGACCGCGATCAGGTCGGGCTGCGTCGCGTTGATCGTGTCGACGACCTTCTGCGCGAAGTCCCGGCCGAGGACCGGGCCCAGATGGATGTCGCTGACGACCGCGATCCGGTAGCCGTGGGCGCCGCGCGGCAGCTTGGCCAGGGGTACCGTCACCCGCTTGACCCTGGGGCCGCGCAGCACGCCGTAGGTGCCGTGGCCGACCGTGCCGACGGCGGCCGCGGCCGCCGCACCGGCCACGACCCGGGACACGAAGAGCCGGCGGGAGGGAGCGGAGGCGGGCGGTACCGGGGCCTCGGGCTCCGGTGCCCCGGGGGCGGGCCCGCCGACCGGGAGCGGGCTGGGCTCGGGGTGCGTCGCGGGCGCCTGTGCGGGTGCCTCGGCGGGTGCCCGCTTCGCCCGCTTCTCCAGGACTCGGCGCAGCAGTGGCCGTACGGCCTCGCCGACGATCAGGGCCAGCAGCAGGTAGACCGACAGGGCCAGCCAGAGGAAGCCCGGCCAGGCCAGTACGCGCTGGAGCCAGAAGGGGGCGCCGGTGCGTTCGGCGACCAGGGCCCCGATCGCCAGCGCCCAGCCGCCCGCGACCAGCACCGCGCCACCGCGGCGCGCCAGGCCGGGGCCGCGGGTGGTGTCGCGGAACAGCCGCCGCCACAGGTACCAGTTGGCCGTGACCAGCACGGTCAGGGCGAGCAGGGCGAAGACGATCACCATCGCTATGACGCCCGCCGCAGTGCGCGCAGACCGCGCAACCCGATGGCCCCGACGACCGTCCCCAATACGAAGGAGACGACAGCGAGCGTCAGGTGCACCCAGAAGTACGCCGTGGGATCGCCGTCGTCGAAGGCGAGCCCGCTGCTGTCCTTGACCAGGTTCTTGACGAAGGTGACCCAGATGACCCAGCTCCACACCCCGAAGGCGAGCAGGAACCAGGAGACGGGGCGGCTGAGCTTCATGGGTTCAGTATCTCCGGCGGTTGTCCGGTTCCGTGACCGGGGTGGGGAGGGTGACGGGACTTCCCGTCGCGTGCCAGGTACGTTCTCCGTCGTGCCCGCACCCATGAAGCAGACCGTCAGGCGATCCCTGCTGGTCACCTCCGCGACCCTCGCGTCCCTCGCGCTCACCACGCCCGCCTCGCTCGCGGCGCCGAGCCCGTCACCGTCCCCGGCGGCGTCCGGATCGCCGTCCGCGTCGGCCTCGCCGTCCGGGTCCGCCTCGCCGTCGGTCACTCCCCCGGCGAACATGTCGTCCGTGGGCGGTGCACGGCTCGGTCGGGCCGGGACGCAGGTGGCGATCGCGGGTGGCGCTCCGGTGCTGCCGAAGGACCTCACCGCGCGGTCGTGGATCGTCGCCGACGCCGAGTCCGGGGACGTGCTCGCCGCGCACAACGCGCACTGGCGGCTGCCTCCGGCGAGCACGATGAAGATGCTCTTCGCCGACACCGTGCTGCCGAGGTTCCCCAAGGCCACCGTGCACAAGGTCGAGGCGAAGGACCTCGCCGGTCTGGGGGCGGGTTCCAGCCTCGTGGGCATAAAGGAGGGCGAGACGTATACGGTCCACGACCTGTGGCTCGGCGTCTTCCTGCGCTCCGGCAACGACGCGGTGCACGTCCTGTCGCAGATGAACGGCGGCATCGCCGAGACCGTCAAGGACATGAACCAGCACGCCGAGGAACTCCAGGCCCTCGACACGAACGTCGTCTCCCCGGACGGCTACGACGCGCCACGCCAGGTCTCCTCCGCGTACGACCTGACGCTGTTCGCCCGCTCGGGACTGCAGAAGCAGGACTTCCGGGAGTACTGCTCGACCGTCACGGCCAAGTTCCCCGGCGAGACGACGAAGAAGAAGGGCAAGACGCGCCGCGGGAGCTTCGAGATCCAGAACACCAACCGGCTGCTCAGCGGCGACTACGACATCTCCCAGTACCCGGGCATCGCGGGCGTCAAGAACGGCAACACCACCAACGCGGGCGCCACCTTCACCGGCGTGGCCGAGCGCAACGGCAAGGTGCTGCTCGTCACGGTCATGAACCCGGAGAAGACCGACCACAACGAGGTGTACAAGGAGACCGCCGCCCTGCTGGACTGGGGCTTCCAGGCGGCCGGCAAGGTGACGCCGGTCGGTGAGCTGGTGGCGCCGAAGGGCACCGCGCAGGCCAGCGCGCAGCCCGGCGCCAACCCGTCGGCCTCCGAGGGGTCGGGGCAGGCGGGCGGCGCCGGTGAGGTGTCGGCGAAGCCGGTGGCGGGCGCGGTGACGGAGAACGGCTCGGGCGGCATGTGGATCGCGCTGGCCATCACCGGCGGACTGCTGGTGCTGCTCGCGGGCGGCGGGTATCTCGTCAACCGCCGTTGGCCGCTGCCGGACCTGGTACGACGTCGTCGCTGACGTCGATGTCCCGCGCGTTGTCGGGGACGCTGCCCGTCGCCGTCCAGGCCGCGCAGTACAGGACCAGCTTCGAGGTGAAGTTGATCCACAGCAGCAGGGCGATGGGCACGCCGAACGCGCCGTACATGCTCTTGGCGGCCACGCCCTGCATGTATCCGCTCAGCAGCAGCTTCAGCAGTTCGAAGCCGACGGCGCCGATGAGCGCGGCGACGACGAGGCGGCGGCGCGGGGGCTCGACGCCGGGCAGCAGGGTGAGGACGTAGAGCAGGAGCAGGAAGTCGGCGAGGACGGCGACGGAGAACGCGGCGACGCGCAGCAGCACGCTGCCCCAGCCCTCCTTGTCGATGCCGGACTGCTCGATGATCCAGCCGACCAGCGCCGAGGCGACGGTGGAGATGGCGAGGGTGAGCAGGACGGCGCCGCCGAAGCCGACGAGGACGCCCGTGTCCTTGACCTTGCGCAGGACGGGGTTCTCGTCGTCGTCGGGCCGCTCCCAGACGGCGCGCAGACAGTCCCGCATCTGGCCGACCCAGCCGATGCCGGTGAGCAGCAGCAGCGCTCCGGCGATGAGACCGATGGCGCCAGCGTTCTGGACCAGGCCGTTGATGTCCAGCTGGTCGGAGATGCCGGGTACCTGATCGGCGATCTTGTCCTGCAGCTCCTGCTGCTGGGACTCGCTCACCGTGGCGGCGGCGACGGCGGCGGCCACGGTCAGCAGCGGGAAGAGCGCGACGAAGCTGACGAACGTCATGGCGGCGGCGAGCCGCGTCCACTTCACCCGGTCCAGTCGCTCGTACGACCGCCACGCGTGCGTGGCCATGAGACGCGCGACCCACGGCCCGATGCCGGGGAGCTTCTTCAGCCAGTCCATGATCCGACTCTGCCCCTGTCCGGAGGAAAGACGCGGATATCGCCGATGCGGATATCTCGGAACGCCAGAATTCGGGTACCCCGGAATCGCGGAACGGTGGCCGGCGCCGGGCCATCCGGTGGCGGCACGCGCGTGGCTCACCAACCGGCCACGGCCAGCGCGTACATGGCCAGCCAGGCCAGGCCGATGAGGGCGAGGGCGCGGTCGCCCAGGACGACCTCCTCGGGTTCGCCCGCGGTGCCCCGGTCGGCGAAGACGGCGTACCGCAGGACGGCCAGGATGAACGCCACCACGGACAGCTGGCGCCAGGGCAGCAGGCCCGGGTGCGGGACGCCGCCTTCCTCCAGGGCCCACAGGCAGTAGCCGAGCACGGCGACGCCGGCCGCCAGCTGCCAGACGAAGCGCAGGTAGCCGGTGGTGTACTCGGTGAGCAGCACGCGTGTGGCGCCCGCCGCTCCGGCCAACTGGACGGCCTCGGAGTAGCGCTTGGCCGCGACCATGAACAGCGCCCCGAACCCGGTGGTGATCAGGAACCAGCGGGAGAGCGGGATGCCGAGGGCGAGTCCGCCCGCCATGGCCCGCATCAGGAAGCCGGTCGTGACGACGACGAGGTCGATGACCAGGACGTGCTTCAGGCTGACGCAGTACGCCAGTTGCATGCCCAGGTAGGCGGTGAGGAGCAGCGCGACGGCGGGTGTCGTCAGCCGGGCCGCGGCGGCCGGCGCGAGGACCGCGAGGGCGACCGCGACACCGTACGCGACGGGCACCGGGACCTGTCCGGCGGCGATCGGACGGTGCCGTTTGGTGGGGTGGGCGCGGTCGGCCTCGGCGTCACGGGCGTCGTTGACCAGGTAGACGGCGGCGGCGCAGGCGGTGAACAGGGCGAAGACGAGGGCGAGTCGGGTGACCGCGTGCAGGGAGAAGAGCCGGCCGGCCGCGGCGGGGGCGGCGACGACCAGGATGTTCTTGACCCATTGCTTGGGGCGGGTGGTCCGCAGGAGGCCGCCGACGAGGGTGCCGGGGCGGTGGCTCGGGGGCCGGGGGGCCGACGGGCGGTGCGTGCGCTGGTGGTGGAGCAGTGCCTCAGCCATGGTGGCCCTCTCTCATCCAGCGCGCCCCCAACCGCGCGGTGACCGCCCCCAGGGCGGCGCCCGCCGCCACGTCGGAGGGGTGGTGGACGCCGACGACCAGGCGGGAGAGGCACATCGCGGCGGCGAGCGGCGCGGTGGCGTGCGCCCCGAGCGAGCCGTAGGCGACGGCGGCGGCCGCGGCGGAGGTCGCGTGCGAGCTGGGGAAGGAGTGCCGTCCCGCGGTGCGCACGCGGGGCTCGACGTGGGCGGGGCGCGGGCGTCGGACGATACGTTTCATCCCCATGCTGGCGGCGTGCGCGCCCGCGGTGAGCGCGGTGGCGCGCAGCCAGGCGCCGCGCCGGGGGCCGTCGACGGCGGCCCCCGCGACGCCCGCCGCGAGCCACAGGGCGGCGTGCTCGCCCGCCCAGGAGAGGGCGCGCGCGACGCGGGCGACGCGTGGGTCCGCGCCCCGGGCGTGGAGCGCCGAGAGGATCCGGTGGTCCAGGTCGTCGAGTTCGTCCATGCGGACTCACTGTTCACGCCTGCGCCGTCGGAACTCCGGCAATATTGAGCGACATCCCATTAATCACCCATTTCGGGGAGTAATGCATGTTTCAAAATTAATCGCCCATATAGAGGCGATACGGTCACCGGCATGTCTGCCGAGACCACTGCCGAGAACGTCACCGTCACGGGGTGGGGCCGCACCGCCCCCACCACCGCCCGCCTGGTCCGCCCCCGGACCTACGCGGAGGCCGTGACGGCGGTCCGGGACTGCGGACCTCGCGGAGGCATCCCCAGGGGCCTGGGGCGGGCCTACGGGGACGCGGCGCAGAACGCCGGCGGGGCGGTGATCGACATGACCGGGCTGGACCGGATCCACGTCATCGACGCCGACGACGGGAGCGTCCTGTGCGACGCGGGGGTCTCCCTGCACCGGCTCACGGAGGTCCTGCTGCCGCTCGGCTGGTTCGTGCCCGTGACCCCCGGCACCCGGTACGTGACCGTGGGCGGCGCGATCGGGACCGACATCCACGGCAAGAACCACCATGTGTCGGGGTCCTTCGCCCGGCATGTCCCGGCCTTCGAACTGCTCACGGCGGACGGCACGGTCCGCACGGTGGAGCAGGGCACCGACCTGTTCGACGCGACCACCGGCGGCATGGGCCTGACCGGAGTCGTCCTGACGGCCAGGATCCGGCTCCAGCCGGTGGAGACGTCCCTGATGTCGGTCGACACCGAGCGGGCCGCCGACCTCGACGACCTGATGGACCGGCTGACGAGCGGCGACCACCGCCACCGCTACTCGGTCGCGTGGATCGACCTCCTCGCGCGCGGCGCGGCCACCGGACGCGCGGTCCTGACCCGCGGCGAGCACGCGCCCCTGGACGCGCTGCCCGCCCGCGCGCGCAGGGCGCCGCTCGCGTTCCGCCCGTCCCGGCTCCCGGCCGCTCCCGCGTTCCTGCCGAGCGGCCTGCTCACCCGCGCGACCGTCGGACTGTTCAACGAGCTCTGGTACCGCAGCGCGCCCCGGGCGCGTACCGGTGAACTCCAGAGCCTGTCCGCCTTCTTCCACCCCCTGGACGGCGTCCCGCACTGGAACCGTGTCTACGGCCGCGACGGCTTCGTGCAGTACCAGTTCGTCGTCGGGTACGGCCGCGAGGACACCCTGCGCCGGATCGTGGGCCGCCTCTCGGCCCGCCGCTGCCCGTCCTTCCTGGCCGTCCTCAAGCGGTTCGGGGAAGCCGACCCCGGCTGGCTGTCCTTCCCGCGCCCGGGCTGGACCCTCGCCCTGGACATCCCGGCCGGACTGCCCGGCCTCGCCGCCTTCCTGGACGAGCTGGACGAGGAGGTGGCCGCCGCGGGCGGCCGCGTCTACCTCGCCAAGGACTCCCGGCTGCGCCCCGAACTGCTCACCGCGATGTACCCGCGCCTCGACGACTTCCGCGCGCTGCGCGCGGAGCTGGACCCGCGCGGGGTGTTCGTGTCGGACCTCGCCCGCCGGCTCAACTTCCAGGAGTCACCATGAAGGACGCCTTCGGCCTGCCCCAGTCCCTTCTCGTCCTCGGCGGCACGTCCGGCATCGCGCTGGCCACCGCACGCCGGCTGATCGCCCGCCGCACCCGCACGGTGTGGCTGGCCGGGCGCCCGTCGCCCGCCCTGGAGTCGGCCGCCGCCGAGCTGCGCGCCCTGGGGGCGGACGTCCACACCGTCCCCTTCGACGCGCTCGACCCCGGGTCCCACGAGACGGTCCTCGGCAAGGTCTTCACCGAGGGCGACGTCGACGCGGTGCTGCTCGCCTTCGGGGTCCTCGGCGACCAGGCGAACGACGAGCGCGACCCGGCGGCCGCGGTGCGTGTCGCGCAGACCAACTACACGGGGGCGGTGTCGGCGGGGCTGGTCGCCGCGCGCGCCCTCCAGACCCAGGGCCACGGCTCCCTGGTCGTCCTCTCCTCCGTCGCCGGCGAGCGGGCCCGCCGCTCGAACTTCATCTACGGCTCCAGCAAGGCGGGCCTCGACGCCTTCGCGCAGGGGCTGGGCGACGCGCTGCACGGCACGGGCGTGCACGTCATGGTCGTCCGTCCCGGGTTCGTCCGGACGAAGATGACCGCCGGGCTGCCGGAGGTGCCGCTGGCGACCACCCCGGAGGCGGTCGCCACGGCCGTCGAGCTGGGGCTGCGGCGCCGCTCGGAGACGGTGTGGGTGCCGGGGGTGCTGCGCGTGGTGATGTCGGCGCTGCGCCACGCGCCCCGCGGGGTGTTCCGCAGGCTGCCGATCTAGCCAGCCGCCGCGGCGGGCCGCTAGCGCTGTGGCCTTTCCGGTCGCAGCACTAGCGCGTCGGCAGCGAGCCTCGGTCGACGTGGGCCGCCTGCGGGGGTACGACCGCGCCCCCGAAGTCGTAGTCGCGCAGCTTGCGCCAGACGCCGTCGGCGCCCTGCTCGGCGAGGGCGAAGCCGGTGCAGGACCATGCGGCCTCGTAGTGGGCGAGCTCGTCGAAGGCCCGGTCCATCGCCGCCTCGTCGATGCCGTGCGCGACGGTGACGTGCGGGTGGTAGGGGAACTGCAGCTCGCGGGTCAGCGGCCCGGAGGCGGCCCGGATCCGCTGCTGGAGCCAGGCGCAGGTCTCGGCGCCCTGGACGACCCGCACGTAGACCACCGGCGACATGGGCCGGAAGGTGCCCGTGCCCGACAGCATCATCGGAAAGGGGCGGCCGGCCGCGGCGACCTCGCCGAGGTGCGCTTCGACGGCGGGCAGCGCGCCCGTCCCGATCTCGGTCGGCGGCAGCAGTGTGACGTGCGTGGGGATGCCGTGAGCCGCGGCGTCGCCGAAGCCCAGGCGCCGCTCCTGGAGCAGGCTGCCGTGAGGCTCCGGGACCGCGATCGACACACCGATCGTTACGGTCCCCACGTCTTCTCCTGTCGTCATGTCGTCATGGCGGGGTGTGTTGCCGGGTTCGTACTCAGTCGTACGGCTATCGACTGTACGGCCACAGCTGTGCTCTGGGCAGGCGCAGGGAAAGTGATGTGCAGCGCTCTGCCCAGAGGAACAGGTGTGCGGTGCGCCCCGAGTGCTTCCGAGCGCCGCTCAGTGCTTCGCGGGCAGGAAGCCCACGCGCTCGTACGTCCGGGACAGGGTCTCGGCGGCCACGGCGCGTGCCTTCTCCGCGCCCTTGGCCAGGATCGAGTCGAGCGTCTCGGGGTCGTCCAGGTACTGCTGGGTGCGGTCCCGGAACGGCGTCACGAAGTCGACGACGACCTCGGCGAGGTCCGTCTTGAGCGCGCCGTAGAGCTTGCCCTCGTACCGCTGCTCCAGCTCGGGGACGCTCGTGCCGGTCAGGGTCGAGTAGATGCCGAGCAGGTTGCTGACGCCGGGCTTGTTCTCGGTGTCGTAGCGGACGACCGTGTCGGTGTCCGTGACCGCGCTCTTGACCTTCTTCGCGGTCGCCTTCGGCTCGTCGAGCAGGTTGATGAGGCCCTTCGGCGTGGACGCCGACTTGCTCATCTTGATCGACGGGTCCTGAAGGTCGTAGATCTTGCCCGTCTCCTTCAGGATGTGCGGCTTCGGGATCGTGAAGGTCTCGCCGAAGCGGCCGTTGAAGCGCTCCGCGAGGTCGCGGGTCAGCTCGATGTGCTGGCGCTGGTCCTCACCGACCGGCACCTCGTCGGCCTGGTACAGCAGGATGTCCGCGACCTGGAGGATCGGGTACGTGAACAGGCCCACGGAGGCGCGGTCGGCGCCCTGCCGGGCGGACTTGTCCTTGAACTGGGTCATCCGGCTGGCCTCGCCGAACCCGGTGAGGCAGTTCATCACCCAGGCGAGCTGGGCGTGCTCGGGAACGTGGCTCTGGACGAAGAGCGTGCAGCGGTCCGGGTCGAGACCGGCCGCGAGGAGCTGCGCGGCGGCCAGCCGCGTGTTCGCGCTGAGCTCCTTGGGGTCCTGCGGAACCGTGATCGCGTGCAGGTCGACGACCATGTAGAACGCGTCGTGGGTCTCCTGGAGCGCCACCCACTGGCGGACGGCGCCGAGGTAGTTGCCGAGGTGGAACGAGCCTGCGGTGGGCTGGATTCCGGAGAGCACGCGGGGTCGGTCTGAGGCCATGTCCATCATTGTCTCAGAGCGCGGAGACCGCCCGGAACGGGTCCCGGGCGGCCACCGGGCCGCCCGGGGTGCCGCCGGGGTCAGCCGAGGTCGATCTCCGGGTACAGCGGGAAGCCCGCCACCAGGTCGGTCGCCCGCCGGGAGATCTCGTCCGCGACCTTCGCGTCCAGGACGTGGGCGGCCTTCGAGGGGGCGCCCGACTTCGTGGTGCCCGGCTCCGTCGTGGTCAGGACCCGGTCGATCAGGGACGCCACCTCGTCCATCTCGGCCGTGCCCAGGCCCCGGGTCGTCAGCGCCGGGGTGCCGATGCGGATGCCGGAGGTGTACCAGGCGCCGTTCGGGTCGGCGGGGATGGCGTTGCGGTTGGTGACGATGCCCGAGTCGAGCAGCGCCGCCTCGGCCTGGCGGCCGGTGAGCCCGTAGGAGGAGGCCACGTCGATCAGGTTGAGGTGGTTGTCGGTGCCGCCGGTCACCAGGGTCGCGCCGCGCCGCATCAGGCCCTCGGCGAGGGCGCGGGAGTTGTCGACGATGCGCTGGGCGTAGTCCTGGAAGGACGGCCGGCGGGCCTCCGCGAGGGCGACGGCCTTGGCGGCCATGACGTGCGGGAGCGGGCCGCCGAGGACCATCGGGCAGCCGCGGTCGACCTGGTCCTTGAGGGAGTCGTCGCACAGGACCATGCCGCCGCGCGGACCGCGCAGGGACTTGTGGGTGGTGGTCGTCACGATCTGGGCGTGCGGGACCGGGTCGAAGTCGCCGGTCAGGACCTTGCCCGCGACCAGGCCGGCGAAGTGCGCCATGTCGACCATGAGGGTCGCGCCGACCTCGTCGGCGATCTCGCGCATGATCCGGAAGTTCACCAGCCGGGGGTACGCGGAGTAGCCCGCGACGATGATCAGCGGCTTGAAGTCACGGGCCGAGGCACGCAGCGCCTCGTAGTCGATCAGGCCGGTCGCCGGGTCCGTGCCGTACGAGCGCTGGTCGAACATCTTTCCGGAGATGTTCGGGCGGAAGCCGTGCGTGAGGTGGCCGCCGGCGTCCAGGGACATGCCGAGCATGCGCTGGTTGCCGAAGGCCTGGCGCAGCTCGGCCCAGTCGGCCTCGGAGAGGTCGTTGACCTGGCGGACGCCCGCCTTCGCGAGGGCCGGGGCCTCCACACGGTCGGCGAGGACGGACCAGAAGGCGACGAGGTTGGCGTCGATGCCGGAGTGCGGCTGGACGTACGCGTGGCGGGCGCCGAAGAGCTCACGGGCGTGCTCGGCGGCCAGCGCCTCGACGGTGTCCACGTTGCGGCAGCCGGCGTAGAAGCGGCGGCCGACGGTGCCCTCGGCGTACTTGTCGCTGAACCAGTTGCCCATCGCGAGGAGGGTGGCCGGGGAGGCGTAGTTCTCCGAGGCGATCAGCTTGAGCATCTCGCGCTGGTCGTGGACCTCCTGGCCGATGGCGTCGGCGACGCGCGGCTCGACGGCGCGGATCACGTCGAGTGCGGCACGGAAGGCGGTGGACTCGTTGGAGAGGGGCTGCTGCTCAGACATCTGTCGGCCTCCGGGTGGCGTGGCGTGCGAGCGGTCACGGTCTCGGTCTGGCCCAGGCGCACGGCACTCTGTCACTCCCAGGCCGCTCCCCGATGGTCCGTCCCATCCCAGCGCGCCAGTCACGGCCCGCTCGCCAGCCTACCGGTCGGGCCCGAATCCCAAGGTCGGGCGTCCACCATGCGAGCGACGCCGGACCCGCGCGGGAGCACGCCCGCCGTACCCCGCAACAGCCGTCGGACCGGGGTTGCGGGGCCCAGGCCGGACCCGGCCTAGAGGATCACGTGGGGCAGGAAGCGGGCGTACTCGTCGGTGATCGGGCCGGAGGACTCACGGATGCCGAGGCCGGCCGACTCGTCCCGCACCGTCCACGCGCCGAGGACGACATGGTTGCCGTCGAACGTGGGCAGGGGCGCCAACTGCTGGTAGCAGCAGGCTTCGTCGGTGCGCGGGCCGGGATCGCCGCCCGGTGGGTGCAGGGTGACGCCGGCGCCCTCGCGGCCCAGCAGTGGCTTGGCGGCATAGCCGGTGGTGGTGGCCAGCTCACGGGGGCCGTCCAGGTAGGCGGGGAGCAGGTTGGGGTGTCCGGGGTACAGCTCCCACAGGACGGCCAGCAGGGCCTTGTTGCTGAGGAGCATCTTCCAGGCCGGTTCGATCCACAGGGTCGTGCCGGTCCCGCCGCCGTTGTCGAGGGTGTCGAGGACATGACCCGCGAAGCGGTCGGTGGTCAGCCACTCCCAGGGGTAGAGCTTGAAGCAGCTGCGGATGAAGCGGAGCTGACGGTCGACGAAACGGCCGGACAGCGGGTCCCAGCCGATCTCCTCCATGGAGATCCAGTCGGTCTCCAGGCCGGCCTGCTCGGCGGTCTCCTTGAGGTAGGCGACCGTCATGAGGTCCTCGCCCAGCTCGTCCTGCGAGGAGTGCGCGAAGTACAGCGGACTGCCGGGCGGGAGCAGGGGGGCCTGCTTCTCCCAGGCGGCGACCAAGCGTTCGTGGAGGGAGTTCCACTGGTCGGCGCCGGGGAATCGTTCCTCCATCCAGAACCACTGGGGGGAGGCCGCCTCGACGAGCGAGGTGGGGGTGTCGGCGTTGTACTCCAGGAGCTTCGCCGGGCCGGTGCCGTCGTAGTGGAGGTCGAAACGGCCGTACACGGAGGGGAGTTCGGCCCGCCGGCGCCAGGCCTCGGCGACCGCCGCCGCGATCGGCGGGTCGGTGATGCCGAGGTCGGCGAGACGGTCGGTCCCGACGAGGTGGTCGGCGGCCGCCAGGCACATGGCGTGCAGTTCCTCGACGGTCTCCTCCAGCGCCTCGACCTCGTCGAGGCTGAAGACGTAGTAGGCGCTCTCGTCCCAGTAGGGACGCAGCCGGCCGTCGGGGTGGCGGGTGAGGGGATAGACGAGTCCCTGGTCCTCGACGGTCCGCTGCCAGTCGGGACGGGGTTCGATGGTGTGACGTCGCACGGTGCCGGTGTCCTGTTCAGCCGCTCGGGGGCTCAGCCGCCGGAGCTGCCCTTGCCGACACCGCTGCCGCTGTCGCTGTCGCCGCCGAACCCGTTCCGGTCGACCCCGCTGCCCCCGCTGCTGCCGCTGCCGCCTCCGCTGCTGCTGCCTCCGCTGCTGCTGCTCGAGCCGGTCGAGCCGCTGGAACCCTTGCCCGGCTCGGTGAAGGAACCGCCGTCGACCCAGGAGCCCTTCTTGTCGCCGCCGTAGTACCAGGCGGCGTCGGTGGCGGCCGTGGCGGACTTGCCGACCTTGCCGGCCGCGCCGGTCTTGCCGGTCTTGCCGGACTGCGTGGACTTGCAGTTCTTGTCTGCGACGACCTTGTAGCCCTTGGTGAGGTTGTAGCTGTCGCGGTCGACGCACCGCTTGTCGGGGTCGGAGGAGCAGGCCGACAGGGCCGCCGCGAGCACTCCCATGCCGCCGAGTACGACCGTGCCCGAACGAAGTCTGCGACGCGCGTCCGCCATGTTCCGTCTCCCCGTTTTCGCATCGCCCCTACGACGATTTCCGGCCGTCAGCCTAGACACCGTGCCGAGGGCGGCCGAAGGCGGCCCGCCCACCAGCCGCTCCCCTACAGTCCTTTCGTGCTCTTCGGAATGGTGTGTGCCCTCGGCGCGGCGGTCTGTTTCGGTACGGCGACGGTGTTGCAGGCGATGGCGGCGCGGTCCGCCGCCGGCGGGAGCGGCGGGGACGCGGCACTGCTGCTGCGGGCGGTGCGGGAGTGGCGGTATCTGGCGGGGCTCGCGCTGGACGGGCTGGGGTTCCTGTTCCAGATCGCCGCGTTGCGCTCGGTGCCGATCTACGCCGTGGGGGCGGCCCTCGCGTCGAGCCTGGCGGTGACGGCGGTGGTCGCGGCGCGGCTGCTGCGGGTACGGCTGAGCCGGACCGAATGGGCGGCGGTGGGAGTGGTGTGCGCGGGGCTGGCGATGCTGGGCCTGGCGGCCGGGACGGAGGGCGAGGAGAGCGGACCGCCGGCGCTGCCGTGGGTGATGCTCGGCGCGGCGGGCGGGGTGCTGCTGCTGGGACTGGCCGGACGGCGGCTCGCCGGGCGCGGACGGGCGCTGGTGCTGGGCCTCGGGGCCGGTTTCGGGTTCGGGGTGGTGGAGGTGGCGGTGCGGCTGATCGACTCGCTCGACCCGTCGGAGCTGCTCACCGACCCGGCGCTGTACGCGGTGCTGCTGGGCGGCGGTGCCGCGTTCCTCCTGCTGACGACGGCTCTGCAGCGCGGGTCCGTGACGACCGCCACGGCCGGGATGGTGATCGGGGAGACGATCGGGCCGGCGCTGGTGGGCGTGGTGTGGCTGGGCGACCGGACCCGGGAGGGGCTCGGCTGGCTGGCCGTGCTCGGCTTCGCCGTCGCCGTGGCGGGAGCGCTGGCACTGGCCCGCTTCGGGGAGGCGCCCGAAGCGGCTCCCGTGGCGGAGGCGGCACCGGAACCGCCGGTCAGGCCATCGCCTCCGTGATGCCGTCCCACAGCCGGGCCCTCGCCTCCAGCGCGAGGGTGGCCGTCTCGACGGCCTCCTGCCAGCGCGTGTCGTCCGTTCCGCACAGGTCGGCGACCATCTGCATCGCCATGGGCGTGTGCTCCTCGCCGTCCACCTCGATGTGGCGGGCCAGGTAGTCGCAGAAGAGCGGGAACCGGCCGGTGCCCTCCTTCTTGATCACCTGGTCGAACATGTCCGGGATGAGGTCCTCCCGGGAGAAGGCGAAGGCGGCGGCCCGGCAGTGCGGCGGCCGGTCGGCGATGATCCGGAAGGTCGTGCGCACGAACTCGGCGGCGGGGGCGGGGACCTGGGCGGCCCGCAGCGCCGAGGGCACGTCGTGGCCCTCGCCGATCAGTGCGAGGAAGGTGTCGATCCGGGTGGTGTCGGCGTCCGCCTCGGCCATGCCGGCCCGGTACAGCTCGAAGTGGCTGGTGAAGCCGCCGTTCAGCTCGTCGCTCTCCTCGACGAGGACGATGTCGTTGATGAGCCGCCGGCCCGCCTCCGAACCGCGCGGCACCCAGGGGACGTCGACGCAGGTGAGGTCGCGCTGGAGCGACTTGAGCAGGGACATGAAATCCCAGACCGCGAACACGTGGTGCGCCATGAAGACCGCCATGTGTTCCCGGCTGCTCATCCGTTGGTAGATCGGATGGGCGGTCACTTCTTTTCGGACCGGTTCTATTGCGGAACGGGCGCTTTCGATTCCCTCGTGGGTCAGATTCCAGTCGTACCTGGACATGGTTCTCCTTCGACGGGGGAGCTCGATCGTGCACTTATCCCGACGCACCGGCAAGCGCTTCCGGAAATCCCGGAGAAGTTACCGGCAGTATCGCTCGACAGATGGAGCCAAGACCGCCGAAAAGGAGATTAAAAGCCGTGTTCCGGACAGTCGAAGACGATTGTAGAAGTTTGAAGAACCTGTGAACGCAAGCGCTCTCTCCCGCGTACTCCACGGTGTGACCAGTAATCCCGTCACCGTCACCGCCGCATATCGCGTGGTGCTGGGCCGCGAGGCCGACTTCCACTCCTGGGGGTGGGCCATGCTGGGCGCGAGCGCACGGCAACCCGGCTTCCTGGGGGGCGGTGTACTTGTCGATGGAGAGGCGGAGTGGCATGTGGTGTATCGCTTCGCGACCGAAGACACGGCCCGGGCCTGGGAGGACTCGGCCGCCAGGGTGGAGTGGGACGACCGGGCGCTGGGCATCGCCCGGCAGACGGACCGCAGAAGCGTGCGCGGCTCCAAGGCCTGGTTCGACGCCCAGACCCCCGCACCGAAGGCGCCGGCCCCGCCGTCGAAATGGAAGTTATGGTTCGTGAATATGAGCGCGGTTTTCCCGCCGGTGCTCCTTTTCAATCTGATCGTGCTTCCCTATCTCGGTGACCTCAATCCGTTCATTCGCACACTGCTGCTCTGCCTGTGTGTGACGGCCCTGGTCACCTGGATTCTCATGCCTCGCCTTCAGCGTTTCTTCAAGAAATGGCTGTATCCGCCGCTCCAGGCGCTTCGCGGACGACACAAAAGACGGACCGCATAGCACCAGAGAACGACCCCAAGGAGGTGGGCGGGTGAAGACCCTGCTCATCGACAATTACGACTCGTACACGTACAACCTGTTCCAGCTGATCGCCGAGGTCAACGGCGAGGAGCCGGTGGTGGTCCTCAATGACGCCCCCGCGGACGCCGTTCCCGATCTCTCCGCCTTCCACAACGTGGTGGTGTCGCCGGGACCCGGTCGTCCGTCGAGGACGCGGGACTTCGGCATCAGCGCCAGGGTGCTCGCCGAGTCCCCGGTGCCGGTGCTCGGGGTCTGCCTCGGCCACCAGGGCATCGCGCACGGGGAGGGCGGCCGGGTGGTGCCCGCCCCAAAACCGCGGCACGGGCATCTGTCGGCCGTCCGTCACGACGGCCGGGACCTCTTCCAGGGCCTGCCGCAGAACTTCACCGCGGTCCGCTACCACTCGCTGTCCGTACGGGAGCCGCTGCCCGACACCCTGGAGCCGACCGCCTGGGCGGAGGACGGCGTCCTCATGGGGCTGCGGCACCGCGAACGGCCCCTGTGGGGCGTGCAGTTCCACCCGGAGTCGGTGCTCACCGAGTACGGCCACCGGATGCTCGTCAACTTCCGGAACCTGACGGCCGAACGGGCCCGCAGACCACGCACCAAGAACACCGCGGTCACCCCGGCCGCGGCGGCGATGCCGAGCCCCCGGGTGACCGTCCCCCGCCCGCGCCGGACCGACCGGCCCGCCCTTCGCCTGCACACCCGCCGCATCGCCGGGGCGATCGACGCGGAGGCCGCCTTCACGCGGCTGTACGCCGACTCGCCGCGGGCGTTCTGGCTGGACAGCTCACGGGTCGAGCGGGGACTCTCCCGCTTCTCGTTCTTCGGCGACGACAGCGGTCCGCTCGCCGAGTTCGTGCGGTACGACGTCGAGGCCGGCCTCTGCGAGATCGAGCGGGCGGGACGGCCGACCCGCAAGGTCCGGGCGAGCGTCTTCGACTATCTCAAGCGGCAGCTGGCGAACCGTCGGGTGGACGCCACCGGGCTCCCCTTCGACTTCACCGGCGGCTATGTCGGCTACTTCGGCTACGAGGCCAAGGCCGACTGCGGCTCCCCGAACCGGCATCGCTCCCCCACCCCGGACGCCTGCTGGCTGTTCGCCGACCGGCTGATCGCGGTGGACCACGAGAGGGGCTTCACCTACGCGGTCTGTCTGGCTGAGGACAACCCCCAGGCCGACCGCGAGGCCGGCGACTGGCTCGAGACGACCCTGGCCCGGCTCACCTCGCTGCCCGCCGAGCCGGACGTGCCGTCCGCCGGGCCGGCGGACGGCACGCTCGCGGTGAGCGGGGCCGGCCCGGGCAGCGGCGATCCGGGCGGCGGTGATCTAGGCGGCGGTGACGTCGAGCCCTGGCTGGTGCGGGACCGGGCGACGTATCTCGCGGACATCGCGGCCTGCCGGCGCGAGCTCGCCGCGGGCACGAGTTACGAGATCTGTCTGACCGACGCCGCGGTGTTACCCGCCCCGGACGACGCGTACGGCTTCTACCGGGTGCTGCGCAGGGTCAACCCCGCGCCGTACGCGGCCTTCCTGAGATTCGGCGACCTCGACGTGGTCGGCTCCTCGCCCGAACGGTTCCTGCGGATCACCCGGGACGGTGTCGCCGAGGCCAAGCCCATCAAGGGGACCGCGCCGCGCGGCGCCGGTCCGCTGGAGGACGCCCGGCTCAGGGACGGGCTGGCGGCGGACGCCAAGACCCGCGCCGAGAACCTGATGATCGTCGACCTGCTCCGCAACGACCTGGGGCGGGTCAGCCGGACCGGGACCGTGCGGGTCTCCCGTCTCATGGCCACCGAGACGTACGCCACCGTGCACCAGCTCGTCTCCACCGTCGAGGGCCGGCTGCGCGAGGGCACGGACGCGGTGGACTGCGTGCGCGCCTGCTTCCCCGGCGGTTCGATGACCGGGGCGCCCAAGCGGCGCACCCTGGAGATCATCGACGGTCTCGAGACCGAGGCGCGCGGTGTGTACGCGGGGGCCCTGGGCTACCTGGGGTGCAGCGGCGGCGCGGACCTCAACATCGTCATCCGCACGGCCGTCCTCGCCGACGGCCTGATGCGGATGGGGGCCGGGGGCGCGATCGTCCTGGACTCCGATCCGGCCGCGGAGTACGACGAGATGCTGCTGAAGACGGCCGCGCAGATGCGGGCCCTTCGGGAGTACGGCGCGGCCGCCCGGGCTCCGGGCGGGCCCGATCGGGCCGAGGCGCGGGCGGGCGCGGGCCACGCCCGGCGCACGCCCCCCGGACCCGGCCCGGCCACCACGAGGGGGACCACCCGATGACGACGTCCCAGCCCACGACGTCACCGTCCAGGACGTCACAGCCCACGACGTCCCCGTGCATGACGTCACCGTCGACGACGTCACCGTCCAGGACGTCACAGCCCGCCACGGCTGCGCCCCTCACGGCAGGCTCACCCGGTGACCCCGGGGGTCCGGGTGCCGGGGCCGGGAATCTCGCCGTGGAGCTGAGCGCGCTCGCCGAGCGGAGGGGGTGGGGTGAGCGGGCCGCGTTTCATCAGGGGCACCAGGTGTGGACCCACGGTGAGGTGCACGAGCTGGGGGCACGGGCTGCCGGGGTGCTCGCGGAACTCGGGGTACGGGCCGGGGACCGGGTGCTGCTGGCGCTGCCCGACGGGATCGCGTGGGTCGCGGCCTTCCTCGGCGTCGCCCGGCTCGGGGCCGTGGCCGTCCTGGTCAATCCCGAACTGCCCGCGCCGGAGCACGCGTTCATGGCCGTGGACGTCGACGCCGTGCTGTGTGTGACCGGGCCGGGTCTCGAGGACCGCTTCCCGGACCGGGCATGCCTCGGTGCCGACCAGTTCCTCGCGCTCGCCCCCGCCGCCGAGCCGGCCGCCGCCCACCCGGTGGACGCGCGGACGCCGCTGTACGTGCAGTACACCTCCGGCACCACGGGCCGCCCGAAGGGGGTCGTGCACACGCACGGCGACCCGGCGACGTACCACGACCTCATCGGCCGACGGCTGCTCGGGATCACCGAGGAGGACGTCACGCTGTCGGTGTCGAAGCTGTACTTCGCGTACGGCTTCGGCAACGCCTTCGTCTTCCCGCTCTTCTCCGGCTCCAGCGCCGTCCTGGTGGACCGGCGTCCGACACCCGCCGCCGTGGACGAACTCGTCGCCCGGCACCGGGTGAGCCTGCTCTACTCCGTGCCCTCGGCGTACGCGGCGCTGGTCGCCGACCGGGGCAGCGGTCACGCGGCCTGTTTCGCCTCGGTGCGCGCCGCGGTGTCGGCAGGCGAGGGCCTGCCGGACGGGCTCGGCGGACAGATCACCGAGCTGCTCGGCGCACCCGTGCTGGAGCAGATCGGTTCGACCGAGGCCGGTCACGCCTTCTGTGCGAACAGTCTCGGCCACGACCGTCCGGGCACCGTCGGACGTCCCGTGCCGGGGTTCGAGGTGGAGCTGCGCGACCGCGCCGGACGGCCCGTGCCGGACGGTACGGAAGGGGAACTGTGGGTGCGCGGGCCGACGGTGACACCCGGATACCTGAACCGGCCCGAGGAGACGCGGCGCACGCTGGTCGGCGGCTGGCTGGCCACCCACGACCGGGCGCGCCGCGAACCGGACGGCACCTACCGGCACCTGGGCCGCACCGACGACATGGAGATGGTCGGCGGGATCACCGTCTCCCCGCTGGAGGTGGAGGCCGTCCTGCGCACCCACCCGGCGGTCCGCGAGGTCGCGGTCGCCGCCGTCCCGGACGGGCTGGGCCGCACCCGCCTGCGCGCCTTCGTCGTCCCGACCACCTCCGCCACCCCCACCAGCCCTACCAGTCCCACCAGTCCCACCAGCCCCGGCGTGCCGGCCCGGCTCACCCGGCTGGAGGCCGAGCTCGTCGCACTGGCGCGGGAGCGGCTCGCCGCGTTCAAGGTGCCGCGGGGCGTCAGCTTCGTCGCGTCGCTGCCCCGCACTCCCACCGGCAAGCTCCGTCGGCATCTGGTGCGCCAGGGGGCGTGGTGACCGCGTCCGCCTCCCTGTCCCCCTCTCCGTCCGCGTCCCCGTCCTCCTCTTCGTCCCCGTCCCCGAGCGGCTCCCGGCCCCCGTGTGCCGCCTCCCCCATCCGCCTCCCCCATCCGTGTCCCCGTCCGTGTCTGAGAGGAACAGCCACATGTCGCAGCAATCCCTGCTCGCCGACCGCGGGTTCTACCTGGGTCCGTTGTTCCGGCGGGCTGCCGAGCGGCACGGAGCCGTCTTCGTCACGCTGGACCGGCCGCTGGACACCCACCCCTCCCTCGGGGTCGACCTCGACTACCGGAAACTGGCCGACGTGGTCGAGGAGTTGTCGGGCCGGCTGTGGGCGGCGGGGGTACGGCCCTCGGAACAGGTGGTCGTACACAAGACGGACAACGTCGACATCGTTCTGCTGACCTGCGCGGTCTCCCGTATCGGCGCCGTCCCGGTGCTCCTCTCCCCCGGCCTGGCCGGCCCGGTCGTCGGGCAGCTGCTCGAACGGCTGCGACAGCCCTGGCTCATCACCGACCGGGCCAAGCTGGACGGGCCGCTGAAGGACGCCGGCATCGCCTCGCAGGTGCGCCGGACCCTCTCCGTCGACGACGCGCCCGGCGCCGAACCCCTGGCGAAGTACGCAGGCTCCGAGCCGCCCGCCCCCGTCCGGCTGCACCCGCGTGAGCCCGCCCTGATCACCCACAGCTCGGGCACGACCGGCGTCCCCAAGCTGGCCGTGCACTGCCCGAACACCATGTGGAACCGGTTGGTGCCGCAGAAGGCGATGGGCCGGCCCACCCGGGGCGAGACCGCCGCGCTGCACATGTCGTTCGTGCACTCGCGCTTCTATCATCTGCTCGGCGTCCTGCTGCACTTCGGCAGCCCGCTGGTGCTGATCACCGACCCGGAGCCGGCGAGCGTGGGACCGCTGCTGGCCCGGCACCGCCCCGGCATCGTCGAGACGCACCCCAACACCTTCGTGCTGTGGGAGGAGCTGGCCGACGCACCCGGGGCTCCGCTGTCCCGGGTGAAGTCGTACGGCTCCACGTTCGACGCGATCCATCCGCGCACCGTACGGCGGCTGCTGGGCGCCTCGCGTCGCCGTGCGCCGTGGCTGATCCAGCTGTACGGGCAGAGCGAGACCGGGCCCGTCGCGTTCCAGTGGTTCACCCGGCGCAGCGTGGAGCGGGCGGACGGGCGGCGGGTGGGGATCGGGATCCCCGGCTTCACCCGGGTCCGGGTCACGGACCCCGACGGCAGGCCGGCCGCGCCCGGCACTCCCGGGCGGATCGAGGCCCGTACCCGGGGACGCATCCTCACCTACCTCGGCGCGCGGGCGCAGTACGAGCGTCAACTCGACGGCGGCTGGTGGCAGATGGGCGACATGGGATACATGAGCCGCCTGGGCGCCCTGCATCTGATCGACCGGGAGGTCGACCGGATCGACGCCGTGCACAGCAATCTGGCGGTCGAGGACGCGCTGATGGAGCGGCTGGAGGAGCTCCGCGAGGTCGTGATCGTGGCCGGCGCGGACCGTGAGCCGGTGCCGGTGGTGTGTGTGCGGGGCGAACAGCCGCTCGACCCGGAGCGCTGGCGGGAGGCGACCGCCGATCTGCCCGCGATGGCCGAGCCGCGCCAGTGGCGGTTCGAGGAGCTGCCGATGACGGCGACCTGGAAGGTGAAGCGGGTGGAGATCACCCGGATGCTGGCACGGTCGGCGCAGATCCGAGCGGGCGTGCGCGCGTGAGCCCCGTGATCGTGGTGGGCGCGGGTCCGGTCGGCCTGTCGGCCGCGCTGGCCCTGCGCGCCCACGGGCTGCCGGTCGTGCTCCTGGAGGCGGACCCCGCGGACCGTGAACGGCCGGGCAGCCGGGCCCTGTTCGTGCACCGGGAGACCCTGCGGCTGCTCGACGCGATGTCCCCGGGCCTGGCCGCCGAGATCACGGCGTACGGCCGGACCTGGCACACCCGGCGCACCCTCTACCGGGGCCGCGAGGTGTACGCGCGCACCTTCCCGCCTCCGTCCGGGCTGCCGCCCTTCACGAGCCTGCGCCAGCTCGACACCGAGCGCTTCCTGCGCGCCGCGTGCGAGCGGGCGGGGGTGGACTTCGTCTGGGGCGCGCGGATCGAGGGTGTCCGCGTCTCCGGGTCCGGTGTCACGCTCGTCGGCGAGGGCGGACGGGAGTGGAGCGCCGGGTACGTCGTCGCCGCCGACGGTGCCCGCTCGGCCGTCCGGGGAGGGCTGGGCATCCCCATGGAGGGCGTGCGCGGCGAGGGCTTCCACGTCGTCGTCGACGTGGCGGACGTGCCGGACGCCGAGCTGCCGCTGGAGCGGGTCTTCCATTACGAGCATCCGGGCGCCGGGGGCCGCAGTGTGATGCGGGTGCCGTTCACCGGCGGCTTCCAGGTGGATCTCCAGTGCCGCGACGACGACCCGGAGGAGGCCTTCGGCACCGAGGACGCCGTGCGGGAGTGGCTGCCGGGGGTGGTGGGCGACGGGTACGCCGACCGGATCCTGTGGGTGTCGGCCTACCGCTTCCTGCGCAAGGTCGCGGCCTCCTTCACGGACCCGCACGGGCGGGTGCTGCTCGTCGGCGAGGCCGCGCACCTGTTCCCGCCGTTCGGCGCGCGTGGCATGAACAGCGGGATCGCCGACGCGGCGGCGGCCGCGCGGGCCGTGGCCGCCGGAACGCCGGAGGCGGTGGCCGCGTTCGCGGACGTACGGCGGGCCGCGGGGCTGTTCAACAGCGAGGCCGCCGGACGGGCCCTGGAGCATCTGCGGCCGCGGCGTCGGACCGTGCGGCTCGGACAGCGCGCGGCGGCGGCCCTCGCGCCCGTGCTGCCCGCCTGCGGCTCATGGCTGGAGCACGCGCCGTACGGACCCCGGGGCGGGGCGCCGGCGGTGGCGGGCGGGAAGTACTGAGGAGGACCGAGTGGGTGCACGACCGGCCTTCGGTGAGGGGCTGTTCACGTGGACGCCCGGCCGTGGGCTGACCGCCGCCGCGGGGTCCGTGGCGGACGGGCCGCTGCTGGTGGCGGACTCGTGGCTGGTGCGCGAGGGCCGGGTGCGCGGGTACGGCCGGCACCGGGAGCGGTTTCTGCGGGCCTGCGCGGAGTGCGGCGGCCCGGAGCCGCGCCGGCTCGTCGAGTTCTGGCAGGACGTGACCGCGGCGCTGCCGCGCACCGGCGACTGGTTCCCCCGGGTCGAACTCATCTTCGGCGCAAGGGAGTTGCGACTGCGGCTGCGGCCGGCCCCGCCGCTCGGCACGGAGGTGCGCCTGTGGTCCGTCGGCCAGCCGGACCGGCGGACCGCGCCCCGCCGCAAGGGCCCGGATCTCGACGTTCTGGCGCGGGTGCGGGGGCGGGCCGTCGACGAAGGGGCGCAGGAAGGGGTGCTGGTCGGCCCGTCCGGGACGGTGCTGGAGTCGGCCACCGCGAGCCTGCTGTGGTGGGAGGACGACCGCCTGTGCCTGCCGCCGCCCCGGCTGCCCGTCCTGCCCGGTGTGACCGTGGGACTGGTCCGGGAGCGGGCCGAACGGTCCGGGATCACCGTCGCCCGTCGCGAGCGGACCCTCGCCGAGCTGGACGGCCGGGAGGTGTGGACGGTGAACGCGCTGCACGGACTGCGACCCGTGACGAGCTGGATCGGTGAGCCGATGACGGCCGGGCCCGCGGTACGGGCGCCGGAATGGCGCGAATGGCTGGAACGCCTGCCGGAGCCGCTTCCCGGTCGATAGAGCGCGGGGCGGATGAAGCAGAGAGAGGGGACCGCGGCGCGGGTGTGACACAGGGCGAGGAAACAAATAGACGGGCACCGGCAAATATCGCCGATGCCCCTGTTCCGCATTGCCCGGAATCCCTTTCTCGGGAATCCCTTCACCCGGAGCGCCTCTGCCCGGAATTACTTTGTCCGGAATTACTTCCCGGCCGGCTGATAGGCCCCCGGCACCATGCGCGTCGCGATGGCGATGCGGTTGTACGCGTTGATGACCGTGGCCGCCCAGATCAGCGCCGCCACCTGGGCCTCGTCGAAGACCTCCGCGGCCTCGGCGTAGACCGCGTCCGGCACCTGCCCGTCGTGCACCAGGGTCACCGCCTCGGTCAACGCCAGTGCGGCGCGCTCCCGGACGGTGAAGAAGGGGGTCTCCCGCCAGGCGTTCAGCGCGTAGATCCGCTGTTCGGCCTCGCCCTGGGCGCGGGCGTCCTTGGTGTGCATGTCGAGGCAGAACGCGCAGCCGTTGAGCTGTGAGGCGCGGATCCTCACCAGTTCCAGGATCTCGGGTTCGACCTTGGCGTCCAGGGCGGCGGAAACGGCGGCACCGTGCAGGGATCCCATCGCAGCGGAAACATCGGGGGTTGTCTTCTTGAGGGCCACGCGGGAAACGGAATTGTTGTTCGTCATGGGGTGACTCTAACCCTTGCGACCGGGAATCTATCCGGGAAAAGGAATTCCGGATCCGTTCTCTCCGAAAGGAAGCGCCGCGCACAACGCGTCCAGGGCGCCGGACCAGGCGTGGTCCGGCGGGGTCCCGTAGCCGACGACCAGGGCGTCGAGGGGCTCCGTGACCGCGCCGGGGTGGCGGTAGCGGGGGGTGAGGCCGTCGACCGCCAGGCCCTGGTAGGCCGCCGCCCGCAGCACCGCCTCCTCCGTGCCGGGCGGCAGCCGCAGCACGGCGTGCAGGCCCGCCGCGATGCCGGTGACGCGGATCGCGGGGGCGTGCGCGGCCAGGGCCGCGACCAGCGCGTCACGGCGCCGCCGGTAGCGGGTACGGGCCGCCCGGACATGACGGTCGTACGCGCCCGAGGTGATGAACTCCGCCAGCGTCAACTGGTCCAGCACCCCCGAGGTGTCCACCCCGCCCTTGGCCGCGAGCACCTCCTCGGCGAGGTCCGGCGGCAGCGCCATCCAGCCCAGACGCAGGCCGGGAGCCAGTGACTTGCTCGCGGTGCCCAGGTACACCACGTGGTCGGGGTCCAGGCCCTGGAGCGCGCCGACGGGCTGGCGGTCGTAGCGGAACTCGCCGTCGTAGTCGTCCTCCAGGACCAGCCCGCCGGTGCGCCGCGCCCAGTCCACGACGGCCGCCCGCCGGTCGTGGTGCAGCGGTACGCCCATCGGGAACTGGTGGGCGGGGGTGAGCAGGACCGCGCCCGCGCCCTCCGGCAGCCCGGGGTCCGTCAACAGCCGCGTGTCCGTGCCGCGTTCGTCGACGGGCAGCGCGGTCGTGACCAGCCCGGCCGCCGCCAGCAGCCTCCAGTGCTCGTCCAGGCCGTACGAGTCGACGGCGATCGTGCGCACCCCGCGCGCCCGCAGGACGGTGGTGAGCAGTCCCAGACCGTGCGCGAACCCGGCGCAGACCACGAGGCGTTCGGGGTCGGCGCGCACGCCGCGGGCACGGGCGAGGTAGCCGGCGAGGGCGGTGCGCAGTTCGGCCCGGCCGCGGGGGTCGCCGTAGCCGAGGGCGTCGGAGGGGGCGGCGGTGAGGGCGCGGCGGGCCGCCCTGAGCCACTCGGCGCGCGGGAAGGACCCGAGGTCGGGGGTGCCGGGGCGCAGGTCGTAGGCAGGCCGGCGGCGCTCGGGGCGAGCGGGAACCGCGCCCGCGGCCGGGACGGTCCTCCCCTCGGCCACCCGCGTGCCCGAGCCCTGGCGGGCGGTGAGCCAGCCCTCGGCGACGAGGCCGGCGTAGGCGTCGGCGACCGTGTTGCGGGCGATGCCCAGGTCGGCGGCGAGCGAGCGCGAGGAGGGGAGCCTGGTACCGGAGGGCAGCCGGCCGCTGCGGACGGCCTCGCGCAGGGCGTCGGTCAGGCCCCGTCGCAGATGCGGCCCGGTCGGTTCCAGATGCAGGTCGACGCCGAAAGTGGCCCAGGATCTCGCCATGGAAATGGACCATACTCCTGGGCTGCCCCGCTCCTAGGGTCGAGGGCATGACGACGCACGCAGACCCCACGACCACCGACGGACAGGTTCCCCACGCCCCCGAGCACACCCCCCGGCTGGACTGGTCGGCGCACGCCCCCGAGGTCCTCAAGGCGATGCTCCGGCTCGACGCCGCCGCCCGCAAGGGCCTCGACCCGAAGCTGGTCGAGCTGGTGAAGGTCCGCGCCTCGCAGATCAACCGCTGCGCGCTCTGCGTCGACATGCACAGCAAGGACGCGCTCGCGGCGGGCGAGAGCGTCGAGCGGATCATCCAGCTCAGCGCGTGGGAGGAGTCGGAGCACTTCTACACCGAGCGGGAACTCGCGGCGCTGGCCCTCACGGAGGCGGTGACCGTGCTGACGGAAGGGTTCGTGCCCGACGCGGTGTACGAGCGGGCCGCCGGGCACTTCGAGGAGGCCGAGCTGGCGCAGCTGATCGCCGTGATCACGGTGATCAACGCGTGGAACCGGTTCGGCGTGACCTGTCGGCTGGTGCCGGGCCACTACCGGCCGGGGCGGCACGCATGAGCCGTACGAACCTCCTCGACCGCGAGGTCGGCCGGGCCATGTCCGCGCTCAGCGCGGCCGCGAAGCAGGGTCTCGGCGACCCCGCGCTCGCCGAGCTCGTGGTGATCCGCGCCTCGCAGCTCAACCACTGCGCGTTCTGCCTCGACATGCACCTCACGATCGCCCGCGAGCACGGGGTGAGCGAGAAGCAGCTCGATCTGCTGAGCGCGTGGGAGGAGGCGGGTGACGTCTACGACGAGCGGGAGCGGGCCGCGCTCGCGCTCACGGAGGCGGTGACCGTGCTGACCGGGGGCACCTCCCAGGCCTCCGGCTCCGGGGCGGGCTTCGTGCCCGACGCGGTGTACGAGCGGGCGGCCAGGCACTTCGACGCCCCGCGGCTCGCGCATCTCCTCGCGCTGATCACCGCCATCAACAGCTGGAACCGGGTGATGGTGGCCCGCCGTATCCCGCCCGGGGGTTACACACCATGAGCGAGGTGGACGCCGTGAGCGAGGTGGACGCCGTGAGCGAGGTGGAGGCCATGAGCAAGGTGGACGTCTTCCGCCGGCTGCACCACGGCCGGCTGCCGGACGACCCGCTCGTGCTGCCCGGCCCCTGGGACGCGGCCGCCGCCCGGGTGTTCGCCGAGGCCGGGTTCCCGGCGCTCGCGACACCCAGCGCGGGCGTCGCCGCCTCCCTCGGGTACGCGGACGGGCGGACCCCGGCCGACGAGATGTTCGCGGCGGTCGCCCGGATCGCCCGGGCGGTGGACGTGCCGGTGTCGGCGGACGTCGAGGGCGGGTACGGGCTGCCCCCGAAGGAGCTGGTGGAACGGCTCCTGGAGACGGGCGCCGTCGGCTGCAACCTGGAGGACTCGGCCGACGGCGTCCTCAAGGACCCGCGGGAGCACGCCGAGTGGCTGGCCGAGGTGCGGCGCGCGGCGGGCGACCGGCTGTTCGTCAACGCGCGCGTCGACACCTTCGCTTACGGCGACGGGGATCCGGACGACGCCATCGCACGGGCGGCGGCGTACGTGGCGGCGGGCGCCGACTGCGTCTATCCGATCGGCGCCCCGGCCGCCGTCCTGCCGTTGCTGCGGTCCGGGACACAGGGGCCGCTGAACGTGTTCGCGCAGGTCGGCGCGGGCCCCTCGCCCACCGCACTCGGTGAACTCGGGGCCACCCGCGTCACGTTCGGACCGGGACTCCAGCAGCGGGCGACGGCCCTCCTGCGGGACCTCGTCACCGAGCTGCGGCCGTGACCGTCAGGACAGCCACGCCTTCCACGTCGACGCGTGGCTGTCCACCCACTTCTTGGCGGCCGCCTCCGGAGTGAGCTTCTGGTCCGCGATCATCAGCGACACCTCGTTCTGGTCCTCCGTCGTCCACTTGAACTTCTTCAGGAAGGCGGCCGCCTTGCCACCGTCCTTCGAGAAGTCCGAGTTGAGGTACTTCTGGAGCGGGGTGTGCGGGTAGCCGCAGGCCACCTTGTCCGGCTCCGCGTCGCAGCCCTCCTTGTAGGCGGGCAGCTTCACCTCGGTCATCGGGACCTTCTCGAAGAGCCACTGCGGGGCGTACCAGTAGGTGAGGAAGGGCTTCTTCTCCTTGGCGAACTGCCTCATCTGGGTGATCTGGGCGGCCTCGGAACCGGCGAAGACGACCTGGTAGTCGAGCTTCAGGTTCTCCACCAGGGCCTTGTCGTTGGTGACGTAGGACGGGGAGCCGTCCATGAGCTGGCCCTTGCCGCCGCTCTCCGCGGTGCGGAACTGCGACGCGTACTTGTTCAGGTTCTTCCAGTTCGTGACGTCCGGGTGCTGCTTGGCGAAGTACGTCGGGACGAACCAGCCGATGTGCCCGGTGACGCCGAGGTCGCCGCCGCGCGCGATCGTCTTCTTGTCGTCGACGTAGCGCTGCTCCTGGTCGGGGTGACCCCAGTCCTCCAGGATCGCGTCGACCCGGCCCTGGCTGAGGGCGTCCCAGGCGGGCACCTCGTCGACCTGGACGGTGTCGACGCGGTAGCCGAGCTTGTGCTCCAGGAGGTACTGGGCGACGGCCACGTTGGCCTGCGCGCCCACCCAGGACTGGACCGAGAGCGTCACGGTCTTGGCGCCCTGCGCGTTGGCGAAGGGCGAGGCCTGCTTGGTCATGTCGGCGGCGCCGCAGCCGGTGAGCAGCAGGAGCGCGGACGCCCCGGCGGTCATGGCAGTCGTACGAAGCCGCAGGTCACGAAGTCGCATGTCACGCTCCCTTCTTCACGCGGCGGTCGGCCGGCTGGGTCACCCGGTCGAGCATCAGGCCGAGGCAGACGATCGCGGCACCGGCCACCAGACCGGTCGCGAGGTCGCCCTGGGCGAGCCCGAACACGGCGTCGTAGCCGAGCGCGCCGCCGCCGACCAGACCGCCGATGATGACGACGGCGAGGACGAGGACCACACCCTGGTTCACGGCGAGCAGCAGCGCGGGCCGGGCGAGCGGGAGCTGCACCTGGCGCAGTTGCTGTGTGCCGGTCGCGCCGAGGGACCGGGCGGACTCCATCGCCGCCGGGTCGACCTGGCGCAGGCCCTGGGTGGTGATGCGGACGACGGCGGGCAGCGCGTAGACGACGGCCGCCGCGACGGCGGGGGCGCGGCCGACGCCGAACAGGGCGACGACCGGGATCAGGTAGACGAACTGCGGCATCGTCTGGAACACGTCCAGGACCGGGCGCAGCACCTGTTCGACGCGGTCGATGCGGGCGGCGGCGATGCCGGTCGCGAACCCGAGGACGAGGGTGACGGCGACGGCGGCCAGCACCTGGGAGAGGGTGTCCAGGGACGGTTCCCACACGCCGAGCACACCGGTCGCGGCCAGCGCGAGGACGGCGGTCAGCGCGGTGCGCCAGGTGCCGATCGGCCAGGCGATCGCGGCGACCAGCAGCAGCACGGCCCACCAGGGCAGGCCCTGGAGCCCGGACCGCAGGGGGTCGAGGACCCAGGTGGTGAAGTGGCCGGCCCAGTCGGCGGTGCCGCCGATCACGGGCACCCCGGAGTAGAGGTGGTCGGTCATCCAGTCGACGGCGTCGTTGACCGGGGCGGCGATGCCCACCGTCCAGGTGTCGGGCCAGTCGAGCCGGCCGGCCACGCGTCCGACGAGCGCCACGGCCACGGCGGCTGCAGCGGCGTAGAGCCAGGCGGCCCGGTGGCTGCCCGGTTCGCCGTCGCCGGCGCGGCCCGCGGCGGCCGTGACCCGGTCCAGGACGACCGCGAGGAGCACGATCGGGATGCCGGCGGCGAGGGCCGCGCCCACGTCGACCGAGGCCAGCGCCTGGTAGACGCGGTCACCGAGGCCGCCCGCGCCGATCACCGACGCGATGACGGCCATGCCCAGCGCCATCATGATCGTCTGGTTGAGGCCGAGGAGGAGTTCCTTGCGGGCCAGCGGGATCCGGGCGGTCAGCAGGCGCTGCCGGGCGGTCGCGCCCAGCGACTCCACCGCTTCCAGGACCTCCTTGTCGGCGCCGCGCAGTCCGAGCGCGGTGAGCCGGGCCATGGGCGGGGCGGCGTAGACGACGGTGGCCAGGACGGCCGCCGGGACGCCGATGCCGAAGACGAGCACGACCGGGAGCAGGTAGGCGAAGGCGGGCAGCACCTGCATGGTGTCGAGGACCGGGCGCAGAGCGCGGTCCATGCGCTCGGAGAGACCGCCGGCCAGGCCGAGCACGACGCCCACGACGACCGACACGAGGACGGCGACGATCATCAGGGCCAGTGTCTGCATGGTCGGCACCCACATGCCGAGCAGGCCGCAGGCCAGGAACGCGGCCGCCGTGCCGAGCGCGAGCCGCACCCCGGCCACCCGCCAGGCGACCAGCGCGGCCGCCGCGGTGACCCCGGCCCAGCCGGCGCCGAGCAGCACCAGGTAGACGGCGCGCACCGAGAGGACCACGCCGTTGCTGAGGTAGCCGAAGAAGTAGAGGAACAGGGGGTTGCTGTCGCGGTTGTCGACGATCCAGTCGCTGGCTCCGGTGAGCGGGTCGGTCAGGTCGACGGTGAGCGCGTGCGGCCAGGTGCCGCTGGACCACCGGGCGTTGGCCAGGGGGACGAGGATCGCGGCCGCGAGCGCGAGGAACAGCAGCTTGCGGACGGCCTGGTGTTTGAGGAAGCCCGGGAGGGCGACCCGGGGGGCGGGTGTGCTCAGCGTGGCCATCAGACCGCCTCCTTGCGGGGCTCCGTTCCGACGGCGACGGATCCGGCCCCCCGTCCGGCCGGGACGGCCGCGGGGCCCGTGCCCGCCACCACGCCGAGCAGTCCCTCGTGGTCGACGACGCCCAGGCAGCGCCCCGAGTCCATGACCCGTACCGGGACGCCGGCCCGGGCGACCGCCTCGATCGCCTGGGACACCGTGGCGTCCGGGGACACGGCCGGGCCTGCGCCCGCCTCCTCCGCGGAGGCGGACCGCATGGCCGTACGCACCGTCAGGACCTGCTCGCGCGGCACGTCCCGGACGAACTCGCGGACGTAGTCGTCGGCCGGGGAGCCCACGATCTCCTCGGGGGTGCCCAGCTGCACGACCTCGCCGTCGCGCATCAGGGCGATGCGGTCGCCCAGCTTCAGCGCCTCGCTGAGGTCGTGGGTGATGAAGACCATCGTGCGGCCCTCCTCGCGGTGCAGCCGGACGACCTCCTCCTGCATGTCGCGCCGGATGAGCGGGTCGAGGGCGCTGAAGGGCTCGTCGAAGAGGAGCACCTCCGGGTCGACGGCCAGCGCGCGGGCCAGGCCGACGCGCTGCCGCTGGCCGCCGGAGAGCTGGGCGGGCCTGCGCTGTTCCATGCCGTCCAGGCCGACCTTGTCGACGACCTCCTTGGCGCGGGCGCGTCGCTCGGCGCGGCCCATGCCCTGGATCTCCAGGCCGTAGGCGACGTTGTCGAGGACCGTGCGGTGCGGGAGCAGGCCGAAGTGCTGGAAGACCATCGCGGCGCGGTGGCGGCGCAGTTCGCGCAGCCGGGTGCGGTCCATCGCGCGGACGTCCTCGCCGTCGACGACGATGGTGCCGGCCGTCGGCTCGATCAGGCGGGTCAGACAGCGCACCAGGGTGGACTTGCCGGAGCCGGACAGGCCCATGACGACGAAGACCTCGCCCTTGCGCACGTCGAAGGAGACGTTGCGGACGGCGGCGGTGCAGCCGGTGCGGGAGCGGAGTTCGGCGGGCGGGAGCGCGGCGAGTTCCGGGTCGGCCGGGACGCTCTCGCACTTGGGTCCGAAGACCTTCCACAGACCGTCCACCGAGAAGACGGGGGCGTCGGTGTCCGTGGTGGGCGGCTTACGGGTGGCGGGCATGATCGTCATCGCGCATCGTCTCCGATCAGGTCGACGGCTTTCTCGCCGACCATGAGCACCCCGATCATGGGGTTCACGGCGGTCATGGTGGGGAACACGGAGGCGTCCGCGATGCGGATGCCCTCCAGGCCTCGGATCCGCAACCGTGGGTCCACCACGGCCAGTTCGTCGTCCTCGGCGCCCATGCGGCAGGTGCCCGCCGGGTGGTAGACGGTGTGCGCGACCTTGCGGGCGTACTCGCTCAGTTCCTCGTCGCCCGTGACGTCCGGGCCCGGCGCCACCTCGCGCTTGAGCCAGCCGGCCAGCGGCTCGGTCTTCGCGATCTCGCGGGCGATCCTGATCCCGTCGACGAGGGTGCGGCCGTCGTAGTCGTCCTCGTCGGTGAAGTAGCGGAAGTCGAGGGCGGGCTTCACGGACGGGTCCGCGCTCTCCAGGTAGAGCCGGCCGCGGGACTTCGGCTTGGGGATGTTGGGGGTCATCGAGACGCCGTACGGCGGGCGTTCGTAGCCGAGGCGTTCCGGGTTGTCCGTGAAGGGGACCTGGTAGAAGTGGAACATCAGGTCGGGGCCGTGGTGGGCGGGGTCGCGGCGCACGAAGAGACCGGCGTCGGAGTCCATCGCGGAGTTCTCCGGGATCGGACCGTGGGTCTCCCAGACGATCACCGACTCGGGGTGGTCGAGGAGGTTCTCGCCGACGCCGGGCAGGTCGAGCACGACGGGTATGCCGAGCGCGTCCAGGTCGGCCTTCGGGCCGATGCCGGAGTGCAGCAGCAGCCGGGGCGTGTCGACGGCGCCCGCGCACAGCACGACCTCGCGCCGGGCCCGTACGAGGATCTCCTCGCCGTCCTTGGTGCGGACGTGCACGCCTTCCGCGCGCGTGCCGTCGAGCTCCAGGCGGTGGGCCCAGCTCTCCAGCAGGATCGTCAGGTTGGGCCGCTCGTCCATCACCGGGTGCAGATAGGCCACCGAGGCGCTCGACCGCTTGTTGGTCTCCGGGTGGTAGGCGAGGTCGAAGAAGCCGACGCCGTCGTCGAAGGGCTTCTGGTTGAAGCCCTCGATCCGCGGCACTCCGGTCGCCCGCTGCGCGGCGTCGACGAAGTCGCGGGCTATGGCGTTCCGGTCCTTCTCGTCGACCGGGACGATGTTGTTCAGCAGGCGTGCGTAGTACGCCTCCATCGGGACCGCACCCCACCCCTCGGCGCCGGCCGCCTCCCACTCGTCGAAGTCGGACGGCAGCGGCTTGAAGGCGATGAGCGTGTTGTGGGAGGAGCATCCGCCGAGGACGCGGGCGCGGCTGTGCCGGATGTGGGAGTTGCCGCGCGGCTGCTCGGTGGTCGGGTAGTCGTAGTCGAGCTCGCCACCGAGCAGGCCCATCCAGCGGCGCAGGGTGAGGACGTCGTCGCGGCCGACGTCGCTGGGGCCGCCCTCGATGACGGCGACGGTGGTGTCGGGGTTCTCGGTCAGCCGGGAGGCGATGACGGAACCGGCGGTTCCGCCTCCGACGACGACATAGTCGTAGACATGTGCGTTCTCTGGCATGGGGGGTACTCCAGGGGCGTGCGAAGTCTTTCGGGCAGGCTCGGGGCGGGAGGTCAGCCGGCGAACCAGCGGACGGGGCGCGGGGCGAGGTTCTGGTAGATGTGCTTGGACTCGCGGTACTCGGCGAGCCCGGCGGGGCCGAGTTCGCGGCCCACCCCGCTCTTTCCGAAGCCGCCCCACTCCGCCTGCGGCAGATAGGGGTGGAAGTCGTTGATCCAGACGGTGCCGTGCCGCAGCCGGCCGGCGACCCGGCGGGCCCGGCCCGCGTCGGCGGTCCAGACGGCGCCCGCGAGGCCGTACTCGGTGTCGTTGGCGAGCGCGACGGCTTCGTCCTCGGTGCGGAAGGTCTCGACGGTGAGGACCGGTCCGAAGACCTCCTCCCGCACGACCCGCATCTCGCGGTGGCAGCGGTCGAGGACGGTGGGCTCGTAGAAGTAGCCCGACTCCGGCCGCTGCGGGGCGGGTTCCGGACGGCGGCCGCCGGACCGCAGCACGGCGCCCTCCGCGAGCGCGGAGGCGACGTACTCCTCGGTCTTGGCGCGCTGCTGCTCGGAGACGAGCGGGCCGCACTCGACGCCGTCCTCCGTGCCGCGGCCGAGCCGGATCCGCTCGGCCCTGCGGGCGAGTTCGGCGACGAAGCGGTCCCGGACCGACTCCTCGACGATGAGCCGGGAGCCCGCCGAGCAGACCTGGCCGCTGTGGATGAAGGCGGCGTTGAGGGCCTGGTCGACGGCGGTGTCGAAGCCCTCGTCGGTGGCGCAGGCGTCGGCGAAGACCACGTTGGGGTTCTTGCCGCCGAGTTCGAGCGCGACCTTCTTGACGGTCGGGGCGGCCGCCTGCGCGACCTTCGTGCCGCTGACCAGGCCGCCGGTGAAGGAGACGAGGTCGACGTCGGGGTGCTCGGCGAGCCGGGCGCCGACCGTGTGCCCGGGTCCGGTGACGATGCCGGCGACCCCGGCGGGCAGTCCGGCCTCGAGGAGCAGGTCGATGAGCGCGATCGTCGTCAGCGGGGTGATCTCGCTGGGCTTGACGACGAAGGTGTTGCCCGCGGCGAGCGCCGGGGCGATCTTCCAACTCGCCTGCAGCAGCGGGTAGTTCCAGGGCGTGATGAGCGCGCACACGCCGACCGGCTCGTGGACGACGACGCTGTGGACGTCGGGCGAGCCCGCGTCCACCACCCGGCCCGGGGACTCGGCGGCGACGAGTCCGGCGAAGTAGCGGAAGGCGTCGGCGACGCAGTCGATGTCGACGCGCCCTTCCTCGACCGTCTTGCCGGCGTCCCGGCTCTCCAGCAGGCCGAGCCGTTCGCGATCGCGCACGAGAAGATCGGCGACGCGGTGCAGCAGGGCGGCGCGTTCGGCGACGGGGGTGTGCGGCCAGTCGCCCTCGTCGAATGCGGTGCGGGCGGCCGCGACCGCGAGGTCGGTGTCCTTCTCGTCGCCCTCCGCGACCACCGCGAAGGGGCGGCCGTCCGCGGGGTCGAGGATCTCGCGGGTCGCGCCGGAGACGGCTTCCAGCCACTCTCCGCCTGCGTGGATCGTCCGGTGGTCGCGCTGTTCCGGCTGTTCCGTCCTGTCGGCCATGATCGCTGTCGCCTTCCGTTCCTGTTCAGTCCCCCTGTGTCACCTGTGGTTCCGTCTCGGCGACGGCGTCCACATGCCCCCAACCTCTCATTGCATGCGCAATGTTTGGCCGAAAGTGCGCTGCATCACTGAAGTTATGGACATAAAGCGACAAACCGTACGTGTACTCAGGGAGGGCGGTCCGGACGGACCATGGACGCGGCCGGAACCTTTGACTAAAGTCAAAGAACTATGGAGCCAGTGCAGGCAGAGCAGGTGGCGGCCTTCCGCCGCTTCAACCGCTACTTCACGCGCCGGATCGGCGCCCTGGACGACCACTACCTGGGCCAGGGCCGCCCCCTGGGCGAGGCCCGGCTGCTGTTCGAGGTCGCCGACGCCGAGGCCGGCGTGTCCCTGCGCACGCTGCGCGCCCGGCTGGGCCTCGACGCCGGGTATCTGAGCCGGATGGCGAAGGCCCTGGAGGCGCAGGGCATGGTCCGGATCAGCGTGCATCCCGAGGACAACCGGCTGCGGACGGTCGAGCTGACCCCGGCCGGACACGTCGAGCTCAAGGAACAGAACCGCCGTGCCGACGTGCGCACGGCCGACCTGCTGACCGGACTCGACGCGCGACAGCGCACGGAACTGACCGAGGCGATGGCCACCGCACGCCGCCTGCTGCGGCTGGCCGCCATCACCGTCGAGCGGGTCGACGGCGCCGCGCCGGACGCCCGCGCCTGCCTGGAGGCCTACGCCGCCGACCTCACCGCCCGCTTCGGCAGCTTCACGGCGTCCGACCTGGTCGGCCCGGAAGAGGTCTCCGCGCCGACCGGCGCCTTTTTCGTGGCCTACGAAGAAGGACGGGCGGTGGGCTGCGGAGGACTGCGCACCCTGGAACCCGGCGTCGGCGAGCTCAAGCACGTCTGGGTGCACCCGGACGCCCGCCGCCTCGGCCTGGCCCGCCGGCTCCTCGAACGGCTGGAGGAAGCGGCGGCCGAGCTCGGCCTCGACGTGCTGCGCCTGGACACCAACGCGTCGCTCACCGAGGCACAGGCGATGTACCGGGCGTGCGGGTACCGGGAGATCCCGGCCTACGTCGACCACGTCTACGCCGACCACTGGTTCGAGAAGCGGCTCACGCCCTCCGCCCCGCTGCGCTGACTACCCGGCGAACAGCTCCCGCACCACGCCGCGCAGCCAGGCATGGGCCGGGTCGGCGTCGTGGCGCGGGTGCCAGGCCATGCCCAGCCGGAGCGGGGGCAGCGGCAGCGGCACCTCGAAGGAGACCAGGCCGAGGCTCTCCGCCAGCGGCAGCCCCCAGGCGGTGTTGAGGCCCACCAGATCGGTGTCGCGGATGACGAACAGGGACGAGGGCAGGGAACCGACGGTCCCCACCACCCGCCGCTCCAGGCCGAGTCCGGCGAGCGCGGCGTCGACCGGCCCGTGCAGCTTGCCGCGCCGGGACACGATGATGTGGTCGGCCTCCCGCGCGTACCGCTCGGGCGTCAACTCGCCCTCCAGCAAGGGGTGTCCGGCTCGGGCGACCCCCACCATGCGGTCTTCGTAGAGCTGTTCGCGGTGCACCTCGGGGGCGGCCGTGTCGAGGACACCCACCTCCAGATCGGCGGTGCCCTCCCGCAGGAACGGCGCGTCGATATGACTCTCGCTCAGGAAGCGCAGCCGGACACCGGGCGCCTCGGCGGCGGCGCGGGCGTAGAGGGCCGGGCCGTGGGCGGCCGCGATGGCGTCGTGGCCGAGGATCGTGAAGGAGCGGACCACCGTCCTCAGGTCGGTGCCCTCGGCCGGCGCGAACAGCGCCCGCGCCCGCTCCACGACCGCGCTCACCTCGGCCCGTACGGCGATCGCGCGGGGCGTCGGCACCATCCGCCGCCCGGCCCGCACCAGGACCGGATCGCCGAGCGCCTTGCGGATCCGGCCGAGGGTACGGCTCATGGCCGGTTCCGACAGGTGCAGGCGCCGGGCCGCGCCCTGCACGCTCTGCTCCTCCAGCAGCACATCCAGCGCGACCAGCAGATTCAGGTCCAGCCCCGGGGATCCGCCCGCAGCCGCCCTCACGGATTGCGTCATACGCATTCGTCCCTTGCAAAGGTTGCACTGGAAAGCAGGTCAGCGGCGAGCCTACGGTGACAGGGCCCGAAAAGGGCATCCCACCCCAACGAGCTCCCCGGGAGGAGCCGTGCCCTCGCACGCCCTGAAACGGTCCACCCTCCTCGCGCTGTGCGCCTGCGTGCTGGTCGCGCAGAGCATGGTCGCCGCGATCAACCTCCTGATCCCGCAACTGGGTTCGTCGTCCCTGCACCCCTCGCACACCGAGATCCTGTGGACCGTCGACGCCTACGTCATCGCGTTCGCCGGCCTGCTCATCCCGGCCGGCGCGCTCGGCGACCGCCACGGCCGCAAGGGCGCCCTGCTCACCGGGCTCGGCCTGTTCGCCGCGGGCGCCGCCACCAGCGCGTTCGCGCCCGACCCCGCGGTGCTCATCGCGGGCCGGGGCATCTCGGGAGCGGGCGCCGCACTCATCACCCCGACGACGATGTCGATCCTCGTCCATCTCGCCGGTCCCCGGCACAGGGCCCAGGCGATGGCGTCCTGGACCCTCGCCCTCGGCCTCGGCGGCCTGGCAGGCAACCTGGGCGGCGGTCTGGTCGGCCAGTTCCTGACCTGGCGGGCCCTGTTCGGCGCGATGGTCCCGCTGGCGGCGCTGCTGGCGCTCGCCGTGGCACTGACCACGCCGCGCACCGACCGCTCCCCGCGCAGCAGCCTCGACCCGCTGGGCACCCTGCTGCTGACCGCCGGGCTGGTCGCCGTCCTCTTCGGCATCATCGAGGGACCGGACCACGGCTGGACCTCGCCGCGCATCCTGGGCTCGTTCGGCGCGGGAGCCCTCCTGGTCGCCGCCTTCACCCTCCGGGCCCTGCGCTCCCGCACCCCCCTCTTCGACCCCCGCGTGTTCCGCTCCCCCGCCCTGCGGGCGAACAGCCTCGGCCTGATGACGGGCTTCTTCGGCCTGTTCGCGCTGTTCTTCGTCAACTCCCAGTACCTGCAGGACGTGAAGGGCTACGGGCCCGCCGTCACCGGGATCGCGATCCTCCCGGTGGTCACCGGCATGGCCCTCGTCCCGAAGCTGGCCGCCCGCTGGTCGGCGCACCCGCGCCCGGTCGTCGGCACCGGGCTCGCCCTGATCGGCCTGGGACTGCTCGGCGCGTCCACCGCGGACGCCGGCACGCCCTACGCGCTGTACGCCTGCTGGCTGCTGGTCATCTCGGCGGGCACGGGCCTGTCGATGCCCGCCCTCACCCTGGGTGTCGTCACCTCCCTCCCCCAGCACCAGGCGGGCCTCGGCTCCGGCCTCGGCACCTCCGCCCGGGAGATCGGCGCGGCGCTGGGCGTCGCGGTCACCGGCACGGTCCTGGCCGGTCACACCGACTTCCCTGGCGGCATGGGCCCGGCCCTGCGCACGGTCGCCGTCGTGGTGCTTCTCGCGACCGCCGTGGTCGTGACGGGCCTGCGCGGCCGGAAGCCGGCCGCCGACCAGGCAGTACCGGCGAACCGCCTGATCCCGGAACGGCGTTGAATTGCTCCGCGTGTTCCAGGGGTTGCACGAGGAGCGCGCGATGCCATCGCGACGGGTGGTCACCGGACGGAGCCGGGAACCACGCCACCGGTTCGCCGAGGAGCTGCGGCTGCTGCGGCCGGCGCGGCTGCTGCGCGGCGCACGCGGGGAGAGCCTGACCAGGTCGGCGAGCGGCTGGGCCGGAACCACTGGCGGCAACCGACTCGAAGTCGCCGAAGGCATCCCCGCTGTCGTCCCCGTCCCCGTGCGGGACGGCAAGGCCCCCGCGCGGAGCGCTCGTGTTCGATGAGGGGGTCTGGTCCGTTTTCGTCTCGTCGATCACAATGGCCGCGTGGCCGAACCCATGAGCGCAGAGGCAGAGTTGGACGACGGGACGCCCGTCAGATTCCTCCTCACGTCCGGGGCCGCGCCGGTCCCGGCGGGCGGTGACGGCCTCCCCGAGGGCATGGGCCGGGCCGTCCCCGTGGCCACCGGTGGCGCCGCCGTCGCGAGTTTCGCGGCGGGGGCGCTGAAGGCCACGCTCAAGCCGCTCGGGCCGCTGCTGCAAGAAGTGCACGACGTCGTCTCGGCCGTGCCGGACCCGCCGGCCGAGCTGAGCGTCACGTTCGGTGTCCAGATCGGGCAGGACCTGAAGCTCGGGATCGTGGGCGGGAACGGGCAGGCGCATCTGACCGTCACCGCCTCCTGGAAACCGGCGCCCGGCGCGGAGTGAGCCATGGGCTGGTTCGGGGGGACGCAAGGACACGGGGACGGTGCGGAACCGGCCCCGGTGTCCGTCGGCGGGGCGGACGACGGCAACTGGTCGGGGGCAGGTCTCCTGCTCGGCGACGACCTGGTGCTCACCTGCGCCCATGTCGTGAACGACGCCCTCGGCAGGTCCCTGTGGGAGACCCGGCCCCCGGGCCCCGTGGCGCTGCGTGTCGTCCTCCGGGGCGAGTGGGACACCGCCGAGCACTGCCCCGCCCGGGTCGCGCACTGGATTCCGCCGCGTGACCGGGACGGCGGCCCGGTGTCCGAGAGCGCCGACGTGTGGTCCGGCGACCTCGCCGTACTGCGGATCGACGCCCCGTCCGGCCGCGCCCCCGCGCCACCCCGCCGGGCCCCGCTGCGGGCCGGACAGGCGGTGCGCGCCTGGCATGGCGGCGGCCGCGAGGACACGTTCGCCGATCTGCAGGTCAAGACCGACCGTGGGCCGGTCGCCTACCTCGACGGCGAGGCCACCGGCATGGCGGTCAGCCGCGGCTTCAGCGGCGGACCGCTGTGGTCGCTGCACGACGAGGCGGTCGTCGGCCTGCTCGTCGCCCACTACTTCGTACCGCCCGTGGACACCGCCGGGCGGCCCCGCCCGTTCAACCCCCAGGACCTGATCCGCCGCAGCTGGGGCTACTCCTGGCAGACCGTCCAGGCCGAACTGCGCGCCGTGGGCGCCCTGGAGAGCGCGGACCCGGCGCCCGTCGGCCTGGACGATCCGGCGTTCGTGGTGCTCATGCAGGAGATCGACAGCGCCGTGCCCACGGCGAGCGAGCGCGGCGGCATCGCCCGCCGGCTGGCCTGGGAATGCGGTGTCCCGCCCGGCAGCGAGGTCACCCCGCCCACGGTCGAGGAGTTCGTGTCCTTCCTCCTGAGCCGGCCGCGGGCGCTGCCCGCCCTGATCGGGCTGCTGCGCCGCGACCGGCGCGACCCCGAGGCCGTCGACCGCATCCAGGCGGCGGGCCACCTCTCGCGCGTGCCTCGGCTGCTCTCCACGCGGGAGCTGCACGGGCTGCACGAGCTGCTGCGCCGCCTCGACCACGAGGTGGTGGGCCGGTTCGCCGAGGCGGTACGCGCCGCGCTGCCCCTGGCGGCCGCGTTCCCGGGCGGCGGGACGCTGGACGCGCTGATCGACCATCTGGAGACCCTGCCGGGCGACGGCCGCGCCGAGGACGGCGAACCGCGGGTCCCTGCGCTGCTGCGCGCGGTGGAGTACTTCGGCGAGCTCTGCGGGGCACAGCGGGCGGGCGTGCGCCTGTGGTCGGACGGGGTGGCCGCCCGGCTCGGCATCCCGCGCTCCGCGATGGGCGAGCGGCGCGCGGACGCCCAGGAGTGGGGCCGGGTGCTGCGCGGCCGCTCCCTGCGCACCCGTGTCCTGGTACAGGTGAGCCGGGCCGAGCCGGGCCGTCACCGGCTGCGGATCTGGTGCGACGAGGGGGCCGGTCCGCGCCAGGTGTCCACGGACACGTCCGTTTCGTACTCGGCGTCCGGGGCGGCCCGTGAGCTGCTGCGTGTCCTGGAGACCCTGGGACCGTCCGCGGGGGACGGGCAACGCCCGCTGGTGGAGGTGCTGGTGGACCGGACCGGCCTCAACCTGCCCATCGACGAGTGGGAGGGGCACACCCCGGACCAGATCGTGCCCGGCGTCCTCGGCGTCGAGTTCCCGCTCGTCGTGCACTGTCCGGAACTTCTGCGCCGGCATGAGCGTTTTCTCCCCGACTGGCGGCGCCGCTGGAGCCGCCTCGACTCCGGCACGACGCTGGTCGTCTCGGACGCCACGCTCGATCCGAACAAGATCTACTACGAACTGATGGGCCGTCTCGACACGGTCCGTGTCTCCGTCGCCGCCGATCCGGCCCTCCGGGACCGCGTCGTGCAGATCTGCCTGGCGGTGGGCGTCCCGGTCGTCGTGTGGGACCGCGGCCGGGACGCCGACGGCCATGTGGTGGAACGCCTGGCGGAGGTGGCCACCCGTGAGCTGCCCGACGGGGTGCGCTCGTACCGCGCCAACACTCTGGCCCGCCCGCTGGAGTATCCCGGTCGGCCCGTCCTGGCCTGGGCCGACGCCGACCGCACCGTGCCCCGGCTGCACCTGACCGAACCCCAGGAGAGCACATGACTTCCGCCGCCGAAGCGGACTGGCGCCTGTTCCGCGGCGACGGCGTGCCCCGTGCCGTCGCCCTGCCCGCGGCCCCGCCGTGGCGCCGCTTCGGGCCCACCGGGGCCGGGCGCCAGGAGCTGCCGTACCTCATCGAGCCGAAGCACGCGGACGTCGTCAACGCCGCGCTGCACCTGCGCCGCCCGCTGCTGGTCACCGGACCGGCCGGCACCGGCAAGTCCTCCCTGGCGCGGGCCGTCGCGCACGAGCTGCGGCTGGGCGAGCTGCTGCGCTGGCCCGTCAACAGCCGTTCCACCGTGAAGGAGGCCCTGTACCAGTACGACGCGATCGGGCGGCTGCGCGAGACCACCCTCAGCCGGGACCGGGGCGAACGCGAGCCGTCCATCGGCACGTTCGTCCGGCTCGGCCCGCTCGGTACCGCCCTGGTGCCGTCCCCGGTGCCGCGCGCCCTGCTCATCGACGAGATGGACAAGGGCGACGTCGACCTGCCCAACGATCTGCTCACCGTCTTCGAGGAGGGGGTCTTCGAGATCCCCGAGCTGACCCGGCTCCCCGAGGACGTCACCGACATCGAGGTGCAGACCGACGACCACCGCGGCACGGTCCGGGTGCACCAGGGCCGCGTCCAGTGCGCCGAGTTCCCCGTCGTCGTCATCACCAGCAACGGCGAGCGCGACTTCCCGCCCGCCTTCCTGCGCCGCTGCATCCGCCTGGACCTGCCGGTGCCCGACGAGGAGCGGCTGCGCAGGATCGTCGCCGCGCATCTCGGACAGGACGCGCTGCGGGCGGCCGACGACCTGCTGGAGGCGTTCCTGCGGCGGCGCGTGCCGGGTGAGCTGGCCACCGACCAGCTGCTCAACGCCGTCTTCCTGCGCGCGGGCGGGGTCGACCTCGACGCGGAGGGCCTGCTCGACGCCGTGCTGCACCAGCTCACCGGGTCGATGTGAGATGTCCGGGGGCAGCGGGCTCGCCGAGGCGCTGCGGGTCCTGCGGGCCTGCGGCCACGACCTGGACGCGGAACAGGTCCTCGACGTGCTCTGGCTCGCCCGCCGGCTGCCGGCCGGTCCCGACGCGCCGCTGAGCCGGGGGCTGCGTCCGGCCGAGGAGCCGCCACCTCCGCCGCCTACCGCCCCGGCGGGCGACGAGACCCCGCCGCGGTCGGCGCCGCCACCGCACGGCGAGGACCTGCCCGACCTCACGTCGTCCTCCCTGTACGCGTCGGCCCGCCGTCCGCCGGCCCCCGCCCGGCCCGAACCGCGGCCCGCCCGGCAGACCGAGCCGCGCTCGGCGATGCCGGTGCGGGTGCCGGAGGGCAAGGCCCTCACCGACGAGCTCGGACTGGGCCGTGCGCTGCGGCCGTTGCGGCGCAGACAGGCCAGTCGGCGGCGGCGCGAGATCGACGAGGAGCGCACGGCCGTGGAACTCGCCGAGACCCGGCTGCCGGACGTGGTGCTGCGGCCGGTGCAGGAGCGCTGGCTGCATCTCGTCCTGCTCGTCGACGACGGCCTGTCGATGCTGCTGTGGCACCGGCTCGGCGCCGAGCTGCGCGTCCTGCTCGAACGCCTGGGCGCCTTCGCCACCACCCGCGTCCTCGGCCTGGACACCCGCTCCGCGGGCGAGCCCCGGCTGCACGCACGCCCCTTCCAGCCGGACAGCACGCCCGTGCCCACGACCACCGTCAACGACCCGACGGGCCGCACCCTGGTGCTCGTGGTCAGTGACGGCATGGGCCGGGCCTGGCGGCACGGGGCCCTGTACGCGCTGCTGCACTCGTGGGCGGCCCGCGGCCCGGTGGCTCTGCTGCACACCCTGCCGCAGGAGATGTGGGAGGCGTCCGGCATCCACGCCGAGCGCTGGCAGGCGACGACCCGGCGCATCGGCGGCGCCAACACGTCCTGGCGGATCACCGATCCGGTGCTGCCACCCGATCTGGCCCGCTTCGCCGACGTACCGGTACCGGTCCTGGAGCCCTCGGCCCGGGCGCTCGGCGACTGGGCGCGGCTGCTCGCCTCGCCCGGCACCACCGTGGAGCTGCCGTTGCTGTCCCGGCCGACCCGGCACGCGGCCGTGACCGCCGCCCGTGACCTGCAGAGCGCCCAGCACTTCCGGGACGCGGCCACCCCGGAGGCGTACCGGCTGGCGGCGCATCTGGCGGCGGTCTCGCCGCTGTCGGTGCCGGTGATGCGTCTGGTGCAGTCGGCGGTGCCGTGGCCGGCGACGACCTCGCACCTCGCGGAGGTGTTCCTGGGCGGGCTGGTGCGGCCCGCGCCGGCCCCCGTGCCCGGTCCGCTGCCCGCCAAGCACCTGGTCTTCGACTTCACCGAGGAGTCCAAAGCGGTACTGCTGGACGCCGTTCCGCAGGCCGAACTCCTCGGTACCAGCCGCAGCATCGGACGGCGCCTGGAGCAACTGGCGGGCAACTCGCCCGACTTCCCCGCCTGGCTGGCACATCCGGACGGCTCGGCCGAACTCCCGGGCTCGCACCGGCCGTTCACCTCGGTGGAGCGGCGGCTGCTGGCCCGGCTCGGGGTGTCGACCGTACGGCGCGACCGCGGGGCGGGACCGTCCGGGCCCGCGCAGCCGTCCGACCCGGGCGACGACTGGGGGCAGCTGACGGACGCCGACCCCCGGCGCATCGGCCCATACGAGCTGCGGGGGCGGCGACGCGGTCGCCGCACGGTGGCGTACCTGGGCGTCACCGAGCGGGCCAACGGCAGCCGGCAGTGGGCCGTCGTGCGTACCCCGCGACCCGATCTGCCCGCCGCCAACGCGCGGTTGATCGAGGTGGAGGCCCGGGTGCTCGAACGGCTGGGCGGGCAGTACGCGCCCAAGCCGCTCGGCACCGGTCTCGACGACAGTCCGCCCTGGCTGGCGATGGCCCCGATCGCCGACGAGGGCGGTGTGCGGCGGCAGCCGCCGCGTCTCGCCGAACTGCTGACCGCGGCCGCCGAGGACGGCAGCGCCCCCTTCGACCTGCTGACCGGACTCCTCGTCGGCTGGCATCTGTCGAGCGCGCTGAGCGTGTGCCACCTCAACGGGCTGGTGCTCTGCGACCTGAGCGCCGACGGTGTGTTCGTGCTGCGGCGCACCGTGGTGCTCGGCAACCTGTCGGACTGCGTGGTGGACGGCCGCTACGAAGGCACCGGCTCGGCCCCCACCGTCAAGGACAACATGCGCTCGCTGGGCGAGCTGCTCCAGCTGATCAGCAGCAGGGTCGGGGTGAACACCCCGGGCCTGCCGGACGGCATGCACCTGTGGCAGGGCGACGGCTGGGAGAGCCTGCGCCTGCTGGTCCTGCGCTGCTTCGACCCGCTTCCCGCCGCGCGCCCGGCGGCGGGCGAGATCGCGGACGTGCTCGCCCGGTACATCAGCCTGGCGCGTGCGGTGCGGGACTCCTCGCCGTCGCGGGTGCCGATCCGCCTCGCCCCCCGGGTGCCGCTGCGCCCGCCGCCCGCCGAGCCCGTGCCCGCCGAGACCGTGAGCCCGCTGCGGCTGCCCCGCTTCGGCACCGCCCGCCGGGACAGCGAGGCGCTGCTGGAGCGGCTGCGCGTCCCACTGGGCCAGGGCCGCCGGCTGACCCTGCTCGGCGCCCACGCGGGCACCGGGCGGACCGTCACGACGGTGGTGCTCGGCTCCCTGCTGGCCACCGTGCGCGGCGAGCCCGTCCTCGCCCTCGACGGACCGCCCACCGAGCGGGCCCTGAACCGGTATCTGCGAGACCGGGAACGGGCCGCGACCCGGGACATCGCCCTGCTGCCGCCCGACACCCCCTACGCGGGGATCCGGGCCCTCACCACGCGTCTGGACTCCGGCCTGGAGGTCGCCGGGTACGGCGCCCGGGCCGACCTCAATCCCGCACACGCGCAGGAGTACGCCCGGGTGCTGACCCTGGCCGATCCCTACTACGCGTTCGTGCTCACCAACTGCCTGCCGTCCCGCGCGGACCGGCCCGCCGAAGCGGTCCTGGATCTGACGGACCAGCTGATCCTGTGCTGCACCGCGTCCGAAGCGTCCCTCGGCGACGCGCGACACCTGCTCCGTCGGCTGCCCGACCGGTCACGGGGCCTGATGAGGGACGTCGTCGTGGTGGTCGGCGGCCCGGCGAACGCGAGCCGCCGGCTGCCCGCGGACTTCCCGCAACGCCTGGGCGTGGACGCCGAACGGGTCGTCCGCATCCCGTCCGACCCGGCGCTGCGCAACTCCGGCTTCGACGGCCTCGGCCGGCTGCGCCCGGCGACCACCCGGGCGTACCTGAAGCTCGCGGAACTCGTCACGGACCCCGCAACGCGGTGATGCCGGGGGCACGGTGATGCCCGGAACGCGCCGATCCCCGGGCAGCTGGAGCAGCCACCCGGGGATCGGAAAACAGTCGGCGGCGGTCGGAGACCGGCCGGCAGGACTCAGATGAGGCCGAGCGCGCGGACCGCCTCGCGCTCCTCCGCCAGCTCCTGCACCGACGCGTCGATGCGGGCGCGGGAGAACTCGTTGACGTCCAGGCCCTGGACGATCTCGTACGAGCCGTCCTTGGTGGTGACCGGGAAGGAGGAGATGAGGCCCTCCGGGACGCCGTAGGAGCCGTCCGACGGGATGCCCATGGAGGCCCAGTCGCCGTCCGCCGTGCCGTTGACCCAGGTGTACACGTGGTCGATGGCCGCGTTGGCGGCGGAGGCGGCGGAGGACGCGCCACGCGCCTCGATGATGGCCGCGCCGCGCTTGGCGACGGTCGGGATGAAGTCCTCGGCCAGCCACTTCTCGTCGTTCACGGTCTCGGCGGCGTTCTTGCCGGCGATCGTGGCGTGGAAGATGTCCGGGTACTGGGTCGCGGAGTGGTTGCCCCAGATGGTCAGCCGCTTGATGTCGGCGACCGTCGAGCCCGTCTTCTTCGCGAGCTGGGTCAGCGCGCGGTTGTGGTCGAGGCGGGTCATCGCGGTGAAGCGCTCGGCCGGTACGTCCGGGGCGGCGGCCTGGGCGATCAGGGCGTTGGTGTTGGCCGGGTTGCCGACGACCAGGACCTTGATGTCGTCCGCGGCGTGGTCGTTGATGGCCTTGCCCTGCGGCTTGAAGATGCCGCCGTTGGCCTCGAGGAGGTCACCGCGCTCCATGCCCTTGGTGCGGGGGCGGGCGCCGACGAGGAGGGCGACGTTGGCGCCGTCGAAGGCGACGTTCGGGTCGTCGCTGATGTCGATGCCCTGGAGCAGCGGGAACGCGCAGTCGTCGAGCTCCATGGCGGTGCCCTCGGCGGCCTTCAGCGCGGGGGTGATCTCCAGCAGGCGCAGCTTGACCGGCACGTCCGCGCCGAGCAGCTGGCCGGAGGCGATGCGGAAGAGCAGGGCGTAACCGATCTGGCCGGCCGCGCCGGTGACGGTGACGTTCACGGGAGTGCGGGTCATGGCGTTCTCCGTATGACAGCTGTCGGTGGGGCGTCCCTGCCCCTGGTGGGACGTACAAATGATCGATCTCTTGGTATCAAGAGATCCAACCAGCGGTCAGGCTATCGCGCCGCCGGGATCCCGGGCGGCCGGGGTTGTGTGGCCCGTCCCACAGAGCGGCCCGAACTGCCCCGACGGAGCGGCCCCCGACGGCGCCGGCGGACCGCCCCGGCCGGACAGGGGGCGGCGGCCGCCGGTCCGGGAGAGGTGGAACCGCGCGGCCGCCGTGGAGGGGGTACCGGGTCGCGCCGGACTCCCGTGGGGGTACGGTTCGCGTGCCCGGGGCGGAGACAGGTATTCCTGCCCGCTCCGAGTTTTTTGCGCCGGGTCCCGCCGACGCCACCCACCCCACCCATTCGGCCCAACCCGGCACCCGGCGCCCGACACCCGGTCACCTGCCCAACCCGGCACCCGGCCACCTCGGCATGCACCCGACCGCCCCAGGGGGACGCCCGGCTCATCCCAGGGCGCGCGCCCGGCCTCCTCAGGGCCTGCGCCTGGCCGCCCCAGGGCCTGCGACTGGCCGCCCCAGCCGGACATCCTGCGCGCCTCAGGGCCTGCGCCCGGCGCTCGGGAGCGTGCCGCCCGGCCCGTCTCAGGGAGTGCAGCCGCCCGCGCCAGGGCATGCGCCCGGCCACGTCAGGGCGGACGCCTGGTCGCTCCAAGGCGTGCGCCCGGCCGCCTCGGGGCATGCGCGGCCGTCTCAGGCGGACGTCCGGCCCGACTGAGGGGGCGCATCCGGCCGCTTGAGGGTGCACCCGGCGAACTCAGGCGGGCGCCCGGCCCGTCTCAGGGCGTGCAGCCCTGCTGTCCTGATGCCAGCGCCGCGCACGCCGTCGCGTCCGTCGCGCTCTTCACCGCCACCATCGGGGTGTACGCGATCGTGTCGCCGGCCACCGTGATGGCGCCGGTCTGCCGCACCGGACCCACGGTCACCCGCACCTCGTCGCCCTGCGCGGCCCCTGTGATCCGGCCCCAGGCCGCCCCGCACGTCCTGCTGTAGCGGACCTCGACCAGGGTCGTGCCCACCGTCGCGGTCTTCGCCGTCGTCGCGAGGTCGCCGCTGCACCCCGTCTCCTCCGCGTCCCGGCCCGTGCAGTCGGCGCCGGCGCACAGCACCCCGGAGGGCAGCGCGGTGCCCGGCGCGGCCGAGGCGGGCGACGGCGACCCGGTGGTGCCCACCGCCTGCTGCGGGTCTCCGCCGTCGGTCAGCAGGAACGCGCCCACGACGATCGTCACCACCCCCACGACCCCCGCGAGGAACAGCGTCGTGCGCCGCGGGCCGGAACCACCCGGGCCGGAACCCGGGCCGGAACCGCGCGGGGCGCCGCCGGCCGAGCCGCGCGCGTCCCGCGACGGCGGCAGCGTCGGTGACACGCCCGCCGGACCTGCGACGCCCGGGGTCACCGCGATCCGGCCCACATCCCTCTCGCGCACATCGGGTGGCGGCCCGAACTCCCCCAGCGCGGCCCGCGCCTGGGAGATCCGGACGGCCTCCATGGTCCGGTCGTGCCGCATCTCCGAGCGGCTCCAGGCCCGCTCGGCCAGTTCCCACATGGTGGTGAGATGGATGGGAGGCGTGCCGGTGACCTCGGCCAGCGCGACGATCGCGCCCTTGGGGGCGAGCAGCCGGCCGTTGAGATACCGCTCCCAGGACGTCTTGCTGTAGCCCGTACGGTCCGCCACCGCCGCGACACTCAGTCCCGTGCGGTCCACGACCCGCCGCAACTGCTCGGCGAACTCCCGCACCTGCGGGTCGAGTTCACCGGGCAAAGCCCTCCAGCGAGCCATCGAACCCCCTCCCTCCGCCAAGTCCCCCCATTGGCCACGTTAGACCCGATGACGAGACGATTCGGGACACATACCCGAACTGTCAACGTATCGACACGACGAGCGCACATCCGCACGCCGAACGCGCATCAGCCGAAGACGACCGCTCCCCCGACGGCGGTGCACAGCAGGGCCAGCAGAAGCAGGGCCGCGTACAGCAGCAGGCGTCCGGCGGGCCGGGGCGCGGCCTGGGGAGCGGGCTCCTCCAGACTGTCCCACCAGGGGATCGTCGGGTCCTCCCGGTACTCCTCGGCCGGGTTCGCCGGCGCCGGCCGAGGCCAGACCTCGACGGCCAACTCCCAGCGCACGACGTGCCGTTCGGCATCCGCGCCGGACAGGCCCGCCACCCGGCACAGCGCGGCGACGGCCTGCCGGGGCGGCGGCTGGACGGCGTTGAGATAGCGCTGCCAGGAGGACTTGCTGTACGCGGTGCGCGCGCCGAGCGAGGCAAGACTGAGGCCCGTACCGTCCTTGAGCTGCCGCAACTGCTCCACGAAGTGCCGTACCTCCGACGGCAGCCCGTCCGGCAGCGGCTGCCAGGCGCCCATCCCGCCCACCTTTCCTTCGATCCGTTGGGGGGACGACGCGGGACGGCCGGACGGTTCCCGCGGCGGGGGCGGCTGTCGCGGGGCGCGCACACCGTGGCGGAACGGTCACTTCCGTGCCACAGCGCCCTGACAGCTGTTGAACAGGCAGGTCAGGAGGGTGGAACGTGGAACGCGTCGGCGGCCCGCCCTCCTCGGGGGATGGGGACGGGCCGCCGACGCGTCGCGCTGCGCCCAACTCGGCTCAGCTCGGATCAGGTCAGGTCAGCTCAGGTCAGCTGCTGACCGTGAAGTGCAGGGTGTCCTTCAGGAAGGGGATCTGCAGCCACGGGTTGGGCTGGGCCATCAGCGCCAGCAGGACGATCGCCGTGCCCAGCACGGTGTACGTCACGATGTCGGTGAAGCGGGAGCGTACGGCGAGCATGCCGACCCCGGGCAGCAGCCAGCGCAGGCCCGCGCCGACCAGCAGCCCGACGCCGATCAGAATCGTGCCGATCCGGAACACGTCGAGCGCGGTCACCAGCAGGCCGAGCGCGACGATGCCGAGGACGACGATGATCGGCCACTGCCGGGCGGCCAGCGCGTCACCGGGCGCGGCCCGGCCGCCGCCCTCGGGACGCGCGGTGTCCCGGGTGAACAGCGGGAAACGGCGGGTGGTGCGGCGCGGCACCCCGTCGGCGTCGGGCGCGCTGACCGGGTCCCGCACCTCGATGCCGTCGACACCCTCCGTGACGTCGGCGCTGGTGGTGCCGGTGGTGTGGGTGGTGCCGGGGGTGTCTGTCGTGTCGGGGGTGCCGGGGGTGCCGACGCCTTCGGTGACGTCGGCGCTGTCGGTCTCGTCGAGGTTCCCGGCCTTGCCGGTGGTTCCGTCAGTGGGCACTGCGCTCCGCCGCCTCCACCACGTTGACCAGCAGCTGAGCACGGGTCATCGGGCCCACGCCGCCGGGGTTGGGGGAGACCCAGCCGGCCACCTCACGGACGTCCGGGTGGACGTCGCCCACGATCTTCCCCTCCGCGTTGCGGGAGACGCCGACGTCCAGCACGGCCGCGCCCGGCTTGACGTCCTCGGCCCGGATCAGGTGCGCCGAACCGGCCGCGGCGACGATGATGTCGGCCCGCTTCAGGTGCGCCGAGAGATCCCGGGTGCCGGTGTGGCACTGGGTCACCGTCGCGTTCTCGCTGCGCCGCGTCAGCAGCAGCGGCATCGAGCGGCCGATGGTGACCCCGCGGCCGACGACCACGACCTCGGCGCCCTTGATCTCGACGCCGTACCGGCGCAGCAGCGTGAGCACGCCGTTGGGGGTGCAGGGCAGCGGGGCGGGCTCGTTGAGGACCAGCCGGCCGAGGTTCATCGGGTGCAGGCCGTCGGCGTCCTTGGCCGGGTCCATGAGTTCCAGGATCCGGTTCTCGTCGATGCCCTTGGGCAGCGGGAGCTGGACGATGTAGCCGGTGCAGTCGGGGTCGTCGTTCAGCTCGCGGACGACCGCCTCGATCTCCTCCTGGGTGGCCGTGCCGGGCAGCTCGCGCTGGATGGAGGCGATGCCGACCTCGGCGCAGTCGCGGTGCTTGCCGGCGACGTATTTCTGGCTGCCGGGGTCGGTGCCGACGAGGATCGTGCCGAGTCCGGGCGTCACGCCCTTCTCCCTCAGCGCCGCCACCCGGGCGGTCAGATCGGACTTGATCGCGGCTGCGGTGGCCTTGCCATCGAGAATCTGGGCGGTCATGGACCCATCCTCCCGGATGACGGGCCCCCGGTTCCAATCCGGAAGAACCCGGGCACCCGCGAACCGGGTCCCGGCCGCAGCCCTCGCCGCCCCCGGCGGGTCCGCCCGATGCCGTTTCGGCCATGATCGGGAAGGTTGCACTTGCACAAAGCCTGCGGAATGCGGCTGGACAGGAGCACACCTGTCCAAGAACGATGGGTCTCCGCAGTATGCGGTCGGTGTTGGGGGGCAAACCGCTCATCTGAAGATGTTCCTCCGCGCACTCCGCGTCGTCCCCGCTTGTGCAACGGAGGAAAATCGCCATGAGCTTCGGCCCGCCCAACGACCCCTACGGTCAGCCGCAGAACCCCCAGCAGGGGCAGCCCGGTTACGGCTACCCCCAGCAGGGCCAGCCCGGTTACGGCCAGCAGGCGCCGCAGGGCGTCCCCCCGCAGGGTTACGGCCAGCCGCAGCAGCCCGGCTACCCCCAGCAGCCCGGCTACCCGCAGCAGCCGGGATATCCGCAGCAGGGTTACGGCTACCCGCAGCAGCCCGGCTACGGCGGTCAGCCGCCGTACGCGAACTGGGGCCAGCGGTTCCTGGGCACCCTGGTCGACATGCTGGTGTTCGCGGTGCCCTACGCGCTCGTCATCATCGGCAAGGACACTCCGGCACTGATGGCCCTCGGCGCCATCGCCCTGCTCGGCCTCGCGATCTGGCAGCTGATCCAGGAGGGTCGCACCGGCCAGACGGTCGGCAAGAAGGCGCTGGGCATCCGTCTGGTGCGGGAGATCGACGGGCAGCCGCTCGGCGTCGGCATGGCGTTCGTCCGCCGCCTGGCCCACTTCCTGGACAGCCTGGCGTGCTACCTCGGCTGGCTGTGGCCCGCCTGGGACGCCAAGAAGCAGACGTTCGCCGACAAGGTGTGCAGCTCGATCGTGATCCGCACGCACTGACCCACGCGCTGACCCACGCCCTGACACACGCGCTGCCCCACGCGCTGCGCCGCGGATGAACGCACGTCGGCCCCGGTCCCCCTCCTGGTTGCGGGAGAGGCGACCGGGGCCGCGGCGTTGATCGGGGAAGATCAGTGGAAGAAGTGGCGCGTCCCCGTGAAGTACATCGTCACGCCCGCCTTCTTCGCGGCCTCGACGACCAGCTCGTCACGGACCGAACCGCCGGGCTGCACCACGGCCTTGACACCCGCCTCGACCAGGACCTCCAGCCCGTCGGGGAAGGGGAAGAACGCGTCGGAGGCGGCGTACGAGCCACGCGCCCGCTCCTCACCCGCCCGCTCGACGGCCAGCTTGGCCGAGTCGACCCGGTTGACCTGCCCCATGCCGACACCGACCGAGGCGCCGTCCTTGGCGAGCAGGATGGCGTTGGACTTGACGGCCCGGCAGGCCCGCCAGGCGAACGCCAGGTCGGCCAGCTCGGACGCGCCGAGCGCCTCGCCGGTCGCCAGGGTCCAGTTCGCCGGGTCGTCGCCGTCGGCCTGGAGCCGGTCGGTGACCTGGAGCAGCGCGCCGCCGCCGACGGGCTTGAGCTCGACGGCGCCCGCGGGGCCCTGCGGCGCCCTGAGCACCCGGATGTTCTTCTTCTTGGTGAGGGCCTCGAGCGCCCCCTCCTCGTAGCCGGGCGCGACGATGACCTCGGTGAAGATCTCCGCGACCTGCTCCGCCAGCTCCTTGCTGACCGGCCGGTTGACGGCGATGACGCCGCCGAAGGCCGACAGCGGGTCACAGGCGTGCGCCTTGCGGTGCGCCTCGGCCACGTCCGCGCCGACGGCGATCCCGCACGGGTTGGCGTGCTTGATGATCGCGACGGCCGGCTCGGCGTGGTCGTACGCGGCACGGTGCGCGGCGTCCGTGTCCGTGTAGTTGTTGTACGACATCTCCTTGCCGTGCAGCTGCTCGGCCTCGGCGAGACCGCCGCCGCTGCCGTCCACGTAGAGCGCGGCGGGCTGGTGCGGGTTCTCGCCGTAGCGCAGGGTGCTCTTGCGCTCCCAGGTGGCGCCGAGGAAGTCGGGGAACCGCGACTCGTCCACGGGCGCGTAGGAGGACGCGAACCAGGAGGCGACCGCCACGTCGTAGGCGGCGGTGTGCTGGAAGGCCTCGGCGGCGAGCCGCTTGCGGGCGGCCAGGTCGAAGCCGCCGGACCGCACGGCCGAGAGGACGTCGGCGTACCGCGCCGGACTGGTGACCACGGCCACCGACGGGTGGTTCTTCGCGGCGGCGCGCACCATGGACGGCCCGCCGATGTCGATCTGCTCGACGCACTCGTCCTCGGAGGCGCCCGAGGCGACGGTCTCCCGGAAGGGGTAGAGGTTCACGACGACGAGGTCGAACGGCGCGACGCCCAGCTCGTCCAGCTGCTGCCGGTGGCTGTCGAGGCGCAGGTCGGCGAGGATGCCGGCGTGCACCTTGGGGTGCAGGGTCTTGACCCGGCCGTCCAGGCACTCGGGGAAGCCGGTGAGCTCCTCGACCTTGGTGACGGGGACGCCGGCGGCGGCGATACGGGAGGCGGTGGACCCGGTGGAGACGAGCTCGACGCCGCTCTCGTGCAGCCCGCGCGCGAGCTCTTCCAGACCGGTCTTGTCGTAGACGCTGACGAGCGCGCGACGGATGCCCCGCTTGCTGCTCTCTGCCGTGACAGTGCTGTCGGCGGTCACTGGATAACTACCTTTCGTCCCTCAATGCGATAGCCGTTGCGGGCGAGCCGCCCCACGACCTCGACGAGCAGCCTTCGCTCGACTTCCTTGATGCGCTCGTGCAGAGCGCTCTCGTCGTCCTCGTCCCGGACCTCGACCACGCCCTGGGCGATGATCGGTCCGGTGTCGACGCCGTCGTCGACGAAGTGGACGGTGCAGCCGGTGACCCGGGCGCCGTACGCGAGCGCGTCCCGCACCCCGTGGGCCCCGGGAAAGCTGGGCAGCAGGGCCGGGTGCGTGTTGACGAACCGCCCCCCGAACCGCGCCAGGAATTCCTTCCCCACGATCTTCATGAACCCGGCCGAGACGACGAGGTCCGGCTCGTGGGCGGCCACCGCCTCGGCGAGCGCGGCGTCCCACTCCTGCCGGCTCCCGAAGTCCTTGACCTTGCGCACGAAGGTAGGAATCCCGGCGCGCTCGGCCCGGGCGAGCCCCTCCACGCCCTCCCGGTCGGCTCCGACGGCCACGATCTCCGCGCCGTAGGCGTCGACGCCGGTGGCCGCGATGGCGTCGAGGAGAGCCTGGAGGTTCGTACCGGATCCGGAGACCAGCACGACGAGGCGCTTGGCCACGGGCTTGGCGGCCACGGTGGGGGCCCTTTCTCGGGGAAGCGTTTGCACGGCCGGTTTATACATTCGTACGAATGCTTCGCGCCCCGGGATACGGGGAAGTCTACGAAGCGGCCGACCGTCAGCAACGATACCGGCACACCGGACGGCCCCCACGGGACGGGGGCTTGGCCGGAAGGTAGCGTCTGGGGCGAGCGGGCTCGGGAACGCGGTGGCGACGCGGTGCGTTCTGCAAGTGACGGACCAGCTAGGCAGTACCAGCCCAAAACCGTTCATTATCAGCCAAAGCCGATCACTAGCCGATCACTAGGGGAAGACGCCCACTTGATGCCGGACCGCAGTCTGCGACTCCTCACGCTCCCCCCGCAGTCACGGCAGGGAGGGGAGCGCGGCGCCGTGCTGCTGCGAGAGCGCCCAACCTCTCCCCCCGACGCCCCCTCGGGCGACAACTCGGGCGACAACCCGCCCCCCGAGGACGACAACCCCTTCGCCCCGCCCCCCGAGGGCACCCCGGACCGTCCCTGGCAGCCCCGGCGCCCGGCGGGCGGCGCCCCCGAGGGCGGGCGCACCCCCTGGGGCGGCCAGTGGAGCGACCAGCAGCCCGGCCGCTCCCCCGGCGGCTTCGGCGAGCGTCCCGGCGGCACCCCCGAGGGCGGCGGCCCGGGCCCCGACCCCGCCAAGCGCTGGGACCCGACCGACCCCGCCCAGCGCCACGCGCGCTACGCCCTGCTCTGCGGGATGTGGGCCTTCTTCTTCGCGCTCTTCGGCTGGCCGTACGTGGCCCTGCTGCTCGGCGCGCTGGCCCTGAACTGGGGAATCAGCGCCCTGCGCGCCAAGCCCCGCACCCCCGACCCGGACGCCCCGCCCACCCCGGAGCCCGCCGGCCGCCCCCAGCGGACCGCCGCCGTCAGCGGCCTGGTCACCGCGTCCCTGGCCCTGGCCCTGGTCGCCGCGAGCTTCACCGCGCAGCTGGTCTACAGCGACTACTACACCTGCACGAAGGACGCCCTCACCAACGAGGCCAAACAGTCCTGCGACGACCTGCTCCCCAAGGAACTGCGGAACATCCTGGGCGCCAACGCCTGACGTCCGGCCCGGCCCAACACACCGTCAGCCCGTCCGGCGCCTGAGGGCGAGGCCCTTTCGGGGCCGAAGCGGGGGCCCGGGGGCGGCGCCCCCGGGGACGGGGACGGCAGCCCCCGGGGACGGGGAGGGAAGGGGCGGCGGGGGCGAAACCCTCCGGACGGTCACCGCCCCGCCCCACCCCTCTCACTCCCCTCACTCCCCTCCGAACCGTCGGCCCCCTCGTCCTCCCCCGCCTCCCGCAAGGCCGCCCACCGGGCCTCCCGACCCACATCCCCATGCCACACCGGCTCCGCGTAACCGCCGGGTGCCCTGGGGTCCATGGGCTCGATGAGGTCCCGGGGCCGCATGGAGCCCCAGGGGTGCAGGGCCTCCCGGGGGTCCATCGCGTCCAGAGGACCGATGGGATCAACCGGCTCGACAGGCGCGGGCGCCACCTCGGGTACGGGCGGCACGGACGGCGCAGTCGGCGTGACCTGCCCAGCCGACGTGACCTGCCCGGTCGGCGTGACGTGCCCCGTCGGCATGGGCGGCACAAGCGGCATGACCGGCACGGCCTGCACGGACACGGTGGTTTCGGCCGTTTCGGCGGTGTCGCCGTACGCCGTCGCACCGCCGTGCTCCACCGGCGAGAAGTCATACACCTCGGCGCCCGCCACCAACGCGGCGGCCGCGGACCCAGCGGACCCCGCAGACCCCGCAGACCCCGCAGACCGCGCAGACCCCGCAGACCCCGCAGACCGCGAAGAACACTTCTTCCCCGCCCTCGCCGCCACCCAGCGCCGCCACCCCCGCACCACCAGAGCCACCGGCACCCCCATCCCCACGGTCCACAACGCCACCGCACCCCCCACCTGCCACCACACCGGCCCGAACCGGACCAACGCGGAAACACCCAACGGCCCGCCGGCCAACCCCGCCAGCGCCCCCATCAGCACCCCGCACAGCACCCCCGCCAGCACCACGCCCCCCGCGGTACGCCCGCGCGACCAGCCGCCCCCGACCCCCGCCCCCCGAGCCACGAACACCCCGACCGTCACTCCGGCGACCACCGGCACGACGCCCACCGCCCAGTTCCACGGCGTCCCGCCACCCGCCTCCGGCACCGCCGCCAGCAGCGGGAACTGCGGCAGCAAGGGCGCCGGGTCGGAGGACAACGGCGCGACCACATGTCCGGCGCCGAGGGCGTACCCCGGCCCGAGGGCGTACGCCGCCCCCCACACCGCCGCGTTCGGCACCAGCGCGACGCACAGCAACAGCACCGCGAACCGCCCCGACCAGCCCTCCGTCAGCTGGAGGAACGCCGCACGGGCCGCGCCCAGGTGCCACACCGACGACACCGCCACCAGCGCCGCCCCGCCCCCGAAGAGCACCGCGGCCCCGGCCCCCGCCGCCCGTCCGGCGACCCCGAGCCGCTCCCGCCCGTCCGGCTCGAGCAGCAGTCGGCGCACCCCGCGGGGCAGCACGAGCAGCGCGCTGTCGACGGGCCCGCGCGGACAGCCGTAGGCCGACCACACCCCCGCCCCGGCGGCCAGCGCCGCGACCGCCGGGACGCACACCGCCGTCCACACCCACGAGGGCCGCAGCGCGCCACCGGTGGCGGCGTAGCAGGCGGCGCCCGCCCCGACGGCGAGGTAGCCGAGGACGACACCCGCCCACGCCGTACGGGCATTCACGAACACCGCGCCGTCGTCACCGCCGCCTCCGTCCACCGCGTCCCGCGCGGCGCGCCGCACCAACCACACGGGCAACACGAGCAGCAGCAGCGGGGTGACGCCGACCGGGGCCGGGACCCCGGACAGCGTGTCGACGCGGACCAGTTCCGCGCCATGGGCCAGCAGCCACAGCGCGGCGGCGACATGCAGCGCGCCGTCCGGCCCGCTGTCGGGATACGGCGAGCTGATCCACAGCACCATCACGAGCACGGCGAACGAACCGAGCCCGAGCCCGGCCGCGAGCGCACCGCCCAGGAGGCCGGCGGCCAGCCCGGAAGATCGGTCACGCATCCGGCCGAGCAGGGGCGACAACGACAGTCGGCGAGCGGTCATCTGGGTCACGCCCGTCATGCTCCCAACGACACGCGCTTTCCCGTCGTAACAGGCGAAGTACCGTTGTGTCGCTCAATATATGTTTATGTACATTTTCGTGCGAAGGGTTCCCCTGTGACGCAGAGCCCTGCCCCACTCCCCCCGCCCGAGCTGCGCCGACACCTGCGCGAGGCGGCCTCGCTGACACCCGATCAGGTAGCCGAGCGGGTGGGCGTCGCCCGGGAGACGGTGCGCGCGTGGGAGTCCGGACGCACGACACCGCGCGGCCGCAGGCGGGAGGCGTACGCGAAACTGCTGGCATCGCTGACCGAGGCGGACATGGTGACGAACACCCAGCAGGCAGCGGCGCCTGGGCCGCTTGGGGCTCTCGGAGCCCCTGAAGCCTCTGGAGCCCCCGGGGGCCGGCCCGCCGGGACCGTCCTGACGCCCGCTCAGGCCTTCGACGCCCTCTACGCCTTCTGCGCCCCCGCCCTCGTACGGCAGGCATACCTGCTGTCCGGCCGCCGCGAACTCGCGCGCGAATCGGTCGAACGCGCCTTCCAACTGGCCTGGCAGCGCTGGCCCGAGGTGGCAGTGGACCGGGACCCGGCGGGCTGGGTGCGGGCGACGGCGTACGAGTACGCGCTCTCGCCCTGGCACCGGTTCCGCCCCCGTTACCGGCACCCGGAGCCGCCCCCGTCGGACGCCGCCGACCGCGCGCTGCTGGACGTCCTGCTGACCCTCCCCGCGCCCTACCGCCGCACGCTCCTCCTCTACGACGGTGTCGGCCTCGACCTCCCGGAGACGGCGGCGGAGACGGAGGCGAGCACCCCCGCGGCGGCGAACCGGCTGCTGCACGCCCGGGAGGCGGTGGCCGCGCGGCTGCCCGAGCTGGCGAGCCCCTCGGCACTGCACCGGCGGCTGGCGGAGGTGGCGTCCGCCGAACGGCTGCGTGCGACCAAGCCGACCGCCGTGCGGGCGGGCAGCGAACAGCGGGCCCGCTTCTGGACCAGGGCGGCGATCGCGTTCACGGTCGCGATCATCGGCGCGACCGCACTGACCGTCCGTACGGCCCCCACCCGCTACGAGCCCGCGGTGCCCCCCGGGGAGACGGTGCAGGGCGTCCCCCCGCGATCCGCCCCCGGAACGCTCTCGGACGCGGAACTGAACCTGCGCGCCAAGCTGAGGTCCGGGATCCGGCACGGCCCGCAACGGCTGCTCCCGCTGGCCGAATGAACCCGGCCCGGCCCGGCCCGACCCGGCTCCCGTGAGCCGGAAAGGCCGGTGGGCCCGCTCCCCACGAGGGGGAGCGGGCCCACCGGTACCCGGCCTGGAACTCAGCCGGCCGCGAGGATCTCGCGGGCCAGCTTCGCCGTCTCGGTCGGCGTCTTGCCGACCTTGACGCCGGCGGCCTCGAGGGCCTCCTGCTTCGCCTGGGCGGTGCCGGAGGAACCGGAGACGATGGCGCCGGCGTGGCCCATGGTCTTGCCCTCGGGCGCGGTGAAGCCCGCGACGTAGCCGACGACCGGCTTCTTCACGTTGTCCTTGATGAAGGCCGCGGCCCGCTCCTCGGCGTCGCCGCCGATCTCACCGATCATGACGATCAGGTCGGTGTCGGGGTCGGCCTCGAACGCGGCGAGCGCGTCGATGTGCGTCGTACCGATGATCGGGTCGCCACCGATGCCGACGGCGGACGAGAAGCCGATGTCACGCAGCTCGTACATCATCTGGTACGTCAGCGTGCCGGACTTCGAGACCAGACCGATGCGGCCCGGCTTCGTGATGTCGCCCGGGATGATGCCGGCGTTCGACTGACCCGGGGTGATGAGACCGGGGCAGTTCGGGCCGATGATCCGGGTCTTGTTGCCCTGCGACACGGCGTACGCGTAGAACGCGGCCGAGTCGTGGACGGCGATGCCCTCGGTGATGACGACGGCCAGCGGAATCTCCGCGTCGATCGCCTCGACGACGGCGGCCTTCGCGAAGGCCGGCGGCACGAAGAGGACGGACACGTTGGCGCCCGTCTTCTCCATCGCCTCGGCGACCGTGCCGAAGACCGGGATCTCGGTACCGTCGATGTCGACGGACGTGCCCGCCTTACGGGGGTTCACGCCACCGACGATGTTGGTGCCGTCCGCCAGCATGAGCTTGGTGTGCTTCATGCCCGTGGCACCGGTCATGCCCTGGACGATGACCTTGCTGTCCTTGTTCAGGAAGATAGCCATGGCTGTTCTGTCCCTCTTCCCTTACTTCGCAGCCGCGAGCTCGGCGGCCTTGTCGGCCGCGCCGTCCATGGTGTCCACGCGCTGGACCAGCGGGTGGTTGGCGTCGGAGAGGATCTTGCGACCCAGCTCGGCGTTGTTGCCGTCGAGACGCACGACCAGCGGCTTGGTGACTTCCTCACCCTTGTCCGCGAGCAGCTGAAGCGCCTGGACGATGCCGTTGGCGACCTCGTCACAGGCGGTGATGCCACCGAAGACGTTGACGAAGACGGACTTGACGTCCGGGTCGCCGAGGATGATCTCCAGGCCGTTCGCCATGACGGCGGCGGAGGCGCCACCACCGATGTCGAGGAAGTTGGCGGGCTTGACCCCACCGTGCGCCTCACCGGCGTACGCGACGACGTCCAGGGTGCTCATGACGAGACCCGCGCCGTTGCCGATGATGCCGACCTCGCCGTCGAGCTTGACGTAGTTGAGGTTCTTCGCCTTGGCGGCGGCCTCGAGCGGGTTGGCCGACGCGTGGTCGACGAACTCCTCGTGTCCCGGCTGACGGAACTCGGCGTTCTCGTCCAGCGAGACCTTGCCGTCGAGGGCGATGACGTCGCCGGAGGCGACCTTCGCCAGCGGGTTGACCTCGACGAGGAGGGCGTCCTCCTCGATGAAGGTCTTCCACAGCGTCACGAGGACGTTGGCCACCTTGTCGGCGACCTCGGCCGGGAAGTTCGCGGCCTCGACGATCTCACGGGCCTTCTCGGGGGTCACACCCTCGTTGGCGTCGATCGGCGTCTTGGCGACGGCCTCGGGGCGGGTCTCCGCCACCTCCTCGATCTCCATGCCGCCCTCGACGGACGCGATGGAGAGGAAGGTGCGGTTGGCACGGTCGAGGAGGAAGGAGACGTAGTACTCCTCCAGGATCTCCGGGGCCGTCTCGGCGATCATCACCTTGTGGACCGTGTGGCCCTTGATGTCCATGCCGAGGATGTCCGTCGCACGGGCGACGGCCTCGTCGGGGGTGGCGGCGAGCTTCACGCCGCCGGCCTTGCCACGCCCGCCGACCTTCACCTGGGCCTTGACGACGGACTTGCCACCGAGACGCTCGGTGGCTGCGCGGGCCGCCTCAGGCGTGTCGATGACTTCACCGGCCAGCACCGGTACATCGTGCTTGGCGAAGAGGTCCCTCGCCTGGTACTCGAACAGGTCCACGCGCTTCCGTCCCTATCAGTGATCTCGCGGTTCGTTGTCTGCGTGGGCGTGCCGCGAGGGCAACGTGACGTCCGCCGTCTGTCAGTCACAAGGGAGGCGCACACGGTGTCCGAGCGCGCGGCATGTCCGTCTCGCAGGTTATCGCTGCTTGCAGGAGGCCCCTAAATCGAGGGTCACACCTGAGCGGTGATACCTGTCACATGATGCCGGGATCACTGGCACCCGGTGCCGGGTGTGAGGAGATCCGGCGGAGACGGGAAGGGCCTCACCGGGTTGGGGTTGACCCGGTGAGGCCCCCTGAACAGCCCCTTAGGGGCTCAGGTCGGTCGATCCTCACCCCAATGAGGAACACTCGACCCTTTCCGTGAGGTTTCGGTCGGACGAACCGGTGGCTTTCGGCCGTCCGGGGGCCTGCCGCCCCACGGAGTCAACCGGTCAGACGCGTGACGCGCTGCCGTAGAACGTGGTTCGCGCGATCTGCGCAAAGCCCCGAACACCGGAAGACCCGGTGGCCTCAGGAGCCTCAGGGACCTCATGGATCTCGAGGTCCCCATGGGCCTCGGGGGCCTCAAGGGCCTCAGCGCCCTCGGGGACCGCAGGGACCTCATGGACCTCGGGGGTCCCTCGATGTTCGGGGAAGGAGGGGTGGCTTGTCCCTAGCCGGGGAAGACCGGGATGTTCCGGTGCGTGTCCCGGATGCCGGCCGCCTCGGAGCGCGCGGCACTGCCGGGCGGCAGTCGCAGCGGGATCCGGTGACGCGTTGTGACGGCATGGGTGTCGCCGTGCCGTGAGGCACTGCCGTCGAGCACCGACGCCCCGCCGGCCAGCACGCCGTCACGGTCACCGGCGGGCCCGCGGCGCACCGGCCCGGGAGCGTGGGCAGGAGTGTGAACGGGAGCGTGACCGGTGCGGGCGGACGCGCCGCGGTGACCGGCGTCGACCGAACCGCCGACTCCGGTGCTCACCGGGCCGTACGACGCCGTCTCCGCATCGGCCGCCGCGTCCGCCGCCGACCCGGTCGCGGTCACCGGCACCGCGCCGGCGGCCTTCCGGTCGCCGGGCCCGAGCCCCGGCCCGGGCCCGTTCCCGTCGGGCGACGAGGCCGCCCCGGAACCCTGCGCGGGCACCTCCCCGGCCGGCACCGGAAGCGTCCACACCGGAACCGACGGAAGAACCGGCAGGACCGGAAGACCGGGGAGACCGGGGTAATCGGCGAGATCGGGGAGCACGGGAAGTGCCGAAAAGTCGGAGAGGGCGGGCAGCGCGGGCAGGGCCGACAGATCGGGGAGGGCCGGGGAGCCCGGAAGCCTCGTGAGGTCGGTCAGGCCGGAGACGTCAGGGGGAAGCTCGGGAAGGGCCGGCGCGATCGGCAGCCTCGGCGGCGACGCGGCGCGCGGCGGCGACGCCTGCGCCGAGAGCCGTTCACGCTGCTCACCCGCGGCCGCCACCACGACTTCGCCGACCGCCGGAACCGAACGCACACTTTCGACCGGGTCGGTTTCCTCGACCGGGTCGGTCACCCCGACCGTCGCGGACACCGCCGACGGCAGGACCGGAGCCGACAGAGCCGGTGTGGACACGGCCGTTGCGGACACGGCCGTTGCGGAAACGGCCAGTTCGGAGACAGCAGGCGCGGACACGGCAGCCACGGAATCAGCCCGTACGGAAACAGCAGGCGTAGACACGGCAGTTACGGAAACAGCCGGTGCGGACGCGGCCTCCGCCGCGTGTGCCTGTTCCCCGCAGAGAAACCCGAGCGCGAACAACCCGCCCACCAGGAGAGCCAGTTGCACCACGCGCCGCCCGGCCGCGCCGCGCAGGACGCGCAGGATCCGCAGAGCGGCACCAGGCAGGGCGGTGAGCCAGGTCAAGGGGGGAGGTTCCTCCCGTGCGGCGACTACGTGGCCCCGATCCTTGCATGTGCGTCCCGCGTCGCGTCAGGCGGTGTCCGGCACGGGCAGCGGGCGCTTCTCGATCGCCGCCGCCATGACGTCCGGGAACAGATCGGGCGTGCAGGCGAACGCCGGTGCGCCCAGCGCCGCGAGGGCCGCAGCGTGCTCCCGGTCGTAGGCGGGCGTCCCTTCGTCCGACAGCGCGAGCAGCGCGACGAACTGCACGCCGGACGCCTTCATCGCCGCGACCCGCTTGAGCATCTCGTCCCGTATGCCGCCCTCGTACAGGTCGCTGATGAGCACCACCACCGTCTCGGCCGGCCGGGTGATCTGCGTCTGGCAGTACGCGAGCGCCCGGTTGATGTCCGTTCCGCCGCCGAGCCGGGTGCCGAACAGGACGTCCACCGGGTCGTCGAGGAGGTCGGTGAGATCGGCGACCGCGGTGTCGAAGACGACGAGCCGGGTGCTGATCGACCGCATCAACGCCAGTACCGCCCCGAAGACCGACGCGTACACGACCGACGACGCCATCGAACCCGACTGGTCGATGCAGAGGATCACCTCCTTCTTCACGGACCGCGACGCCCGCCCGTACCCGACGAGCCGCTCCGGCACGACCGTGCCGTACTCGGGCAGGTAGTGCTTGAGGTTGACGGCGATCGTGCGGTTCCAGTCGATGTCGTGATGGCGCGGACGCTGCACGCGGGTGCCGCGGTCGAGGGCGCCGGTGAGCGCGGCCCGGGTGCGGGTGGCGAGCCGCTTCTCCAGGTCCTCGACGACCTTGCGGACCACGGCCCGCGCCGTCTCCTTCGTCGTCTCCGGCATCGCCTTGTTCAGCGAGAGCAGCGTGCCCACGAGGTGCACGTCGGCCTCCACCGCCTCCAGCATCTCCGGTTCCAGCAGCAGCGCGGACAGCCCCAGCCGGTCGATGGCGTCGCGCTGCATGACCTGTACGACGGAGGAGGGGAAGTACGTGCGGATGTCCCCGAGCCAGCGGGCCACCGACGGTGCCGAGGCCCCGAGCCCCGCCGTGCGGTCCCGCCCGGACCGCGCCCCGCTCTCCTTTCCGTAGAGCGCGGTGAGCGCCCCGTCCATCTCGGCGTCCCGCCCGGAGAGCCCGTGGCCGGTGCCGTCGGCGGCGTCGCCCCCGAGCACCAGCCGCCAGCGCCGCAGCCGCTCCTGTGCGGCCTCGGTCGTCGCCGCGTCGGTCGTCGTCATGTGCCCACCTCCGCAAGCTCGTCGTCGTCGGCCGGGCCGGAATCGGGTACCTGGGCCGGTGCCGGCAAAGGTCCCGGCCCAGGTCCCGGCCAGGGTTCCAGCCCCAGCAGCAGCCGCACCACCGGCAGGACGGCGTCCGCGCGTCCCTCGTCGAGCCCGGCCGCGAACCCGGCCGGTGTCCCGGAGCCCCTGCCCGGTCCGCTGTCCCGCTGCCCCGGGCCGCGCCGGACCAGCTCGCCGAGCGTTCTGCGCACCCCCGGTTCGTAAGCCGAGAACGTGCGCCTCAGCAACGGCAGTACGTCCGTGAACGCGTCCGCCGCCACCGCCGTGAGCCATCCGTCGACCAGCCCGAGCAGCCGTTCGTCGTGGACGAGGAGCAGTCCGCTCCCGGAGCCGCCTCCGACGAAGCCCTCGATCCAGGCGGCCGCGTCCGCCGGTGGTGTCCCCGGTGACAGGGCGAGCCCCATGAGCCGTGCGGCCTCGTCCTGGTCCAACTCCCCCTCGTCCAGAAGCAGCCGCACGGCCCGCCCCCGGATCACCCCGGGCACGGTGTCCCGCCCGGAGAGCACCCGCAGCACCCCCCGCCAACGCTCCCGCAGACCGCCGCGAGCCGCGCGGAACTCACCGCCGAGATCCAGGCGTTCCTCCTTGGAGGCACCCGGCCGCGCCTCGCCCCCGTCCGCCTCCACAGCCCCGGGCACACCGCCGCGAGCCGGGCGACGTCCACCGTCGAGGCCCCGGTCGCCCGCGACGGAGGCATTCGGCCGCCCCCCGGCCCCGTCCGCCTCCAAAGCCCCGGAGCGATCCCCCGCTCCCCCGGCCGGTGTGCAGGCCGGTGTGCCAGTCGGCGTGCAGGCCTGTGCGTCGGCCCGTCCCGGGGGTGTCGCCTTCTCTTCCAGCAGCCCCACCGCTCCGTGCACCGCGTCCACATGGCGGCGCATCTCGTCCGCCGCGTCGGCGTCCAGCGAGGTGCAGGCCTGGGGGAGGCCGACGAAGACCCGTTCGGCGAGTCCGGCGGCCACCTCCGCCAGCGCTCGGGTGTCGGTGCCGCGTACATCGCCGTAGCGGAGCGAGCGCACCAGCGCGGGCAGGGCCTGGGCGAGATGGCCGACGTCCGTGTCGAGTGCCGCCCGGTCGGCGAGGACGCGCATCACCGTCGGAAGCGCGTCCGGCAACCCGGCCAGGAGGCAGCGCTCGGCGAGCCCGGTCACCTCGGAGAGGCCCCGCGCCGCGACGGCGTCCGCTTCCGCCTTGGCGGTGGCCGCGGCGAGCACGGTCGTCCCCCACACCCCGGCCTCGGCGGTCCGCACCGACAGCTCCGGCTCCCACCGCAACCGCCATGCCTCCCGGTAGGTTCCCGTGCTGCCGGGCGAGGCGGCCGGATCGCCCCACTCGATACGCAGCAGCCGCAGCCGGTGCAGGAGCCGGCTGCGCTCGGCGTCGTTGCCCTTGCGCAGATCGAGCGCCAACTCGCGTGCGGCCGCCTCCGGTTTGAGCCGCAGCCGACGCTGCAGCCGGTCGAGGTCACGCTGCAACGGCACGGCGGGCGCCCCCGTCGGCACCTCACCCAGGACGTCCCCGACCACCAGCCGGTCGCGCACCAGCGCCAACGGAACGTCGGAGCCCTCGCACAGCACCGCGCGCACGGCGTCGGACGTCTCGCTCAGACCGGGCAGCGGCCGGCCGCGCAGCGCGGCGAGCGTCTCGGCCAGCCGGACCGCCTCGATGACGTGCGCCGAGGACACCATCCGGTCCTCCGCACGCAGCAGGACCGCCACCTTCGTCAGCCAGCGCTCGACCGGCCGGTCCGGCGCATCGAACAAATGCGCGTACCAGCCCGGCGAGTCGATACCCGCCCCGTACCCCCCGGCCCGGGCCAGTCTGCGGTGGGTCCACGGCACCCAGGTCAGATCGGTCCTGACCTTGGGCAGTCCCTTGAGCAGCGCCCGGTCGGCGGCGACGGCGACCTTCCGGCGCAGTGCGGGCACATGCCACGCCCCGCACACCACGGCGACCCCGTCCGCCCCGAACTCCCGCTGTGCCGCCCGCACCTGGATGCGCATGTAGGCCTCCCGCACGAGATCACGGCCGTCGCCGCGCTCCCCTGCTTCGGTTGCGCACGCCTCCCTCAGCGCCCCCATGGCCTCCTCGATCGCGGCGAACGGCGCGAACGGATCCTTCGACCCCGTCGACCGGTGCTCGACGACGTCCTCCCACCACCGCTCGGGATCGTCGTACCCCGCGACCGCGGCGAGCCGCCCCAGCGGATCCCCCCGCACCCCCTCCCAGACACGGGGCGCGTCGTCCCCGCTCACTCCCCCGCCCCGGTCGTCGTCCCCGCTCGCGCCCCCGTCCCCGCCCCGGTTGCCGTTCGCGTCCTCGTCCTCCTTGTGTCGCTCGGGTCGCGGCCTCTTCTCCGGTGCCTCCTGGTGGCCCTCCTTGTCCCAGGCCTCCGCGGCCTCCCAGGCCAGCGTGTGGGAGGCCGGGAGATCGATGAAGCGGGCGGGGACGCCGTGCTCCAGGGCCCAGCGCAGGGCGACCCATTCCGGGGAGAACCCGGCCATCGGCCAGAAGGCCGAACGGCCGGGTTCGTCCACGGCGTGGGCGAGGAGCGCGACCGGCGGCCGCATGTCCTCGTCGGCGGCGAGCGGGATCAGCACGTCGGCCTCGGGCGGCCCCTCGACCAGTACGGTCCGGGGCCGGGCGGCGTCGAGCGCCGCCCGTACCGCCCGCGCCGACCCCGGCCCGTGGTGGCGCACCCCGAGCAGCAGCGGCCGGCCCCCCTCCGGGCCCTGGCCGCCGCCCTCCGCGACCCCCGTCATCCCCTGCCCTCGCACCTGCGGGGCCACCTCGTGTCCTCGTCCACGGCCACCCTCCACGCTTCGCGGGCCCACGCCCGAATCTCCTCGTTCCCGTTGTTTGCGCCGCTCCCGTTCACGCGCTCACCTCCCGGCAGGCCCGGTAGAAGTCCGTCCATCCGGCGCGTTCCCGGACGACCGCCTCCAGGTACTCCTGCCAGACGACCCGGTCGGCGGCCGGATCACGGACGACGGCGCCCAGGACACCCGCGGCCACGTCCCCCGCCCGCAGCACGCCGTCGCCGAAGTGCGCGGCCAGCGCGAGGCCGCCGGTGACGACGGAGATGGCCTCGGCGGTGGACAGCGTGCCGCTCGGCGACTTCACCTTCGTACGCCCGTCGGAGGTGACGCCCGCGCGCAGTTCGCGGAAGACCGTCACCACCCGGCGGATCTCGTCGATACCGTCGGGAGCGGCCGGCAGGTCGAGGGAGCGGCCGATCTGGTCGACGCGCCGGGCGACGATGTCCACCTCGGCCTCGACGCTCTCGGGCAATGGCAGCACCACCGTGTTGAAACGGCGGCGCAGGGCGCTGGACAGCTCGTTGACCCCGCGGTCGCGGTCGTTGGCCGTGGCGATGAGGCTGAACCCGCGGACGGCCTGCACCTCCTGCCCCAACTCCGGTATCGGCAGTGTCTTCTCGGACAGGATGGTGATGAGGGTGTCCTGCACGTCGGCCGGGATCCGGGTGAGCTCCTCCACCCGCACCGTCGCCCCCTCCGCCATGGCCTTCATGACGGGGCTGGGCACCAGCGCGTCCCGGCTCGGACCGTGCGCGAGCAGCTGCGCGTAGTTCCAGCCGTAGCGGATCGCTTCCTCCGGCGTGCCCGCGGTGCCCTGCACCAGCAGCGTCGAGTCACCGCTGACCGCCGCCGCCAGGTGTTCGGAGACCCAGGTCTTGGCGGTGCCCGGGACGCCGAGCAGCAGCAGGGCGCGGTCGGTGGCGAGGGTGGACACGGCGACCTCGACGAGGCGGCGCGGCCCCACGTACTTCGGCGAGATCACCGTGCCGTCCGGCAGGACGCCGCCGAGGAGATAGGTGGCAACGGCCCACGGCGACAGGTTCCAGCGGGCCGGGCGCGGGCGGTCGTCCTGCGCGGCCAGCGCGGTGAGTTCGTCGGCGAAGGCGTCCTCGGCGTGCGGACGCAATGCTTCCGCCGGCTCGTTCCCACTCGGTTGCGCGGACGTCGGATCTGTCGTGGGATCTACGGACACGGACATGGCTGAGGCCCCCTCCAGCTCGGCCGGTTCGGCATCTGGTGTCCACCGTGCACCACGCCACTGACAATGCGATCCGACCTGCGAAAACGTCCTCCCGGCCACCCGTGGGGGACGGCCCGGCGACGGTCGCGGGACGCTCGCCGGGCCGATTGTCAGTGGGGGGATCTACCTTCGATGGCATGACTCAGCAGGGGGTGCGCTGGACGGCGGACCAGGTGCTGGCACTGGCGCCTGACTCCACGTCACGCAAAGCGGGAAGCAAACTCGGCACGGCCGATCCGTGGTCGGGCACGGGCAGTTCGCGGGGGGCGGTGTGGGGATTGTGCGAGGGCAGCGGCGGCACGCCGTACCGGACGGTCGTCGACACCGCGGACGGGACCGATCCGGCGTACAGGTGCAGTTGTCCGAGCCGTAAGTTCCCGTGCAAGCACGCGCTCGGGCTGCTGCTGCTCTGGTCGGGCGGCGAGGCGGTGACGCCGGCCGGGCGGGCGCCCGACTGGGCCGAGCAGTGGATCGCGGGACGCAGGCGCACACAGGAGAAGCGGGAGGCCGGCCCCACGGGTTCCGGATCCGGCCCCGCCGACCCGGAGGGGGCGCGCCGCAGGTCCGAGCGACGCGCCGAGCGGATCACCGCGGGGGCGACGGAACTTGAGGAGCGGCTCGCCGACCTCCTGCGCTCGGGCCTGGCCACCGCCGAGCAGTCGGGGTACGCGCTCTGGGAGGAGACGGCGGCCCGCATGGTCGACGCGCAGGCGCCCGGACTGGCCTCTCGCGTACGGGAGTTGGGGGCGATCCCGGGGTCCGGGCCGGACTGGCCGGTGCGGTTGCTGGAGGAGTGCGCGCTGCTCCATCTCCTCGACCAGGGCTGGTTGCACCGTGAGCGACTGCCGGAGGCCCTGGCGGCGACGGTCCGCGCCCGCGCGGGTCTGCCGACCTCCCCGACGGGTCCGCCGGTCCGCGACCACTGGCTGGTGCTCGCCCAGTACGACACGCCGGACCCGAAACTGACGACCCGCCGCATCTGGCTGTACGGCACCGCGTCGGACCGCACGGCGCTCCTCCTCTCCTACGGCGCCGCGGGCCGCGCGCCGGAGCTCACGCTGCCCGTCGGCCTCGCCCTGGACGCCGAACTGTCGGCACACCCGGGCGCCGGCCGCCAACGCGTCTCCCTGGGCGAGCAGTTCGCCCCGCCCGTCCTCACCGGGACCCGCCCCCCGGGCATGACGACGACCGAGGCGACCGCCCGCTACGGCGAGACCCTGCGCCACGACCCCTGGCAGGACTCCGTCCCGGTGACGCTGGACCACGTCATACCGACGCCGGTCGGCGACTCCTGGCAACTGGCGGACACCGAAGGCGACACGGCGCTGCCGCTCACCCCTGCGGCGGTCTCGCGCCCCGGCCTGTGGCGCCTGGTCGCCCTCTCGGGCGGCGGCCCCGTCAAGGTCTTCGGCGAGTGCGGCCATCGTGGCTTCACCCCGCTGACGGCCTGGCCGACGGGCCCGGGAGAGGCGGTACGCCTGTGCTGAACGGACGCCCGGCATCAACGACGACAACCGCACCACGCGCACCAGGCGCGACACCCGACACACCGACGGCAGCAGAAGGGAGCCTCGTGAACGCCACCCCGCCCCTCCCCCCACCTACCTCCTGGGAGGACCTGGTCACCGCCGCCCTGCTCGGCACGGACCGCCGTACGCCGCCGGGCGCGTCCCCCGGCCGGACCGCGCCGGCCGCGCTCCTCGACATGGCGGCCGCGGAGACCGTACGCCGGCGGGCCGGCCTGCGCCCGGGGCGGGCTGCCGCCCGGCCCGCGCCGGCCGCCGAGGATCCCCGTCCGGCACTGCCCGTCGCGGCGGCCCGCCGGCTCGCCTTCCTGCTGGCCGACCGCCCCGGCACCGGCACCGGTGGCCGCAGAGGCACCGCACCGGATCTCATGGAGCTGCTGCCCCAGTGGCTGACGGCGGTGAACGCCCGGGGGTTCGCCGCGCCCGCCGAGTCCCTGCCCGCGCTGCTCGACGCGGCGCGCGGGCGTACGGACCTGCGCCCGGCGGCGCTGGAGTTCGCCGGGCCGCGCGCCCTGTGGCTGGCCCGGCTGAACCCCGACTGGCGGTTCGCACTGCGCGCGACGCCGGGCGGCGGCACCTCGCTGCCGGGCCCCGCCGAGACCGAACGCACCGAAGCCCTCTGGCAGGAGGGTCTCTTCGCCGAGCGGGTGGCCCTCCTGGCGTCGATCCGCTTCCGCGACCCCGACGCCGCCCGCGAACTGCTGGCCGCGTCCTGGTCGACCGAGCGTGCCGAGGACCGGCTGATGTTCCTCGACTCGCTGCGCACCGGCCTCGGCCCACGGGACGAGCCGTTCCTGGAGCAGGCCCTGACCGACCGGAGCCGCAATGTGCGGGCCACCGCCGCGGAGCTGCTCTCGGCGCTGCCGGGTTCGGCGCTCGCCGCGCGGATGGCGGTCCGGGCCGGGGCGTGCGTGGCCGTCGACCACACCCTGGACACCCCGACGCTGCTCGTGGAGGCCCCGCACGAGTGCGACGCGGCCATGGAGCGCGACGGTGTGTCGGCGAAGGCGCCGCCCGGCCGGGGCGAGCGGTCCTGGTGGTTCGGCCAACTCGTGGAGGCGGCCCCGCTCGCCACCTGGCCGGCGCGCCTGGGCGGGCGTACGCCGGAGCAGATCGTGGCGTTGCCGGTGGCCGACGACTGGCTGGGCGAACTGCACGCGGCGTGGTGCCGGGCCGCCGTCCGGCAGCGCGACGCCGACTGGTCGCGGGCGCTGCTCGGCCTGCCGTCGGCGCCCGGCGCGGGCGGGCCGGGAGCGGTCTCCCTCGCCGAACGGGCCAAGCTGCTGGGCACGCTTCCGGTGGCCGAACGGGCCGAGTGGGTCGCCGGTTTCATCGCCGCCCACGGCCTCTCGGAGGCGTTCCAACTGCTCGGCGTGTGCCCCGTGCCGTGGGCCACACCGCTCGGCCGTTCCGTCGTGGACGCGCTCAACATCGCACGAGACGCGGGCAGTTACCCCTGGAGCTTCAGCGGCGTCATGGGCCTGGCCGAACGCTGCCTCGACCCCGAGGAGGCGACCCGCCTGGACGCCCTCCTGGCCGTACCGGACGAACCGGAGGACGCCTCCCCGGGCGCCGGCGGCTACTGGGCGGAGGCATTCCAACGACTGGGAAGAACACTGCGCCTGCGAGCGGTGATGGCAGCCGAACTAAATCCCTAGAAACAGCACCCGAGACCCCCGGCCCAGACCATCCAGAGCCCGCCCGCCACCTCAGAACCGCCGACCCACACCATCCAACCCCTCCGGCACCTCAGGAATGCCGGCCCGCATATCCGGCCCGTCCTACGGCACCTCAGGAACGCCGACCCGCAAATCCAGCCCGTCCTCCGGCGCTTCAGGAACGCCGGCACGGATGTCCAGCCTGTCGTCCGGCGCCTCGGGAACGCCGACTCGCATATCCAGCCCGTCCTCCGGCGCCTCAGGAACGCCGGCCCGCAAACCCAGCCCGTCCGGCGATTGAGGACGAGGCCCGTTCAGGGCCGATCGGGGGTCTGGGGGCAGCGCCCCCAGGGACCGGCACACCGACCCACCCGCACAACCCCCCGCAGAAAGACTTACGCGCCGGCAGGCTGCCGCACGTTCGCCCGGACCCAGTCGACGATCGAAGCGGTGGTCGCCCCCGGCGTGAAGATCTCCGCGACCCCCTTCTCCTTCAACGGCGCGATGTCCGCCTCCGGGATGATGCCCCCGCCGAACACCAGGATGTCCGCCGCGTCCCGCTCCTTCAGCAGCTCGATCACCGCGGCGAAGAGCGTGTTGTGGGCCCCGGACAGGATGGACAGACCGATCGCGTCGGCGTCCTCCTGGATCGCCGTGCCGACGATCTGCTCGGGCGTCTGGTGGAGCCCGGTGTAGATGACCTCCATACCGGCGTCACGCAGCGCCCGCGCGATCACCTTGGCCCCGCGATCGTGGCCGTCGAGCCCCGGCTTGGCCACCACCACGCGGATCGGACCGGCTGCCACACCCATCACTGCCTCCATGAAGCGACTACGTCCATCCTCAACGGCACGGACACCCCGTGCCAGACCGCCCGGGGAAGTGAACGAACGTTATCGCCAGCATCCCGCAACCGGCAGTTTCACGGTGTGGACCGAGGGGGAAATCACACGAAGGGACACTTTCACCGCGCACCGATCCCCCGTGCCACGGGGGAACAGGCGCACCGGGAGCCGCAGAAGGGGTCGCCGTACCGTCACGCCACAGGCCGCTGGCGTGGCGGTACGGCGCATCGGCAGGCACGATGGGCACGTAGGACAGGTAAGGCACGACAGCGGGGAGCCTCGTCGCCAGACCGGCAGGGTTCCTTGTCGTCATCGGTGTAACGGGTGTCACACAAGCCGTACACGCCCCGCACGCCAGGCCGCACCCGCCCCACTCCCTGCCGTGCCCGATCGACCTCCTCCACCGCGACTTCCACGAGGGCACACGGGGGACAGAGAAGTCCTCAGCGTGCCGACAGGAGGTCGGCCATGAAGGTCACCCGGGCACTTCTGCCCTTTCTTCCGCTGTGCCAGCGTCTGCTGCCGGACATGCGGACCGTTCCGGGCATCCTGAACCTCTCAAGCCTGCCGAACCTCCCAGGACTCCCAGGACTCCCCGGCCTGCCCGGCAAACTGGCCGGGCTGTCCCTGACGCTCCTCAAGGCGACCGCCCTGGAGCTCGCGATCCTCGCGGGCCACCTGCTCCTCTACCCCTCCGGCATCGCCCAGGAGCGCCGTGCCACAGCCCGCCCCGCGCTGCCGAGGGTGGCCGGCGTCGAGGACCCGGCACAGCTGCCGACCAAGGCCCCGCTCCCGGTCGTCCTGCTGCACGGGTTCATCGACAACCGTTCCGTGTTCGTCCTGCTGCGCCGCAGCCTCGCCCAGCACGGCAGGCACCGGGTGGAGTCGCTCAACTACTCCCCCCTGACCTGCGACATCCGGACGGCCGCCGAGCTGCTCGGCCGGCACATCGAGGAGATCTGCGAGCGCACCGGCAGCGCTCAGGTCGACGTGGTCGGACACAGCCTGGGCGGCCTCATCGCCCGCTACTACGTGCAGCGGCTGGGCGGTGACGGCCGGGTCAGGACCCTGGTCACGCTGGGCACCCCGCACTCCGGCACCCGGGTGGCGCCGCTGGCGAACGCGCACCCGATCGTGCGCCAGATGCGCCCGGGCTCCGAGCTGATCGAGGAACTCTCCCGGCCGGCGCCGGGCTGCCGTACGCAGTTCGTCAGCTTCTGGAGCGACCTCGACCACCTCATGGACCCACTGGAGTCCGCCTGCGTCGACCATCCCGACCTGCTGGTGCAGAACGTCCGGGTGACCGGGATCGGTCACCTCGCCCTGCCGGTCCACCCGGCCGTCGCCACCGGCATACGGCAGGCTCTCGACACGGCTCGTACGGGCGGGTCCGCCGTCGCCCGGACCGGCAGCCGAGCCGGCACGCGCACAGACACCCAGGCCGACGGCCTCACCGTGGCCTGACGCCACCCGACACCACTCGGCAACGCCTGACATCACCCTGCTACGTCCCTGCCGACACCTTCACGGCACCCGTCACCACCGCCCGACCGCCGCTCGACCGCCGTCCACGGCCGTCCGAGACCCCTCGAGCGCCGTCCGACCACCTCCCGAGCGCCCTCCGAGAGCCCTCCGACCGTCGCCCGACCCTCGCCCGAGCGTCACCTGATATCGAACGTCATTCGAACGTAGGGCCAAACCCGCGCCCGCCGTCCCCCGAAACACGGCCGAATGCCCCTTTCCCGCAGGCACGAAACCTGCGGAAGATTGTCGTGCCCGCGTACTGCCGGGTACAGTCGCCGCACTGCTCTGGCAGCCCCTGTTGTCGGCGAAAGAGAAGTTGGTGAACGACCGTCACCCGTCGGGGATCATGACCACCCCGACCCCGGCTTCCGACGCCGCTTCGGCGCACTACGCGTCGTACGGCACCCAGGAAGCCCAGTACGACGGCTTCACCACGTACAACGGCTACGAGACCGGTGCGTTCGACGCCGGGGCCCACGCCACCGGCCACTTCACGCCTGCCGACCCGCTCTTCGGCGAGCTGCCGGGCGACGGCACAACCGCCACGACCGGCACGTACGACAACACCCAGTGGGGCACCGGCGGCCACCAGGTCCCGGACACGGGCAGTCACCAGACCCTGAACTACGACGGGTACGCGGCCCAGCACCACGCCGCCTACGACACGGGCGCCTACGACGCCACCGCCTGGTCCACGGATCACCACCAGCAGCTGAACGCCGTCCCGCAGCAGGGAACGGCACCGGATGTCAGCGGACAGTGGGACGCGAGCGCCTGGCTCCAGCCCGACCAGGCCACGAGCCCCGCCGACCGGACCCAGCAGTGGGAATGGGGCACGCAGGCCTTCGACACCGGCGCCTACGACGCCACGCAGTGGAACTCCGACAGCGGCGAGGGCACCCGTCAGGCCTCCGACGAGCACGAGCAGCAGGCCGAGGTCCCGTTCGACCAGCAGGCCACCGCCACCTTCGAACAGGTCACGCTCGACGAACACGCCCCGGCCGAAGGCGAGTTGTCCGACGGCACCCCGCCGCTCCTCCTCGACGACCAGGAGGAGGCGGCCCCGGCCCCCGCGCCGGGCGGACGGGCGGCCGCCCGCAACGCGAACCGTTCCCGGCGCCGGATGCCCGCGAGGCGCTCCGCGCTGCTGACGGTGGCCGTTCCCTCGGCCTGTGTCATGGGGGTCGCCGGGATCGCCGCGGCCTCGGTCGGCACCCTGACCGGCGGTGACGACAAGGACACCACGGCCTCCGCCTCGGACGCGCAGCCGGTGAAACCGGTCGCCGCCAACAACAAGCTGGACGCCCAGCTCGAGACCCTCAGCGCCGGGGCCGACGACTTCGCCGACCGGGCCAGCCGGACGCAGGAACGTATCGACCTGAAGACGCAGCAGGAAGCCGAGAAGAAGAAGGCGGCAGCCGAGGCGGCCCGCAAGGAGCGGCTGCGCCCCAAGTACGCCCTCCCGGTCGCGCAGCACGGCCTCAGCGCCTACTTCGGCCAGGCCGGCATCAACTGGATGTCCCAGCACACCGGTATCGACTTCCCCGTCTCCTACGGCACGACCGTGATGGCGGCGACCGACGGCACCGTACGGACGCAGTGGAACAGCGCCTACGGCAACATGATGATCGTGACGGCGAAGGACGGCACGGAGACCTGGTACTGCCACCTCTCCAGCTACCGCGTCTCCTCCGGTACGACGGTCAAGGCCGGCGACCCGATCGCGTACTCCGGCAACTCCGGCAACTCCACCGGCCCGCACCTGCACTTCGAGGTCCGGCCCGCGGGGGGCTCCGCGATCGACCCGCTGCCGTGGCTGCGCAGCCACGATCTCAACCCGACGTAGCAGCCCGGCCCGACCGACGTGGCGGCCCGGCCCGAGGCAGCCGCCCGACCCGGCCTCGGGCCCGAGCGCGACTGCGATCGCTCGCCGTACAAGCGTGAAGTGGGCCCCCGCCGTCGAAGCGGGGGCCCACTTGGTGTGCACAGCCACAAGCGCGGGCGAGGCCCCGCCCGCTACAGCTTCTCCACCGGCGCGTACCGCAGCAGCAGACGCTTCGGCTTGACGTCGCCGAAGTCGACCGTCGCCTCCGCGTTCGCGCCCGTGCCCTTCACGCCGACGACCGTGCCGAGACCGAACTGGTCGTGGGTGACGCGGTCGCCCACGGCCAGCGTGACCACCGGCTTGTCGGCGGACCGGCGTGTCGCGAAGCCGGACGCGCCCGCGGCCGAGGAACGCGAGCGGGACGAGGACAGCGAGGCCGCCACACCGGAGACGGGACCGGAGGACACGGGCGCGGTCGCCCCCGTCCGCTTCCAGTCCACATGCGTCGGCGGGATCTCCTCCAGGAACCGGGAGGGCGGGTTGTACGACGGCTGCCCCCAGGCGCTGCGCAGCGCGGAGCGCGTGAGGTAGAGCCGCTCCCGCGCGCGGGTGATCCCGACGTACGCCAGGCGGCGCTCCTCCTCGAGCTCCTTGGTCTGGCCGAGGGCGCGCATGTGCGGGAAGACGCCGTCCTCCATGCCGGTGAGGAAGACGACCGGGAACTCGAGGCCCTTGGCGGTGTGCAGGGTCATCAGGGTGATGACGCCCGAGCCGTCGTCCTCGTCGGGGATCTGGTCGGAGTCGGCGACCAGGGCGACCCGCTCCAGGAATGCGGAGAGCCCGACCGGCGTCGTACCGTCGCCCTCCGCCTCGCCGGTCTCCTGCTCGAACTCCAGGGCGACGGCGGCGAGTTCCTGCAGGTTCTCGATCCGTGTCTCGTCCTGCGGGTCGGTGGAGGCCTGCAACTCGGCGAGGTAGCCGGTGCGTTCGAGCACGGCCTCCAGGACCGTCGCCGGACCGGCGCCCGACTCGACGATCGTGCGCAGCTCCTCCATGAGCGCGTTGAACCGCTTCACGGCGTTCGTCGACCTCGAGGCCATGCCGTACGCCTCGTCGACGCGCTTCAACGCCTGCGGGAAGCTGATCTTCTCCCGCTGGGAGAGGGCGTCGATCATGGCCTCGGCACGGTCGCCGATGCCCCGCTTCGGCACGTTGAGGATCCGGCGCAGTGGTACCGAGTCCTCCGGATTGGCCAGCACGCGCAGGTAGGCCAGGACGTCCCGGACCTCCTTGCGCTCGTAGAAGCGGACCCCGCCGACGACCTTGTAGGGCAGGCCGACGCGGATGAAGATCTCTTCGAAGACACGGGACTGGGCGTTGGTGCGGTAGAAGACGGCGACATCGCCCGCCTTGGCGTCGCCCGCGTCCGTCAGTCGGTCTATCTCGTCGGCGACGAACTGCGCCTCGTCGTGCTCGGTGTCGGCGACGTAACCGGTGATGCGCGCGCCCGCGCCCGCGTTGGTCCACAGGTTCTTGGGGCGGCGGGACTCGTTGCGCTCGATGACGGCGTTGGCGGCGGACAGGATCGTCTGCGTGGAGCGGTAGTTCTGCTCCAGCAGGATCGTCGTCGCGTCCGGGTAGTCCTCCTCGAACTGGAGGATGTTGCGGATGGTCGCGCCGCGGAAGGCGTAGATCGACTGGTCGGCGTCACCGACGACACAGAGCTCGGCCGGCGGTACGTCGTACTCGCCGGGCGGCACGTCGACCGGGTGCTCGGAGGTGCCGACCAGCTCCCTGACCAGGGCGTACTGGGCGTGGTTGGTGTCCTGGTACTCGTCGACCAGGACATGACGGAACCGGCGACGGTAGTGCTCGGCGACGTCCGGGAAGGCGCGCAGCAGATTGACCGTCGTCATGATCAGGTCGTCGAAGTCGAGGGCGTTCGCCTCGCGCAGCCGGGACTGGTACATGGCGTAGGCCTGGGCGAGGGTCTTCTCGAAACCGTCGGCGGCCTGGGCGGCGAAGTCCTCCTCGTCGATCAGCTCGTTCTTCAGGTTGCTGATCTTGGCGCTGAAGGACTTGGGCGGGTAGCGCTTGGGGTCGAGGTCCAGGTCGCGGCAGACCAGGGCCATCAGACGCTTGGAGTCGGCGGCGTCGTAGATCGAGAACGACGACGTGAAGCCGAGCCGCTTGCTCTCGCGGCGCAGGATGCGCACGCACGAGCTGTGGAAGGTCATCACCCACATCGCGTTCGCGCGCGGGCCGACGAGCGCTTCGACGCGCTCCTTCATCTCGCCCGCGGCCTTGTTGGTGAAGGTGATCGCGAGGATCTGCCCCGGGTGCACATGCCGCTCGGCCAGGAGGTGGGCGATGCGGTGGGTGAGCACGCGCGTCTTGCCGGAACCGGCGCCGGCCACGATGAGCAGCGGGGAGCCCGCGTGGGTGACCGCCGCGCGCTGGTTCTCGTTCAGCCCCTCCAGGAGCGCGGCCGCGTCCAGGACGGGGCGCGGGGCGCCGTCGCGGTAGTGGGTGTCCCGGTCGGGGGGCAGGTCGAACTTCCCGCCGAACAGATCGTCCGGAACCGACTCCGGTCCGTGATCGTCCTCGGGCGGTGGCGGGGGTTCCTCCTCGTGGGCACGGGGGCCCTGGAGGTTCGCCAGGAAGCTGTCGTCAAAGAGGCTGCTCATCGCTCTCCGAGTCTAGGGGGCGCCACTGACAACCGGCCGCCGTCCCGGGAACATCTCCCGCCCTCACCCTCCGGGACACCCTTGTCACGATCCGCGACCCGCACGACGGCGACACGGGCTTCCGACCGAAGGTCACGAAAATGTATCGGGCATATCGCCCATCAACCTTCACACGGGCCACACGAGTTGGCTACCGTGCCGAAAGGCCGTACGACCCCCACCGGCGAACCCCGCCGGACCGCACGGCCGCCGCCGAGTCCGACGCGTCCGCTCACGCCGACGGAACCGGGGAGTCACCGAGACCTTGGGGTGAATCGGCCCAACGCCCCGCAGGGGACGGGCCGTAGGGCAACCCTTCCGACGTACCTGCCCGAACCCTCCCCCAGTGCCCGACCGGCCTGGGAGAGTCCCCCACCGCTGACCCGGCAGGCGGAGCACTGGAAGGAGTCGCCTCCCTTGGCGTCGCACCACCGCAAGCCGCGCTCCGCGGGCACGCGCGTGGCGGGGATCCGCACCCCCGCCCTCGCCACCGCCGCCCTCACCTCCGTGGCCCTGCTCTCGCAGACGGCGAACGCCGCTCCGTCGGACGACGGCAAGCCGAGTCTGGAGGAGGTCGAGAAGAAGGTCGACGACCTCTACCGCCAGGCGGAGTCGGCGACCGAGAAGTACAACGCCGCCAAGGAGAAGACGACCAAGCAGCGCAAGCGCACCGACGGCCTCATGGACGACGTCGCCCAGCGCACCCAGAAGCTCAACGAGGCGCGGGAGGAACTGGGTTCCTACGCCGCGGCCCAGTACCGCACCGGCGCCTCCGCGCCCGACACGGCGGCCTTCCTGCTCGCGGACACCCCGCAGGACTACTTCGACCAGAACCAGCTGATGAGCAGGCTGACCGCCCGCCAGAAGGGTGCGGTCGACGACTACGTCACCGAGCAGTCCGCAACGATGAGGCAGCGCCAGGAGGCCACCGAGAGCCTCGCGACGCTCACCGACGCGCAGAACGACCTGAAGATCGCCAAGGCCACCGTCCAGAAGAAGCTGAGTGACGCGCGCGAGCTGCTGTCCCGGCTGACCGCCCAGGAGAAGGCGCGCCTCGCGGCGATCGAGAAGCAGCGCCAGGAGGAGGCCGCCCGCGAGGCGGCGGAGCTCGCCCGGCAGCAGGCCGCGGAGCAGGCCGCGGCCCGGCAGGAGAGCGGCGGTACGTCGGCGGGCACGGGATCGTCCTCGACCGTCCCCTCCGCCTCCCCCTCCGATGACCCCTCGTACGCCACCAAGGCCGAGAAGGCGCTCGCCTTCGCCCGCGCGCAGATCGGCAAACCGTACGTCTGGGGTGCCACGGGCCCCGACTCCTACGACTGCTCGGGCCTCACCCAGGCCGTGTGGAAGGCGGCCGGCGTCACCCTCCCACGCACCACCTACGACCAGGTGAACGCGGGCACCACGGTCTCCCTCGCCGACGCCCTGCCCGGCGACCTGATCTTCTTCTACGACGACGTCAGCCACGTCGGCGTCTACATCGGCAACGGCATGATGATCCACGCCCCGAAGCCGGGCGCGTACGTCCGCGAGGAGTCCGTCTTCTACGACGGCGAGTCGAGCATCCACAGCGTCGTACGCCCGGCCTGAGGACGAGGACCCGCAGGACGACGCAGCGGGCACGCGCGCGGGGCACACGGGGCACGCGCGCGTAGGACACACAGGACACGTCCGCGCGGAACATGCGGGCACGCGCGCGTGGGACGCAAAGCCACCCCTACGCGCAGGACACGCGGCACACGCGCGCGGGGCTTCGCTCTCGAGCGACATGATCCGTCGCACCCCTGAACCCTGCACCCCTGTCCCCGGACCCGCACGCCCACCCCGCAACCGCACCTCCGCGCACATCCCGGCCCTGCACCCGCGCGTATTTCTGCGCGCCCGCGCGCGTGCCCCGCTTCCGCAGCGCGCCGGGCTCCTTAGCATCGGCCGCATGTCAGGCTCCCCCGCCCTCCCGTCGCCGGCCCCCTCCCCGGGCTCCCCACTCCGCGTCTGGTGGGCGCAGCGGCCGCCCGCGGCGGGGGCCGCGGTCATGGCGACGGGCATCCTGTCGATCGGACTGCACCTGACGGGGTACGACGTCCTGTCCCGCGTCACCCTGGTGATGGCGGGCGTCGCGTGGGTGGCGCTGGCGGCGGACTTCGTCGTACGGCTGGTGCGCAGGCGCGAGCGGTGGCTGGCCGAGGCGGCCACGCCCGGTGCGCTGAACGCGGTGGCGGCGACGACCGTGCTCGGCACGCGGCTGTCCACGCTCGGCCGGCACACCCTCGCCGAGGCGCTGCTGGCGCTGGCGGCGGTGCTGTGGCCCGTGCTGCTCGTGACCGTCGTACGGCAGTGGAAGCGGGGCATGCCGGGGGTGGTGTTCCTGTGCTGTGTGGCCACCCAGGGGCTCGCCGTGCAGGGAGCGGTCCTCGCCGAGGCGGAGGCGGTGGCCTGGCTCGCGCACACCGCGCTCGTGCTGTTCTGGCTCGGGCTCGCGCTCTACGGAGTCGCCCTGGCCCTCTTCGACCTGCGGCAGGTGGCCGAGGGCGCCGGGGACCAGTGGGTGGCGGGCGGTGCGCTCGCCATCTCGGCGCTGGCGGGGGCGAGTCTCCTCGCCGCCGACGACGGGGGCATGTACCTGTGGAACGCCGACGACACCGGCGTCCTGCGCACGGTGACCGTGGCGCTGCTGGTGCTCGCCCTGGCCTGGTACGCCGTCCTGCTCGTCGCCGAGGTGCGCTGGCCGCGGCCCCGCTACGACATGTGCCGCTGGGCGACCGTGTTCCCGATGGGCATGACGGCGGCGGCGACCCTGTCCGTCGCCGCCGCTGTCGACGTGCCGTCTCTGGAGGGACCCGGAGAGGTGCTGCTGTGGGTCGCCGTGGCGGCCTGGCTGGCCGTCGCCGCGGCGGCCCTGGCCGTGGCCCGCGTCTCCCTCAGGTCCAGAGCACCGCGATGAAGATGTTCGTCACGGTCAGCAGTCCGACCAGGGCGAACAGGGGCTTCTTCACCGCCGTCTCGTCCCGCTTCACGTAGACGAGGGCGAGGATCACGATCAGCAGGGCCAGCTTCACGCCGATCTTGGCATTGTCGACGTCCTGGTCGTCCGCCCGGTTGAGGCTGACCAGGATCACCCCGGTGACCAGCATGGTCACCGCGCCGCGGAGCATCAAGGGCGTGAAGCGGGCCGTGTCCTGGCCGCCCAAGGCCTTCAACTGCGTGAGGTAGCCGCCCAGAAGCGAGGCGATGCCGATGATGTGCAGGCCGACGAAAAGATGAATGAGTAAGTTCATGAGGCCGGATGCTATTGCGCCGTGGAGGTGTCCCGACAGCCGCTCTCCGCCAAGGCTCAAGCCGCATATATGCGCCCCATAGCATCCGGCCCCTTTCCCTTGTCTCGAAATAGCCGTTTCGGTCAACGCGCCGCGCGAACCCGACGGCCCGGGTCCGGTCTTTCGGGCATTTGCGATCATGACGCGGTCCCCTGGTGTCACTTCCGCACTTCGCGTTACCGGACTGTCACAGCCGGGCCTAGCGTCCTCCCCCAGGTGACCGGCTCCCCACCGCCGCCCGGGCCAGGGGCGGCAGTCGGCCACCACCGCCGAGAAGGTCCGGCGGCGTCCCGCTCCCCCTGTGCGGGCCGTCGCCGGACGCGTCAACCGCCCTCCGGGGCCGTCCGTCCGCTCCCACGACGGCTCTCCGGTAGCAGTACGGACGGACGAGGCGGTCGTACGAAAGGACGTGCAGTCCCACGTGGCAGCGCACCGCAAGCCCCGACAGCGCTCGCTCGGCGGCCAGACGGCCCGCACGGCGTTCACCCTCGCTCTCGCGGGCGCCGCGACGGCGACGGCCTTCGACGGAACCGGACAGGCCGAGCCGAACCTGACTCCGGGCCAGGTCAAGGCGAAGGTGGCGAAGCTCTACCAGGAGGCGGAGGAAGCCACCGAGAAGTACAACGGCGCCCAGGAGAAGGCGACGGCGGCCGAGCAACGGCTGCAGAGCCTGCGGGACGAGGCGGCGCGCAAGGAGGAGAAGCTCAACACGGCACGGGAGACGCTGGGTTCGATGGCGGCGGCGCAGTACCGCAGCACCGGGCTCGACCCGGCCGTGCAACTGGCCCTCTCCGACGACCCCGACCGCTATCTCGACGGCGCCGCCTTCGCCGAACGGGCCGGGGACCGCCAGTCGGCCGCCGTCACCCGAGTACGCAGACAGCTGCGGGAGATCGAACAGCTACGCGGCGCCGCGCGGGTCGAACTGACCTCGCTCAAGACGCGCCAGGCCGAGCTGAGGACCCACAAGAAGACGATCACCGGCAAACTCGACGCGGCGCGCCGCCTGCTGAACCGGCTGACGGCGGCGGATCGGGCCCGGATCGGCGAGGGAACGAGCGGCTACACCGCGAGCGGCCGCGCCTCACGCTCCACGGCCGACGGACGCGACGGCCTCCAGGCCCCCGGCACCGCCACCACCACCGACCGAGCTCCCGACTCCCGCGCCGCGGACGCCGTTTCCTACGCCTACTCCAAGCTCGGCAGCCCCTACGTGTGGGGCGCGACCGGGCCGAACGCCTTCGACTGCTCGGGCCTGGTCCTCGCCTCGTACCGCTCCGCCGGCGTCTCCCTGCCCCGCACCACGTACGCCCAGATCGGCGCGGGACAGCGTGTCTCCCGCTCCGAACTCCTCCCGGGCGACCTGGTGTTCTTCTACTCCGGCATCACCCACGTCGGCCTCTACATCGGCGACGGCAAGATGATCCACGCACCGAACCCGTCGGCTCCGGTGCGCGTGGCGCCCATCGACGAGATGCCCTTCGCGGGCGCGACGCGCGTCGTGTGAGACCCCCGCGCGCGACGCTCGCGCGAGAGACCCCCGGTGAGGCAGCCCGCCCCTCGGACCGGCCGCCCCTCAGACCAGCCGGCGTGCCGTCGCCCAGCGGGTCAGCTCGTGCCGGTTGGACAGCTGGAGCTTGCGCAGCACCGCCGACACATGCGACTCGACCGTCTTGACGGAGATGAAGAGCTGCTTGGCGATCTCCTTGTAGGCGTAGCCCCGGGCGATGAGCCGCAGCACCTCGCGCTCACGCTGGGTGAGACGGTCCAGGTCCTCGTCGACCGGCGGGGCGTCCGTCGAGGCGAAGGCGTCGAGGACGAACCCGGCCAGCCGCGGCGAGAACACGGCGTCGCCCTCCTGCACCCGGAAGATGGAGTTCACGAGGTCGGTGCCGGTGATCGTCTTGGTGACATAGCCGCGGGCGCCGCCCCTGATCACCCCGATCACGTCCTCCGCAGCGTCCGACACGGACAGGGCGAGGAAGCGCACCGGCTGCTCGGCGTCAGCCATCAACGGAGCACAGCGGCGCAGCACTTCGACCCCGCCGCCACCCGGCAGATGGACGTCGAGGAGAACCACCTCGGGCCGGGTCGCGGTGATCACCGTGACCGCCTGGTCGACGTCCGCCGCCTCACCGACGACCTCGACGCCGGTCTGCTCGGTCTGCCCGATCTCGGCCTGTACTCCCGTACGGAACATGCGGTGGTCGTCGACGAGGACCACGCGCACATGGCGCCCGCCCGCGCCGCCGCCGGAGGGCTGTGCCGGATCGGCCGCCTCCGCCGCTCCCCCTGTGCCGTTCATGTCGGTCGGGTCGCTCATGACGTCTTCTCCGCCCTCTCCATCTCCAGTTCGACCTCCGTGCCGCCGTCCGGGACGGCCCGCAGTCGCGCCGTGCCCCCGTGGCGCTCCATGCGGCCGATGATCGATTCTCTGACGCCCATGCGGTCGGCGGGTATCGAGTCGAGGTCGAAGCCGGGTCCGCGGTCCCGGACGGACACGAAGACCGTCCTGCCCTCGACTTCGGCGTAGACCTGCACGGCGCCGCCCTCGCCACCGTACTTGGCCGCGTTCACCATCGCCTCACGCGCGGCCTGCATCTGTGCCCCGACCCGCTCGTCGAGCGGGCAGTCGCCGACGACCACGACCTCGATGGGAACGCCGTGCTTGTCCTCCACCTCGGCGGCGTTGCGCCGCACCGCGTCGGCGACCGTGGTCGGCTCGTCGGCCTCCTCCTTGCCGGTGCCCTCGGGCTTGTAGAGCCAGGTACGCAGGTCACGCTCCTGGGCGCGGGCGAGGCGGCGCACCTCCCCGGCGTTCTCCGCGTTGCGCTGGATCAGCGTCAGGGTGTGCAGCACGGAGTCGTGGACGTGAGCGGCGACCTCCGCGCGCTCCTGCGCCCGGATGCGCATCAGGCGCTCCTCGGAGAGGTCCTGGGTCATACGGACCAGGTAGGGACCGGCGAGGAGCGTGATGCCGACGAGCACGGCGAGTGCCGCCTGGAGCACGGAGCCGAGGTGGGCGGCGGAGCCCTGGAGGACGAAGATGCCGGAGACACCGGCCGTCACGAGCAGCACGCCGGCGCCCGCGCGCAGGAGCGTGAGCGTACGGCGTCTGCGGCCGACCTCGACCCAGCGGGCGCGGCGCGCGTTGTCCGCCTGGCGCCAGACGAGGGCGACGCCCGCGCCGACCAGGACGGCGGGCAGCAGATACGCCTTGGCGCCGCTGCCCAGATTCACATTGCCCACGAAGACCATGGCGATGACGACCATGAGGAGCAGCGCGACGATCTGCCCCTTGTCCGGTTTGCGGGCGACGAGTCTGCGACGGCCGTCGGGGGCGGTCTCGGTGCCGACGAGCGACGGGGGTTTCTGGCCGCCGACCCCGCCGACGCCGAGCGGCACGAAGAACCAGAAGGCCGCGTAGAGAAGGGCGCCGAGACCGTCCGCCATGAACAGGCCGGCGAAGACGAGCCGCACCCAGACCACGGGCAGCCCGAGATGCCCGGCGAGCCCCCGCGCCACGCCCCCGAGCCAGCGTCCGTCACTGCTGCGGTAGAGCTTGCGCGGCGGCCGCGGTTCGACGAGTGGCACTGCTGCGGCTTCCGGCATGCCAACGATGGTCACACGGGCGCCGGTCCCGGGCATCAGGGTTCTCCCCCGAGACTCCCCTGATCTACGAGGTCCTCGCCCCTCGAACGCCTCCCCCGCCCCGGATCAGGGCCGATATCAGGGTCCGACCAGGGTCATTCCGGCTGCCGCGAGGGCGGCACGCCCGCCACCATGGACTCATGACAGATCACCAGCACGCCGCGGACGCCGTGCCCGACGGGGGCACCGCGCCCGACGCGGCCGCCCCGTCCTCCGGCGCCCGGGGCGCCGCGGGTGAGGATCCTCGCGCGCACGAGCGGGCGGGCGCGCACGGAAAACAGGGAGAGGGCGCAGGACACGGCCCGTCGAACGGCCCCGACCCGGCCGCGGGCACGGACGCGGACGCTGACGCTGACGCTGACGACAGGACAGTGGTGGAGGCGGCCACCGAGGCCGCGACCGCCGCCGCGGCGGCGGCCCGCGCCGACGCGGCGGCCAACGGCGGGGCGGCGGCCAACGGCGACGCGGCGGCCAACGGCGGGGCGGAATCCGACGACGGTTCGCCGGACGGAACCCGGGGGCGGGCAGAAGGTCAGGGCCCAGGAGGAAACCAGGCCCCTGGAGCAGGCCAGGGGGCGGGCGAAAGCGGGGGACCGGGCGGAAGGGGATCGGGTGGTCCCCGGGCAGGGCAAGCGGCCGGAGCGGTCGGGCCTTCCGCCGGGCCTCCGCCCAGGTTCCGGCGGGACCGCGAGCACAAGGTGCTCGCCGGGGTGTGCGCGGGCCTCGGGCGGCAGTGCGACATGGATCCGGTGATCTTCCGGATCACGCTCGCCGTGCTCTCCGCGACCGGCGGCATCGGCCTCATCTTCTACGGCTTCGCCTGGCTCTTCGCCCCCTACTCCGACGACGAGCAGAACGAGGTGCGCAAGCTCCTGACCGGCCGGGTCGACGGCCAGGCTCTCGCGGCCGTGCTGTTCGCACTGGTCGGCTGCGGGGTGTTCCTGTCGATGCTGAACAACGGCAGCGTGCTGACCTTCGCCGTCGTCGTCTCGTTCCTCCTCGCGGGCGCCGGCTACTGGTCACGGCACCGGGACTCCTCGGACCCCGACCCGCTGGCCGCGCAGGCCGTGGCCGACGCCCCGCCGGAGGCGCAGGCACCGCCCGTCCCCTCCGCCTACCCCTCCTGGTGGCGCGACCCCATCGTCAAGGACGGCACCCACGACGGCGGCACGGGCTATCTGTGGGGCCCGTGGGACGCCCGGGCCCGGGACTTCACGGCGACCATCGACGTCGACCTCGTCGGCCACACGCGACGCCCCGATGACATACGCACCCTGCGCAAGCCGTACACCGGACCGCGCGGCCCGCGCTGGATCGGCGGCTGGCTCTTCCTGCTGGCCGCGCTCGCGGCCGGCCTCGTCACCCGGCTCACCTGGGACGACCACCCGCTCGGCACCAGCCTTCAGGCGGGGCTCGCCGCCGCGCTCATCGTTCTCGGCGTGGGTATCTCGGTCAGTTCGTTCCTGGGGCGCACCGGAGCGGGATCGGTGTTCCTGGCGATCGTCACGGCGGGTCTGCTGGCCGGTACGACCGTCCTGCCCAAGGACATCGGGACGCACTGGATCGACACGGTGTGGCAGCCCGCCGCGGTGGCGGACGTACGGACGGCCTACGACCTGGGCACCGGGGACGGCACGCTGGACCTGTCCCGGCTGGAACTCGCGAAGGGACAGACGGTGAGCACCGATGCCGAGGTGGGGGCGGGCCGACTGCGGGTGATCGTCCCGCCGGACGTGACCGTGAAGGTGAGGATCGACGTGGGGCTGGGGGACATCCAGCTGCCGGGCGACGACAAGAAGGATGTGGACGTGCAGCCGGGCAAGCACAAGGAGGTGACCCTGTCGCCGACCTCGGGCGCCAAGGACGCCGGGACCATCGACCTCGACCTCCAGGTCGGCGTGGGACAGGCGGAGGTGGCCCGTGCTGCGTCATGAGTTCCGGCCCGGCAGGCTGGTCGCCGGCGCCTTCTTCACCCTCGCGGGCGTCATCTACGCAGGTGACGCGGGCGGCCTCTGGGAGACGCCGTGGTTCGTGGTGATCCCGGTCGTCACGGTCGGCCTCTGTCTGGCGGGCGCGACGGGCCTCGTGGCGAGGAGCATACGCAGACGACGAGGCCCGTCCCGCGGGACCACCCCCACCGGAACAGGCCCGGACCCGGCCGGCTGACCGGTAGAGGAGGCGGACGGGCGGACGGGCGGACCGGCTCGCAGACAGGGGGCCGACGAGCGGACCGACTCACCAACGGCGCGGGCATACGGGCCGACCGGCCCACCCACCGCCGCGCGGGCTTACCGGCTCACCGACGGCGCGGGCTCACCGGGCTTACCGGCTCACCGACGGCGCAGGCATACGGGCTGACCGGCTCACCGGGCTTACCGGCTCACCGACGGCGCGGGCTTACCGGCTCACCGCATGGTCTGCGCGGCGGTGGGTGGCCGGGGGCAGGTCGCCCTACCTGGCTCGGGTTCCCGCTCGCTGTCGCCGCCTGGAGCGCCAGGCGGCGTCGAGGGAGAGGACGGGCGCGCCGGCGAGAACCAGGGGCAGCCAGGCCATCAGGTAGGCGAGGTCGTTGCCGTAGTAGTAGGGGTCCGAGGCCCAGCTCACCGTGAGCCAGAGGCTGAGCGAGATGAGCGCGCCGCCGAGCGCGGCGAGCCGGGTGAGGACGCCCAGCAGGGTGCCGATGCCGACGGCGAGTTCACCGAAGGCCATCGCGTAGCCGAAGCCGACCGGGCTCTTCAGGGCCATGTCGACCAGGGCCGGGATGGCCGAGGAGTCACGGACGGCGCGCATGGTGTCGCCGATCGAGCCGGCGCCGCTGTCCTTCAGGAACGCACCGTCGGTGAGTTTGTCGAGGCCGGCGTAGATGAAGGTGACACCGAGGAAGATGCGCAGGGGAAGGAGGGCGTACCGGGTCGCGGTGTCCCGCCAGTCGCGTCCGCCTCCGTCGAGATAGGGGGGGTAGGTATCCGTCCGCATGCCGTGAGTCATCGCCCGTAGCCGCCTCTCGCCCGGTGGTGGGACCCCTCAACAGACCATACGTACGAAATGGGGGGTGCGCTCAACTGTTGGCACGAGCTCTCGGCGCCGCTGGTTCACTTCGCACGACCGATTCACTACGGCCCGTCTGCCCACCCGAGTCCGAGGGCCCCTCCACCCTCACCGGTTCGGTCCCGTTCGGTCCCGTTCGGTCCGGCGCGGTCAGGTCAGACCCGGGGGGTCGGCCTCGGGTCATGTCCGGTCGGTTGGGGTCATGTCCGGGTCATTCCGGTCAGGTCAGGTTCAGTCCGTGACGTCGATGGCGTACCGGTTCGTCTCCGCACCCGCGGCCGTGACGACCTGTACGTCCACCCGGCCCGGTTCCACGTCCGCCGGGACGGGGACGGTGAGGACGGCGTCGGTGGGGTTGCTGAAGCCGCCGGTGACCGGCACGAGGGGGACATGGACATGGACCGGGCCGACGCGGACGACCATGCGGGAGAGCCGGTCGGCGGTCTGGGCGCCCGGCGGGACGAATCCGGCGCCGCGGATCTCGATGTCGTCGCCGGTGCGGATCGGGGCGTCGAGGTCACCGGCCTCGCGGGAGCGGACGACGGACAGGATGACCGGACGGCCGCCCTCCGCGTACTTGCCGGCGAGGTAGGTCGCGGCCGAGACCAGGACGACGACCGCCAGGCCCCAGGGGAGGTCGGGCAGCTGGTCGGGGCGGCGGGCCAGCCGGACCGCGGCGAAGGCCAGGGCGACGGCGCAGATCACGACGTACTGGATGTCGGCGAAGGTACCGCGGCCGGCGTCGTCGGTCAGCAGGTCGGCCGCCCGGGGGCGGTGGGCGCGGACCTTCTGGAGCCGCTGGCCGAGGACCCGCAGGCCGACCACCCGGCGCACCAGCACGGCGATCCCGCAGACGACGGCGAGGACGGTCACCACGCCGGCGCCACGGGAGAGATCGAGCCCGGCGAGCAGCGCGTCGCGTTCGGCGTGGCCGGAGGCGGCGGCGAGCCGGCCCACCAGGACCAGCACGGCGTAGGCCACGAACAGCACCCAGCCGACGGCGACCGCGCGGGAGGTGGAGAGGCGGTTGTCCTCGCCGATCACGGGTGCGAGGGCCCCGCCGCGCGCTCGGTGGAACCAGGAGGCCGCGGTCAGCGCGCCGGCGACGACCAGCGCGGCGAGGAGTCCGGCGGTGCGGGCGTCGGTCCAGCCCGCGCCGATGGCGGTGAGGGACTGCACCAGCGACAGCGCCACGACCGCTCCCCACACGGTCAGCGCCGTGCGGAGCCACAGGCGTGACAGCCAGGCCTCTCCCTCGGCACGGCCGCGTTCGGCGACGAGTTCCGCGGACTGGGTGAGCTCCTCGGAGACCCACTGGCGGGAGGCCGAGACGGAGTGGGCGACGGCGGCCGGCAGGCCGTGCCCGGCCGCGAACCCGTCCCGCTGCACCAGGAACTCCGCGACCGCCCGCCGGTGTCCCGCGCGGGCGCCGTGCGGGCAGTCCCCGCAGGTGCAGCCACCCTCGTGACCGCCCGGCCCCCTGCTCGACCCCGCGCTCTGTCTCGCCTCCTGCACCGCCATGTCCGACGCCCGCCTTCCCCACGACCCGATCGGATGGCGACCCTCGAAGGACCCGGTTGGATCCCGGTCGCCGCACTGTGAACAACTCCCCCGCAATGACAGCGAATTGTGCCCTACGGCACACCCCCTTGTTCCCGGCAGGTCTGGTCAGCGCGGGTGAAGCGGGCAGGGCCGTGTTGACCCGGCTGCGAGAATTTCCGTATGGCCGAGATCATCCAGCGTGACGGGACCTGGGCCTTCGACGGCACATCGGTCAGGATCACTCCGGGCCTGCACCGCTCCGTACCGCTGTTCCGGCAGACGTACGGGGAGATCACCGTGCCCCTGGAGGCGGTCGCCGGGATCGTCTACGAACCCGAACGCAAGCGCGGGCGGCTGCGGATGCGACTGCGCGAGGGGGCCGATCCGCTGCTGCACGCGACCGGCGGCCGGCTGCCCGATCGTGCCGATCCCTACCGGCTCACCGTGGACGTGGACCGTTCCGGGGTGGCGGAGTACCTCGCCGAGGAGATCCGGCACGCGCTGCTCCTCGACCAGGTCCCGGGCGAGCCGACCAAGGCCTACCTCCTGCCGGGTCCGCCGGTTCCGGTCTCCGTGCGTTCCTCCGACGGCACCGTCTCCTTCGACGGCATCCAGGTGCGGGTCGACTGGGCGGACACCTCGGACCGGGTGAAGCGCGCGACGGGTCCACGCGTGATCAACGTCGGCGATGTCATGCGGGTCGAGTGGCTGCCCAACTCCGGCCTGGAGGACGGCTTCCTGCGCTTCGTGACCCGCGAGACGGTGTTCTCGAAGCTGCCGGCCGAGAAGGACCCGTACGCACTGGATCTGTGGGGGAACGTGAGCCGCGACCTGCTGACGGCCCTGGTGGCGACCGCGGTCACCGCGCGTCTCCCCCATCCCTCCACCCACTCGGGTGCGGAGCGGCAGCACGAGCGCGACCAGGAACGGGCGCAGGTACGCGAGTACGGGGACCTGGCGCGCGGGCGCGGGCGCGCGGCTTCCGTCCCGCCCCCGTCCGACCATCACGACGTCCTGCTGCGCCGGCTCCGCGAGTTGGGCGAGCTGCACCGGGACGGGGTGCTCACGGACGAGGAGTTCGCCCGGACGAAGGCGGTCGTCCTTCGCGGCTTCTAGAACGCCACCGGCCCACGGCATCCATCCGGCCCACGGCATCCGTCCGGCGCCCGGCTCCCCGTCAGCACCCGGCTGCGGACACGGCGTCACCACGGCGCCGGCACACGGCCTGCGGGCACGGCATCGGCGTCAACGCACGGCCTGCCGACACGGCGTCCGGACGCGGCCTGCGGACGCGGCCGCCGGGGTGGGTCTCAGGTCAGCAGGTCCGGTTCGCCCCGGCTGATGTCCTGCCACAGCGGCTGGTAGTTGATCCACGCCACGAGGTCGCCGCCGAGTTGTTCCCGGGTCGCGACCGCCGCGCGGTGGTCGATCAGGACGGGCCGGCCCGCCGCCCGCGCGGTCAGCTGGACCTGGCTGGAGCGTTCCATCGACAGGAACCACCAGGCGGCCGCGTCCACCGAGTCGCCGACCGTCAGCAGCCCGTGGTTGCGCAGCACGAGCGCCTTGCGAGAGCCGAGCGCGGACGCGATTCGCCGCCCCTCCTCCGCGTCGACGGCCACGCCGGTGTAGGCGTCGTAGAGCGCGTGGTCCTCGTAGAAGGCGCAGCTCTCCTGGGTGATGGGATCGAGCAGCTCGCCGAGCGCGGCGAGGGCGCGGCCGTGCACCGAGTGGCAGTGGGCGACCGCGACGACGTCCGGTCGGGCGGCGTGCACCTGGGCGTGCACGGTGAAGGCGGCCTGGTTGACGTGGTAGCGGCCCTCGACGACCTGTCCGTCGGCGTTGGCCAGCACCAGGTCGCCGACGGTGACGTGCTTGAAGGGCATCCCGAACGGGTTGACCCAGAAGCAGTCGTCGAACTCCGGGTCGCGGGCGGTGATGTGCCCCGAGACTCCGTCCTCGAAGCCGAGCCGCCCGAAGATGCGTACCGCGCCCGCCAGGCGTTCCTTGCGGTGTCGGCGCTCGTCCTCCACCGAGTCGTGCATCGGCGGCATCGCGAACTGAAGCCGGTCGGTGGGCAGGGGGGCAGGCGGCGTGGGCCCGTGCATCGGTCCTCCAGCACTGGTTGCTTTACGACGCGGAAGTTACCGTCGGTCAGTGCAAAAGGGCAGAGCCGTTATGTAAAGATGACGATTTCCGTCACCTTCGGAGCACACCGTGAGTCTCACCGACAGACACATTGCCGCCCTCATGCGTCAGATCGCGACGCAGAACGCCATCGAGCTCGTCCATCCCTTCGCGGAGCTGGAGACGTTCGGCTCGCTGGTCTACCTCGCCGAGTGCTACGGCTTCCGGTACGAGAGCGTGCGTCTGGTCGGCAAGCACCGCGTCATGCACGTCCAGCTGGTACGCGACGCGGGCCCCTGGGCCCGGCAGCGGGCCGCGGCGAACTCGGCGGCCTTCCCCGACCCGGGCCCCGGCCGCCCGGTGCCGGGCATGTACCTGGGCTCGCTCACCCCGGTGCCCGAGGTGCAGCCGGAGGTCGACGTGATCACGGCGCTCATCCGCCACGACGCCCTCGGCGCGGCCGCCAACCGCAAGCAGATGCTGGCCATCGGCTGGGGCTCGGCGGTGCTGTTCCTGCTGATGGCCGTGCTCACCGGAAAGTACGCCGTCCTGCTCCCGCTCGCCGTGCTGATGCCGCTGTTCATGCTGGGCTCCCTCCGGATCAACGCGGCCCGGCGCGCGAAGCTGGCCCGGCGGCTCACGGCGGCCGGCTGCACGCCGGTGCGGGACGCGGCGGGGCTGGAGCGGTACGTCCGGCCGGTTCCGCAGGGCTTCTGACCCACGGCCCGGCGATACCGGACAGCAGATGTCGGGTATGAGGGCCACACTCGCCGTATGACAGCGAACTGGGCGGCCTTCGCCGCAGCCGAACCCGCACTCGCGAAGATCACCGAGGAACGCTTCGGGGCCTTCACGCATCACGTCCTCGCGACGCTGCGCAAGGACGGCTCCCCCCGCACCACCGGTATCGAGGTCCGCTTCCTCGGCGGTGAGCTGTGGCTCGGCATGATGCCGGACTCGCTCAAGGCCCTCGACCTGCGCCGTGACGCCCGCTTCTGCCTCCAGGCCAACCCCGGCGAGGGCACCGGGATGGGCGGGGGCGACGTACGGGTCGCGGGGCGGGCCGTCGAGGTGGCGGACGGGGACGCGAGGGCCGCGTACGTGAAAGAGGTGGAACCGCCGCAGCCGTTCCACCTCTTCCGCACCGAGCTGACGGAGGTCGTACGGACCTACGTCGAGGACGACACCTATCTGGTCGCCCAGGTCTGGCACCCCGGAGAGCCGGTGCGCACGCTCAGACGGACCTGAGCCCTTCCCCCGGAAGGGCCTGCCGGCCTACTCCCACTCGATGGTGCCCGGCGGCTTCGAGGTCACGTCGACGACGACCCGGTTGACGTCGCGCACCTCGTTGGTGATCCGGGTGGAGATCTTCGCCAGGACGTCGTACGGGAGGCGCGACCAGTCGGCGGTCATCGCGTCCTCGGAGGAGACCGGGCGCAGGACGATCGGGTGGCCGTAGGTGCGGCCGTCGCCCTGCACGCCGACGCTGCGCACGTCGGCGAGGAGGACCACCGGGCACTGCCAGATCTCACGATCGAGACCGGCGGCCGTCAGCTCCTCGCGGGCGATCGCGTCGGCGTCGCGGAGCAGGTCCAGACGGTCCTTGGTGACCTCGCCGACGATCCGGATACCGAGGCCGGGGCCCGGGAACGGCTGGCGCTGGACGATCTCCTCCGGCAGGCCGAGCTCCTGGCCGACCATGCGGACCTCGTCCTTGAACAGCTTGCGCAGCGGCTCGATCAGCTGGAACTCGAGGTCCTCCGGCAGACCGCCCACGTTGTGGTGGGACTTGATGTTCGCGGTGCCGGTGCCGCCGCCGGACTCGACGACGTCCGGGTACAGCGTGCCCTGGACCAGGAACTCCACCGCCGGACCGGCGTCCGCGATGATCTCCGCCTGGGCCTGCTCGAAGACCCGGATGAACTCGCGGCCGATGATCTTCCGCTTCTCCTCGGGGTCCGAGACGCCCTTGAGGGCGTTGAGGAAGCGCTCCTCCGCGTCCACGACCTTCAGCTGGACGCCGGTCGCGGCCACGAAGTCCTTCTCGACCTGCTCGGTCTCGCCCTTGCGCATCAGACCGTGGTCGACGTACACGCAGGTCAGCTGGGAGCCGATGGCCTTCTGGACGAGGGCCGCGGCGACCGCCGAGTCCACGCCTCCGGAGAGACCGCAGATGGCGCGCCTGTCGCCGACCTGCTCACGGATGGCCGCGACCTGCTCGTCGATGACGTTGCCGGTGGTCCAGTCCGGGGTGAGGCCCGCGCCGCGGTACAGGAAGTGCTCCAGCACCTGCTGGCCGTGCGTGGAGTGCATGACCTCGGGGTGGTACTGGACGCCGTACAGCTTCTTCTCGTCGTTCTCGAAGGCGGCGACCGGGACGACGTCCGTGGAGGCGCTGACGATGAAGCCCTCGGGGGCGGCGGAGCAGGCGTCGCCGTGCGACATCCACACGGCCTGCTCGTCCGGGGTGCCCTCGAAGAGGGTGGAGGCCGAGCGGGAGACGTGCAGCTCGGTGCGGCCGTACTCCCGGGCGCCGGTGTTGTCGACCGTGCCGCCGAGGGTCTGCGCCATCAGCTGGAAGCCGTAACACATGCCGAAGACGGGAACGCCGGCCTCGAAGATCTCGCGGTCGAGGCGGGGGGCGCCCTCCTCGTACACGGACGAGGGGCCGCCGGAGAGGATGATCGCCGCCGGGTTCTTGGCGAGCATCTCCCGGACCGGCATGGTGCTCGGCACGATCTCGCTGTAGACCCGCGCCTCGCGGACTCGACGGGCGATGAGCTGGGCGTACTGCGCGCCGAAGTCGACGACCAGGACGGTGTCGGGGGCGGCGGCAGTAGGAGTCGCTGATGACACGGGGGCCTTCCGGCGGTGGGGCGGGGTCTCTGTGTAACCCGATTCTACCGAGGTGGACGTGGGACCGGTCCCGGCACCGGTCGGGACCGGCCCAGCACCGGTCGGGACCGGCCCAGCACCGGACGCAGGACCGGACCCAGCGCCGGACCCAGCGCCGCGTCTCAGGATGCGAACCGCCCCACGAACCGCCTTGGACCTCACCCGGCGACCCTGCATACTTGCCCCATGCTCACGCACCCGACCTTCGTCTTTACCTATGGCAACCGGCCCACCGGCTGCCATGGTCGTGCTGCTTGAGCAACTGACAAGCGACTTCCCAGGCGCCCCGGGCCGACAAGGCCCGGGGCGCCTGTCGTTTCTCCCGGGTCCTGCCGCTCCGGGGCACCCGTAGCCACCACAGGAGCCCCCATGACCACCATCGACCTGACCGGCGCCCGCACCCCCGAGGCCGCCGACGTGATCACCGGCGCCCGTGAGCGCATCGACTCGCTCGACGACCGGATCATCGGTCTGATCCAGGAACGGATGGCCGTCTCCGCCGTCATCCAGGAAGCGCGGATCACCTCCGGCGGCCGGCGCGTGAACCTCTCCCGCGAGATGGAGATCCTCGGCCACTACCGGGACGCCCTCGGCAAGCCCGGCACGTCCCTGGCGATGACGCTGCTCGAACTGAGCCGGGGCCGCGTCTGAGGTCGGACGTCGCTTCGGCCCCCGTCAGCCCCGTCAGCCCCCGTTGGCAGTCAGCTCCCGTCAGCCCCCGTCAGCTCCCTTCTCACCCGTACGGGCGCGTGACCGCCTCCCGGACGGGTTCGTTGGTCCCGGTGTCCGTTCCAGCCAGGGGCGGGCCCGGAATAACCACGCGTGGCTCGCCGGAGCGATGAGGCGTACGGATCGTGCCGTGCGCCGTGGGACCTCGCTCCGGACAAGTGACCGGACGGCAGGGGACAGCAGCCCGGTCACCCCAGAGAACGGCCGGCCCCGGGGACGCCCGGGGCCGAGCCGACCGGTGAAAAATGCAAAAATGCACAAGGGCTGGGTCAAACGGTTGCGGGGGCCGCGCTCATCCAGCACGATGCGTAGAAGGCCCCGACCAGCCCAAGTCCCCCTCCGGGCAACCATCTTCGGTGCGCTCTCCGCACTGCTGAAGGTCCAGGCCAGCGGCGCGACCCCCCGGCGCCGCTCCCAGGCACCGGCGCTGCCCTGACGCCGGTGCTGACGATAAAGAAGGGCCTCGCGGATCCGTCCCGCGGGGCCCTTCGTCATGCCCCCGCACCTCTGCGCGCCCCGACGCGCGCGCCTCCGCGCGCCCCGACGCGATACGGGACGCGACAAGGGACGGGCACGGGACGGACAGGGGACGGGCACGGGACGCCACGCCGGACGCGATACGCGACGCCGCCTTATACGGGATACGCGGACAGAGAGCGAATGATTTCCGAATGCTTTCACCGCCCTTTCACGCTATGAACACATTCGGCCTCTTGCGGGTCGCTTCAAGCCAATCAACGCTCGGTCAACTTTTGGCCAGTACTTGATCCCGTTAGATCACCCCCAACCGCCCCACGCTCACCGGAACTTCCGAGGAGAAACACAGGAGGCGGACAGATAGGGGGGATCGCCAGTGGCGATCAAACGGAGGAGTGTCTTCGTCATAGGGGTGGCGACGACAGCCCTGGTCGCGGGCACCACCATGGTCCAGGCCGCGCTGACCGACAACATGTACCCGACCGGGAACTACTTCCACACGTGCGTCGACGGCGAGATGGGCGACGGGTTCTGCCAGACGGACAACAAGACCCTCACCATCTACCGGGAGGGCAGCCTGTCCTCGGCCGAGAAGAACACCATCTCCCGCGCGGCGAGGGACTACTTCGGGCCGACCGACCTCGTGGTGAAGATCCAGTCCTCCGGCGTCTACCGGGGCAGCGCCGAGACGGACGTCGTCTACAAGGCGAAGACCCTGTCGCGCGGCAAGATCGGCATCACCTGGTGCGACGACGCCTCCAGCACGAAGAAGTGCGACCAGCACTACATCGTCTTCAACAAGGACCACACGGGAATCGGCTCCGTCAACAAGTCGGACGCGTGCCATGAGACCGGGCACGCCGTCGGCCTGACGCACGGCCCCGAAGCCAGCCCCCGCCTCGGTCTGTACGACGACCGCCTCGGCTGCATGTCGTACAACGACGTCTACAAGCTCGGCGCCAACAACAAAGAAAACATCAACGCGACCTACTGAGATCCGACCAGGGGGAATCTCGTGGCAATGAGCACCGGAAAGAAGATAACGGGGACCGTGCTGGGTGCCGCCATAGCCGGCGTCCTGATCGGTTCGGCCGCGCTCGTCCCGTTCACGGACGACGCGCGCGCCACCGAAGCGGGCCGGCAAAGCGACGTCGTCCTCGGCGAGTCGAAGGACGCCATCCCGTCCCGGACGGCGAGCGACTGGGTCTCGTACGGCGACCAGGCGGCGGTCGTCCATGTGGCCGCCGAGCACGAAGGGGTCGCCGACAGCGAGGAGATCGCGGCGGGCGAGGGCTACCTCTCCCGGACGATCGACCTCGAGGTCAAGGAACGGGTGTGGTCCCGCTCGGGCGCCACGGCCCTGCCCGACACGCTGTCGATCATCGCGGACGGCTGGGAGTTCAAGGACGAGGGCAAGCTCCGCGTGAGCTCGCAGGACACCTCCCGCATGGAGGTCGGGCACGACTACCTGGTCTCGTTCGCCCACTTCTCCGACGGGGAGTGGTCGACGCTGGGAACCGGCGCCATCCTCCCCTACGAGAACAGCGAGGTGGGCCAGGGCGAGTACCAGGGCTCGACGGTGACCGCCTCGGCGTATCGCTCGACCATGGCGTCGCGGCTGGTCAGCGGCGTGGCCGAACCCCTGACCTACCAGGCGGCGGGCAAGACCGCGGCCGGCGTCAAGGCGCTCCTGACCAGTGCGACCCCCGATGCCACCGCCGCCCAGAACTACGCCCTCGACGCGGTCGCCCGGGCCCGGCTGGTCGCCAAGGCCGCCGCGGCGGCGGCAGCGGCGGCGGACACCTTCTGCCGGGTGGCGGCGCCCCTCGCGACCGACGCCGACAGCAGGTACACGGCGAGCGAGCTCGCGGACGTCCTGGGCGACCTCGCCGGCATGTCGGAGGCGGCGGACAGCACGATCCTGCGCGCCTACGCGGCGCAGCTGCACACCGGGGACGACTCGAACTGGACCGCCAGCACCATCCGCAAGACCGCGGCCACCCGGATCGCGCGTGCCTGCACCATCGACGTCGGCGACCTCCTGCCGAACGACACGGGCGACGCGGAGTGACCGACCCCCGCTGACGGACGCGCGGTGACCTGCCCGCGGTGACCGACCCCCGTTGACCGGGCGGACCGCCTTCCCCCGGCGGTCCGCCCCCTACGGAGGGACCCGAACGAACAGGGGCCGCGCGGCGTCACAGTGATGACCTTCCGAACCGACCCGAGGGGGAGTCCCGTGGCCATGACCACGCGAACGAAGATCGCGGGGGCCGTGCTGGGCGCGGCCGTCGCCGGTGCGCTCGCGCTCGTCCCGTTGACCGACGACCACTCCGGAGGCGACGCCGAGAGCTCGAACGCCGACAGCTCGGGCGTCGTGCTCGGCTCCTCGGAGAAGGAGGCGGTGCCGTCCTTCACCGCGACCGACTGGGTGTCGTACGGGGACCGGGTCGCCGTCGTCCGGGTCACGGCCGAGCACGAGCGGCGGGACCCCGGCGAGGAGACCGGCGAGGAGACCGGGGAAGAGGAGTATCTGTCCCGGACGGTCGACCTCCAGGTCAGGGAGCTCGTCTGGGCCCGGTCCGACGCGCCGGCCCTGCCGTCGACGGTGTCGTTCACCGCCGACGGATGGCAAGTGAAGGACGGCACGAAGAAGGAACTGGCGTCGCCCGACACCTCGCGGCTCGAGGTCGGCCACGACTACGTGATCACGTTCGCCCGCTTCTCCGACGGCGCCTGGTCGCCGCTGGGCTCGGGCGGTGTCCTGCCCTACGACCACGGCCGGATCGGCGAGGGCGAGTTCCAGGGGGAGACGGTCACCGCCGACGCCTACCGCTCGACGTGGGAGGAGCGGCTGGTCCCCGGCGACGAGGAACCGATGGCGTTCCGGACCGCGGGGAAGCCGGCCACCGGCGTCCAGGGGATCCTGCGGAGCGCGACCCCCGACGCCACGGCCGCCCGGTACTTCGCCCTCGACCCGGCCGCCCGGTACGAGAAGGTCGCGGGAGCCGGCGAGCCGGCCGACACCTTCTGCTCCGTCGCCGCGCCGCTCGCCGTGTCCGAGGACAGCCGTCTCACGCCGGACGAGCTCGCCGCCGTCCTCACCGACCTCGCCGGCCTCGCCGGACCGGGCGGGAAGGACGACGCCTCGGCGCTGCGCACGTACGCGACCTCACTCGAAGCCGGCGCCGGCGACTCCGCATCGGCCGACGACACCGCCCGCAAGGCCTCGGCCGCCGGGATCGAGCGGAAGTGCGGGACCGACGTGGGAGAGCTGCTCCCGACGGACACGGAGGTGGACGCGGAAGGGGGCGCGGGCACCGACGGGGGCACGAAGGGCTGAGCGGGGTACCTGCGCCCGGGGGTGTGACGGGTGCCACATAAAGATTCTGTGAGCCCCGTACAACTGTTCACAGCTTTGGTCTGTCACACCTACCGAACCAAAGGCCACATCCCAACCCCCATGCGGAAGGCCTCCCACCGGATCCACCGAGGTCTCCATGAAGCTTCGCCGAACGCTCGTCACCATGGCTGCGACGGCCGTCATCGCGCCGCTCGCCCTGCTGTCCGCGCCCGCCGCCTTCGCGGAGGAGAGCGGTTCGCCGTCCGCGAGCACGTCCGCGTCCGACGACACCTCCGCCTCGCCGTCCGACTCGAGCGGCTCGAGCGCCTCCGCCTCCGCGTCCGAGTCCGACACCACGTCCCCGTCGGCGTCCGGGTCGCAGAGCGGCAGCGCCTCCAGCTCCCCGTCCGGCGACTCGTCGCCGTCCGCCTCCGGCTCGGGCACCACCTCCGCGAGCCCGTCGGCGAGCGAGAGCGAGGACGGGTTCGACCCGTACACGGACTGCAAGTCCTTCGAACTGGACGAGAAGCTCACCGCCCAGATCAAGGGCCTGCCGAGCAAGATCGTCGCCGGTTCCGGCTGGCACGACTTCGAGTTCGTCGTCAAGAACGGCTCCGACCAGGACCTGAAGAACGTGTACATCGACTCCTTCATGGAGTACGGCGACGACACGGACGCGTGGCTGTCCGAGGGCCTCGCCGTCATCCAGGTCAAGGAGGACGGCAAGTGGACCGACGGCTTCCAGGACTACTACGAGGACGAGGACGGCACGAAGGTCAACGTCACCGGATCCTTCGTGGGCCTGCTCGACTCGCTGGAGCAGGGCTCGTCCGCCACGCTCGACCTGCGGGTGAAGATCAAGGCGTCCGCGCCGGCGGGCTCCTCGTTCGCGCTGAGCGAGGCCGTCTACGCGGGCAAGAACTCCGCCTGCTACGGCAACGGTGACTACTACGACGTCGAGATCCTCGCCGCCGGCAGCTCCGCGGACGACGTCGACGACGCCGAGCCGAACGGTGACAAGCCCACCGACGGCGCCAAGCCCCAGGGCGGCGCCAAGCCGATCAGCGGCAGCCTCGCCTCGACCGGTTCGAACTCGGCGCTGCCGATGATCGGACTCGTCGGCGGAGTCGCCGTGGTGGCCGGCGCCGGCGCGGTGTTCGCGGTCCGTCGTCGCAAGGCGGGCACGCACGCGTAACGCGCGTACAGACCAGCGAAGGGACCTGCGCTCGGAGGGGGGCGCAGGTCCCTTCGTCTTTTGTCGGCGGAACGCGGGCTCGGACTCGGACTCGAACTCGGACGGAACGCTTACCGCTCGGACCGGACGCCTACTGCTTGGGCGGGACGGCCGGCATTCCCAGGAACGGCAGGCGCAGCGCGCCGAACGCCTCCGCCGGTACCGCCGGGCTGACCGGCTCCACCGGCTTCAGCCGCTCGTAGGCCGCGCCCTGCGTCGGACGCGGGTCCGTCTCGCCCTTGTTCGGCCAGTACGACATCGCGCGCTCGGCCTGGGCGGTGATGGTGAGCGACGGGTTCACGCCCAGGTTCGCCGAGACCGCGGCGCCGTCGACGACCGAGATGCCGGGGTGGCCGTAGAGGCGGTGGTAGGGGTCGATGACACCCGTCTCGCGCGAGTCGCCGATTGGGCAGCCACCGAGGAAGTGCGCGGTGAGCGGGGTGCCCATCAGCTCGCCGACGTTGGACCCGGCGAAGCCGTTGATCTCGGCGGCGATCGCGGAAGCCGCCTCGGAAGCCGCCCTGATCTGCTTGGGGTTGGGTGCGCCGTGGCCCTGGCGGGCGGTGAGCAGCCCCTTGCCGACGCCGTCCGGTTTCAGATACGTCGTCAGCGAGTTGTCGAGGGACTGCATCACCAGACCGATGATGGTCCGCTCCGACCACTTGCGGTTGGAGAGCGAGCGCAGGACGAGGAGCGGGTGGCGGGCCGCGTTCGCGAGCCAGCCGGCGACCCTCGACGAGCCCTCCGCGTACGGCACTTGCAGGATCGACAGGCCGCCCATCGAGTTGGAGCCCTTGCCGTAGCGGACCGGCTCGATGTGGGTGCTGTCGTCCGGGTGGACCGAGGAGGTGATGGCGACTCCGCGGGTGAAGTCCACCTTCGCCGCGCCCGTCGCCTTGCGGTAGCGGCGGTCGTCGGTCTGCGCACCGACCAGCGCCTCCGAGTTGGTACGGGTCAGCTCACCCAACCGCTGCGAGAGATAGGGGAGTTGACCGCCCGCCTTCATGCGGTGCAGCAGCGTCTGGGTGCCGTAGGTGCCCGCGGCGAGCACCACCCGGCGGGCCTTGAAGACCCGGCCCCTCGCCTTGCGGCGGTCGTCGGTGGGCAGGGTGGCGACCGCGTAGCCGCCCCGCGAGTCGTCCGTGACCGAGACGGCCGTCGTCAGCGGGTGCACGACCGCGCCCGCCTTCTCGGCGAGGTGGAGGTAGTTCTCGTTCAGGGTGTTCTTCGCGCCGTGCCGGCAGCCGGTCATGCACTCGCCGCACTCGGTGCAGGCCTTGCGGGCCGGGCCGACGCCGCCGAAGTAGGGGTCGGCGACCTGCTCCCCCGGCGCGGCCTTCGCCGTCCCGTCGGCGTCCTCGCCGTCGCCGAAGAACACGCCGACGGGCGCCATGTGGAAGGTGTCGCCGACGCCCATCCGCTCCGCGGCCGCCTTCAGATGCACGTCGGAGGGGGTGGTCGTCGGGTTGAGCCGTACGCCCAGCATGCGCCGCGCCTGGTCGTAGTACGGCTTGAGCTCCTCCTGCCAGTCGGTGATGTCACGCCACTGGGGGTCGTCGAAGAAGGGCTTCGGCGGTACGTAGAGGGTGTTGGCGTAGTTGAGGGAGCCGCCGCCCACGCCCGCGCCCGCCAGCACCATGACGTTGCCCAGCAGATGGATGCGCTGGATGCCGTACATGCCGAGCCTGGGGGCCCAGAGGTAGTTCTTCAGATCCCAGGAGTTCCTGGGCAGCGACTCCCGGGTGAAACGGCGGCCCGCCTCCAGGACACCGACTCGGTAGCCCTTCTCCGTCAGGCGCAGGGCGGTCACCGAGCCGCCGAAGCCGGATCCGACGACGAGGACGTCGTAGTCGTAGTCGTGGGTGTCCTGGGGCACGTTTGCTCCTCTTTGAGTGTCCGTGCGGGTCGTACGTGGTCGCTCGCGCTCACGAGGCGGGGGCCGCACCTGGATGCGGCCCCCGCCCCTTCAAGGCCCTGGCCCGGCTCCTACCTGAACCGGAATGCCTTCATCAGCCTCAGGCTCCGGCTCATGAACTCCGCGTACTTCTCGTCGTTCATGCCCAGTGCCGGAGCCATCGGGAGAAGCCGCTGCTGGGCCACCGTCTGGGCCTCGGTGTACTTGAGGATGCCCTCGGAGCCGTGGCGGCGGCCGAGACCGGAGTCCTTCATGCCGCCCATCGGCGACTGGACGCTGCCGTAGGCCGGGGCGTAGCCCTCGTTGACGTTCACCGTGCCGGTGCGCAGGCGGGAGGCGACGTCCCGGCCGCGGCGGCCGTCCTTCGTCCAGACCGACGAGTTCAGCCCGTACGGCGTGGAGTTGGCCTGCTCGACGGCCTCGTCGTCGGTCTTGAAGCGGTAGATCGAGACGACCGGGCCGAAGGTCTCCTCGGTGCAGACGGACATGGGTTCCGTCACTCCGTCGAGGATCGTCGGCTCGAAGAAGTACGGGCCGATGTCCGGGCGGGCGACCCCGCCTGCGACGACCTTGGCGCCCTTGGCGACGGCTTCCTCCACGTGCCGGGTCACCGTCTCCAGCTGGCGCTCGCCCACCAGGGAGCCCATGTCGGCGCCGTAGGCGAGGGAGGTGCCCAGGCGCATGGCCTTGGTGCGGGCGGCGAAGCGCTCGACGAAGGCGTCCGCGATCGACTCGTGGACGTACAGCCGCTCGATGGAGATGCAGAGCTGGCCCGCCGAGGAGAAGCAGGCGCGGACGGCGCCGGCCGCCGCCTTCTCTATGTCGGCGTCCTCGAGGACCAGCATGGCGTTCTTGCCGCCGAGTTCGAGGGAGACGCCGACGAGACGGGCGGCGGCACCCTGGGCGACCTCGCGGCCGGTACGGGTGGAGCCGGTGAAGGAGACGTAGTCGGCGTGCCGGACGACCTCCGGGCCGACGACGGGACCCTCACCGAGGACGACCTGGAAGACCTCGGCGGGCAGCCCCGCCTCGACGAGCAGGTCACGGGCCCACAGGGCGGTCAGGCAGGTCTCGGTGTCCGGCTTCATCACGACCGCGTTGCCCGCGACGAACGCCGGCAGCGCGTCGCCGACGGACAGCTCCAGCGGGTAGTTCCAGGGGGCGATCTGGCCCACGACACCGCGCGGGTGGCGCAGTTCGGTCACCTTCGTCAGTGTCGGCATGGCGCCCGCGTGCCGCTTGGGGCGGAGGTAGGCGGGGGCCTTGCGGCCGTAGTGCCGGGCGGCGACGGCCACCGCCTGCACCTCCTCGTGGGCGTGCAGACGGGCCTTGCCGGTCTCCAGCTGGATGAGGTCGAGCACCTCGGCCTGGCGCTCCAGCACCAGGTCGTGGAAGCGGAGCAGGACGGCGGCGCGTTCCCGCACGGGCGTCCGCTCCCAGACCGCCTGTGCCTTGCGGGCCGCCTCGAAGGCCTTCAGCACGTCGTCGGGCGTGGACTCGGGCAGGTCGGCCAGCTTCCCGCCGGTGAAGGGCGTGTGGTTGGCGGTACGGCCGGAGCCGGTCACCCCCTTGGTGAGCTGGGCGACCAGCTCCGGCGTGACCACGTCTGCGGCGGTACGGACGCCGGTGGGAGCGGGGGCGAGGGGGTTGGTACCGGTCGTGGTCGTCCCACTGAGCTCGGTGCCGGTCTTTTCCGGGGCCTGCGAGTCCGTCATGAGGCGCAGAGTATGACGTGGGGAAGACTTTGGGTACCCGCCGGTAATACGGTTTCACCGACCGCACACATGGCGCCAGCGTTCACTGGCAACAAACCCGCTGATCAGGACGTCGCCCGGTCGTCTACCGACCTCCAGCCGGTCGCGCGCCACTTTGGACACCGCCGTGCGTCTTCTCCTCTTCCTCCGGCTGCTCCGACTTCCCCGACTCCCCCGCCCCGTACCCCCCGGGCTCTCGGTGCTCCCCGGGCCCTCCGTACCCCCCGGGCTCTCCGTGCCCTCCGTGCTCCCCGGCCGGGGTCCCGGCCGGGAGGCTCTCCGCGATCGCGGCGAGGGCCTCGGCGACCTCCGCCGGGTCGGGCCGCTGTACCGGGTCGCGTACCAGGAGCCGTACGAGCAGCGGGCCGAGCGGGCCGGCCTGTTCCGGCTCCGGTGGGTCGGCGGCGATGACCGCGGCGAGCGTGGACTCCACGGTCGTACGGCGGAACGGGGACCAGCCCTCGACGGCCGCGTACAGCAGGACGCCCAGGGACCAGAGGTCGGAGGCGGGGCCCCCGCCCCGGCCGGCCATCCGCTCCGGCGCGACGAACTCCGGCGAGCCGACGAACTCGCCGCCTACGGTGAGGGATTCCTCGCCCTGAATGTGGGTGATGCCGAGGTCGGTGAGGACGACCCGGCCGTGGGGGTGCCCCCGCCGGAACGAGGTCGGGAGCGGGGAAGGGCCGAGCAGGACGTTGGCGGGTTTCACGTCCCGGTGGACGATGCCGACGGCGTGCGCGGCACGCAGGGCGCCGAGGACGTCGAGGCCGATCCGGGCGGCCTCGGCCGGGGCGAGCGGGCCGCGCTTCAGCACCTCGTGCAGGGACTCGCCGCGAACCAGCTCCATGACGATCCACGGGAGTCCGCCCTCCCCGTCGGCACCCGCGCCCTCCTCGAACACGACGTCGTGGATGGCGACGGCGCAGGGGTGGTCGACCCGGGCGGCGGCCCTGGCCTCGCGGTGCAGACGGCGGGCGGCCCGGCGGTGGAAGTCGTCCTCGGGATCACCGGGCAGCCGGGGCTGCTTGACGGCGACCTCGCGCTCCATGAGCTCGTCGCGGGCCCGCCAGACGGTGCCCGTACCGCCGGAGCCGATACGTTCCAGCAGCCGGTAGCGCCCGCCCACCGTGCGGCTTTCGGCGCCGCCGGGGTCCCCGTCGTTGCTCATGCCTCCATGACTACCACGATCTCCAGCGCCCTCACCTGCCCACGGCGAACCGTCCCGTTTCCAGCCGTCACACCTCGACCGCACCCGGCCCGGAGAAGTGTGCGGGTATCACCAACTCCCTTTCCTCCAAAGCGCTTTGGAGGACCGTGCGCAGCCGGAGCGGGCCGCGCCGGGCGCCTGGGCCGGGGAGAGGCGATACGGCAGCCCGTACGCCCTCTCCCACGCCTTGAGCCGCGAGTTCGGGACGGCTCCGGGGAGGTACCGGGCCGCCACCGGCCGCCCCTGGCCCGTCACCGGCCGCCCCCCTGGCCCGTCACCGCCCGCCACAGGCCCGGCACGGGCCCGCCACCGGACTAGAGCTTGTCGATCTTCAGGTTGGCGATCGCGATGCGGGCCACCTCCTGGCCGCGCCGGGTGAAGTCGCCCTTGCCCGGGTAGCCGATCATCAGTTTGTACATGTCGCCACCGGTGGACTTGTAGTACAGGATCCTGAGCTCGCGCGGAGCCGGTTCCTGGGTGTCGGTGGTGGTGTACTCGACCGTGTTCCCGGCGGCCTTGCGGTCGTGGAAGGTCATGTTGTCGTCGGTCCGGGTCTTCGGCCCCTCCGGCATCTCCAGCTCGTAGCTGCCGGACTCCTTGAAGTCCCCGTCGTCGGCGTACATCTCGGCGGCCGCGGAGGCCTTGATCTCGCGGCCGGTGTCCTCGGCCTTGCGCTCCACCAGCAGGACGACCGAGATCGCGCCGCTGGGGTCGGTGTAGCTGACCCAGTGTTCGTCGGCGGCGGCGTTCTTCCCGGGCTCGCCGCGTACGTAGGTGTCGGGCACCGCCAGCGTCGCGGTGACCTCCTTCTCGGGCTTCGTCGCCCAGCCGTCCGGCAGCGGCCCCGCGAACGGGTCGGCGACCACCAGGTACGCCGCCACCGCCACCGCGACGACCGCCGCGCCGAGCCCGCTCCACACCGCGCGGCCGAACCGGCGCCGGGCGCGCGGGACTTCCACCTCCCGTACGACCTGGGTGGGCGGGGATGCGGGCGGGTTCGCGGCGGCCTCCAGCAGGGCCCGCACCCGTGCGGCGGCCGGGCGGCGCGCCGGGTCCTTCTCCAGCAGTCCGTTGACCGCCTCGGCGAGCGGGCCCTGGGCGGCGGCGGGCGGCGCGGGCACCGCGTTGAGGACGGACTGGAGCGTGGCCGGGGTGTTGCTGCGGCGGAACGGCGAGACGCCCTCCGTCGCCGCGTACAGCACCACGCCCAGGGACCACAGGTCGGAGGCCGGGCCGGGGCGCTGGCCCAGCACCCGCTCGGGGGCGATGTACTCGGGCGAGCCGACGAAGCCGCCGGTGTCGGTCAGGTTGGTCTCGCCCTCGATCTGGGCGATGCCGAAGTCCGTGAGGACGATCCGGTCGTGGCGGCCGAGGAGGATGTTGTCCGGCTTCACGTCCCGGTGCAGGATGCCCGCCGCGTGCGCGGCCTCCAGCGCGCCGAGCACCTCCAGGCCGACCCTGGCCGCCTCGCGCGCGCCGAGCGTGCCCTCCTGCAGGGCGTCGCCGAGCGAGCGTCCGTGGACCAGCTCCATCACGATCCACGGCCGGCCGTCGACGACCGCCACATCGTGCACGTTCACCACGGCCGGATGGTCCAGCCGGGCCGCGGCCCGCGCCTCGCGGCGCATCCGCTCGAACGCGTTGGCCTGTTCACGTTCGGGAAGGTGGTCCGGGACGCGGGGCTCCTTGACGGCGACCTCGCGGTCCACCGTCTCGTCCTTGGCGCGCCACACCGTGCCCATGCCGCCGTGCCCGAGCTTGGCGAGCAGCCGGTAGCGTCCCGCGATGAGCCGCCCGACGCCCGGCTCCTGCGGCGGGGCGACCTGGACGGGCACCGCGGCCTGCTGGTGCGGTGCCGGCCTGGGCGGTTGCAGAACAAAACTCGTCGTCTCGTCGGCCTCGTGGCCGGCGCCCCCGTCGAAACTCATGGTCCATCCATATCGCGCCAGGCAGGCCGGTATCCACCGGCGGCGCCCACCGGTCACAGACCCGTGACGCGCAACGTTCCTTATCTCCCGTTTAGGTCGATACGGTGAACGTGTCGACCGCGACGTCGAAGTACTCCCGCGCCTCCCGCACCTTCCCGACCGGCGCCGACACCCACACGTCGTACAGCAGACCGCCCTCCTGCCAGCACAGGTCGTAGGTGTGCCGGGGCCCCTCCGCCGCGCTGAAACCGTTCCAGGTGAACTCCCAGAGGGCGGCGGGGTGCCCGCCGTGGCGGGTCTCGGTGACCCGGCCGTCGTGGTAACCCGGGTTGGTGTCCGGGCCCTTGGCGGCCGCCGACTCCATCACGGCGAGCGGGCCGCCGGGCGGTGCGGCGGCGACCTTGACGCCGAGCCGGAAGACCTGCCCGGGGGACATGTAGAAGACCCGCTCGCCCTGCGGTACGCGGGTGAAGTCCTCCGGCACGGCGAGCGAGAACCCGGCGGGATCCACCGCCACCCGGTAGCCGGAGGGGGCGGTGGGCGTACCGGGACGGTCGTCCGAGGCGGGGGAGGCGGAGCCGGCCGTGGAGGAGGCGGCCGGCCGGGAGGGCCGGGAGGACGTGGTCGCACCGGACGGGGAACGGGTGCCCGAGGAGTCCCCGGTGGGCGTCGGGCTCGTCGAGGAACTCGCCGAGGACCCCGGCGCCGAACTCGTGGGGGTGCGCCCGCCGTCGCCGTCCCCGTTCAGCAGCAGCGCCGCCGCCGACACCCCCGCTCCCGCCATCGCGGCGACCAGCAGCGCGGCCACGAGCACCCCTCGCGTGGAGCGCTCCCTCGCCGGCGCCTCCCACCGCGGCCGGGGCAGGTCCGCCTGGGTCGGCGTGTATCTCGACGACACCGGCGTCGGCGTATGCCCGGTGTCCAGATAGGCGCGCAGCAGCCGCTCCGCCTCCTCGGCGCCCAGCCGCCGGTCCGGATCGCGTTCCAGCAGCCCCCTGACCACGGGGAGCAGCGGCTCGGCCTGCGCGGGTGTCCTGATCTCGGCGAAGACCACGGCGTGCAGGATGCCGCCCAACGAGTCGCGGCGGAAGGGGGATTCGCCGCTCAGCGCCGTGCACAGCAGCGCGCCCAGCGACCACAGGTCGGCTTCCGCTCCGGTCCGCGCCCCGGACATCCGCTCCGGCGCGGTGTATTCGGGCGAGCCGACGAACGACCCGGTCTCGGTGAGCGTGGTGGCGCCCGCGACCTGCGCGATACCGAAGTCGGTGAGGACGACGCGGTCGCTGTCGCCTTCGAGCAGGACGTTGGCGGGCTTGATGTCCCGGTGCAGCACCCCGGCCGCGTGCGCGGCGCGCAGGGCCCCGAGCAGAGCGATGCCGATCCGGGCCGCCTCGGCCGGCTCGATCGGTCCCCGCGCGGCGATCCGGTCGGCGAGCGAGCCGCCGTCGATCAACTCCATGACGATGTACGGCCGTTCGCCTTCCTCGACGACATCGTGCACGACGATGATGTGCGGGTGGCTCAGCTGGGCCACCGCGCGGGCCTCGCGCAGGGTCCGGTCGCGGCGGCCCCGCGCCTCCTCGTCGGAGAGCGCGTCGTCCTGGGTCAGCTCCTTGACGGCGACACGCCGTCCGAGCAGCTGGTCGGTGGCGCCCCACACGACCCCCATGCCTCCGCGCCCGAGTCTCGCGTCCAGCCGGTAACGGCCCGCGATGACCCGTGCGGCGTCCCCGCCCCCCTCTGTCCCCATGGGCTCATCATGCCCCACCGGACGTCACGCCTCCGGGGCGCCGTCCGGCCAACTACCGGGACGGGCACGACGCTACGATGTCGGCTCCCGCCAGCTCTGCAGTACGGACCTGAACTGCCCGGCCGCCTCGGTCCAGTCCTCGGCGGGCGAGGACATGTAGATCGCGTACTCGGTGCCGTCGCGGGACACGTACGTCTCCTCGATCGCGCGGCGCGGCCCCGGGAACTTCGTGTCCTTGGCCAGCGCGGTCCAGGTGTACTCCCACTCGGAGCCTTCCCGGTCGCGGTAGACGTTCTTCTCCAGGGTGACCCGGTTGTAGGCGACCAGCCGCTCGAGCTGCTGTTCGAGGTCGATCTGGTGCGCGTACGGATCGCTGAAGTCGGGGGACGTGTCGAGGGCGATCCGGAGGAAGTGCTCGCCGCCGTCGGGCGAGTAGTCGATCTGCTTGAGGTCGCCGTCGTCCTGGAACACCTCCCGTTCCCAGCCCTTGGGGAGGGAGAGCCCGAAGCCCAGCGGGTCGTCGATCTCCTCCCAGGTGTCGGCGCCCTGCCCGCCGGGGGTGCTCGTCCCGGCGGGGGTGCTCGGGCTCGGCGAGGTGGACGCCGTCCCGGACCCGCCGGTGTCCCGCCGCCCCTCGTCCCACTTCTGCCACGCCACGGCCGTACCCCCGCCGACCAGCGCGGCGAGGACGACGACGAGCGCCAGCACGCGACGACGGCGCCGGGGCGGCCGGGACGGCCGGGTGGACGGCGCCGGGCCGATGTCCGTCGGGCCCACGGCGGTCGCGCTGGTCACGGGGTGACCGGGAACGGGCGTCGCCGCCTCCGCCGCCACCGGGACGTACGCGGTGCCGGCCGTCGGACGGGACAGTGAGTGCGCCCCGGAATGATGACCCCCCGCAGAACGGTCGGGCCCTCCGTACTGCGTCGGCACGTACGCCTGCGCCCCGCTGGGGCGCCGGCCCTCGGCCGCCTCCGCGAGGAGTTGCTCGGTCTCGGCGGTGTCCGGGCGGGTGGCCGGGTCCTTGCGCAGCAGGGCGCTGATGACGGGGCCGAGCGGACCGGCGTACCCCGGTTCGGCGGCCTCCTCCTCGACGACGGCCTGAAGAGTGGTCAGCGGCGAGGTGCGCCGGAACGGGGACCGCCCCTCGACCGCCGTGTACAGCGTCGCGCCCAGCGCCCACAGGTCGGAGGACGGGCCGGGGTCCTGACCGCGCACCCGCTCGGGGGCCAGGTAGTCGACCGAACCGACCACCTCCCCGGTCCGGGTGATGGTGCTGTCGCCCTCGATCTGGGCGATGCCGAAGTCGGTGAGGAGGACGCGTCCGTCGTGCGAGAGCAGCACGTTGCCGGGCTTGACGTCACGGTGCAGGACGCCGGCGGCGTGCGCGGCGCGCAGGGCACGCAGCACCCACAGACCGATCCGGGCCGCCTCGGTGGGCTCGACCCGCCCGTCCTCCTTGACGGCGTCGGCCAGCGAACGGCCTTCGACCAGTTCCATCACGATCCACGGCCGGCCGTCGTGTTCGAGCACGTCGTGCACGGTGACCACGGCGGAGTGGTTGATCCGCGCGGCCGCGCGGGCCTCCGCCCTGGTCCGCGCCAGCAGGATGGCCTGGTCGCCCTCCGCGACGTAGAGCGCCGCCGTCAACTCCTTGATGGCCACGGCCCGGTGGAGCAGCTCGTCGTGCGCACGCCACACCCGGCCCATACCGCCGCTCCCGATGGCGTCGGCAAGCCGGTAGCGACCCGCCAGGAGCAGGCCCTGCATCTGATTCACGTTGCCCCGCAATGCTCTTGACAGCGCCAGCCTAAAGACCGGGCAGCTCCCGGGGAACCGGCAGGGTGCCAAGGTGACAGCACTGTGACGGTTGTCGCTTCTCCGGCAGGCGGGGAAGCGGACGGACCCGGGCGGGACCGGACGGGCCCTCAGCCGGTGTACTGGTAGGTGGCCGAAGCCTGCTCGAACAGCCGGCTGACCTCGTCCCGCTCGGCCTCCGGACCCCTGACCTGCACGATGTGGTAGCGCCCCGAGATGAGGATCGCGACATTGCGGACGTACAGCGCCCGCCCGTCGCCGCCGGTCCAGGTGAACTGCCCCTCGGCCATGGTCCGAGCGCCCACCGTCGTCGTGCGCAGCCCGGACGCCGTCGCCCAGCTGGAGTCACGGTACGGCTGGAGCTCGCTCTCCTTCTCCCGCTGGTAGACCATCGGGTCGCTGCTGTTGGACGACGCGCTGTCGCGACCGGGTACGACGATCAGCTCGAAGTCGCCGTGCGTGTACACGACCTGGCCACGCCCGTTCTTCGGGGTGCGGTCCCAGCCGTTGGCCACGGCGACCCGGAAGCCGGCGTCGTCCGCGCGGACGGTGAACCCGTCGGCGGCCTCCGCCCCGGACCCGCCGGTCTGCGTCTGGGTGGCCTCCGCTCCCGAGGACCCGGCGGACGGGGAGGTTGCGGTGCCCGGCGAGGTCTGGTCGGGCCGGGGCTCGCTGCTCGCGTCGGGAGCCTGGCCGCCCGCTGCCCCGGTGGCCCCGGTCCGCCGGGCGCCGTCCGTACCGGCCGCGCCCTCCTCGTCCGCCTTGGGCATGAACATCAGGGCGTACGCGATCGCCCCGGCCAGCAGGAGCAGGATCAGCACCAGCAGGGTGCGGCCCAGGCTGCGGGGCGAACCGCTCGTCTCCGGCCGGCCGCGTTTGTGCCGCGCGTGGGTGGCGGGCAGCCGGGCACGGCGTCTGCGCACCAGTTCGCCCCGGCGGCGGACGATCGGCAGCCGGCGCGGATCGGTCGGCGGCGCGGCGACGACGTACGTGCCCGCCTCCGGCTCCGGCGCGGACCGCACCAGCGAGCGCAGCCAGCCCCGCAGTTCCTCGAATCCGAGGCGCTCGGTCGGGTCCTGGCGCAGCAGCGACTCCACGACCGGCCTGAGCGGGCCGCACTCCTCGGCGAAGGCCGGGGGCTCGGCGCACACCATCTGCACCAGCTCGGCCGTCGACTCCTCCGGATAGGGCGCATGCCCCTGCACGGCCCGGAAGAGCAGCGCGCCCAGCGCCCACAGGTCGGTGGCGGGACCGATCGGCGCGGCCAGCTGCCAGTTCTCGTGCACCGGCCCGGCCTGCTCGGGCGCCCACCGCTCGGTGACCGGCCCGACCACGGCCATCCGCGCCTGACGCGCCCGCTCGGCGGCCAACGCGGTGGCGGGCCCGCGCCGGGGCACGCTCCCGGTCGTCCCGGCCACCGGCTCGTCCCACCGGGCCGCGCCCCGCACCTCACCCGACGGCCCCTGGCCCTGCCCCGGTGCGGGCACCTGAGCGCCGGGTACGGGCGTGAGCGCGGGGTGCGCGGGGTGCGCGGGGTGCGCGGGGTGCGCGGGGTGCGCGGGGTGCGCGGGGTGCGCCGCCGGAGGGGCGGCATACGGTGCGCCGCCAGGAAGGGGACCCGGACCGGCGGTGTGGAGGTGAGCGGGCCGGCCCTGGCCGTAACCGGCGGGGCCGGGCACGGGCGCGCCCGCGACGCCGTAGGGGTCGGCGATCTGCCCGGGGGGATTGCCTCCCGGGGCCCCGTGGCCGTCGTCGCCCGGGGTACGGGCGCCGGGCAGGGCCGCACGTCCGTTCTGCTGCGCCTCCTGGGCCTCCTGCACCCGGGCCGCCGCTCGCGCGCCCGCGCGGTACGCGGCGATCGCCCCGGCACGCGCGGCCCGGATGTCTCCGCCGGTCTCCACGTGCGCCCTGCGGGCCACCGCCCCGGACGCCCCGCCGCCACCGGACGGCTCACCCGCAGGCACCGGCAGCGCACCGGACCCCCGCGCCTCTATGGCCGCCCGCCGAGCGGCCTCGGGATCGGCCGCGCCGGTCCCGGGCCCACTCCCACCGTGGCCGGCCCCGACGGAACCGGCCCCGACAGAACCGGCGAAACCACCGAAGCCGCCCGAGCCACCGGAACCGGCGGAACCACCGAGAGCGCCCGGTCCGTCCTGCCGGGACGGAGCCGCGGAAGTCCGGGGCCCGACGACGCTTCCGCCGTGGCCCGCGTCTGCGTTCCCCCGGCCCGCCGCGCCCCGCTCACGCTCCGCCGCGTCCGGCGCCGGCACCGGGTCGTACCCGCACAGTGCCTCTTCCGCCGCGCCGACCGCCAGTCCGGTCAGCATCACCCGCCCGTCGTCGCAGACGAGGACCGTGCGCGCGGTGATGTTCCGGTGCACCCAGCCGTGAGCGTGCAGGACCCTCAGCGCCATGAGCACGTCGGAGGCGACCTCGGCCGCCCGGTACGGCGTCAGGGGCTTCTCGGCGAGCAGTGCCGACAACGGCCGCGCGGCCACCAGTTCACTCACTATCCACAGCGAGCCGCCCTCGGCGAACACGTCGAAGACCTGGTCGAGCCGCGGATGGTCGGGAATGCTCGCCGTGGCCTGCGCCGCCTCCATGGCACGCCGGACGACGGGGTCGGCGGGCCGTCGCGTTCCCTCACCCACACCCACGCCCCGGGACCTCGGCCCCCGGGCCCCGCGTTCACGCGCGGTGAAGCCCTCGGGCAGCCCCTCCGCGTCGAGCACCTCGGCCTCGACCACCTCAGGCAACGGCACCTGGCGGACCAGGACTTCCTGCCCGCTGTAGGTGTCGAAGGCGCGGGTCTCGGTGAGTTCGTACTCGTCGGCGGGCGGCAACGGCAGGCGGTAGCGGTCGACGAGTACTCGACCCGCGTAGTCGTCCACGTTGCCTCCCCCGGCCGCCCGGTCGATCAATTCCGTTCGCGTTGCGTGCCGTTACAGCCTTATCCGGCCGCATAGCTGGATGCGTACGGTCCGCAAGCACTCACGATACGTGCCGGAGGCAACCCGCAAAGAGGGGATGCCAGATCTCACCCCCGAACACGGCTCCTCGGCGGCCACTACTTCTTGGGCGTGAACGTCTCCGTCAGCGTCGTCCAGGTGGTCTGCCGCAGGTCGGTGCCCCATGCGGCGGACTTGGCCGTGTACATCAGCGCGTACCCGAGGCTGCCGTTCACGACGAACCCGCGGTCGACGGTGCGGTAGGCCGTCCCGCCGTCCGTGTAGGTGAACTCCCAGTCGGCCGTGTTCCAGCCGCGGTAGTTCACCGCCGCTATTCGGATCTTCTTGTACTGGGAGCGCGTCATGCCGCGCTCCTGGTTGTTCCAGTCGGCGACGGGGTCGTCCTTGGGCGTGGTGGTCCAGGCGATGAGCAGCTTCTGTCCGTCGGGCCCGGTGAAACGGTCGCCCGCCGCGTCCGAGGAACGGTACTTCCACCCGGTGGGCAGCCCGATCGAGTACCCCTGACCGCCCTTGTACGTCGTCGTCGCGCTGCCACCGGACGCGGTGACGCCGGATCCGGCGCCCCCGGCCGCGGAGGTGCCGCCCGAGGCGGAACCGGAGGACGCGCCGGGCTCCGAGGACGACGATCCGTCCGCACGGGCCCCGCTGTCCTCGTCCTCCTTGGTGTCGGCGCTCGCGCTCGCGCTCCCGCCGGCCACCGCCCGGGAAGCCCCGCCACCCTTGGCGCCGCCGGCGGTGTCGTCGCCCCCACCGAGGGTGAGGGCCAGCACGGTACCGAGCACCGCGAGCGCCACGACGACGGCGATGATCACCAGCGTCCGCTTGGGCACCACGTCGGTCAGCGGTGCCCTGGGCACGGACCGCGGCGGCAGATCCGGCGGCGTCATCACGGGCCACCCGGAACTCCGCCCGGCACCCCCGCCATTGCCCCCGGAACCAGCACCGGCACCCGCGCCGCCACCGTTACCCGCACCCGTGCCCGTACCGGAACCGGAACGCGCCGCCGGTACGGACGGCGACGCCTGCGCCGCACCGGACACCGGCCCGGACGTCGGCCTGGACGCCGAGGCCGGAGCCGACCCCGTCGTGGCCCGGGAAGCCGGGGCCGCGGGCGCGGCGGCGGAAGCGGTGGCCCCGGTCCCCCGGGCCACACCGCCCTGCTGCGCACCGCCCTGCTGCGCTCCGCTCTTCCGCGTCTCGGGCGCGCCCACGGAACCGGAAGCACTCGTGCCGTTGGCCGACCTGGCGCGGGCCGCGGCCGCCGAGGTCGCGGCGCCCGCCGCGACGGCGGCCTTGCGCACCGAGCGGAACGCGCCGCGCAGCTTCTCGCCCGCCTCGGCGCCCGCCGAACTCCCCCTGCCTCCGGCGGCGTCCGGCAGCGCCGGCAGCGGCACGACCTTCGTCGCGTCGGCCGGCTCCGCGTGCCGCGGCTCGGGCGCGTGCAGCACCGCGTTGAACATCGCCCGCGCACCGGCGTCGTCGAGCCTGCGCGCGGGATCCTTGGTGAGCAGGCCGTAGATGACGTCCTTCAGCGGACCCGCGTTCTTCGGCTCCTCCAACTGCTCGGTCATCACCGCGGTGAGCGTGGCGATCGCCGAACCCTTGTCGTACGGGGGCGAGCCCTCGACCGCCGCGTACAGCAGACCGCCGAGCGACCACAGGTCGGCCGCCGGGCCCGGCTTGTGACCGCGGGCCCGCTCCGGGGAGATGTACGAGGGGGCGCCCACGAGCATGCCGGTAGAGGTGATCGACGGATCGCCCTCGACCTGCGCGATGCCGAAGTCGGTGAGCACGACCCGGCCGTCCTCGGCGATCAGCACGTTCGACGGCTTCACGTCACGGTGCAGGATGCCCTCGCGGTGCGCCGAACGCAGCACGTCGAGGATGGCCAGCCCGACCTCCGCCGCACGCTTCGGCTCCAGCACGCCGTCCTCACGGATGACCTCGGCGAGCGACTTGCCCTCGACGAGTTCCATCACGATCCACGGCCGGTCGTCCTCCTCGACCACGTCGAAGACCGTCACCGCGCTGTTGTTGCGGATCCGCGCGATGGCCTTGGCCTCGCGCAGGGTCCGCGTGATCAGCCGGCGCTTCTCGTCCTCGTCGATGTTCCCCGGGAACCGCAGCTCCTTGACGGCGACCGTGCGTCCGAGGGTCTCGTCCTCGGCGCGCCACACCGTCCCCATGCCGCCGCGGCCGAGTACGTCTCCCAGCCGGTACCGCCCGGCGAGGAGACGTGCGCTCTTGTCCTGACGGGATGCTCCCGCCCGCTCCGCCTCCGACATGCGTCCCCTCATGCAACCCGCCCTGACAGAGCCTCCATTGTCCCTCACCCGACAAGTGCCCAACGCCCAGGGTGCCCCTCATCCCCTTTCGGCCGCACTCAGGAGCGGTGCATTCCGGCCAGAAGGTGCAGCACACTCCGGCCACGGAGCCCCCACGAGCCCCTTTCGTCGGTCGGGGACCGGATGAAGTGAGGCGCGACCGACCCTGGATGATGAGCCTGCCGGGAGAGAAGAGAGGAAGGAGGAGCCGTGATGCGACCGCTACGGAGCCTGGTGGCCGTACCCGTGTCCCTCGCGCTCCTCGGCCTGTTCACAACCGGCTCACAGGCGGCTGCCCCCGTTCTCCCCACGGACTCCCTCCTCCCGCTGCTCCTCCCGCGGGGCAAGGCGCCCGCCGCCGCCCTGCTGGCCCGTGAGGAGAGCGGCACCCGCTACGCGGAGGCGGGCCCGGACATCTCCCGGTCCGACCACTTCCGGGCCGGCAGCATCACGAAGACCTTCCTCGCGACCGTCGTACTGCAACTGGCCGCCGAGCAGCGGCTGTCGCTGTCCGACACGGTGGAGTCGCACCTGCCGGGCCTGGTGCGCGGGGCGGGCAACGACGGGCGCGCGCTGACCCTGCGTTCCCTGCTCACCCACACCAGTGGCCTGTACGACTTCACCCGGGACACCGAGGGCACCGTCCCGCTGCTCCCGCTGCAAGCCGTCCGTATCGCTGTCACCCACCCTCCGGCCGACCTCGGCCGCTTCGCCTACTCCAACACCAACTACGTCCTGCTCGGCCTGGTGGTCGAGCAGGTCACCGGCCGCTCGTACGCCACGGAGGCGGAGCGGCGGATCATCGCTCCCCTGCGTCTGACGGGCACCTCCTTTCCCGGCTCCCGCACCTCTTTGCCCTCCCCGCACAGCCATGCCTACGACCTTGACGGGATCGAAGTCACCGAGCTCGACCCTAGGGTGGCCGGGGCCGCGGGCGAACTGGTGACCACACTCACCGACCTGGACCGCTTCTACGCGGCACTGCTCGGCGGTGAACTGCTACCCCCGCGCCGGCTGCGCGAGATGCTCGACACCCGTACCGCACACGGCTCGTACGGCATGGGCCTGTTCCCCGCGAAGCTCCCGTGCGGCGTCACGGTGTGGGGGCACAACGGCCGGATCTCCGGCAGCTACGTGCGCACCGCGGCCACCGTCGACGGTCGGCGTGTCCTCACGTTTCGGGTGAACACGACGGCGATCGCAGACCCCGCCATCGAACCGGCCCTGCTCGCCGCCGAGTTCTGCCCTCGCACTACGTAGAACGAGCCGGTGGCGAACAGAGATCCCGCATCCCGACACCCGTTCGAGTGAACCCACCACGCGAAGCCGAACCCGGTCCGACCTGGCCGGACCCGTCCCGACCTGGCCGGACCGGCCGGACCGTGCGGACCCAGGTGGACAGGCCCCGCACGGAGGCCGGGCAGGACCCGAACAGGGGCTGGGCAGGACCCGAGCAGGGACCAGGACAGGGAACGGGGCGTCAGAACTGCACGATGTCCGGTGCTCCCAGGCGTGCCGCGTCCGCCGTCAGGTCGTCGGGCTGGCGCTGGGACTCGCGCTCGGCCTCCACCCGCTTCTCGTAGTGCTGGACCTCGCGCTCGATGTGGTCCTTGTCCCAGCCGAGGACCGGCGCCATCAGCTCGGCGGCCTCGCGGGCGCTGCGGGTGCCGCGGTCGAAGGTCTCGATGGAGATGCGGGTGCGGCGCGTCAGGACGTCGTCCAGGTGCCGTGCTCCCTCGTGCGAGGCGGCATAGACGATCTCGGCGCGCAGGTAGTCGTCGGCGGCCTGGAGCGGCTCGCCCAGCGTCGGGTCGGCGGCGATGAGGTCCAGCAGCTCCTCCGTCATCGCCCCGAAACGGTTCAGCAGATGCTCCACCCGCACCACGTGCAGCCCGGTCCGCGCGGCGATCCGCGCCCGCGCGTTCCACAGCGCCCGGTAGCCTTCCGCGCCGATCAGCGGCACGTCCTCCGTGACGCAGTCGGCGACCCGCTGGTCGAGCCCGCGCACCGCCTCGTCGACCGCGTCCTTCGCCATCACCCGGTACGTCGTGTACTTGCCGCCCGCCACGACCACCAGTCCCGGCACCGGATGCGCGACGGTGTGTTCCCGCGACAGCTTGCTGGTGGCGTCGGACTCGCCGGCCAGCAGCGGCCGCAGCCCGGCGTACACGCCCTCGACGTCGTCGCGGGTCAGCGGCACCCGCAGGACCGAGTTCACATGCTCCAGCAGATAGTCGATGTCCGCGCTGGAGGCGGCCGGGTGGGCCTTGTCGAGGTCCCAGTCGGTGTCCGTGGTGCCGACAATCCAGTGGCGGCCCCACGGGATGACGAACAGCACGGACTTCTCGGTGCGCAGGATCAGACCGGTGGACGAGCTGATCCGGTCCCTCGGCACGACGAGATGGATGCCCTTGGACGCGCGGACGTGGAACTGCCCGCGCTCCCCCACCATCGCCTGGGTGTCGTCGGTCCACACACCCGTGGCGTTGACGATCTGGCGGGCGCGGATCTCGTACTCCCCGCCGCCCTCGACGTCCTGCACCCGCGCGCCGACGACCCGTTCGCCCTCGCGGAGGAAAGCCGTCACCCGAGCGCGGTTGGCCGCCTTGGCCCCGTAGGCCACTGACGTGCGCACGAGGGTGGCGACGAAGCGGGCGTCGTCCATCTGGGCGTCGTAGTACTGCAACGCGCCGACCAGCGCGTCCTTCCTCAAGGCCGGGGCCACCCGCAGGGCATGACCGCGGGTCAGGTGACGGTGCATCGGCAGGCCCCGACCGTGCCCGCGGGCCATGGACATCGCGTCGTAGAGCGCGACACCCGAACCGGCGTACAGCCGTTCCCAGCCCTTGTGCTGGAGCGGGTACAGGAAGGGAACGGGCTTCACGAGATGCGGAGCGAGTCGCTCCAACAGCAGCCCGCGCTCCTTCAGCGCCTCCCGTACGAGCGCGAAGTCGAGCATCTCCAGATAACGCAGACCACCGTGGATCAGCTTGCTCGACCGGCTCGACGTGCCCGACGCCCAGTCGCGCGCCTCGACGAGCCCGGTGGACAGACCACGTGTCACGGCGTCCAGGGCGGTGCCCGCGCCGACCACACCGGCTCCCACCACCAGCACGTCCAGCTCCCGCTCGGCCATGGCTGCCAGTGACTCTGCTCGCTGCGCCGGCCCCAGTGTCGCTGTCCTCACCACTGCCTCCCGCTGTAGGTCGCGCCGGCCGCGCCCTCAGGGCGAGATCCGGTTCGTATCCCTCATGCCCAAATTCTGACCTTGATGCCCGGCTTCAGCCACCACTCGCCCCCAGCCTGTGGATAACTCTCACGGAACCCGAACCGGCCTTCCGGAGAACACGGCGGCAGCCGCGGCGGGCGACAGGGCTTGTCACCGCCGGTCGGCGCACCGCCCGAGCAGGCCGGTCGACACAACCGGCCAACACAGTCGATCAATCCCGCATAACGGTCATATTTACTCCTAGTCTGACATTGCGCTCGTCCACTCTGTCCACCGGGCTTGCGCACCTGTCCCACCTCGGTTACTGGGAAGGACGGCATACGCCATGCCCGCAGATCTCGCCGTCATCGGACTCGGCCCGTTCGGCCTGCCCCTGGCCCAGGCCGCCGTGGCCGCCGGAATCCCCACCATCGGCTACCGCACCGGCCCCGAGGCCGGCTCCCTCAGCCCCGCCGAACTGCGCCGGATGCTCTCGGGAGGCTTCCGGCCCGCCACCAACCCCGCCGAGCTCGGCCGGGTACGCACCGCCGTCATCTGCGCCCCCACCCCGCGCGACGCGGACGGCGGACTCGACCTGAGCCAGCTGGAGACGGCCGCCCGCACCCTCGCCGGGCATCTGCGCCCGCACACCACCGTGATCCTCGAGTCGCCCGTGTATCCCGGGGCCACGGAGGACTTCCTGCGGCCGCTGCTGGAGGAGACCTCCGGCCTGCGCGCCGGACGCGACTTCCACCTCGCCTACTCCCCCAGCCGGGTCGACCCCGGCAGCCGCGTCTTCAACCCGGCCAACACCCCGAAGGTCATCGGCGGCCTCACCCCCGCCTGCACCGAGTCCGCCGCCGCCTTCTACGGCCGTCTCACCGACAAGGTGGTACGCGCGCGCGGCCTGCGCGAGGCCGAGACCGTGCAGCTCCTGGAGACCAACTTCCGCCACGTCAACATCGCCCTCGTCAACGAGATGGCCGTCCTGTGCCACGACCTGGGCGTCGACCTGTGGGACGTCGTCCGCTGCGCGGAGACCAAGCCCTTCGGCTTCGAGACCTTCCGCCCCGGCCCCGGCGTCGGCGGCCACTCCGTCCCCCTGGACCGGACCGGCCACTCCGGCAGCCCGCTGCGCATGGTCGAACTGGCCCAGCAGGTCAACAGCCGCATGCCCCGCTACGTCGTCCAGCGCGCCGCCGCCCTCCTCAACGAGCACGGCAAGTCGGCGCGGGGCGCGCGCGTGCTGCTGCTCGGCGTCACCTACAAGCCGGACCTCGCCGACCAGCAGAACACCCCCGCGCGCGAGATCGCGATCCGCCTGATGGAGCTCGGCGCCGCCGTCAGCTACAACGACCCGCACGTCCCGTCCTGGAGCGTCCTGGACCGCCCGGTGCCCCGCGCCGACTCCCTCTACGAGGCCGCCGCCGACGCCGACCTGACGATCCTCCTGCAGCAGCACCGGACGTACGACCTCCAGGGCCTGTCGGTGAAGGCACAGCTGCTGCTGGACACCCGGGGAGCCACCCCTACGGGGGCGGCGCACCGGTTGTGAGCCCGGGGCGCACACCGCCACCCCGGGCTCCGGGGGCTGGTGGCGTGCGCCACGGCCCGCCGCCTACGTACGGAACAGGCGGAGCCCACCGCAGCGGGTAACCGCGGCAGGCTCCAGGATGGATCACGGAGTGTCCGCCCTCATGAGTGTTGGGGGCGGACACTCACCATCCGCAAAGACGCGAGATCCACCTCCTCCGGCACTGCACCGTCCGAAGACGGAGTCGGTCCCGGCGGGTGGGCTTGCGGTGACGTCCCACGGGCGCCCCCTTCCACGACGCCGCCGTGACCGCCGCACGCCCCGGCCCGTCCGGGCATGCGAAAGGGGCCGGCCATCTCACCCGAGTGAGTTGACCGGCCCCTGCCGACGTCCTACGGAAAAGCGTCTATCGCCGGTGCACCGAGTCCGCGACCGTCACCTCGACGCGCTGGAACTCCTTCAGCTCGCTGTAGCCGGTGGTGGCCATGGCGCGGCGCAGGGCGCCGAAGAGGTTCATCGAGCCGTCGGGCGTGTGCGAGGGGCCCGTGAGGACCTCCTCGATGGTGCCGACCGTGCCGAGGTCGACCTTCTGCCCGCGCGGCAGCTCCTCGTTGACCGCCTCCATGCCCCAGTGGTGGCCACGGCCCGGCGCGTCGGTCGCGCGCGCGAGCGGCGAGCCCATCATCACCGAGTCGGCGCCGCAGGCGATCGCCTTGGCCAGGTCGCCGGACCAGCCGACGCCGCCGTCCGCGATCACGTGCACGTAGCGGCCGCCGGACTCGTCCATGTAGTCGCGGCGGGCAGCCGCCACGTCAGCGACCGCCGTCGCCATCGGGACCTGGATGCCCAGCACGTTGCGCGTGGTGTGCGCCGCGCCGCCGCCGAAGCCGACCAGGACGCCCGCCGCGCCGGTGCGCATCAGGTGCAGGGCCGCCGTGTAGGTGGCGCAGCCGCCGACGATCACCGGCACGTCGAGCTCGTAGATGAACTGCTTCAGGTTCAGCGGCTCGTGCGAGCCGGACACGTGCTCCGCCGAGACGGTCGTGCCGCGGATGACGAAGATGTCCACGCCCGCGTCCACGACGGCCTTGGAGAACTGGGCCGTGCGCTGCGGGGAGAGCGCGGCCGCGGTGACCACGCCCGAGTCGCGCACCTCCTTGATGCGCTGCCCGATCAGCTCCTCCTTGATGGGAGCCGCGTAGATCTCCTGGAGGCGGCGGGTCGCGGTCTGCGCGTCCAGCTCGACGATCTCGTCGAGCAGCGGCTGCGGGTCCTCGTGCCGGGTCCACAGGCCCTCGAGGTTGAGGACGCCGAGGCCGCCCAGCTCGCCGATGCGGATGGCGGTGGCCGGGGAGACGACCGAGTCCATGGGGGCGGCCAGGAAGGGCAGCTCGAACCGGTAGGCGTCGATCTGCCAGGCGATCGAGACCTCCTTCGGGTCCCGCGTACGGCGGCTGGGGACGACGGCGATGTCGTCGAAGGCGTACGCCCGGCGGCCGCGCTTGCCGCGCCCGATCTCGATCTCAGTCACGTGTGTGGCCTTTCCCTGATGCGTTGCAGCGTCTTCCAGTATCGCCGACGGGTACGACAAGGGCGGCCCCGGAGTCTCCGGGACCGCCCTCGGTACGCCTTGCGCACGCTTCACGCGCGCGTGGGGGTCACTTGCGGCTGTAGTTCGGCGCCTCGACCGTCATCTGGATGTCGTGCGGGTGGCTCTCCTTCAGGCCCGCGGACGTGATCCGGACGAAGCGGCCGTTGTCCTGGAGCTCCGGCACCGTCCGGCCGCCGACGTAGAACATCGACTGACGCAGACCGCCGACCAGCTGGTGGACGACGGAGGACAGCGGGCCTCGGTAGGGCACCTGGCCCTCGATGCCCTCGGGGATCAGCTGCTCGTCGGAGGCGACACCCTCCTGGAAGTAGCGGTCCTTGGAGAACGACTTGCGCTCGCCACGGGTCTGCATGGCGCCCAGGGAGCCCATGCCGCGGTACGACTTGAACTGCTTGCCGTTGATGAAGAGCAGCTCGCCCGGCGACTCCTCGCAGCCAGCGAGCAGCGAACCCAGCATCACCGTGTCGGCGCCCGCGACCAGGGCCTTGGCGATGTCGCCGGAGTACTGCAGACCGCCGTCGCCGATGACCGGAACACCGGCCTCCTTGGCGGCGAGCGCGGCCTCGTAGATCGCGGTGACCTGCGGGACACCGATGCCGGCGACCACGCGGGTCGTACAGATGGAGCCCGGACCGACGCCGACCTTGATGGCGTCGGCGCCCGCGTCCACCAGGGACTTGGCGCCGTCACGGGTGGCGATGTTGCCGCCGATGACGTCCACCCGCGTGTGGTTCGACTTGATCTTGGCGATCATGTCGCCGACGAGCCGCGAGTGGCCGTGGGCGGTGTCCACGACGATGAAGTCGACACCGCGCTCGATCAGGGCCTGGGCCCGCTCGAAGGAGTCACCCGCGACGCCGACGGCCGCGCCGACCAGCAGACGGCCCTCGGCGTCCTTCGCGGCGTGCGGGTACTTCTCCGCCTTGACGAAGTCCTTGACCGTGATGAGTCCCTTGAGGACACCCTCGTCGTCGACCAGCGGAAGCTTCTCGATCTTGTGCTTGCGCAGCAGCTCCATGGCCTCGACACCGGAGATGCCGACCTTGCCGGTGACCAGCGGCATCGGCGTCATGACCTCGTGCACGCGGCGCGTGCGGTCGGTCTCGAAGGCGATGTCGCGGTTGGTGACGATGCCGAGCAGCCGCTTGTTGCCGTCGGTGACCGGGACGCCGCTGATGCGGAACTTGCCGCACAGCGCGTCGGCCTCGGCGAGCGTGGCCTCCGGGTGGATGGTGATCGGGTCGGTCACCATGCCGGACTCGGAGCGCTTCACGAGGTCGACCTGGTTGGCCTGGTCCTCGATGGACAGATTTCGGTGCAGAACACCGACGCCGCCCTGACGGGCCATCGCGATCGCCATGCGCGATTCGGTGACCTTGTCCATGGCGGCGGAGAGCAGCGGGATGTTCACCCGCACGTTCTTGGAGACGTACGAGGCGGTGTCGATCTCGTCGGGAGCCATGTCCGACGGGCCCGGCAGCAGCAGCACGTCGTCGTAGGTGAGCCCGAGGGTCGCGAATTTTCCGGGCACTCCGTCGACGTTGGCAGTCATGACACCTTCCCCAAATGGCCTTGATCGGTGCGGATGTCCATGCTAACGGGAAGCGCACCTCCCGAATTCCACGGCCGAGTGTGACTCCGGGCTTCGTATGTTCGTACGGAAACGGTCGGCGCCCTGTTCATCGACGCCTGTTCCGAAGGGGCTGCTACGGACTGCTACTGCTCGGCGAGCGCCCGCAGTCTGCTCAGTGCCCGGTGCTGGGCCACGCGGACCGCCCCGGGTGACATTCCCAACATCTGGCCGGTCTCCTCGGCGGTGAGGCCCACGGCGATGCGCAGCAGGAGCAGCTCGCGCTGGTTCTCCGGCAGGTTGGCCATGAGCTTCTTGGCCCACTCGGCGTCGCTGCTGAGCAGGGCGCGCTCCTCGGGGCCGAGTGAGTCGTCCGGCCGCTCGGGCATCTCGTCGGAGGGGACCGCCGTGGAGCCCGGGTGGCGCATCGCGGCGCGCTGGAGGTCGGCGACCTTGTGCGCGGCGATGGCGAAGACGAAGGCCTCGAAGGGCCTGCCGGTGTCCCGGTAGCGGGGCAGTGCGAGGAGAACCGCGACACAGACCTCTTGCGCGAGGTCCTCCACGAAGTGGCGCGCGTCGCCGGGCAGCCGGGACAGCCGGGTGCGGCAGTAGCGCAGCGCCAAGGGGTGGACATGGGCCAGCAGGTCGTGAGTGGCCTGCTCATCGCCGTCCACGGCGCGATGGACGAGCGATCCGATCGTCCCCACGGCAGTGACCGCCTCGTCATCGCGCATCGGTCCATGGTGCACTGCGGCCGGACCGGCCGCGGCACCGTGCCCGTCGTTGTGCACCGAAGCGTTATGAGCAGGTGCGCCGGAACTCATCCCCTGCGCCCTCCCCTCCCGCTCGACCGACTCGTCCCCGAGGAACTCCACACCTCAAGGATGCGGCATCCGCGGCGAAACGAGCAGCGGTCACCCGGCGGGAGCCTGTGCCGCCCCCGTCCGCCGTGCGGTGGGAGGGGTCCTCGTGCGACCTCCGCACCGCGTCTGAGCAGGGAGGTTCACCCATGACCCCGCTCTCCTCACTGAATGACGGATGTCACCCGAACCCGGTCGGATCTGCCGGACGGCCGGGGCCGACCCGCCTCGAACCGACCCGGGACCCGCCCCGCTCCGGACCGCTCGCCCGTACCCGCACACGACGGGACAGACAGGCGGGCGGCGGGGACGGGAGGGCGGGGACGGGGCCTAACGGACCAGTCCCCACCGGAAGCCGAGCGCCACCGCGTGCGCACGGTCCGAGGCGCCGAGCTTCTTGAAGAGCCGGCGGGCGTGCGTCTTGACGGTGTCCTCGGAGAGGAACAGCTCACGGCCGATCTCCGCGTTGGAGCGGCCGTGGCTCATGCCCTCGAGGACCTGGATCTCACGCGCGGTGAGCGTGGGCGCGGCGCCCATCTCGGCCGAGCGCAGCCGGCGCGGGGCGAGCCGCCAGGTCGGGTCGGCGAGCGCCTGCGTGACGGTCGCCCGCAGTTCCGCGCGGGAGGCGTCCTTGTGCAGATAGCCGCGGGCGCCGGCGGCCACCGCGAGGGCGACGCCGTCGAGGTCCTCCGCGACGGTCAGCATGATGATGCGTGCTCCGGGGTCGGCGGACAGAAGCCGCCGCACCGTCTCGACGCCGCCCAGTCCGGGCATGCGTACGTCCATCAGAATCAGGTCCGAGCGGTCGGCACCCCAGCGGCGGAGGACTTCCTCGCCGTTGGCCGCCGTCGTCACGCGCTCGACGCCGGGCACGGTCGCGACCGCGCGGCGGAGCGCCTCTCGGGCAAGCGGGGAGTCGTCGCAGACGAGGACGGAAGTCATGGCCGCCCTCCGCAGCTGATGCGCGTCACCTTGTGCCTCCAGGCTGTTACGAATCGTCACCTGTGCGGTCGACCGTCTCGGACGCCTGCCCGAGCGTTTGTGTTTTCAACCGCCACCGCACTCTCAACGACGGTCACTCGAAAGAGTTACGGGGCTGCATGCATTCTTCGGCACTCTACGTGAGGGGGCGGATACGGAGGAGGCAACCACACGGACCCTCAAGCTTTCATCACAAGCGATGCCCCATTCGGCCCTATTTCTTCCCTTTTACTGGTGTCTGAGGCTAGATTCGCAATGAGTCATATTTTCATCTCCTTAGATCGTAGTTGTACGGTCGTGGGCACCGTATCCGCTCTGAACGGCTACAAGGGGTCACGCAATGGCAGATTTCTCCCGCCTTCCCGGACCGAACGCGGACCTGTGGGACTGGCAGCTCCTGGCTGCCTGCCGCGGGGTGGACAGTTCGCTCTTCTTCCATCCGGAGGGTGAGCGCGGGGCGGCTCGGAGCGCTCGAGAGAACTCGGCCAAGGAGGTCTGCATGAGGTGCCCGGTCCGCGCGCAGTGTGCGGCGCACGCGCTGGCGGTACGCGAGCCGTACGGCGTGTGGGGCGGGTTGACCGAGGACGAGCGCGAGGAGCTGATGGGCCGGGCGCGCAATCGCCTGGTGTCGGCGTCGTCGGGCGCGAGAGACGATTCCTCGAACACATGAAGGAACGTTTCTGCAAAGCGCTGTGAGGAAGCGGTACCGAAAACGGCGGGCACACGTGTGTGCCCGCCGTTTTCGCTGCCGTGCGCGTCGGTTCCGGCTGCCGTGCATGTCTGTTCCGACCGCCGTGCCCGCCGTTCTCGGCTGCTGTCAGCCGAGGCGCGCCGCCGCCCGCCCCAGCTGTTCCAGCGTGGCCGACACCGCCGGCACCTGGGCCAGATCGGGCAGCGTGAGCGCGACGATCTCCCGCCGCACCGCTGGTTCCAGGGTCACCGCGCGGGCACCACGCGGGCGGACGGACTCGATCGCGAGCTGGGGCAGCACGGCGACGCCGAGGCCGGCGCCCACCAGGCCCACCACCGCCGGATAGTCGTCGGTCGCGAAGTCGATGCGGGGCGTGAATCCGGCGCTCTCGCACACCTGGACCAACTGGCCGCGGCAGCGCGGACAGCCGGCGATCCACGGCTCGGCGGCGAGGTCGCCGATGGCGACGGACCCCGAGGGCCCCGTGCGCGCCAGGCGGTGCCGTTCGGGGACGAGGGCGACCAGCCGGTCCGTCAGCAGCGGCCGTACGACCAGGTCGTCCCATTCGCCTTCGCCGGCCTGCTCGGCGCCGCCGCTGCCCGTCGCGCGTTCGTAGCGGAAGGCGAGAGCGATGTCGCAGTCGCCCTCGCGGAGCAGCTCGACGGAGTTCGGCGGCTCGGCCTCCTCCAGGGAGACCCGGGTGCCGGGGTGGGCCGCGCGCAGGGCGGCGAGGGCGGTGGGAACGAGGGTGGAACTGCCGCTGGGGAAGGACACCAGACGGACCCGGCCGGCGCGCAGCCCCGCGATGGCGGCGACCTCCTCCTCGGCGGCGGTGAGTCCGGACAGGATGCCGGCCGCGTGCCGGACGAGGGCCTCGCCCGCCTGGGTCAGACGCATCTCGCGACCGCTGCGGATCAGCAGGGGTGTGCCGACGGACGCCTCCAGCGCCTTCATCTGCTGGCTGACGGCCGGCTGGGTGCAGCCCAGTTCGCGCCCGGCCGCCGAGAAGGAGCCGGTGGCGGCCACGGCACGCAGGACGCGGAGATGACGGGCCTCGATCATTCGCCGAGCATAAGCGAGCCTTGGACAACCGCGCGAATAATGCGTCGACACTTTGACCACCGGCCTCGTACCGTGCCGCTATGAGGCTTCTGTCTGTCAATCTGGGCCGCGCGAAGGCCGTGCCGTACACCGACCAGCCGCAGGGCCTGACCGGGATCGACAAGCGGCCGGTCGAGGGGCCCGTGCGGGTCGCGGCGCCCGGCCCCAAAGGGGTCGGGGCGAGCGGAGTGGCCGGGGACACCGTGTGCCATCTGCGCCACCACGGCGGCGACGACCAGGCGGTGTACGCCGTCGCCCGCGAGGACCTCGACGACTGGGAGAGCGAACTGGGGCGCACGCTGGCCAACGGCGCGTTCGGCGAGAACCTCACGACCACGGGTCTCGACGTCTCCGGCGCGCGGATCGGCGAGCGCTGGCAGATCGGCTCCGAGGTCGTGCTGGAGGTGACGTCCGGGCGGATACCGTGCCGCACCTTCCAGGGCCACCTGGGCGAGGAGCGGTGGGTCAGGAGGTTCACCGAGAAAGCGGCCACCGGCGCGTATCTGCGGGTCGTCGTGCCGGGTGAGATCCGCGCGGGGGACGAGGTGCGGATCGTCCACCTGCCGGAGCACGAGGTGACGGCCCGGATGGAGTTCCAGGCGGGCACCACGCACCGGGAGCTGCTGCCCCGGCTACTCGCGGCGGGCGAGGCGCTGCACCCGGAGGCGCTGGCGGCGGCCCGTAAGTACGTGGAGAAATACGGAGACGGGTCCGGGAACGAGTCCGGGAACGAGTCCGGAAACGGGTCCGGGGGCAGGTAAGGGGCGGGCAGAGAGCAGGTCGGGGGCCAAGTGCGGTGACGGGTAAGGGGGCTGAGTTCGCGTCAGTCCGGCCCGTGCCAGGTGCCCGGGGAGCGGGTGGGGCGCGAGGCGGCGTACGCGGTCTCACGCACGAGCCCTTCACCTTCGGGAGGCCACGTGCAGAGAACGGACGTCCGTACTCCAGGTCACTAATCTTCTGCCATGACAACGGCTCTGATTACGGGTTCGACCGCGGGCATCGGTGCCGCGTTCGCGCGCAGACTGGCGGCGGACGGGCATGATCTCGTCCTCGTCGCACGGGACATCAAGCGGCTGCGTGAGCAGGCGACCGAGTTGCACGACCGGCACGGCATCGAGGCCGAGGTGCTGACGGCCGACCTAGCCACCGACGGGGGCATCGAGGCGGTGGCCACCCGGCTCGGCGACCGCAAGAACCCCGTCGATCTGCTGATCAACAACGCCGGCTTCGGCAACAAGGGCCGCTATCTCGATGTGTCCATGGCCGACGAGCTGAAGATGCTCAAGGTGCACTGCGAGGCGGTGCTGCGGCTGACGTCCGCGGCGACGGCGGCGATGCGCGAGCGCGGGCGCGGAGGTGTCGTCAACGTGGCCTCGGTGGCGGCCTTCGTGCCGCGCGGGACGTACGGGGCGTCCAAGGCCTGGGTCGTGCAGTTCACCCAGGGAGCGGCGAAGGACCTGGCGGGCAGCGGGGTGCGGCTGATGGCGCTGTGCCCGGGGTTCGTGCGCACGGAGTTCCACGAGCGGGCCGGGATGGGCACGGACAACATCCCGGGCTGGATGTGGCTGGACGCGGACAAGCTGGTCGCGGCGGCGCTGCACGACCTGGCGCGCGGGAAGTCGCTGTCGATCCCCGACCCGCGCTACAAGGCGTTGATGGGCCTGGTGAAGGTGACGCCCCGCTCGCTGCTGGGCGGGATCAGTTCGAGGACGGGCCGGAAGTACGGGCCGCAGTAGCGGGCCCGGCGGTGGGCGGGTGGCGTCGGCGCTCCGGTGGGAAAATGGGCGTGACAGGGACCGGACCCAGGGGGGCCGGAGGCGGCGTCATGACGTTCGTACAGCTCATCGACTGCAAGACCAGCCGGTTCGAAGAGATGGACCGGCTGATGGACACCTGGGTCGAACAGACCAGGGGCAAGCGGACCGCGTCGCACGCGGTGGTCGGCAAGGACCGCTCGGACGCCTCGCACTTCATCGAGATCGTGGAGTTCCCCTCCTACGAGGAAGCGATGCGGAACTCGAACCTTCCGGAGACCGACAAGGTCTTCCGGGAGCTGGTGGCGCTGTGCGACGAGATGCCCACCTTCACGGATCTGGATGTCGTACGGGACGAGCAGCTGTACGCGGGTACGGCACGGCGGTTCTTCGAGGCGATCGGCGCGCGGGGCGAACTGCCGCCGCTGGACGGCCTGATCGCCGAGGACTATCACGACCACGATCCCGCCAACGAGCAGGACACCATGGGGATGGACGCGATGCGCCGGGAGGTCGAGATGTGGCGGGGCGGATTCGACTTCGCCTTCTCCCTCGAGGACCAGATCGAGCAGGGGGACCGCGTGTGCAACCGGTGGACCTGGAGCGGCACCCACAAGGGCGACTTCATGGGGATCCCGGCCACCGGGAAGCAGGTCGGCATGACCGGCACGACCGTCTTCCGGTGCCGGGAGGACGGGAAGATCGTCGAGGCCTGGTGGCAGTACGACCGGCTGGGGCTGATGGAGCAGCTGGGGGCGCTGGACGCGCTGGAGCGGTAGACGACGCAGAGGCCCGGCACCCCTTGTTCTCGGGGTGCCGGGCCTCGGCCGTGCCTGCGACCTGGGTCAGTGTCCGTCGACCCGGGTCGGTGTACCGACGCGCTGCGTCAGTGGGAGTGACCGTGCGAGTGGCCCGCGGCGGCCGGCTCTTCCTCTTCCTTCTTCTCGACGACCAGGGTCTCGGTCGTCAGGAGGAGGGAGGCGATGGAGGCGGCGTTCTCCAGGGCGGAGCGGGTGACCTTGACCGGGTCGATGACGCCGGCCTTGACCAGGTCTCCGTACTCGCCGGTCGCGGCGTTGAAGCCCTGGCCCTTGTCGAGCTCGGCGACCTTGGAGGTGATGACGTAGCCCTCGAGGCCCGCGTTCTCGGCGATCCAGCGCAGCGGCTCGACGACGGCGCGGCGAACGACGGCGACACCGGTCGCCTCGTCGCCGGTCTTGCCAAGGCCGCCCTCGAGCACCTTGGCGGCGTGGACGAGCGCGGAGCCACCGCCGGAGACGATGCCCTCCTCGACCGCGGCGCGGGTCGCGGAGATGGCGTCCTCGAGACGGTGCTTCTTCTCCTTCAGCTCCACCTCGGTGGCGGCGCCGACCTTGATCACGCACACGCCGCCGGCCAGCTTCGCGAGGCGCTCCTGGAGCTTCTCGCGGTCCCAGTCGGAGTCCGTGTTCTCGATCTCGGCCTTGATCTGGCCGACGCGGCCCTGGACCTCGGCGGAGTCGCCGGCACCGTCGACGACCGTGGTGTCGTCCTTGGTGACGGTGACGCGGCGGGCGGAGCCGAGCACGTCGACGCCGACCTGGTCGAGCTTGAGGCCGACCTCTTCGGAGATGACGGTGGCGCCGGTGAGGACCGCGAGGTCCTGCAGCATCGCCTTGCGACGGTCACCGAAGCCGGGGGCCTTCACGGCGACCGCGTTGAAGGTGCCGCGGATCTTGTTCACGACCAGGGTCGACAGGGCCTCGCCCTCGAGGTCCTCGGCGATGATCAGCAGCGGGCGGGAGGAGTTGGTCTGGATGACCTTCTCCAGCAGCGGCAGCAGGTCGGCGATGGAGGAGATCTTGCCCTGGTTGATGAGGATGTAGGGGTCCTCGAGGACGGCCTCCATGCGCTCCTGGTCCGTCACGAAGTACGGCGACAGGTAGCCCTTGTCGAAGGCCATGCCCTCGGTGAAGTCCAGCTCCAGACCGAAGGTGTTGGATTCCTCGACGGTGATGACGCCGTCCTTGCCGACCTTGTCCATCGCCTCGGCGATGAGCTCGCCGACCTGCTGGTCCTGGGCGGACAGCGCGGCGACGGCGGCGATGTCGGACTTCTCGTCGATCGGGCGCGCGGTGGCCAGCAGATCGTCGGAGATGGCCTTGACGGCGGCGTCGATGCCCTTCTTCAGGGCGGCCGGGGAGGCACCCGCGGCGACGTTCTTCAGACCCTCGCGTACCAGCGCCTGGGCGAGCACGGTGGCGGTGGTCGTACCGTCACCCGCGATGTCGTTGGTCTTGGTCGCCACCTCCTTCACCAGCTGGGCACCGAGGTTCTCGTACGGGTCGTCGAGCTCGACCTCGCGGGCGATCGTGACACCGTCGTTGGTGATGGTGGGGGCGCCGAACTTCTTGTCGATGACGACGTTGCGGCCCTTGGGGCCGATCGTCACCTTGACCGTGTCGGCAAGCTTGTTGACGCCGCGCTCGAGGGCGCGACGGGCGTCCTCGTCGAACTTCAGGATCTTCGCCATGGGAGCGGTTCAGCCCTCTCGGAAAACGTGGGAGAAACGAACTGCGCCCCCAGCACCCGGCTTCACAAAGTCGCGGGGCCAGGAGCGCAGTTCACTGCAAAACTGGGTGAATTACTTCTCGATGATCGCGAGCACGTCGCGAGCCGAGAGGACGAGGTACTCCTCGCCGTTGTACTTCACCTCGGTGCCGCCGTACTTGCTGTACAGGACTACGTCGCCGACCTTGACGTCGAGCGGCAGGCGCTCGCCGTTCTCGAAGCGACCCGGGCCCACCGCGAGGACAGCGCCCTCCTGGGGCTTCTCCTTCGCGGTGTCCGGGATGACCAGGCCAGAGGCGGTGGTCTGCTCGGCGTCGAGCGGCTGGACCACAATGCGGTCCTCGAGCGGCTTGATGGCAACCTTGGAGCTGGTGGTCGTCACGATCCGACCTCCCCCTTCGGAGATCTCACGGGGCTAACTGTCTGAGGTGGCGACCAGGTGGATCCGTCGTCGCGGGTGCCGGACCTGCCCGTCGCGTGTTGGCACTCTCCTGGGGGGAGTGCCAGACCTGAGACTATGACCGCGATTAGCACTCGGTCAAGCGGAGTGCCAATGCGTGCGGCGCGTCGGCCGGATTTCAGTGGGCGTGAGTGGCCTTGTTCGCCCGGTGTCGGTGCGGACGTCACCAGGGGCTGCCGCCCCGGACCCACGCTTCGGCCCTGGACGGGCCTCGTCCTCGAACGCCCGACGGACCGACGGACCGACGGACCGACGGACCGACGGACCGACGGACCGACGGACCGACGGACCGATGGGCCGATGGGCCGACGGACCGATGGGCCGATGGGCCGACGGACCGATGGGCCGACGGGTGAGCCAGCCCCCACAAGGCGCCCTACAGATAGTCCTCCAAGCGGCCCACCGTCAGACCCTGTTCCTGTACCCGGCGCAGGAGTCGTGTCGTGCGTTCCCTCAGGCCCGGGCCCGTCGACTCGTCCGGGGCCACGGCGATGATGTCGCCCGGGCGGGGGCGGTGGGGGCCGTGCGGGTAGGTGAGGTCCGTGGGGCCCATCGAGGCGCGCCAGAGGACGATGGCCGCGATGCCGCAGTCGGCGGCGGCGCGTCGGGTGGTGGTGTCGTAGGTGCCGTAGGGCGGACGGAAGAGGCGTGGGCGCAGGCCGAAGCGGGCGCGGAGTTTGTCCTGCTGGCCGCAGATCTCGGCGCGCTGGCCGGCGTAGGGCAGGCCGCGCAGGGCCGGGTGGTCCAGGGTGTGGTTCTGGATGTTCGCGCCGACCGACCGCAGGCGCGCGAAGTGGGCGTAGCCCGGCCCCACCACGCTGTCCGTGAGGAACATGCTCACCGGGAGGCGCAGCTCGCGGACCATGTCGACGAAGCGGGGGTCGCGCTCGGCGCCGTCGTCGTAGGTGAGGAAGACGACCCTGTCGGTGGTCGGGACGTGGTCGACGACCGGCGGGAAGGCCGCTCCCGGACTGCCCGCCAGGGAGCGGGCGGGGTGGCGCGGCGCGGGGGCCAGCGGGGCCGTCAGACCCCAGTGGCGGTAAGCCTCCCGCCCGGTCGGGCCGTGCGGGCGGACCCGGGCGGCGGCCTTCTTGCCGAGCCGTTCGATCGGGTCGACGGACTGGGCGCAGCCCGCCAGCGCGGCCAGTGCCGAGAGGGTCGTCAGGATCAGCAGTACGGCCGGCAGCCCCCGCGTCCTCACAGGTAGTCCTCCAGCCGTGCCACCGCGTATCCCTTCGCCGTGACCTTGTTCAGGAACCGGCGGACCATGTCGGGCATCGTGCCCTTCCAGTCGCCGCGGCCGCGGAAGTGGCTCAGGACGATGTCGCCGGGATGGAGGTCCTGGTCCCACTCGCGGTACTCCCAGTGGTCGACGAACACCTCCTCGGCCCAGAGCGGGGCGTAGCGCACGCCGCAGGCCTTCGCCGCGCGCAGGGTGTCCTGGTCGTAGTTGCCGAAAGGCGGCCGGAAGAGGGTGGGGCGCTTGCCGTAGCGCTCCTCGATCACGTTCTGCATGCCGCAGATCTCGCGCTTCTGGCGGGCGTAGGAGAGGGCGGGCAGGTAGGGGTGGTGCAGCGTGTGGTTGTTCAGCCCCACACCCCGGTCCTGCATCCGCTTGAAGTAGCCGTAGTCGTCCTTGACCAGGTAGTCGCTGAGGAAGGCGGTGTACGGGATCTTCAGCTCGCTCATCATGCGCAGGAACGCCGGGTCCTTCTCGGCGCCGTCGTCGATGGTGAGGAAGACGACCCGGTCCCCGGTCGGGACGGTGGTGAAGACCGGCGGCAGACCGAGTTCCTCGTGGTCGTCGACCTCGAAGCCCTTGCGGGTGGTGATCTCCGGCTTGCTCGCGGGCGGCGCCGGGGGTGTCAACGGGACCTTCTTCAGACCCCAGCGCTTCGCCGCGGCGACCCGGGCCTGGTGTGCGGCGCGGAGCCTGGCGGCGTAGGAGTGCAGGGCGCGGGCGGGCGGCGCCGCGGGGGGCGGCCCCGCCTTCCGCGGCTGCTGGCCCGGGGCGGGGCGGGCCGGGCGGTCGGCGCCCTCGCCGCCTCCCGCGCAGCCCGAGGCGATGGTGGCGAGCGCGAGGACGGCGATCAGGCTGCGGACGCCCGCACGCCGGCCGGCCGGCGCGCGCCGACGCGCCACCCGAGAACAGCCGCGCTTGTCATCATTTTGTACGACAGGTCCCATGGCGCCGGATCCTCGCAGTCACCGCCCCGCAACCCGGTCCGACACCGCCGCCGCGGACACACCATCCACCGACTGGCCCAAAGCGGCCGGCAGCGGCGGGCGGTGACCGGTGCCGTGGCCCGCTGGTCGACAATGAGGTGGTGAACGACCTCGCTCCCCTCCTCACCGCCGAGGGCCGTGCCCTCCTCGACCTGGTGCGTGGCACCGCTCCCGCCGACGAACTCGCCGTCGCCACCCGGCTGCGCCGCGAGCATCCCGCCGGCCTGGTGTCCGCGGCGCTCGGCCAGGCCCGGCTGCGACAGCGGGCGGCGGCGAAGTTCGGGACCGCGGACGCGGAGCGGATGTTCTTCACGCCGAACGGGGTGGAGCAGTCGACGCGGGCGAGTGTCGCCGGATACCGGGCCGAGCGGATGAGGGCACTGGGCGTCACGTCGGTCGCCGACCTGTGCTGCGGGATCGGCGGCGACGCGATCGCGCTCGCCCGGGCCGGGATCCGGGTGCTGGCCGTGGACCGGGACCCGGTCACGGCGGAGGTGGCGCGCGCGAACGCCGACGCGCTCGGGCTGAGCGGGCTGATCGAGGTGCGGGAGGCGGACGTCACCGAGGTGGACACCGGTGGCTACGACGCCGTGTTCGTCGACCCGGCGCGCAGGGGTGGCCGCGGGCGCATCTTCGACCCCGAGGCGTACTCGCCTCCCCTGTCGTGGGCGGTCGGCGCCGCCCTCGCCGCCCCGCGCGCCGCCCTGAAGATCGCGCCCGGCGTGCCGCACGAGGCGATCCCGGCCGAGGCCGAGGCCGAGTGGATCTCGGACGGCGGGGACGTGAAGGAGGCGGTGCTGTGGTTCGGCACCGAGCCGGGGGCCGTGCGGGCCACCCTGCTCCCGGGGCCGCGGACCCTGCTCGGCGCCGGGCTGCCCGACCCGGACGTCCGGCCGGTCGGACGGTATCTGTACGAGCCCGACGGCGCCGTCATCCGGGCTCATCTGGTCGCCGACGTGGCCCGGGACCTCGACGGCGGGCTGATCGACGAGACCATCGCCTACGTCACCGCCGACACCCTGCGTCCGACCCCTTACGCCACCGCCTACGAGATCACCGACCGGCTTCCCTTCAACGTGAAGAAGCTGAAGGCGCTGCTGCGGGAGCGGGGGGTCGGGATCCTGACCGTGAAGAAGCGGGGGTCGGCGGTGGAGCCTGAGGAGCTGCGGAAGAAGGTGCTCCCCAAGGGGCACGGGCCGCACTCGGCGACCGTGTTCCTGACGCGCCGACGATGCTCGTCGGMGCCCCCGCCGGGCCGGCCGCCACTGCCGGTGGAGCGTCTTGAGGCTGTGAGGTGCCTCAGTTCGGGCGGCACTCGTCGGCGCGCGCCCGCAGCAGCTCCCGTTCGCGCTCGTTGCCCGTCAGCTCCGCGGCCCGTTCGAACTCGGCCCTGGCCTCCGCCGTCCGGCCCAGCCGCAGCAGCAGGTCGCCGCGGACGCTGGGCAGCAGGTGGTAGTCGCGCAGGGTCGGTTCGGCGACGAGACGGTCGACGATCTCCAGCGCGGGCTCCGGGCCGTCCGCCATCGACACCGCGACCGCGCGGTTGAGTTCGACGACCGGGGACGGGGTCCGGGCCGCCAGTAGTCCGTACAGGGTGGCGATGGCCCTCCAGTCGGTGTCCTCGTAGGTGTGGGCGTGCGCGTGACAGGCGGCGACGGCCGCCTGGAGGGCGTACGGGCCGGGAGCGCCGGTGGCGGTGGCGCCGGCCCGGTCGAGGGCGGCGATACCGCGGGCGACGAGCATGCGGTTCCAGCGGCGCCGGTCCTGGTCCTTGAGGAGGACGGGCCTGCCGTCGGGGGCGGTGCGGGCGGCCGTGCGGGACGCCTGGAACTCCAGCAGCGACACCAGGCCGTGGACCTCGGGCTCCTTCGGCATCAGGGCCGCAAGCTGCCGGGCCAGCCGGAGCGCGTCCTCGCACAGGGCCGGGCGCAGCCAGTCGTCGCCCGCGGTGGCCGCGTACCCCTCGTTGAAGATGAGGTAGATGACGTCGAGGACCGAACCGAGCCGGGCCTCGCGGTCGGGTCCGTACGGCACCTCGAAGGCGATGTTCCTGGTGGCCAGGGTCTTCTTGGCGCGGACGATGCGCTGGGCCACGGTCGGTTCGGGGACCAGGAAGGCGCGGGCGATCTCGGGTGTGCTCAGGCCGCCGAGCAGACGCAGGGTGAGGGCGATGCGGGCTTCGGCGGAGAGCACCGGGTGGCAGGCGGTGAAGACGAGCCGGAGCAGGTCGTCGTCGATGGCGTCCGGATCGGCGGGCTCCTCCGGCGGGGCCGCCTGGTCCAGGCTCCGGCCGATCTCCTGGAGCTTGCGGGCGTAGTTCTCCCGGCGCCGGACCAGGTCGACGGCGCGGTGCCGCGCGGTGGCCGTGAGCCAGGCACCGGGGTTGTCCGGCACGCCGTCGCGGGGCCACTGCTCCAGGGCGGCGACCAGGGCGTCCTGCGCCAGCTCCTCCGCGATGCCGACGTCCCGCACGACACGGGCGACGGCGGCGATGACACGGGGGGACTCGAGGCGGAAGACGGTCTCGATGGCGACCCGGGGATCCGGCGGTCGCGTGACACGCGGATCCGAGGCGCTGCCGGAGTCCGAGGCGGTGCCGGGATCCGAGGCGCTGCCGGGATTAAAGGCGGTGCCGGAGTCCGAGGCGGTGCGGGGGTCCGAGGCGGGCTGTTGTTCCACAGCCCACCATCGAACACCCCGGCGGTCGTTCAGGCCAAGGAAGGCTCAGCCTTCCGCGATCTCCCGCACCTCACAGGTCACCGTCCAGTGCTCCTCGTGCACCTTCAGGAACCGCTTCGTCCACTCGATGGCCTCGGCCATGTCCTTGCACTGCATGAGCGCGTAGCCGCCGACGACCTCCTTGGACTCGGTGAAGGGTCCGTCGGTGAGGGAGATCTTCCCGCCCTCCCAGTGCGCGCGGACGCCCTGCGCGGACGGTGTGAGCCCGGCCGTGTCGAGCATGACGCCGGCCTTGGTGACCTCCTCGATCAGCTCGCCCATCCGCTGCATCAGCTCGGGGCTCGGGCCCTCGGCGGGGGCGGTGGCCTCGTCGATCTTCACGAGCGACAGGTAGCGGGGCATGGTGACTCCTCGGTGCGGTGAACCGGGTCCTTCCCGGCCTCTCACTCCTTCGTCGAACGGAGGGCGACCGGATCGACACCCTCGCCGAACTTTTCCCGGGAAACTTTTCCGGCCGGCGTTTCCGCAGCTCGCCGCCTGCGGCAGCAGCACGGAGACGGGGGCGGTTCGCTCAGGGGCGGTTCATCTCAGCGACGCCCACAGCTCGCTCGCCGCCGGTTCCTGTGCCACCACCCGGTTGGGGTCGGAGGGGGCCGCCACCACGGGCATGGTCACCGTCTCCAGGCGGTCGGCCGAGAGGCCCTTCAGGCTCTGGGCGAGCTCCGTCAGCTCGGTGAGGGAATCGAGGCCGGTGTCCGTCGTGAGGCTGCCGGTGACCGCGTCGGCGACCGCGTACAGCCTGGTGGGGCCGGTCAGCAGGTCGGTCGAGGCGATCTGCTCCAGCAGGGCCTTCACCAGCGTCTGCTGGAGGCCGATGCGGCCGAGGTCGCTGCCGTCGCCAATGCCGTGCCGGGTGCGGGCCAGGGCGAGCGCCCGGGTGCCGTCCAGATGGTGGGTGCCGGCCGCCAGATGCAGATGGCTGTCGTCGTCGTCGATGTCCTCGTCGGTGGTGACGGTGACTCCGCCGAGCGCGTCCACGAGCTTCGCGAAGCCCGAGAAGTCGACCTCGATGTAGTGGTCCATGCGGACGTCGGTGATCGACTCGACCGTCTTGACGGCGCAGACGGGACCGCCGACCGAGTAGGCGGTGTTGAACATCGCGCCGTACGCCACCGCCGTCGAGCCTCCGCCGGACAGCGGGCAGGAGGGGCGCGTGACCAGGGTGTCGCGCGGGATGCTGACGACGGTGGCGGTCGTGCGGCCCGCGTCGATGTGCACGACCATCGCGGTGTCGGAACGGGCGCCCGAGCTGTCGCCGCCGCCGAGCGCCTGGTTCGCCTCGCCGCTGCGCGAGTCCGAGCCCAGCACCAGGATGTTCACGGCCTCGGTGGGGAGCGGGGAGGCGGACGCCGAACCGGACGGGGACGGGGACGTGACCGCCTTCGCGGGGCGGTTGTCACCGAGCGCGCTGTCGATGTCGACGCTCGTGATGTTGTCGTTGAGGTGCCAGTAGGCCCAGCCCGCCGTCCCGATGCCCACCACCAGGACGGCGGCCAGGGTGAGACCGGCGGCCTTCAGCACTCTCGACCGCCGGCCCGGTTGTCTGCCCGCGTCGTCCTGCTCCTCGTGTCGCGTCACGCACAGGAACGTAAGTCCGAATTATGAGCGAACCGTTAGGACGGCCGCCCCACGGCGAACTTCTTGTGAAAATCTCACGATCCCCGGTCCGGAGTCACCGTCAGCCCGGCGTCACCTTAGGCCCGTCGTCGTCAATCCCTTCTCGTCGTCAGCCCAGTGTCACCGCCGGTACCGGATTGCTGCCGCTCCAGCTCGCGTTGAACCCGAAGCTCACCGAACCCCCGTCCGGAACCGACCCGTTGTACGAGGCGTTCGCACAGGTCACGGCCGCCCCCGTCTGGGTGCAGCCGGCGTTCCAGGCCTGGGTGATCTGCTGGCCCGCGCCGTACGTCCAGGTCACCTTCCAGGAGGACAGCGCGGCACCCGAGCAGGAGATCGTCACGTTCCCGGTGAATCCGGTGTTCCACTGACTGCCCACGCTGTACGCCGCCGTGCACGCGCCGGTCGGCGGAGGTGTCGTCGTGCCGCCCAGCGCCTCCGCGATGCCGTAGTACGCGGGTTTCGGCGCGTAGTTCGCGTCGTACGGCGTCGCCGCCCCCTGTCCCGGGAAGGTGCTCTCCACCCAGGAGTCGGAGTCGGTGAAGCCCCACACGGTGAGGTTCACGCAGCGCGCGACCGCGACACAGGCCGCGGTGACGGCCTTGTAGTCGGCCTTCTGCTGGGTCAGCTTGGCGCTGTCGGACGGGAGCGTCATCCGGATGTCCAGCTCGGTGATGGCCACGTCGACGCCGAGGTCGGCGAAGCGCTGGATGTTCTGCTGGAACGTGGACGGGACCTGACCGAGGATGAGGTGGGCCTGCAGGCCGACCCCGTCGATCGGGACCCCCCGCTCCTTCAGCGACCTGACGAGGTTGTAGAGGGCGGTCGACTTCGCGTTGACGCCTTCCACGTTGTAGTCGTTGATGTACAGCTTGGCGGCCGGGTCGGCGGCCCGCGCCCAGGTCAGCGCGTTGGCGATGTAGTCCGCGCCGAGGCCGTTGTACCAGAGGGTCGAGCGGTAGGTGCCGTCCTCGTTGAAGGGCTCGTTGACGACGTCCCAGGCGGCGATCTTCCCCTGGTAGCGGCCGACCTCGGTGTTGATGTGGTTCTGCAGCAGGGTGCTCAACTGGGCCGACGTCCAGGTGCCGTTGGCGAGCCAGTTGGGGTTCTGGCTGTGCCAGACCAGGGTGTGGCCGCGCACCTGCTGGTTGTGGGCCTGCGCGAAGGCCACGATCTGGTCGGCCTCCGCCCAGTTGAAGGAGCCCTGGGTCGGCTCCACCGAGCCCCACTTCATGGCGTTGCCGGGGGTCAGCGAGCCGAACTGCGCCCCGGTGATGTCGCCGTAGGTCCCGGTGAGTTTGGAGCCGGTGACCGCCGTGCCGACGACCTTGCCCTTGGCCGCCCCGAGCTCGCGCAGCGGGGTGTCGGCGGCGTGCGCCACTCCGCTCAGGAGGGCGCCGACGGTGGCCGCCCCGGCGAGCAGGGCGGCGAGACGTGCACGTATCGACGAACTGGAGGATCTCATTGCGGGTGCCTCCGAAAGTTTCGGTCGTGCAACCGATTGACTTCGGAGGAGTGTGGAGGCCTCCGTCACACCCGTCAATACGTCAACTTCCGGCCACTCGCGTTTCCTGTCCTACCGGGCGGGCGGCGCCCCGGTGCTCGTCCGCACCACCAGGCTCGTCGCCAGCTCCACCCGCGTCGCCGTCGGCGTCTCCCGGGACGCCGAGCGCCCCAGCTCCAGCACCAGCCGCGCCGCCGCCTCGGCCATCTCCGTGAGCGGCTGCCGCACGGTCGTCAGCGGCGGGCCCACCCAGCGGGCCACCGGCAGGTCGTCGAAGCCGACCACGCTCACGTCCTCCGGGATGCGCAGTCCCAGCTCACGGGCGGCCTCGTAGCAGCCGAGCGCCTGGAGGTCGTTGCCGGCGAAGACGGCGGTGGGCCGGTCGGGGCGGTCGAGGAGCTCGCGGCCGAGCCGGTAGCCGGTCTCGTGGTGGAAGTCGCCGGTCTTGATCAGCTGAAGGTCGACCGGCAGCCCGGCCGTCTCCAGCGCGGCCCGGTAGCCGTCCATCCGGGCGCGGCTGCACATCATCTGCGGCGGCCCGCTGATCGCCCCGATCCGCCGGTGCCCCAGTTCGACCAGGTGCCGGGTCGCGGCGAGGCCGCCCTGCCAGTTGGTGGCCCCGATGGACGGCACGTCGGCGCCCGGGTCCCCGGCCGGGTCCATCACCACGAACGGGATCGACCGGCTGGTCAGCAGCGCCCGCTGGGACTCGTCGAGCCCGGACAGGACCAGCACGACCCCGTGCGGGCGGCGGGCGGCCACCTGGTCGGCCCAGGTCCGGCCGGGCGTGAGCCGTCCGGCGCTCTCGCTCAGCACGACACTCAGCCCGGCGTCCCGCGCCACGTTCTCCACGCCCCGGATGACCTCCATCGCCCAGGCGCTCTCCAGCTCGTGGAAGACCAGGTCGATCAGCGGGGAGCGGGTCGCCTCGGCGCGGCGGCGACGATAGCCGTGGGCGCGCAGCAGTTCTTCGACGCGGGTGCGGGTCGCCGGGGCGACGTCGGCGCGGCCGTTGAGGACCTTCGAAACAGTCGGTGCCGATACGCCGGCCTCGCGGGCGATCTCCGCGAGCGTCGCGGTCTGCGTCGGCCGCGCTTCTGTCCGCGTTTCCGCGGGCTCCGAGGGTGTCATGGCGGCGATCGTATCGCCACGCGACCTCTTGACGAACCTATTGCGACGCCATAGGTTCCCGGAACATTCGAAGTACAGCTCGAAACATTCGTACTCCTTGCTCTCCGCACCGACTGTCCACCTGGTGGCTCACCGACCTCTGACAGGAGTTTCATGACCACCGCCCCCTGGCGTGACCCCGCCCTGCCCGCCGCCGCCCGTGTCGACGACCTCCTCTCCCGGATGACCCTGGAGGAGAAGACCGCCCAGCTGTACGGCGTGTGGGTCGGCGCCGCGACGGACGGCGACGGAGTCGCCCCGCATCAGCACGACATGACCGCCGACTACGACTGGAACGAGCTGATCACCCGGGGGCTCGGCCAGCTGACCCGGTCCTTCGGCACCGCGCCCGTGGACCCCGCGCTCGGCGCCCGCGCGCTGGCCCTCGCCCAACGGCGGATCGCCGCGGCCGGCCGCTTCGGCATCCCGGCCGTCGCCCACGAGGAGTGCCTGGCCGGCTTCACCGCCTGGCGGGCCACCGCCTACCCGGTCCCGCTGGCCTGGGGCGCCGCCTTCGACCCGCCGCTGGTGGAGGAGATGGGCCGGGCGATCGGCCGCGACCTGCGCGCGGTCGGCGTCCACCAGGGCCTCGCCCCCGTCCTGGACGTCGTCCGCGACCCGCGCTGGGGACGGGTCGAGGAGACGATCGGCGAGGACCCGTACCTGGTCGGCACGGTCGGCACGGCCTACGTCCGCGGGCTGGAGTCCGCCGGGATCGTCGCCACGCTCAAGCACTTCGCCGGGTACGCGTCCTCGGCGGGCGCCCGCAACCTGGCCCCGGTGCGGGCGGGCACCCGGGAGTTCGCCGACGTGACCCTGCCGCCCTTCGAGATGGCCCTGCGCGAGGGCGGCGCCCGCTCCGTGATGGCGGCCTACACGGAACGCGACGGCGTCCCGGCCTCCGCCGACCCCGAGTTGCTGACCCGCCTCCTGCGGGAGGAGTGGGGCTTCACCGGCACGGTCGTCGCCGACTACTTCGGCATCGGCTTCCTCCAGACCCTGCACCGGGTCGCCGGCACCCCCGCGGAGGCGGCCCACCTCGCCCTGGCGGCCGGCATCGATGTCGAACTGCCCACCGTGAAGTACTACGGCGAGACACTGGTCGCGGCCGTGCGCGCCGGCGAGCTCCCCGAGGAGCTGGTCGACCGGGCCGCCCGGCGCGTCCTGCTCCAGAAGTGCGAGCTGGGCCTGCTGGACGAGGACTGGCAGCCGCCGAGCCCCGAGACGGTCGACCTCGACCCGGCGGCGAACCGCGCCCTGGCCCGCCGGCTGGCGGAGGAGTCGGTGGTCCTGCTGGACAACCCCGACGGGCTGCTCCCGCTCGCCCCCGACACCCGCGTCGCCGTGGTCGGCCCGCGGGCGGCCGACGCGCTGGCGATGCTGGGCTGCTACTCCTTCCCGTCCCATGTCCTCACCCACCACCCCGAGGTGGACGCGGGCATCGACATCCCCACCGTGCTGGAGTCCCTGCGGGCCGAACTCCCGGACGCCAAGGTCACGTTCACGGAAGGGTGCGGGGTCTCGGACCCGGACCCGTCCGGCTTCACCGAGGCCATCGCCCGCGCCGCCGAGGCGGACGTCTGCGTGGCCGTCCTGGGCGACCGGGCGGGCCTGTTCGGCCGGGGCACCTCGGGCGAGGGCTGCGACGTGGCCGACCTGACCCTGCCCGGCGTCCAGGGCGAACTGCTGGACGCGCTGGTCGCGACGGGCGTCCCGGTCGTCCTGGTCCTGCTCACCGGCCGCCCGTACGCGCTCGGCCGCTGGCACGGACGGCTCGGGGCGGTCGTCCAGGCGTTCTTCCCGGGCGAGGAGGGCGGCCCGGCGGTCGCGGGCGTGCTCTCGGGCCGGGTGAACCCCTCGGGCCGCCTCCCGGTGAGCGTGCCGCACGTGCCGGGCGGTCAGCCCTGGACCTACCTCCAGCCGCCGCTGGGCCTGGCGGGCGAGGTCAGCAACCTGGACCCGACGCCGCTGTACCCGTTCGGACACGGGCGCTCGTACACGGAGTTCGCGTGGGAGGACTTCTCCGGCCCGGACGCGGAGATCGGCACGGACGGCTCGTACGACCTGTCCGTCACGGTCCGCAACACCGGTGGGCGGGCGGGCGCGGAGGTCGTGCAGCTGTACCTGCACGACCCGGTGGCGAGCGTCACCCGTCCCGACGTACGGCTGATCGGCTATCAGCGGCTGGAGCTCGCGGCGGGCGGGTCGGCACGGGTGACCTTCCGCTTCCACGCCGACCTGTCGGCGTTCACCGACCGCGCGGGACGCCGGGTGGTCGAACCCGGCGATCTGGAACTGCGCCTGGGAACCTCCAGCGGGCAGGTGCGGGAGGTGGCCCGGGTGCGGCTCACCGGGCCGGTGCGTGAGGTGGGGGCGGAGCGGCGGCTGCGCTGCGAGGCGGACGTCCTGCCGCGTTGAGGTGTCCACGGGCGGCACCCGTCCGCGGCGACGACGCGGTGGACTCCCCCGGGGCCCCCGGCACCCGGAGCGCCGGGGGCCGGTGCCGGAGGCGCTACCCCCCGACCGGCTCGAACCGCCACCGGTGCGGGGCCCGGCTCGCCAACCCCGCGTCGGGGTCCGGGAGTTCGGGGAGGACGGCGTCGTAGTCGGCGTCCCACCAGGTGATGACCAGCACCCGGTCCTGCGGGGCACGGAAGGTCTCCCGGCGCGTGGGCGCGGGCGCGAGATCCTGCGCCCGCGCCCAGGCCAGCAGGTCCTCGCCCCGGCCGGTGACCGCCCGGGCCTCCCACATCAGCGCGACCGTCATGAGTAGAGATTTCCCTTGCCGACCTCGTGGACGTGGTCGTGGTCGTGCGGGCGGCCCGGCACATGCGGGTCGGTCACCGGCAGCGAGGAGTCCGCCGAGAGGTCCCAGTCGGACGCGGCGCGTCCCCGGGCCACCATCTCGGCGCCCAGGGCCGCCACCATCGCACCGTTGTCCGTGCACAGCTTGGGGCGCGGGACGCGCAGCCGGATTCCGGCGGCCTCGCAGCGCTCCTGGGCCAGGGCCCGCAGCCGGGTGTTCGCGGCCACCCCGCCGCCGATCATCAGGTGGTCGACGCCCTCGTCCTTGCAGGCACGTACGGCCTTGCGGGTCAGGACGTCCACGACCGCCTCCTGGAAGGAGGCCGCCACGTCACGGACCGGGACCTCCTCGCCCGCCGCCCGCTTCGCCTCGATCCAGCGGGCGACCGACGTCTTCAGCCCGGAGAAGGAGAAGTCGTACACCGGGTCGCGCGGGCCGGTCAGGCCGCGCGGGAAGGCGATCGCCGAGGGATCCCCCTCACGTGCGTAGCGGTCGATGACCGGGCCGCCCGGGAAGCCCAGGTTCAGCACCCGGGCGATCTTGTCGAAGGCCTCGCCCGCCGCGTCGTCGATGGTCGCGCCCATCGGGCGGACGTCGGAGGTGATGTCGGTGGACAGCAGCAGGGACGAGTGGCCGCCGGACACCAGCAGGGCCATCGTCGGCTCGGGCAGCGCGCCGTGCTCCAGCTGGTCCACGCAGATGTGGGAGGCGAGGTGGTTCACCCCGTAGAGGGGCTTGCCGAGGGCGTAGGCGTACGCCTTCGCCGCCGAGACGCCGACCAGCAGGGCACCGGCGAGCCCGGGACCGGCCGTGACCGCGATGCCGTCGAGGTCCTTCGGACTCACCCCCGCTTCCTTCAGCGCCCGCTCGATGGTCGGGACCATGGCCTCCAGGTGGGCCCGGGACGCCACCTCCGGCACGACCCCGCCGAAGCGGGCGTGCTCGTCGACGCTGGAGGCGATCGCGTCCGCCAGCAGGGTCGTGCCGCGCACGACGCCCACGCCGGTCTCGTCGCAGGAGGTCTCGATCCCCAGAACCAGGGGTTCGTCAGCCATTGTTCTCGGTTTCCTGTGTCCCTTGTACCGGGGTCGGTACGGATGTCGATGGATCGGTCAGCCGCATCACCAGGGCGTCCACGTTCCCCGGCTGGTAGTAGCCGCGCCGGAAGCCGATGGCCTCGAAGCCGAAGCGTTCGTAGAGCTTCTGGGCGCGCACGTTGTCGATCCGGCACTCCAGCATGACCTCGGCGCACTCGAAGGCGGTCGCCGCGCGGAGCAGCTCCGTCAGCAGGCGGGCGCCGAGCCCGGTGCCCCAGTGACCACGGGCGACGGCGATGGTCTGGACGTCGGCGACCGCGGCGAAGCCGCTGTCGGACCCCGTGCCGGCCGCGGCCAGGCCCGCGTACCCGACGATCCGCTCGCCCTCGGCCGTCGTTTCGACCGCGACGACATAGCGCCGGGTCGCCTCGGGGCCGCGGGCATGGGCCAGGTCGGACCAGAACATGCCCCGTGACCAGGCGTCCTCGGGGAAGAGGTCCTTCTCCAGCTCCAGCACGGGTTCGATGTCCCACCAGCGCATCTCCCGCAGCTCGGGCAGGCCGGTCGGGTTGGCGGCTTCGGTCACTTGGGGGTGACCACCTTGTAGTTCTTCGGCGCCTGGGCGTCCGGCCGGCGCAGGTACAGCGGGCGCGGGGCCGGCAGCTCCTCGCCCCGGACGAGCCGCTCGGCGGCGAGCGAGGCGAGGGCGGCGGCGGAGACGTGCTCGGGCTCGTACGCCTCGGGGAAGGTGTCCGGGTACAGCAGCGCGCCCGCGCCGACGGACGGCAGCCCGGCCACCTCGTCGGCGATGTCGGCGGGCCGGTCCACCGCGGGGCCCGAGACCCGGGTCCGGGAGTTGTCGTATCGCGCCCAGTAGACCTCCTTGCGGCGGGCGTCGGTGGCCACGACGAAGGGGCCTTCGAGGTCGGACGCGTAGGCGAGGCCGTCGAGCGTGCACAGGCCGTGCACCGGGACGCCGAGCGCGAGCCCGAAGGTGTCGGCGGTCATCAGGCCGACTCTCAGCCCCGTGTACGGGCCGGGGCCGACGCCGACGACGATCCCGGTGACGGCGTCGAGACCGCGCCCGGCACCGGCGAGCAGCCGGTCGACGGCCGGCAGCAGCAGCTCGCCGTGCCGGCGCGCGTCCACCTGACTCGAGGAGGCGATGACGTCCGTTCCGTCGTGCAGCGCGACGGTGACGGCGGGGGTGGCGGTATCCAGAGCGAGCAAGAGCACGCAAACAGCCTACGGCTCCCGTGCCCCGGACATGGCCGCACCGGTCGGAGGCGTGATGGCTGCTAACGTCGCCGCGAAACGTGACGTACGGGACAGACTGGGTGGTCGTCGATGCCAAGCAACAGCGCGACTTTCGTGGCCGGGCTCACCTCGGCGGCCCTGGCGACGGTCGCGTTCCTCACCTTCCAGGCATCGGCGAACGCGCCCGCCGACCTGACCCGGCCGCAGCGCAGCGGCGCCCCCGCGAAGGCGGCCCGGGACAGGGGCCACCCCGCCGCGCTGCCGGCCGACTCCGGCCTCGGCACGCGGGTCGTGTACTCGCTGGACGCGGACCGGGTGTGGCTGGTCGGGCCGGACGGCGGGGTCAAGCGCACGTTCAAGGTCGCCCCCGGCAGTGTGGACCCGCTCCCGGGCACGTACGCCGTCACCTCCCGCGCGGGTGCCGTCACCGGCACCGACGGCACCCCCATCGAGCACGTCGTGCGCTTCACCACCGTGAACGACGTGACGATCGGCTTCAGCGCGGCACTGGACGGCTCGCTGCCCGGCCCCGACCCGACGGTGAAGACGGGCGGCATCCGGCAGACCGTCGCGGACGGCGACGCGATGTGGGACTTCGCGACGATCGGACAGGCCGTCGTCGTGATCCCGTAGGGGTGACGCGGGCCGTGGGGGCGCCTCGCCCGAGGATCCCGTGAACGTTCCGACGAGACGTCGGCAAAATGTTGCGTCCGGTGTCCCGTGCGTGGTCACATGGTATCAACTTCGTAGTTAGGTCTACCTAACTACGCCCGCCCCCGAACCTCAGGAGGCGTCCATGTCGGTCACCGAGCCCAAGGGCCGGCCGTCGCGGCCGTTCACGCTCGCCGGTGTGTCCATGCGTGACCTGCTGGCCTCCTGCGCGGCCGCGGAAGCCGTCTCGACGCCGCCGCGGCTGCCCGATCAGGCACTCACGGAGCGGCCGGTGGAGCGTCCCAAGGCGGCGTGAGCCCCACCGGCGACCGGCCGCGGCCACCCGTCCGGCACCCGTCCGGCCGACCGCACGCCGATCACCGCGACCGCACGCCGATCAGGCCGACAGCACGCCGAGGTCCGCCGAGGCCCAGCGGTCACCGAGCCCCGTCACCGTCACGTGCCGCACCTCGTCCGTGGTGTCGCCGACGGCACGGTGGATGAGGACCTGGAGCCGGTCGTCGGTCAGTTCCTCGACCTTGCCCTCGCCCCACTCCACGACGATCACCGACGCGGGCAGCGACACGTCGAGATCGAGATCCTCCATCTCGTCGAGCCCGCCGCCCAGGCGGTACGCGTCGACGTGGACGAGCGGCGGACCGTCCCCGAGCGAGGGGTGCACGCGGGCGATCACGAACGTCGGGGACGTGACGGCACCCCGGACCCCGAGCCCCGCACCGAGCCCGCGGGTGAGCGTCGTCTTGCCCGCGCCGAGTTCCCCGCTGAGCATCACGAGATCACCCGCGCGCAACAGCTTGGCGAGACGACGGCCCAGCTCCCCCATCTGCTCGGGGGAGTTGACGACGATCTCGACGCGGTTTCCGACGCGGTTTCCGAGAGGTCCGGGCTCAGCCGGGTTGTGCGCTGCTGCTGGTGCTTCCATAGCCGTTCACGGTAGCTCCTGCGGGCACCGCGCCCGCGCGGGTGAGCAGGTCGGCGAGGCGGTCGGTGACCACTTCCGGGTGTTCCAGCATCACGAGGTGCCCGGCGTCGGGCACGAGGACCAGCTCGGCGTCCGGCAGCAGGTCGGCGATCGCCTCGCTGTGCTCGCTCGGCGTGACCAGGTCCCCGATCCCGGCGAGCACCAGCACCGGCATGTCGGTGAAACAGCCCAGCGCCTCGGTCTTGTCGTGATCCGTGAACGCCGGGTAGAACTCGGCGACCACGTCGATCGGCGTGCCCTCGATCATCCGCTCGGCGAACCGCGCCACCGCCGGATCCACGTCACGTGACGCGAACGAGTACCGCTTGATGATCCCGGCGAAGAGATCGGCGGTGGCCCGCCGCCCCTTCTCCACCAGGGCGGCCTGCTGTCCCAGAGCCTTCAGGACCCCCGGCAGCACCCGCCGCACCGCGTTCACGCCCGCGACCGGCAGCCCGAAGTTGACCTCGCCGAGCCGCCCCGAGGACGTACCGACGAAGGCGGTGGCGACGACCCGCTCGCGGATCAGCTCGGGGTACAGCGCGGCCAGCGCCATCACCGTCATCCCGCCCATGGAGTGCCCGACGAGCACGATCGGCCCCTCCGGCACGGCCGCGTCGATCACGGTCCTCAGGTCGCGCCCCAGCTGATCGATGGTGACGGGCTCGCCGTCCCGTATCTGGGCGGTGCCGCGACCGGACCGGCCGTGGCTGCGCTGGTCCCAGTGCACGGTCCGTACGACGCCCCGCAGGGCCGCCCGCTGGAAGTGCCAGGAGTCCTGGTTGAGGCAGTAGCCGTGGCTGAAGACCACGGTGACGGGGAGCGGGGCCTTGCGTCCGAAGAGCCTGCGCCGCCGGTTCGCCGGTCCGCCCTGCGGCTCGACGTCGTCGACCTCGTAGTACAGCTCGGTGCCGTCCTCGGCGTACGCCTTGCCGGGGGTGCCGCGCAGGCCGCCGTAGGGGCCCGTCGAGTCGAGGGCGAGCCGGGCCTTCGCCCGCATGCCGCGCCCGACGGTCATCCGCTCCAGGGCGACGCCCGCCGCGGCGCCCGCGGCGATCACGCCTATCGCGGCGCCGGCGATGCCGGTCGCCCGGCGCCACCCTCCGCCCGCCCCCGTGGCGGAGGCGGCAACGACCGCCGAGGCGGCGCTCGCCACCGCCTCCGCGCTGCTCTCGCTCACGTACCGCTCCTCTTTGGCCGATGCCCGTGTACTGACTGCGGGTTACCCGTCCCGGTCACTCGTTCACATAGACGCGGGGGACCCGCGATCCGATGCGCGTGACGATCTCGTACCCGATGGTGCCGGCCGCCTGGGCCCAGTCCTGCGCCGTGGGTTCACTGCGGTCGCCGGGCCCGAAGAGGACCGCCTCCGCCCCGGGGCCGGGCTCGTCCCCGCCGAGGTCGACGACGAACTGGTCCATGGCGATCCGGCCGGCCGCCGTCCGCCACTTTCCGGCGACCAGCACCGGACCGCTCCCGGAGGCGTGCCGGGGAACACCGTCCGCGTAGCCGAGGGGGACCAGGCCCAGGGTGGTCTCGCCCGGGGTGACGTAGTGGTGGCCGTAGCTCACGCCGTGGCCGCCCGGCACGTGCTTCACCAGGGCCAGCGAGGCCGCGAGGGTCATCACCGGGCGCAGCCCGAAGTCGGCGGCGGAGCCCAGCTCGGGGCTGGGCGACAGGCCGTACATCGCGATGCCCGGCCGGACCAGGTCGAAGTGGGTCTCCGGGAGCGTGAGGGTGGCCGGGGAGTTGGCGATGTGCCGCACCTCGGGCCGCACACCCTGCCGTTCGGCGTACGCCACCATCTCGTGGAAGCGGTCGAGCTGGGGCGCGATGGAGGGATGGCCGGGCTCGTCGGCACAGGCGAAGTGGGACCACAGCCCGGTGACCCGGAGCAGCCCCTCCCCCTCGGCCCGCAGCGCCTCGCCCACCAGCTCGGGCCAGTCGGCGGGCTGGCAGCCGTTGCGCCCGAGCCCGGTGTCGGCCTTGAGCTGCACGCGCGCGGCCCGCCCGGCGGCCCGTGCCCCCTCGACGACCTCCCGCAGGGCCCAGAGTCCGCTCACCGACACGTCGAGGCCGGCCTCCACCGCCTCCCGCCAGGGCCCGCCCGGTGTCCACAGCCAGCACATGATCCTGACGTCCGCCGGCAGCCCGCCGTCGGCGCGCAGCGCCAGCGCCTCCTCGGGCGTGGCGGTGCCCACCCAGCCGGCGCCGGCCGCGACCGCGGCGCGGGCGCAGGGGGCTGCGCCGTGCCCGTACCCGTCGGCCTTCACCACGGCCATGAACTCCGCGCCCGGCGCCTTGGCGCGCAACGTACGCACGTTGGCCCGCAGCGCGGCCAGGTCGATCTCGGCACGGGCGCGCGACGGGGCGGCGGGCGGCTTGGCAGTCTCACTCATCGCGCCCAGTGTCTCAGAGGGCCAGGACAGCCCCCTAGGTACCGGGCCGGTGCCCCCACACGTAGACCCGGTCGCCCTTCTTCAGGACACCCCACAGCCTGCGCGCGTCACCGACGGTGAGATTGACGCAGCCCATGGAGCCGATGGTGGTGTGGATGCTGTCGTAGACGGCGTGGAAGGCCTGGCCGCCGTCGAAGAACTGCGCATACGGCATAGGGGCGTTGTAGAGCGTGGAGACGTGGTTCTTGTGCCGCCAGTAGATGGTGTGCCACCCCTTGCGCGTGGGGTGCACGGCCCGCCCGCTGCGCATCGACACGGGTCCGAAGACGACCTTCGTCCCCTTCTGCACCCAGGTCAGTTGCCGGTCGAGATCGACGCAGGCGACCCGGCGGGTCCGCACCGGACACTTCTTCTGGGCGTTGGGGTTCTTCCTCGCGGCGACGAGCTGCATCCGCGCCCAGGTGACGGGCCCGGCGAACCCGATCGCGGGCTGGATCCCCTGCTGCCGCTGGAACGCCCGGATCGCCCTGCAGTCGGCCGCGGACTGCTTCCCGTCCACCTTCAGCCTCAGCCACCGCTCGACCGCCCGCTGGTACGGCCCGACCCGCTTGCTGCACGCCACCCGGGTCATCACCTCGTCCAGCGGCACGTACTCGACGAGCGCGTACGTCCCCTTCACCGCGTCCCGCGGCTCGACGGCGTCCTCGGCGGCGGTGGGCGTGTACACCCTCGGCGCGAGCACCTGGTCGGGCGTGTCGATCTCCCAGGACGGAGGGGACGGAGGGGACGGAGGGGACGGAGGTGGAGTGGCGCCGGCCGGCGTACCCAGGGGAAGAAGCGCGGCGGCGGCAAGAAGGAGACTCACGATTCGCGTGCTGAACATCCGATCAGACAAACGCGCCCCGTACGTCCCCCGGGACTGCCGCGCGGCAGCTTCACCCTTTCAGCGGGGGCACCGACAGCCCGTCCGGTGCTTGAGGACGAGGCCGTCCAGGCCGAGGGGGTCTGGGGCACAGCCCCCAGGGCCGGGAGCCGTCCAGGCCGACAGGGGGTCTGGGCACAGCCCCCAGGGCCGGGAAGGGACGGGAAGGAAAGGGGCTGCGGGGGCGAGAAACCCCTGCCGCCTACCGCCGCACGTCCCGCCAGGCCCCCGCGACCGCCGCGGCCACATCGTGCGCCCCCACCGGCGCCCCGTCCGCGGCGAACCGCCCCGCCAGCCCGTGCAGATAGGCCCCCACACTCCCCGCGTCCAACGCGCTCAGCCCCGCCGCCAGCAACGACCCCGCGAGCCCCGACAGCACGTCCCCGCTCCCGGCCGTGGCCAGCCACGCCGTTCCCGTCGCGTTCACCCGCACCACCCCCGCACCCCCCGCGTCCGCGACCAACGTCGTCGACCCCTTCAGCAGCACGGTCGCCCGGTAGCGGGCCGCCAGCTCCCGCGCGGAACGCAGCCGGGCCCCCTCCACCTCCTCGCGCGCCACCCCCAGCAGCGCGGCCGCCTCCCCCGCGTGCGGTGTCATCAGCGTCGGCGCGGTCCGCCCGCGCACCGCGTCGGCGTCCGCGAGCCGCAGCCCGTCGGCGTCGATCAGCACCGGCACCTCGGCGGACAGCACCTCCGCCACCGTCGCGGCGTCGTCCCCGGCGCCCGGCCCGACGACCCAGGCCTGCACCCGCCCGGCCTGGCGGGGCCCCTGGTCGGACACGAGCGTCTCGGGGAACCGCGCGACGACCGCGTCCCCGGCCGGCCCCACGTACCGCACGGCCCCGGCCCCGCCCCGCAGGGCCCCCGCGACGGCCAGCACGGCGGCCCCCGGATACCGGGCGGAGCCGGCGGCGATCCCGACGACGCCCCGCCGGTACTTGTCGCTCTCTCCGCCGGGCACGGGCAGCAGGGCGGCCACGTCCGCGTGCTGAAGGGCCGCCAGCTCGGGCTCGGCGGGCAACTCGCCCCCGAGCCCGATGTCGACGAGCCGCACCGACCCGGCGTACTCCCGCGCCGGATCGACGAGCAGCCCCGGCTTGTGCGTGCCGAACGTGACGGTGAGGTCGGCCCGGATCGCGCTGCCGTGCACCTCGCCGGTGTCCGCGTCGACACCGCTGGGCAGGTCGACGGCGACGACGGCGGCCCCGGCCTCGGCGACGATCGCGGCCAGCGAGGCCGCGTCCGGCCGCAGCCCGCCCTTCCCGCCGATCCCCACGATGCCGTCGAGCACGAGATCGGCCCGCCGGACGACGGCTTCGGCGCCGGCCGGCGCGACGGTGTGCCCGCCCGCCCGCCGCAGGGCCGCGAGCCCTCCGGCGTGGGTCCGCCCGGGCGCGAGCAGCACCGCGGTCACGCCCGCCCCGCGCCGGGCGAGCCGGGCACCGGCGTACAGGGCGTCACCCCCGTTGTCGCCGCTGCCGACCAGCAGCACGACCCGCCGCCCGTACACCCGCCCCAGCAGGTCGGCGCAGGCGGCGGCGAGCCCGGCGGCGGCCCGCTGCATGAGGGCCCCTTCCGGAACCCGGGCCATCAGTTCCCGCTCGGCACGACGGACGGTCTCGACGCGGTAGGCAGTACGCATACGGTCGAGTCTCCCCCGGACTCCCCCGCCACCGCACGCCGTCGGCCCGCCCCGGTGCGCGCGTCGGTCCAGCCCTCGGTCCGGCCCTCGTTTCAGCCTTCGGTCCGGCCCTCGGTCCGGCCCCTGGTTCACCACGCGGCGCCCCGGCGGTGCGCGCCCCGGCTCAGCCTTCGGCCACCACCACCGCCGAGGCGACGCCCGCGTCATGACTCAGCGACACATGCCAGCTCCGCACCCCCAGTTCGGCCGCCCGCGCCGCGACACTCCCCTGCACCCGAAGCCGAGGCCGCCCGCTCTCCTCGACGTACACCTCCGCGTCCGTCCACAGCAGCCCGGGCGGCGCCCCCAGCGCCTTGGCGAGAGCCTCCTTCGCGGCGAACCGGGCCGCCAGCGAGGCGGCACCCCGCCGCTCCCCGCTCGGCAGCAGCAACTCGCTCTCCAGGAAGAGCCGCTGGGCCAGCCCGGGCGTCCGCTCCATGGACGCCGCGAACCGCTCGATCTCGGCCACGTCGATACCGACCCCGATGATGCTCATGCCGAGCACCCTACGGCCGCACTGTCACAGCCTGCTGCTAGCCTGCGGCGACTTGATCACGTCGGTCGAGAAGCAGGATTTCACCGCCGCACGCCCTGGGGGGCCAGCCCGCGTGCCGCGGAAAGTGACGCCAGGGGGCGGAGGAATGACCAGCACCACCAACGGCATGTCCGGCGGCGGACCCACGAGCACCTGGGGACCGACCTTCGACCCGTACGACAACACACCCGAGCTGATCCCGATGCGCACCGCCGCTCAGGCCGGACACTGGCCTGCGGTGCAGGCCTTCTTCGCCGGCCTCGACTCGGTCGACAAGCTCTCCTCCGCCGTCGGCCTCCTCGCCGACATCCCCGGCGTCGAGAACTTCCTGGAGCGGGCGGCGGCGGAATCGCCCGACGACCCGCTGCCGCGCACGCTGCTGGCCGAGCGGTACGTCTACATCGGCTGGGACATCCGCAGCGGCGCCCGCGCCCAGCACGTCTCACGGGACCAGTTCACCCAGTTCCACGACTGGCTGCGCAGGGCCGAGCAGCTGCTCATCGAGATCTGCGCCGAGCACCCCTCGTACGCCCCCGCCTGGACCGCCCGGCTGATGACCGCGCGCGGCCTCCAGCTGGGACAGGCCGAGGCGCGCCGCCGCTACGACCGCCTGTCCGCCCACCATCCGCACCACTACCACGCGCAGGTCCAGCTGCTCCAGCAGCTGTGCCCGAAGTGGAGCGGCTCCTGGGAGGCGGCGCACGGCTTCGCCCGCGAATGCGCGACCGCGGCCCCCGACGGCTCGACCTCCGGCGCCCTGGTCGCCCTCGCGCACATCGAGCGCTGGCTCGACCTGGACAGCGGCGAGGACGCGGCCTACATGCGGGGCCTGTCGGTCCGCGACGACCTGCGCAACGCCGCCCAGGTCTCCGTGCTGCACCCGGCCCACCGGCCCGACTGGAACTCGATCGGCGCGCACAACGCGTTCGCGTTCGCCTTCTCGCTCGGCAACCACTGGGAGTACGCGGCCCCGCACTTCGCCTTCCTCGGCGACCGCGCGACCGAGTCCCCGTGGCACTACGTGCCCGACAAGAAGTCCTCGTTCCTCAAGTCCCGCAAGGCCGCGCTGGAATCCCGAGGAGGCGGCAACCGATGACCACCGACCTGCACGAGCACGACGACCGTGCCGATCTCGCCGCCCTCGCCGGCCTCGTCTCGCACACCACCACGCAGCACATCCCCACCCTCCACGCCCCCGCCTCCGGCAAGGAGATCACCGCCGGTCTCTTCTTCCGGGTGGGCCGCGCCGACGAGACCCTGGCCACCGCCGGCCTCACCCACCTCGTCGAACACCTCGCCCTGCACCGCCTCGGCCTGTCCGATCTGCACTACAACGGCGCGACGGCGAACGCGTACACCCTCTTCCACGTCACCGGCAGCGAGGAGGAGGTCGTCACGTACCTCAACAGCGTGTGCGCGGGCCTGCGGGACCTGCCGATGGAGCGGCTGGAGACCGAGAAGGAGATCCTGCGCACCGAGGCGGCCGGCCGGGGCAGCGGCCCCCAGCACCAGATGCCGCTGTGGCGGTACGGCGCCCAGGGCTACGGCCTGTCCAGCTACAACGAGCTCGGCACCTGGAGCCTGACCCCGGACCAGGTGCGCCACTGGGCCGAGACCCGCTTCACCGCGGACAACGCGGTGCTGTGGATCACCAGCGACCAGGTCCCCGACGGCCTGGACCTCACGCTCCCCCGGGGCACCCGCTTCCCCGCTCCGGCCGCGACCAGCGCACTGCCCGAGACCCCCGCGTTCATCAGCGGTGACGACGGCCATGTCGTCCTCACCTCGGTGCTCCGCCGCTCCACCGCGGCCAGCGTCTTCGCGGACGTCCTCGGCCGGGCCCTCTTCCAGGACCTGCGCCAGGAGGGCGGCTACTCCTACTCCGCGGAGGCCGACTACACCCCGCGCGACGCCGACTTCGCCACCCTCACGGCGTACGCGGACTCCCTCCCGCAGAAGCAGGACGCGGTCGTCGGCGGCTTCGTCGACACCCTCGCCCGGCTGCGCGCGGGCCGCATCGAGCAGTCCGAACTGGACTCCGCCCGCGCCAAGCTCCTCAAGATGTACGACACCCCCGACCTCGCGGCGGCAGCGCTCCCCTCGTACGCGCTGAGCCTGCTGCTCGGGCACCGGATCCTCACCCCCGAGCAGCACCGGGCCGAGCTGAACGCGGTGACCACGGACGACCTGCGCGAGGTCGCCCGGGAGACCTGGGACAACGCGCTCCTGCAGGTACCGGGCCGGGGCGTCGACTGGGCGGGCCTCACCCTCGCCCCGCAGCACTCGCAGGCCGCCCTGACCGGCACCCGCCACCAGTCCCTGGAGGACGAGGAGGTCACCCTCGTCATCGGCGCCGAGGGGGTGAGCCTGCTGACCCCGAGGGGCCCGGTCACCGTCCGCTACGACGCCTGCGCGGCGATGACCGCCCGCCCCGACGGCGCCCGCACTCTGACCGGCCACGACGGCTTCTCGGTCACCGTGGAGCCCACCCTGTACCGAGGGGTGACGCCGGAACGCACGGCCGCGCTGGACGCGGCCGTGCCCGCCGGGGCGGTGGTACGGATGCCGGCGCGCGAGCCCGACCACATCCCCCGGCCGCGCAAGCGGACCTCGGGCCCGCGGTCGGCCGGCAGCGGCCGCTCCACGGTGGGCTGGACCATCGCGCTCTGGCTGGTCGGTCTGCTCGCGGCGGTCTGGGGCCTGCTGTGCGGGATCATCACGGCCGACGAGGCCTCGGCCACCGCCCCGGAGTGGGACGCGGTGGTCGGCATCTGGATCCTGGAACTCCCCCTCGCCTTCGCGACCTGGAAGGTCTACGCGGCCAGAAGACAACGCGCCCGGAGCTGACACGCGCCCCTGGGGGCGAGGACCGTCGCAGACGGTCCAGCCAGCCAGGGGCGCGGAGAACTACGGGGCGCCGGAAACTGGTGTGGGGGCGCGGGCCGTCGCAGACGGTCCAGCCGGCCAGGGGCGCGGGGAACTGCGCGACCAGCCACGACGCACCCGCACCCGCGCGCGGCGAGAACCCTCACCCCCTCAGGCGCCCCCGCTCAAAGCCGCCTCACTCCACCGTCACCGACTTCGCGAGGTTGCGAGGCTGATCCACCTCGTTGCCCCGCGCGGTAGCCAGCTCGCACGCGAACACCTGCAAAGGAACCGTCGCGACGAGCGGCGACAGCAGCACCGGCGTGACCGGGATCCGCACGAGATGGTCGGCGTACGGCACCACCGTGTCGTCCCCCTCCTCCGCGATCACGATCGTCCGCGCCCCCCGGGCCCGGATCTCCTGGATGTTGGACACGATCTTGTCGTGCAGGACGGACCGCCCCCGGGGCGACGGCACCACCACGACGACCGGCAGATCCTCCTCGATGAGCGCGATCGGCCCGTGCTTCAGCTCACCCGCGGCGAACCCCTCCGCGTGCATGTAGGCGAGCTCCTTCAGCTTCAGCGCGCCCTCCAGCGCCACGGGATACCCGACGTGCCGCCCGAGGAACAGCACGGTGTCCTTGTGGGCGAGGGACCGCGCCAGTGCCCGCACCGGCCCCATGGTGTCCAGCACCCGCTCGACCGCGCCGGAGATCTGCGCGAGGTCCCGGATGACGGCCCGGATCTCGTCGCCCCACTTGGTGCCGCGCACCTGCCCGAGGTACAGCGCGACGAGATAGCAGGCCACCAGCTGCGTCAGGAACGCCTTGGTGGAGGCGACGGCCACCTCCGGCCCGGCGTGCGTGTACAGCACCGCGTCCGACTCCCGGGGGATCGTCGACCCGTTGGTGTTGCAGATCGCCAGCACCTTGGAACCCTGCTCCCGCGCGTGGCGCAGCGCCATGAGCGTGTCCATCGTCTCCCCGGACTGGGAGATGGCGATGACCAGGGACCGGGAGTCGAGAATCGGGTCCCGGTAACGGAACTCGCTGGCCAGCTCCACCTCGCACGGGATCCGCGTCCAGTGCTCGATGGCGTACTTGGCGATGAGGCCCGCGTGGAAGGCCGTACCGCACGCGACGATGACGACCTTGTCGACCTCCCGCAGCTCGGAGGCCGGGATCCGCACCTCGTCGAGCGACAGCGCGCCGGAGGCGTCGATGCGGCCGAGCAGCGTGTCGGCGACGGCCTTGGGCTGCTCGGCGATCTCCTTGAGCATGAAGTAGTCGTAGCCGCCCTTCTCCGCGGCCGACGCGTCCCAGTCGACGTGGTACGACCGGACGTCCGCCGGGCGCCCGTCGAAGCCGGTCACCGTCACACCGTCCCGCCGCAGCTCGACGACCTGGTCCTGCCCCAGCTCGATCGCCGACCGGGTGTGCGCGATGAACGCGGCGACATCCGAGGCGAGAAACGCCTCGCCCTCCCCGACGCCCACCACGAGCGGTGAGTTCCGCCGCGCGCCGACCACCACGTCCGGCTCGTCGGCATGCGCCGCGACCAGCGTGAACGCCCCCTCCAGCCGCCGGCACACCAGCCGCATGGCCTCGGCAAGGTCGGCCGTCACCGAGAACTCCTCGGCGAGCAGATGGGCCACGACCTCGGTGTCGGTCTCGGAGAACAGCTCGTGCCCTCGCTCGGCCAGTTCGGCCCGCAGGACGGCGAAGTTCTCGATGATCCCGTTGTGCACCACGGCGACCCGCCCGGCGTTGTCGAGATGCGGATGCGCGTTGGCGTCCGTCGGCCCGCCGTGTGTGGCCCACCGGGTGTGTCCGATGCCCGTCGTCCCGGTCGGCAGTGGCCGGGCCGCGAGCTCCTTCTCCAGATTGACGAGCTTGCCCGCCTTTCTCGCCGCGGCGAGCCCCCCGTCCGCCAGCACGGCGATCCCCGCCGAGTCGTAGCCCCGGTACTCCAACCGCCTCAGCCCGGCCAGCACGACCTCCAGCGCCGACTGAGACCCCACGTATCCCACGATTCCGCACATGCGCGGCAGCCTACGACCGAATGACGCTCGGAAAGAGCCTCCGCGTGCCCGATTTCGGAAATTCCCACGGGTGTACGCCGCCTCGACGGGGCGTGACGGACCCCACCCACCATCCCGTTCAAACTCCGTTAACAATGGACTGTGATCTCTCCGGTCTCCCCGATGCCCCGGAGCGCCCACCGGCACAGGCCGGAGGCGACTCCCTACGTCGACCTCACCCGCTCCGAGTGGAGCGCGCTGCGCGAGAAGACTCCGCTGCCGCTGACCGCCGAGGAGGTCGAGAAGCTGCGCGGCCTCGGTGACGTCATCGACCTCGACGAGGTACGTGACATCTACCTTCCGCTGTCGCGCCTGCTCAACCTCTACGTGGGCGCCACCGACGGCCTGCGCGGCGCCCTGAACACCTTCCTCGGCGAACAGGGCTCCCAGTCCGGCACCCCGTTCGTCATAGGCGTCGCGGGTTCGGTGGCGGTCGGCAAGTCGACGGTCGCGCGGCTCCTGCAGGCCCTGCTGTCCCGCTGGCCGGAGCACCCCCGCGTGGAGCTGGTCACCACGGACGGCTTCCTGCTGCCCACCCGGGACCTGGAGGCCCGCGGCCTGATGTCCCGCAAGGGCTTCCCCGAGTCCTACGACCGCCGCGCGCTGACCCGTTTCGTGGCCGACATCAAGGCGGGCAAGGGCGAGGTCACCGCGCCCGTCTACTCCCACCTGATCTACGACATCGTCCCGGACCGCAAGCTCACCGTCCGGCGCCCCGACATCCTCATCGTCGAGGGTTTGAACGTCCTGCAGCCCGCCCTTCCCGGCAAGGACGGCCGCACCCGCGTGGGCCTCGCCGACTACTTCGACTTCAGCGTGTACGTCGACGCGAGCGTCGAGGACATCGAGCGCTGGTACCTCAACCGGTTCAGGAAGCTCCGTCAGACGGCCTTCCAGAACCCGGACTCGTACTTCAGGAAGTACACCCAGGTCTCCGAGGAGGAGGCCGTCGACTACGCCCGCACCCTCTGGCGCACCATCAACAAACCCAACCTGGTGGAGAACATCGCCCCCACCCGGGGCCGGGCGACCCTGGTGGTCCGCAAGGGCCAGGACCACAAGGTGCAGCGGCTGAGTCTGCGCAAACTCTGACGGCTACCCTGCCTGCATGCTGCACCTGCGCCTGATCACCCCGTCGGGCAGTACCGACGACGTGGTCTCCCTGATCGAGAACACCGTCGGCACCACCCACCTCGTGGTGATGCCGGGGGCGGCCCGCAACCCGGCCGGCGATGTCGTGCTGTGCGACGTGGCACGCGAAGCCGGTGACGAACTCCTCACCGGGCTGCAGGAGTTGGGCCTGGACCAGACCGGCTCGATCGCCGTGGAGAACATCGACCTGTCGCTCTCGCTGCGCGCCGACAAGGCCGAGGCGGAGGCACCGGGCGAGGGCGCCGACGCGGTCCTGTGGGAGCACCTCACGGACGCCACCCACGAGGAGTCGACGCTCTCCGTCACCTATCTCGCGTTCATCACGCTCGCCACGATGATCGCGGCCTGTGGTGTGGTGCTCGACAACGCGGTGCTGGTCGTGGGCGCGATGGCCGTGGGACCGGAGTTCGGCCCGCTGGCCGGCGTCTGCACGTCGATCGTGCAGCGCGCTCCCCGGCTGGCCCTACGGTCGCTGATCGCCCTGCTGGCCGGCTTCGCGGTGGCGATGGCGGTGACGGTGGGCTTCAGCCTCTTCATGAACGCGATCGACCTGTTCAGCATGGAACAACTGGAGGCCGACCGGCCGCAGACCGGGTTCGTCTACGCCCCCGACGCCTTCTCCTTCATCGTGGCCGTCCTGGCGGGCGCCGCCGGCACCCTCTCCCTGACCTCGGCGAAGTCCGGCGCCCTGGTGGGCGTGGCCATCTCGGTCACGACGGTCCCGGCAGCCGCCAACGCCGCCGTGGCCCTCAGCTACGGCGACATGGCACAGACCCGGGGCTCGACAGAACAACTCCTGCTGAACCTCCTGGGCATCATCCTGGCCGGCACCCTGACCCTGCTGGCCCAGAAGTGGTTCTGGTCGAAGCAACGGCAACGCGCAAACGCGGGCTAGCGCGAAAGCCCTGCCTCCAGAGGCAGGGCGCAAGGCGCGACACGGCCCGGCCACAGGGCTGCAGGGGGCGCGGGGCTCTGTAGATCTGCGGCTTCGCCGCGTGGGCGCGGCAAGCCACGACGCAGTCGCGGCCCGCACCACACAGAACCCCCACCCCGAACCCGCCCGAGGAACCGGCCCGAGGAACCGGCCCGAGGAACCGGCCCCGCCGTTTAACCCAGCGCCGACTTCACGACATCCGCCAGCCGCCCGGCGACGGACCGGGCCTGATCGATGTCCGCGGCCTCGACCATCACCCGCACCAGGGGCTCCGTCCCGGAAGGCCGCAGCAGCACCCGCCCGGTGGACCCGAGCTCCCGCTCCGCCTCCCCGACGGCGGTCGCCAGCTCGGCCGACTTCCCGACCCGGGACCGATCGACGTCCGGCACATTGATCAGCACCTGCGGCAGCCGCTCCATCACGGACGCCAGCTCCCGCAGCGACCGCCCGCTCTCGGCGACCCGAGCCGCCAGCATCAGCCCCGTCAGCGTCCCGTCGCCGGTCGTCGCGTGGTCGAGGATGATCACGTGCCCGGACTGCTCGCCCCCGAGCGCGTACCCGTGCTCCTTCATCTCCTCCAGCACGTACCGGTCGCCGACGGCGGCCTGGACGAGCTGGATCCCCTCGCGCTCCATGGCCAGCTTGAAGCCGAGGTTGGACATGACGGTCGCGACAACGGTGTCGGACCGCAGCGCCCCGTGCTCGCGCATGGCCAGCGCGAGCACGGCGAGAATCTGGTCCCCGTCGACCTCGTCACCCGTGTGGTCCACGGCCAGGCAGCGGTCGGCGTCCCCGTCGTGCGCGATGCCGAAGGCGGCCCCGTGCTCGATGACCGCGGCCTTCAGCTTGTCCAGGTGCGTGGACCCGCACCCGTCGTTGATGTTGAGCCCGTCCGGCTCGGCCCCGATGGTCACGATCTCCGCGCCGGCCCGCGTGAACGCCTCCGGCGACACCCGGGCGGCGGCGCCGTGCGCCTCGTCGAGGACGATCTTCAGCCCGTCCAGCCGGTTGGGAAGCACGGCGATGAGGTGGGCGACGTAGCGGTCGAAGCCCTCGTTGTACGCCCGCACGCGTCCGACGCCGCTGCCGGTCGGCCGGCTCCAGGGCGCGCCGGTGCGGTGCTCGTCGTAGACGGACTCGATCCTGCCCTCGAGTTCGTCGGCCAGCTTGTGGCCGCCGCGGGCGAAGAACTTGATGCCGTTGTCGGGCATGGCGTTGTGGCTGGCGGAGAGCATCACCCCGAGGTCGGCGCCCAGCACACCGGTGAGATAGGCGACCGCGGGCGTCGGCAGCACGCCGACCTTCAGCACGTCCACGCCGGCGCTCGCCAGACCGGCCACCACCGCGGCCTCCAGGAACTCCCCGGACGCGCGCGGGTCCCGTCCGACGACAGCCACCGGCCGGTGGCCCTCGAACGTGCCCGCCTCGGCCAGCACATGCGCCGCCGCGACGGACAGGCCGAGCGCCATCTCCGCCGTCAGATCCGCGTTGGCGACACCGCGCACGCCGTCCGTGCCGAAGAGTCGTCCCACTTGTCCTCCTGAGGAAGCGTCAGTTTCAAAAGCCGTGCGGGTGCGTCGGACGATCGACCGATCAGCCGGCCGACGGCGGCTCCGCGTCCAGGCATTGGATGCCCTGAACATCCGATCACACAAGCCTTTGAGCACCTTGTGCCGTTATACGCCCACGGCTGCGAGAAAACGAACGCCCCGGCGACACTGTGGCGTGCCGCCGGGGCGTTCGGAGTACGTACGAGCGGACCGCACGGGTCCGACCCGGAATACGTACGAGCAGGCAGCGAAGCTTAGCGCTTGCTGTACTGCGGGGCCTTGCGGGCCTTCTTGAGACCGGCCTTCTTGCGCTCGACCGCACGGTCGTCACGCGTGAGGAAGCCGGCCTTCTTGAGGGCGCCACGGTTGTTGTCGACGTCGGCCTCGTTCAGCGCGCGGGCGACACCGAGACGGAGCGCACCGGCCTGACCGGAGACACCGCCACCCGAGATACGGGCGATGACGTCGTAGCGGCCTTCGAGCTCGAGCACCTTGAAGGGCTCGTTGACTTCCTGCTGGTGCACCTTGTTCGGGAAGTAGTCCTCGAGGGTGCGACCGTTGATCTTCCACTTGCCGGTGCCCGGAACGATCCGGACGCGGGCGATGGCGTTCTTGCGACGGCCCAGGCCGGCGGCCGGCTGGGGCTCGCCGAAGCGGGACGCGAGGGACTCCGAGGTGTACTCACCCTCGACGGGGACCTCGGACTCGGTGGTGTAGCTGTCGATGTCGACGAGCTCGGTCTCTTCGAGCGGCTGCTCGGCAGTGGTCTCGGCCACGGTTCTCCTCAGTTCTTTTCAGCTAGGGGTGTGGCCGGAATTACTGCGCGACCTGGGTGATCTCGAACGGCACGGGCTGCTGAGCCGCGTGCGGGTGCACGTCACCCTTGTAGACCTTCAGCTTCGACAGCATCTGACGGCCCAGCGTGTTCTTGGGGAGCATGCCCTTGACGGCCTTCTCGACGGCCTTCTCGGGGTTGTTCGCGAGGAGGTCGTCGTAGCGCACGGAGCGCAGACCGCCCGGGTACCCGGAGTGGCGGTACGCCATCTTCTGGGTCCGCTTGTTGCCGGAGAGGTGCACCTTGTCGGCGTTGATGATGATGACGAAGTCACCGGTGTCGACGTGGGGCGCGTAGATCGGCTTATGCTTGCCCCGGAGGAGGGACGCGGCAGTGGTGGCGAGACGGCCCAGGACGATGTCCTGAGCGTCGATGACGTGCCACTGGCGCGTCACATCGCCGGGCTTGGGGCTGTACGTACGCACGGTTCGTAGCCTTCGCTTCTTCAGTGAATTGGTCCTGACAAGGTCACCGAAGACGATCACGACAGCCCAGACCGCACTGCGGTGACGCAAACCGCGTGCTGGTCGCTGGTCATCGGCCCGGTGGACCGGTGTAAGGGCCCGTCCCGTGAGAAGAGCAAGCCAATACACAACGAAGATGCAGGATACCCGCGTCTCGGGGGCCGGGTCAAAACGGGCCTGCCATCCGATCACACGTGAGCATGTCAGCCTGACCGGAACCCGCCACCGGAAACCCCCTGCCGGAGTGGCCTGCGCCACACTACAGGTCCCCGCCTGCGAATATGCCGCACCAACCACCCGGAGATGTCACGTTTGCCCGTACTCGCGCAGGGAAAACCGGGGACTTCAGCGCCGGTTGGGGCGGAACAGCACCCCCCGCTCCCCGTCTAAGATGCGGCCCATGAGCTATGGGCAGGGGGGACCTCAGTCCCAGTGGGATCCGTGGAAACCGAACTCCCAGCAGCCGTGGACCAGCGGTGATGACGGCCGGACCCCGGACTGGGCCGCGCTCGCGGAGGCGTCCGAGACGCGCAACAAGCGCCGTCGGCTGCTCTTCATAGGCGGCGGCGCGCTCGCCACGGTCGCCGTCGGCACCGCCGTCGCCATGGCCGTGGTGTCGGCGAACGGCAGCGACGAGGCGAACAAGCCGACCTCCTCCCAGGCCGCGTCCGACCTGCCGAGCGCGTCCGGCACCCCCTCCTTCGCGCCGACCAGCGCCCCGCCCCCGCTGGACCCGAAGGAGTTCGTCGCCAGCAAGGCCAAGGACACCGCCCCCAACGGGCCGGACCTGCTCTTCCCCGGCACCCAGCTGACCATGGGCTCGGCCGTGTACAAGAAGGGCCCCAAGGCCGACAGCACCACCTGCACCACGGGGGTCCAGGGCACCCTGCCCCAGGTGCTCACCGCCAATGACTGCACCCGCCTCATGCGCATCACCTACACCAAGGGCAACATCGCGGTCACGGTCGGTGTGGCGGTCTTCGACACCGAGGCACAGGCCCTCAAGGTCAAGAGCCAGGCCGACAAGAAGAGCATCGTCAAGGCCCTCACCGGCGGGGACGTCAAGACGTTCTGCGACGGCGCGATCTGCCGCTCCACGACCAACTCCTACGGCCGGTACGCCTACTTCACCATCACCGGCTTCACGGACGGCAAGGACGTGACCACGAAGGACACGGCCGTCTTCACCGCGGGCGACGACCTCGCGGAGTTCACCTTCCAGCGGATCCGCCAGCGCGGCGAGGCCCAGGCGTCGGCGGCGGCCGCGAACTGACCGCGGGCGCCGACGCGGGGCCGGCCGGTCAGCAGCACCCGGCCCCGGGCAGCGTCCGCCTGTTGCGCGCCTCCTTGTTGCGTGCGGCGAGCAGCTCGTCGGCCGGGTAGCCGACCTCCTCCAGCGTCAGCCCGTGCGGCCGTACGACATGCACGGCCGAGTCCCGCACACCCGCGGCCAGCACCTTCCCGGGCCACTCCGGACCCCGGTGCCCGTCGCCGACGAACAGCAGCGCCCCGATCAGCGAACGCACCATGTTGTGGCAGAAGGCGTCGGCCCGGACGGTCGCGGTGACGACCCCGTCCTCGCCGCGCACCAGGCTCAGCTCCTGGAGCGTACGAATGGTCGTCGCCCCCTCCCGCCGCTTGCAGTAGGCGGCGAAGTCGTGCTCGCCCAGCAGCCGCCGGGCGGCCTCGTTCATGGCGTCGACGTCCAGGGGCCAGTCGTGCCAGAGGACGTGGCTGCGCAGCAGGGGGTCGACACCGCCCGGGTTGTCGGTGACCCGGTACGCGTAGCGCCGCCAGATCGCCGAGAACCGCGCGTTGAACCCGGCGGGCGCCTCGTCGAGGGACCAGATCCGCACATCCTTGGCGAGCCGCCCGGCGAGCCGCTTGAGCAGCTTCTCCCGGTGCTCGGCCCAGAGGGCCTCCGGCAGGTCGACGTGCGCCACCTGTCCGCGCGCGTGCACCCCGGCGTCCGTCCGCCCGGCCACGGTCAGCTCGTACGTGGTCTCCCCCGACCGGGTCACGGTCCGCAGGGCGTCCTCGATCTCCCCCTGCACGGTCCGCCGCCCGCCGGCCTGTTTGGCCCACCCGGAGAACCCGCTCCCGTCGTACGAGAGGTCCATCCGCACCCGTACGAACCCGGGCTGTACTTCGTCACTCACTCCTGGATCCTCTCCAGCCTGCGACCTTCGGAGAACGCCCCCGGAAACCCCTCCGGAAGCCCGTCCGGAAACGCTTTCGGAAACGCGGAACGGGCCCGCCCCGAAGGGCGGACCCGTCCACTGCGAGGCGATGCCTCAGGCGTCCTTGGACTCCTCGGCCGCAGCCTCGTCGGCGGGCTTGGCGTCCTCGACGGCCTCGTCCTTCTTGAGGCTGTCTTCCTTGACCGCACGCTTGGTGGCGGCCTCGGCCTCACCGGTGGCCTGCTGCGCGACGGTCAGCGCCTCGACCAGCTCGATGACAGCCATGGGCGCGTTGTCGCCACGACGGTTACCGATCTTGGTGATGCGGGTGTAACCACCGGGACGGTTCTCGTAGCGCGGGCCGATCTCGGTGAAGAGCGTGTGCACGATGCTCTTGTCCGTGATCACCTGGAGCACCTGACGGCGGTTGTGAAGGTCGCCCTTCTTCGCCTTGGTGACCAGACGCTCGGCGTACGGACGCAGCTTGCGCGCCTTCGCCTCGGTGGTGGTGATGCGGCCGTGCTCGAACAGCGACTTCGCGAGGTTCGCGAGGAGCAGCTTCTCGTGCGCGGCGCTGCCGCCCAGACGGGCACCCTTGGTGGGCTTCGGCATGGTCTTTCTCCTAGGTGTCTGCCCCGGCCGTATCAGGTACCGGGGTCAGTGTCCGAGCGGGCGATTACCCGTCGAAGATCCGGCGAGCCCCGAAGGGGCGAGTCGGAAGGGGCGCGGGGAACTGCGCGACAAGCCACAGCGCACCCGCACCCAGGAACCAGCAGTCGGTCCCGAGCTCTTAGTACTGCTCGGTCTCGACGAAGCCGGCGTCCGCGTCGTCGTCGGCGCCGAAGGCGTCGGCGGCGGCGGTGGGGTCGAATCCGGGCGGGCTGTCCTTGAGCGCGAGGCCCATGCCGGCCAGCTTCGCCTTGACCTCGTCGATGGACTTCGCACCGAAGTTGCGGATGTCCAGCAGGTCGGCCTCGGAACGAGCGACGAGCTCACCCACGGAGTGGATGCCCTCACGCTTGAGGCAGTTGTACGACCGAACGGTGAGCTCGAGCTCCTCGATCGGCAGGGCGAGATCAGCGGCGAGAGCTGCGTCCGTGGGGGACGGGCCCATGTCGATGCCCTCGGCGTCGATGTTCAGCTCGCGGGCGAGACCGAACAGCTCGACCAGCGTCTTACCGGCGGAGGCCATGGCGTCACGGGGACGCATCGCCTGCTTGGTCTCGACGTCGACGATCAGCTTGTCGAAGTCGGTGCGCTGCTCGACACGCGTGGCCTCGACCTTGTACGTGACCTTGAGAACCGGCGAGTAGATCGAGTCGACCGGGACGCGCCCGATCTCCTGACCGATCTGCTTGTTCTGCACGGCGGAGACGTAACCGCGACCGCGCTCGACGGTCAGCTCCATCTCCAGCTTGCCCTTGCCGTTGAGCGTGGCGAGGACGAGGTCGGGGTTGTGCACCTCGACACCGGCCGGGGGCGCGATGTCGGCGGCGGTGACCAGACCCGGGCCCTGCTTGCGCAGGTACATCACGACCGGCTCGTCGTGCTCCGAGGAGACGACCAGCTGCTTGATGTTGAGGATCAGGTCGGTGACGTCCTCCTTGACGCCCGGCACGGTGGTGAACTCGTGCAGCACGCCGTCGATACGGATGGACGTGACAGCCGCACCCGGGATCGAGGACAGGAGGGTCCGGCGGAGGGAGTTACCGAGGGTGTAACCGAAGCCCGGCTCCAGCGGCTCGATCACGAACCGGGAGCGGAACTCGTCGACGACCTCTTCGGTCAACGAGGGACGCTGAGCAATCAGCATGTTGCGATCCTTCAGTCATGGACGCCCGCTATTTGACGTCCTGCTGTTAATGCAAGGGTACGGGCGGCACGCCTCCGAGGAGACGTACCGCCCGGACCCCGGTCAAACCTGAGACAACCGTGCGTCAGACGCGGCGACGCTTGGGCGGACGGCAGCCGTTGTGCGGGGTCGGGGTGACGTCCTGGATGGAGCCGACCTCGAGGCCCGTCGCCTGCAGGGAACGGATGGCGGTCTCACGACCGGCGCCCGGGCCCTTGACGAAGACGTCGACCTTGCGCATGCCGTGCTCCTGCGCGCGACGGGCAGCCGACTCGGCGGCCATCTGCGCGGCGAACGGCGTGGACTTGCGCGAGCCCTTGAAACCGACGTGGCCGGCGGAGGCCCACGAGATCACGTTTCCGGCCGGGTCCGTGATGGACACGATCGTGTTGTTGAACGTGCTCTTGATGTGCGCCTGGCCGTGCGCGACGTTCTTCTTTTCCTTGCGGCGCACCTTCTTGGCAGCGCCCTGACGACCCTTGGGGGGCATCTACAAACTCCTACGGGGAGGTGGTCGGTCCTACAGCGAAGACCGCTGATGAAGCGTTGTCCCGCTGAGGACTACTTCTTGCCCGGCTTCTTCTTGCCGGCGATGGCGCGACGCGGGCCCTTGCGGGTACGAGCGTTCGTGCTGGTGCGCTGACCGCGGACAGGCAGACCACGACGGTGACGGAGACCCTGGTAGCAACCGATCTCGACCTTGCGGCGGATGTCGGCCTGGATCTCGCGACGAAGGTCACCCTCGGTCTTGATGTTGGCGTCCACGTACTCGCGGATCGCGACGAGCTGCTCCTCGGAGAGGTCGCGAACGCGGGTGTTCGGGTCGACGCCGGTCGCTGCCAGCGTCTCCTGGGAGAGGGTCCGGCCGATGCCGAACACGTAGGTGAGGGCGACCTCCACACGCTTTTCGCGCGGGATGTCGACACCGGAAACGCGTGCCATTCAATGGCTCCAGTTGATCTTCGGAGGTCTTCCGCAGAACCGACTCCCATCCGCCGGCCTCCACCTGTCGCCCGATGAGCGACGGAGGATTTGGTACGAATGGGTCCCCGGCCTCCGAGCCGGGGGTATCAGGAGGGAGAACCCGCCTGGGATCTGCGTATGAACAAATTCAGCTCGCGTCGCGCGAAGTCTCTGCGATATCGATGCAGAGGGTGTGATCTGTAAGCGATCAGCCCTGGCGCTGCTTGTGGCGCGGGTTCTCGCAAATGACCATGACCCGACCGTGACGGCGGATCACCCTGCACTTGTCGCAGATCTTCTTGACGCTCGGCTTGACCTTCATTGGGTGAGGTTCTCCGGGTCAGTTGCCGACAGCCCCGAACGCCCGACAGGGCGCACGAAGACCTGGGCAAGATCTACTTGTAGCGGTAGACGATCCGGCCACGCGTCAGGTCGTACGGAGACAGCTCCACCACGACCCGGTCGTCAGGGAGGATACGGATGTAGTGCATACGCATCTTGCCGCTGATGTGTGCCAGGACCTGGTGGCCGTTCTGGAGCTCGACCTTGAACATGGCGTTCGGAAGAGACTCGACGACAGTGCCCTCGATCTCGATGGCACCTTGCTTCTTGGCCACGCTTCGCCCTTCGAATCGACTACCTTGATCGACTCCCCTGCGTTTCCCCTAAGGGTGCATGCAGACATGCGGGTGCACGAGAGCCGACGAGTCAGTCTACGTCAGGCCCCCCGGAAACACGAATCCAGAAGCCTGCCCCACACACGAGATCCTTAAGCAACGCGCCCACTCGGCCCGTCCGGCGCACCAGGACAAGGCCAGGCCTCCCAGCCCGTCCGGCGCACCAGGACAAGCCCCGGCCTCCCAGCCCGTCCGGCGTTTGAGGACGAGGCCGTCCAGGCCGAAAGAGGGGGCGCCGAAAGAGGGGGCCCGGGGGCACAGCCCCCAGGGACGGGAAGGGAAGGGGCGGCGGGGGCGAGAAACCCCACAACGCGCCCCGGAAGGGGCCCCTCAGCCCAGCGGGTCCGGCGCAGCCACGACCCCGTGCTCCGCCAGCTTCGCCTTGCCGCCGTCGACAGCCGTCAGCACCAGCGGCCCCGCCTCCGTCAACGCGACCGAGTGCTCCCAGTGCGAGGACCAGGTCCCGTCCGTCGTGATGACCGTCCAGTCGTCCTCGAGGACCTCGGTCCGCGGGGTCCCCAGGGACACCATCGGCTCGATGGCCAGGCAGAAGCCGGGAACCAGCTTCGGCCCCTTGCCCCGCCTGCGGTCGACGTAGTTCAGCAGGTGGGGGTCCATGTGCATCTCGGTGCCGATGCCGTGACCGCCGTAGTCCTCGACGATGCCGTAGCGCCCGCCGCCCGGCTTGGGCTGACGGCGGATGTACGTCTCGATCGCGCGGGAGACGTCGACCAGCCGGCCGCCCGTCTTCATGGCCGCGATGCCGGCCCACATCGACTCCTCGGTGACCCGGGAGAGCTCGATCAGCTCCGGAGCGTGCCCCGAGCCGACGAACGCCGTGTACGCCGCGTCACCGTGCCAGCCGTCGACGATCGCTCCGCAGTCGATGGAGATGATGTCGCCGTCCTTGAGGACGACCTCGTCGGAGGGGATGCCGTGCACCACGACGTCGTTCACCGAGGTGCAGATCGTCGCGGGGAAGCCGCCGTAGCCGAGGAAGTTCGACTTCGCGCCGTTCTCCGCCAGGACCTTGCGGGCGACGTCGTCCAGGTCCTTCGTCGTCGCCCCCGGCACCGCCGCTTCCCGCGTGGCCGCGTGGATGGCGGCGACGACCAGCCCCGCCTCACGCATCTTGGCGATCTGCTCGGGGCTCTTGATCTGCACCATGGGGGGCCTGCGCTCTCCGTCACTCAGGTCGGTCGGGTTACGTATGCACACAACAGTACGGCCGTGGTGTCCCGAAGGACTCCACGGCCGTACGGGGAGCGACGACTACTCGTCGTCGCCCTCACGCTTCAGTGCGGCCAGCGCACGGGCGGTGACCTCTTCCACCGGGCCCATGGCCTCGATGGTCACGACCAGGCCCTGCGACTTGTAGTAGTCGATGATCGGCTCGGTCTGCGTGTGGTAGACCTCGAGCCGCGTGCGGACCGTCTCCTCGGAGTCGTCGTCCCGCTGGTACAGCTCGCCGCCGCAGACGTCGCAGACGCCTTCCCGGGCGGGCTTCTTGTACGTCACGTGGAAGACGTGCGAGGAGTCGTTGCGGCAGATGCGCCGGCCGGCGATCCGCTTGACGACCTCCTCCTCCGGGGCCTCCAGGTCCAGTACCGCGTCCAGCTTGATGCCCTCGATGGTGAGCAGCTCGTCCAGCGCCTCGGCCTGCGAGACGTTGCGCGGGAAACCGTCCAGCAGGAAGCCGCGCTCGGCGTCCGGCTGCTCCATGCGGTCCTTGGCCATGGCGATGGTGACCTCGTCGGGGACGAGGTTGCCGGCGTCCATGTAGGACTTCGCGAGTTTCCCGAGCTCCGTCTGCTGGCTGATGTTGGCGCGGAACAGGTCGCCCGTGGAGATGTGCGGAACGCGGAGCTTCTCGGCCAGACGTGTGGCCTGCGTTCCCTTTCCGGCGCCCGGCGGCCCGACGAGGACGATACGCATCAGCGGAGGAACCCTTCGTAATTGCGCTGCTGGAGCTGGCTCTCGATTTGCTTCACCGTCTCGAGACCGACACCCACGATGATCAGGATGCTGGTACCACCGAACGGGAAGTTCTGGCTTGCCCCGAAGCCAACCAACGCCATCGTCGGTACAAGAGCGATCAGACCCAGATACAGCGAACCCGGCCAGGTGATCCGGTTGAGTACGTAGGAGAGGTACTCAGCGGTCGGTCGGCCAGCCCGGATGCCCGGGATGAAGCCACCATACTTCTTCATGTTGTCGGCTACTTCCTCGGGGTTGAAGGAGATAGCCACATAGAAGAACGCGAAGAAAACGATCAGCAGGAAGTACATGCTGATGTAGATCGGGTGGTCACCCTTGGTCAGGTTGGTCTCGATCCAGGTCTTCCAGCTGGAGGTTCCGCTGGAGAACTGGGCGACGAGAGCCGGGATGTAGAGCAGCGACGAGGCGAAGATGACCGGGATCACACCGGCCTGGTTCACCTTCAGCGGGATGTACGTCGAGGTACCGCCGTAGGACCGGCGGCCGATCATGCGCTTCGCGTACTGCACGGGGATACGGCGCTGGGCCTGCTCGACGAAGACCACCAGACCGACCATGACCAGGCCGACCAGGATGACGGTGCCGAACTCGATCCAGCCGCCCGCGAGCGTGCCCTGCTTCTTGATGGCCCACAGGGCCGAGGGGAAGGTCGCGGCGATCGAGATGAACATCAGGATCGACATGCCGTTGCCGATACCGCGGTCGGTGATGAGCTCACCGAGCCACATGACCATGGCCGTACCGGCGGTCATGCAGATGACCATGACGATGGTGGTGAAGATCGCGCGGTCCGGGACGATGCTCGAGGCGACCGTGCAACCGGAGAACAGGGCGCCGCTGCGGGCGGTGGCCACCAGGCCGGTGCCCTGAAGGATGGCGAGCGCCACGGTGAGGTAGCGGGTGTACTGCGTGATCTTCGCGGTGCCGGCCTGGCCCTCCTTCTTGAGGGCTTCCAGACGCGGGATCACCACGGTCAGCAGCTGAAGGATGATGCTCGCGGTGATGTACGGCATGATGCCCAGCGCGAAAATGGTGATCTGAAGCAGCGCGCCGCCGCTGAACATGTTCACCAGACCGAAGAGGCCCTGGTTGCCGGACGCCTCGTCCACACACCGCTGAACGGACGTGTAGTCGACACCGGGAATCGGGATGTGCGTTCCGAGCCGGTAGATCACGATGATGGCAAGCGTGAAGAGCAGCTTCTTGCGCAGGTCGGGCGTCCTGAACGCCCGGGCGAACGCGGTGAGCACGGTGCCTCCTGCGACCCCCGCGCATCTGCGTCAAGGGTGACGGTCTTGAGGGTCCAATAAGAACAACGACAACGACAACGACATGTGTAACGGTCGACTGCCGCTCAAGGTGCCCCATGGGAAGCATCTTGTGAAAGTGGGCAGTGCAGGTCACCTTACCGGCGAGAGTACCGCCGTAGGAACGACCAACCGGGGATACCCCAAATGTGGGGTATCCCCGGTCGGGATCGCTCAAGTCATCGAGACGCCTGTGGTGTTCAGACGAGCTCGGTGACGGTACCGCCGGCGGCGGTGATCTTCTCCTTGGCGGAACCGGAGACGGCGTCGACCGTCACCTGGAGCGCCACGGAGATCTCGCCCTGGCCGAGGACCTTGACGAGGCTGTTCTTGCGAACGGCGCCCTTGGCGACGAGACCCTCGACGGTGACCTCGCCACCCTCGGGGTACAGCGCCGCCAGCTTGTCGAGGTTCACGACCTGGAACTCGGTCTTGAACGGGTTCTTGAAGCCCTTGAGCTTCGGGAGACGCATGTGGAGGGGCATCTGCCCACCCTCGAAGCGCTCCGGAACCTGGTAACGGGCCTTCGTGCCCTTGGTACCACGACCGGCCGTCTTACCCTTCGACGCCTCACCACGACCGACACGGGTCTTGGCGGTCTTGGCGCCCGGGGCGGGACGGAGGTTGTGGATCTTGAGCGGGTTGTTCTCCGCCATGATCAGTCGACCTCCTCAACCGTCACGAGGTGGCGGACGGTGTGCACCATTCCGCGGAACTCGGGGCGGTCCTCCTTGACGACCACGTCGTTCAGGCGCTTGAGCCCGAGCGAACGCAGCGTGTCGCGGTGGTTCTGCTTGCTGCCGATGTACGACTTCGTCTGCGTGATCTTGAGGCGAGCCATTACGCACCAGCCCCGGCACGCGCACGAAGCAGAGCCGCGGGAGCGACGTCCTCGAGGGGCAGACCGCGGCGGGCCGCGATCTCCTCGGGACGCTGCAGGCCCTTCAGGGCCTCCACGGTCGCGTGCACGATGTTGATCGCGTTCGACGAGCCGAGCGACTTCGACAGGATGTCGTGAACGCCGGCGCACTCGAGCACAGCACGCACCGGGCCACCGGCGATAACGCCGGTACCGGGGGAAGCAGGCTTGAGCAGGACGACGCCCGCGGCCTTCTCGCCCGTGATCGGGTGCGGGATGGTGCCCTGGATACGGGGGACCTTGAAGAAGTGCTTCTTGGCCTCTTCAACACCCTTGGCGATCGCGGCCGGCACCTCCTTGGCCTTGCCGTAACCGACACCGACGGTGCCGTCACCATCGCCCACCACGACCAGCGCGGTGAAGCTGAAGCGACGACCACCCTTCACAACCTTGGCGACACGGTTGATCGCGACGACGCGCTCAACGTACGCGGTCTTCTCGGCGGCAGCAGCGCCGCCGTCACGGCCCTTCCGGTCCCGCCGCTCGCCGCCACCGGCACCGCTTCCGCGGCGCTGGGGTCCAGCCATTGGATTACCTCTCTCTTTTTCCGCTAGCTACGCAGCGACCTAGGTCGCTAGCGCGACGGGCGACTCAGAACTTGAGTCCGGCTTCGCGGGCGGCGTCCGCCAGGGCGGCGATGCGCCCGGCGTACTGGTTGCCGCCACGGTCGAATACGACAGCCTCGACACCGGCGGCCTTGGCGCGCTCGGCGACCAGGGCGCCGACCGACTTGGCCTGCGCGGACTTGTCGCCCTCGCCGCCGCGGATCGTCGTGTCCAGGGTCGACGCCGACGCCAGGGTGTGACCCTTGATGTCGTCGATGACCTGAGCCACGATGTGGCGGTTCGAGCGCGTCACGACCAGGCGCGGACGCTCAGCCGTACCCGAGATGTGCTTACGGATCCGGATGTGGCGACGCTTGATCGCGGCACGCTTGTAAGCGTCGCCCTTGAGGATCTTCTGTCCGTATGCCATGGCTTACTTACCCGCCTTTCCGACCTTGCGGCGGATGACTTCGCCCTCGTACTTGACACCCTTGGCCTTGTACGGGTCGGGCTTGCGCAGCTTGCGGATGTTGGCCGCAACCTCGCCGACCTTCTGCTTGTCGATGCCCTCGACCGAGAACCGGGTGGGGTTCTCGACCTTGAAGGAGATTCCCTCGGGGGCCTCGACGGTGATCGGGTGGCTGTAACCGAGCGCGAACTCGAGGTTCGAGCCCTTCGCGGTCACGCGGTAACCAACACCACTGATCTCGAGCTTCTTCACGTAACCCTGGGTCACGCCGGTGATCATGTTCGCCACCAGCGTGCGGGACAGGCCGTGCAGGGCCTTGCTCTGACGCTCGTCGTTGGGGCGGGTGACGTTCAGAACGCCGTCCTCACCCTTGGCGATCTCGATCGGCGCAACGACGGTGTGGGTCAGCGAGCCCTTGGGGCCCTTGACCGAAACCGTCTGGCCGTCGATGGTGACGTCCACGCCGGCGGGAACCGTGATGGGGAGCTTGCCAATGCGCGACATAGCTGTTTCCTCCGTTCCCTTCCGCTACCAGACGTAGGCGAGAACTTCTCCGCCTACGCCCTTCTTGCCGGCCTGCTTGTCGGTGAGGAGACCGTGCGACGTGGAGATGATCGCCACGCCGAGGCCGCCCAGCACCTTGGGCAGGGAGGTGGACTTCGCGTAAACCCGGAGACCGGGCTTGGAGATCCGCTTGATGCCCGCAATGGAGCGCTCACGGTTCGGGCCGAACTTGAGCTCGAGGGTGAGGTCCTTGCCGACCTCGGCGTCCTCGACCTTCCAGCCCGTGATGAAGCCCTCCTGCTGGAGGATCTCCGCGATGTGAGACTTGATCTTGGACGCCGGCATCGTCACGGAATCGTGGTACGCCGAGTTCGCGTTCCGCAGACGCGTCAGCATGTCTGCGATCGGATCAGTCATGGTCATGAATTGGCCTGTGGCCTCTCTCGCCGGGGTTTCCTGGTGCGCCATCCCTCTCCCCGATCCGAGACGGGACGGGTGCGGCGCGGTGGACCTACGGCGTAGTAAGTCGTACGGGCGTCAGGTGCCCAACCCTCCAAGCCTAAGCCATGAAGAGGTGGGCATCTGACACGCCCATTGCTTACCGAGAGCCTCTGGAACCCTTAAAAGGGGGTTTACCAGGAGCTCTTGGTCACGCCCGGCAGCTCGCCGCGGTGAGCCATCTCACGAAGGCACACACGGCAGAGGCCGAACTTGCGGTACACGGAGTGGGGACGGCCGCAACGCTGGCAGCGGTTGTACGCCCGCACAGCGAACTTGGGCTTACGAGCAGCCTTTGCGATCAGAGCCTTCTTCGCCATCTCGCTCACGCCTCCTTGAAGGGGAAGCCGAGGTGACGAAGGAGCGCACGGCCCTCAGCGTCGTTGGTCGCCGTGGTGACCACGGTGATGTCCATACCCCGGACACGGTCGATCTTGTCCTGGTCGATCTCGTGGAACATGACCTGCTCCGTGAGACCGAAGGTGTAGTTGCCACGGCCGTCGAACTGCTTGGGGGACAGACCACGGAAGTCGCGGATGCGCGGAAGCGCGAGCGACAGGGTGCGGTCCAGGAACTCCCACATGCGGTCGCCACGAAGCGTGACGTGGGCACCGATCGGCTGACCCTCACGCAGCTTGAACTGCGCGATGGACTTGCGGGCCTTGGTGACGGCCGGCTTCTGACCGGTGATCGTGGTGAGGTCGCGGATGGCGCCCTCGATCAGCTTGGAGTCGCGGGCGGCGTCGCCCACACCCATGTTGACCACGATCTTGACGAGGCCGGGGATCTGCATGACGTTCTCGTAGGAGAACTCCTCACGCAGCTTGCCCGCGATCTCCTCGCGGTACTTCGTCTTGAGACGCGGAGTGGTGGTGGTAGCCATCAGATGTCCTCACCCGTCCGCTTGGCAACGCGGATCTTGTTGCCCTCGTCGTCGAAGCGGTAACCCACACGCGTGACGACCTTGTTGCCGTCCTTCTCAACGACCAGCTGGACGTTGGAGACGTGGACAGGCGCCTCGGTCGTGACGATGCCGCCGGCCTGCGAACCCTTTGCGGTCGGGCCGGCCTTGGTGTGCTTCTTGACCCGGTTGACACCCTCGACCAGGACGCGGTCCTCACGGGGGAAGGCCGCGATGACCTTGCCCTGCTTGCCCTTGTCCTTACCGGTGATGACCTGAACCAGGTCGCCCTTCTTGATCTTCATGCTTACAGCACCTCCGGAGCCAGCGAGATGATCTTCATGAACTTCTTCTCGCGCAGCTCCCGGCCGACCGGGCCGAAGATACGGGTGCCACGAGGGTCGCCGTCGTTCTTCAGAATGACAGCGGCGTTCTCGTCGAAGCGGATGTACGAGCCGTCGGGACGGCGACGCTCCTTGACGGTGCGAACGATGACCGCCTTGATGACGTCACCCTTCTTCACGTTGCCGCCGGGGATCGCGTCCTTGACGGTGGCGACGATGACGTCACCGATGCCCGCGTAGCGGCGACCGGAGCCACCGAGCACACGGATGCAAAGGATTTCCTTCGCACCAGTGTTGTCGGCGACGCGAAGTCGCGACTCCTGCTGGATCACGTCTATCTCCTGTGTGTCTGCCGGTTCCCCGCAGGGGCCTCGTGAGAGGACCCCTGCGGAGCCTGGCGGAACTGTCCTGCGAGGGATGCCCCGCAGGCCGACTTACTGGAATTCCCTTGCGGGAATTACCTACTTGGCCTTCTCGAGGATCTCGACGACGCGCCAGCGCTTCGTGGCGGACAGCGGCCGGGTCTCCGCGAGGAGGACACGGTCGCCGACGCCCGCGGCGTTCTGCTCGTCGTGAGCCTTGAGCTTGTTCGTACGGCGGATGACCTTGCCGTACAGCGCGTGCTTCACACGGTCCTCGACGGCGACGACGACGGTCTTGTCCATCTTGTCGCTGACGACGAGACCCTCACGGGTCTTGCGGAATCCGCGCGCCTCAGTGGTGTTCTCGGTCACGTTGCTCTCGCTCATCAGGCGCTCTCCACCGTCTCGATGCCCAGCTCGCGCTCACGCATCAGGGTGTAGATCCGCGCGATGTCCTTGCGGACGGCCTTCAGCCGACCGTGGTTCTCGAGCTGACCCGTCGCCGCCTGGAAGCGGAGGTTGAACAGCTCTTCCTTGGCTTCGCGGAGCTTGTTGAGAAGCTCCTCGTCACCCAGTTCGCGCAGCTCGGACGCCTTGGTACCGGCCGACATCACGCTTCACCTGCCTCGCGCTTGACGATCCGGCACTTCATCGGCAGCTTGTGGGCTGCGCGAGTGAGGGCCTCACGGGCGATCTTCTCGTTGGGGTAGGACAGCTCGAACATGACCCGACCCGGGTGCACGTTCGCGATCCACCACTCGGGAGAACCCTTACCGGAACCCATGCGGGTCTCGGCAGGCTTCTTCGTGAGCGGGCGGTCCGGGTAGATGTTGATCCAGACCTTGCCACCACGCTTGATGTGGCGGGTCATCGCGATACGGGCCGCCTCGATCTGGCGGTTGGTCACGTACGCCGGCGTGAGGGCCTGAATGCCGTACTCGCCGAACGAAACCGTCGTACCGCCCTTGGCCTGACCACGGCGCTTCGGGTGGTGCTGCTTGCGGTGCTTGACCCTACGGGGGATCAGCATGTCGGTCAGGCCTCCGTTCCGGTGCTCTCAGCCGGAGCGGCAGCCGGAGCGTCGGCCTTGGGGGCCTCGGCAGCGGGAGCCTGCTGCGGCTTGCGACCGCGACCGCCACGCTCGCCACCGCGGCCACCACGGGCCGGGCGGTCGGCGCCGCCACGGGCCGGGCGGTTGCCGGCGCGGGCAGCAGCGTTCTCGGCGCGGACCTCGGCGATGTTCTTGACATCGCCCTTGTAGATCCAGACCTTCACGCCGATGCGGCCGAAGGTCGTCTTGGCCTCGAAGAAGCCGTAGTCCACGTTCGCGCGGAGCGTGTGCAGGGGCACACGGCCCTCGCGGTAGAACTCCGAGCGGGACATCTCGGCGCCACCGAGGCGGCCACCGCACTGGATCTTGATGCCCTTGGCGCCGGCCTTCATCGCCGACTGCATGCTCTTACGCATGGCGCGACGGAAGGAGACGCGGGAGGAGAGCTGCTCGGCGACGGCCTGAGCCACCAGCTGAGCGTCGACCTCGGGGTTCTTGACCTCGAGGATGTTCAGCTGGACCTGCTTCTTGGTCAGCTTCTCCAGGTCGCCACGGATACGGTCGGCCTCGGCGCCGCGGCGGCCGATGACGATGCCCGGACGCGCGGTGTGGATGTCGACGCGGACCCGGTCACGGGTGCGCTCGATCTCCACCTTCGAGATACCGGCGCGCTCCATGCCGGACGTCATCATCCGACGGATGGCGACGTCCTCGCCGACGTACTCCTTGTAAGACTTGTCGGCGTACCAACGGGACTTGAAGTCCGTGGTGATGCCGAGCCGGAACCCATGCGGGTTAACCTTCTGGCCCATTACCGGGTTCCTTCCTTACTGCTGACGACCACGGTGATGTGGCTGGTCCGCTTGCGGATCCGGTAGGCACGGCCCTGGGCACGCGGACGGAACCGCTTCAGGGTCGGACCCTCGTCGACGTACGCCTCGGAAATGAAGAGGCTGTCGGCGTCAGTGTGGTCGTAGTTGTGCGCGGCGTTGGCAATGGCGCTGTCCAGCACCTTGCCGACCGGCACGCTCGCGGCCTGCGGGGCGAAACGCAGGACCGCCTGAGCCTCCGTGGCGTCCATGCCACGGATAAGGTCCACCACCCGGCGGGCCTTCATGGGCGTGACGCGGATGTACCGCGCCTGGGCCCTGGCTTCCATGGTTGTCCTTCCAGTGTCTGTCATGGTCATTCCACCCCGCGTTAGCGGCGCTTCGACTTCCGGTCGTCCTTGACGTGACCCCGGAAGGTGCGCGTCGGCGAGAACTCGCCGAGCTTGTGGCCGACCATCGACTCGGTGACAAACACCGGAATGTGGGTCTTGCCGTTGTGCACCGCGATCGTGTGACCCAGCATGGCCGGGATGATCATCGAGCGACGGGACCAGGTCTTGATGACGTTCTTGGAACCGGCTTCGTTCTGGGCGTCCACCTTCTTTACGAGGTGTCCGTCGACGAAGGGCCCCTTCTTGAGACTGCGCGGCATCTAAACCCGCTCCTAGCGCTTCTTGTTCGTCTTGCGGCGGCGGACGATGTACTTGTTCGAAGCCTTCTTCGGCGAACGAGTACGACCCTCCTTCTGACCCCAGGGGCTGACCGGGTGGCGACCACCGGAGGTCTTGCCCTCACCACCACCGTGGGGGTGGTCAACCGGGTTCATCGCCACACCGCGAACGGTCGGGCGGACGCCCAGCCAGCGCTTACGGCCGGCCTTGCCCCAGTTGATGTTGCTCTGCTCGGCGTTGCCCACCTCGCCGACCGTGGCGCGGCAGCGCTGGTCGACCAGACGGATCTCACCGGACGGCATACGAAGGTGGGCCATCGTGCCCTCCTTCGCGAGCAGCTGCACCGAGGCACCGGCGGAGCGGGCGAACTTGGCGCCGCCACCGGGACGGATCTCGATCGCGTGGATCGTGGTACCGACCGGGATGTTGCGGAGCGCCAGGTTGTTGCCCGGCTTGATGTCGGCCCCGGGACCGTTCTCGACGCGGTCGCCCTGCGACAGGTTGCGCGGCGCGAGGATGTAGCGCTTCTCGCCGTCGGCATAGTGCAGCAGCGCGATGCGCGCGGTGCGGTTGGGGTCGTACTCGATGTGCGCGACCTTCGCCGGCACGCCGTCCTTGTCGTGACGACGGAAGTCGATCACTCGGTAGGCGCGCTTGTGTCCGCCACCCTGGTGGCGAACGGTCACACGACCGGCGTTGTTACGGCCGCCCTTGCTGTGCAGCGGGCGGACCAGCGACTTCTCCGGCGTGGACCGCGTGACCTCGACGAAGTCGGCGACGCTGGAGCCACGACGGCCCGGCGTAGTCGGCTTGTACTTGCGGATTCCCATTATTCAGTCCTCGTCCGATATCGGACGATCCGGACCGCCCTCAGGCGGTCGGACCGCCGAAGATGTCGATACGGTCGCCCTCGGCAAGGGTCACGATCGCGCGCTTCGTGCCGGCACGCTGACCGAAACCGGTCTTCGTGCGCTTGCGCTTGCCGATGCGGTTGATCGTGTTGACCCCGGTGACCTTGACCGAGAAGACCGCCTGGACGGCCTGCTTGATCTGGGTCTTGTTGGCGTTCGGGGCGACGATGAACGTGTACTTGTTCTCGTCGAGGAGCGCGTAGCTCTTCTCCGACACGACCGGCTTCAGCAGAACGTCACGGAGGTCCGTGAACGCCTTGCTGGGCGCGGTGACGACGGTGTTCTTGCCTTCGGTGGCGTGGCGCTTCGCCTTGGCGACGCGCGCAGCCTTGGCGACCTTGGCCGCCTTGGAGGCGATGCTCGGGTGACGCGTAGCCATCAGGCGTCACTCCCTTCGGTGTCGTTGGCCTTCGGGCCGGCGACGAAGGACTCGAGAGCGGCCTGGGTGAAGACCACGTCGTCCGAGACGATCACGTCGTACGTGTTCAGCTGGCCCGGCTCCAGGATGTGCACCTGGGGCAGGTTGCGGGCGGACAGCCACGCGGCCTCGTCGGCGCGGTCGACGACCAGGAGCAGGTTCTTGCGCTCCGAGATCTTGCCGAACAGCGTGCGAGCGGCCTTCGTGGAGGGAGCCTCGCCCTCGATCACGCCGGTGACGACGTGAATGCGGTTGTGGCGGGCCCGGTCGGTGAGGGCGTGACGCAGAGCGGCAGCCTTCATCTTCTTCGGGGTCCGCTGCGAGTAGTCACGCGGCTGCGGGCCGTGGACGACGCCACCGCCGGCGAACTGCGGCGCGCGGGTCGAGCCCTGGCGCGCACGGCCGGTGCCCTTCTGACGGTAAGGCTTCTTACCGCCACCGCGAACCTCGCCGCGGGTCTTGGTCTTGTGCGTGCCCTGACGGGCAGCCGCGTTCTGCGCGACGACGACCTGGTGGATCAGCGGGATGCTGACCTTCTCCACGCCGAAGATCTCCGCGGGGAGCTCGACGCTTCCGGTCTTCTCGCCTGCAGGCGAAAGGATGTCAACAGTGCTCATCGGTACCTCAGGCCCCCTTGGCCGCAGTGCGGACCAGGACGAGGCCGCCGTTCGGACCGGGGACAGCGCCCTTGATGAGCAGCAGACCCTTCTCCGCGTCAACGGCGTGGACGGTCAGGTTCTGGGTGGTGACACGCTCGTTGCCCATGCGACCCGCCATGCGGAGGCCCTTGAACACGCGGCCCGGGGTGGCGCAGCCACCGATGGAACCGGGCGAGCGGTGCTTGCGCTGGGTGCCGTGTCCGGCGCCGAGGCCCTTGAAGTTGTGACGCTTCATGACACCGGCGAAGCCCTTGCCCTTGCTCTTGCCGGTCACGTCGACCTTCACGCCGGCCTCGAACACCTCAGCGGTGATCTCCTGGCCGAGCGTGTACTCGGAGGCGTCCGCGGTGCGGATCTCGACGAGGTGGCGACGGGGGGTGACGTCGGCCTTGGCGAAGTGACCCTTGAGGGGCTTGTTCACCTTGCGCGGGTCGATCTCGCCGAAGGCGATCTGGACGGACTCGTAGCCGTCGCTGTCGTTCGTACGGACCTGGGTCACGACGTTGGGGCTGGCCTTGACGACGGTGACCGGAACAACACGGTTGTTCTCGTCCCACACCTGCGTCATGCCGAGCTTCTCGCCCAGGATGCCCTTGATCTGCTTAGCCATCTTCAGATCACCGGCCCCTAAAGCTTGATCTCGATGTCGACACCGGCCGGGAGGTCGAGTCGCATCAGAGAGTCAACGGTCTTGGGAGTCGGGTCGAGAATGTCGATCAGGCGCTTGTGCGTGCGCATCTCGAAGTGCTCGCGCGAGTCCTTGTACTTGTGCGGCGACTTGATGACGCAGTACACGTTCTTCTCAGTGGGCAGCGGCACCGGGCCCGCGACCGACGCACCAGTGCGGGTCACCGTCTCGACGATCTTCTTCGCCGAGGAGTCGATGACCTCGTGGTCGTAGGCCTTGAGCCGGATGCGGATCTTCTGTCCCGCCATGGCTACTCAGTAGTCCTGTCTCTTCTAACGCTCTGGAACCAGATGGTCCGTTTACTTCGTTTCTCCGACCCACGCGGTCGGGTGTGTCGCGCTCTCGCCGACACAGATGCCCCTTGTTCGAACATCCCTGCTGGGAAAGCACGGCCCTTCCGGAACCGCAAGCCGGGGACGAAAGGTCCACCGGGTGCCTGGTCGGTGCCCTATTGACACTTCCCGAAAGATTCCCGTACGTCCGCCCCAGCGCTGCCGACTGGCAGTTAGGGCGACGAGTACTGTGGGACTCGCTTTCGGTCCTCCCGGCGGGAGGCGCGCAACATCAACACTCGACCGAGCAACTCCGACAGTCTGCCATATGGGGCACTCCCTCCGCCAATCGAGCCGGAGACAATACCCCGGACGTGACGTAGGTCAAACGCCGACCGGGCCGACCAGGGCCCTTTCCGCCCCGGTACGTGAGACCGGTCACCGTGAACCCGTTCGAGGGCTACGGGTAAAAACCGGTGCATCCGACGAGGACATCACCGCCGAGACCTTCCTGGCCGCCTTCCGCACGCGCGGGCGCTACGACGTATCCCGCGCCGGGGCGCGGCCCTGGCTGTACGGGATCGCCGCGAACCTGATCGGCAAGCAGCGCCGTACCGAGGTGCGGGCGCTCAGGGCCCTGGCCCGCACGGGCCGCGACCCCGTGGCCGACTCCTGGACCGACCGCAGCGACAGCCGGGTGACCGCCCAGGCCGCGCAGGGCCGCCTGGCGGGCGCCCTGGCCGGTCTCTCGCGCGGCGACCGGGACACATGGCAGTGCCGGACCGACCTGGGCCCGGAAGGCTACGGCGAAGTCGGCGCGTTCTCCATGGGTTCCGGACCGGATCCGTGCGCCAAGGAACCGACCAGGTCCACGGACGACGAGGTGTGGATCCGGTACGACGGCGGGAGGCAGGCCGTCGGGGACGCGAGTGGCGCAGACGCCCTTCACGAGTGGGGTGGCCCCAACGCGAACTACCTCTCGCCCCAAGCCACCGACGCGCTGGTGGCGGACCTCCCCGACGACCCTGACGCGGCGCTGCGGATGATCCTCGAGCGGTCCGTCCCCGACCGCGCCACCTACAAGGTCAGGCTCACCCAGGCCCAGCGCGACTTCGACGAGGTGGTCGAAGTCCTCTCCGGAGCCACGGCCGTCCCCTCCGACAAAGCCCGCACGATCCACCGCGTCATCACGGGCCTCGCCGAAGCCACGGAGGCCGTCGGCACCACCGACGGGACAGGACGGAAGGTCCTGGCGATCGGCATCGACGGCAACTTCCCCGACCACGCGTGGGAGCGCAACAGCATGCAGGTGCTCCTCGACCCGGAGACCTTCGCCTATCGCGGCGTCCGGTGGGTGGCCGGAATGGACTACTACGTGGGCGGCAAGGCCTCAGGAGGCCCGTTCGTCCCGAAGGGGACGGTTCTCGCCACGGCCACCCGTCTCGCCACCGTCGTCGTCGACGAGGCCGGCGACCGGAGCTGAGCCACCGAGGCGGCAGCGGCATGCGAAAGGGCCCGTACGACCGAAGTCGTACGGGCCCTCTCAGGTGCTCAGCTCAGGCTGGAGCTACCAGGTCGATCAGCAAGAACTACTTGGTGATCTTGGTGACCTGGCCGGCGCCCACCGTACGACCACCCTCACGGATGGCGAACTTCAGGCCCTCTTCCATGGCGATGGGCTGGATGAGCTCCACCTTCATCTCGGTGTTGTCACCCGGCATCACCATCTCGGTGCCCTCGGGGAGGGTCACCACGCCGGTCACGTCCGTCGTGCGGAAGTAGAACTGCGGACGGTAGTTGTTGAAGAACGGCGTGTGGCGGCCACCCTCGTCCTTGGACAGGATGTAGGCCTGGGCCTCGAAGTCGGTGTGCGGCGTGACCGAACCCGGCTTGATGATGACCTGGCCGCGCTCGACGTCCTCGCGCTTGATGCCACGAAGCAGCAGACCGACGTTCTCACCGGCCTGGCCCTCGTCGAGCAGCTTGCGGAACATCTCGATACCGGTGACCGTGGTGGTGGTCTTCTCGGTCTTGATGCCGATGATGTCGACGGTCTCGTTGACCTTGAGGATGCCACGCTCGATACGGCCGGTGACGACCGTACCGCGACCGGTGATCGTGAAGACGTCCTCGATCGGCATGAGGAACGGCTTGTCGACGTCGCGCTCCGGCTCCGGGATCGACTCGTCGACGGCCTGCATGAGGTCGAGAACCGACTGACCCCACTCGGCGTCGCCCTCGAGCGCCTTGAGCGCGGAGACCTTGACGACCGGCAGGTCGTCGCCCGGGAACTCGTACTCGGAGAGGAGCTCACGGACCTCGAGCTCGACGAGCTCCAGGATCTCCTCGTCGTCCACCATGTCGGCCTTGTTCAGGGCGACGACGATGTACGGCACGCCGACCTGGCGGGCCAGGAGCACGTGCTCCTTGGTCTGCGGCATCGGGCCGTCGGTGGCGGCGACCACGAGGATCGCGCCGTCCATCTGCGCGGCACCGGTGATCATGTTCTTGATGTAGTCCGCGTGACCCGGGCAGTCGACGTGCGCGTAGTGACGCGTCTCCGTCTGGTACTCGACGTGCGCGATGGAGATGGTGATACCGCGCTGACGCTCCTCAGGAGCCTTGTCGATCTGGTCGAAGGCCGAGGCCTCGTTCAGGTCCGGGTACTTGTCGTGCAGCACCTTGGTAATGGCGGCCGTGAGGGTCGTCTTACCGTGGTCGATGTGACCGATGGTGCCGATGTTGACGTGCGGCTTAGTCCGCTCGAACTTCGCCTTCGCCACGGGGGTCCTCCTGGGAGTGGTTCTGGAACGCCTTGCTTCATCGGCGCCAGGTGATCTTTGCTGGAAAGCCCGGGTCCAGGGGGCAAACATCCGGGGATGCGGTTGTTTGCCCCTTGAGGCTCCGGAGTCAAGCCTACGGCGTGTAAACCGAGTGTGTTACTCGCCCTTGGCCTTCGCGATGATCTCCTCGGCGACGTTCCGGGGAACCTCGGCGTAGGAGTCGAACTGCATCGAGTAGCTTGCGCGACCCGACGTCTTGCTGCGGAGGTCGCCGACGTAGCCGAACATCTCCGACAGGGGCACCAGGCCCTTGACGACGCGGGCACCGGCCCGCTCCTCCATGGCCTGGATCTGACCACGGCGGGAGTTGATGTCGCCGATGACCTCGCCCATGTAGTCCTCGGGCGTGGTGACCTCGACGGCCATCATCGGCTCGAGCAGCACGGGGCTGGCCTTGCGCGCGGCCTCCTTGAAGGCCTGCGAACCGGCGATCTTGAACGCGAGCTCGGAGGAGTCCACCTCGTGGTAGCCACCGTCGAGCAGGATCACGCGCACACCGGTCATCTCGTAACCGGCGAGGATGCCGAACTGCATGGCCTCCTGCGCACCGGCGTCGACCGAAGGGATGTACTCCTTCGGGATACGACCACCGGTCACCTTGTTCACGAACTCGTACGAGGCGTCGCCGCCCTCGATCGGCTCGATCGCGATCTGCACCTTCGCGAACTGGCCGGTACCGCCAGTCTGCTTCTTGTGCGTGTAGTCGACCCGGTCGACCGCCTTGCGGATGGTCTCGCGGTAGGCGACCTGCGGCTTGCCGACGTTGGCCTCGACCTTGAACTCACGGCGCATACGGTCGACCAGCACCTCGAGGTGCAGCTCGCCCATGCCACCGATGATGGTCTGGCCGGTCTCCTCGTCCGAGTGGACCTGGAACGACGGGTCCTCCTCGGCCAGGCGCTGGATCGCAATGCCCAGCTTCTCCTGGTCGCCCTTCGACTTGGGCTCGATGGCGACCTGGATGACCGGAGCCGGGAAGTCCATGGACTCCAGGATCACGGGCTGCTTGTCGTCGCACAGCGTCTCGCCGGTCGTGGTCTGCTTCAGACCCATGACGGCGACGATGTCGCCGGCGCCGACCGACGCGATCTCCTCACGCTTGTTCGCGTGCATGCGGTAGATCTTGCCGATGCGCTCCTTCTTGCCCTTGACGGAGTTCAGCACCGCGGTGCCGGACTCCAGGCGGCCCGAGTAAACCCGGACGAAGGTGAGCTTGCCGAGGTGCGGGTCGCTCATGATCTTGAACGCCAGCGCCGACAGCGGCTCGTCGTCGGACGGCTTGCGCTTGACGATCTCCTCCGGGTCCTTGACGTCGTGGCCCTCGATGGCCTCGACGTCCAGGGGGGAGGGGAGGTAGCGCACGACCGCGTCGAGCAGGGGCTGAACGCCCTTGTTCTTGAACGCGGTGCCACAGAACACCGGGGTGACCGTGGTGTCGTTGGACTTGCCGGACGCGATGGTGATGCGACGGATCGCGGCGTACAGCTGCTCCACGGAAGGCTCCTGGCCCTCCAGGTACAGCTCCATGATCTCGTCGTCGTTCTCGGCGACGGTCTCGACGAGCTTGCCGCGGTACTCCTCGGCAGCCTCGGTGTGGGTGGCCGGGATGTCGACGACGTCGTACATCTCGCCCTTCTCCGCCTCGGCGGACCACACGAAGGCCTTCATCGTGACCAGGTCGACGACGCCCTTGAAGTCGGCCTCGGCACCGATCGGGAGCTGCATGACGATCGGCTGCGCGCCGAGGCGGCTGCTGATCATGTCGACACAGCGGTGGAACTCGGCACCGGTCCGGTCGAGCTTGTTGACGAAGCAGATACGCGGGACGCCGTAGCGGTCCGCCTGACGCCAAACGGTCTCGGACTGGGGCTCGACGCCCGCGACACCGTCGAACACCGTCACGGCACCGTCGAGCACGCGCAGCGAACGCTCCACCTCGACGGTGAAGTCGACGTGGCCCGGGGTGTCGATGATGTTGATGGTGTGGTCGACATCGGCAAGCGGCCAGTGACAGGTGGTGGCAGCAGAGGTGATCGTGATGCCACGCTCCTGCTCCTGCTCCATCCAGTCCATCGTGGCGGCGCCGTCGTGGACCTCACCGATCTTGTAGGAGACGCCGGTGTAGAACAGGATCCGCTCGGTGGTGGTCGTCTTGCCCGCGTCGATGTGGGCCATGATCCCGATGTTGCGGACCTTGGCCAGGTCAAGTGAAGTGGTAGCCATAAGGCTTTCGTCTTCTCTCGGTCTCGATGTGGGTAGCGACTACCAGCGGTAGTGCGCGAAGGCCTTGTTGGACTCGGCCATCTTGTGGGTGTCCTCGCGCTTCTTCACAGCGGCGCCGAGGCCGTTGGACGCGTCGAGAAGCTCGTTGAGGAGGCGCTCGGTCATGGTCTTCTCGCGACGGGCGCGGGAGTAACCGACGAGCCAGCGCAGCGCCAGGGTGCTCGCGCGACCCGGCTTGACCTCGATCGGGACCTGGTAGGTCGCGCCACCGACACGGCGGGACTTGACCTCGATGGTCGGCTTGATGTTCTCGAGAGCGCGCTTCAGCGTGATGACCGGGTCGTTGCCGGTCTTCTCGCGCAGGCCCTCCATGGCGCCGTAGACGATGCGCTCGGCGGTGGAGCGCTTGCCGTTCAGCAGCACCTTGTTGATGAGCGACGTGACAAGAGGAGAACCGTAGACCGGGTCGATGATGACCGGGCGCTTCGGGGCAGGGCCCTTACGAGGCATTGTTTACTTCTCCTTCTTGGCGCCGTAGCGGCTGCGGGCCTGCTTGCGGTTCTTGACACCCTGGGTGTCGAGCGAACCGCGGATGATCTTGTAGCGAACACCGGGCAGGTCCTTCACACGGCCACCACGCACGAGCACGATGGAGTGCTCCTGCAGGTTGTGTCCCTCACCCGGAATGTAAGCAGTGACCTCGATACCGCTGGTCAGACGCACACGCGCGACCTTACGCAGGGCCGAGTTCGGCTTCTTCGGGGTGGTCGTGAACACACGCGTGCAGACGCCGCGACGCTGGGGCGAACCCTCGAGTGCGGGCGTCTTGTTCTTCTCGACCTTGTCCTGCCGGCCCTTCCGGACCAGCTGCTGGATCGTAGGCACTACTTCTCCGGTTTCTGTGTGCCGAATGGTGAAGCTAACCTGGAACTTCGCCGACCCACGCGGTCGGGTGTGTCGGATCCGGCGGACTTCCGCCGCGAGGCGAGAAGAGGCGCAGATCACGGTGGCCGCTAGCTAGGCCCCGTGTGCGGTTGAAGACACGCACGAGGGCCAGGGCACACCCCAGGCACAAGGTCTGAGCGTACCTAGCGCATTCACTCCGGTCAAAACAGAAGCCCCGCCCCCGACACGCCGCAGGTTTACGAGCGCCTCCCCAGCCCCTGCGGCAGCGGCGCCGCAGGGTCCGCGGAACCCCCCGGGGGCGATGCCGGGGACGGCACGGTCGGATCGCCGCCGGCCCGGAGCGGCACCTTCGCCGCGTCCGCCGCCGTGTCGTGACCGATGAAGTACGTCGGACGGTTCTGCACGGCCGTGTAGATGCGGCCGACGTACTCGCCCAGCAGGCCCACGCAGACCAGCTGGACCGCGCCGATGAACAGCACGCCGATGAAGAGCGACGTCCAGCCGGGGACGGTGTGCCGGAAGGCGTGGGCGCTCAGGGTGTAGATCATCAGGGCCAGGCAGACCAGGAACGCGAAGCCGCCCAGCCAGGTGGCGATGCGCAGGGGCGCCGCCGAGAAGCCCGTGACGCTGTCGACGGCCAGCCGGATCATCCGGCCGAGGGGGTACTTGCTCTGGCCCGCCGGCCGCGGGGCACGCTCGTAGCGGACCTCGCCGCTGGGGAAGCCCAGCCAGGGCACGAGGAGCCGGTAGACCCGCTGCTGGTCCGGCAGGGCCATCAGGGCGTCCACGGCGGCCCGGCTCAGCAGCCGGAAGTCACCGGCCTGGGCAGGCACCGACGGTCCGGCGAGACGGCGGACGAGCCGGTAGTACAGGCCCGCCGTCCACCGCTTGAAGCCGGTGTCGCTGGCCCGGTCGGCGCGGATGCCGTAGACGATGTCGAGGTCCTCGGCGCGGGCCAGCGCGAGCATCTCGGGAATCTTCTCGGGCGGGTCCTGGAGGTCGGCGTCGATGCTGACGACGTACGCGCCGTGTGCCCGGTCCAGGCCCGCGGTGAGGGCGGCCTGATGGCCGGAGTTGCGGCGCAGGCCGATGACCCGCAGCTCCGGCCAGCCGAGCCGGAAGGCGGCCAGCAGCTCGGCCGTGCGGTCGGTGCTGCCGTCGTCGACCGCGACGACCTCGTAGTCGACGCCGAGCTCCGCCAGGACCGGGCGCAACCGGCTGACCAGCGCGGGAAGAACCTCTTCCTCGTTGTACATGGGTATGACGACCGACAAGACGGTCGCCGTGGCCGTGCTGCTGGGCGCTTCGGTCACCCGTCCTCCCCCAACCTGTGGCGCACATGTGCGACTCTGTTGCGATCTTATGACCGCACTCTTATGACCACACTTCACGATCATCCGGACAACGTGCCGCCCCTGGTGTCCGGCGATCGGCCGAGGGGGGACCCCAGCGATGAGCACGGCTTCCAGCGACACGGCGACGGGCCCCGCCGTGCCCGACGGGCCGGAGGAGCGCTCGCGGAGACCGCGCCGCCTCACCCTGCCGGACGGTGTACGACCGTACCTCGCCCCGCTGCTCCTCTACGGCGTCACGAAGCTCGTGGGCCTGACCGTGTTCGCCTGGCTGCTGGAGTCGGCCGACGAGTACCAGAAGAAGAACCCGCGTTTCGGGGGCGGCGCCCACTGGTGGGACGTCCTGGCCACCTGGGACGGCTGGTGGTACCTCCAGGTCGCCGAGAAGGGGTACGACCCCCGCCCGCTGGAGCAGCTCGCCCCTGGCGGGCTGTTCACCGTCAAGCAGAACTCGGTCGCCTTCTTCCCGCTCTACCCGGGCCTGATCCGGGGCGTCTCCGAGATCACCGGGCTGGGGCTGTACGGCTCCGGGATCCTGGTCTCGGTGTTCGCCTCCTTCGTCGCGGCCGCCGGCATCTACGCCGTGATCTCGACGCTCGCCGGGGTACGGGCGGGCACGATCGCGGCCGGGCTGTGGGCGGTGGCACCCGGCGCGGGCGTGGAGTGGGCGGTCTACTCGGAGTCGCTCTTCGTCGCCATCGCCGCCTGGTGCTGCTACTGCGTGATGAAGCGGCGGTGGGTCGCGGCCGGGCTGCTCGCCTTCGTGGCCGGGCTCAACCGGCCGACCTCCGCCGCGCTCATCGGCGCGGTCGGGCTGGCCGCGATCGTCGCCCTGGCCCGGCGGGAGACCAGGCGCGAGCACGGGGTCTCGGGCCCCCTGTACGCCATGTTCGCCGCGCCGCTCGGCCTGCTCACCTACGTCACCTGGGTCGGCCTCAGCATGGGCGACCTCACCGCGTACTTCACGCTCCAGCGCGAGGGGTGGGCGCACTACTTCGACTTCGGCTCCTACACCCTCGACGTGCTGGGCAACACGGCGATCGGTCGCCACAACTACCTGTTCGCGTTCTCGGTCCCCGACCTCCTCGGCGTCCAGCTGGTGCTGGCGCTGCCCTTCCTGATCGCGCTGATGCTCCGCAAGAAGCCGCCGCTGGTGCTGGTCGCGTACACCCTGGCGAGCGTGATCACCGTGCTGGGCACCCAGCAGATGTTCGGCAACACGGGGCGCTACCTGCTGCCGGTCTTCCCGCTGGTGCTGGCCCCGGCGGCGGCGCTGAGCCGGCTGAAGTGGCCGAGCCTGGCGGTGTTCTTCGGGACGGCGGCCCTCGCGTCGGGGTGGTACGCGCACTACGTGATCTTCGAGTTGGGCATCCCGTAGAGCCGGTGCGGTGAGCCGGCGCCGTGCGCCGGTGCGGTGAGCCAGGCGCCGCGAGCCGGTGCGGTGAGCCAGGTGCGGTGAGCCAGGTGCGGTCGAGCGGCCGGGAGTCACCGGGCCCGGCGGGTGGCGCGTTCGGCGGCGAACACGTCCTCCAGCCGGAAGAGCTGGGCCCTCCCCGCCTTGCCGGCCGGCTCGAGATGCCCCAGCTGGACCCACTTGCGGATGGTGGCGGGGGCCACACCGACCTCCTGGGCCGCGAGAGGGCCGGGAATCAGGGTCGGCCGCCCGGCGGTGCGTCGGTCGGCGCGTCCCTCGGTGGCGCGTCCGTCCGTGGTCCGTCCGTCGGTGGTCCGTCCCTCGGTGGTCCGTCCGTCGGTGGTCCGTCCGTCGGTGGTGCGTCCTTCGGTGGTGCGTCGGTCCGGGGTGCTCACGCGCGCGTCCACTCCCCCTCGTCCCAGGTGTGCCGGTAGGCCGGGTCGTCGTGACAGCCGCAGTCCGGTTCCGGGCAGCGGCAGGCCGGATTGACGCAGAGGACGGCCGCGCGGTCGGGGAACGCGCGCAGGGAGACGGAGTCGCACCAGGGGCAGCGGCCGGCGACCCGGACGACGGTCTCGGTGTCGCCCAGCGCGCGGGCGCAGCGGCGGGCCATCCGCCGGGTCTCGTCGCGCACGTGCGCGGCCAGGACGGTGTCGGCGGCCACGCGGTCGAGGAGGGACGCGATCCGGCGCAGCCGCTCGGGCACGGAGGCGCGGCGCGGACGGGGCAGACCCAGCCGGTCGCGTACCGCCTCCTCCAGTTCGAGCACGCCGTCGGTGATGTCACGGATGGCGTCGGAGACATGCAGGCGGAGCGGGGCCGCCCCGTGGCCGGGCGCCACGAGCCCGTGCCGCTGCCGGAGCAGCAGCTGCTCCTCGCGCTCCTCGCGCAGGCGGGCGCCGAGATCGGCGGGAGGCCGCGCCGCGGCGGGGCGGTGGGCGGGGGTGGTGCGGCCGGGGACCAGTTCCGTGGACAGCTCGGGGAACTGCTGGAGCAGGGTGCCGATCCAGAGGGCGGCCTGGGCGGTGGGGCGGTCCTGGCAGCCGTCAGCCACGGGTGCCTCCCTGGGCCGAGAGGTGGGCGAGACCGGCGGACGGGGCCGGCGGGAGGAGTCGCGCGGGCACGGGGACCGGGCGGCCCGAGCGCCAGAGGCGGCCGCCGCAGACGCCGTCGAACCAGTTGTCGGCCGGTGCCACCGCCTCCTCGCAGGCCCGCCGCACCCGGCAGCCGGCGCAGGCCCGGAGCGCGGGGGCGGCGACCTTGGCCTTCTTGGAGAAGACGACCCGCGGGGAGAGCCCGGAACAGGCGGCCGCGGACTGCCAACCGGGGGCTGACGGGCAGGAACTCGTTTCGGACATGGACATGGGACCCCCCTGGGTTCGTGAACGAGCCGTACTGGGTGAACGTCCTCCAGACTTACAGATTGCGTGCGCGCCCGCAACGACATTCCGGCGAGGTAAGGCTTCACGGCTCCCCCGAATCTCCACGAACCGCACGAACTTTCCTCAGTGCTTGCTCGAGAGCACGTAATTCCGCGCGCGCAAGCAAGCTAAACTCTTGCCCACCCCCGAAGGAAGAGAGAAAGACATGACCAACCAGGGCTTGGACGCATTCGCCGCGTGGGTCGAAGACCTCATGCGCGAACGCGGCTACGACATCGACAGTCCACGCGGCGGCGGCAAGTCGAGAATCGCGGACGAGGCCGGAGTGCACCGCGCCGCGGTCACCCGCCTGCTCCAGCGGCAGAGCATGCCGGACCTCGAGACCACCCGCAGGCTCGCCCGCGTGCTCGGGGTGCCGGTCCGCGACATGCTCATCCGCTCCGGCCGGCTGACCGCGGAGGAACTGGCCGACCCGCACGACTACCTGGCCTCGCCCGCGCCCGGCCCGGATTTCGGCCGCCGCCCCACACTGGAGGAGGTCGCCGACCTGCTGGGCGTGCCCGCCGACCGGCGGGAGATGTTCGTCAGGGTGGTGGAGCAGTTCCTGCCGAGCGAGGCCGAGGCCGAGGTGACGCAGGCGCACGCGGACCGGCGGATCCTGGTGGAGACGGCCGCGGCCGCGCCCACCGCCGACTGACCGAGCCGAAACCGCCGGTCACGCCCGACGTGGCGGTTCCGGTCGCAGAGCACCCGTGGGCCGACGGGAGCTCCGGCCGACGAATCACCCCCTCCGTGGGGCCGAGGGGCCCGGGTCGACGACTCGCCCCTCCCCGGAGCCGAGAGCCCGGATCGATGGCACCCCCTCCTGACCTGCACTCCCGCCCCTCCCGCACCTCCCCTCACATGCATATCGCCGTTCTTCTCGCCGTTCATTCGCCGTTTTAGTTGCGTGCGCGCACGCTCGTCTGTCACAGTTGGTGCAGCGGCGGAGCTGTGCCCGCGAGCCCCGAGCGGGCCGCACCCGCCGCCGTACGCCGGGCCGAGGCGCCGCGCGCCTCCCCTCCCCCGCCCCCGCGCGGCGCCCGCCCGGCGACTTCCCCTTCTTCACGGCGAGGTGACCCGGCATGACCACACCCACCCCACCGAGCGCCTTCCCGGACGTCGAGGCCCTGGTCGTCGACATCCTGGAGGCCGACTCGGCGCTCTCCACGGCGCTCGTCGCCGTCGAACCACCCGCGAACTTCGACGGCACGACCGCCGCCGTCCTCGTCAACCGGCGCGGCGGCGCGTGGATCGGCGAGCTGCACGTCGACCAGCCGCTGATCGAGCTGGAGGTGTACGGCCCGACCAAGCAGGCCGCGCACGTCCTGGCCAACTCCGCCCGCCGCGCGCTGCTGGCCGCGGCCGGCAACCGGTACGGCACGAACCTCCTCACCGAGGTGGAGGAGCAGGACGGCCCGCGCTGGCTGCCCGACTACCTCTACCGCGCGGCCCATCGCTACGTGACCGTGCTCAAGGTGTACCTGGACGTCCACTGACAGGCCGGCACGGGCGATACGCCCGGACGCCGCGCCGCACAGACCGAAGGCCCCGCCCTCGCATCCGCGAGTCGGCGGGGCCTTCGCCGTACCCGGAACGGCCGGGAACGGCGCCCCGCATCACCCCTCTATAAGGAGACCCACCCATGGCAGGAACCAACTCCTCCGAGATCCGCATCGCAGGCGTCGGCCGGCTCTACGTCGCCGCCGCCGACACCAAGGTGCCGACGACCTTCTCCACCGACCCGTCCACCGACTGGGCCACCGGTTGGAAGAACCTCGGCTTCACCTCCGGTGACGGCGTCACCTTCAGCAAGAAGGACAAGCTGGAGCCGGTCGACGTGTGGCAGGCCGTGAGCCCGGTGCACTTCGTGTACTCGGACCGCGACCTGACCCTGAAGTTCTCGCTGATGCAGTTCAACGAGGACACGCTGCCGTTCTTCATGGGCGGCGGCGCGGTCGAGGCGGTCACCGGCTCGACCGGCGTGTACAAGTACGAGATCGCCGACCGCCCGTACTCCGACGTGCGCGCCCTCGGCCTGGAGTTCACGGACGTCCGCGCCTCCGACGGCGCCACGGTGACCTACCGCTTCGGTGTTCCGCGCGGCCAGGTCACGGCGGCGGACGACATCAAGCTGGCCCGCAAGTCGGCGGCACAGCTCGGCATCACCTACACGGCGATGGCCGCCGCCGACGGTTCGGCACTGGCCAGCTTCGTGATGAAGGACGCCGCGTACGCCGCGTCCTGACCCACCGGGGGCGGGGCTGGTCGACCGGCCCCGGCCGACCAGCCCCGCCCCGGACCCACCGCCTTTCCGCAGGCCCGGACCCGAGGCCCAGGACCCAGGGCGCAAAGCCCCGGGGCGCAAGACCCAGGGCCCAAGACCCAGGGCACAGGACCCAAGGACCCGAGAACCCAAGGAGCACCCATCGCCATGGCACGTTTCGACGTCAACGCCGCCCGCGCCCAGCGCCTCGAAGCGCTCGGTCGTACCTGGTCGTTCGAGCTGGACGACGAGAGCTTCACCCTGCCCACGGAGCTGACCCGCGCCACCGCGAAGGCGCTGCGCGAGCTCGACGACAACGACGTGGACGGGCTGCTCGGACTGCTCATGGGCGAGCAGCAGTTCGCCCGCTTCGAGCGGCACGAGGTCACCATGCAGGACATCGCGGCGATCCTGGAGGCCTACGGCAAGGAGACCGGGCTCGGCCTGGGGGAAGGCTGAGCCTCGTCGGGTTCGTCGACGAACACGCCGAGGCCCTCGAGGCGGACCTGCTCCGCTATTACGGGATCGATCTGCTCGACTGGCACCGTGAGCGCCTCTCCGCGCGGCGGCTCGCGGTGCTCATCAAGCAGTTGCCGCGCGACAGCGCGCTGAACCGCGAACTGCACGGCGAGGCCGCCGAGTGGTCGGTGACCGACCATCTGCTGGCCGCCGCCGTGGACCATCTGGCGGCCGCCAACTGGATGTTCGCCTGCGTCAACTCGGAGGAGGGGGAACAGCCGGACGCCCCGGCCCCGGTGCCTCGTCCGACGGAACCGGCCGGGAACGGCACCTACGGCCCGGGCGACGCGTACGAGGAGCAGGAGGAGCGGGAAGACCGCGAGGGGTACGCGGAATCCGGCGCGCGCTCCGGGGACGCCGGGTGGCCGGCCCCGGGGCCCGTCCCCACGGCGGACGGGTCGCGGGCGCCCGCGCCGGAAGAGGCACCGTCGGCGTTCCAACTGGCCCGCTTCTTCGGCTGACCGCCCGGAGGCCCGGCGGCCCGGCGGCCCGGTCGCCGGGTGGCCCGGTCGCGGGGTCGCCGGGTTCACCGGGATGCCCGATCGCCGGGATGTCTGGTCGCCGGGTTACCCGGAGGCCGGTCGCCGGGTCGCCCAATGGCCTGGTCGCCGGCCGCGGGGTCGCCGAGCCGCAGGGTCGCTTAGAAGCTCAGAACCCGGTCGCAGCGTTGCCCGGTCGCCCGGTTACCCGGAGGCCCCGGTTTCCCGGTCGCCGGGTTACCCGAAGGCCTGGTCGCCCGGCCGCGGGGTCGCCGAGCCGCAGGGTCGCTCAGAAGCTCAGAACCCGGTCGCAGCGTTGCCCGGTCGCCCGGTCGCCCGGAGGCCCCGGTTTCCCGGTCGCCGGGTTACCCGAAGGCCAGGTCGCCCGGTGGCTCGGAGGCCAGGTATCGCCCGGAGCCCCCGGTCGCCCGGCTGTCCGCCGGCCGGCCGGCCGGTCGCCCGCCGGACGGCCGGTCACGGTGTGCCCGTCGGCTCCGTTCAGCGGGAGCCCGACGGGCCGTTCTGCTCGTCCCGGCGGCGGCCACCGGCCCGGCCCTCCAGTTCGTCCGCGAGGGCCCGGGCTTTGTCCGAAAGCAGCCGGGGCCGGGGGGCGTCGCGCACGCCCTGCGGCTCGACCGGCTCGTCGACCGGCTCGTCGACCGGCTCGACCGGTTCCGGCCGCTCGACGTCGTCAGCTCGCTCACTCCGCTGGGACCGCCCAGTCCGCCCAGTCCGCCCAGTCCGCTCGACCTGCTCACTCCGCTCGGGCCGCCCAGCCCGCTCGGTCTGCTCGGTCTGCTCAGTCCGCTCAGTCCGCTCCCGTGGTGGTCGTTCCGCGGGCCCGGCGCCGTCCGGCCTGCGCGCCCGCTCCCGTCCGGCGGCTCCGATCTCGCCGGGCAGGGTCAGCGGGGGCACGCTCGGGCGGCCGTTGCGCCGGACCACCGGCCGCCGGTCGGAGGATGTGACGCCCTTTCCCCGCACCTCACGGGCGGAGAGCAGGATGTCCCCCTCGGCACCGGAGCCGGCCTCGGCGCCGCCCGCACCGCCGACCTCGTCCCTGACGTCCCGGTCCCCGGCGGGCGAGCCGCCGCCCGGGTCGCTCGCGCTCGTCGTCCCCGTCGGGCTCTCCGTCCCGGTCGGGCTCTCCGTCCCGACAACGTTGGCCGTGCCCGGGTCGCCGTACGGATCGTCCTTGCTCCCGTCCGTCTCCCCCGCCTGCCCCGCCTGCCCCGCCTGCCCCGCCTGCCCCGCCTGCCCCGCCTGCCCCGCCTGGGAAGGTGCCGGCACCGGGGTGCCGTCCGCCATCGAACGTTCGTGTTCGCCTCGTTCCTCCACGCGCGTCCAGGCGGACGGAGGGCGCAGCAGTTCCACGTAGGGCAGCGGAATGACCTCGCCGCCGCGCTCGTGTTCGCGCTCCCGCTCGTCCCGTCGGGCCCGGCGGGGACGGTGGCCCGTGCGGGCGTCCTCCTGGCCCTGGAGGTAGGCGGCGGTGATCCGCTCCTCGTAGGCGCGGCGGATCGCGGGCAGCTGTTCGTCGACCACGTCGGCCCAGCCCGCGCTGTACGCGGCCAGTTCCCGCCGGTCGAGTTCGCCGCGGGGGAGGACCACCAGGTCGGCCGGTTCATGGCCGAGCAGGAGCACCAGCTCCGAGACACGGGCGATGAGGTGCGGCAGATCCGAGGCCTGTTCGAGCCAATCGATCGCATGCTCGCGCCGCACGTCGCTCGCGTCCCCGTCCACCCCGTAGGCCTTGCTCTCGTCCCCTGGCCCCATCGCGCCCCCGCGCGAGGACGGCTGCCCGTCGCCGTCCACCGTCGTCTGGCGGCCACTCAGTTCCCTTGCGAAGCGCCGCTGTTCACCTTTTCGAATCCGACGGGAGAACGGCCGGATCCTACTCCACGAACCTGGGCGGCACTTCGGCCGCACCCGGCATCACCGCAGGTCCCGACCGCTGGACGGCGGGTGCTCCTCGCCAAACACAGAACGACACCACAGGATTACTCGTACACTAGTTCGAACACGCGTTTCGAAGGCCCCAGAGGCGCCACCTGTACCACAGCCCAGCGGACAGACCGGAAAGCAGGCCGACATGGTGACTGGCACCAGCAACTCCCCGAAGCAGCCGATCGACACCTACACCCGCCTCGCCCACCTCCCGCACACCACGCCCCCCGACCGCGAGGCCCTGCTCGACCGGGTGTACGAAGAGCTGCTCGCCCGGGAGTCCCGCGCCTACGCCGCCGGCTGGTCGGACGCCCTGACGGAGGCGCGGCGGGCACGCCGGGGCCGTCGGCAGCCCTAGGAAGCCAGGAAGCTCCAGGAAGTCCCAGGAAGCCCTAGGCCGGTCCACAGCCGCGAAGCGAAAGCGTCCCCCCTGCCCGTACGCCCGCTTGTATGCTTCGGCACCTCGCGCATCGCGGCCGCCAGGGGGATGAACGGACTTGTACACCACGCTCGCGGGCACCACGAACTACGGCGTTCCCTTCCTGATCATCGCCGTGCCTTTCGCGATCACGTCGCTTCTGTTCATTCCCCAGCAACTGCGGAACCGGCGGCTCAGAAAACACGGTGTGGAGACCCTCGCCGTCTGCCGGGAGCGGATACGCCGCGGCGGCTCCGACGTGGACCGGCTGAACTGCTCCTTCCGCACCGCCGAGGGCGAAGAGGCCTGGGCCCTCGTCACCGCCCCCAAACCGGCGCCGTGGGAGGGCGAGGAGTTCCCCGTCGTGTTCGACACGCGGAACCCCTCGGCCGCCGAGAGCAGGTACTACCTCTCCTCGTTCGGGTCACGTGCCGGTCTCGTGATCCAGTCGCTGGTCGGTCTGCTGCTCCTGGCAGCCGCCGTGGCCGGCGCCCTTTCCTGACGCCACCCGCGCACGACCTCACCGATGCCCTCTCCCGCCCCGCGGGAGGGGGCATCGCCATGTCCGGACCCCGTGCCGCACGAGAGGACCCAGATGACCGAGTACGTGAGCCAAGCAGAAATGGACAAAGCCCGTTCCGACATCACCAAGGAGATCGAGGGGGCCATCAAGAAACACGACCCCGACGTCACCAAGGAGATCGAGGGGGCGATCAAGAAACACGACGCCGAGCAAGAGGCCCAGAAGCCCAAGTGGTTCAACGACCTGAAGGGCCTGACCGAGTGGGTTCCGACGGAGTTCAACGGCATCAAGTCGGAACTCACCCTGCTCAAGTCGGAGTTCGTCCCGTTCAACGCCAGCCTGCCGTCGATCTTCAGCCTTGAGGAGCTCATCAAGAAGCGGCTCAACCTGGACTACAACGACTGGGGCGTTCTCACCCGGCAGACCGGTGGCGGCGGTGGCGGCGGCGGCGCGCAGGGGGCGCGCGGCCCACGCGGCGAACGCGGAGCCCAGGGCCCCGAGGGTCCCCGGGGCCGCGAGGGCCGTGAGGGTCGGCGGGGAGCGCGCGGCGAACGCGGCCGTCCGGGTCGACGGGGTCCGCGCGGCGAGGAGGGGCGCCAGGGCAGGCAGGGCCCCGCGGGACCGCCGCCGTCCACCGAGGCACTGCGCAACGCCACCCGGGACGCCCGGACCGCCGAGGAGGCGCTCCGTGGCGTCGTCGACCAGGCCGACCGGCTGCGGACCCGGCTCGACGGCGGCTCATGAGCCCCGATCCACCGCCATGCGCCCGGTGACTCCGCGTCCCGTCCCCGCAGGCCACAGACGACACATCCGGAGGGTTGAATGTCTCTCGTACGATCCCTGAGCCGAACCTCGGGAGCCTTGCAGGACTTCAGAACGAAGGCTTCCGGGGCGGCGACCGCCGCCCAGAACCTGGGCGGCGCCGGTCAGAAGGGCGCGGGCCGGCTCAACACGCTGAAATCCGCCGCCCAGGGCGCCGAGAAGGAACTGAAGGACCTCAAGACGGCCTCCGACCAGGCCGAGAAGGCCGTCTCCAAGGCCGGCAAGACCGGTTCCACCGCCGGCACGAACCTCGGCAAGTACGAGTCCGGGGCGGGCAAGGCGGCCAAGGGCCAGGACAAGATGAACAAGTCGATGAAGGGCAACTTCTTCGGCATGCTCATGCAGCTCCTGGCGCCGTTGATCGAGAAGGTCGTCGAGATGGCGACCCGGTCGAAGACCATGCAGAAGGTCCTCAAAACCGCCTTCGACGTCATCAAGTCCGTGATCAGCACCGTCATGAAGGCCATCGGGCCGATCATGAAGAACGCGGCCAAGCTCATCAAGTCGGTCTGGACCGGCATCAAGACGGCGATCTCGGCCGTCGTGAAGGCCGTCGCCACGGTCATCAAGACCTACGTCGCCATCTGGAAGAAGGTCATCACCACCGCGCTGAACGCGATCAAGACGGTCGTCTCCGGCGTCTGGAAAGGCATCAAGGCCGTCATCTCGCCGGTCGTCAACTGGGTCAAGTCCGCGATCCCGAACGCCTTCAAGGCCGTCAAGGACAAGCTGTCCAGCATCTGGGGCGGCCTCAAGGGCATCGCGGGCCGCGCCTTCGACGGCATCAAGAGCGCGGTGAAGGGCCCGATCAACGCGGTCATCGGCATCATCAACCGCGCGATCGGCGCCCTCAACGGCATCAAGGTGTCGATCCCGGGCTGGGTCCCGGGCGTCGGCGGCAAGACCTTCGGCGTCAGCCTGCCGAGGATCCCCATGCTGGCCACCGGCGGTGTCGTCATGCCCCGCTCCGGCGGTGTCCCCGCGATCCTCGCCGAGGCCGGTGAGGCGGAGGCCGTCCTGCCGCTGAGCAAGCTGGACCGGCTGCTGCGACGGGCCGCCGCCCAGGGCTCGCCGTACGCCGGGACGAGCGGTGCGGGCGGCGCGCTGCACATCGAGCACTACTACGCCGCCGAGAGCAGCAGCCCGCAGCGGACCGCCGACGCCCTGATGTTCCTGGCGAAGGCGCGCGGATGAGCACCGCCAGGAGGACCGCGGCCGGATGGACGGCCGACCCGCTCGTGGGGGTGCGGCCGGCCCTGCGTACCCTCCGCACCCGGCTCGAGCAGAGTGGCGGCGGTCTGCGTTCCCTCACCGGCGGCATCACGAGCGCCGGCACCGCGACCGACCGGATCCGTTCCGCCACCGAGCAGAGCAGCGCCGCGGTACGGCAGACGAAGGCGAACGCCGACGCCGCCGCCCGCTCCGTCGCCAGGGCCGGCCGGACCGCGACCACCGCCGCCGCCGGAGTGAAGTCCGCGGGCGGCAAGGCCAAGAGCTCCTCCCGGTCCCTCGGCAGACTCCTGTCGGGACTCGGAGGTGTCGTGGCCGTCGTCGCGGGGCTGCTCAGCATCGCCGGCCCGCTCGGCGACGTGCTCGGCGCCTTCGGCACCGCCATGACCATCGGCTCCGGCGTGATGCTGATCGTCAACGCCCTCACCCGCGCCAACCCCATCGGGTTCGTCACCGGGCTGCTCCTCCCGGTCGCCGGCTGGCTGATCGATCTCGCGCTGAACTCCGAGACCGGGCAACGGCTGATGGAACAGCTCGCCACCCTCGTCCTGAAGTACGTCGAGGGCTACCTGACCGTCATGGCCCCGCTGCTCAAGGCCATCGCGAGCGCGGTGAACACGTACGTCACCGGATACCTGGCCGTCATCACCACCGCGCTCACCGCCATCGGCACGCTCGTCGGCACCGGCTTCGCCGTCCTCAGGGCGCTGACCACCGGGGACACCCGGGCGCTCAGCGGCAAGGTGTCGTCGGTCTGGCGGGGGTTCAAGGACGCGGTGAAGCCGGCGCTGGAGTGGATCAGTAAGGACATCCCCCGGATGTTCACCCGGATCAAGGAGGCCACCTCCCGCACCCTCGACGCGATGGGCAGGTTCGTGACGACCGGCGCCCAGACCGTCGCCGGCGTGGTCAAGGGGCCGATCCAGGGACTCATCGCCTTCGCCAACTGGGTCGTCGACGGGCTCAACTCCCTGAGCTTCTCGATCCTCGGCAAGAAGTTCGGCGTCCACCTGGACAAGATCCCGATGCTCGCGGAGGGCGGCATCGCCGTCCCCGGCGCCTCCCGGAACGCGGGCCGGGTACTGCCGCTGACCGCCCTGGAGCGGCAGCGCGTGCTCGCCCGGCGACAGCGGGCATCGGCGTCCCGGCCGCCCCACCGGGTCGAGGAGTTCCACGAGAGCGCGCGCACGGGCGCCCGGGGCACCGCGGAAGACCTGCTCTTCCTGGCCGCGGCCCACGCGTGCGCCTGAACCCGCACGCGGACCCGCACCCGGGAGCCCAGTCGCAACCGGGCACGCACCCGCACCCGGCCCGCACACCAGTTCGCCCACGAGCCCGCGCACAAGGAGTGAGGTGACGGCCCGATGGCCGAGATCACGACAACCGCATACACAGACGATGTGGCCCCCGGCTCACTCATCACCCGAGACGGGCAGATGCAGTGGGCCGGACTGCTGATGGGCCCCGGCACCTCCTACGAGATCGACCGCGGCGGCCTCAGCGGCTGGGAGGACCTGCCGGAGTACGACTCCTCCGACGCCGACCACCCCACCGCGCACGGTGCCTGGCCGGGCGCCCGCTACGCCAAGCCGCGCAAGGTCGGCGGCACGGTGTGGACCGTCCCGGCGCAGGACGACGCCGCCTCCTCGCTCACCGCCACCCGTGTCCTGCGCCAGGCGCTGCTGCTCGGCGACGCGGAGCGATGGCTGGCGGTGCGGCTGCACGGCGAGACGCTGGCCGTCCGGGCCCGGGTCAGCCAGCGGGTGCTGGCCGCCGACCGGACGTACACCACGCAGGGCGTCTCCCGGGCGTCCGTGCAGTGGTACGCCACCGACCCGCGCCGCTACGCGGTCACCGAGCAGACCGCCGTCACCGGCGCCCCGCAGCCGGAGAGCGGTCTGACCTGGCCGCTGACCTGGCCGCTGTACTGGGGGCAGGCCGCCTCCACCGGGGACGTCAACGCCGACAACGGCGGCTCCGCACCCACCCATCCGGTGATCACCTTCACCGGTCCGTGCACCAACCCGACGGTGACCGACCGCACTTCGGCGCAGCGGCTGCGCTACGAGATCGCGCTGGCCACGGGCGACGAGCTCGTCGTCGACACCGCCGCCGGCACGGTCACCCTCAACAGCACCGCCTCCCGCCGGCACACCGCGGCCGCGGACAGCAGCCCCGAGGAGCTCTTCGCGTTCGCCCCCGGCCGCGCGCAGCTGGCCTTCCGGCCCGACACCTACGGCTCCGGCGCCCGGATGACGGTGCGCTGGCGAGAAGCGGAGTGGTGACGCCATGCCGCTGATCGGCGCGGGCCCCGGCGCGACCTCGCCCGTCGGCGACGCCCTGATCGGATGCGCCGCCGGCGACAGCCCCGCGCTCCACGGGCCGCGGATCCCGGGCGTGACCGTCGACACCCTCGGCGGCTCCGGCCACTGCACCGGCTTCACCGGCTTCACCGGCTTCACCGCCGAACGGCTCGGGTCCTGACGGGCGCCGACCGCCCCTCACCTCACCCACGCACCCCGGAGTCCGCCTCCGAAGACCACAGGAGACCAGCAGATGAACCTGCGCAGCTCATGGGTGGCCGAGATTGGCCAGACCCGCGAGGACACCCGCCTGACCCAGCTCGGCGCGACCACCCCGGCCAACCCGCTGGACGTCCGCTCCGGCATCCTGCCCGGCTCCTACGACGGCCAGTACCGCCTCTCGGGCTTCTGGATGGAGGGCGGCGCGGGCACCATGACCGCCACCGTCCACGAGGGCCGGGCGGTCGTCCAGGCCGACAGCAGCCAGGGCGCCTACCCGGTCACGCTGGCCGAGCCGATCACCCTCACCTTCGCCGACGGCGACGCCTCCTACGGCCGGATCGACGTCGTCGTGCTGCGCGTCTACGACGACCTGTACGACGACTCGGGCTTCACCAAGGCCGCCGTGGAGATCGTCCGGGGCACACCGGCGGCCACCCCCGTCGTGCCCGCGCTCCCGGAGATCGCACTGCCGGTCTACCAGGTGGCCGTCCGGGCCGGCATCAGCGCCGGCAAGGGCGGGATCAACTGGAGCACCGACGTGACCGACCTGCGCACACCCACCGTCGCGGTCGGCGGCATCCTGCCCGTCTACGGCGACACCGGCAACGGCGCCTACCCGGGCCAGTACCGTGACTCCGGCGGCGCCCTCCAGCGCTGGGACGGCTCCGCCTGGGTGTCCTACCCCAGCGCCCTGGGCGGCATCGCCCCCTCCGGCGCCGTCACCACGGCCAGTTACACCGGCCAGTACCGCGACACCCCCGGCGGACTGCAGCGCTGGAACGGCACCACCTGGGTGACCTACCAGCCAGTCCCGACCTGGACGAACTACACGCCCGTCTGGCGCTGCGAGACCGGCACGGCGCCCACCATCGGCAACGGCACGCTGGCCGGGGCGTACGTGAAGACGGGCACCGTCGTCACCTTCCGGATCTACCTCAAGATCGGTTCGACGACCAACCTGTCCGCCCAGTCCGCCGACGGCGACTGGACCTTCTCGCTGCCGGCCGCACCGGTCTCCACCGCCTGGAAGCTGGACGGACGCGTGGTGAACGCGGAGGCCTTCGACGACTCCGCCGTCCTGATGTACCAGGGCAGCGGGCTCCTCGCGGTGGCCAACGGCGGAGTCGTCCGCTCGCTGCGCGACACCCTCAAGACCGGCACCAGCCCCTGGGACAGGTCGGCCCCGTTCGCCTGGGCCGTCAACGACATCCTCTCCCTCCACGGCACCTACGAGTCGGCCTCCTGACGAAAGGACACCCCATGACCGTACGTTCCGCCTGGCTGTCGGCCGACGGCCAGACCCGGGAGGACACCCGGGTCACCCAGATCGGGGCGGTCACCCCGGTCACCGACATCAAGGGGCGCTCCGGGGTCCTGCCCGGCTCCGAGAACGGCCTGTACCGGGTCACCGGTCTCTGGCTGAACGGCACCACCGGCGGCATGACCGCCACCGTCGGGGTGGGCCGGGCCGTCGTCCAGACGTCCGTCGCCCGCGGCGCCTACCCGGTCGCCGTCACCGAACCGGTCCCGCTCACCTTCGACGCCGGCGACGCCCAGTTCGGCCGGATCGACCTCGTCGTCCTGCGGATCTACGACGACGACTACGACGGCTCCGACCGCACCGAGGCCGCCGTCGAGATCGTCAAGGGCACCCCGGCCGCCACCCCGGTCGCCCCCGCCGCGCCGGACGCCTCCCTGGTCCTGTTCAGCGTCGCCGTGGCCAAGAACGCCGGCGCCGGCAGCGGCGGCATCGACTGGGACAACGCACGCGTCGATCTGCGCCCCACCACCGTCCCGCTCGGCGGCATCCTGCCGACCCGCTCCGACGACACCGCTCCCGGCGGCTACCCCGGCCACTACCGGGACATCAACGACACGCTCCAGCGCTGGAGCTCCACGGCCTGGGTGCCCTACCCCAGGGGCGTCGGCGGGGTCGTCCCGGCCGGGGTGCTGACCACCGGCGGCTATGCCGGCCAGTACCGCGACTCCTCGCTCGGCCAGCTCCAGCGCTGGAACGGCAGCGCCTGGCAGCCGGCCGTTCCGGGGCCCGCCTTCGTACAGTCGCTGGACGCCGGAACCACCGCCTCGACGACGTACACGGCCGCGCTGGCCTCCACCGCCGTCACGGCGCTCACGCTCAACTTCACCGCTCCGCCGTCCGGCTCCGTGATCATCGGCCTGGGCGCCCGGATGTCCTCCGGCGGCGAGACCGCGCAGGCGCACATGTCCCCGCAGGTCACCCTGGGCTCCACGGTGATCTGGGCGGCGGACGACGAGCGGGCCGCGTCCGGTTCGGGCGCCGTGTCCAAGTCGACGTCGACCCAGCTGCGCCTGAACTCCCTCACCGCCGGCTCGACCTACACCGTCACCGCGATGCACCGGTCGAGCAACGCGAGCTTCACCTGCGCGTTCGACACGATCTTCCTGCGCGTCGACCCGATCGCCTGAACCACCGTCCCGCTCCCGCCCGTTCTCCCGAAAGGAGTCGACCATGCCCGTGCGCTCCGGCTGGCTCTCCCCCGACGGCCAGTCCCGTGAGGACACCCGCCTCGTCTCGCTCGGCGCCCTGACCCCCACCTCGCCCGTCGCCACCCGCTCCGGTGTCCTGCCGGGCTCCTCCGACGGCGCCTCCCGCATCTCCGGCTTCACGCTCACCGGCACCGCGAACAGCATGTCCGCCACGGTCAGCCCCGGCCGTGCCGTGCTCCAGGGCACCGACGCCAGGGGCGCCTACCCGGTCGCCCTCGCCGAGTACCTGCCCGTGACGTTCCCGGACGGCAACGCCCAGTACAACCGCATCGACCTGCTCGTCCTGCGGATCTACGACGACGCCTACGACGGCTCGGGCCGCACCGAGGCCGTCGTCGAGATCGTCCCGGGCACCCCGGCCGCGGCGCCGACGGTACCGCCGGCGCCCGGCCTGTCCCTCCCGCTGTACGAGGTCACCGTGCCGGCCAACGCGAGCGCGGGCACCGGCGGGATCGCCTGGGCCTCGGCGCTGGTCGGCCGCCGCACCGCCACGGTCGGCGTCGGCGGCATCCTCCCGGTGACCACGGACACCTCCGTCGGCGCCTATCCCGGCCAGTACCGGGACCTCGGCGGTCAGCTCCAGCGCTGGAGCGGCACCGCCTGGACCGACTACCCGGTCCTGCCCACCTGGCAGAGCTGGACGCCGGCGTGGACGACGAGCACCGGCCTCGCGACGCCGTCCTACGGCAACGCCACCGTGAACTGCCGGTACCTGAAGTCCGGCAGGACCGTGCACTGCAACTTCTCGATCGTCTTCGGCAGCACCACCACCTTCGGCACCGGCTCCGCCACCACCGACAACTGGCGCTTCTCCCTGCCGGTGCCGGCCTCGGCCGCGCAGTCGGTCGTCGGGTTCGCCGAACTCGGCGTGGACAACACCAGCCGGAGCGTCTCGCGCGTGCAGATCCCCACGACCACCACCTTCGAACTGGTGATCTCCACCGGCCGTTCCAGCGGGGTCGCGCTCGCCAACACCGGTGTCGTGGACGCCACCTCGCCATGGACCTGGGCGAGCACGAACTCCATCCTCGGCACCGCCACCTACGAGGCGGCCTCATGAGTGTCAACACGCCCTACCGCGCGATCTTCTGCGATCTGCGCACCGACGGCACCATCGACATCCTGCCCCTGCGGGACGTCACCGTGGACGACTACATCGGCAAGGCCGGATCCCTCTCCGGCACCGTCCCCGTCCCCAACGCACAGGTCGCCGCCCGCGTCCGCCGCATCGAGGAGGGCCGCACCGCGGTCTACCTCCAGCGCGGCGACGACCTGTGGTGGGGCGGCATCATCTGGACGTCCACCCTGCAGAGCGACGACCGGGGCGTGCTCACCCTCGGCATCCAGGCGGCCACCTTCGAGTCGTACGCCGGCCGCCGGCGTATCCGCCAGGACCTCACGTTCTCCGGGAGCAACGACCAGCTGGAGGTGGTGCGGCGGCTGTGGCGCCACCTCCAGACCGGCGAACTCGTCGACGACGGCACGCCTCCTGCGCCGACCGGCGGCGACATCGGCGTCACCTTCGGTCAGGAGCTCTCCGGGGTGACGCGCGCGGTGTCGTACCGCGACGGCGACGAGACCGTCTACCTGGAGGCGATCGACGCCCTGGCCGCCCTGGAGAACGGCTTCGAGCACTACATCGCCGTCTACCGCGACCCGGTCACCAGCGCCCGGGTCCGCCGGCTGCGGCTGGGCAGCCCGAAGATCACCACCGGCAGCACCGACCTGGTGATGGACCGGCCCGGCACGATCCTGTCGTACACCTTCCCGCGCGACGCCACCCGCGGCGGGACCACCGCACGGGCCCGCGGCGCCACGGACAACACCAACCAGGCCGTCGAGTCCCGTCCGCTGTTCGCCGACGCCGACATCCCCGACGGCGAAGCCCTCATCGCGGTCGGCTACCCGCGCATCGACCTCGCCTCGGACCACAACGACATCGCCAGCACGACGATCCTGCGGTCCCTGGCCAACGCCGAACTCGCCGAGGGCACCGGCGCCGTGGTGATCCCCGAGATCAGCGTCCGCCTCGACGACCTGGTGCCGTCCGCGCTGCTGGGCCGCACCGTCCGCCTCCGGATCACCGACGAGTGGTGGACCGAGGGCATGGACGCCCGCTTCCGGATCATCGGCGTCAAGGTCAGCCCGGCCCAGCGCGGCCGCCCCGACACCGCCGAGCTCTACCTGGAGGACGCCTGATGCCCCAGCTCCCCGAAGACATCATCGACCGGCTCACCCAGATGGAACGCCGCATCCAGCAGCTGTCCACCGCCGTCAACACCCGCCCCGCCCTCAACACGATCACCGGCGGCGAGGTGGAGATCAAGGACGGCACCCTGAAGGTCACCGACGGCGGCACCCTGCTGGTCCAGCGGCCCGGCAGCACCGACACGATGTTCCGGGTCGGCTCGTGGAAGGACGCCGAGTACGGCCTGGAGATCCACCGCCAGACCGGCAGCCTCGCCATGACCCTGTTCAACGGGGACGGCAGCGCGAACTCGCTCCAGCCGCTGCGGATCTACGACAACGGCAACCGGGAGATCTTCTCCGACGACGTCAACAGCGGCGGCCTGGCCCGGCCCTGGCTGGCCATGCTGCCCCCGCAGGACTCGGCGACGGCACGCTGGCCGCAGACCACCTCGACGTCCTGGGTGACGATCGCGATGTCGTACAACCCGGTCTGGCAGCCGAAGATGCGGCTGCGGCTGAGCACCGCGGCCAGTTCCGGCGCGGCCGGCCAGGTCCGGGTGCTGGTGAACAGCGCCCAGTGGGGGCCCACGGTGACCGCGGGCACCGAGTTCGACTACACGGACCTGGTCAGCGCCACCTTCTCCTCCGTGTACACGACCACGCTCAAGGTGGAGATCCAGGCCGTCGTCACCAGCACCTCGGGCACCGTCTACGCCAACCCCGTCCTCATGCACGGCCGCCAGAGCTGATCCCGACACCACAGGAAGGCAGCGCGTCCATGGACATCGACCCCACCCAGCCCTGGGGCCTCGCGATCGACTACGCGGGCCGGGCCACCCTCACCGAGAGCGGCCACACCGTCCACGTCAACGTCTCCGACACCAGCCTCAGCTCGATCATCGGCCCCGACTCGATCAGCGGGACCTATTCGCCGGTCAACGTCACCGCCCAGTTCACCGAGACCGGCGAGGGCGGCGCGGTCCTGCGCGGCACCGGTCGCATCACGATCATGCCCGTGGGCGCGGACCCGGTCGTCCCCGACCCGACGGCCGTCCGGCGAGCGGTCGCCGACGCCCTGACCGACTTCGCGGCCAACGCGGCGGCCTATGTCGCCCTGTGCGCCCGGTGGCAGCCGGACGACGGCGCCGAGGACGGCGGCGGCACCACCCCGGACCCCGGTACCGAACCGGACCCGGACACAGCGGCCGCCCCCGAGACCGCCGAGGGTACGGCCGCCGATACAGACCCCGCCGCCAACGTCGACGCCGACGCCGAGGCCGACGGCGGCATCGAAATCAGCACCAGCACCGGTACCGACGGCGACAGCGACCCCGCCATGGTCTGAGGCCACCGTACGGAAGACCACCCCGCCACCCCGAGCCGCTCCCCCGCCGGCCGGGGTTTTCTCATGCCCGAACACTCCCCAGGGAGGCATCACCATGGCCAACCCCCTCTCCGCCGACGCCCTCGTGTCCGCACTGCGGGCCGAGGGCGTCACCGTCGTCGAGCGCTCCGGCTGGCGTACCAACAACCGCAACCACAAAGGCAGTTGGGGTCCGGTCCACGGAGTGGTCGTGCACCACACCGTCACCTCCGGCACCGGCAACAGCGTGAGCCTGTGCTTCGACGGCCATTCCGCCCTGCCCGGCCCCCTCTGCCACGGCGTGATCGCCAAGGACGGCACGGTCCACCTCGTCGGCAACGGCCGCGCCAACCACGCGGGCAGCGGCGACGGCGACGTCCTGAAGGCCGTCATCGCCGAGAAGGCGCTGCCCGCGCCGAACGAGAACGACACCGACGGCAACGTCCACTTCTACGGCTTCGAGTGCGTCAACCTCGGCGACGGCAAGGACCCCTGGCCGGCGGTCCAGCTGGAGGCCATGGTCCGCGCGTCCGCCGCGCTGTGCCGGGCGCACGGCTGGTCGGCCGCCTCCGTCATCGGCCACAAGGAGTGGACCAGCACGAAGGTCGACCCGCGCGGCTTCACCATGGCCGACTTCCGCGCCAGGGTCGCGGCCCGGCTCGGCAAGCCGACCACCCCGGGCACCGGCAAGCCGCAGTACCAGCCCTTCCCCGGCGCCGCCTGGTTCCGGAAGAACCCGAAGTCGGCGATCGTCACCGCGCTGGGCAAGCGCCTGGTCGCCGTCGGCTGCTCCGCCTACACCTCCGGCCCCGGCCCGCAGTGGACCGAGGCCGACCGTCTCTCCTACGCCAAGTGGCAGCGCAAGCTCGGCTACACCGGCTCCTCCGCCGACGGCTGGCCGGGCGCCAAGTCCTGGGCGGCGCTGAAGGTCCCCTACAGCTCCTGAGAATCCTCAGCTCCCCAGAGAATCGAGGCTCCCGATGTCAGAGGCCGCCAAGCGCACCCTCCGTACCGTTCTCCAGTCCGCCGTCGGCCTGTGCGTCCTGCTGCCGACGGTCGTCGACGCCGCCGGCCTCCCCGCCACCCTGCCCTGGGCCGCCGCGGCGCTCACCGCGGCCGCCGGCGTGACCAGGGTCATGGCCCTGCCCGCCGTACAGGCCCTGCTGCCCTCCTGGCTGCGCACGGACACCCCGGCCGGCGGAAGGCCCAGCGAAAAGAGCGACGCGTGAACGAACCCTTCTCCGACCCGGCCGCCGTGGCCCTGGAACTGGAACGGCTGCGCGGCACCGTCGAGGCCGGCTTCGCCCGCGTCGACGGGTCGCTCGCCCTGCTGGTCCAGCGCAGCGACCAGACCGACAAACAGATCGCCGACCACGAGCAGCGCCTCGACGCCCTGGAACGCTCCCGCTGGCCGCTCGCCAGCATCGGCGCCCTGGCCGCCCTCGCCACGGTCGCCGTCGCCGCCTGGGAGCTGACCGGCCGCTAGGCCGTGTCCGCAGGAGTCCCGCCCGGACATGCCGAAGGGCGGCCACCCCGTACGCAACGGGGTGACCGCCCTTCGGTACTTCAGACGTACGCCTTACTGGTTGTACGGACCGTAGTCGTAGTCCTCCAGCGGAACGGCCTGGCCGGAGCCCGTGCCGAACGGCGAGTAGTCGATGTCGTCGTAGCCGACGGCCGAGTACATCGCGGCCTTGGCCTCCTCGGTCGGCTCGACCCGGATGTTGCGGTAGCGGGACAGACCCGTACCGGCCGGGATGAGCTTACCGATGATGACGTTCTCCTTGAGGCCGATCAGGGAGTCGGACTTGGCGTTGATCGCCGCGTCCGTCAGCACCCTGGTCGTCTCCTGGAAGGACGCCGCCGACAGCCAGGACTCCGTGGCCAGCGAGGCCTTGGTGATACCCATGAGCTGCGGACGACCGGAGGCCGGGTGACCGCCCTCCTGCACCACGCGACGGTTCTCGACCTCGAACTTCGAGCGCTCGACGAGCTCGCCGGGCAGCAGCTCGGCGTCGCCGGACTCGATGATCGTCACCCGGCGCAGCATCTGCCGGATGATGATCTCGATGTGCTTGTCGTGGATCGACACACCCTGCGAGTTGTACACCTTCTGGACCTCGCCGACCAGGTGGACCTGGACGGCACGCTGACCCAGGATGCGCAGCACGTCGTGCGGGTTGGTGGCACCCACGGTGAGCTTCTGGCCCACCTCGACGTGCTCGCCCTCGCTGACCAGGAGACGGGCGCGCTTCGAGATCGGGAACGCCGTCTCGTCGCTGCCGTCGTCCGGCGTGATGACGATCTTCTTGGTCTTCTCGGTCTCCTCGATCCGCACGCGGCCCTGGGCCTCGGAGATCGGGGCGACCCCCTTCGGGGTACGGGCCTCGAAGAGCTCGACGACACGCGGCAGACCCTGGGTGATGTCGTCACCGGCCACACCACCGGTGTGGAAGGTACGCATCGTCAGCTGGGTACCGGGCTCACCGATGGACTGGGCGGCGATGATGCCGACCGCCTCACCGATGTCGACCAGCTTGCCGGTGGCCAGCGAGCGGCCGTAGCACATGGCACAGGTGCCGACCTGGGACTCACAGGTCAGGATCGAGCGGGTCTTGACCTCCTCGACACCGTGGCGCACGAGCTGGTCGATGAGCACGTCGCCCAGGTCCACGTTGGCCGGCGCGATCACCTTGCCGTCGATGACGACGTCCTCGGCGAGCATGCGGGCGTAGACGCTGGTCTCGACGTCCTCGGCCTTGCGCAGCACGCCGGCCTCGTCGTGCGAGGCGATCCGCAGCTTCAGACCGCGCTCGGTGCCACAGTCCTCCTCGCGGATGATGACGTCCTGCGAGACGTCCACCAGACGACGGGTGAGGTAACCCGAGTCGGCGGTACGCAGGGCGGTGTCGGCCAGACCCTTACGGGCACCGTGCGTCGAGATGAAGTACTCGAGGACGGACAGGCCCTCACGGAACGAGGCCTTGATCGGACGCGGGATGGTCTCGTTCTTCGCGTTCGACACCAGACCACGCATACCGGCGATCTGCCGCATCTGCATCATGTTTCCTCGGGCACCCGAGTCAACCATCATGAAGATGGGGTTCGTCTTGGGGAAGTTCGCGTTCATCGCCTCGGCGACCTCGTTGGTCGCCTTGGTCCAGATCGCGATGAGCTCCTGCGTGCGCTCTTCCTTGGTGATCAGACCGCGCTCGTACTGCTTCTGGACCTTCTCGTCCAGCGCCTCGTAGCCCGCGACGATGGCCTTCTTCGCCTCGGGGACGACGACGTCGGAGATGGCCACGGTGACACCGGAGCGGGTGCCCCAGTAGAAGCCGGCCGCCTTCAGGTTGTCGAGCGTCGCCGCCACGATGACCTTGGGGTAGCGCTCCGCGAGGTCGTTGACGATCTCGCCGAGCTGCTTCTTGCCCACCGAGTAGTCGACGAACGGGTAGTCCTCGGGCAGCAGCTCGTTGAAGAGCGCGCGGCCCAGGGTCGTCCGCAGGCGGAAGGTGTCACCCTGCTGCCACTCCGGCTCGCCCTCTTCGCGGGCCGGCGGGGTCCAGCCGCGCGGCGGGATGGTGCCCACCGGGAAGCGGATGTCGATCGCCGACTGCAGCGCGAGCTCACCGGCGTCGAACGCCATGATCGCCTCGGCCGTGGAGCCGAACGCGCGGCCCTCACCCTTGGTGTCCCGCAGCTCGCCGTCGGTGGTGAGGAAGAACAGACCGAGGACCATGTCCTGGGTCGGCATCGTCACCGGACGGCCGTCGGCGGGCTTCAGGATGTTGTTCGAGGACAGCATCAGGATGCGGGCCTCGGCCTGCGCCTCCGCGGAGAGCGGCAGGTGGACGGCCATCTGGTCACCGTCGAAGTCCGCGTTGAACGCGGTGCAGACGAGCGGGTGGATCTGGATGGCCTTGCCCTCGACCAGCTGCGGCTCGAAGGCCTGGATGCCGAGGCGGTGCAGGGTGGGCGCACGGTTCAGCAGAACGGGGTGCTCGGCGATGACCTCTTCGAGGACGTCGTACACGACCGTGCGGCCGCGCTCCACCATGCGCTTGGCGCTCTTGATGTTCTGCGCGTGGTTCAGGTCGACCAGGCGCTTCATCACGAACGGCTTGAAGAGCTCCAGCGCCATCGCCTTCGGCAGACCGCACTGGTGCAGCTTCAGCTGCGGACCGACGACGATCACGGAACGCGCGGAGTAGTCCACACGCTTGCCGAGCAGGTTCTGACGGAATCGACCCTGCTTGCCCTTCAGCATGTCGCTGAGGGACTTCAGCGGGCGGTTACCGGGACCGGTGACCGGGCGACCACGACGACCGTTGTCGAAGAGGGCGTCGACGGCCTCCTGGAGCATGCGCTTCTCGTTGTTCACGATGATCTCGGGCGCACCGAGGTCGAGAAGGCGCTTCAGGCGGTTGTTCCGGTTGATCACACGGCGGTACAGGTCGTTCAGGTCGGAGGTCGCGAAGCGGCCACCGTCCAGCTGCACCATCGGGCGAAGGTCCGGCGGGATGACCGGCACGCAGTCCAGCACCATGCCCTTGGGGCTGTTGCTGGTCTGCAGGAACGCGGAGACGACCTTCAGGCGCTTGAGCGCACGGGTCTTCTTCTGGCCCTTGCCGGTACGGATGATCTCGCGGAGGCGCTCGGCCTCCTCGTCGAGGTCGAAGGACTCCAGGCGCTTCTGCAGCGCCGCGGCACCCATCGAACCGTCGAAGTACGTGCCGAAGCGGTCACGCAGCTCGCGGTAGAGCAGCTCGTCGCCCTCGAGGTCCTGGACCTTGAGGTTCTTGAAGCGGGCCCACACCTCGTCGAGACGGTCGATCTCGCGCTGGGCGCGGTCGCGCAGCTGCTTCATCTCCCGCTCGGCGCCTTCGCGCACCTTGCGGCGCACGTCGGCCTTGGCACCCTCGGCCTCGAGCTCGGCCAGGTCGGTCTCGAGCTTCTTGGCGCGGGCCTCGAGGTCGGCGTCGCGACGGTTCTCGATCTGCTGACGCTCGACGGAGACGTGCGCCTCCAGCGAGGGCAGGTCACGCGTACGGCGCTCGTCGTCGACGTACGTGATCATGTACGCCGCGAAGTAGATGACCTTCTCGAGGTCCTTGGGAGCCAGGTCGAGCAGGTAGCCCAGACGGCTCGGGACACCCTTGAAGTACCAGATGTGCGTCACGGGAGCGGCGAGCTCGATGTGGCCCATCCGCTCACGACGCACCTTGGCGCGGGTCACCTCGACGCCGCAGCGCTCACAGATGATGCCCTTGAAGCGGACACGCTTGTACTTGCCGCAGTAGCACTCCCAGTCCCGGGTCGGACCGAAGATCTTCTCGCAGAAGAGTCCGTCCTTTTCGGGCTTGAGCGTGCGGTAGTTGATGGTCTCGGGCTTCTTGACCTCGCCGTGGCTCCACTGACGGATGTCGTCAGCGGTAGCCAGACCGATCCGGAGCTCGTCGAAGAAGTTGACGTCGAGCACTATGCGTCAATCCCTCTCAGGGTTGTAAGTCTTAGGGTCTGATACGGGGGTCCCGGGGCCGGCAGGGCTCAACGTCGTGAGCCCTGCCGAACTCCCGTCAGACCTCTTCGACGCTGCTCGGCTCACGCCGGGACAGGTCGATGCCGAGCTCCTCCGCAGCGCGGAAGACATCCTCGTCGGTGTCGCGCATCTCGATGGACATACCGTCACTGGACAGCACCTCCACGTTCAGGCAGAGAGACTGCATCTCCTTGATGAGCACCTTGAAGGACTCGGGGATGCCAGGCTCGGGGATGTTCTCGCCCTTGACGATGGCCTCGTAGACCTTCACGCGGCCGGTGACGTCGTCGGACTTGATCGTCAGCAGCTCCTGGAGGGCGTACGCGGCGCCATAAGCCTCCAGCGCCCACACCTCCATCTCACCGAAGCGCTGACCGCCGAACTGCGCCTTACCACCCAGCGGCTGCTGGGTGATCATCGAGTACGGACCGGTCGAGCGGGCGTGCAGCTTGTCGTCGACCAGGTGGTGCAGCTTCAGGATGTACATGTAGCCGACCGAGATCGGGTCCGGGAACGGCTCACCGCTACGGCCGTCGAACATCCGCGCCTTACCGGTCGGGAGCACCATGCGCTCGCCGTCGCGGTTCGGAATGGTGTGGTTCAGCAGACCCGCGAGCTCGTCCTCACGCGCACCGTCGAAGACCGGGGTGGCCACGTTGGTACCCGGGGCGACCTGGTCCGCGCCGATGCCCTGAAGGCGCTGCGCCCAGTCCTCGCCGAGACCGGAGACGTCCCAGCCGCGGCTGGCGAGCCAGCCGAGGTGGATCTCCAGCACCTGTCCCGGGTTCATTCGGGACGGCACACCCAGCGGGTTGAGGATGATGTCGACCGGGGTCCCGTCCTCGAGGAACGGCATGTCCTCGATGGGCAGGATCTTGGAGATGACACCCTTGTTGCCGTGACGGCCGGCGAGCTTGTCACCGTCCGTGATCTTGCGCTTCTGCGCCACGTAGACCCGAACCAGCTGGTTCACGCCCGGCGGCAGCTCGTCGCCCTCTTCACGGTCGAAGACGCGGACGCCGATGACCTTGCCGATCTCGCCGTGCGGCACCTTCAGCGAGGTGTCACGGACCTCACGGGCCTTCTCACCGAAGATGGCGCGCAGCAGGCGCTCCTCCGGGGTCAGCTCGGTCTCACCCTTGGGCGTGACCTTGCCGACGAGGATGTCACCGGCGACGACCTCGGCACCGATACGGATGATGCCGCGCTCGTCGAGGTCGGCGAGGACCTCCTCGGAGACGTTCGGGATGTCCCGGGTGATCTCCTCCGGGCCGAGCTTGGTGTCACGGGCGTCGACCTCGTGCTCCTCGATGTGGATCGAGGAGAGGACGTCGTCCTGCACGAGGCGCTGCGACAGGATGATCGCGTCCTCGTAGTTGTGACCCTCCCACGGCATGAACGCCACGAGCAGGTTCTTGCCCAGGGCCATCTCGCCGTTCTCGGTGGCCGGGCCGTCGGCGAGGACCTGACCGGTGATGATCCGGTCGCCCTCGTTGACGATGACCTTCTGGTTGACCGAGGTGCCCTGGTTGGACCGGGAGAACTTGGCCAGGCGGTACGTGATGTACGTGCCGTCGTCGTTGGTCGTGGTGATGTAGTCCGCGGAGACCTCCTGGACCACACCGTCCTTCTCGGCCTTGACCACGTCACCGGCGTCGACGGCGGAGCGGTACTCCATGCCGGTGCCGACGAGCGGGGCCTCGCTCTTGATGAGCGGCACGGCCTGACGCATCATGTTCGCGCCCATGAGGGCACGGTTGGCGTCGTCGTGCTCGAGGAACGGGATCATGGCGGTCGCGACCGACACCATCTGGCGCGGCGAGACGTCCATGTAGTCCACGTCGTCACCGGGGACGTAGTCGACCTCACCGCCACGGCGGCGGACCAGGACGCGGTTCTCGGTGAAGCGCAGGTCGTCGTCGAGCGTGGCGTTGGCCTGCGCGATGACGAACCGGTCCTCTTCGTCGGCCGTCAGGTAGTCGACCTCGTCGGTGACGACACCGTCGGTGACCCGGCGGTACGGCGTCTCCACGAAACCGAACGCGTTGACGCGGCCGTAGGAGGCGAGCGAACCGATCAGACCGATGTTCGGGCCTTCGGGGGTCTCGATCGGGCACATGCGTCCGTAGTGGGACGGGTGCACGTCACGGACCTCGAAGCCGGCCCGCTCACGGGACAGACCACCCGGGCCGAGGGCGTTGAGACGACGCTTGTGCGTCAGGCCCGACAGCGGGTTGTTCTGGTCCATGAACTGCGACAGCTGGCTGGTGCCGAAGAACTCCTTGATGGAGGCGACGACCGGCCGGATGTTGATCAGGGTCTGCGGCGTGATCGCCTCGACGTCCTGGGTCGTCATGCGCTCGCGCACGACGCGCTCCATACGAGCCAGACCCGTGCGGACCTGGTTCTGGATGAGCTCGCCGACGCTGCGGATACGACGGTTGCCGAAGTGGTCGATGTCGTCGGTCTCGACCATGATCGAGCGACCGGACTCGCCGACCGTCTCGGTCTCCCCGGCGTGCAGCTTCACCAGGTACTTGATCGTCGCGATGACGTCCTCGACGGTCAGGACACCCGCGTTGAGCGGGGCCTCGCCACCGAGCTTCTTGTTGACCTTGTAGCGGCCGACCTTGGCCAGGTCGTAGCGCTTGGGGTTGAAGTAGAGGTTCTCGAGCAGCGTCTGCGCGGCCTCACGCGTGGGCGGCTCGCCCGGACGCAGCTTGCGGTAGATGTCCAGCAGCGCGTCGTCCTGGCCCTGGGTGTGGTCCTTCTCCAGGGTGGCGCGCATGGACTCGTACTCGCCGAACTCCTCGAGGATCTGCTCGGTGGTCCAGCCGAGAGCCTTCAGAAGGACGGTGACGGACTGCTTGCGCTTGCGGTCGATGCGGACACCGACCATGTCGCGCTTGTCGATCTCGAGCTCCAGCCAGGCACCCCGGGACGGGATGACCTTGGCGGAGAAGATGTCCTTGTCGGACGTCTTGTCGATCGAGGAGTCGAAGTAGACGCCCGGCGAACGGACCAGCTGCGACACCACGACACGCTCGGTGCCGTTGATGACGAAGGTGCCCTTGTTGGTCATGAGCGGGAAGTCGCCCATGAAGACCGTCTGGGACTTGATCTCGCCGGTCTCGTTGTTGGTGAACTCGGCCGTCACGAAGAGCGGGGCCGCGTACGTGAAGTCGCGGTCCTTGCACTCGTCGATGCTGTTCTTCGGAGGCTCGAAACGGTGGTCGCGGAAGGTCAGCGACATCGACCCGGAGAAGTCCTCGATCGGAGAGATCTCCTCGAAGATCTCCTCCAGACCGGACTTGGTGGGGACGTCCTGACCGGACTCCAGGGCGGCCTCGACGCGACCCTTCCAGGCGTCGTTGCCGAGCAGCCAGTCAAAGCTCTCGGTTTGCAGCGCGAGAAGGTTCGGAACCTCGAGGGGCTCCCTGATCTTTGCAAAGGAGATGCGCAGCGGGGCGGTGCTGGCGGCGTTGTTCGTATTCGCGATCGAGGCGTTGCGCGAGGCGGCCAAGAGGGGGTCCTTCCGAGGGCTCGGACTCACTACGCGCGTACCGGCTCCTCTCCTGCGCACAGAGACAGAAATCCCAGGTGGGGGATTGTCTGGTCGTCCGGCTCAAGTGAGGGCATGCCCCTGGTGACGGGCAGGGAACAGCTAACAGGCAGCGCAAAGGGTCAGTGTAGCCACTTGGCACACTGATGTCCAGTGCGGGTTTCTGGAGACCCTCGTAGTTCTCAACGCCCTCGGTCTGCTAGCCCTCAACGCACGGTGATACTGCCCTCTTCGCCGTCGATCCATGCCTCGGATTCGGATCCTTGTGACGACGCGTCCTGAGAATTGCGCGCTGCGTGCGGTTCGTCAAGGCCCCCCTGCGCGAACTCGGGCGCTGGAGACACGATGAAGATCACCATACCCCCCGGTCAAGCAGGTGCAAGGCAACCGTGGCCACGCTCCCAGGAACGCCGAAGAGCGACCACCCAGATGGATGATCGCTCTTCGGTGCGTCAGCGTTACAGCCCCGGAGGGACTGATTCAGCCTTCGCGTCCGGTCGTCGCCGACCGGGAGGTGTTACTTGACCTCGACCGAGGCGCCGGCGGCCTTGAGGGACTCGGCGGCCTTCTCAGCGGCCTCCTTGGCGACCTTCTCGAGGACGGGCTTCGGAGCGCCGTCGACGAGGTCCTTGGCCTCCTTCAGACCCAGGGAGGTCAGCTCACGCACGACCTTGATGACCTGGATCTTCTTCTCGCCGGCACCGGTGAGGATGACGTCGAACTCGTCCTGCTCCTCGGCGACCTCAGCGGCGGCGGCGGGGCCGGCCGGGGCAGCGGCGACCGCGGCGGCGGCGGTGACGTCGAACTTCTCCTCGAACGCCTTCACGAACTCGGAGAGCTCGATGAGGGTGAGGGACTCGAACTGCGCGAGCAGCTCTTCCTGGGACAGCTTCGTCGCCATGGTGGGCGATCCTTCCATTCAATTCGGCAGGTGCCGGATGTACATGTCGGCGGGCGTACGTTCGGCCCGCGTCGACCGCCACGTCATGCGGCGGTCAGAGTGCGAGCCGAGTTACTCGGCACCGCCCTGCTCGGCCAGCTTGACGCGAAGCGCCTCCGCGGTGCGGACGAACTTCGACGGAAGCGCCTGGAAGAGCGAGGCAGCCTGGGACTGCTTGCCCTTCATGGCGCCCGCCAGCTTGGCGAGCAGAACCTCGCGGGACTCGAGGTCCGCAAGCTTCTTGATCTCGTCGGCGGACAGCGCCTTACCGTCAAGGACACCGCCCTTGATGACGAGGTTCGGGTTGTCCTTGGCGAAGTCACGAAGACCCTTCGCCGACGTCACCGGGTCACCAGTGATGAAGGCAACCGCCGTCGGACCGTTGAACAGGTCGTCGAGCGTCGAGATCCCGGCCTCGTTGGCCGCGATCTTGGTCAGCGTGTTCTTCACCACGGCGTACTGGGCGTCTTCACCGAGCGAACGACGCAGCGTCTTGAGCTGCGCCACGGTGAGACCCCGGTACTCGGTCAGCACAGCGGCGTTCGAGCTGCGGAACTGGTCCGCGAGCTCGGCTACCGCGGCAGCCTTGTCGGGCCTTGCCATAGAGCGTCGGCCTCCTTCCGGGTGATGAGGACCGCTCAGAAGGGGCTGGGACAAACGAAACGCCCCGGCGCAGGCGCACGGGGCGTAGCTCGACCGAACGAATTCCGTGGAAGGATTTCGATCCGGGAGCGTATCCACTGACACCTGCGCGGGTCGTCCGCATTGCAGCGGATCCTTCGGCCACCGCCCCCTCTTGCGAGAGCACGGCAACGACCAGCGGTCTTTGGCTTCTCGAGGAGAGTACGTGAACGGGGCGCCGTCAAGCAAATCCGCCCGTACGGGTCCGGTACGGACCTCAGTCGCGGCCCTTCTTCAGCTCCTCGGCCATGTCCAGCGTGTCCGAGGCGGGCGGCGCCTTCACGGTCACGGGCTTGCCGAAGTCGAGGAACGTGAGGGTGAGGTCGAGCTCGCCGTGCCGCCCGAAGCCCTGCACCCGCAGCCGGCGCGTCCGGTCCTCGGCGTCGACCCACAGGTCCATGGTGAGTTCGTCCACGCCCTGCTTCTCGTACTGGGCGAGGCTCTTCTCGGTCCGCTGCCGGACGCCCTTGTCCTCGTCCCGGTAGGAGGCGCGGATGTCGTCGACGGTGGCCGTGCCCGTGTAGTGGGTGGTGCGGACGCCGTCGACGGTCTCGGATCCGGCCTTCCTCAGGTCGTCGGCCGCCGCGAGGAAGCCGCCCTCGTGGGAGGGGTTGTCCCGGACCCGGTCCACCATCGTGCCGGTGTCGACCTTGATGCCGCTGGGGGTGTCGGAGCTGCCGGGCGCCCCGAACCTGATCCAGTGCTTGCCGTTCTCGCCGACTTCGTCGGTGCCGACGTACAGCACCCCGCCGACCAGCCGGAACTCCCCCGTGCCCTGGTCGGGCCCGCTGAGCACGGTGGACTTCAGGCTCATGGCCGGCGGCTCGACGCCGATCGCCGCCTCGGCCTTGATCCGGCCCTCCTCCGGCGTCCGGCCGGTCATGCGGTAGCGCAGGGACACGGTCTCCTCCGCCTTCTCCGCGGCCCGGGCGACGGCGGCCGCGGCGGCGGAGTCGCCCCCGCTCTCCGTGCCGCCCGCCGCCGCACACCCCGCGACGAGCAGCGCGGACAGCCCGAGGACACCCACGGAAGACCTCATCCAACTTCCCCCAGAAGCAGATACAGCGAACGCACGGTCGATTCACAGCAAGACCGTGAACGTATCCCAGGGGATCGGGAGAGGTCCCGTGAATTACGAGCCGGAACCCGCCCCCTGCTGCTTCACCAGCTCCGAGAAGTCCGCGGTGTCGCTCGCCGGGGGCACCTCGGCGGAGACCTCGGTGCCGTAGTCGGTGTAGTACGCGGTCTGGGCGTAGGCGCCCGCGGTGGTCTCGCCCTTCTCGACCTTCTTGACCAGCAGATCCCGGTCGTCGACCCAGATGTCGACCGTCTCGGTGGTGACGCCCGCCTGCTCCAGCGTCTTCCTCAGGTCGTCGAGCTGGCTCTGGCTGAGGTTGGAGTTCTTCTCGGCGAGGTCCGCCACCTCGACCGTCCCCGAGTAGTGCGTGGTCCGCTGCCCCCGCACCTTCTCCTCGCCGACCTCCCGCACGTCCCCGGAGGCCAGCAGCAGCTTCACCGACTGGTTGGGGGTGGTGTTCTGCATCTGGTCCTTCAGATACGCGCCGGAGCTGCCGCCGAGGCTCTCCAGGTCGTCGTACGCGTATCTGATCCAGTGCCTGCCGCCCGCCTGCTCCGCGAAGGTGTCGCCCATCCTCGCGTAGTAGGCGTCGGGCAGATAGCGGGCCTCCATCGACGTGGTGCCCATCTGCCGCATGGTGTCGGCCATGGTGCCGCCGGTGTACGTGATGGTGAGCGTGCCGGTGAGGCCGTCCCCCCAGCCGAGCGCGCCGTCCGCGGTCATCGACATCACGGAGCCCATGGTCGTGGTCGACTCGACCTTCGCGGAGTCGGCGCCGTCGGTGGACTTCTCGGCGGTGAGCAGGGCCGCGACGGGGCTGAGCCGGGGGCTGCCGTCCCCGCCCTTCCCGGAGCCGCCGGAGCCGCCCGAACCGTCGGAGTCACCGGAGCCACCGGAGCCGCCGCAGGCCGTCACCCCCGTCAGCAGAGCCGCCGCGACGATCGAGAGGCCCGCGCGGCGCAGGTTCGTGCGCTTCATTCGTCCCACCCCCATGGATTCCTGTCACTGAACGCTAACGCACAGCACTGACAGTCGTACGAAAAAGATACGTACGGCAAAAGGGACGAGCCCCGCACCTCGAAAGGTTGCGGGGCTCGTCACCGACTGAGGGTGAGCTGTCAGGCTCAGACCGCGGCCGGGTCCTCCTCGACGAGAAGGTTGCGGGTGCGGTTCGGGTCGACCAGGATGCCGGGGCCGATCGTGGTGCTGATCGCGGCCTTCTTGATGTAACGACCCTTGGCGGCGGACGGCTTCAGACGGAGGATCTCCTCCAGGGCCGCGCCGTAGTTCTCCACCAGCTGGGTGTCGTCGAAGGACGACTTGCCGATGATGAAGTGCAGGTTCGAGTGCTTGTCGACGCGGAACTCGATCTTGCCGCCCTTGATCTCCGTGACGGCCTTGGCCACGTCGGGGGTGACGGTGCCGGTCTTCGGGTTCGGCATCAGACCACGCGGACCGAGCACGCGGCCGAGGCGGCCGACCTTGCCCATGAGGTCCGGGGTGGCGACGACGGCGTCGAAGTCCAGACGACCCTTCGCGACCTCGTCGATCAGTTCGTCGGAGCCGACGATGTCGGCGCCCGCGGCCTCCGCGGCCGCAGCACGGTCACCGGTCGCGAAGACCAGGACCCGGGCGGTCTTGCCGGTGCCGTGCGGCAGGTTCACGGTGCCACGGACCATCTGGTCGGCCTTGCGCGGGTCGACACCCAGGCGGAAGGCGACCTCGACGGTGCCGTCGAACTTGCTCGTGGAGGTCTCCTTGGCGAGACGGACGGCCTCGAGCGGGGCGTAGAGCTTCTCCCGGTCGATCTTGGCGTCCGCAGCGCGGAGGGACTTGCTGCGCTTGCTCACTACTGCTCCTGTGTGTCTTGAGGAGTCGTGGTATGGGCCGAGCAGGCCCTGCCACGGTGCTACGAAGGTGCTACGGGGCTGGGGATCAGCCTTCGACCGTGATGCCCATGGAGCGGGCGGTGCCGGCGATGATCTTCGACGCGGCGTCCAGGTCGTTGGCGTTCAGGTCGGGAAGCTTGGTCGTGGCGATCTCGCGGACCTGCGCCTCGGTGATCTTGGCGACCTTGGTCTTGTGCGGCTCGCCAGAGCCCTTCTCGACACCCGCGGCCTTGAGGATCATCTTCGCGGCCGGCGGCGTCTTGGTGATGAAGGTGAAGGAGCGGTCCTCGTAGACCGTGATCTCCACCGGGATCACCCAGCCACGCTGCGACTCGGTCGCGGCGTTGTAGGCCTTGCAGAACTCCATGATGTTGACGCCGTGCTGGCCGAGCGCGGGGCCGACCGGCGGGGCCGGGTTGGCCGCACCAGCGTTGATCTGGAGCTTGATGAGCCCCGTGACCTTCTTCTTCTTGGGAGGCATTGCTCTCTCCGGGTCCTAGTGAGAGTTTTCAGCCGTCCGGTCCGGATGATCCGGATGGAGGCATACCGCACAACGATAACGGGTATCCATGCGCGGCCAAAAACCGAGCAGGTCAGACCGTCCCCCGCAAGCGGGAGCTGCCCTCAGCGAGAGCGTGGTCTGACCTGATCGGAGGCTTGTGCTCCAGAGGAGGATCAGTTCTTCTGGATCTGGTCGAAGCTGAGCTCGACCGGGGTCTCGCGACCGAAGATCTCGACGAGGCCCTTGACCTTCTTCGAGTCGGCGTTGATCTCGTTGATCGTGGCCTGGAGCGTCGCGAACGGGCCGTCGGTGACGGTGACCGAGTCGCCCACCTCGAAGTCCAGCACCTGGACCTCGACCTTGCGGGACGGAGCCGGCTTGCCCTCGGCCTCGGCGGCCTCACGCGCGGCCTTCTCCTCGGCCTCCGGGGCGAGCATCTTGACGATCTCGTCCAGGGTCAGCGGGTACGGGTCGTACGCGTTGCCCACGAAGCCGGTGACGCCGGGAGTGTTGCGGACGACGCCCCAGGACTCGTTCGTCAGGTCCATGCGCACCAGCACGTAGCCGGGGAGCTTGTTCTGACGGATGGTCTTGCGGTCGCCGTTCTTGATCTGGACGACCTCTTCCTGCGGCACCTCGGCCGCGAAGATGTAGTCCTCGACGTTGAGCGAGACGGCGCGCTGCTCCAGGTTGGTCTTCACGCGGTTCTCGTAGCCGGCGTACGTGTGGATGACGTACCACTCGCCGGGGAGGGTGCGCAGCTCCTCGCGCAGGGCGACAACGGGGTCGACGGGCTCGGCCGGCTCTTCTTCCTCGGCCTCGTCGACGACGTCCTCGGTCTCGACGTCCTCGTCGGCTTCCTCGTCCTCGACGTGGAGTGCGGCTTCCTCCGCGGGTTCGCCCGCTTCGGCCTCGGCAGCCTCGAACTCGTCCACCTCGTCCGCGCCCTCGACGATGTCGAGCTCGTCGTCCACGGACTCTTCCGGCTCGATGGCGTCGTTCAGGTTCTGGTCAGACACGGTGGCTGCTTCTTCCTGGATACATAGGGGTGGAACATGCGAAAGGGGCGCCGGATACCTCGGCGCCCTTCGCTCTAGGCTCAGCCAAAAACGTACTTGGCGGCGTGGCTGAGTCCATAGTCAATCACGGTCACCAGGCCGATCATGATGACGACAAAGACAATCACCACGGTCGTGTAGGTCGTCAGCTGGTTCCGCGTGGGCCATACGACCTTGCGGAGCTCTGCGACGATCTGCCGATAGAAGAGCGCGAGACGCTTCAGCGGGCCCTTCTTGGCGCGCTTGCCGCCCTTGCGGGTCTTCTTCTGCGCCTCAGGCACCTCGTCCTGGGCATCAGGCGTGTCGATGGAGCCCACGGCATCCGCCATTCGTCCTCACCTGTTCCCGGGTCGTGGCCGTGCCGCGCCCGGTCTGAGCCGCACGGCGATGCATTGCTGGACGTTCATGCGCTGCGCACACATCCTGGTGACGGAGTGTGTAGCAGGGCCGGAGGGACTTGAACCCCCAACCGCTGGTTTTGGAGACCAGTGCTCTACCAATTGAGCTACGACCCTTTGTGTGTTCCCCAACGTACCGCATCCGACCGGGTGCTCGGTGTGCACCTGTTGGGGCGGGCTGTCGAAGGCCAACGACGTGTGAGTGTACGTGGTCTTGAGCGCCTCGTCGAACGGAAAGCGGCCTTGATCGTAATCACTCTGATGTTCAGTCGGCTGACCAGTCCGTGAAACCCGTGTACCGGGGCGGTTTCCGGTCTGAAACCATGGGTGCCATGAGCGCTGCAATCCCTCCCACCGAGCGCCGGGTCTCCGCCCGCGTCGGCGCGATCTCCGAGTCCGCCACCCTTGCCGTGGACGCCAAGGCCAAGGCCCTGAAGGCCGCCGGACGTCCGGTGATCGGCTTCGGCGCGGGCGAGCCCGACTTCCCGACCCCGGACTATGTCGTCGAGGCGGCCGTCGAGGCCTGCAAGAACCCCAAGTACCACCGCTACACGCCGGCCGGTGGTCTCCCCGAACTGAAGGCCGCGATCGCCGCGAAGACGCTGCGTGATTCGGGCTACGAGGTGGACGCCTCGCAGATCCTGGTCACCAACGGCGGCAAGCAGGCGATCTACAACGCCTTCGCCGCGATCCTCGACCCGGGCGACGAGGTCATCGTCCCGGCTCCGTACTGGACGACCTACCCCGAGTCCATCCGGCTGGCCGGCGGTGTCCCGGTGGAGGTCGTGGCCGACGAGACGACCGGCTACCGGGTCTCGGTCGAGCAGCTGGAGGCGGCCCGTACGGAGAACACGAAGGTCGTCCTCTTCGTCTCCCCGTCCAACCCGACCGGCGCCGTCTACAACGCCGAGGACGCCGAGGCGATCGGCCGCTGGGCCGTCGAGCACGGCCTGTGGGTGATGACGGACGAGATCTACGAGCACCTCGTCTACGGCGACGCGAAGTTCACCTCGCTGCCGGGGATCCTCCCCGAGCTGCGCGACAAGTGCATCGTGGTCAACGGCGTGGCGAAGACGTACGCGATGACCGGCTGGCGGGTGGGCTGGATCATCGGTCCGAAGGATGTCGTCAAGGCCGCCACGAACCTCCAGTCGCACGCCACCTCGAACGTCTCCAACGTGGCGCAGATCGCCGCGCTGGCCGCCGTCTCCGGCGACCTGTCGGCGGTCGAGAAGATGCGCGAGGCCTTCGACCGGCGCCGCAAGACGATCGTGCGGATGCTGAACGAGATCGACGGCGTCCTGTGCCCGGAGCCCGAGGGCGCGTTCTACGCGTACCCCTCGGTGAAGGCGCTGCTCGGCAAGGAGATCCGCGGCAAGCGTCCGCAGGACTCCGTCGAGCTGGCCGCGCTCATCCTGGAGGAGGCCGAGGTCGCGGTGGTCCCGGGTGAGGCCTTCGGCACGCCGGGCTACCTGCGGCTGTCGTACGCGCTGGGCGACGAGGACCTCGTCGAGGGCGTGAGCCGCATCCAGAAGCTCCTGGCGGAGGCCAGGGACTGAGTTCGGACCACTCACGTGAGCAGTCTGCGGGCCGTCTCCCCCCGGGAGGCGGCCCGTTGCTTTGTGCGAGCAAGACCACGATCGGGGAAAGCGCTACCGGGACGACCGGAAGGTACGGCAGGATCCTGGAATGGAGCGTGTACGTGATGTCTCTGAGCTGCCGAAAGCCCATCTGCACCTGCACTTCACCGGGTCGATGCGGGCCACCACCGTGCTGGAACTGGCCGACAAGTACGGCGTGCACCTGCCGGACGCGCTGAACGAGGCGCTGACCAGCGGGGAGCCACCCAGGCTGCGGGCCACGGACGAACGGGGCTGGTTCCGCTTCCAGCGTCTGTACGACGCGGCGCGCAGTTGCGTCCGCGAGCCGGAGGACATCCAGCGGCTGGTGCGGGAAGCCGCGGAGGAGGACCTGAAGGACGGCTCGGGCTGGCTGGAGATCCAGGTGGACCCGACGTCGTACGCGCCCCGGCTGGGCGGGCTGATCCCGGCGCTGGAGATCATCCTGGACGCGGTGGAGACGGCCTCGCGTGACACCGGGCTCGGCATGCGGGTGCTGGTCGCGGCGAACCGGATGAAGCACCCGCTGGACGCCCGCACCCTGGCCCGGCTGGCCGTGCGGTACGCGGACCGGGGCGTGGTCGGTTTCGGGCTGTCGAACGACGAACGCCGGGGCATGGCCAGGGACTTCGACCGGGCCTTCGCGATCGCCCGGGAGGGCGGGCTGCTGTCCGCCCCGCACGGCGGCGAGTTGACCGGCCCCTCGTCCGTCCGCGACTGCCTGGACGACCTGGACGCGAACCGGCTGGGGCACGGGGTGCGGGCGGCCGAGGATCCGCGGCTGCTGAAGAGGCTCGCCGACCGGGGCGTGACCTGCGAGGTGTGCCCGGCGTCGAACGTGGCGCTGGGCGTGTACGAGAAGCCGGAGGACGTTCCGCTGCGGACGCTCTTCGAGGCCGGGGTGCCGATGGCCCTGGGCGCCGACGACCCGCTGCTGTTCGGCTCACGTCTGGCGGCGCAGTACGACATCGCCCGCCGGCACCACGCCTTCACGGACGAGGAGTTGGCGGAACTGGCCCGCCAGTCCGTACGAGCCTCGGCGGCGCCGGAGGACGTCAGGGCGAAGCTGCTGGCGGGCGTGGACGACTGGCTGGCATAGCGCGGCGCACGGGCGCGCGGCGCGCAGGGGGTGTGGCGAGCGGGGGCGCGCTAGAGCCCGGCGCCCACCATCACCGGCTCGTTGACCAGCGTGACCCCGAAGGCCTCGCGCACCCCGGCCACGACCTCACGGGCCAGCGCCAGCAGGTCCTCCGTGGTGGCCGCGCCGCGGTTGGTGAGGGCGAGGGTGTGCTTGGTGGAGATCCGGGCGGGCCCGCTGCCGTACCCCTTGGTGAAGCCCGCCTTGTCGATCAGCCAGGCCGCGGAGGTCTTGGTGTGTCCCGCCCCCGCCGGGTAGGCGGGCGGCTCCGCGCCGTCGCCCAGCCGCTCCTTCACGCGCGCGTGGAACGCGGCGAAGTCGGCGTCGGTGAGGATCGGGTTGGTGAAGAAGGAGCCGGCCGACCAGGTGTCGTGATCCTCCGGGTCGAGGACCATGCCCTTCCCGGCGCGCAGCTTCAGCACGGTCTCGCGGGCCTCGGCGAGCGGCACCCGGTCGCCGGGCTCGACGCCCAGCGCGCGTGCCGTCTCGGCGTATTTCAGGGGCGCCGACAGCCCGTCCGCGTCCTCGAGCGCGAAGCGGACGCGCAGGACGACATACCGCTCGGGATCGGCCTTGAAGCGGCTGTGCCGGTAGGAGAAGGCGCACTCCTCGTTGGTGAGCGTCACCGTCCCGCCCGCCCGGCGGTCGTACGCGATCACCTCGGTGATCGTCGTGGAGACCTCCTGGCCGTACGCCCCGACGTTCTGGATGGGGGTCGCGCCCGCCGAGCCGGGGATGCCGGCCAGGCACTCGACGCCGGCCAGCCCGGCCTCCACCGTGCGGGCGACCGCGTCGGTCCAGATCTCGCCCGCGGCCAGCTCCAGTCGTGTCCCGACGAGTTCGCAGCCGCGCGTGGCGATGCGCAGGGCGGTGCCCTCGAAGCCCTTGTCGCCGATGACGAGGTTCGAGCCACCGCCGACGATCAGCAGCGGCGTACCGTCGGCGTCGGCCTCGCGGACGGCCGCGATCACCTCGGCGTCGGTCGTCGCGGTCACCAGCCTGGTGGCGGGACCGCCCAGCCGGAAGGTGGTCAGCGGGGCGAGCGGGGCATCGTGGAGTTCCAGCACGCGCCCCAGCCTACGAGACACCACCGACAGCCCCGCCTGCCCCGGCCCCCGGCAGCCCGATCCGGCCGACAGCCCTCGCGGGTCACGGCACGCGCGCGTACGGCCCCGCCGAGGTGGACGGGGCCGTACGCACGCGTGCCGGACGTGTCCGGGCACTCATGTGCCGTGTGTCTCTGCCGTGTGTCTCCGCCGTGTGTCTCAGCGGGCGGCGGGCTCCGGCACGGGCGCCGCCTCGGAGGCCGCCTCGGGACCCGCCGCAGGACCCGCCTGGGAGTCCGTCACCGCGAGGTCCGCTCGCCGCCGGGCCGGTATCAGCAGGGCGGCGAACCCGGCGAGGGCCACCACCGCGGAGCCCGTGACCAGCGCGGGCCGCAGCCCGTCGACGAAGGCCGAGCCGGACTCGTAGCCGCCCTGCGCCGCGAAGATCGACGACATGATCGCGATGCCGAGGGCCCCGCCGACCTCCCGCAGCGCGTTGTTGGCGCCGGAGGCCATCCCCTGCTCCTGCGGTCGGACGCTGGACATGACCAGGGCGGAGGCGGGGGCGAAGAACAGCGCCATGCCGATGCCGCTGACGATCAGACCGGGCAGCTGGACGGCGTAGGAGGCGTCGACGGTCGCCACGGCGGCCATCCAGCCGAGCCCGGCGGCCTGGAGGAAGAGCCCGGTGGCGACGACCGGCCGGCCGCCGACGCGGTCGGAGAGGATGCCGGCGATCGGCGCGACGAGCATCGGCATGCCGGTCCACGGCAGCATCCTGAGGCCGGCCTCGGTGGGCGAGTAGCCGAGGACGCCCTGCATGTACTGGCTGAGCAGGAAGATCGAGCCGAACATCCCGAGGAACATCAGCAGGCTCGCGGCGTTGATCCCGGCGAAGGCGCGGGACCGGAAGAGACGCATCGGCAGCATGGGGTTCTTGGCCCGCAGCCCGTGCAGGACGAACCCGACGAGCAGGACGCCGCCCGCGAACAGGCCGGTCAGCACGAGCGGGCTGGTCCAGCCGTCGGCCGGCCCGCGCACCAGGCCGTAGACGAGGCCGAAGAGGCCGCCGCTGGCGAGCAGGGTGCCGGGGAAGTCGAGCGGGGCACCGGTGCCGTAGGACTCGGCGAGGCGCAGCCGGGCGAGCGGCAGCAGGGCGAGGCCCAGCGGAACGTTCAGCCAGAAGATCCAGTGCCAGGACACGTGTTCGGTGAGGCTGCCGCCGATGAGCGGCCCGGAGGCGACCGCGAGTCCGTTGACCGCGCCCCAGATGCCGTAGGCCATTCCGCGCTTGGCGGCGGGCACGGCGGCCGTGAGGAGGGTGAGCGTCAGCGGCATCATGACGGCCGCGCCGACACCCTGGACCGCGCGGGCGGCGATGAGGGAGTCGATGCCGGGGGCCATGGCCGCGGCGGCGGAGGCGGCGGTGAAGACGGTGAGTCCGGCGAGGAACATCCGCCGGCGGCCGAAGCGGTCGCCGAGCGCCGCGCCGAACATCAGCAGCACGGCGAAGGTGAGCGTGTAGGCGCTCACGGTCCATTCGAGGTCGCCGAGCCCGCCGCCGAGATCCTCGCGGATGGACGGCAGGGCGGTGGTGACGACGAGGTTGTCGAGGGCCGCCATGAACCCGGCGACACTGGTGATGACGAGGGCCCAGACGGCTCCCCCGCGACGTGCGGTCTGCTCTGACATCGCTCCCCCAGCGGGTGATCGAACTCCGGTTAGTAATTGATGACTAACTTTTGCGCCCAAAAAAAGGCGCCCTTCGCGGCGGCGACCAACCCCGCCGCCCGCGCTACTTCTCCAGTCGGCCCTTGATCCGGGCCGAGGGGTACATCCCTTCCCAGACCCGGTCCCCGGGCGCGAACCCCATGGCCACCAGGCAGTTGACGAGCATGCCGTACGCCATGAAGGTCGTCGTCTCGTTCACGTCGGCGCCGAGGGGCACATGGACGGTGTCCCAGAGCCGCATCCACCCGGCACGCACGGCCTCCCCGAAGCCGTGGTCGCCCTCCGCCTCCGCGGCGGCCACCGCGACATACGTCTGCATCTGCATCATCAGCCGTTCGGGCTGCTCCGCGATGACCCTGGTGTACGCGTTCGCCATGGCGTGCAGGGCCTCTTCGCCCTCCAGCCCCCTGGCGGCCTCCTCGAACGTGCGGACGGTGTCGTCCATGCAGCGCTCGGACGCCGCGAGGAAGATCGCCTTCTTGCCTGCGAAGAGCCGGAAGAGATACGGCTGCGAGACACCCACCCGCCGGGCGATCGCCTCGGTGGAGGTGCCGTGATAGCCACCCCGGGCGAACTCGCTCGTCGCCGCGCGGATGACGCTCTCGCGCCTCTCGTCTGCGCTCATCCTGACCATGCGGCTAAGTTAGTGCTCAATCACTAACCAAGTCAAGGCCTGCCCCGCGCAAGGTGCGCCTCCTCTCACGTGTAAGGGGCGCCCCTTCAGGAGAGCGCCCCTTATGTCGTGTGTGCCGCCCGGGATCAGGCCAGCCGTACGACCGCCCGGGACATCCCGAGGACCTTCTGCCCGCCGCTGGTCACCGTCAGATCGACCCGCACGGTGTTGTCGTCGAGCTTGGCGCCCACCTTGCCGGTGACCTCGATCACGGCGCCCTGGTCGTCGTTCGGGACGACGACGGGCTTGATGAAGCGAACGCCGTAGTCGACGACCGCGCCCGGGTCGCCGATCCAGTCGGTGACGACGCGGACCGCCTCGGCCATGGTGAACATGCCGTGCGCGATGACGTCCGGCAGACCCACCTCCTTGGCGAACTTCTCGTTCCAGTGGATGGGGTTGAAGTCCCCGGAGGCACCCGCGTACTGCACCAGCGTCGCGCGGTTCACGGGGAAGGACCGGGCCGGCAGCTCGGTGCCGACCTCGACATCGTCGTAAGCGATCTTCGCCGTCATCGGTTCCTCACGCCTTCCCGTCCGTGGCGTCCACGGATCCCGCGGATTCCGCCGGCTCCGCCGCGCGGGCGACGAGCTTGGTCCAGGCGGTCACGACGTGCTCGCCGCTCTCGTCGTGGACCTCGCCACGGATGTCCAGGATGTCGTTGCCGGCCATGGACTTGACCGCCTCGATGGTCGAGGTGACCGTGAGCCGGTCACCGGCGCGCACCGGGCGCCGGTAGGCGAACTTCTGGTCACCGTGCACCACCCGGCTGTAGTCGAGACCCAGCCGAGGGTCCTGGACGACCTGCCCCGCCGCCTTGAAGGTGATCGAGAACACGAAGGTCGGCGGCGCGATCACATCGGCGTACCCGAGCGCCTTGGCGGCCTCCGGGTCGATGTACGCCGGGTTGGCATCGCCCACGGCCTCGGCGAACTCGCGGATCTTCTCCCGACCGACCTCGTAGGGATCGGTGGGCGGGTAGCTCCGCCCGACGAAGGACTGGTCGAGCGCCATGGCCTCGGCACCTCCTGGTTGCTCTGCTGCTCCGCTGCTCTGTAGCTCTGTAGCTCTGGTGCTTGTACCGCTCAGCCTTGCTCTACCGACCGGTACGGGTCGCTCAACGACACGAGGCCGCCCCCGATCACTCGGGGACGGCCTCGCATACGAGCCTGATTTATCGCGTTTCGCGGTGCGCGGTGTGCGCATTGCAACGCGGGCAGTGCTTCTTCATCTCCAGTCGGTCCGGGTTGTTACGCCGGTTCTTCTTGGTGATGTAGTTCCGCTCCTTGCACTCCACGCAGGCCAGCGTGATCTTCGGGCGGACGTCGGTGGCAGCCACAGGAGTGCTCCTTGACGAACGGATGGGACATATAACGCATGAAAGAGTAGCCGATCGAAGGACCGACCCCAAAATCGGCTACTGTCAGTAGCGGTGACCGGACTTGAACCGGTGACACAGCGATTATGAGCCGCTTGCTCTACCGACTGAGCTACACCGCTTTGATGGGATCAGGTCCCGCCTTACGACGGGAACCTCACCCACCAGAGCCCCAATACGGAATCGAACCGTAGACCTTCTCCTTACCATGGAGACGCTCTACCGACTGAGCTATTGGGGCGAGCGATGAAGACATTACACGGTCCGCAGCCGTTCACCCAAATCCGTTTCGCGAGGCCCTCCGGGACCGCCCGGAGGGCCGTTTCCGCAGGGTCCCGGCGGCCTCCCGGGCCCCTCCCGCACGTCGGACCACACCGGTACGACTATTGCGCTCCTCCCCGCCGGCGCCGAAACGCCGTCCTAGGCTCGACTCACTCTGCGTGATCTTGCGTCCACGCGACCGCGCGTCACCCGCGTCCCCGCGCAGCCCCGAGCCGAGCCCCTGGAGCGCGATGCCCGACAGCCAGCCGCAACCGCCCCCTTGGCCGTCGTCCTCGTCCGGCGCCTTCGGAGGTTCACCGGACCCGGCCGCCCTCCTGCTGAGCGGGGCGCGCCTGACGGACGGCCGGACCGTGGACGTACGGCTGGGCCGCGGCCGTATCGAGGCGGTCGGCACGGCGGGCAGCCTGACGGCCGGCCCCGCCCGCGGCGGCACGCGCGTGGACCTCGGCGGCTACCTCCTGCTCCCCGCCCCCGCCGAGCCGCACGCGCACGCCGACACCGCGCTCACGGCCGACGCCGACGGCCCGGTCTCGTACACCGCCGAGGACGTCCAGCGCCGTGCCACGGAGGCCGCGTTGCTGCAACTGGGCCACGGCGCGACGGCGCTGCGCGCCCATGTGCACGTGGGCGACGTCCAGGGCCTCGGCGCGCTGGCCGCCGTACTGCGGGCCCGGCGTTCGCTGCGCGGACTCGCCGAACTGACGACGGTGGCGATGCCGCGCGTACTGACCGGGGCCGCCGGGGCGGACGGGCTCGCGATGCTGCGGGACGCGGTGAAGATGGGCGCCTCGGTGGTGGGCGGCTGCCCGGACCTGGACCCCGATCCGACGGGCTACGTGGAGACCGTCCTGGAGGTCGCCTCCGAGCACGGCTGCCCCGTCGACCTGCACACCGACGCCGCCGACCCGGCCCGCCTCGCCCGCCTCGCCGCGATGGCCGGCGGTCTGCGCCCCGGCGTCACCCTGAGCCCCTGCGGCGGCCTCGACGACCTCCCCGCCGAAACCGCCACCCGCACCGCCGACCAACTCGCCGCCGCCGGCGTGACGGTGGTCTGCCTCCCCCAGGGCGGCTGCGGCACCGTCGACCACCGGGACGCTGCGCCCGTACGGCTGTTGCGCGCGGCCGGCGTCCGGATCGCGGCGGGCAGCGGGGCGTTGCGCGACGTCTCCAACCCGGTCGGCCGCGGCGACCCCCTGGAGGCGGCCTACCTCCTCGCCTCCCGTCACGGCCTGCGCGCCGAGGACGCCTACGACGCCGTGAGCACGTCCGCGCGGGCCGCGCTGGGCCTCCCCGAGGTCCGCGTGGAGGCGGGCTTCCCGGCCGACCTCCTGGCCGTTCGCGGCGACCGGCTGGCGGGCGCCCTGTCCCTGGCGTACAGCAGGATCGTGATCCACCAGGGCCGCGTGGTGGCCCGCACCAGCGCCGTCCGCGAGTACCGCAGCTCGACGGCCGCCCCGGAGTGGGGCCTGCCGAGGCAGGGGCGTGGACAGCTGTCGTAGGACGGCTGGGGCGGGCCGGGGAGTTGAGCCGCCGCCCCGGGTGAGGTCATGCGGCGGATGCGGTTGTCCGGGCGTACGGTCGGAACCATGCGCATTGTCATCGCTGGTGGTCATGGTCAGATCGCGCTGCGGCTGGAGCGTCTGCTCGCCGCGCGCGGGGACGAGGTCGCGGGGATCATCCGCAAGGCGGAACAGGGCGACGACCTCCGGGCGGCCGGCGCCGAACCGGTCGTCCTGGACCTGGAGTCGGCGTCCGTCGAAGCGGTCGCGGAGCGGCTGCGGGGCGCGGACGCGGCGGTGTTCGCGGCGGGCGCCGGTCCGGGTAGCGGGGTGAACCGCAAGGACACCGTGGACAAGGGCGCGGCGGTGCTGTTCGCGGACGCGGCGGTCCGGGCGGGCGTACGGCGCTTCCTGGTCGTGTCGTCCATGGGCGCGGACCCCGGCCACCGGGGTGACGAGGTCTTCGACGTCTACCTGCGCGCCAAGGGCGAGGCGGACGCGCACGTGCAGGGCCTCGACTCCCTCGACTGGACGATCCTGCGCCCCGGCGCGCTCACGAACGATCCCGGAACCGGCCTGGTCCGCCTGGAGGCCCGCACGGGCCGCGGCTCCGTCCCGCGCGACGACGTGGCCGCCGTACTGGCCGAACTGCTGGACACCCCGGCGACGTCCGGCCTCACCCTGGAGCTCATCAGCGGCTCGGCACCGGTTCCGGTGGCGGTCAAGGCGGTGGCGGGGAACTGAGAATCGCCGGGCACCGCAGGACGCCCGGGGACGCGCACACGCGAACACCACAACGCTGGGCCGCAGGACCGCAGGACCGCTAGAAGAGGGGCAGCTGTCCCGGAAACTCCGGGACCGCATATCCGTCCAACGACGGCTGTGCCGCGCCCAGTTGTGCCGTACTGCGCGAGCCGGGGCAGGAGACGAGGTCCCCGGTCCCGCGTGCCCCCGGAGGGTCGTGCCGGGCGAACCGTCCGGCGACGACGGCGATCTCACGACGGCAAACGGGGCAGGTTCTACGACGGCTGGACGCGCTGGACATGTCGTCAGTCTGCCCCAGTGGGCCACGCGGGTACCCCACGGCGGGACGCGCCCCGCTCGCCGCGCGGAAGTGCGATCCCCTCCCTAGCATCCGTACACGTGGCACATACCTTCGAGGAACTCGTGGAGAAGCAACGCGCGGCCGACGAGGCACACGCGAGGGTCGAAGCGCTGCGGGACACGTACGGCGCACCCACGGCCACCCCCTGGCCGGAGATCCAGACCGACACCTACGAAACCGCCTGGCGCGCCTGGCGCGACCTCGCCCGCGACGTACAGGCCGCGGTGACCGAGCACGCCAAGGACGTGAACAGACCACGCAACGACATCGAGGCAGAGGTGAAGCGAGCGGCGAAGACGCCTTCACCGGAGGTCTCCGGACCCCCGGAAGACCCCACCGAAGGGAAGTGAAGCGGGCCGCCGCACAGCGGCACAGCATGTTCCGGCCCGCACGGATTGCCACGGCATGCCGCACGGGTTCGGTGACGCAGCGAATGAGAGCACCCTCATCGCGCCGACGCGCCAGGCGGGTGGACGGGCCAGGCGAGTGGACGGGCCACCAACCGTTCACGTCTGCCCGCTTGGGCCCCAGGGCGACAGCGAGCGCGCACTCCGCCACTCGCATGGACGTCGGCCGAGCATCCGTATGATCTTCGCCACGCCACGGCATCCGCCCGCCGGGTCCAGGAGTGGAACGGCGGCTCCTTGCGGATGCGGCGCGCACCGGCCACGGGCCCGCCGTGGCCGCCGCGCTCTTCCGGGTGCAAGCCCACTTCCTCGCGACGACGGTGACGACTGTGACGACGCAGCCGACGCAAGCGACGCCGAATCCCGCACGACTGGAGCAACGCCGCTGACGTGCCGGAAATCCCGTCCACGCCCGGTCCGCACACGTGAGGACAGGACGTTCGCATGCGAGACGGCGTAAGACGGTGCGCCCACCACCAGCGAGCATGACGAAGGGCCCGTGACCTGCTGTGCAAGCAGGTCACGGGCCCTTCGTTCTCAGCGTGGCGGCGCCAGGATTCGAACCTGGGAAGGCTGAGCCGGCAGATTTACAGTCTGCTCCCTTTGGCCGCTCGGGCACACCGCCGGGTTTGCCGCCTGTTCGAACCGCTTTTCGGCGGTGCTCCCTGGCAACGACGTAAACGATACCCGATGCCCAGGGGTGCTTCGCCACCTGATTCCTCGCCGCCCGGAGCGAGCGGGATGACTAGGCTTGTGCGGATGCGGCCCGGGATCACGCCGGGCTCGGCGGTCGCCCCCACGCACGCCGATACGCACCCGACAAGCACCCCGATACAAGGAGCCACAGGACATGGCCGACTCCAGTTTCGACATCGTCTCGAAGGTCGAGCGGCAGGAGGTCGACAACGCCCTCAACCAGGCCGGCAAGGAAATCTCGCAGCGCTACGACTTCAAAGGCGTCGGCGCCTCGATCTCGTGGTCCGGTGACAAGATCCTGATGGAGGCGAACTCCGAGGACCGGGTCAACGCCGTCCTCGACGTCTTCCAGTCCAAGCTGATCAAGCGCGGGATCTCACTCAAGGCGCTGGAGGCGGGCGAGCCCCAGCTCTCCGGCAAGGAGTACAAGCTCTTCGCGGAGATCAAGGAGGGCATCTCCCAGGACAACGCGAAGAAGGTCGCCAAGCTCATCCGCGACGAGGGCCCCAAGGGCGTGAAGGCCCAGGTGCAGGGCGAGGAACTGCGCGTCAGCTCCAAGAGCCGCGACGACTTGCAGACCGTCATCACCCTGCTCAAGGGCCAGGACTTCGACTTCGCTCTGCAGTTCGTGAACTACCGGTAGCCGACCGGACGGACACCAGCCGGACAGCCGCCGGCCGGACCGCTGCGAGGCGGACAGCCGCCAAGCGGACCGCTGCGCGGCGGACGGCTACGAGCAGGGTGGGCGCCCATGGGGTGACCACCCTGCTCGTTCGGTCGCCGCGGAGGCGGTCAGTCGCGTGAGTTGCCGAACAGCAGGCGGTAGACGATCAGCAGCACCAGCGAACCGCCGATCGCCGCGGCCCAGGTCGCGCCGTCGTAGAAGTCCTTGGTGATGGGGTGGTCCAGCCAGCGGGCCGATATCCAGCCGCCGATGAACGCGCCCGCGACGCCGATGAGGGTCGTGCCGATGAAGCCGCCCGGGTCGCGGCCCGGCAGCAGGACCTTGGCAATGACTCCGGCCAACAACCCCAGGATGATCCAGCTGATGATGCTCATGTCCTGAACCTGCCCTTCCGTGCTGTGCCCGCGCTGTCCCGACACTGTGATGTCGCTCGCTCCGGACGGGCCGTGCTCGTTGTTCCGTCCCGCCCCGCGTCCTGCGTCGCACGCGGGTTCGGGTCGTGTCGATGAGGACGACGTCACCACGGCACACGGCGGTTCCGTCGATCAGTAGGGTGCGGCCCATGACACAGTCCGGATCGCGCGCCGAACTGCGGCGAACGCTCGGCCTCGGTGACGCCGTGGTCATCGGGCTCGGCTCGATGATCGGTGCCGGCGTCTTCGCGGCGCTCGCTCCCGCCGCGCAGGCCGCGGGCTCCGGGCTGCTGCTCGGACTCGGGATCGCCGCACTGGTCGCCTACTGCAACGCCATGTCGTCGGCGCGACTCGCCGCCCTGTATCCGGCCTCGGGCGGCACGTACGTCTACGGGCGCGAGCGGCTCGGCGCGTTCTGGGGGTATCTGGCGGGCTGGTCGTTCGTGGTCGGCAAGACGGCCTCCTGTGCGGCGATGGCTCTGACGGTCGGTGCGTACGTCTGGCCGGCGCAGGCGCACGCGGTGGCGGTCGCGGCCGTGGTGGCGCTGACCGCGGTGAACTACGGCGGCATCCAGAAGTCGGCGTGGCTGACGCGGGCGATCGTGGCGGTGGTCCTGGCGGTCCTCGCTTCCGTGGTGGTCGTGTGCCTGGGGTCCGGCGCGTCCGACGTCGGGCGGCTGGACGCCGGGGTCTCCGGGGGTGTCGGCGGGGTGCTGACGGCCGCCGGGCTGCTGTTCTTCGCCTTCGCCGGGTACGCCCGCATCGCGACCCTGGGCGAGGAGGTGCGTGACCCGGCACGCACCATCCCCCGCGCGATCCCCCTGGCCCTGGGGATCACTCTGGTCGTCTACGCGTGCGTGACGGTCGCTGTCCTCTCCGTGCTGGGGCCGGACGGTCTCGGACGGGCGGGGGCCCCGCTGGCCGACGCGGTGCGGGCGGCGGGGGTGCCCGCTCTGGTGCCGGTGGTACGGGTCGGGGCGGCGGTGGCGGCGCTGGGCTCGCTCCTAGCCCTCATCCTGGGCGTCTCGCGCACGACGCTGGCCATGGCCAGGGACCGGCATCTGCCGGGCGCCCTGGCCGCCGTCCACCCTCGCTTCCGGGTACCGCACCGGGCCGAGCTCGTCGTGGGCGCGGTGGTCGCGGTCCTGGCCGCCACGGTGGACGTCCGGGGCGCGATCGGGTTCTCCTCCTTCGGTGTGCTGACGTACTACGCGGTGGCCAACGCATCGGCCTGGACGCTCGATCCGGCCCCGGCGAAGCGGCTGCTGCCCGCGGTGGGGCTCCTGGGCTGTGTGGTGCTCGCGTTCGCGCTGCCGAGGACCTCGGTGGTCGTGGGGGCGGGGGTGCTGGCGCTGGGCGGGCTCGCTTACGGGGTACGGCGGCGCTGGGCGGGCGCGCGATAGCCGGACGACGGCGACGACGGGCGGCAGGAGACGGCGGGCAGGCGACGACGGGCCGGGGAACGAGAGCGGGTCCCTGGGGGAGAGAGACGGCTGGCCCGGGGCGGGCGGCTGCTCGGGGAACGGGTGCGCGGCAGTGCACCGCTAAGGCGTCGTCACCCCGGTCGCCGCCGTGCGTATGCGGAACTCGCTCCAGGGGGTCGGGTCCAGGTCGTCGTTCATGGTGTCGTACCAGCCCGTGCCGTCGAGCCAGGCGTGCAGCCAGGCGGTGAGACTGGGGGCGTCGACGAACCAGGCGTGGTCGGGGTCGCCGGCGTTCGGTTCGAAGAGCAGGACCGTCGCCTGCGGGGAGCGGCAGTCCACGCACGCGTACATCGCGCAGCCCCAGTGGGATATGGGCAGGACACCCTCGGGCCAGGGCCAGTCGGGGTCTTCGCGACCGCTTGCGCGGTTCGCGAGGTACTGGGCGACGGCGGCGGGTTCACCGGCCGGAGAGCTGTCGAGCAGGGGCAGCAGGCCGTACTCCGGGCCGAATCCGCCGTCGCCTATACGCAGGTAGAGGTCGGCGAGCAGGGGTGGCAGGCGAAAGCCGAGCGCGGCCTCGGCACGGGCCACGGTGGCCGCGTCCACGGGGTCGGGGAGCGAAGGCCAACCCCAGGGGCGGGTGGTGGCCGCTCCGGCCGCCACCCTTGCCCACAACTGCTCGTTCTCGGTCATGCGTTCATGATGCAGCCCGCCACCGACAACCGGGCCGGCCTGTGGACAACCCACCGCCTGTGGACAACCGGCGGGCGGCGTGCGCCGCTGACGGGCTGTGGACACAAGCCGCTGGGGCCCGGACCGTCAGCGCGACGCGAACGGCTGGTCCGAGGGCACGATTTCGCGGCCCAGCGGGAACAGCGAGACCGGAATCAGTTTGAAGTTCGCGATGCCGAACGGGATGCCGATGATGGTCAGGCACAGGAGCAGGCCGGTGACGATGTGCCCGATGGCCAGCCACCAGCCGGCGAGGACCAGCCAGAGCACGTTGCCGACACAGGAGGGCGCTCCCGCGTCACGGCGCTCGATCGTCGTGTAGCCGAAGGGCCAGAGGGCGTAGACGCCGATGCGGAAGGCGGCGATGCCGAAGGGAATGCCGATGATCGTGATGCAGAGCAGTGCTCCAGCGGCCAGGTAGGCGAGGAACAGCCAGAATCCGCTCAGGATCAGCCAGATGACGTTCAGGATGGTCTTCACTGGTGGCGACCTGCCATTTTCTCGAGCCGGGCGATACGGTCCGCCATCGGCGGGTGCGTCGAGAACATCTTGGAGAGTCCCTGGCCCGGGCGGAAGGGATTCGCGATCATCATGTGGCTCGCGGTCTCGATGCGGGGCTCCGGAGGCAGTGGAAGCTGCTTGGTGCCCGTCTCCAGTTTGCGCAGCGCGCTCGCGAGGGCCAGCGGGTCGCCGGTGAGCTGCGCACCCGAGGCGTCCGCCTCGTACTCACGGGAGCGGCTGATGGCGAGTTGGATGACGCTGGCGGCGAGCGGGCCGAGAATCATGATCAGGAGCATGCCGAGGATGCCGGGCCCGTCGTCGTCGTCCGAGCGGCCGATCGGGATCAGCCAGGCGAAGTTGACCAGGAACATGATCACGGAGGCGAGCGCGCCGGCGACCGAGGAGATGAGGATGTCCCGGTTGTAGACGTGGCTGAGCTCGTGGCCGATGACGCCGCGCAGTTCGCGCTCGTCGAGGAGGCGCAGGATGCCGTCCGTGCAGCACACGGCGGCGTTGCGCGGGTTGCGGCCGGTGGCGAAGGCGTTGGGTGCCTCGGTCGGGGAGATGTACAGGCGGGGCATGGGCTGACGGGCCTGGGTGGAGAGCTCGCGGACCATCCGGTACAGCGCCGGAGCCTCGAACTCGCTCACCGGGCGGGCACGCATCGCGCGTAGCGCCAGTTTGTCGCTGTTCCAGTACGCGTACGCGTTGGTGCCGAGCGCGATCAGGACCGCGATGACCAGCCCCATGCGGCCGAAGAAGCTGCCGATGACGATGATGAGTGCGGACAGTCCCCCGAGGAGTACTGCGGTCCTGAGCCCGTTGTGCCGGCGGTGCACGGTACGCCCTCCAAGTCGTGCAGCAGGGGAACCCTTTGCTTGCGAATCTTGCTCGTGTTCGGTGGCACTGTGCCGTGGTGTCACATCCAGTGCACCTTCCCGTACTGGTCAACGCCAGGCGGGAGGCACTAGTTCCCTTGCGCCTGCGGGCAGGGGTGTGGGCCGTCCGGGTGAGGACGGGGGGCACGCGCGTGCGTGCGGGCTCAGAAGAGGCCGGTGTCGGTGAAGCGCAGCACCAGCTGGGGTGCTCCGGAGAGAGCGATGCCGAGGGCCGCTGTGAGGGTGATCGCGACGGTGAGCGGGGCGGGGACGCGGTGCTTCTCGGGCTCGCCTTCGGGGGCGCGGAAGAGCAGCGCCGTCCACTGGAGGTAGTAGTACAGGGCGATCACCACGTTGACGGCCATCACGACCGCGAGCCAGCCGAGGCCCGCGTCGACTGCTGCCGAGAAGACGGTGACCTTCGCGAAGAGACCGATGATGCCCGGCGGCAGTCCGGCGAGGCAGAGCAGGAAGAAGGCGAGGAGGAGGGCCGCCGCCGGATTCTTCGCGTAGAGGCCCCGGTAGTCCGTGATCCGGTTCGTCTCGCTGGTACGGCCCACCAGGGCGGCCACGGCGAAGGCGCCCAGGTTCACGGCGGCGTACATGAGGGCGTAGGCGACGGTGGAGCCGATGGCGTGCTCGGCGTCGTCGGAGTACGCGGCGGCGGCGATCGGCACGAGGAGGTAGCCGGCCTGGCCCACGGAGGACCAGGCGAGCAGGCGTACGGCGCTGTACGCGCGCGTGGCCTGCTGGCGGAGGGCGCCGACGTTGCCGACGGTCATGGTGAGGGCGGCCAGCACGGCCAGTGCGGGGCCCCAGACGTCGGCGTACGAGGGGAAGCCGATGACGGTGACGAGGATGAGGCCGGAGAAGCCGACCGCCTTGCCGACGACCGACAGATAGGCGGCGATGGGCAGCGGGGCGCCGACGTAGGTGTCGGGGACCCAGAAGTGGAAGGGGACGGCGGCCGTCTTGAAGGCGAAGCCGATCAGGGTGAGGACCACGCCGGTCTGGGCCAGGGTGTCCAGCCGGCCGTCGACGTGCTGGATGCGGTCGGCGACCTGGGTGAGGTAGAGGGTTCCGGTCGTCGCGTAGACGAAGCTGATGCCCAGGAGGCTGACGGTGGTCGCGGTGACGGACGACAGGAAGAACTTCAGGGCCGCCTCGGAGGACCTGCGGTCGCCGTGCCGGATACCGACCAGGGCGAAGGCGGGCAGGGAGGCGACCTCCAGGGCGACGACGAGGGTGGCGAGGTCGCGGGAGGCGGGCAGCAGGGCGGCACCGGCGGCGGAGGACAGCAGCAGGAACCAGAACTCGCCTTCGGGCAGTCGCCCGCGCGCGTCCTTCAGGGCGGTGACCGACAGCAGGGCCGCCAGCAGCGCTCCCCCGAGCACCAGGAACTGGATGACGAGGGTGAAGCGGTCTGCGGTGTAGCTGCACACGCGTGTGTCGCCGGTCAGGCAGAAGGTGGAGCGGTCGCCGTCCAGGAGGGGCAGGAGGAGGGCCGTGGCGGCGGCGAGTCCCGCGACCGACAGCCAGCCGAGGAGCGGCTTGCGGGCGTCGCCGACGAAGAGGTCGGCGACGAGGACGACGAGGGCGACGACGGCCGCGAGGGTGGGCGGCGCGATGGCCAACCAGTCGACGGACTGAACCACCGACTCGGCCAGGGGCTGGAACACAGGCTGGGCCAGGGCGCTCATCGGGTGCCTCCTGCGAGGAGCTGTTGCACGGCCGGGTCGGTCAGCCCGAGGAGGGCCTTCGGCCACAGGCCGGCGACGACGGTGAGGGCGACGAGCGGGGCCCAGGCCGCGAACTCGTAGGTCTGTACGTCGGCGAGGCGCGGAGCGTCCTGCGGGACGACGCCCATGCAGACGCGGCGGACCACGACGAGCAGGTACGCGGCCGTCAGCAGGGTGCCGAACGCGGCGATCGCCATGAAGGTGAGGAAAGCGGGCCGGCTGAGGTCGTCGGCCGGGTCGAAGGCGCCGAACAGGGCCAGCATCTCGCCCCAGAATCCGGCGAGGCCCGGCAGGCCGAGGGAGGCGACGGCGGCGAAGGCGAGGAGGCCGCCGAGACGGGGCGTCCTGCCGTACAGCGCGGCGCCGGTCTGCTCGGCGAGGGTGTCCAGATCGGTCGTGCCGGTGCGGTCCTTCAGCGCTCCGACCAGGAAGAAGAGGAGGCCGGTGATGAGTCCGTGGGCGATGTTGGCGAACAGGGCGCCGTTCACGCCGGTGGGGGTCATGCTCGCGATGCCGAGCAGGACGAAACCCATGTGGCCGACGGAGGAGTAGGCGATGAGACGCTTGAGGTCGCCCTTCGCGCCCCGCTTGGCGAGGGCCAGGCAGGCCAGGGATCCGTAGATGATCCCGACGACGGCGAAGGCCGCGAGGTAGGGCGCGAAGGTGCGGAAGCCGTCCGGTGCGACGGGCAGCAGGATCCGGACGAACCCGTACGTGCCCATTTTCAGCAGCACTCCGGCCAGCAGGACCGAGCCGACGGTCGGGGCGGCGGTGTGGGCGTCGGGCAGCCAGCTGTGCAGCGGCCACATCGGGGTCTTGACGGCGAGCCCGATCCCGATCGCGAGAACGGCGATGACCTGTACGGATGTGGTGAGCGACCGGCCGTTGTCAGTGGCGAGTGCCACCATGTCGAAGGTGCCCGCCTTGATTCCGATCAGGAGCAGGCCGAGCAGCATGACCACGGATCCGAGCAGCGTGAACAGGATGAACTTCCAGGCGGCCTGGGTCCGGCCCGCGCCGCCCCAGCGGGCGATGAGGAAGTACATCGGGACCAGGACCATCTCGAAGGCGAGGAAGAACAGCAGCAGGTCGAGGACGGCGAAGGCCGCGAGGGTGCCGGACTCCAGGACGAGCACGAGTGCGACGAAGGCTTTCGGGGACGGGTCCGCGGTCTGCTGCGCCGGCGACTGCTGCTGCCGCTTGAAGTAGGAGTACACCGCGCACAGGAAGGTCAGCAGCGCGGTCAGGACCAGCAGGGGGAGGGAGATGCCGTCGATGCCGAGGTGGATGCGCACGTCGAGTGCGGGGATCCAGCTGATGTCCGTGGTGGCCTGCATCTTCGACGGATGGTCGTGGTCGAAGCCGAGCGCGAGGACGATCGCGGCGATGAGGATCGCGCCGGTCACGGTCATGCCGTGGCGCAGCACGGCCTGCTCGGGTGACTTCCCCTTCAGCCCGGGCGGAGCCGGCAGAAGAGCGGCGGCGGCACCGAGGAGCGGGCCGGCCACGATGAATGCCAGAAGGAACTGCATCACGGACTCGTTGATATCGATCACGCCCGCTCACGCTCCCGAAGCGACGAGAAGGGCGGCGACCGCCAGGACGACGGTGCCGGCGAGCAGCGCGCTCACATAAGCCTGGACGTTGCCGGTCTGGGCGCGTCGTACGGCGGCCCCCAGCCAGCGGGGCAGGGCGCCCGCGCCGCGCACGTAGGTGTCGACGACCTCACGGTCGAGGAACCGGACGAGACTGGCGCCGCCCTGGACCGGGCGGACGAACAGCGCCCGGTACACGGCGTCGAGGTGGAAGCCGACGGCCGCGTGGCGGTGCAGCGGGCCGAGCAGGAGCCGCCCGGGGTCTGCCGGGTCGGGGGCGGAGGCCACGTCTCCGTAGGCCGGCGCGTGCGTCGCGATCGCCTCGGCCTCGACGAGTCCCGCGTCGCCCTCGGGGTGGGCGGCGACCGCGCCCAGCGGTACGCGGGCGGCGAGCCCCGCGAGATGGCGCCAGGCGGCGTAGGTGACGAGCCCGCCGGCGAGGGCCACGCCCGTGCCCAGGACGGACGTGGTGAGGGTCGGGGCGAGGTCGTTGCCGTCGAACCAGTCGGGGAGGGTGCGGTAGACGAGCCCGCCGAGGGCGAGGGACGGGACGGCCAGGACCCACAGCACCGCGGTCATGGTCAGTGGCTGGCGGCCGTGGTCGGGGGCCTCGGCGCCCCGGCCGTGGAAGGTCAGCAGCCACAGGCGGGTCGCGTAGGCCGCCGTGAGGAGGGCGGTGAGCAGGCCGGCGACCAGGACGATCCAGCCCGCGCCGCCGGGCGCGTGCTCGGTGTGACCCGCGGTGATGTGCTCGGCGGCGCCGAGCACCGACTCCTTGGAGAAGAAGCCGCTGAACGGCGGGATCGCGGCGAGCGCGAGAAGCGCCACGGTCATCGTCCAGTAGGCGTCGGGGACGCGGTCGCGCAGGTGGCTCATGCGGGACATGGCGGCCAGCGAGTTGGTGCCGGCGGCGTGGATGATCACGCCTGCCGCGAGGAAGAGCAGCGCCTTGAACGCGCCGTGCGAGAGGAGGTGGAAGACGGCGGCGCCGCGGTCGCCGACGGCGAGGGCCCCGGTCATGTAGCCGAGCTGGCCGATCGTCGAATAGGCGAGGACGCGCTTGATGTCGTCCTGGGCGAGGGCGGCCAGGCCCGAGCCGACCATCGTGATGGCGGCCATCACGGCGAGGGTCACCATCGCGGCCGAGGACGCCTCGAAGACCGGGAGGAGACGGGCGATGAAGTAGACGCCGGCGGCGACCATCGTCGCGGCGTGGATCAGCGCGGAGACGGGGGTGGGGCCCGCCATCGCGTCCGGGAGCCAGGTGTGCAGGGGGAACTGGGCGGACTTGCCGGCCACGCCCGCGAGGAGCAGCAGGGCGACGAGCGTCGGGTGGTCGAGGCCGCCGTGGGCGACGGTGGCGAGGACCTTCGTGATCCGGAAGGACCCGGCGTCGGTGGCGAGGGCGAACAGGCCGATGAGGAAGGGGACGTCGCCGAGTTTGGTGACGAGGAACGCCTTGATGGAGGCGGCGCGGGCTTCCGGGGTCTCCCAGTAGTGGCCGACCAGGAAGTAGGAGCAGATGCCCATGACCTCCCAGCCGACCAGCAGCACGATCAGGTCGCCGGAGTAGACGACCAGGAACATCGCGGAGGTGAAGAGGGAGACGAGCGCGGCGTACGAGGGGTAGCGCGGGTCCTCGCGCAGGTAGCCGGTCGAGTAGATCTGCACGCAGGTGGCGACGAGGCCGACCACGAGGGCGACGAGGGCGGCGAAGCCGTCGATGTACAGCGCCAGTTCGATCGGGATCGAGCCGGTGGGGGTCAGTTCGGTCGCCGCGGTGACGGGGGTGTCTCCGCCCTGGCGTACGGCGACGATCGCGGCCAGTACGAGCGCGGCGAGGGTCGGCAGGACGGCGAGGGGGCGCACGAAGCCGGGAGCGGTGCGGCCCAGGAGCAGTCCGGCGGCCGCGCCCAGGAACGGGAGGAGGGGGACGAGGACGGCGAGGGTGGTCGTGGTCACGCGGTGGCCTCAGCCTTCTCGGCGGCCGTTCCGGTCGCGGGCGTGTCGCTGTCGGGTCCGTCGGTCGCCGGGCTCTCGTGGCCTTCGGCGGTGTCGCGGAGACGGTCGATGTCCGCGGTGCCCCGGTTGCGGTGGACGGCGAGGACGATCGCCAGGCCGATGCCGATCTCGGCGGCGGCGATGGCGATGGTGAACAGGGTGAGGGCCTGACCTGAGTGCAGGGTCTCCTCGGTGGTCCTGCTGAGCCAGACGTCGAAGGCGACCAGGTTGAGGTTGACGGCGTTGAGCATGAGCTCGACGGACATCAGGACGAGGATCGCGTTGCGGCGGGCGAGGACGCCGTACAGGCCGGTGCAGAAGAGAAGGGCCGACAGGACGGCGGGATAGGCGAGGTGCATCAGCGGGTGCCTTCCTGCTCGGCCGGGTTTTCCCGGGCGTCCGGCACGGAAGGAGAACTCTCCGTGACGGATCGGGAACTCTTGGTGACGGCTCGGGAGTTCATAGGGGGAGAGCTCGAATCCGCCTTCGCCCTGCGGGACAGGACGATCGCGCCGACCAGTGCCGCGAGGAGAAGGACGGAGAGGGCCTCGAAAGGCAGAACCCAGTTCTGGAACAGGCTCGCGCCGGTGACCTCGGTGGAGCCGGCGGCCGGACCGTCCAGATCGATCCAGGTGGCGCGGAAGGCGTCGACGACCACCCAGACGAGCGCGGCGGCCGCGGCGACGGCCACCGTGAGAGCGGCCCAGCGGTTGCCGGAGTCGGCGTCCGGGGAGCGGCCGATGGGGGCCTTGGTGAGCATCAGACCGAAGAGGAGGAGCACGACGACGGAACCGACGTAGATGAGGACCTGCACCCAGGCGATGAACTCGGCGGTGAGCAGGAGGTACTCGACGGCGAGGCCGCCGAGGGCGACCACGAGCCACAGGGCGGCGTGCACCAGTTGCCTGGTGGTCACGGTGACGAGGGCGGCGCCGAAGGTGACCAGCCCGACGAGCAGGAAGGCGATCTCGACACCGGTCGGGGAGAGAAAGCCGTGGTGTGCCTGAGCGAGGGTCACGATTCTCCTCCCTGGGGTGCGTTCGGCTCGGGTGGCTGGGGGGCGTTCGACGCGGCCTGGGCCGCCGCCAGCTTCTCGGCCGCCTTGCGGGCGGCCGCGATCTCCTTCGGCTCCTCGGCGGCGGGGTCGAGGGCGGGTGGGGCCGGGACGGTCCACATCCACTCGCGGAGCTTGTCGCGTTCGTGGGTGAGTTCGTGGATGTCCGTCTCGGCGTATTCGAACTCCGGAGACCAGAACAGGGCGTCGAAAGGACAGACCTCGATGCAGATACCGCAGTACATGCACAGGGAGAAGTCGATGGCGAAGCGGTCGAGGACGTTGCGGCTGCGCTCGCGGCCACCCGGGGCGGCGGGCGGGACCGTCTCCTTGTGGGAGTCGATGTAGATGCACCAGTCGGGGCACTCACGGGCGCAGAGCATGCAGACCGTGCAGTTCTCCTCGAACAGGCCGATGACACCACGGGTGCGGGGCGGGAGTTCGGGCTGGGCGTCCGGGTACTGCTCGGTGACGGTCTTCCGCGTCATCGTGCGGAGGGTGACGGCCAGGCCCTTGGCGAGGCCGCTGCCGGGGATGGGGGCCATTACCGGATCACCACCTTGACGATGCCGGTGAGGGCGATCTGGGCGAGGGAGAGAGGGACGAGGAGGGTCCAGGAGAGCTTCTGGAGCTGGTCCTCGCGCAGGCGGGGGTAGGTGACGCGGAGCCAGATCACGACGAACGCGAGGACTGCGGCCTTGAGGAGGGTCCAGACCCAGCCGAGGCCGTCGGCGCCCCAGGGTCCGTGCCAGCCTCCCAGGAAGAGGACGGTGGTCAGACCGCACAGGACGACGATTCCGGCGTACTCGGCGAGGAGGAAGAGGGCGAAGCGCAGGCCGGTGTACTCGGTGTACGCACCGAAGATGATCTCCGAGTCGGCGACGGGCATGTCGAAGGGGGGCCGCTGCAGTTCGGCGAGACCGGCGACGAAGAAGACGATCGCGCCGGTGATCTGCCAGGGCAGCCACCACCACTCGAAGGCGTCGACGATGCCGGGCAGGGACACCGTGCCGGCCGCCATCGCCACCGAGGCGGCGGTGAGCAGCATCGGGAGTTCGTAGGCGAGGAGCTGGGCGGCGGTGCGCAGGCCGCCGAGGAGGGAGAACTTGTTGGCACTGGCCCAGCCGGCCATGAGGGAGCCGAGCACGCCGACGCCCATCACCGCGAGCACGAAGAAGATGCCCGCGTCCACGACCTGGCCGACGGCGCCTTCGCCCGGGCCGATGGGGATGGCGAGGAGGACCAGGAGATACGGGAGGAGGGCCACGGCCGGCGCGAGCTGGAAGATACGGCGGTCCGCGCCCGCGGGGACGATGTCCTCCTTCTGCACGAACTTGACGCCGTCCGCGACGAGCTGGGCCCAGCCGTGGAAGCCGCCCGCGTACATCGGCCCCAGGCGGCCCTGCATATGGGCCATCACCTTGTGCTCGGTCTGACCGACGATCAAGGGGAAGGTGAGGAAGACGACGAAGACGACCAGGAGTCGCAGGGCGACGTCGAGAGCGTCGTTCACTGCGGGCCTCCTGTGGGGTCCTCGGGGGCGGGGGGTTCCGTGCCGTCGGGACGGGCGGGCGTGCCGCGGGCTGGGGTAGCGCGGGTGGACGAGGGCTTCTCCTCGACGTGATCCGGCTGCTTGGGCGTGGCCGTCCCAGGGGCTGCCTGCTCAGGGTCGGCCGACTCCGAGTCCACGGCTTCCGGGTCCGGGACTGCTTCCGGGTCCGGGACTGCTTCCGGGTCCTGAGCCGGCTCCGGCTGCTGATCGGGCTCCGGGTCCGGCGTCGGGTCTGGTTCCCGCTCATGGCCAGACCCCGACTCACGGCCTGCCTTCGGCTCCTGGCCCACCTCCGGCGCGCGGCCCGACTCGGGCTCAAGCGCCCGGTCCGGTGCCGGCGTCTGGTCCGATGCCTGGTCCAGGTCGGGGGCCTGCTCGTCCTTCGGGTTCTGTTGCTCGCTCGGCTCCGGTGCCTGCTGGGGCTCGTCGAACGCCGGGCGGGCGTGGTGCCAGGGGGCGTCGGAGCTGCGGGGGGCCGTGGAGGGGCGGGCGGGGGCGTCGGAGGGCGCCGTCGGGGGCTGCGTGTGCTGGGAGGCCGAGCCTTGGGAGGCGCTGCGTGTGCGGCGCGGTCCTGCCGGGGGTCGCGGGGGCGACTCGGGGGCCGTCGGTGCCGTCGGCGCGGCGGGCTCGGTTCCTGCGGCGCCCGGGGACTCCGGGGACTCCGGGGCACCTGCCCTTTGTGACGCCGAGCCCGCGCTCGCGCTTCGGGCGCGGCGAGGTCCGGAAGGCGTCGCCGGAGCCACCGGGCCCGCGGAAGTCGCCGGGCCCGCGGGAGCCGCGGGAGTCGGGGAAGCCGGGGAAGCCGGAGAGGCTGGTGGGGTATCTGGGGTTGGAGGGGTCGTGGGGGTCGGCTGGGTCGCCGAGCCCTCCGATGCCGTGCGGGCGCGGCGGACCGGGCGGTCGCCTGCCGCTCGTCCCGCTGCCGCACGCCCCGTCGCCGCTCGGGCCGGGCGGGCTGGGGCGGGCGGGAGCTGGCCCTTCAGCGGGCCCCACTCGTTGGGGTCGGGGACGCCCGGGGGGAGCATCTGGCGCCGCTTGGGGCCGCCGTGCTCGGACTCGCCGGGCTCCTTCGCGCCGGGCCAGGCCTTGGCGACGCGGGCGGCGAGGACGAAGTCCTTGCGCAGGGGGTGGCCTTCGAAGGTCTCCGGGAGGAGGAGGTGGTTCAGGGCGGGGTGGCCCGCGAAGGTGACGCCGAACATCTCGTGCGTCTCGCGTTCGTGCCAGGCCGCGCCGGCGTAGACGTCGACGGCGGAGGCGAGGGTCGGGGACTCGTGCGGGATCGTCGTGCGCAGCAGCAGGCGGCGCACCGGGGACAGGGCCACCACGTGCGCCGAGACGCGGAAGCCCGTGCCCGGTTCGTCGACCGCGCTCAGCCAGTCGAAGTAGGTGCAGTTCAGGCGGTCGCGGGCCACGCGCAGGGCGTCGGTCCAGGACGTCGGCGGGACGTCGACCGTCAGGACGTCGTACGACTCCTCGGCCGTGGCCTGCGGGCCGAAGAGCTCGTCGGCGGGTGCGGGGAGCCAGCCGATCGTGGTCATCGGTCCTCCCCCGACGGCGCGGCGGGGGACTCGGCGGCCGGGGGCCGCACCAAGCCGCTCTGCAGGGCGGCCGGCGAGGGGCGGGAGACGGCCGGGCCGGAGGGGCCGGCCGGGCTCGGGCCGTAGCGCTCGTGCAGGGACTCCCGGGCGATCTTCTCCTGGAGCTTGAGGATGCCCTGGAGAAGCGCCTCCGGGCGCGGCGGGCAGCCCGGCACGTACACGTCCACCGGGATGATCTGGTCGACGCCCTTCGTCACCGAGTACGAGTCCCAGTAGGGGCCACCGCAGTTGCTGCACGCGCCGAAGGAGATGACGTACTTCGGCTCGGGCATCTGCTCGTAGAGACGCTTCACGGCCGGGGCCATCTTGTCCGTGACCGTGCCGGAGACGACCATCAGGTCGGCCTGGCGGGGGCCCGGCGCGAAGGGGATGACGCCGAGGCGGATGAAGTCGTGGCGGGCCATCGACGCGGCGATGAACTCGATGGCGCAGCAGGCCAGGCCGAAGTTGAAGACCCAGAGCGAGTAGCGGCGGCCCCAGTTCAGGATCACCTTCATCGGCTCCGGGGCCAGGCGGGCCAGGGTGCCCAGGCGCTTCGGTTCCGGCAGCGGAACGGGTTCCGAGAGCACCTGTTCCGACTGCCCTGACAGCTTCGACTGCCCTGACAGCTTCGACTGCTCTGACAGTTCCGGATGCTCCGGCTGGTCCGGATGCTCCGGCGCATTTGCTTTCGGCGTCACGTCCATGTCAGGACGCCCTTCTTGTAGGCGTACAGCAGGCCCACGGCCAGGAAGCCGAGGAAGATGAACATCTCCACGAGCGTGGCCGCGCCGTAGCCGGGGGCGGCGAAGACCGTCGCCCAGGGGAAGAGGAAGATCGAGTCGACCGCGAAGATCACGTACAGGAAGGCGTAGACGTAGTAGCGGACCTGGGTGTGGGCCCAGCCCTCGCCCACGGGGTCGACGCCGCACTCGTACGTCAGAAGCTTCTCCGGGGTGGGGACCACCGGACGCAACAGGCGCCCGGCGCCGAAGGCCACGGCGACGAACAGCACGCCGACGACGGCGAGCAGCCCGACGACGGAATAGGACTGGAAGTAGTCCGCCGCGAATTCCGCCGCGACATCGACGGTCCGTTCCCGCACGCCCGTCCCTCGCTCCCTGACCTCAGTCTCTTCGACGACAGGCCCGTTCGACGATCTGTACGCACGGGAGTCTAGGCCCTGATAAAGGGACGGTAAGCAGCCCGTCACACCTCGTCTTGCGGGGCGGGGGTTTTCCCCCGGTCGAGGAAGGCAGCAGACCTCATGGCGCGGCGCCGTGCGGCGCGGCAGGCTAGCCCATATGACCGCTTCCGCCAGCCGATCCGCCTCCGACCCGAACAACCCGAACAACTTTGACGAGGAGGGTTGTCCGGGCGGCTCTCCGCCGGGCGACTCCCACCCGAGAGCCGCTCCCCTCACGACCGCTGTGCCGGGCACGGCGGGGCGGGACGAGGACCGTCTTCCTCCGGCACGTCTCGCCTACGACTCGCAGACGTGGAAGGAGATCGCGCACCTTCTGACGAACCTGCCGATGTCGTTGATCGGGTTCACCTATGTGATGACGGTGATCGTGACCGGCGCCGCGATGACGGTCACGGTGATCGGGTTCCCGCTGCTCGCGCTCGGGCTGGCCGGTGCGCGGCTGCTGGGCCGGTTCGAACGGGGTCGCGCGCGTCTGCTGCTCGGGGTGCGCATCGACGAGCCGAGTCCGCTGCCGCTGCGCAGGGCGGGCGGGCTCTTCCAGCAGTTGTGGCTGATGCTGAAGGACCCGGTGGCCTGGCGCACGGTGCTGTACGACCTCATCCGGCTGCCCTGGGGAGTCCTGACGTTCAGCGTGGTCGTTCCCTCGCTGTTCGTGCTGTGGCCGGTGCTGCCGTTCCTGGCGCGCGGGCTGACCAACGCGGACCGGGCGATGGTGCGGGCCCTGCTGTCCCCCTCCGACGAGCTGGAGCGGCGGATCGCGGAGCTGGAGTCGGACCGGGGGGTCGTGGTCGACACGGCGGCCGCCGATCTGCGGCGCATCGAGCGCGATCTGCACGACGGGGCGCAGGCCCGGCTGGTCAATCTGGCGATGGGGCTGGGCCTGGCGAAGGAGAAGCTGCTGGAGGGGCAGGCCGACGACGTCGTTGCGGCGATGGTGGAGGAGGCACACGGCGAGGTGAAGCTCGCGCTCCAGGAGCTGCGCGACCTGGCACGCGGGATCCATCCGGCCGTCCTCACCGACCGGGGGCTGGACGCGGCGCTGTCCTCCGTGGCCTCGCGCTGCACGGTGCCGGTGAAGGTGACCGCCGACCTGCCGTCCCGACCGGCACAGGCCATCGAGGGCATCGCCTACTTCACCGTCTCCGAGCTGCTCCAGAACGTCAGCAAGCACAGCGCGGCCCGGTCGGCCTCGGTCGACGTGTGGCGGACCGACGACCGGCTGCTCATCCAGGTGTGGGACGACGGCCGGGGCGGGGCACGGCTCGACGGCGGTTCGGGGATGCGCGGACTGGCGGAGCGGCTGGACGCCGTCGACGGACTGTTCGTCGTGGAGTCGCCGGTGGGAGGTCCCACGACGGTGACCGCGGAGTTGCCCTGGCGGAATCGCGGACAGAGCGGGTAGCGGGGCGGGTGCAGTCGGCGGCGGCCGCGGGGAGATGGCGGACCTGAGAAACGGCGGACATGAGGGACCGCGGACATGAGAGGCGGACATGGGGGACGGCGGCCATGGGAGGTAGGGAAAACCCCCCTTCCAAGACGCCGACGGACTCCATGGTCCACGCCCTCGCCACCGAGCAGGGTGGGAGGTACGGATCGACAGCTGCGCGACGAGCAGGACGAGTAGAACGGACGACGCCGATGGCCACGCAGTACGGGCAGTACGGGGAGCCTGACCAGTACGGGCAGTACGGGCAGTACGGGCGCCACGACCGGTACGACCCGGGGTACGGGCGTCGCGACGGCGAGCGCCGTCACCTGTTGCCGACCTGGCTGCGTGAGCCGCTCACGGCGCGCCACTGGCAGGAACTCCTCTATGTCCTGCTCGGCCTGCCGATCGGCATCGTGCTGTTCACCTTCACGATCACGATGCTGTCGCTGGGGGCCGGCCTGCTGGTGACGTTCCTCGGCATTCCGGTGCTGGCGGCGGGACTGGCCGCGGGCCGGGGCTTCGGAGCGCTGGAGCGGGCCCGGGCGCGGGGGCTGCTCGGCCTGGAGGTCGCCGATCCCGAGCCGCTGCGGCCACGGGGCAAGGGCGCGCTGGCCTGGATGGCCGCCGTTCTCAAGAGCGGAACGTCGTGGCGGCAGGCGCTGTACGCGGTGGTGCAGTTTCCGTGGGCGGTGTTCTCCTTCTCCGTCGCACTGACCGTGTGGTCGTTCGGCTGGACCATGCTGACGTATCCGCTGTGGTTCTGGGTCTTCCCGATGTACGGCGGTCAGGGCGGGCTGCAGCTGTACGGCGACGAGCAGCACAGCGTCTACCTCGACAACCCCTTCGAGATCACCGTGACCGCGCTGGTGGGGCTGTTGATCACGTTGGCCGCTCCGTGGATCGTGCGGGCGCTGACGACGGTGGACCGGCTGATGGTGCACGGGCTGCTCGGACCGTCGTCGCTGGGGGCGCGGGTGGTGGAGCTGGAGTCCGACCGGGGGGTCGTCGTGGACACGGCGTCCGCCGATCTGCGGCGCATCGAGCGCGATCTGCACGACGGGGCGCAGGCCCGGCTGGTGGCGCTGGCGATGGACCTGGGGCTGGCGAAGGAGAAGCTGCGGGAGGATCCGCGGGAGGCGGCGCGGATGGTGGACGAGGCGCACGGCGAGGTGAAGACGGCCTTGCAGGAACTGCGGGACCTGGCGCGCGGGATCCATCCGGCGGTGCTGACGGACCGGGGGCTGGACGCGGCGCTGTCGGCGGTGGCGTCGCGGTGCACGGTGCCGGTGCGGGTGGATGTGGACCTGGCGGAGCGGCCGGCGCCGGCGATCGAGGGGATCGCGTACTTCACCGTCTCGGAGTTGCTGCAGAACATCAGCAAGCACAGTGGGGCGCGGTCGGCCTCGGTCGATGTGTGGCGGGTGGAGGATCGGTTGATGCTGCAGGTGGTGGACGACGGGGTGGGCGGAGCGGATGCCTCCGGCGGGGGGTCGGGGCTGGCCGGGCTCGCGGGACGGCTGGACGCGGTGGACGGGATCCTGGTGGTCGACTCTCCGACGGGCGGGCCCACCCGGGTGACCGCGGAGTTGCCCTGGCGCGGGAACGGGGTCTGAGCGGCGACTCTCCTCGCCCCCGCCCCTACCCGTCCCACCCCCTGGGGGCTACCGCCCCCAGGCCCCCGACGGCCCCGCGGCCCCCGGCCTCACGCCCGCGGATCCTCCCGGCCGCTCCGGCCCCGGCCCCGTCTCCCGCCCGCGCGGGCTTCCGGCCCCCGGCGGGTCTACGACCGCGCCGGATCACGGGCCGCCCCGGGCTCCCGGGGGCGGCCCGTGAGGCCTCCTCTTCGCGCTCGCCCGGCCGGGGGCTGTCCGGGCGGGCTGGTTGTCGTCGCGCTGTTTCGCCCGTGGCTGCTTCCGAGGCCGAAACCGGGTGGGTCAAGGCCTGATTCGCGCCGTCCTCGCGGTGGTCGGGCTCCTCGGCGGGTACAGACGGGCCCGTTGCTGGAATGCTTGACTGGTTCTACCAACGGGGTGGACGGCTGGGGGGCCGAGGATCGTGGAGGACAGGGTGCGGGTGGTCATCGCCGAGGATTCGGTGCTGTTGAGGGAGGGGCTGACCCGGTTGCTGACCGACCGGGGGCACGAGGTGGTGGCCGGGGTCGGGGATGCGGACGCTCTGGTCAAGACCATTACGGAGCTCGGCGACGAGGGCGCGCTGCCCGACGTCGTCGTCGCGGACGTGCGGATGCCGCCGACCCACACGGACGAGGGGGTGCGGGCCGCCGTACAGCTGCGCAAGGCGCATCCGGGGCTCGGGGTGCTGGTGCTGTCGCAGTACGTGGAGGAGAGGTACGCCACCGAACTGTTGGCCGGTTCCAGTCGCGGGGTCGGGTATCTGCTCAAGGATCGCGTGGCCGAGGTGCGGGAGTTCGTGGACGCCGTGGTGCGGGTCGCGCAGGGCGGTACCGCCCTCGATCCGGAGGTCGTCGCCCAGCTGCTCGGGCGGAGCCGGAAGCAGGATGTGCTGGCCGGGCTCACCCCGCGGGAGCGGGAGGTCCTGGGGCTGATGGCCGAGGGGCGGACGAACTCCGCGATCGCCCGGCAGCTGGTCGTCAGCGACGGGGCCGTGGAGAAGCATGTCAGCAACATCTTCCTGAAGCTCGGCCTGTCGCCGAGTGACGGGGATCACCGCCGCGTACTGGCGGTTCTCACCTATCTCAATTCGTAGCGAGATGGCACTGTGCCTTTCGTCGAGCGGGGAACTCGGTGGAGGTGGCGCACAGGCGGTGGAGAACCCTGGTGTGATCCGGAGCGTCTACCGGATTCGCGCCGGGCGGCGGGAAATCATGAAAAGCGGGGGTGCCGGGCCGTCTCGGGACAACGACCGTCATACGAATGGCCGAGGTAAGGCGACCCTTACAGACGTAGGGTTGATCCGTGGACGGCCTTTGGGAAGGCCTTCCGGGACAGCCACCTCGAGGGAGGTCCAGTTCAGTGACCAGTCAGGTCAGCAGTCCAGCGGAACAGGACGACGGAACCGACGGAGCCGACGGGACCGTCGTGGGAGAGCAGCGCAAACCGGGTGGGACGAAGGACGTCCGTCGTCTCGACCGGGTGATCATCAGGTTCGCGGGCGACTCGGGTGACGGTATGCAGCTCACCGGGGACCGCTTCACCTCGGAGACCGCGTCGTTCGGCAACGACCTCTCCACCCTGCCGAACTTCCCCGCCGAGATCCGCGCGCCCGCCGGCACCCTCCCCGGCGTCTCCTCGTTCCAGCTGCACTTCGCCGACCACGACATCCTCACTCCGGGTGATGCGCCCAATGTGCTGGTCGCCATGAACCCGGCGGCGCTGAAGGCCAACATCGGCGATGTGCCGCGCGGTGCGGAGATCATCGTCAACACGGACGAGTTCACCAAGCGGGCGATGCAGAAGGTGGGGTACGCGGCCTCGCCGCTGGAGGATGGCTCCCTCGACGGTTACCAGCTCCACCCGGTCCCGCTGACCACCCTGACCGTCGAGGCACTCAAGGAATTCGACCTCACCCGCAAAGAGGCCGAGCGCAGCAAGAACATGTTCGCGCTCGGCCTCTTGTCGTGGATGTACCACCGGCCCACCGAGGGCACCGAGAAGTTCCTGAAGTCGAAGTTCGCGAAGAAGCCCGACATCGCGGCCGCCAACCTCACCGCCTTCCGTGCGGGGTGGAACTTCGGCGAGACGACCGAGGACTTCGCGGTCAGTTATGAGGTCGCCCCGGCGGCGAAAGCGTTTCCCGTCGGCACCTACCGGAACATCTCCGGGAATCTCGCTCTGTCGTACGGGCTGATCAGCGCCTCCCGGCAGGCCGATCTGCCGTTGTTCCTGGGGTCGTATCCGATCACGCCGGCCTCCGACATCCTGCACGAGCTGAGCAAGCACAAGAACTTCGGTGTGCGGACGTTCCAGGCCGAGGACGAGATCGCGGGGATCGGCGCGGCGCTGGGGGCGGCCTTCGGCGGGTCCCTGGCCGTCACCACCACCTCGGGGCCCGGGGTGGCGCTGAAGAGCGAGACCATCGGGCTCGCGGTCTCGATGGAGCTGCCGCTGCTGATCGTGGACATCCAGCGGGGCGGGCCGTCGACCGGCCTGCCGACCAAGACCGAGCAGGCCGACCTGTTGCAGGCCATGTTCGGGCGCAACGGCGAGGCGCCGGTGCCGATCGTCGCGCCCCGCACCCCCGCCGACTGTTTCGACGCGGCCCTGGAGGCGGCCCGGATCGCGCTCACCTACCGCACGCCGGTGATGCTCCTGTCGGACGGCTACCTGGCCAACGGCTCCGAGCCCTGGCGGATCCCGGAGCTGGACGAGCTCCCGGACCTGGCCGTGCAGTTCGCGCAGGGGCCCAACCACACCCTGGACGACGGCAGCGAGGTCTTCTGGCCGTACAAGCGCGACCCGCAGACCCTGGCGCGGCCGTGGGCGGTCCCCGGCACTCCGGGGCTGGAGCACCGCATCGGCGGGATCGAGAAGGAGGACGGGACCGGGAACATCTCCTACGCCCCGGCCAACCACGAGTTCATGGTCCGCGTCCGGCAGGCCAAGATCGACGGCATCGACGTCCCCGACCTCGAGGTCGACGACCCGCACGGGGCGAGCACCCTGGTGCTGGGCTGGGGGTCCACCTACGGGCCGATCACCGCCGCGGTACGGCGGCTGCGCACCGCGGGTGAGGCCGTCGCGCAGGCTCATCTGCGGCATCTGAACCCGTTCCCGCGCAACCTGGGGGCGGTGCTGGAGCGCTACGACAAGGTCGTCATCCCCGAGATGAACCTCGGCCAGCTCGCCACTCTCGTCAGAGCGAAGTATCTGGTCGACGCCCGTTCGTACAACCAGGTCAACGGCATGCCGTTCAAGGCGGAGCAGCTTGCCGCGACGCTGAAGGAGGCCATCGATGACTGAGACCTCGACGGAAGGCACGGGCACGATCGAGGCGCTCTCGCTCGTCCCCAAGGCCGTGGCCCGGCAGTCCATGAAGGACTTCAAGTCCGATCAGGAAGTGCGCTGGTGCCCCGGCTGCGGTGACTACGCGATCCTGGCGGCCGTCCAGGGCTTCATGCCGGAGCTGGGGCTGGCCAAGGAGAACATCGTCTTCGTGTCGGGCATCGGCTGCTCGTCGCGCTTCCCGTACTACATGAACACGTACGGCATGCACTCCATCCACGGGCGGGCGCCGGCCATCGCGACCGGTCTCGCCGCGTCCCGGCGGGACCTGAGCGTATGGGTGGTCACGGGTGACGGTGACGCGCTGTCCATCGGCGGCAACCATCTGATCCACGCCCTGCGGCGGAACGTGAACCTGAAGATCCTGCTGTTCAACAACCGGATCTACGGGCTCACCAAGGGCCAGTACTCGCCCACCTCGGAGATCGGCAAGATCACCAAGTCGACGCCGATGGGCTCGCTGGACGCGCCCTTCAACCCGGTGTCGCTGGCGCTCGGCGCGGAGGCGTCGTTCGTGGCGCGGACCATCGACTCCGACCGCAAGCATCTGACGGAGGTGCTGCGCCAGGCCGCCGCCCACCCCGGCACGGCGCTGGTCGAGATCTACCAGAACTGCAACATCTTCAACGACGGCGCGTTCGAGGCGTTGAAGGACCGGCAGTCGGCCGAGGAGGCGGTGATCCGGCTCGAGCACGGACAGCCGATCCGGTTCGGGGCGGACCGCGCGCGGGGTGTGGTGCGCGACCCGGCGAGCGGTGATCTGCGGGTGGTCACGGTGACGCCGGAGAACGAGGCGGACGTCCTGGTCCACGACGCGCGCGCCGCGTCCCCGACCACCGCCTTCGCGCTGTCCCGGCTGGCCGACCCGGACACCCTGCACCACACGCCGATCGGCGTGCTGCGCTCGGTCGAACGGCAGGTCTACGACACCCAGCTGGCGGACCAGCTGGACGCGGCGATCGAGCAGCACGGCAAGGGCGACCTGGGGGCGCTGCTGGCGGGCGGCGACACCTGGACGGTCGTCGGCTGAGGCGCGGAGCCCGCGCGGTTCACGAGGCCCGGGAGCGGAGTTCCCGGGCCTCGTCGTATGCCCGGCGGGCCTGCTCCACGTCCGGCATCCGGGTGTGCGTCCACAGGGCGAGCGCGCGCACCTGCTCGGCGGCCTCCCGGCCGAGGTCGGTCAGGGAGTAGTCGACGCGCGGCGGTATGACCGGCTTGGCGTCGCGGTGCACCAGGCCGTCGCGTTCGAGGGTCTGGAGGGTCTGGGTGAGCATCTTCTCGCTGACCGGCCGGCCCACCCCGCCGATCGCCCGGCGCAGCTCGCTGAACCGGTGCGAGCGGTCGAGCAGCTCGATCAGGGCCAGGACACCCCAGCGGCTGGTGACGTGTTCGAGGACGAGTCGGTGCGGACACATGCCCTCCGCTTCGGCGGCTCCCACCTGCATACTTACTGCCATGCCAGTACCTTACTTCAAAGTGGGTACTTTCGCTTGGTTAGTGCTTCTCCTAGGGTCGGTGGCAGACCCGCAGCCCCCACTAGGAGTTCTGAGCCATGAGCATCGTCGTCACCGGAGCCACCGGACACCTCGGCCGTCACGTCGTGGAGCAGTTGCTGGAGAAGGTTCCGGCGGAGCAGATCACGGCCGTCGTGCGCGACGAGGCCAAGGCCGCCGACTTCGCGGCCCGCGGCGTACGCATCGCCGTCGCCGACTACAACGCCCCCGAGACCTTCGGCAGCCTGTTCGCCTCCGGCGACAAGGTGCTGCTGATCTCGGGCAACGAGTTCGACAAGGGCCGCCCGGCACAGCACCAGGTCGTGATCGACGCCGCGAAGGCGGCCGGGGTCGCGCTCCTCGCCTACACCAGCGCGCCGGGCAGCCTGAGCGCGGCACTGGCGGACGACCACCGTGCCACCGAGGAGGCACTGCTCGCCTCCGGCCTGCCGTACACGCTGCTGCGCAACGGCTGGTACCACGAGAACTACACCGAGCAGCTCGCCCCGGTGCTGGAGCACAACGCCGTCGTCGCCGCCGCCGGTGAGGGCCGGGTCTCCTCCGCCTCCCGCGCCGACTACGCGGCCGCCGCCGTCGCCGTGCTGACCGGCGAGGGTCACGAGAACCGGACGTACGAGCTGGGCGGCGACGAGGCGTGGAGCTTCGCCGAGTACGCGGCCGAGCTGAGCCGCCAGACCGGCAAGGAGATCGTCTACAACTCCGTGCCCGGCGAGGTGCTCGCCGGCATCCTGACCGGCGCCGGCCTGCCCGAGGCGTTCGCCACGATCCTGGTCGGCGTGGACGCGTCGATCGACAAGGGTGAGCTGGTCGTCTCCAGCGGCGACCTGTCCCGGCTGGCCGGCCGCCCGACCACTCCGCTCGCCGAGGCGATCACGGCTGCGCTCAAGGGCTGACCTCGCGGGCCGATCTCGCGGGCCGATCTCAAGGGCGGCCCCTCCCCCGAGGGCCCTCCGACCGCCCGGCACCGCGCCACCCCTGCCTGTCATGACCGTATGGCGATACGGGCATGACAGACGGGGGTGCTCGGCGTTACCTTCGTGCACGCATGCCTGTACGTGAGAAGGAGGGCCCCGTGGCCGGGACGTCGAAGAGCGAAGGCCGGACAGGCCTGCTGAACGGCCTCGCGGCGTACGGGATGTGGGGGCTGGTCCCCCTCTTCTGGCCCTTGCTCAAGCCGGCCGGGGCGACCGAGATCCTCGCCCACCGCATGGTGTGGTCCCTCGCCTTCGTCGCCGTCGCACTGCTCGTCGTACGGCGTTGGGCGTGGGCCGGTGAGCTGCTGCGGCAGCCGCGCCGGCTCGGGCTCGTCGTGATCGCCGCGGCGGTCATCACCGTGAACTGGGGCGTCTACATCTGGGCCGTGAACAGCGGCCACGTCGTCGAGGCGTCCCTCGGGTACTTCATCAACCCGCTGGTCACCATCGCCATGGGCGTGCTGATCCTCAAGGAACGGCTGCGCCCCGTGCAGTGGGCGGCGGTCGGTGTCGGCTTCGCGGCGGTGCTGGTCCTGACCATCGGCTACGGCCGCCCGCCGTGGATCTCCCTCACCCTCGCCTTCTCCTTCGCCACCTACGGGCTGGTGAAGAAGAAGGTCAACCTCGGCGGGGTCGAGTCGCTGGCCGCCGAGACCGCCGTCCAGTTCCTGCCCGCGCTGGGCTACCTGCTGTGGCTGTCCGCGCACGGCGGCCTCACCTTCGCGACCGAGGGCCTCGGACACGCGGCCCTGCTCGCCTCCACCGGTCTCGTGACCGCGCTCCCCCTCGTCTGCTTCGGCGCGGCGGCGATCCGCGTGCCGCTGTCCACGCTGGGGCTGCTGCAGTACCTGGCGCCGGTCTTCCAGTTCCTGCTCGGTGTCCTCTACTTCGGCGAGGCCATGCCGCCCGAGCGCTGGGCCGGGTTCGCGCTGGTGTGGCTGGCGCTGGTGCTGCTCACCGGGGACGCGTTGCGCACCTCGCGCCGGGCGGCCCGGGCGCTCGGCCCCGCGATCACCGAGAACAAGGCCGCGGTCAGGGCCGGTGCCGCCACGGTGTCTGACGCGACCGACCCGATCGCCGCCGTCTCTGTTGTCCCTGCTGCCCCTGCCGCCTCTGCCACCCCTGCTGTCCCTGCTGTCCCTGCCGCCTCTGCTCCGGAGGCGGGAGTCTCTCCCCTCGCCAAGCCGTAGACGGCGGCGACGGCAGCGACGGGATCAGAACGCGACGGTCCGGCCGTCCGCCGCGGCGGAGTTCGGCGCGTGGGAGGCCGACCCGGTGCGGGCCTGCTAGAAGTGGCTGCATGACCGAGACATCTGGAGTACCCGAGGCCGGGCCCACGCCCGTGCACTGGAAGCTCGTCGTCGACTCAGCCGACCCGCACGCGCAGGCCGACTTCTGGGCCGGAGCGCTGCACTACGAGGTCGAGGACAACAGCGCGCTCATCGAGCGGCTGCTGGAGCTCGGCGCGCTGCCGGGGGCGGCGACGCTGGAGTTCCACGGCCGCCCGGCCTTCCGGGACCTGATCGCCGTACGCCACCCCGACGACCCGTTCGACGCCGACAGCGGGACCGGGCTCGGACGGCGGCTGCTGTTCCAGCGGGTCCCGGAGGCGAAGACCGTGAAGAACCGGCTCCACCTCGATCTGCATCCCGGTACGGAGCTGCGCGCCGGAGAGGTCGAGCGCCTGACGGCACTGGGGGCGAGCGTGCTGCGGGAGGTGAAGGAGCCGTCCGGGCAGTGGGTGGTCATGGCGGATCCGGAGGGCAACGAGTTCTGCGTGCACTGAGGAACACCAGGGGCTTCGCTATGTGAACCCGTTGTCCGGATAGCGCTCTTGACGGAGTGTTGGCCTCGGCTTCACCATCCAGTCACCCCATTCACTGTGGATTACCTGTGGGCGTCCAGGTGCTCGACGGTCGCCCACGGGTGTCCCGCTGGAATTCGGAGCCCCCCACCATGAAGCTCCCCGTTTCCGGGCGGGCGACGGTCACCGCCGTCGTCGCAGCCGCCACACTGCTCGCCACCGGATCCATAGCCGGGGCGGCACCCGCCCCCGAGTCCGGGACGATAGCCGCCGCGCCCGACATCCCGGTGGCCAACGTCAAGGCCCACCTGACCCAGCTCCAGTCCATCGCCACCGCCAACGGCGGCAACCGTGCGCACGGCCGCACCGGCTACAAGGCGTCGCTCGACTACGTGAAGGCCAAGCTGGACGCCGCCGGATACACCACCACCATCCAGCAGTTCACCTCCTCCGGCCGCACCGGCTACAACCTCGTCGCCGACTGGCCCGGCGGCGACACCGGTCAGGTGCTGATGGCCGGGTCTCATCTGGACTCCGTGACAGCGGGAGCCGGGATCAACGACAACGGCTCCGGCTCGGCGGCCGTCCTGGAGACGGCGCTCGCCGTGTCCAGAGCCGGCTACCACCCCACCAAACACCTGCGGTTCGCCTGGTGGGGCGCGGAGGAGCTGGGCATGGTCGGGTCCCGGTACTACGTCAACAACCTCTCCTCGGCGAACCGGGCCCGCATCAGCGGCTACCTGAACTTCGACATGATCGGCTCGCCGAACCCCGGCTACTTCGTCTACGACGACGACCCGGCCATCGAGAAGACCTTCAAGGACTACTTCACCGGCCTCGGCGTCCCGACGGAGATCGAGACCGAGGGCGACGGCCGCTCCGACCACGCCCCCTTCAAGAACGCGGGCGTGCCGGTGGGCGGCCTGTTCAGCGGCGCCGACTACCTCAAGACGGCGGCGCAGGCGGCCAAGTGGGGCGGCACGGCCGGGCGGGCCTTCGACCGCTGCTACCACTCCTCCTGCGACACCACGGCCAACATCAACGACACGGCCCTGGACCGCAACGCGGACGCGCTGGCGTACGCGGTCTGGACCCTGTCCTCCTGACCGGCCGGATGGCCGCTACGCGCCCGCCTTCCGGGCGCGTTCGGCCAGCCGGAGCATGCGCGCGCGGGCCGACTCCAGTTCCTCGACGTCGTCGGCGGCCGGGCCCTCGTCGGTGGTGAGCTCCGCCCACAGGCCCAGGAGTTCGGTTCCCAGGTTCAGTCCCTGCAAGGGGTCGCGTACGGCACGCCAGGCCGTCGCCGCGCTCTGCACGTTGCCGTACGCGGCCTCCGCGTCCCGGGTCCGGCGGTGGATGCGGGCCAGGTCGAGGGAGGTGTGGAAGGAGCGCAGCGGGTCGCCTGCCAAGTAGGCGATGTACGCGGTGAGTTCGCGCAGCCGGAGCACCTCGGGGTGCTCCGGCCCCAGCGTTGCGGACGCCTCCAGCACGGTCCGCTCGGCGAGTGCGGCCGCGGTGTCCGTGCGGCCCGCCCGCACGGCCTCGTTGATCCGCGCGAGCGGTTCGGCGAGGAGGGCCGGGGGGCCGCCGTCGCCGTGGAGGGTACGGGGGTCGTCCCCGAGCACGGCCTCCGCGACGGCGTCGAAGCCCCTGGCGGGTGTGGGCTTGGGACCCGGGTCAGGTTCGAGCGCCGAGTCGGAGATGAGCCCGTCGGGGAGGAACGGGGTGGGCGTGGAGCCGGACTTGGTGGTGGGCGTGGGGGCGGAGGCGGGCGTCGGGAGCGGCAGCGGGATCGGGGCCGTGGTGGGGACGGGGGTCAGGGTCGAGGTGGGGGTCGAGCCGGGAACCGCGTCCTGGATCGGCCGCTCGTCCATGGTCGGGGGCGGGCCGAACACACCCGTCGGGGCGGTGACCGTACCGGGGGCCGGGGTCTCCCCCGCCGCGTACCCGGGTGCCGGAGCGGGCGCCGTCGCCGACCGGGCCTCCCGCTCCGCTTCCTGCTCGGGCACCGCGCGCAACGGGAAGGTCGGGGCCGCGTCCCGCACCGGCTCGGACACCGGGCGCAGAAGATGCGTGGGCTTGTCGCGTCGCGGCCGAGCGGACGGCGCGTCTCCGACGGACACCGGCGTGTCGGCGGGCTCGCGGCCAACGGCGGACACGGGCGATCCGGCCGGGACCGGCGTGTCCGCGGGCGCGGAGACCGCGGCGGACGCGGGCGAGACAGCCGGGGCCGGCGTGTCGGCGGGCTCGCGACCCACGGCGGACGCGGGCGGGTCGGCCGGGGCAGCGACCGGCGCGGGCATGCCGACTGGGGCAGGCCCGACGGCAGCCGCAGGCGAGACAGCCGGTGCGGGCGAGCCGGTCGGAGCAGGCGAGACAGCCGGCGCGGGCGAGCCGGTCGGCGCGGGCGAGCCGGTCGGCGCGGGCGAGCCGGTCGGTGAGGTGCTCCGCGTGTCCGGTGCTGTCCCTCCCCTCGCGGCCTCTCCCTCTCCCGCCGCCGACGGGGCCGCGGCCGCGGCCGTCCGCAGGGGGTCTGCCGTGAAGTGGCTGGAACCGTCCGGGTCCACGCGCAGGGCGACGACGTAACCGATGCGTTCGTCGTGGACCGTGGCGAGGACCGGGTGTCCGGTGGCGAGGGCGATGCGGTGGAGGTGGCTCAGAACGGCGCGCTGGATCTCCTCGCCGTCGGCCGCCACGACCGGGACACCGCCTATCGTCGCCGTCCCACCCCCGCGGACATGGACATCGAGCGGGGCCACCACGACGGCCGTGGGGCCGGCGTACTTCTGTTCCCGCTTCTTCTCGCGGCTGAGTCGAGACATCGGTTCCTCACTCGGATGCGTCGTCACGATCCGGTCGTCCAGGCACGTGTACGTGGACACGTACTGTTGAGTCTCTCCGAGCGCTCCCGGTCCACGCGTCACCGCGACGTCACAGCCTCGTTCCAGGAACCCACGCCCCGCTCCCGGGGCAGCTCCGGGACCACCTTGATCAGGGGCGCCCCGGGGGACGGCGACGACTGGGAGGAACACGGGTCATGGGGACGACGGACGGGCAGCGGGGGCCGGAGATCTGGATCCGCGGGCCGGTGGCCGCACCGGATCCGGTGCCGATGCCGTACGCCTCCACCGCCGCGCCCCGGCGCTTCTCCTGGGTCTGCACGCACGGCGGGGCCGGCGGCTCCACGCTCGCCGCGGTCTACGGCGGCCACGACTGCGGACGCGCCTGGCCCGGCGCCGGGGATCCCCCGTCCGTGTTACTGGTCGCCCGCACCCACGCGGCCGGGCTGGACTCCGTCCTGCGGACCCTGGAGGTCTTCCGGCGCGGCGAGGCTCCGCGAGGGCTCGACCTGGACGCGGTGGTGCTCGTCGCGGACGCGCCGGGCCGGCTGCCCCGGCCGCTCGTCCAGCGGGTGAAGGTGATCGAATCGGTCGTCGACGTGTACCGCGTCCCGTGGGTGCCGAACTGGCGCCTCGGCGAACTCGGCGGGCCGCCGCCACGCGAGACGCAGCCGCTGTCCCGGCTCACCGGGGCACACTGACCAGCCGAGGGAGGACGGGAGTGGGGTCCGTTCCCCCGGCGTGGCCGCCGGCCGTGGAGATCGCCGCGGCCGTGCGGGCGGGGCGGCTGTCCGCCGTGGACGCCACCGGCGAGGCGCTCGCGAGGATCGCGCGGACCGACCGTTCGCTGTGCGCCTTCGCCGAGGTGTGGGAGGAGCGGGCGCGGGCGTGGGCGCGTGAGGTCGACGCCCGGGTCGCCGCAGGACGGCGGCTGCCGCTGGCCGGGGTGCCGATCGGCGTGAAGGGGCGTCACGGGCTGCGTGCGGCGTGCCCGCTGGTCGCCGCCGGATGCGTGCCGGTGGGGGCCACGGCCGTGCCGGGACCCGGCACCCCCTGGCAGACCTGGGGCCTCGGCACACACGGCCGGACCGTCAACCCCTGGCGCGCCGACCGCACGCCCGGCGGCTCCTCGGCCGGGTCCGCGGCGGCGGTGGCCGCCGGCCTGGTCCCACTGGCGACCGGCAGCGACGGCGCGGGCTCGGTGCGGATCCCGGCCGCCTGGTGCGGCGTGACCGGCCTGAAGACCACGAACCGCCGTCCGCCGCCCGGGGACGGACCGGTATCGGCCCCCCGGGACCGTACGGGACTGGCGGCGCCCGGCGTACTCGTCCACCACGCGGCGGACGCCGAGGCGTACTGGCAGGTCATGGCACCGGGAGCGGGGGCGGGCCCCGCCCCCTTCCCGGGCCGGGTCCCGGCGGTCGCCGTCTTCTCCGCCGACCTAGGCTTCGCCGATCCCGACCCGGAGCCGCTCGCCCTGGCCCGTGCCGCCGCAGGACGCCTCGCCGGGGCGGGTGCCGTACGGCTGCTGCCGTCCTCCGACGCGCCCCTACGGCTGACGGACCCCGCGTCGGCCTGGCTCGCGCTGCGCACCCCGGGCTCGGACCTCCGCGCGGCCGAACGCGTCCGGAACGCCAACGACCGTCTGCTGGCCGACCTCTTCTCCCGCGTCGACCTGCTGCTGACCCCGACGACACCGAACGCCGCGCACGGTCACGAGGGCCCGGGTGACCGGTACTCGACCGCGCTCACCTGGGCGTTCAACCTGAGCGGGCATCCGGCGATCAGCATCCCGGCGGGGGTCGGCGCGGACGGCTGCCCCGTCGGGCTGCAGCTGGTCGCGGCCCACGGCGGGGAGACAACCCTCCTGGCCGTCGCCCGCGCCGCCCACACCGCCCGCGCCGCCCGCGCCGCCCACACCTCGTCGTGCCACCAGGCCTGGCCGTAGCCCTCACCCTCCGCCTCCGCTTTCGCCCTCGCCTCCGTCTCCGTCTCCGTCGCCGGTGCATGAGGGCGAACAACAGAATACTTGCGCGCACATATAATGCAGGTGCAGACTATCTTCGTACGCCGACTACCTGGGGGATGGATCATGACCCGTCGCAGTTTCCTGTTCGTGCTGGGCAGCAGCCGTCCGGACGGCAACACCGAGTTGCTGGCCCGCGCGGCGGCCGAGCAGTTGCCCTCCGATGTCGAGCAGACGTGGATCAGCCTGGTCCGGCACCCGCTGCCCGACTTCGAGGACCAGCGGCACGACAGCGACCGCGTCCGCCCCACCGAGGGCAACACGGCGCTGCTGCTCGACGCCACGCTCGCCGCGACGGACATCGTGATCGCGTCCCCGCTGTACTGGTACTCGGTCTCCGGCCAGACCAAGCGTTACCTGGACCACTGGTCGGGCTGGCTGCGCACCCCCGGCCTCGACTTCAAGGCGACGCTCGCCGGGCGCACCCTCTGGGGTGTCACCGTGCTCGCCGACGACCAGCCCGTGGTCGCCGATCCGCTCGTCGGGACGCTCAACAACTCGGCCGCTTACATGGGGATGTCCTTCGGCGGGGTGCTGCTCGGCAACGGCAGCAAGCCCGGCGACGTCCTCGGGGACACGGATGCGCTGACCCGCGCGAAGACGTTCTTCTCGGGAGAGACGCCGGCGGCGCGCTTCCTCTGGGAAACCCGCTGAGACCTGCGCCCTGACGCCTACGCCGTGACGTCCCTCGTCGTGAAGCGCGCCCAGGCCGCCGAGCCGAAGACGGCCGCGTACAGGGCCTGGAGGCCGAGGTTCTTCTCCAGGTCGTCCCAGTAGACCGGCTCGCGCATCAGGTCGGCGAAGGACAGCCAGTGGTGCGAGAAGAAGTACGGCTGCACGGCGTGCAGTTGGGGGATCTGGTCGAGGATCTGGACCGTGATCAGCAGGCCCACCGTCGTCGCCATCGCCGCGATGCCGCTGCTGGTGAGGGTGGAGACGAACAGTCCGAGCGCCGCCATGCCGGTCAGGGAGGCGGCGACCACCAGGGCGATCAGCAGCGCCCGCAACAGCCCGTCGCCGAATCCGATCCGGGTGCCGGAGATGGTCGTCAGATCGCCCAGCGGGAAGAGCAGCGCCCCGACCGTCAGCGCCGAGACCGCGACCACCAGCGTGGCCACCAGGCAGAAGATCATGACGGTCGCGTACTTGGCGAGCAGCAGGCGGGTGCGTCCGGCCGGGGCGACCAGCAGATAGCGGAGCGTGCCCGCGTTCGCCTCGCCCGCGATCGAGTCGCCCGCGATGACACCGATCGCCATCGGCAGGAAGAACGGCAGGGTCACGGCGAGCGCGGTGAAGACCAGGAACAGCCCGTTGTTGGTCACCTGTGAGATGAAGGCCGGACCCTCGCCACCGCCCCCTCCCCCGCCGCCGCGTCCGCCGGACGAGCCGTCGCTCGTCTCGATCTTCACGGCGATCCCGACCAGCACCGGCACGGCCGCCAGCACGCCCAGCAGCGCGAGGGTGCGCCAGCGCCGGAAGGTGGTCAGCAGTTCGCTGCGGAGCAGCCCGAAGGTCCAGGTCCAGTGCGCCGTCCGCACCGACGTCGAGCCCGGCGTCGGTGCCGGTCCCGGTGACGGCGGCGATGCCGTCGGCGATGCCGTTTCCGGCGTCCGGTTCCGGTCGTCCACCGTGTCAGCCCGCGACATCGAATCCCTCCCCCGTGAGAGCCACGAACGCGTCCTCCAGGGAGGCCCGCTCGACGGCGAAGCCGCGGACGCGGACGCCCGCCGACACCAGCGCGGCGTTCAGATCGGCCGGATCCCGGTCCGGGGGCGGGGCCTCGGCACTCACCCGGTCCTCGCCGAGGACGACATCGTCCGCCCCCTGCTCCTTCAGCACCCGGGCCGCGTCCGCCGGGTCCGGCGTCGTCACGACCAGTCGGCCGCGTGTTCCCGCGGCGAGATCGGCCACCGGGCCCTGGACGAGCAGCCGGCCCTGGGCCATCACCGCCGCGTGCGTGCACACCTGCTCGATCTCGTCGAGCAGGTGTGAGGAGAGGAAGACGGTCGTGCCCTCCGCGGCCAGTTCCCGGATCAGCGAGCGGATCTCCCGCATGCCCTGCGGGTCCAGGCCGTTGGTCGGCTCGTCGAGGACGAGCAGCCGACGGGGCTGGAGCAGGGCGGCGGCGAGGCCCAGACGCTGCTTCATCCCGAGGGAGTACGCCTTCGCCTTCTTGCCGGCGGCGGCCGTCAGACCCACCCGCTCCAGGCTCGCCGACACCCGCGCACGCCGGGTGCGCGGATCGGCGGTCGGGTCGGCGGCGTCGTAGCGGAGCAGGTTGTCGCGGCCGGAGAGGAAGCCGTAGAGAGCGGGACCCTCGATGAGGGTCCCGACGTGGGGCAGTACGGCCCGCGCGGCCCGCGGCATGGGTTGCCCCAGGACGCGGGCCGAGCCGGCCGTGGGCTCGATGAGCCCCATCAGCATGCGGATGGTGGTGGTCTTGCCGGAGCCGTTGGGGCCGAGGAAGCCGAAGACGCTGCCCGCCGGGACGGTCAGGTCGAGGCCGTCCACGGCGAGCTGCCCGCCGCGGTAGCGCTTGGTGAGGCCGCGGGTGCGGATGACGGCGTCGTCGTCCGCAGGCACCTGTACGGACTTCGGCGCTGACTCCGGCAAGGTGCCGGGCGCCGACTCCGCCAAGGTGCCCGGCACGGACTCCGGCTCGGGCTCCCGCACGGACTCCGGCGCTGACTCCCCCATCGGCTTCCTTCCCGGCCTCCCGGCCTCCGGGTGTCCGGAGGCCGGCCGCTGCTCTACGTCACCCGCGCCGCCACTTCGTCACTGCATCACTTCACCGCTCGGCGGTCCCGCATGCTTGGCCGCTCGGCCTACTTCGCCGCGTTCGCCGCCTTCACCAGGGCGTCCTTGGTGACCGCGCCGACGTAGACCTTGCCGTCGTCCGTCATCAGGGCGTTGATCAGGCGGGTGGAGAAGACGGTGCCGGAGCCGAACTTGCCGGTCACCTTGTCGCCGAACGAGCCGAGGAAGCCGCCGAGGTCGCCACCGGCCTCCGTGCCCGAGGGCATTCCTTCGCCACCGGTGTCGAAGACGGCGACGGACGTCCAGCCCTCGCCGAGGACATTGAGGCCGTCGAGTCCGTCCGGGCCTTCGGCGCCTTCGGCGCCTTCGAGGCCTTCGAGGTCCTTCGCGAGGTCGTCGGACCTGCCCGGGTGCCCGGGGGCGCTCTCCCCGGCCTCGTCGCCCTCCGTGACCTTCGCGCCCTTAGGGGCGGTGAAGTCGAAGGTGGACGCGGCGGGCTTGGCGAAGCTGACCTGGGTGAAGCCCGCGTCCACGACGGCTGCGCCGCCGCTCGCCGGGGTCAGCGTGAACTTCAGCGGCAGACCCGTCTTCGCGTCCACGGCCACACTGATCGCGCCCACCGTGGAACCGGACTGCTTCGGCTTGACCAGCAGCTTGTAGGCGTCACGGCCGGCGACCTGGACGGTGCCGTCGACGGTCACGGAGGTCGTGTCGTCGACCGCCTTCAGGGCGTCGTCGGTGAGCTCCTTGGGCGTGGCGGGGACGGGGGTCTCCGCCTTGCCGGAGCCCTTGCCTGCGCCCTCGCCGGAGTTCTCGTCGGCGGTCGAGTGGTAGACCTCGTTGGAGGCGCTGTCGTACCCCCAGACGTCCTTGCCGTTGTGGATGACGCTGTACTCGGCGGCGTCCTCCAGCAGCGAGAGCTTCTGCCGGTCCGGGCCGTCGGCGGCGACGCGCAGGGTGTGCGTGCCGGAGGCGAGCTCGGTGAGCTTGGTGGACGGGTCGGCGGACGAACCGTCACCGCCCTGGGTGGCCCCCGAGAGGAGCCCGCTCTCCAGTCCGCCGAGGTCGGGCAGCCCGAGGTCGGTGCTGATCTTCACCGTCCCGGACAGCTGCTGCACGTCCGAAGCGGCGATCTTGTCGAGGAGCTGCTGTGCGGTGATCTTCGGCAGGTCGGGGTCGCCGGAGTCGGCGAGCGCCGGGACCAGCCCGATCGTCGCCGCCGCCACACCGATCACGGTGACCGGGACGATGTACCGTGCGGCCTTGCGCCGTCCGAGGCGCAGGTCGTCGGCTTCCGCGCCGGTCGACTCCCCGCCGGTCGTGGTGTCGTCGGATGCCTTCGGTGCCATGTGTGCCTTACCTCCGTCGTCGGCGGCGGCTGGTCATCTCGCGCCTGAACGTCCCCACCCCAAGCCGCCATTCTCACCCGAATCGGTGAGGAGTGGTGTTTTCCGTGGTTCCCATCTGACCAAATCGGCCATGGGGAAGCGTCAGCCCGAGGGCTCAACTCCACATACGCCTGCGGTATGACACGGAGGTGACGAGGCGGCATCCGACCCGTAGGGGTCCCCGGGGTCAGCCCGCCCGGTGGACCACCGCGTCGCAGAGTTCCATCAGCGCCGCCTTCGCGTCGCACTCCCGCAGCGGCGCCAACGCGGACCGCGCTTCCTTCGCGTACCGCACGGTGTCCCGGCGGGCTTGCTCCAGCGCCGGGTGGGCCCGGAGCGCCTGCAGTGCCTCGGTGTGCCGGGCGTCGTCGGTCAGGTCGGAGTCCAGCAGCTCGCACAGGGCGATGTCCTCGGGCAGCGACAGCCGCGCCGCCCGCTCCCGCAGCCTCAGCACGGGCAGCGTGGGAACGCCCTCGCGCAGGTCCGTCCCCGGCGTCTTGCCCGACTCGTGCGAGTCCGAGGCGATGTCCAGGACGTCGTCCGCCAGCTGGAAGGCGACGCCGAGCCGCTCGCCGTACTGCGTGAGCACGTCGACGACCGTCTCGTCGGCGCCGGACATCATCGCCCCGAAGCGGCAGGCCACGGCCACCAGCGAGCCCGTCTTGCCGCCGAGCACGTCGAGGTAGTGGTCGACCGGGTCCCGTCCGTCCGTGGGCCCCGCGGTCTCCAGGATCTGCCCGGTGACCAGCCGCTCGAACGCCTCGGCCTGCACCCGCACCGCCTCGGGCCCGAGGTCGGCCAGGATGTGGGAGGCGCGTGCGAAGAGGAAGTCACCCGTGAGGACGGCGACGGAGTTCCCCCAGCGGCTGTTCGCGCTGGACACACCGCGCCGCACGGCCGCCTCGTCCATCACGTCGTCGTGGTACAGCGTGGCCAGGTGGGTCAGCTCCACCACGACGGCCGAGGGCACCACACCCGGCGCGTACGGGTCCCCGAACTGCGACGCGAGCACCACGAGCAGCGGCCGGAACCGCTTCCCGCCCGCGCGTACGAGGTGCTGGGCGGCCTCCGTGATGAACGGGACCGCGCTCTTGGTGGCCTCGAGCAAGCCTTCCTCGACAGCCGCCAATCCGGCCTGGACATCGGCTTCCAGAGCCTGGTCCCGCACGCTCAGCCCGAACGGCCCGACGACGGTCACGAGGGGTCTCCTGTCTGCTGGTGTCTACTGGCGATTACGCGGTTTGTCGATAGGTCTCTGCCATCACTCAAGTCAGCGTATCCGGTCACGTTTCGATCACCGATAGCCCCCACGTCCCGCGGGCTCGAATGGACTCGCCCGGGAGGCCCCCGCAGGCCAGGCGGTATCGGATCACGCCCGATATGTTTTTGATCAGCTCATATGAGCGGACATGGAGAGAGTTACCGGGAACCCGGGATTCATGTCCCGGACCGGGTCTCCCGTCGGGCCGACGGTCCCGCGCGCCCCTCTCCCCACGTGACGACGATCACGCATTCTCCTCACCCTTCCCCCGCGACGCGTCGGGCGCGAGGGGAGGCGATCCCCCTCCGCCCCCTCCACCACTCATCGCCGGTGCTTTAACGATGAGTTGGGACTAATGCCCGATTCGCCACTCTTGTGCAAGCTGGTGAGTTGGCTCACTCCCCACGAAGATCCGGCTCAGGTCCCCCCTTCACCGATTCTCCGCACCCCTCAAGCAAGTTGAAGCTTTGCACCCACAAAGGATCAAGCACCCCATAGGCCACAGACCAAGGTCAATAGGGGTGATCTGTGAATCCGGTACTTGTTTCGGACATGTGCTCTCGCATACGTTCCCGGCCTGTCGGGCGGAACGCCGAATCCTGCCGCCGCCCGCACACCCATCGATAACGCTCGGCAGGAGCGGGGGAACCAGGTAAGTCGCCGAAACGGATTTCCGGATGTCTTGGACACACAAGACGTTTCGGGCAGGCCGTACGGCTTGGGGTAAAGCCGCGACCGTCAGGACGCGACCGGGCAGCTCCCGCCCGAACCCGACAGCTCACCTCGCAGGCGCCGGAGAGGAAATTCGACATGCCCGCTGCCGCTCAGCCGCGCCGCAACCGTTTCATCCGCACGATCGCCGTCGCCGCCACCGGCGCGGCCGTGCTCGCTCTCCCCGTCCTCGGGGCGACCACCGCCTCCGCGGCGACCCCGGCCGTCTCCACGGCCACCAGCCTCGGCTACGCCAACAACCTCGACGGCTGGATCCGCGCCTCCCTCCAGGTCATGGGGCAGCACGGCATCCCGGGGACGTACAACGGCATCTACCGCAACGTCATCCGCGAGTCCTCCGGCAACCCCTACGCCATCAACCTCTGGGACTCCAACGCGGCCGCGGGCATCCCGTCCAAGGGGCTGCTGCAGGTCATCGACCCGACCTTCCGCGCCTACCACGTCAACGGCACGTCGTGGGACTCGTACGACCCGGTCGCGAACATCACCGCCGCCTGCAACTACGCGGCCGCGCGTTACGGCTCGATCGACAACGTGTTCGGCGCGTACTGACCGTCCCGCCGGCCGGTCACCGGCTGGCGGCCGCCGGGGCCCGGGGCTCGGCGGCCGCCGGCCCGGTAGCCAGTAGCCGCCAGCCGGTAGTCGCCAGCCGACAGGCGTTGGCAGGCGACCGGTGGCCGGTAGAGGTCGCCCGTAGCCCGTAGCCGGTAGCCGGTAGCCGGTAGCCGGTAGCCGGTTACGGAAACATTTGTTCGAGGACGACGGCCACGCCGTCGTCCTCGTTCGATGTCGTCACCTCGTCGGCCACCGCCTTGAGCTCGGGATGGGCGTTGGCCATGGCGACCCCCCGGGCCGCCCAGTCGAACATCGGGATGTCGTTGGGCATGTCCCCGAAGGCGACGGTGTCCTCGGGCCGCAGCCCCAGGCGTTCGGCGGCCAGGGCCAGCCCCGTCGCCTTGGTGATCCCGCAGGGCTGGAGTTCGACCGTGCCCGGCCCCGACATGGTGACCGTGGCCAGCGAGCCGACCACCGAGCGGGCCGTCGACGCCAACTCGTCGTCGGACAGCGTGGGATGGCGCAGCAGCACCTTGCTGATCGGCTCGCACCACAGGTCGTCGCGCCGGCCGACACGCAGGGCGGGCAGCGTCGGGTGCGGCATCCGGTAGCCCGGCTCGATGAGCGTCAGTCCGTCGACACCGTCCTGGTCGACAGCCGCGTACAGCTGCCCGACCTCCGCCTCGATCTTGCCGAGCGCGGTCTCGGCCAGCTCCCGGTCCAGCGTGACCGACCACAGCAGACGGTCCGCGCCGGCGTCGTACAACTGCGCGCCCTGCCCGCACACCGCGAGCCCCCTGCTGTGCAGCCGGTCGAGCAGGGGGCGCACCCGGGGCGCGGGCCGTCCCGTCACCACCAGGTGACGTGCGCCGGCGGCCGCCACCCGCGCGAGCGCGTCGAGGGACCGGTCGGAGAAGGTGTCGTCGCCGCGGAGCAGCGTCCCGTCCAGGTCGGTGGCGATGAGGGAGTACGCGGTGCGCGCGGCATATGCGGTGGGTGCGGCCATGATCAGAGAATACGGATCCCGGGCCCCCCGGGTTCGACGCGAACCGGACGACGTCCACGTCCTGTCCGGTTCTGCCAACTCCCCTTGTACGCCTGGCTCACGACTGGTCGCCGACCGTCTCAATGAAACGGCTTTCTGGCACATCGCCGGGTAGCGGACGGTTGAAGGCCTCTGTACCGGTTGGCAACAACATACGACGCTACCTACCGCGACGCCCGGATGGAGCGGTACCGTCCAGGTGTCCAGGGGGGACTTGATCGGGGGGTCAGGTTGAGCAGTGGGCGCATTCGTGTGCTGAGGCCGCAGGACCTCGGCGAGGGGGAGAGGGAGCGGTGGCGCGCGCTGCGTGGCGCGTCGACGCTGCCGCGAAACCCCTTCATGGAACCGGAGTTCACCGACGCCGTGGGCCTGGTACGGCCACGCTCGCGGGTGGCGGTGGTGTACGAGGGGCGTGAGCCGGTCGGCTTCCTGCCCCACGAACGGGGACGGCTCGGACAGGGCCAGGCCCTCGCGTACGGCGTCTCGGACGCGCAGGGCGCGGTGCTGGCCCCGGGTCTCGGGCTGGAGGCCGGCGAACTGATGCGCGCGTGTGGTCTGTCGAGCTTCGCCTTCGACAACCTGGAGGCGGAGCAAGGGCTGTTCGTCCCGCAGGCGGCCGAGGAGTACGCCTCCTATGTCATCGACGTCGAAAAGGGTTACGAGACCTATGAGTCCGTGCTGCGCGCCCAGTCGCCGAAGTTCCTGAAGACGACGCTGGCCAAGGAGCGCAGGCTCGGCCGCCAGGTCGGGGAGGTGCGGTTCGTGTTCGACGAGCGCGATCCGGCCGCACTGCGCACGCTCATGGCGTGGAAGTCCGCGCAGTACCGCAGGACCGGCCGCCGGGACCGGTTCGCACAGGAGTGGATCACCCGGCTCGTACACGTGCTCTCCGAGACCCGCGCGCCGGAGTGCTCCGGCACGCTCTCCGTCCTCTACGCCGGTGACCAACCGATCGCCGCGCACTTCGGACTGCGTTCGTCGACTGTCCTGGCCTGCTGGTTCCCCGCGTACGAACCGGGGTTGGCGAAGTTCTCGCCGGGCCTGGTGCTGCACCTGCGGATGGCCGAGTCGTCCGCCGCCGAGGGCATCGGGCTGCTCGACCTGGGGCGGGGCGCGGCCGAGTACAAGGACTCGCTGAAGACCGGGGAGCTTCCCGTGTACGAGGGGGCGTGGTCGCGTCCGGGGGTGGGCGCCGCGCTCTACTGGCTCGGCCGTGAGCCGTCCCGCCGGGCTCATCACTTCGTGCGCAGCCGGCCGAGGCTCGCCGCCGCGGCCGCACGGACCTTGAAGAGCGCGGGCCGACTGCGCCGGCCGTGACGGGCGGCACCGGCCGGCGGAATGACGGGCGTGAGACAAGGGGGGTTCATGTACCGCGCTGCACGTGCACAGCAGGAGATACAGAGGTTCCTGGACATCGAGCCGGTGCAGGTCGCCGAGCTGGAACTGGACGACGGGGGTGTCCTCAGACCGGGGCCGGGAAGTCCGCCCGTCACGCCCGGCGAGGTGTTCGTCCTGGTCAGAAGGGGCGGACGGCCGATCGGAACGCTGCTCGGGTCGGTACCGCGGGGCGCGGACCCGAAGACCGTCCTCATGGACCTGGCCACGCGCGACCGGGCCACCCCCGGGCCGCCTTCCCCGAAGCGCGGGGAGTCCGGGGAGCGCGCGGAGCCCGGGGAGCGCGCGGAGCCCGGGGAGCGCGCGGAGCCCGGGGAACTCGGGGAAGGGGCCGGCCCGGTCACCACGGCCCCGGCCGTCATGGCCCAGACCGTCATGGCCCAGACCGTCGCGGCCCAAGCCGTCGTGGCCCAGACCGTCGCGGCCCAGACCGTCGCGGCCCAGACCGTCGCGGCTCCGGCCGAGACCGCCTCGGCTGCCGCCGTCCCGTTCACCACGGTCGTCATCGCCACGCGTGAGCGCGCCGAGAAGCTCGCGCACGCCCTCGACTCGCTGCTCGCCCAGGATCATCCGGACTTCGAGATCGTCGTCGTCGACAACGCGCCCGTGACGGACGAGACCCGGGACCTTGTCGAACGCAAGTACGCCGAGCGGGTGCGGTACGTCACCGAACCGGCGCCCGGTCTTGCCGTCGCGCACAACAAGGGTGTCGGGACCGCCCACGGCGAGGTGATCGCCTTCACCGACGACGACGTCGTGGCGGACCCGCGCTGGCTCACGGAACTCACCGCGCCCTTCACCGCCGACCCCGGCCTCGGCTGCGTCACCGGCCTGATCCTGCCGGCCCGGCTGCGTACCCCCGCCCAGGTCCTCCTGGAGAGCCACGGCGGCTTCGCCAAGGGCTTCACGGCCCGTACGTACGACCCGCAGGACCCGCCCGCCGACGAACCGCTGTTCCCGTTCACCGCCGGCCGCTTCGGCTCCGGCGCCAACATGGCCTTCCGTACGGAAGTGCTGCGAGCGGCAGGCGGCTTCGACCCGGCGACCGGGGCGGGGACTCGCGCGCGGGGCGGCGACGACCTCTACGGGTTCGTCCGGGTCCTCGCCGGGGGCCATCGGCTCCACTACACCCCGCTGGCCCTGGTCTGGCACCACCACCGGGAGACCTGGCGGGACCTGGAGACCCAGGCGTACGGCTACGGCGCCGGCCTCACCGCCTACCTCACGGCGATCCTCGTCAACCGGCCCGGCCTGCTGCCCGCGTTCCTGGCCCGGCTGCCCCGGGGACTCGCGCACGCGCGGACGCTGACGGCGAGCCGGGAGGCGGAGCCCGCGTCGGACGGCGCGCCCGGCGGTCACGACGTCCGGACGCACGCCTGGCCGGCCCGGCTCTCCCGGCTCCAGCGGCGCGGCATGCTCTACGGGCCGGTGGGCTATCTGCGGGCCCGGCGCGCACTGCGAGGTGCCGCGCGATGACGGCGTCCCCGGGCAGAGCCGACGCAAGCGGAAGCGGCGACGGCAACAGCAACAGCAACAGCAACAGCAACGGGAGTATCCCGGTGTTTCTGTACCACGCGGTGATGGAGGAACCGCCCGGCTGGATCGCCGAGTTCACCGTCAACCCGCAGCAGTTCGGCGAGCACCTGGACGCCGTCGTGGACAGCGGCCGTACGCCCGTCACGATCAGCGCGCTCGCCGACCACCTCGCGGGGCGGGCTCCGCTGCCGCCCCGCCCGGTGCTGCTCACCTTCGACGACGGCTTCGCCGATCTGCCCGGTGCGACCGCCGAGGCGCTGGCCGGGCGCGGACTGTCCGCGACCGCCTACCTCACCACCGGAGCGATCAGCCCCGGCGGGCGCAGCCTGCTGCCGCCCGCGCCGATGATGACGCTGGATCAGGCGGCACAACTCGAGCGCTACGGCATGGAGATCGGCAGCCACACCGTCACGCACGCCCAGCTGGACACCCTCGCACCGCGGGCGCTGGCGCACGAACTGCGGGTGTCCCGCTCGGTGTTGGAGGACGCCCTCGGCCACCGGGTCCGTCATCTCGCCTACCCGCACGGCTACAACAGCGGGCGGGTACGGCGAACGGCGGCTGCCGCGGGCTACGAGACGGCCACCGCCGTACGGCACGCGCTCAGTTCGGACCACGACGAGCGCTACCGCATCGCCCGGCTCATCGTGCGGCGCGGCCACACCGTCGCCGACGTCCGGGACTGGCTGGCGGGATCCGGCGCCCGTGTCGCCCCGTACCGCGACGGACCGAGAACGGTCGGCTGGCGCTGGTACCGCCGCGCCCGCGCCGCCGTACAGGGGCCGGTGTTCGCAGGGTGAGCCGAGTTCGGCGATTTTGGTGTGAAAAGAAGAGAAAATTCCTATAGTCGACTTGAGGGAGGGGAGCCTCGACGTGCATCAACACGTGCCCGTACCGAGCACCGAGAGCAGCGAGCTGCCCACCCCTGACCTCTCCACCGGACCGGGAAGCCCCGGCGCCCCGGGCGCCCCGGACTCTCCGAGCAGCAAGGGTGATCCGGGCGGTCTCGATGGTCCGGGCGGTTCGGGTCGTTCGGGAGGTCCCGGGGGTCCGGGCCCGGCCACCGGCGGTGACCGCAGACCCTGGCGGATCCCGCGCCGTCCGCCGGACGCGGGCCTGCTGACGCTGCTGCTCGCCGCCGGACTGTGGGTGTACGCGCTGCCCCGCATCGGCTTCCGCGAGATGGGCGACTACGGCCTGCTGGACCGGCTGCCGGTCGCCTACTACCTCTCGTTGCTGGTCCTCACCGCGGGCTTCGTCCTCAGTCTGCGGCGGGCGGGCACCGCGCCCTGGTGGCCGGCCGCGCACTGCGCCGCGCTGCTCCTGGCGCTGAAGGCACCGCCTGCGGTGCTCTACGACGCGGTGCGCTATCCGTGGGCCTCCAAGCACGACGCAATCGTCAACACGCTGCTCGCCAACGGGGAACTGCGACCGGGCGCTGCGCTCTCCGGCAACATGTCCGCGTACGACCAGTGGCCGGGCTTCTTCACCCTCGACGCGGGCCTGGTGCGCGCCTTCGGCGTGGAGAGCGCCGCCGTGTACGCCAACTGGGCGCCGATCGTCTTCGGCCTGCTCATGATGCCGGTGCTGGTCCTGATCTACCGCACCTTCTGCGAGGACTGGCGGCTGATCTGGACCGCCGTGTGGATCTTCCAGCTCGCCAACTGGGTGGGCCAGGACTACTTCGCCCCGCAGGCGCTCGCATTCCTGTTGCACCTGACGGTCCTCGCGGTGGTGCTGCGGCACTTCGTCCGGCCCGGGTCCGCCGGACGGCTGCGCGACCGCACCTTCCTCGACCCGGTTGCCGCGCCCGTCCCGCCGCCGACGGGGAGCAGGCAGCGCGCGGTGTGCGTGGTGATCCTGGCTCCGCTGATCGCCGCCGTCAACGCCACGCACCAGCTCACCCCGGTGATGCTCACCATCTGTCTGGTCGCGCTCAGCCTCACCCGCCGCTACCGCAACTACGGGCTGCTGGTCGTCGCCGCGCTGCTGATGCTCACCTGGGACCTGACCATGGGGCGGCCGCTGTTCGTCGAGACGCTCGCCACCATCAGGAAGTCGATCGGCGAGCTGACGGAGAACTCCCGCGCGGGCTACGCGGGGCAGCTCACCGGGCCCGGGCCGGAGCTCGCGGGTACCGCCAACGTGGCGATGGTGCTCGCGGTCGCCGTCCTCGCCGGGACGGCCGTCGTCCTGCGGCGCCGGCTGACCCGCAGCGCGCTGCCCCTGCTGCTGGTGTCCGTCGCCCCGGTACCCCTGTTCGCCGTCAACGACTACGGCGGCGAAATGCTCTTCCGCGTCTATCTGTTCGCCCTGCCCGGCGCGGCCTTCTTCGCCGCCGCCGCGCTGGTGCCGGCCGTCGCCGGAACCCACCGCAGCAGGGCGAGGGCGCTGCGGCGCAAAACGGCGGCCTTCGCGCTGCCGGCCGTACTGCTGGTGCTGCTGGCCGGCTTCCTGCCGTCGTACTACGGCAAGGAGAAGATGTTCTACACGCCGCCGGACGAGACCGCCCTGGTCACCAGGGCCCTCGACAACGCTCCCGACGGCTCGCTGATTCTCGCCACCAGCGGCTCCTTCCCGCAGGCACTGCACCGCTACGACCGTCTCGAGCACTGGTTCTTCGCCGAACAGGCGCTGCCCGAGAACGAGAAGATGCTGAAGGACCCGGCAGGCTATCTCGCGGACGGCATCCCACCGGGCGCGAAGGCGTACGTCGTCCTCACCCGCACCCAGGACGTCTACACCGCCGGCGAGGGTCTGCTGCCGCCCGGCGGCTTCGAGACCCTGCGTTCGAAACTGTCCGCCTCGCCCCTCTTCCGGACCGTCGAGAGCCATCCGTACGGCGTTGTCCTGGAGTACCGCCCGGCCACCCGATGAATGACCACAAGGTGATCGAAGTGACGACCACAGGCTCCGAGGACACCGACAACGAGAACACCGCCGACAAGGGCCACGGGGAACGGAGTCACGGGGAACGGAGTCACGGGGACCTCGGCCACGGGGACCTCGGTTACCGGGACCTCAGTTACCGGGAACTCGGGTACGGGGGCGCGGGCCACAGGGAACCGGGCCCGGGGGGCGCCGGGCATCGGGGCACCGGGGGCGCGGGGAAGTCGGGCGCGGGAAGCGCGGGCAAAGGAAGCGCGGGCGCAGGCCCGGGGAGCGCGGGCCCGGGGAGCGTAGGCCCGGGGAGCGTAGGCCCGGGGAGCGCGGGCGTAGGCGCAGGGAGCACGGGTGTGGGAAGCGCGGGTGCGGACCTGGGCGCGGGACTCATGGGCGAGGCCGAAGGGGCCGAGGGCAGCAGGTTCACCTCGACGCACCTGAGAGTGCTCGTCGCGGCTTCGGGCTGGTCGGCGTTGGCCGCCACCGCCGTACCCGGTCCCACCCCGCTGCGCTGGATCCCGGTACTGCTGTTCGTCCTGTTCGGTCCCGGCTGCGCGGCGCTGTATCCGCAGCCAGGACGCCTGGCCTCCGGCGCCAGGCTGGAGGCGGTCGCGCTCGCCGCTCCCATCAGCCTCTCGCTCGGTGTGCTCACCGCCACCTCGCTGTTCCTGGTGAAGGCCTTCTCGATGACCGCCTTCCTGGTCTCCCTCGCCTGCTTCACCACGGTCACCGCGGCCCTGCCGGGGCTGCCGCTGCCCGCCGCTCGGCGCGGCGCGGTCGAGCGCGCCAAGGTCAGGCGCAGGCCTTCCGGCGGCAGTGACACATGACGGGGCGGCATCGGCTGCGCGGACCACGCAATCCGGCCGAACCGCACGGGGCGAGGGCCACGGAAAACCACATGGGGGACGGGTTGAGGGACGACTTGGAGGACGGGCCGGGGAATGCCCTGGGCGAGGGCTTGGGCGAGGGCTTGGGCGAGGGCTCGGTCAGCGGGCCGAGCACCGGATCAGGCGACGGCCTGGGCAGCGGGCCGAGCACCGGATCAGGGAACGGCCTGGGCAGCGGGCCGAGCACCGGATCAGGGAACGGCCTGGCCAGCGGCCCGAGAAGCGTGAGGCGCACTTACACCGCTGTCGCGATGGTGGCGGTGGCCGCGCTGCTCGCCGGGCTCGGCATCTGGGCCGGCCGCTCCGGGGACCCGGACTCCGCGACGGACGCCCTGCCCGACAACGCGGCCTCGGGTGAGCTGCCCACCGGCGCCTGCGCCCCCACCGACACGCTGATCCCGCCCTGCGGCGCCTGGTGGGGCGCCGCCGTGCCGTACACCGAGGACGGCTCGCTCAAGGACGCCGTGCACGGCTTCGAGAAGAGGATCGGCCGCAAGCTGGACCTCGTCTACAACTACCACGACATGTCGGGCACCCGGCTCGACGGGGAACTGCTCACCCCCGACGAGCAGGAACTCGGCAAGGACCGGCTGCTCATGCTGGCCTGGGAGTCCACCGTCTGGACCGAGCCGCACCACGAGAACTGGACGGAGACCCAGCTCGGCTGGAAGAACATCGCCTCCGGCAAGCTGGACGAGAAGATCCTCGATCCGCAGATCCGGCGTATCAAGGCCTACGGCAAACGCGTCTTCCTCTCCTTCGACCAGGAGACCGACGCCCGCATCAAGGAAGGCGCGGGCACCCCGCAGGAGTTCGTCGCCGCGTACCGCCATGTCCGCGACCGGTTCCGTGAACTGGGCGCGGACAACGTGGTGTGGGTGTGGACCGTCTCCGGCTACCTCGGCAGCGCGGCCGACATGAAGGCGCTCTACCCCGGGGACGCGTACGTCGACTGGATCGCCATGGACCAGTACAACTACTACCAGTGTCACGGCACCACGGACTGGAAGGACTTCCTGCGCAGCCAGCGGCCCAGCTACGAGTGGCTGCGCGCGAACATCAGCGACGAAAAGCCGGTGATGCTCGCGGAGTTCGCCACCGCACCGGACGCCGCCGCCCCGCAACGCCAGCGCGACTGGTACACCCGGATCCCCGCCGCCGTGAAGAAGCTCCCGGAGGTGAAGGCGCTGGTGCACTGGAACCGGCCGACCTCCGAGAAACCCGCGTGCGACCTGACCGTCAACGAGGGCCCGGGCCTCGAGGGCTACCGGGAGGCGGGCAGGAACGGCTACTTCCACCAGCCCGTGCCGCCCCGCTGACCGCTCGCTCCCGCTCCCCGTGGCTGCCCGGCCCGCACCCGGCCACGGGTGACGAGCGGCAGGAACACCGCGCCGAGGACGAGCAGGACGAACAGGGGCAAAACCGCCGGCGCGAGCTCCTGCCGCCACACCCAGCCGCCCACCGCGACGAGATACAGGACGCCCCAGCGCCCCGGCCACGTCAACCACCGGTCCGCGCGGGCGAGCAGCAGCCACAGAGGTACGAGACCCAGCAGCTGCACGGCCGGCGGTGCCCAGCGCAGCAGCGGTCCGGGCCCGTCGAGGCGCATCCCCTCCGCGAGGAAACCGGCCGCCTTCGCGTACACCGCCCCACCGACCGGTGACGGTTCCCGGCCGAAGGCGAGAGGTACGGCGTACAGGGCGAGCAGCACCGAACCCAGCGCCGCCCCCGGCAGCAGCGCGCCGCGCGCCGCGCGCAGCGTCACCGCGCCGACGAACACCACGAGCAGCAGGCCCCCCGCGACGAGCGCCGTGGGCGGCAGCGCCGCCAGCAGCTGACGTCCGGTCAGTACGTCCTCGGACGGGCCGCCGAGCCACGGCAGCTCGCGCAGCGCCGCCGCCCAGAAGGCCGCGGTGGCCACGCCGAGCAGGCCCCACAGTCCGCCCGCGACCCACCGCTCCCGGCTCCCGGCCTCAACGGACCGGCCGCTCGCGACCTCCCGGGCGGGCTCGTGCGGGGGCCGCTTTATCAGCGCCAGCGTGTCCGCCTGCAGCGCCTCGCGTTCGTACCCGGGACGTCCTATGAACAGGGTGACCGTGTCCTCGTCGATGCCGTCGCGTTCGTAAGCCGCCCGGCGCGCCCAGTTGGTGCCGTATCCGGCGGTGGCGTTCAGCCGTGCCCAGCGGGTGCCGTAGGCCGGTGCGGTGGCGGAACGTCCCACGGGCGGAAGGTCGTTGCGGCGCAGCGCGGACCGCAGGCCGACGGCGGAGACGGCGGCGATCAGCGTCATGCTGATCAGCACCGCCCAGCCCGCGCCGGCGATCCCGGCCGGGGCGAACAGCACGGCGGCACTGCCCAGCACCAGCGTGCACATGGCGCCCTGGAGCGCCGCGAGCACCCCGGTTCGTCCCTGCACCCGCAGCACCCCGATGTACAGCTCGACCACGACCCGGGGCAGCGCCCCGGCGGCCAGCAGCCGCAGCACCGTGGTGCCGTGCTCGGCGTAGTCCTCGTGGAACGGCAGCAGGATCTGCGGGGCGAACACCACCAGGACCAGCACCACCGGCACCAGCAGCAGCGTCATCCGGCGCAGCGCCCCGCGCACACCCTCGGCGAGCTGCCGCGGATCGTGCGAGGCGTGCGCGGTGAGGGAGGAGGCCATGTTGATGGCCATGAACTCCATGGTGCCGCCGACGGTGTACGCCACGTAGAAGTAGCCGTTCTCCGCCGCGCTGAAGCGGACCGCGACCATCACCGGCAGCAGGTTGATCATCGCCAGGCTGAACAGCGCGCCCAGCGAGTCCCCGGCCAGGAAGCGGCCCAGCTCACGCAGTCGGGGAGGCTCCAGGTGACGGTCGGCGGCGGCCTGGCGCGGGATCAGCCGGCGGAAGATCAACCAGCCCAGGGGCAGCGTCGAGAACGCGATGGCGACGGCCCAGGACACGAAGATCCCGAGCGTCGGCAGCGCGGTCGCGCACACGGCCAGCAGGATCAGCTTGCCGACGGAGAACACCGCGTTGCCGACGGGCACCCAGCCCGACCTGCGCAGGCCGGTGAGCACCCCGTCCTGGAGCGTGAGCAGCGCCCACGCCACGCACGCGATGACGAACGCCGTGCCCGCGGCGGCCGTGCCGAGCGGCGCGTACGTCGCCCCCCACAGGTCCAGCGTGAGCAGGAAGGCGAAGGCGGCGACGGCCACGACCACGGAGCTGGCCGCGTACGCACGCCACACCAGCGAGCCCGTGGCCCGTCCGGCGCGCGGCACGAAGCGCACGACGGCCCCGATCATCGTCGTCGCCGTGATGCTGGCGAGCAGCCGCATCGCCGCGATCGCGGCCGAGCCCTGGCCTACGGCCTCCTCCGAGTAGTAGCGCGCGGCCACCAGCCAGAACCCCAGGCCCAGCACGGCGGACACGCCCGTGCTGAGCATCAGGAAGTAGGCGTTCTTGAACAGGGATTCGGAGCCGCGAGTGCCGTCGGCCGGTGTCGTGTCCGCCGTCTCCTTGCCGGCGGGCGGCGCCGAGGGTTCGGGTACCTGGATCTCGGCCTGCGTGTCAGCCACGGGTCGGCTCCAGCCCTCCCGGCGCCTCGGCCGGCCGTACGCCGGACTCCTGGAGCACCTCGACGACCTGCCGGGCGCGCAGCGGATCCACGGGCAACGCGTGCCGGGCGAACCAGCGGGCCCCGGCGGGATCGGGCGACGGGTCGGTGAAGGCGGCACCCGCGTAGTCGTCCAGAGGCGGGTCATAGAGGTACCCGACGACGATGCCCCGCCGCGCGAGCGCCGCCCTCACCGCGTCCCGCTCGGCCACGAACAGGGGTACGCGGAAGAGGGGTTGGACCCCGTCGGCGCGGGCCGCGCCGGGCCGCGCCCACGGTGTGGACAGGAGCAGCTCCGTGCCTGCCCGGCAGGCCGCCAGCACCTCGTCCAGCCGGTCGAGCCTGCGGCCGATGCGGCCGGTTCTCAGCGGTCCCGAACGCAGCCGGTAGTCGTGCATGTCGACGCGGACCCAGGAGTCGTGCGCGGTGAGGTCCGGCGCCGCGGCGACGGCTCCGGCCAACTCGGCCGGCCGCAGCGGCATCCGGATCTCCTCCCGCTCCATCAGCCCGAGCAGCCGCATCGTGGCCCAGGCGGCCCTGCGCAGCCGCAGCCCGCGCACGGTCGCCTCCGCGTACGGCCGGACGGTGTAGGCGAGTTCGGCCGTGAACCGCCCCGGCAGCAGCAGGTCCTCGCAGGTCTTCGCCAGGGCCTCGCGCAGTCCCGGGTCGGCGCAGGCCAGGAAGCCGCCGGCCTTGGCACCGACATGCTTGGAGAGGCTGAAGACGGAGGCGTCCCCCCAGGCCCCGACCGGTCTGCCCCCCACTTCGCTGCCGATGGCGTGCGCCCCGTCCTCGAACAACGGGATGCCCAGCGCGTCGCACTTCTCCCGCAGGCGCGGCGTGTCGTCCGGGTTGCCGTACAGATTCGTCGTGAGGACGCCGGAGAGCGAGCCCCACACCTCGTCGGGCACGGCGTCGACGTCGATCGACGCGTCCAGCGGGTTCAACGGCGCCTGCACGGGACGCAGTCCCGCCGCGAGCAGCACGAAGAAGATCACGTCGTCGTTGACCGGCGACATCAGTACCCGTCCGCCGGGCGGGCACCAGTGACGCAAGGCCACGTACAGCCCGAATCTGCACGACGGTACATACACGCATTCCCGGCCGAGTCTGTCGCGCATGGCCGCTTCCAGCCGTTTCGGCCGTGAGCCACGCCGCGCCGACCCGAGGCCGGCCTCCCCTATGGCCATCCGCCCCCCAGTTGTGCCAGGGGAAGGCCCCCTCCCCGAGGCCTTCCAGCACTCGCCCAGAGTCTCCCGTTTCGCACCGCTCCGTCAAGATTGCGGACCGGTCGGCGGACGACTTCGGGTGAGCAACCGGAAGCGGAGAGCTGCCGGCGGACATGCCTCGCCGGCCCGGCCCCCGTGTCACTTCCACGAAGTCGGCCGTAACGTGTGGCGCGGCTCGGCGCACCCGCGCGACACCCGTTCGAGGTCCGGCGAGCCCTACATGGCGAGCACCAAAGAGCGCACGAAAGAGAGGCAGTACCCGATGCCCCCCTTCGACCTTCCCGAGGGCGACCCCTTCGGTCCGCACAACCTGCCGTACGGCGTCTTCTCCCTCCCGGGCTCCACGGAGCGGACCGTCGGCGTCCGGCTCGGCGACCATGTCCTCGACGCCGGCGCGGCGGCCCGCGCGCTCGGCTCGCCACACGTCGGCCTTCTCGCCTCGCCGACGCTCGACCCGCTGCTGGCGGCGGGTCGCACGACCTGGTCGCAGGTACGCCGCGCCCTGACGGAGTGGGTGACCGACCCCGCCCACCGGCCCACCGTCGAACCGCTCTTCCATCCCCTTTCGGACGTGACCCTGCACCTGCCCTTCCAGGTCGCCGACTACGTCGACTTCTACTCGTCCGAGCACCACGCCCGGAACGCGGGAGCGATCTTCCGCCCGGACGCCGGTGACGTCCTCCTGCCCAACTGGAAGCACCTGCCGATCGGCTACCACGGCCGGGCCGGCACGGTCGTGGTCTCCGGCACGGACGTCGTCCGCCCGTCGGGCCAGCGCAAGGCTCCCGACGAGCCCGCGCCCGTCTTCGGCCCTTCCGTGCGGCTCGACATCGAGGCCGAGGTCGGCTTCGTGGTCGGCGTGCCCTCGCGGCAGGGCAGCCCGGTCGCGCTGGCCGACTTCCGCGAACACGTCTTCGGTCTGTGCCTGCTCAACGACTGGTCCGCCCGCGACCTCCAGGCCTGGGAGTACGTCCCTCTCGGCCCGTTCCTCGCCAAGTCGTTCGCCACCTCGGTGTCGGCGTGGATCACCCCGCTGGAGGCCCTGGAGCACGCGCGGGTGGCACCCCCGGAGCGGACCCACCCCCTCCTCCCCTACCTGGACGACGCGGCCGCCGAGCCCGCCGGCTACGACCTGCGCATCTCCGTCGCCCTCAACGGTCAGGTGATCTCCGATCCGCCCTTCTCCACCATGTACTGGACGGCCGCCCAGCAACTCGCCCACCTGACGGTCAACGGCGCCTCCCTGCGCACGGGCGACCTGTACGGCTCGGGCACGGTGAGCGGCCCCGAGCCGCACGAGCGCGGCTCCCTGCTGGAACTGACCTGGAACGGCCGTGACCCGCTGGAACTCGCCGACGGCAAGCGCACGTTCCTGGAGGACGGCGACGTGGTGACCCTGACCGCCTGGGCTCCCGGCCCCGACGGCACCCGAGTGGGCCTGGGAGAGGTGACCGGACAGGTGACCGCCGGGTGAACCACCCGGCGGCGGACCAGGTGCCTGAACCGAGGACGGTGGTTGCGCCGGTGCCGGCTTTGGTGTCGGCTCAGGTGCCGGTGTCGGCTCAGGTGCCGGTGTCGGCTCCGATGCCGGTGCCGGCTTTGGTGTCGGCTCAGGTGCCGGTGTCGGCTCAGGTGCCGGTGTCGGCTCAGGTGCCGGTGTCGGTGTCGGTGTCGGTGCCAGTGACCAACCCGGGGATGGGGTGGCCGACCGTGGCGAGGCCGCCGGGTCGGGGCGGACGGGGCTGAATCGGAGCGTCGTCGTGGGCTGACTCGCGGACGAACCGCCGTCATACTGGCGGCGGGCACGGTCCTCGTACCGAGCCCGCCGCCCATGGCAGGCCGTACGCATGCGGGTACGCCGTACGCATCCCGCGCGCACGTGGCCCGCGCCCCCTTCCCGACCAGGATCCGGAGCCCATGGCATGACTTTCTGCCTGCTCCTGCTGAGCGTCGTCGCCCTGTCCGCCGCCGTACCGGCTCCGCGCGCGCTCACCCGGTCCGCCTGGCCCGAGCGGGAGCCGGTGATCGGGCTGTGGGTGTGGCAGTGCCTGGTCGCCACGGTCCTGCTGTGCTGCCTGACTGCCCTGACCCTGGGCGCCGCCGCCGTGTTCCACACCGTGCGCGCCCGGGTCTTCGCCCCCGCACCGCCCGGGGTCTGGGAGGCGTACGACCTCTCCGCCTCCCCCTTGTGGGCCGCCGCCCTGACGCTGCTGCTGGCCTGCGGAGCCGCCTGGACCACCGCGATGCTGGCCCGCGAACTCGTCGAGGCGCGCCGGCGCCGCGGCCTGGCCAGGGCCCACCTGCGTGAACGCGCCCCCGACCTGCCTGCGGGCCTGCCGTCCGCACGGGGCCCGCTGCTGGTGCTGGAGGACGAGTACCCGGACGCCTGGTGGATGCCGGGCAACCCACCCCAGTTGATCGTGACGACCGGCGCCCTGCACCGCCTCACCTCCCACCAGCTGGACGCCGTCCTCACCCACGAGCGCGGCCATGCCCGCGCCCACCACGACTGGCTGCTCCACCTGTCGACCGCCCTCGCCACCGGCTTCCCCCGTATTCCGCTCTTCTCCCACTTCTGCGACCAGACCCACCGCCTGGTCGAACTCGCCGCCGACGACACGGCGTCGCGCCGCTGCGGTCACCTGACCACGGCGCTGGCCCTGATCGAGCTGAACCAGCACCGGGGCGTCCTGTCCTGCGCCTCCAGCCACCGCCTCCTGGGCGAGCGGGTCGACCGCCTGCTCGAGCCGCCCCCGCGCCTGCTCCGCAGACAGCGGGCGCTGACGACGACGGTGGCCACGCTGGTGCCCCTGCTGCCCCTGCTGATCACCTTCGCCCCGGGACTGACGGCGCTGGCCTGACGGCGTCAGCACGACGGCGCTGGCCTGACGGCGTCAACGTGTGGCGTCAGCGGCGGCGTCGGCCGGACGGCGCTCGCCCTTCTGCGTCGGCCTGACGGCGTTCGCCCGACGGCGTTGGCACGACCTGGCAGATCTTGTGTAAGTCGGTCCTGTTCTCCCAGGTCAGCCCCTTCTCTGACGCCCCCGCAGGTGGCGCAACACTCCGGCAACACCGCTTTTCCTACTGGCTCGCTATGGTTCGAAACATGCCACCCACCGACCGCATCCGAGACCATGCCGGCCAGGGCGCGACCACCGTCGCCGCCCACCGTGCGCGTCGTCGGCTGCGCGCGGACCAGGCCCGGCAGCTCGCGGACCTCCTGCGCCGCCAGCTGCTCACCGACGGCTTTCCGGACGGCACGCTCCCTCACGAGTCGACCCTCGCGAGCGACTACCGCGCCTCCCGCAACACCGTCCGCCAGGCTCTCGACCTGCTCCGGGCGGAGGGGCTCGTGGAGCGCCTGCCGGGCGTCGGCACGGTCGTCGTGGCGCAGAAGTACCCGCACGGCCTGGACCGTCTGATGGGCCTCGCGGAGACCCTGCACGAGCACGGCCACGTCACCAACGAGGTCCGCACGATGGGCCCCGTCGCCGCGCCCGCCCCGGTGGCCGACCGCCTCCACGTCCCGCCCGGCACCGACGTGCTCTACATCGAACGCCTGCGCCGTCTGGGTGGCCTCCCCCTCTCCCTCGACCTCACCTACATCCCGCTCGACATCGGCACCGCCCTGCTCGGCGCCGACCTGGAGAACACCGACGTCTTCCGGCTCCTGGAGGCTGTCACCGGGCAGCGGCTCGGCCACGCCGAGATCACCCTCGAAGCGGTGACCGCGGACGCCCACTCCGCCGCCGTACTGGAGGCGCCGCGTGGCGCTGCCGTCCTGATGCTCGAACGCCTCACCCACCTCGCAGACGGCCGCCCGGTGGACCTGGAGTTCATCCGCTTCCGCGGAGACCGCATCTCGATGAGCGGCCTGCTGCACCGCTCTCTCTGACCTCCCCCACAGGCCCCTCCCGCCGGCATCGCCGCCACCCCTTCTCCGCCCCCATGCCCGTCCTCTCCTCCGCTCCTGCTCGTCCGCTCCTGCTCGACCGCTTCTCCGCTCTCTTCTCCGCCCTCAACCCTTCATCGCTCGGCACGGCCTCATCGGTTCACCGCCGAGCAGGATTTCTCAGAATTTCTCGGGACTTTTCTGGAGACAGCCATGACCTTGGCACCCCAGCGGGCCGACGTGCCCGTGACCATCGACGAGTCGAAGTGCATCGACGGCTGCACGCTCTGTGTGGACATGTGCCCGCTGGACTCCCTGGCCATCGACGAGAGCAACGGCAAGGCCTACATGCACGTCGACGAGTGCTGGTACTGCGGCCCGTGCGCGGCTCGCTGTCCCACCGGTGCCGTCACGGTCAACATGCCCTACCTGCTCCGGTGAAAGGCCCGAACCTCCATGAATCCCACAGCGACGAAATCCCGGGCGATCGCCGCGTCCGCCGCCCTTCTGCTGCTCCCCCTCACCGGATGCGGCAGCGCCGAGGCCGGTAGCGGCTCCACGGTCACCGTCACCGTCGGCTACCAGTCCAAGACCATCAACACCGTCACGGCGGGCACCCTGCTGCGCTCACTCGGCTACTTCGAGAAGCAGCTGAACGCCCTCGGCGACGGCACGACCTACAAAGTGGACTGGCAGGACTACGCGACCGGCGCCCCCATCACCGCGCAGATGACCGCCGGGAAGATCGACATCGGCTCGATGGGCGACTTCCCGCTCCTCATCAACGCGGCCCGCGGCAAACAGCTCGGCAAGCCCACCCACCTGGTCTCGGTCACCGGCTACAACCCGCGCGGCGGCCTCAACACCATCGTCACGGCACCCGACTCCAAGCTCGCCTCCATCGAGGACCTCAAGGGCAAGAAGGTCTCCACCAGCATCGGTTCCGCCGCCGACGGCACCCTCGTACGGGCCCTGCAGCGCGCCGGCATCGACCCGGTCAAGGGCATCGAGAAGCTCAACCAGCAGCCTGCCGTCGGGGCGTCGGCCCTCTCCGCCGGCAGTGCCGACGCGCTCTCGCAGTTCGTCGCCTGGCCCGGTCTGCTCGCCTACCAGGGCAAGGCGAAGGCCCTGTACGACGGCGCCCAGCTGGACCTGCCGACCTTCCACGGCGTCACCGCCCGCGAGGACTTCGCGAAGAAGCGCCCGGCCGTGCTGGAGGCGTTCCTGAAGGCGCAGTCGGAGGCCACCGGCTACCTCGACGCGCACCCGGTGGCCGCCGCCGAGAAGGTCGCCGAGGCCACCGGCCTGCCCGCCGAGGTCGTCTACCTCTACAACGGCGCCCACGGCATCTCCACCTTCGACCCGGCCGTCAAGCCGCAGCTCGTCGCCGCGCTCAAGGAAGACGTCTCGATCCTCAAGGCGGCCAAGCTGACCGGGGACGTCGACGTGGACTCCTTCGTCGACGACCGGTACGTGAAGAAGGCGCTCGGCTCCTCCTACGCGAAGCAGCTCGCCGCCGCCCCCGCACCGGCCGCGAGCGAGGTCTGGCCCAAGGGCGCCACGGAGACGCGGACCTTCAAGACGCCCGCCGAGCTGCTGGCCTACGTCGCGCAGCACAAGGACGGCATCCGCGCCGCCTACGTCCCTGACGCCACCACGGGCACCCTGTGGTTCGCCGACCAGGCCGTCTGGGTGGCCGACGGCACGACGCTGCTGCCGTTCGTCGCCCCGGCGACCGCGCAGGCGTACGTCGACGCCCACGGCGGCGCCCGCGTCGTCTCGTACGCCGACGCGCTGGGGCGGGCGTCGTGACCCGGTATGCGCTGCGGGTGGCGTCGGTGGCGGCCGCCCTCGGCCTGTGGCAGCTGCTGACCAGCCTGGACGTCGACCTGTGGCTGCGTTTCTCGCAGTTCCCCACGGTCGCCGACGTGGCCCGCGCCTTCGCCGACCGCCTGGCCGGCGACGACTACTGGACCGACCTCACCGACAGCCTCACCCGCATCGTCACCGGGTTCCTGCTGGCCGCCGTCCTGGGTGTGGCCACGGGCGTGCTCGTGGCGCGCTCGCGGCTCGCGGAGGACCTGCTCGGACCGATCCTCGAGGTCGTCCGTCCGATTCCGGCGATCGCCCTGGTGCCCGTCGCGATCCTGCTCTTCCCCTCCAACGAGCAGGGCATCGTCTTCATCACCTTCGCCGCCGCCTTCTTCCCGGTCCTGGTCTCCACCCGGCACGCCGTCCGCGCGCTGCCACCGGGGTGGGAGGAGGCGGTCCGCACCATGGGGGGCGGCCGGTGGCGGATCCTCGGCTCGGTCGTCCTGCCCGGGGCGCTCCCGGGCATCTTCGGCGGCCTGTCCGTCGGCATCGGGGTGTCGTGGATCTGTGTGATCTCCGCCGAGATGATCTCCGGTCAGTACGGCGTCGGCTACCGCACCTGGCAGGACTACACGGTCGTCGACTACCCGGGGGTGTTCGTCGGCATGGTCACGATCGGTGTGCTCGGCTGGGCCACGTCCACGGCCGTGGAACTCCTCGGCCGCCGCCTCACCCGCTGGCTGCCCCGCACGTCGTACGTCCCCACCGGCCGGGCCCGGCCCAAGAGCCCCCGACCGGCCGCACCGGCACCGGCGGTCCCGTCCGCCGTCCCGACCGGACCCGAACCCGAGGAGGCGCGCGATGAGCACCTCGTCTGAGACCCGCGAGACCACCCGTACGGACACCGGCGGCGCTGCCACCACCCCGGCGATCGGCACGCCGACCGGTACGGCCGTACGCGGTACCCGGCTCACCCTCCGCGCGGCCGCCCTCGGCCGCCCCGACGCCGCCGCTCTGGCCGATGTCGACCTGGACGTCCCGCCGGGCGAGATCCTCACCGTCGTCGGACCCTCGGGCTGCGGCAAGTCGACGCTCCTGCGCACGCTGGCCGGGCTGCTGCCCGCGCTGACCGGAGCCGTGGAGCAGGACGGCCGGCCGATCGGCGGGCCGGCGGCGGACCGCGCGCTGGTCTTCCAGGAGGACGCCCTGCTCCCGTGGCGCAGCCTGCAGGCCAACGTCGAACTGCCCCTCGCCATCCAGGGCGCACCGCGCGCGGAGCGCAGGAAGCAGGCCGCGGCCTGGCTCGGGCGGGTCGGACTCGCCGACCGCGCGCGGCAGTTGCCGCACCGGGTCTCCGGGGGACAGCGCCAGCGGGCGCAACTGGCCCGGGCGCTCGCCGCGGGCCCGCGCGCCGTCCTCATGGACGAACCCTTCGGCGCCCTCGATGCCCAGACCCGCGCCGGCATGCAGGACCTGCTGGTGGAGGTGCTGCACGGCACGGGCGCGACCGTCGTCTTCGTCACCCACGACGTGGACGAGGCCCTGTTCCTCGGCGACCGCGTGGCCCTCCTCGGCGCGGGACGCCTCCTCGCCGTACGGGACGTGCCGCGTCCACGCGACCGCGCCGCCCATGACGATCCCGCGCGCGTGGCCCTGCGACGCGACGTCCTGACCTCCCTGAGCATCTGAAAGGCATCCCGGTGGACACCCTCCTCCAGATCCCCGCGCTCGGCGACGCCGAGGAGCTGACCTGCGACGTCCTCGTCATCGGTGGCGGTACCGCCGGAACCATGGCGGCCCTGACCGCCGCCGAGCACGGCGCGGACGTCCTGCTCCTGGAGAAGGCCCATGTCCGCCACTCCGGGGCCCTCGCGATGGGCATGGACGGCGTCAACAACGCGGTCATCCCCGGCCGCGCCGAACCCGACGACTACGTCGCCGAGATCACCCGCGCCAACGACGGCATCGTCGACCAGTCCACCGTCCGCCAGACCGCCACCCGCGGCTTCGCCATGGTGCAGCGCCTGGAGTCCTACGGCGTGAAGTTCGAGAAGGACGAGCACGGCGACTACGCGGTCCGCCAGGTCCACCGTTCCGGCTCCTACGTGCTGCCCATGCCGGAGGGCAAGGACGTCAAGAAGGTGCTGTACCGGCAGCTGCGGCGACGCGAGATGCGGGAGCGGATCCGCATCGAGAACCGGGTGATGCCGGTGCGCGTGCTGACCTCTCCCGAGGACGGGCGCGCCATCGGGGCGGTCGGCTTCAACACCCGCACGGGGCAGTTCGTCACCGTCCGCGCGGGCGGGGTCGTCCTCGCGACCGGCGCCTGCGGCCGCCTCGGCCTGCCCGCCTCCGGCTACCTGTACGGCACCTACGAGAACCCCACCAACGCGGGCGACGGCTACGCCATGGCCTACCACGCGGGCGCCGAGCTGACCGGCATCGAGTGCTTCCAGATCAACCCGCTGATCAAGGACTACAACGGTCCTGCCTGCGCCTATGTCGCCAACCCCTTCGGCGGCTACCAGGTCAACCGGCACGGCGAACGCTTCGTCGACTCCGACTACTGGTCGGGCCAGATGATGGCCGAGTTCGCGGCGGAGGTCGCCAGCGACCGGGGCCCGGTGTACCTGAAGCTGAGCCACCTCCCCGAGGAGTCGATCTCGGCGCTGGAGTCGATCCTGCACTCCACCGAGCGTCCGACCCGCGGCACCTTCCACTCCGGGCGCGGTCACGACTACCGCACGCACGACATCGAGATGCACATCTCGGAAATCGGCCTGTGCGGCGGTCATTCGGCCTCGGGTGTACGGGTGGACGAGCACGCCCGCACGACCGTCCCCCGCCTGTACGCCGCCGGTGACCTGGCCTGCGTCCCGCACAACTACATGATCGGCGCGTTCGTCTTCGGCGACCTGGCCGGCTCGGACGCGGCCCGGTACAAGGCGTACAACGGTGAGCTTCCCGCCGACCAGCTGCGTGCGGCGCACGAACTGATCTACCGCCCGTTGCGCAACCCGGAGGGCCCGCCGCAGCCCCAGGTCGAGTACAAGCTGCGCCGTTTCGTGAACGACTACGTGGCCCCGCCGAAGTCGGGCGCGCGGCTGTCGTTGGCCCTGGAGTCCTTCGAGCGGATGCGCGACGACATCGCCGAGATGGGTGCCCGCACCCCGCACGAGCTGATGCGGTGCGCCGAGGTCTCCTTCATCCGTGACTGCGCTGAGATGGCCGCGCGCGCCTCCCTGGCCCGTACCGAGTCCCGCTGGGGTCTCTACCACGACCGCCTCGACCACCCCCGCCGCGACGACGACTCCTGGTTCCATCACCTCGATCTGCACAAGTCCCCCTCTGGTGCTATGGAGTTCATGGCCCGCCCCGTGGCTCCCTATCTGGTTCCGGTCGACGAGTTCGCCCCCGTCGGCGGCCCCTCCCGGCCGCTCGGCGAAGTCCACCCCGAGGACGTGGCCACGGCCGGTTCACGGGACGTGGCCCCCGTCGCCAACGGGTCCGGGGCAGCCGCCCCGCAGGTCACAGCCGACTCGGCGCTTCCGACGCCCGAACCCGCCCTCGATCGGTCCTCCCCCCGGTCGGCCGTCCGTCTCCTCGAACTCGTCGCCCTCGCCGAGGAGCAGCCCGAACTCGATTCCCTGCTGCCCTACTTGACCGACGCGGTGGCCGCTGTCCGGCGCGAGGCCGTCGCCGTCCTCACCGAGACCGTGCCGTCGGGCACCGGTCCGGCCCTCGCCGAGGCGTTGCGCGACCCCTCCGCGGAGGTGCGTGCCGCCGCCGCTGCCTCGCTGCGCGAACTCGTCGAGACCCTGCCGGCGGAACCGGCCCTGCGCGACGGTCTCGCCGCCGCCCTTGTCGAGCCCGACCCCGTCGTCCGCGCCGCCGCCCTGGACGTGCTGCGCGCCCTGCGCCTCGGTGACGCCGCCCTGTTCGCCGGCTCGCTCACCGACGCCGACATAGCCGTCCGTATCGAGGCCGTCCGCGCCCTGGTCTCCGTCGACGCCGCCGAGGAACTGGCCCGCGCGGCAACCGCCGACCCGTCCCGCGAGGTCCGTGTCACGATCGCCAAGTCCCTGGCCACGGTGGCGGCAGGACGCCTGAGCGAAACCTCAGCGTCCGGCGCCGACCCGAGCACCACGCCCGCCGACGCCGCCGCTGATTCCGCCGCCGATGCTGGTTCCGGCTCCGGCGCTGGTTCCGGTTCCGGTTCCGGCGCAGGTGTCTCCGTCGAGCGCGACGCCGTCCACGCGGCCCTCGTCGGGCTCGTCGACGACCCCGACGCCCTGGTGCGTGCCGCCGCCTACGGGGCGTTGGGCACCACCGGCTGCCCGGTGCCACTGGCCGCGCGGGCCGTGACCGCCCTGGCCGACCCCGCCTGGCAGGTCCGTGCCGGTGCCGCGACCGCGCTGTCGGTGGCCCACCCCGACACCGCGCTCCCCGTTCTCGCCAAGACCCTGGCCGACCCGAACGCCGACGTCCGCAAGGCCGCCGTCCTGGCCCTGACCCGACACCGAGCCTCGGAGGCCGCCCGCGCGGCCCTCGCCACGGCGACGACGGACTCCGACGCGGACGTCAGGGCATACGCGACGCGCGCGCTATGACCAGCTGACTCGCCGCTTCCGCCCCGGCGGCCCTGGCCCCGGCCGCCTTCCAGGGCCCCAGCGCCCCGCTCCCGTCCCTCAGCCCTGTCTCACAGTCCCCCGCTCGCATCCCCCTCCCGCCTCCCTACATCCAGTCCTCGGGCTCCGGCTCCGCGTCCATCTCCGGCCAGTAGTCCGCACCGCCCGGATCCGTTGCGGCACCCCGAGCGGTGTCGGGAGCCGTGCTCTCAGCGGGCGCCGGAGCGGCGGTGCCCGGTGCCTCGCCCAGGGCGGCCAGCACCGCGATCACGCCCTCCCCGTAGGTCACCAGCTTCTTCTCGCCGACCCCGCTGATGCCGCCGAGCTGCTGCACCGAGGTCGGCCAGGCCGTGGCGATCTCCCGGAGCGTGGCGTCGTGGAAGATGACGTACGCCGGGACACCCTGTTCACGGGCCTGCTCGGCACGCCAGGCACGCAGGGCCTCGAAGGCCGGCACCAGTTCCTCGGGCAGCTCGGCCACGGCGGCCTTGGGCTTGCTCCTGCCGGACGAGGAAGAGCCCGACGCCCTCGACGTCGCCGGCTTCTTCGGCTCCTTGCGCAGCGGCACGTCCCGCTCGCGGCGGAGCACCGACCCGCTGGCCTCCGTCAGCACCAGCGTGCCGTACTCGCCCTCGACCGCGAGCAGCCCCTGCGCCAGCAACTGCCTCACGACGCCGCGCCATTCGCCCTCGGAGAGGTCCTCGCCGATGCCGAACACCGACAGCTGGTCGTGGTCGAACTGGATCACCTTGGCCGTGCGCTTGCCCGTCAGGATGTCGACGATCTGCACCGCGCCGAACTTCTGCCCGCGCTCCCGCTGGAGCCGCACCACCGTCGACAGCACCTTCTGGGCCGCGACGGTGCCGTCCCAGGTCTCCGGGGGCGTGAGGCAGGTGTCGCAGTTGCCGCAGCCCGCCGGGTCCGGTTCCTGGCCGAAGTAGGCGAGGAGCTGTCCGCGGCGGCACCGGGCGGTCTCGCACAGTCCCAGCATCGAGTCCAGGTGCGCGGCGGCCCGCCGGCGGAAGGCCTCGTCGCCCTCACCGGACTGGATCAGCTTGCGCTGCTGTATGACGTCGTTGAGGCCGTACGCCATCCATGCCGTGGAGGGCAGTCCGTCGCGGCCGCCCCGTCCCGTCTCCTGGTAGTAGCCCTCGATCGACTTGGGCAGGTCGAGGTGGGCGACGAACCGTACGTCCGGCTTGTCGATGCCCATGCCGAAGGCGATGGTCGCGCACACGACCAGGCCGTCCTCGCGCAGGAACCGGGACTGGTGCGCCGCGCGCGTGCCCGCGTCGAGACCCGCGTGGTAGGGCACCGCCTCGACGCCGTTGCGGGAGAGGAACTCGGCTGTCTTCTCGACCGAGTTGCGCGAGAGGCAGTAGACGATGCCGGCGTCACCCGCGTGCTCCTCACGCAGGAAGCTCAGCAGCTGCTTCTTCGGGTCGGCCTTCGGCACGATCCGGTACTGGATGTTGGGCCGGTCGAAGCTCGCCACGAAGTGCCGGGCCGACGGCATGTTCAGCCGCTGGGTGATCTCCTCGTGCGTCGCGCGGGTGGCCGTCGCCGTGAGGGCGAGCCGCGGGACGTCCGGCCAGCGCTCGCCGAGCAGCGAGAGGGACAGGTAGTCGGGGCGGAAGTCGTGACCCCACTGGGAGACGCAGTGCGCCTCGTCGATCGCGAAGACCGCGATCTTGCCGCGGGACAGGAGGTTCAGGGTGGAGTCCAGACGCAGTCGCTCCGGCGCCAGGTAGAGCAGGTCCAGCTCGCCGGCGAGGAACTCGGCCTCGACCACCCGCCGCTCGTCGAAGTCCTGCGTGGAGTTCATGAATCCGGCGTTCACACCGAGTGCCCTCAGCGCGTCCACCTGGTCCTGCATCAGTGCGATCAGCGGTGAGACGACAATGCCCGTACCCGGCCTGACCAGGGCAGGGATCTGGTAGCACAGCGATTTGCCGCCGCCGGTGGGCATGAGGACGACCGCGTCCCCGCCGGCCACCACGTGCTCGATGACCGCTTCCTGCTCGCCACGGAAGGCGTCGTACCCGAAGACCCGGTGCAGCGTGGCCAGCGCCTCGCTCTCGGTCTGCTCCGGTGTCCCGGTGATCGCTGTCATCGCGCTGATCCCACCCGTCCCGCCCATCGTCTGGTCCCCCGTACGTCGTCCCTCGACCACTGCCTCCACGATAGGGGTCCGGACTGACAGCGCCGGAGTTATCCACAGGCTCGTTCCGGTGACTCCGAGTGACGAGCGGGCAGAAGTCGGGGAAGGACCGGAGAGGAATTCCCGAACCCGGTCACCTGTACGACGTCGGCGGGCCCGGCCCCCATCTGGGGAACCGGGCCCGCCGTACAGGCTCACGCAGGTCGGCGACCTGCTGGGGGCAACTCAGCGAACGAACACTCCCGCCTGGTTCGCCAGGTCCAGGAAGTACTGCGGCGCCACGCCGAGCACCAGCGTGACCGCCACGCCGACCGCGATCGCCGTCATCGTCAGCGGTGACGGAACGGCGACGGTCGGGCCCTCGGGCCGCGGCTCGCTGAAGAACATCAGCACGATCACGCGGATGTAGAAGAACGCCGCGATCGCCGACGAGATCACACCGACCACGACCAGCGGAGCCGCGCCGCCCTCCGCCGCCGCCTTGAACACTGCGAACTTACCGGCGAACCCGGAGGTCAGCGGGATACCCGCGAAGGCGAGCAGGAACACCGCGAACACGGCCGCCACCAGCGGTGACCTGCGCCCGAGCCCGGCCCACTTGGACAGGTGGGTGGCCTCGCCACCGGCGTCGCGCACGAGGGTGACCACCGCGAACGCGCCGATCGTCACGAACGAGTACGCGGCCAGGTAGAAGAGAACCGACGAGACGCCGTCCGGAGTGGTCGCGATGACACCCGCGAGGATGAATCCGGCGTGCGCGATGGACGAGTACGCCAGCAGCCGCTTGATGTCGGTCTGCGTGATCGCGACGATCGCGCCGCCCAGCATGGTGACGATCGCGACGCCCCACATGACCGGTCGCCAGTCCCAGCGCAGGCCGGGCAGGACGACGTAGAGGAGGCGCAGCAGCGCGCCGAAGGCGGCCACCTTGGTCGCCGCGGCCATGAAGCCGGTGACCGGGGTCGGCGCGCCCTGGTAGACGTCGGGTGTCCACATGTGGAACGGCACCGCGCCCACCTTGAACAGCAGCCCCATGACGATCAACGCGGCGCCGACGAGGAGCAGCGCGTCGTTGCCCATGGTGTCGGCGAGTGCCGGGTTCACGTTCTGGACGGTGCCGTCGACGACCTGCGCGATCGTGCCGTACGACATCGAGCCCGCGTACCCGTACAGCAGTGCGATGCCGAACAGGGTGAACGCGGAGGCGAACGCGCCGAGGAGGAAGTACTTGACCGCGGCTTCCTGTGACATGAGCCGCTTGCGGCGGGCCAGTGCGCACAGGAGGTACAGCGGCAGCGAGAAGACCTCCAGGGCGACGAAGAGCGTCAGCAGGTCGTTGGCCGACGGGAAGACCAGCATGCCCGCGACCGCGAACAGCAGCAGCGGGAAGACCTCGGTCGTCGTGAACCCGGCCTTGACCGCGGCCTGTTCACTGTCACTGCCGGGCACGGAGGCCGCCTGGGCGGCGAAGGAGTCGACCCGGTTGCCGTGGACCTCGGGGTCGAGGCGTCGTTCGGCGAAGGTGAACAGGCCGACGAGGGCGGCCAGCAGGATCGTGCCCTGGAGGAAGAGGGCAGGTCCGTCGACCGCGATCGCGCCCATGGCGGCGATGCGCGCCTTCGTGGTGCCGTACCCGCCCTCCGCCAGCGCGACCACCGCGGCGAAGGCGGCGGCCAGCGCCACGACGGATACGAACAACTGTGCGTAATAGCGGTGCTTGCGCGGCACGAACGCCTCGACCAGCACTCCGATGACCGCCGCACCCAGGACGATCAAGGTGGGCGACAATTGCCCGTACTCGATCTTCGGTGTGTCGATCTTCGAGATCGGTTCGGCCGCGGTTGCCGCCGTTGTCCACAGGCTGTGGACGGCTGATGCGCTCACTTGGCCGCCTCCACCTCGGGCTGGGGGTCCTTCTTGTCTACGTCGGACAAGGTCTGCTTGACCGCCGGATTCACGATGTCCGTGACGGGCTTCGGGTAGACGCCCAGGAAGATCAACAGCACGATCAGCGGGGCGACGACCACGAGCTCACGCGCGCGCAGGTCGGGCATCGCCGAGACCTCCGGCTTCACCGGACCCGTCATCGTCCGCTGGTACAGGACGAGCGTGTAGAGCGCGGCGAGGACGATGCCGAAGGTGGCGACGATGCCGATCGCCGGGTAGCGCGCGAACGTGCCGACCAGCACCAGGAACTCGCTCACGAAGGGCGCGAGTCCCGGCAGCGAGAGCGTCGCCAGACCGCCGATCAGGAAGGTGCCGGCGAGCACCGGGGCGACCTTCTGCACCCCGCCGTAGTCGGCGATGAGCCGCGAGCCGCGCCGGGAGATCAGGAAGCCCGCGACCAGCATCAGGGCGGCCGTCGAGATGCCGTGGTTGACCATGTAGAGCGTCGCGCCGGACTGACCCTGGCTGGTCATGGCGAAGATGCCCAGGATGATGAACCCGAAGTGCGAGATCGACGCGTACGCCACCAGCCGCTTGATGTCCCGCTGGCCCACCGCGAGCAGCGCCCCGTAGATGATGCTGATCACCGCGAGGACGAGGATGGCGGGCGTCGCCCACTTGCTCGCCTCCGGGAACAGCTGGAGGCAGAACCGGAGCATCGCGAAGGTGCCCACCTTGTCGACGACCGCCGTGATGAGCACGGCGACCGGGGTGGTCGCCTCACCCATGGCGTTGGGCAGCCAGGTGTGCAGCGGCCACAGGGGCGCCTTCACGGCGAAGGCGAAGAAGAAGCCCAGGAACAGCCAGCGTTCGGTGTTCGTCGCCATGTCGAGCGTTCCGTTGGCGCGGGCCTCGGCGATCTCCGTGAGCGAGAAGTTCCCGGCCACCACGTAGAGGCCGATCACCGCGGCCAGCATGATCAGACCGCCGACCAGGTTGTACAGGAGGAACTTCACGGCCGCGTACGACCGTTGCGTGGACGCCACCTCCTCGCCGTGCTCGTGGGCACGGTCCCCGAAGCCGCCGATGAGGAAGTACATCGGGATCAGCATGGCTTCGAAGAAGATGTAGAAGAGGAAGACGTCGGTCGCCTCGAAGGAGATGATCACCATCGCCTCGACGGCGAGGATCAGGGCGAAGAAGCCCTGTGTCGGCCGCCAGCGCCCCGCAGCGAAGCTGCTGAGAGATGCGTCGCCCGTCTCCAGCGGGTCGGCGTCGTGCCAGCCCGCGAGAATGATGAACGGGATCAGCAGCGCGGTCAGCGCGACGAGCGCGACCCCGATGCCGTCGACGCCCAGCTCGTACCTGACCCCGAAGTCCTTGATCCAGGAGTGGGATTCGGTGAGCTGGTAGCGGCCGCCGTCCGGGTCGAAGCGGACCAGGACGACGATCGCCAGGGCGAGTGTCGCCAGAGAGAACACCAGGGCCAGCGATTTGGCGGCGTTGCGCCGGGCGGCCGGGACGGCCGCCGTGAGGACCGCCCCGATCGCCGGGAGCGCGGCCGTCGCTGTCAGCAGAGGAAAGGACATCGGTATCAGACCGCCCTCATCAGCAGGGTCGCGGCGATGAGGACCGCCGCACCGCCGAACATCGAGACCGCGTACGACCGTGCGAAGCCGTTCTGCAGCCGGCGCAGGCGCCCGGAGAGGCCGCCGACCGAAGCCGCCGTGCCGTTGACGACTCCGTCGACCAGGGTGTGGTCGACGTAGACCAGGGAGCGCGTGAGGTGCTCGCCCCCGCGGACCAGGACGACGTGGTTGAAGTCGTCCTGGTAGAGATCCCGCCGGGCGGCCCGGGTGAGCAGCGACCCGCGCGGGGCGACGACCGGGACCGGGCGGCGGCCGTACTGGGCGTAGGCGATCGCCACGCCGATGACGAGCACCACCATGGTGGCGAGGGTGACCGTCAGGGCGCTGACCGGGGAGTCGCCGTGGCTGTGGCCCGTGACAGGCTCCAGCCAGTGCAGGAAGCGGTCACCGATGCTGAAGAACCCGCCGGCGAAGACCGATCCGAAGGCCAGCACGATCATCGGGATCGTCATGGACCTCGGGGACTCGTGCGGGTGCGGCTCGTGGCCGTCCGCGTCGGGCTGCCAGCGCTTCTCACCGAAGAACGTCATCAGCATCACGCGCGTCATGTAGTACGCGGTGATGGCCGCGCCGAGCAGGGCGCAACCGCCGAGGATCCAGCCCTCGGTGCCGCCCTTGGCGAACGCCGCCTCGATGATCTTGTCCTTGGAGAAAAAGCCCGACAGACCCGGGAAGCCGATGATCGCGAGGTAGCCGAGTCCGAAGGTGACGAAGGTGATCGGCATGTACGTGCGCAGACCGCCGTACTTGCGCATGTCGACCTCGTCGTTCATGCCGTGCATGACCGAGCCCGCGCCGAGGAACAGCCCGGCCTTGAAGAAGCCGTGCGTCACCAGGTGCATGATCGCGAACACATAGCCGATGGGGCCGAGGCCCGCGGCCAGCACCATGTAGCCGATCTGCGACATGGTCGAGCCGGCCAGCGCCTTCTTGATGTCGTCCTTCGCGCAACCGACGATCGCACCGAAGAGCAGGGTGACGGCACCGACGACGGTGACGACGAGCTGTGCGTCGGGTGCGCCGTTGAAGATGGCCGCCGAGCGGACGATCAGGTACACGCCCGCCGTCACCATCGTCGCCGCGTGGATGAGGGCCGAGACCGGGGTCGGGCCCTCCATCGCGTCCCCGAGCCAGGACTGGAGCGGCACCTGGGCGGACTTGCCGCAGGCGGCCAGCAGCAGCATCAGGGCGATGGCGGTCAGCTTGCCCTCGCTCGCGTCACCCGCGATGCCGGGCTCGCCCTCCACCCCCAGCAGCGGGCCGAAGGCGAACGTCCCGAAGGTGGTGAACATCAGCATGATGGCGATCGACAGGCCGATGTCGCCGACGCGGTTGACCAGGAAGGCCTTCTTCGCGGCCGTGGCGGCACTGGGCTTGTGCTGCCAGAAGCCGATGAGCAGGTAGGACGCGAGCCCCACACCCTCCCAGCCGACGTACAGCAGCAGGTAGTTGTCGGCGAGGACGAGCAGCAGCATCGCCGCCAGGAACAGGTTCAGGTAGCCGAAGAAGCGGCGGCGCCGCTCGTCGTGCTCCATGTACCCGACCGAGTACAGGTGGATCAGCGAGCCGACGCCCGTGATCAGCAGCACGAACGTCATCGACAGCTGGTCGAGGCGGAACGCGACGTCCGCCTGGAAGCCCTCGACCGGGATCCAGCTGAACAGGTGCTGCGTCAGCGTCCGGTCCTCGGCGTCCCTGCTCAGCAGGTCGCTGAAGAGGATGACGCCGAACACGAAGGAGACGGACGACAGGAGCGTGCCGATCCAGTGGCCGACGGCGTCGAGCCGGCGGCCGCCGACCAGCAGGACCGCCGCTCCGAGCAGGGGCGCCGCAATCAGCAGCGCAATCAGGTTCTCCACTATTCTTCCGACCCCTTACAGCTTCATCAGGCTGGCGTCGTCGACCGAGGCCGAGTGGCGGGAACGGAACAGCGACACGATGATCGCGAGTCCGACCACGACCTCCGCGGCGGCGACGACCATCGTGAAGAAGGCGATGATCTGGCCGTCGAGATTGCCGTGCATCCGGGAGAAGGTGACGAACGCGAGGTTGCAGGCGTTGAGCATCAGCTCGATACACATGAAGACGACGATCGCGTTGCGCCTGATCAGCACACCCGTCGCACCGATCGTGAACAACAGGGCCGCGAGATAGAGGTAGTTGACGGGGTTCACTTCGACGCCTCCTCGGTCCGCTTCAGGTGTGGCGGCTCGATCGCGGCCCGCTCCAGGCGCTCCTCGGCGCGCTGCTCCAGGGCCTTGAGGTCGTTCAGCGCCTCGGTGGACACGTCCCGGATCTGACCGCGGTCCCGCAGCGTCTTGCTGACCGTGAGCTCCGACGGGGTGCCGTCGGGCAGCAGGCCCTGGACGTCCACGCCGTTGTGCCGCGCGTACACACCGGGCGCGGGCAGCGGCGGTACGTTCTTGCCCTCACGGACACGCGCTTCGGCCAGCTCCCGCTGGGTCTTGGCCCGCTCGGTGCGCTCGCGGTGGGTGAGCACCATCGCGCCGACCGTGGCCGTGATGAGCAGGGCGCCGGTGATCTCGAAGGCGAAGACGTACTTGGTGAAGATGAGGGCGGCGAGGCCCTCGACGTTGCCGTTCGCGTTCGCCTCGGCGAGGCCGTTGAACTCCGTCAGGGTGGCGTTGCCGATGCCGGCGATCAGCAGGATGCCGAAGCCGAGGCCGCTGACGAGGGCCAGCCAGCGCTGGCCCTTGATGGTCTCCTTCAGCGAGTCCGCCGCGGTGACGCCGACGAGCATCACCACGAACAGGAACAGCATCATGATCGCGCCGGTGTAGACGACGATCTGCACGATGCCGAGGAAGTAGGCGCCGTTGGCGAGGTAGAACACCGCCAGGACGATCATGGTGCCGGCCAGGCAGAGCGCGCTGTGCACGGCCTTCTTCATGAAGACGGTGCACAGGGCGCCGATCACCGCGACGGTGCCGAGCACCCAGAACTGGAAGGCCTCGCCGGTCGAGGTGGAGTAGGCGGCGAGTTGCGCGCTCATCGGCCGACCACCTCCTGCGACGTCGGCTCGTCCGTGCCGGACGTGGCGGCGGCCTCCTGCGGGGCCTCGCCCTTGGAGACGGCAGGCTGCTGTTCCGTGCCGGGCGCCGCCTCCGTCACCAGACCCCGGTAGTAGTCCTGCTCGTCCGTACCGGGGTAGATCGCGTGGGGCGAGTCGACCATGCCCTCTTCGAGGCCGGCGAGCAGTTGTTCCTTGGTGTAGATCAGGTTGGCGCGGCTGGAGTCGGCGAGCTCGAACTCGTTGGTCATCGTCAACGCGCGCGTGGGGCATGCCTCGATGCACAGACCGCACAGGATGCAGCGGGCGTAGTTGATCTGATAGACCCGGCCGTACCGCTCGCCCGGCGAGTAACGCTCCTCGTCGGTGTTGTCCGCGCCCTCTACATAGATGGCGTCGGCAGGGCAGGCCCAGGCGCACAGCTCGCAGCCGACGCACTTCTCCAGGCCGTCCGGATGGCGGTTGAGCTGGTGCCGTCCGTGGAACCGGGGAGCTGTGGTCTTCTGCTCCTCCGGGTACTGCTCGGTCAGCCGCTTCTTGAACATGGCCTTGAAGGTCACGGCGAAGCCGGCCACGGGGTTCTGGAAGCCAGGCTTCGTCTGCCCGGCCTCCTTGGGCTCCTCAGCCATCGGACGTCTCCTTTCCATCCAGCGATCCGTCACTCACAGTGTCCACTCCGCCACTGACAATGAGCTCTCGCTCCTGGTGCGGGCGGCGTCGGGGCACCGGCGGCAACTCCTGTCCCGGCAGTGGCGGTACGGGGAATCCGCCCGCCATCGGGTCGAAGTCGGCAGGCTCGGCGGGGACCTGTGCTTCCTTGCCCGCGTTGCGGAACATGTCCGCGATGAAGGACAGCAGCAACAGGACCAGGACGCCGCCGCAGACGTAGAGAGCGATCTCGGCGAAGTCGTAGTTCTCGTTGCGCAGGGTCCGTACGGTCGCGACGAGCATCAGCCACGTCACCGAGACGGGAATCAGGACCTTCCAGCCGAGCTTCATCAGCTGGTCGTAACGGACACGGGGAAGCGTGCCGCGCAGCCAGATGAAGAAGAACAACAGCAGCTGCACCTTGACGACGAACCAGAGCATCGGCCACCAGCCGTGGTTCGCGCCCTCCCAGAAGGTGCTGATCGGCCAGGGAGCCCGCCAGCCGCCGAGGAAGAGCGTGGTCGCCACCGCCGAGACCGTCACCATGTTCACGTACTCGGCGAGCATGAACAGCGCGAACTTGATCGACGAGTACTCGGTGTTGAAGCCGCCGACCAGGTCGCCCTCGGACTCCGGCATGTCGAAGGGGGCGCGGTTGGTCTCGCCGATCATCGTGACGATGTAGAGGATGAAGGAGACCGGCAGCAGCAGGATGTACCAGCGGTCCTGCTGCTGTTCGACGATCGTCGACGTCGACATGGACCCCGAGTAGAGGAACACCGAGGCGAACGCGGCGCCCATCGCGATCTCGTAGGAGATCATCTGCGCACAGGACCGCAGTCCGCCCAGCAGCGGATAGGTGGAGCCGGAGCTCCAGCCCGCCAGGACGATGCCGTAGATGCCGATCGAGGCGACCGCGAGGATGTAGAGCATCGCGATCGGCAGGTCGGTCAGCTGCATCGTGGTGCGCTGGCCGAAGATCGAGACCTCGTTGTCGGCCGGGCCGAAGGGGATCACCGCGATCGCCATGAAGGCCGGGATGGCCGCGATGATCGGCGCGAGGACGTACACCACCGTGTCCGCGCGCTTGACGATGAGGTCTTCCTTCAGCATCAGCTTGACGCCGTCGGCGAGGGACTGGAGCATCCCCCAGGGTCCGTGCCGGTTGGGGCCCACGCGGAGCTGCATCCAGGCGACGACCTTGCGCTCCCAGACGATGGAGAACAGCACCGTCACCATCAGGAAGGCGAAGCAGAAGACGGCCTTGACGACGACCAGCCACCAGGGGTCGTGGCCGAACATCGAGAGGTCTTCAGCGGCGAGGTACGGGCTCATGCCTCCACCTCCTCGGGGGCGTCGGCGACGAGCGTCGCCGGGCCGATGCGGACAAGGGCGCCGGGCGTCGCCCCGGAGTCGGAGGCGACGCCTCCACCCGTGGAGTTCAGCGGAAGCCAGACCACCCGATCGGGCATCTGTGTGATCAGCAGCGGAAGTTCGACCGACCCCGCGGGCCCGGTCACGGCGAGGATGTCGCCGTCCTTCACGCCCACTTCGGCGGCCGTGGCGGGCGACACGCGCGCGCGTGCGGCGTGCCGCGTCCCGGCGAGCGCCTCGTCCCCCTGCTGGAGGACGCCCTGGTCGAGGAGCAGACGGTGTCCGGCGAGGACGGCCTCCCCCGCGGCGGGGCGCGGCAGCTGGGCGGCGGTCTCCAGGGACTCGGAGGCCCGAGGCCCGTCCCAGGCACCGAGCCGGTCGAGTTCCGCGCGCGCGGTGCGCAGGTCCGGCAGGCCGAGGTGAACGTCCATGGCGTCGGCGAGCATCTGGAGCACGCGCGCGTCGGCGGGCGCCGGGCGGCGTGTCATCTGGTCGGGCTTCAGTGCCGCCTCGAAGAAACGGACCCGGCCTTCCCAGTTGAGGAAGGTGCCGGCCTTCTCGGCGACCGCGGCCACCGGGAGGACGACGTCGGCGTGCTCGGTGACCTCGCCGGGCCGCAGCTCCAGCGACACGACGAAGCCGGCCTCGGCCAGCGCCGCACGCGCGCGTGCCGGGTCGGGCAGATCCGCGACCTCGACTCCCGCGACGAGCAGCGCCTGGAGTTCGCCGGACGCGGCGGCCTCGACGATCTGCCCGGTGTCCCGGCCGTAGCGGTGCGGAAGTTCGGCCAGTCCCCAGGCCGCCGCGACCTCCTCGCGCGCGCGGGGGTCGGTGGCCGGACGGCCGCCCGGCAGCAGCGACGGCAGGGCACCCACCTCGATCGCGCCGCGCTCGCCCGCCCGGCGTGGGATCCACACCAGTCGGGCGCCGGTCGCCGCGGCGGTCCGCACGGCGGCGGTGAGACCGCCTGCCACGCCGGCCAGTCGCTCGCCGACGACGATCACCGCGCCTTCGGCCCGCAGCGCCTCGGCGGCCTTGGCGCCCGCGTCCTCCAGGCCGACGCCGCCCGCGAGCGCGTCCAGCCATTCGGTCTCGGTGCCGGGGGCGGCCGACAGCAGCGTGCCGCCCGCCTTCTCCAGGCCCCGGGTGACGTGTGTGGCCAGCGAGAAGACCCGCTGTCCGTGCTTGCGCCAGGCCTTGCGCAACCTCAGGAAGACGCCGGGCGCCTCCTCCTCCGACTCGAACCCGACCAGCAGGACGGCGGGCGCCTTCTCCAGGGAGGTGTACGTGACGCCCGTACCGTCGAGGTCACGGCCGCGGCCGGCGATGTGGGCGGCCAGGAAGTCGGCCTCCTCGCTGCTGTGCACGCGCGCACGGAAGTCGATGTCGTTGGTGTCGAGCGCCACGCGCGTGAACTTGCTGTACGCGTAGGCGTCCTCGATGGTGAGGCGGCCGCCGGTCAGGACGCCGGTCCTGCCGCGCGACGCCAGCAGGCCCTGGGCCGCGATCTGCAACGCCTCCGGCCAGGAAGCCGGTACGAGGTTCCCCTCGGCGTCGCGCACCAGAGGTGTTTCGAGCCGGTCCCGCTGCTGGGGGTACCGGAACGCGAACCGCCCCTTGTCGCAGATCCACTCCTCGTTGACCTCGGGGTCGTTGGCGGCCAGGCGCCGCATGACCTTGCCGCGCCGGTGGTCGGTGCGCGTGGCGCAGCCGCCGGAGCAGTGTTCGCAGACCGACGGCGAGGAGACCAGGTCGAAGGGCCGGGAGCGGAATCGGTACGCCGCCGAGGTCAGCGCGCCGACCGGGCAGATCTGGATGGTGTTTCCGGAGAAGTACGACTCGAAGGGGTCGCCCTCGCCGGTACCCACCTGCTGGAGCGCGCCCCGCTCGATCAGCTCGATCATCGGGTCGCCCGCCACCTGGTTGGAGAACCTGGTGCAGCGGGCGCACAGCACGCACCGCTCACGGTCGAGCAGCACCTGCGTGGAGATCGGCAGGGGCTTCTCGTACGTCCGTTTCCTGCCCTCGAAGCGGGACTCGGCCTGGCCGTGCGACACGGCCTGGTTCTGCAGGGGGCACTCGCCGCCCTTGTCGCAGACCGGGCAGTCCAGCGGGTGGTTGATGAGGAGCAGCTCCATCACACCGTGCTGCGCCTTCTCGGCCACCGGCGAGCTGAGCTGGGTCTTCACCACCATGCCGTCCGTGCACGTGATCGTGCAGGACGCCATCGGCTTGCGCTGGCCCTCGACCTCGACGATGCACTGCCGGCACGCGCCGACCGGATCGAGGAGGGGATGGTCGCAGAAGCGCGGGATCTCGATGCCGAGCTGCTCGGCGGCCCGGATGACCAGGGTGCCCTTGGGCACGCTGATCTCGGCGCCGTCGATCGTCAGCGTCACGAGATCTTCCCGCGGGACCGCAGCCTCGCCGCCTCCGGAGGGAGCGCTGGTGGTCACCGTCATGCGTTCACCTCCGTGTGCTTGTCGGCCCAGAGCGTCGACTTGGCCGGGTCGAAGGGGCAGCCGCGGCCCGTGATGTGCTGCTCGTACTCCTCGCGGAAGTACTTGAGCGAGGAGAAGATCGGCGAGGCGGCGCCGTCGCCGAGGGCGCAGAAGGACTTGCCGTTGATGTTGTCGGCGATGTCGTTGAGCTTGTCGAGGTCGGAGAGGACTCCCTTGCCGGCCTCGATGTCCCGCAGCAACTGCACGAGCCAGTACGTTCCTTCACGGCACGGGGTGCACTTGCCGCAGGACTCGTGGGCGTAGAACTCGGTCCAGCGGGTGACGGCCCGCACGACGCAGGTCGTCTCGTCGAAACACTGCAGAGCTTTGGTGCCGAGCATGGAACCCGCGGCACCCACTCCTTCGTAGTCAAGAGGGACGTCGAGGTGCTCCTCGGTGAACATCGGCGTCGAGGAGCCGCCCGGTGTCCAGAACTTGAGCCGGTGCCCGGGTCGCATGCCGCCGCTCATCTCGAGGAGCTGGCGGAGGGTGATGCCGAGCGGGGCCTCGTACTGGCCGGGGCCGGCGACATGGCCGCTGAGCGAGTAGAGCGTGAAGCCCGGGGACTTCTCGCTTCCCATCGACCTGAACCATTCTTTGCCGTTTTGCAGAATCGCGGGAACTGACGCGATCGATTCGACGTTATTCACCACAGTCGGGCACGCATAGAGGCCCGCGACAGCAGGGAAAGGAGGGCGCAGCCGCGGTTGACCACGGCGGCCTTCGAGCGAGTCGAGCAGCGCGGTCTCCTCACCGCAGATGTACGCGCCGGCGCCGGCGTGCACGGTGAGTTCGAGGTCGAGTCCGCTGCCCAGGATGTTCTCGCCGAGGTAGCCCGCCGCGTAGGCCTCGCGCACGGCTTCGTGCAACCGCCGCAGAACGGGAACGACTTCACCCCGCAGATAGATGAAGGCATGAGACGACCTGATGGCATAACACGCGATCACAATGCCCTCGATGAGGCTGTGCGGGTTCGCGAAGAGGAGCGGGATGTCCTTGCAGGTCCCGGGTTCCGATTCGTCGGCGTTGACAACTAGATAGTGCGGCTTTCCATCACCCTGCGGAATGAACTGCCATTTCATTCCGGTCGGGAATCCCGCGCCGCCCCGCCCTCGCAGACCGGAGTCCTTGACGTACGCGATCAGGTCGTCCGGCGACATGGCGAGCGCCTTGCGGAGGCCCTCGTACCCCTCGTGCCTTCGGTAGACGTCCAGACTCCAGGACCGGTCCTCGTCCCAGAAGGCCGACAGCACGGGTGCGAGCAGCTTCTCCGGGCTGCTGCCTTTCAACTCGGGTGCCAAGGTCATCACTCCCCCTCCTCGGCGGTAGGCCCTGCCGGGTGAGCCGGGTCGGAGGCCGACGTGTCCTGTGGCGCGTCGTGCGAACTCCGGTGCTCCGCGGGCGACGGCTCGTGCACCGCCCGGTCCTGCGGTTCGTCGTGCGGCCCGCCGTCCCGCGGGTGGACCACGCGCGCGGGTGCGGTCTCTCCCTTTGCCAGGCGAAGACCCACCAGCGACGCCGGTCCCGCGCTGCCGCTCGCCTCGACGGCCCCGTCCCGCTCGTCGGGGAAGCCCGCCAGAATCCGGGCGGTCTCCTTGAAGGTGCACAGCGGCGCACCACGCGTCGGCGAGACAGTGTGACCGATCCGCAGGTCGTCCACCAGGCGCTTCGCGCTCTGCACGGTCTGGTTGTCGAAGAACTCCCAGTTGACCATCACGACCGGCGCGAAGTCACAGGCCGCGTTGCACTCGATGTGCTCCAGGGTGATCTTGCCGTCGTCGGTGGTCTCGCCGTTGCCGATGCCCAGGTGCTCCTGGAGCTGTTCGAAGATCGCGTCGCCGCCCATCACCGCGCACAGCGTGTTGGTGCACACGCCGACCTGGTAGTCGCCGCTGGGGCGGCGGCGGTACATGGTGTAGAAGGTGGCGACCGCGGTGACCTCGGCCGTGGTCAGCTTCAGCACGTCCGCGCAGAACTGCATCCCGGTGCGCGTGACGTGGCCCTCCTCCGACTGCACGAGATGCAGCAACGGCAGGAGCGCGGACCGGGAGTCGGGATAGCGGGCGATGATCTCGCGCGCATCCGCCTCCAGCCGGGCCCGGACGTCGTCCGGGTAGGCGGGCGCGGGCAGTTCGGGCATACCCAGGCTGACGCCCCGCTCGGAAGAAGAGGTGGTCACCGGTCGACGCCTCCCATAACGGGGTCGATGGAGGCGACGGCGACGATGACGTCGGCGACCTGGCCGCCCTCGCACATCGCTGCCATGGCCTGAAGGTTGGTGAAGGACGGGTCCCGGAAGTGGACCCGGTAAGGGCGGGTGCCTCCGTCGGAGACGGCGTGCACCCCGAGTTCGCCCTTGGGTGACTCGACAGCCGCGTACGCCTGTCCCGGCGGGACGCGGAAGCCCTCGGTCACCAGCTTGAAGTGGTGGATCAGGGCCTCCATGGAGGTGCCCATGATCTTCTTGATGTGGTCCAGGGAGTTGCCCAGACCGTCGGGGCCCAGAGCGAGCTGCGCGGGCCAGGCGATCTTCCGGTCGGCGACCATGACGGGGCCGGGCTGCAGCCGGTCCAGGCACTGCTCGACGATCCGGAGCGACTGGCGCATCTCCTCCAGGCGGATCAGGAAGCGGCCGTAGGAGTCGCAGGAGTCCGCGGTCGGGACATCGAAGTCGTACGTCTCGTAGTCGCAGTACGGCTGCGCCTTGCGCAGGTCGTGCGGGAGGCCGGTGGACCGCAGGATCGGGCCGGTGGCGCCGAGGGCCATGCAGCCGGCCAGGTCGAGATACCCGACGTTCTGCATGCGGGCCTTGAAGATGGGGTTCCCGGTGGCGAGCTTGTCGTACTCGGGGAGGTTCTTCTTCATCTTCTTCACGAACTCGCGGATCTGGTCCACCGCGCCGGGCGGCAGGTCCTGGGCGAGTCCGCCGGGGCGGATGTACGCGTGGTTCATCCGCAGGCCCGTGATGAGCTCGTAGATGTCGAGAATCATTTCACGATCACGGAATCCGTAGATCATGATCGTGGTGGCACCGAGTTCCATACCGCCGGTGGCGATGCACACCAGGTGGGAGGACAACCGGTTCAGCTCCATCAGGAGCACCCGGATGATCTTGGCTCGCTCGGTGATCTGGTCCTCGATACCGAGGAGCTTCTCGACGGCGAGACAGTAGGCGGTCTCGTTGAAGAAGGACGTCAGGTAGTCCATGCGCGTCACGAACGTGGTGCCCTGCGTCCACGTGCGGTATTCGAGGTTCTTCTCGATGCCGGTGTGGAGGTAGCCGATGCCGCAGCGGGCCTCGGTGACCGTCTCGCCCTCGATCTCCAGGATCAGGCGGAGCACCCCGTGAGTGGAGGGGTGCTGGGGACCCATGTTGACGATGATGCGCTCGTCGTCGGCGCGGGTCGCGGACTGGACGACCTCGTCCCAGTCGCCACCGGTGACCGTATATACAGTGCCCTCGGTGGTCTCACGGGCGGATGCTGACTGCGTGCTCATGAGTACGACCTCCGCTGGTCCGGAGCCGGGATCTGGGCGCCCTTGTACTCGACGGGGATGCCGCCGAGGGGGTAGTCCTTGCGCTGCGGGTGGCCCTGCCAGTCGTCCGGCATCATGATCCGCGTCAGGGCCGGGTGACCGTCGAAGACGATCCCGAAGAAGTCGTAGGTCTCGCGCTCGTGCCAGTCGTTCGTGGGATACACGGAGACCAGGGACGGGATGTGCGGGTCGCCGTCCGGGGCGCTGACCTCCAGGCGGATCAACCGGTTGTGGGTGATCGAGCGCAGGTGGTAGACGGCGTGCAGCTCACGCCCCTTGTCGTTCGGGTAGTGCACGGCGCTGACGCCGGTACAGAGCTCGAAGCGCAGGGCCGGGTCGTCCCGCAGGGTGCGGGCCACTCGGAGCAGGTGCTCGCGCTCGATGTGGAAGGTGAGCTCGTCGCGGTCGACGACCGTCTTCCCGATCGCGTTGCCGGGGAGCAGGCCCTGCTCCTCCAGCGCGCCCTCGAGTTCGTCGGCGACCTCGTCGAACCAGCCGCCGTAGGGCCGGCTCGCCGCTCCCGGGAGCCGGACGGAGCGGACCAGGCCGCCGTATCCGGAGGTGTCGCCGCCGTTGTTGGCGCCGAACATGCCGCGCTGGACGCGGACCTCCTCGCCGCCCTCGCCGCGCTGCCCCGGGAGATTGGAGGCGGAGAGATCCTTCTCGGGGTTCACCCCGTTCGACCCGTTCACCCCGTTCGAGGGGCCGTTCGCGCCGTGGGTGCCGTTTGCGTCGCTCACCGCAGCAGCCCCTTCATCTCGATCATGGGCAGGGCCTTGAGCGCCGCTTCCTCCGCCTCGCGGGCCGCCTCCTCGGCGTTCACGCCGAGCTTGCTGTTCTGGATCTTGTGGTGGAGCTTGAGGATCGCGTCCATCAGCATCTCGGGGCGCGGCGGGCAGCCCGGGAGGTAGATGTCGACGGGCACGATGTGATCGACGCCCTGGACGATCGCGTAGTTGTTGAACATGCCGCCGGAGGAGGCGCACACGCCCATGGAGATGACCCACTTGGGGTTCGGCATCTGGTCGTAGACCTGCCGGAGCACCGGCGCCATCTTCTGGCTCACCCGGCCGGCGACGATCATCAGGTCCGCCTGCCGGGGCGAACCCCGGAAGACCTCCATGCCGAAGCGCGCCAGGTCGTAGCGGCCGGCGCCGGTGGTCATCATCTCGATGGCACAGCAGGCGAGGCCGAACGTGGCGGGGAAGACGGACGCCTTGCGCACCCAGCCCGCGGCCTGCTCGACGGTGGTCAGCAGGAATCCGCTCGGCAGCTTTTCTTCGAGTCCCATGGCTAAAGGCCCCTCAGTCCCATTCCAGGCCGCCGCGCCGCCATACGTACGCGTACGCGACGAAGACGGTGAGCACGAAGAGCAACATCTCCACGAGCCCGAAAACACCCAGGGCGTCGAAGGTGACGGCCCAGGGGTAGAGGAAGACGATCTCGATGTCGAAGACGATGAAGAGCATCGCCGTCAGGTAGTACTTGATGGGGAAGCGCCCGCCGCCGGCCGGCGTGGGGGTCGGCTCGATACCGCACTCGTAGGCCTCGAGCTTGGCGCGGTTGTACCGCTTCGGCCCGATCAGCGTGGCCATGACCACGGAGAAGATCGCAAAGCCTGCCCCGAGGGCTCCCAGTACGAGGATGGGCGCATACGCGTTCACCGCTCCTCGCTCCTCTCAGTCGGCACTGACTGCTGGCGATGACGTCGGACTCTGCGGCCCCAGCACCCGAACCCCGCCCGTCCCGGCGAAGATCGCGAACATGTGAAGCAGGTCACAAGCCCAACTGCTCCGCATCTTATGCCCGCCGCTCTGTGATCTGCGACACGGGGTATTACACAAGCTTTGTGATCTCCACCACCTGACGAAGGATCATGAAGTCATATCGACAGTGATCTTCATACGTGAAGCGTCAGAGTGATCACAAGAAGTAACATTTGCGCTCGTCACCGCCGGAATCGGGGATCGTCTCCATATCAAGAGGCTTCCCTTGCATGCAAATTGGTGATGGACGCGGAGCCCTGATAGTGGCGTGCGTTCACACATCAGAGGGAGGCGGGGCACGGGTGTGGACGTGTGTACGCGTTCACAAACGGAGGTGGACGTGCCGGACGCGCGAGACGCGGCCCCTCCGGTAACCGTTCCGTGACCTCCGCCACATCCGTGAGGGGCGCTTAAGAACCGGGCTTGGCCAACGGTCTCAACCGGTGGTAGGTGACGGGCAATCCGGGCGTAACGACGAAAGTCCATGATCACAGGCTTGATCACCTGCGTCCGCAATGTCCGTTACGGCGTCAATAAAGAACCCGGGGCAGGGAATTTGAGGCACCCGTTGAACAACTGTGGCGCAGCACACGTTTCTTGAAGGTATGGAGGAGCCCCTGATACCGGTTGTACCCATGTCCCACACCGCTCACATACGCAGCCACCGGAAACCCCGCCGCAGCGCGTCGACGATCGCGATGCGGGCCGGAGTCGCCAGTGGTGTCCTCGGCACGCTGGCCGTCGCCACAGCAGCTGGCTCGGCCAACGCCGCCGAGCCGGTGACGCAGACGCTCGAACTGCCCGTCCTCACGGGCGACCTGGCGGCCCAGGTCGCGCAGTCCGCTCAGGCCACGCAGCAGGCCGCGGCGAACTACCAGCTTCAGGCAGAGCGCGACGCGGCCGCCACCGCCGCCGCCAAGGAGGCCAAGAAGGACCTCGCCCACGCCAAGGCGGTGGCGAAGAAGAAGGCCGAGGCCGCCCGCAAGGCCGCCGCCGAGCGCGCCACGCGCGCCGCCGAGCGGACCACGCTCAGCACGACGTCGAGCAGCAGCTCCGACAGCACGAGCAGCTCCACGGCGACGGGTTCGGCCGCGGCCGTCATCGCCTTCGTGAAGGCACAGATCGGCGACGCCTACGTCTCCGGCGGTACCGGCCCGAACTCCTGGGACTGCTCGGGTCTCATGCAGACCGCCTTCAAGCAGGTCGGCGTCGACCTGCCGCGCGTTTCGCAGGACCAGTCGACCTTCGGCACCCAGGTGTCGCTGGACAACCTGCTGCCGGGCGACATCCTCTACTGGGGCAGCGCGGGCAGCGCGTACCACGTGGCGGTGTACGTCGGCGACGGCATGTTCGTCGGCGCGCAGAACCCGTCCACCGGTGTGGCCGAGAAGCCGATGTCGTACGACCCGCCGACCGGCGCGGTGCGGGTGCTCTGACACTCCCGGTGCCCTGGGGGCACCTCATGCACGCAAGGGCCGCAGCCGCTCGGGGGCAGCGGCCCTTCGGGCACGGCCGCGCGGCCGACGCGCGGCCGACGCGCGGCCGACGGCCGATACACGAGCGGCTCCGAGCGCGGCGGCCGCTCTCCCGGCGCCCGCGGGCTCAGTGCGCCGCGGCCGCTATCCCCGCGCGTGGCGGCTCAGCGGCCGCCTCCAGGACACGCGTAGAGGCCTTCAGTCGCCTCCTGGCGCCTCCAAGTGCCCCAGGACGCCTGGGGGCACCACCCCCGTTCCGGGACCGCGCACAGGCGTGCCGGCGGTCTCGCGGGCACGCCTGCCAACCTTCGCGCCACCACACCGTCGGCATCCCCGTCGGCATCCCCGGTCGGCGTGACCGCCGCCGTTCCCGCCGTCGTCGGGCCCCGGGTGGCGCCACATCAAGCGCGATGTCCCGACATGTCGGACACTCCGTCAATCCCGGTGCCAGCACGGCGCGGCCCGCCCCCACCTGCCCGCGCCCATGTCCTTGCCGGCCGGTGGGGGCGGGCCGGCGGGAAGGGGGCTTCGCGCCGGGCCGCCGGTGTTCCGCTTCCGGAGGGGCCCCGCCGTGGTCAGGCCTTCGGGGCCACCTTGCTCAGGCCGTTGATGATGCGGTCCATCGCGTCGCCGCCCGTGGGGTCCGTCAGGTTGGCGAGCATCTTCAGGGTGAACTTCATCAGCAGCGGGTGGGTCAGACCGCGCTGGGTCGCGATCTTCATGACCTTCGGGTTGCCGATGAGCTTCACGAAGGCGCGGCCCAGCGAGTAGTAGCCGCCGTAGGTGTCCGCGAGGACCTGCGGGTAGCGCTGCAGGGCCAGTTCGCGCTGGGCGGGGGTGGCGCGGGCGTGCGCCTGCACGATGACCTCGGCGACGATCTGACCGGACTCCATGGCGTAGGCGATGCCCTCACCGTTGAAGGGGTTCACCAGGCCGCCGGCGTCGCCGACCAGCAGCAGGCCCTTGGTGTAGTGGGGCTTGCGGTTGAAGGCCATGGGGAGGGCGGCGCCGCGGATCGGGCCGGTCATGTTTTCGGGGGTGTAACCCCAGTCCTCCGGCATGGACGCGCACCAGGCCTTGAGCACCTCGCGCCAGTCGAGCTCCTTGAAGGAGTTGGAGGTGTTCAGCACACCCAGGCCGACGTTCGAGGTCCCGTCGCCCATGCCGAAGATCCAGCCGTAGCCGGGCAGCAGACGGTCCTCACCCGGGCCCCGGCGGTCCCACAGCTCCAGCCAGGACTCCAGATAGTCGTCCTCGTGGCGCGGGGAGGTGAAGTAGGTGCGGACCGCGACGCCCATCGGGCGGTCCTCGCGGCGGTGCAGGCCCATCGCCAGCGAGAGGCGGCTGGAGTTGCCGTCGGCGGCCACCACGAGCGGGGCGCGGAAGGTGACTTCCCGCTTCTCCTCGCCCAGCTTGGCGTGCACGCCGATGATGTGACCGGTGCGGTCGTCGACGATCGGGGCGCCGACGTTGCAGCGCTCGTAGAGGCGGGCGCCCGCCTTCTGGGCCTGGCGGGCGAGCTGCTCGTCGAAGTCGTCGCGCTTGCGGACGAGTCCGTAGTCGGGGAAGGAGGCGAGATCCGGCCAGTCCAGCTGGAGGCGGACGCCGCCGCCGATGATGCGCAGGCCCTTGTTGCGCAGCCAGCCGGCCTCCTCGGAGATGTCGATGCCCATGGCCACGAGCTGCTTGGTGGCGCGCGGGGTGAGGCCGTCGCCGCACACCTTCTCGCGCGGGAACTCGGTCTTCTCCAGGAGGAGTACGTCGAGTCCGGCCTTGGCGAGGTAGTACGCGGTCGTGGAGCCGCTCGGCCCCGCGCCGACGACGATCACATCGGCGGTACTTTCGGAGAGGAGCTCGTTCACGGCGGTCACGGCGGGATCTCCCCAAGTTCGGAATCTTCGTGCCGACCGGCACTGGACATGGGCAGTCTATTCAGCAGAATTGATCACCCGGCTGAAGGGCTGCCCCGTGAACCGAGCTCTCCCCGTAGTACGGCTGCGTGTCCCCACGGACGAGGACGCGGTCACCTGGCACCGGGTCTTCGACGACCCGGACGTGATGGAGTTCCACGGCGGCAGGTCCGCGGAGCTGTCCGCCTACGAGGAGCTCACCGCCCGCCAGCGCCGACACGACGCCGAGCACGGCTTCTGTCTCTGGACGATGCTGGACCGGGACGACCGGGTCATCGGGTTCACGGGCGCCCAGCCGTGGCCGCAGGAGTGGGGCCCCAAGGGCGAGATCGAGATCGGGTGGCGGCTCGGCCGGGAGCACTGGGGCCAGGGGTATGTGACAGCGGCCGCGCAGATGACGCTGGAGCGGGTGCGGGCGGCCGGGGTGCCGGGCGTGGTGGCCATGGTCGACGCACGCAACGCGAGGTCCATCGCGGTCACGGAGCGGCTGGGCATGCGGCTCGCGGAGGTCTTCACGACGCCGGAGCCGAAACGGGAGGGGCGCTGCTACCGCCTCGCGTGGTGATCGCCGCCACCCGAACCGCTAGTCACTCTCCGTAGTCGTTGGCTACAGAAAGACACGCGGCCCTTCCGGACGACACCCCCGTGCGGTTACCCTTCCAGTACCGCTGGGGGTGACATTTGTGCTCATACCACCCAAGACACCCGACGTCCGCGTGCCGAGACTCGTCGGCCTGATGGCCGTGGACGCGCGCGAGGCGGCCGCGGCACAAGGCGTGCTGCTGGCCGCACCGGACCGGCCCGAGTTCCACCGCGCGGTCGTGGACTACGTCGTGCGGCAGTACCCGCCACCCGGTGTCGAGGTGCCGCGCGGCGCCGTCGTCACCGTGTGGTTCGAGTTCGGCGAAGGAGAGGGCGGCGGAGGCGCGGGCGTGCGCGAGCCTCGGGTGCCCAGACCGGGCGGCGGCGGGCTGCAGCGCGAGCTGGACCGGTCCGGACATCCCTTCGAGGCGATCACCGGGTAGCGGCGGCGCGGCCGCGCCGGAGACCCGAGCCCCTGAGGCCCGGGCCGCGACCGCCGAGAGCCCGAGGGCCTGAGGTCCCGAGGTCCCGAGGTCTCGAGGGCCTGAGGTCCCGAGGGCCTGAGGTCCCGAGGGCCCGAGGTCCCGAGGTCCCGAGCGCCTGAGCCGCGACCGTCCGAAGGGCCGGGCCCGTGGCTGCGATCCGTGCCTCAGGCTTCCTTGAAGCCCCGGTGCAGGGTCACCACGCCGCCCGTCAGGTTGCGCCAGGCGACCTTCGACCAGCCGGCCTTGCGCAGATGCTCGGCGAGGGCGGGCTGATCGGGCCAGGCGCGGATGGACTCGGCGAGGTAGACGTAGGCGTCCGGGTTGGAGGAGACCGCGCGGGCGACCGGGGGCAGCGCGCGCATCAGGTACTCGGTGTAGACGGTCCGGAACGGCGCCCAGGTCGGGTGCGAGAACTCGCAGATCACGACGCGTCCGCCGGGCCGGGTCACCCGGTACATCTCGCGCAGGGCCGCGTCGAAGTCCTGCACGTTGCGCAGGCCGAAGGAGATGGTGACGGCGTCGAAGACGTCGTCCTTGAAGGGCAGTCGCGTGGCGTCCCCGGCGGTGAACGGCAGCCAGGTGTGGTTCCTCTTCCCGACCTGGAGCATGCCGAGGGAGAAGTCGCACGGGACGACGTAGGCGCCGGTGCGCGCGAAGGGGAGGGAGGAGGTCGCCGTGCCCGCGGCGAGGTCCAGGACCTTCTGGGCGGGGCGGGCGTCGACCGCCTTCGCGACCTCCTTGCGCCACCTCCGGTCCTGGCCGAGCGACAGGACGTCGTTGGTCAGGTCGTACCGTTCCGCCACGCGGTCGAACATCGAGGCGACTTCGTGGGGCTGCTTGTTCAGGGAAGCACGGGTCACCCGCCCATTGTGGCAGCCCCCTCCTCACCGGCTCACGGCAGGAGCCTCGGCTTCTTCCGTGCCGCGACGTCCTCGACCCACCCGCAGAGCAGCACGAACAGGACGATCAGCAGCCAGCCCACGCCGAACATGAACCACTGGCTCTCCAGCGGCAGGTACTTCTCGAAGGCGGGGATGTCCCAGAACCGGTCGATCAGCGGCACGGCCAGGATCAGGGCGATCTCGTGCCAGAGGTAGATCGTCACCGCGCGCGCGTTGAAGACGGTGACGATCCGGTTCGTGCGCCGGAAGCGGGTGAGCCAGGCGAAGTCGATCCCGAAGTACGCCTTCGCCCACATCAGCAGCATGACGAAGCCCGCCGACCAGAACGCCTGCGCGAGGGGGTCCTCGTCGAGGTCGTAGGTGCCGAACTCGGCCTGGTGCGTCAAGGCGTACCAGCCGCCGAACCCGATCGCCGCGAGCGACATCACGACCACCAGGGCCGGCTTCGCGCGCTGGAGGACGCCGTCGCGGTGCGCGAAGCCCAGCATCCAGCAGAAGAGGTACGTCGACAGGTCCCACATCGCGGTGCCGACGCGGTTGTCCGGGCCCGCCCAGACGAAGGTGAGCACCAGGATCGGCGCGAGGGAGAGCGCCAGCACGGGGACCGGCGCCAGCCGGAAGAGCCGCAGCAGCAGCGGGGAGAGCAGCACGAACCAGAGGTACGTCCGCAGGTACCAGAGGATCTCCCAGGCCTGCTCGCCCCAGGCGTTGCCCGGCGGGTCACCCAGCGGCACGACCCAGTAGACGATCTCCCAGCCCGGCAGCCAGTCGTGGATCAGCATCGCCAGGACGACGAAGACACCCCAGAACCAGAAGGGGGGAAGGAGCCGGCGGAATCGGCTCTTCACCACCTTCAGCGCCGGACGCTCCAGGGACTTCGCCATCAGGGTGCCGGCCAGGCCGAACATGATCCCCATGGAGGGGAAGACCATGCCCGCCCAGGCCCAGCCGAAGGTGTGGTACGCGACCACACGGATGAGGGCGAGGGCGCGGAGCGTGTCGAAGTAGCGGTCGCGTGGGGGAGCAGCGGGCTTGGACGGGGACGGGGGGTCCTCCGTCACCTCCTCGGTGACGGTCGTCGTCGCCGGTGCCTCGGACTCCCGACCGGGTCCCGGGTCCGGGTTCGGGTCCGGGTCCGGGTCCGGATACGGGTCCGCGTCCACCGCCGGCAGGGGCGCCGTCTCGTCGACGGCGACGCCCTGCCCGTACTGCGGGTACTCCGCGTACTCCGTGTTCTGCGCGTACTCGGGCGGATACGGCTGCTGCTGATACGGCTGGTGCCCGTCCTGCTGGGGAGGCTGCTGCTGCGGGTACGGCTGCTGCCCGTACCCGTCGTAGCCGTACAGGTACGGCGACGGCTGCCCGTACTCGTGGCCGTAACCCTGCCCCTGCCCCTGCCCCTGGCCGGGGCCGGGGCCGGGGCCGTAGCCCTGCTGCTCCCAGCTCATCAGCTCACCCCGGCGGGGGTGCCGACCTCACCGGTGCGCTTCAGCTTCTGCCAGCGCAGGCGGCCGCCGGTGAGGGCGGTGATGCAGGAGTGGATGAGGACGAGGTACATCATCTGGCGGTAGGCCAGTTGCTGGAGCGGCATCATCAGCAGGTAGCGGTACTTCTCGCGGTCGAGGCGGAACGCGTACGCCGCGCAGCCCAGTTGGACGCCGAGGACCGCCAGCCAGGCCAGCAGGGAGGCCTGGAAGTCGATGAAGATCATCGAGTAGACCGTGAACACGTCGATGAGCGGGGCGAAGACCGGCGTGATGATCTGGAAGAGGACCACGAGCGGCATGCCCACCCGGCCGAAGCGGCCCGAAGGCCCCTTGTCCGTCAGGGACTTGCGGTGCTTCCACAGCGCCTGCATGGTGCCGTAGGACCAGCGGTAGCGCTGGGACCACAGCTGCTTCAGCGAGCCGGGCGCCTCTGTCCAGGCCTTGGCGTGCTCCTGGTAGACGACCTGCCAGCCCGCGCGGTGCATGGCGATGGTGATGTCGGTGTCCTCGGCGAGGGTGTCCTCGCTCATGCCGCCGACCTCGAGCACGGCCTCGCGGCGGAACGCGCCGATCGCGCCGGGGATGGTCGGCATGCACCGCAGCAGGTCGTACATGCGGCGGTCGAGGTTGAAGCCCATCACGTACTCGATGTGCTGCCAGGCGCCGATGATCGTGTCGCGGTTGCCGACCTTGGCGTTGCCGGCGACCGCGCCGACCTTCGGGTCGGCGAAGGGCTGCACGAGGTGGTGCACGGCGTCCGGCTCGAAGACCGTGTCGCCGTCCATCATCACGACGATGTCGTAGCTGGCGCTGCGGACACCGTTGTTGAGGGCGGCCGGCTTGCCCGCGTTCTCCTGCCGGATGACGCGGACGTTCGTCATACCGAGGGCCCTGGCCGCCTCGCGCGAGATCTCGGACGTGTTGTCGTCCGAACCGTCGTCCACGATGATGATCTCGATCGGATGCGTGCTCTTCGCCAGCGACTTCAGGGTGTTGGCGATGCACTCCTTCTCGTTGTACGCCGGGACGATCACGCTGACCGGCCGGGTGACGGTCGGCCCCCAGCTGAAGCGGCGCTTGTTGCGCTTCCTGTAGTGCCGGCGGGCCAGGATCAGCATCATCCCGAACCGGCCCATGACGGCCACGCCGACGACCATCAGCCCCACCGACAGTGTCGGGACGGTCCACTCGGCGAGGGTGACCGCGGCGATGAGGGCCTTGCCCTCGTAGAGCGTCACGCCGGTTGCCTCGCGGTGGGCCGCCTGGAGCCGGTTGATGGTCTGGCCGGTCCCGCCGTTCGCGCCGGTGCCGGTGCCGCCCTCGCCGTTGGGCACGTTGCCGGGCTGCTCGCCGGTGGCCCCCTCTGTTCCCGCGGCCCCCTCGGTTCCGGTCGCTCCGTCGGTCGCCGTCGCCGCGCCGGCCCCGGCCGCGCCCGCGGCCTGCTGCTGACCCGTACCCGTGCCCGTGCCCGTGCCCGAAGCCTGCCGGGCCGCGGCGTTCTGCTCCTGCATCACGCCGCTGATGGTGGTGAAGGTGTAGCCCGCGGCCTTCATCTTCTCGATGTACGTCGGCAGCGCCTTGATCGTCTGCGAGCGCTCGCCACCCGCGTCGTGGAAGAGCACCGACGCGCCCTTGCCGTCCTCCGGCGTGGCCCACTTGATGATCTTCGAGACGCCCGGCTTCTTCCAGTCGTCGCTGTCCGTGTCGACGAAGACACTGGTGTAGCCGTCCTCACCCAGCTTCTTGTAGATGGGCCAGCTGTAGTTGTCGATGGCGTCCGTCTCGGAGGAGTACGGGGCGCGGAAGAGCGTCGTCGTGATGCCGGCCGCGCCCGCCAGCGCGAGCTGGGTCTGCTCCATCTCACGGTCGACGCGTGCGTCGGACTGGTAGGAGAGGTCGACGTGGGTGAAGGTGTGGATACCCACCTCGTTGCCCTCCTCGACCATGTCCTTCACGATGCTCGGGTAGCGCGAGACCATCGAGCCGACCAGGAAGAACGTGCCGGGCACGTCGTACTCCTGGAGGATCTTCAGCACCTGGGGCGTCCAGGTCGGGTTCGGCCCGTCGTCGAAGGTCAGCGCGATCGTCTTGTCCGGCACCGAGACGGTGGTGGCCTGGCCGCCCTGGAAGGTCAGGATCGGGCCGCCGTCGAGGACCTTTTCGGGCACCTTGCCGGCGCTGGCCCCGGTACGCACGCGCTGGTCCCCGCCGACCTCGGCCCGCAGATAGCCGTCGAGGAGCATCACGCTGGTCAGCGCGAGCAGAAGCAGCAGGGCGAGGATGACACGCGGTTTCTGCAGCGCCGCGGCCTTGCCCGCCGCCCGTGACATGCGGGTCGGGGCACGGCGGCGGCCGCGGGAGGAAGTGGTCGTCATGGGGGTGGCTGAACTCCGGTCAGTTGGCGGCCGCGGAAGCGGTCGCGGTCGGGGCGGAGCTCGGCGGCTCGCCGGTGGCGACGCCCGTGGGCGGAGTGCCGGTGGGCCTCGAGGGCGGGGTGCCGATACCGCCCTGCGGCTGGACGCCGCCGGGGCCGGAGTTCTGGGAGCCGCCCGGGCCTCCGTTGCCGAACGGCAGCAGGGAGGACGGGGCCAGGGAGGTGCCCCAGCCCATGAAGGCGGCGCCGAGGACGACGGCGTACACAAGACAGCCGACCCCCATGAGGAGGCCGATCCGGCGCAGCAGCTTGGACCTGCGCCCGGAGTTGTCAACGAACACGGGCCCCTCGGCGGAGGCGTCGTCACGTTTGCGGCTGCGACGGCTGCCGCGAGCAGCGGCACGGCTTTCGATGGCAGGCTCGGATTGCATTCCACGGATATTAGAGAGCCTTTATGTGGCACAAACTCTGTGCCGCTTGTGAGCGACCCATGAGAAACAGGTGAACCTGTCTCTTCGCTGAGAGATCCCCGAATCCCCTGCGCGGCACCTGCCCGCCATGGGAGGGTTGATTATCCCTTTTGGGCGGGCGGATATCACCTTTTGCGCGGTTACCTCCATGAACTGTCTGTGTATCCACTGTTCCCGCGCGATCCGCCCACTTGTGAGACATTTCCATTTGGGAAACACGCTTTGTTTCCATGCTGAGACAGAAATCACGAGAGCGGGTGCATACGCAATGAGGAGTTTCCTGATGCCGATGGCCGGGGTCACCTGCCTGTTTGCCCTGGCCGTTACAGGATGCTCCGCGGGGTCCGACAGCACGTCGGACGCGGCGCCGCCCGCGGAGAGCGAACAGGCGAACAGTCCCTCACCATCACCCAGCGCCACATCGTCGAGTACCGGCACCTCCTACGCGCCCTACGTGAGCGCGGTGGAGGCCAATGACAACGACTCGGCCGGCTCGCCGACGACGTACAACCTGGCGTTCGTCATCGCGAGCGGCAGCTCCTGTACGCCGAAGTGGAACGGTACGAACGCGATCGGCGACTCCGCGGTGAAGTCCCGTATCTCGGCGCTGACCGCGTCGGGCGCCACGGCGCGCGTGTCCTTCGGCGGGGCCTCCGGCAAGGAGTTGGCGGCCACCTGCGACAGCGTCTCCGAGCTCACGGAGGCGTACGGCGAGGCGCTCGACGCGGCCGGCTCCACCCAGGCCGACTTCGACATCGAGGGCGACGAACTGACCGACTCCGACTCGGTCGCCCTGCGTTCGCAGGCGATCGCCGCCCTCCAGGAGGAGCGCCCGGAACTCGAAGTGTCCTTCACCCTCCCGGTGATGCCCTCCGGGCTGGACGCCGACAGCCTGGCGCTGCTGGCGTCGGCGAACAAGTACGACGTCCAGGTCTCCACCGTCAACCTCATGACGATGAACTACGGCGAGTCGTACGCCGGCGACATGGGCGGGTACGCGGTCACCTCGGCGACGGCCGCGCAGGCGCAGCTCAAGAAGGTGTTCGGGACGACGGACGCCGACGCGTGGAAGGGGATGGCGCTCACCTCGATGATCGGCACCAACGACGTCGACAACGAGACGTTCTCGCTGGCGGACGCGGCGGAGGTGCGGACGTTCGCCGAGGAGAAGGGAATCTCCTGGGTGTCCATGTGGTCGACGTTCCGCGACCAGCAGTGCGAGGACGGCTCCGCCACGGACGACGCGTTGACCAATTGCAGTGGGGTCGAACAGAGTGCGGGGGCGTTCGCCGAGGCGTTCTCGAAGTAGGACGCGGCAGGTTCGGTCGTCGGTCCCCTGGTGAGGGGGCGGGCTCACCGCCCCCGGTACACCAGGCGGCCCTCGATCACCGTGGCCACGCAGGTTCCCGCGCCCCGGGTGGACAGGGCCGCCTCGTCGGGCACGTCGAAGACGGCGAAGCGGGCGGCGGAGCCGCGTTCCCTGGGCGGGGCGAACTCCACGGGCAGGCCGCAGGCGTACGGATCCAGCGAGGGCACCCCGCCGATGTGCCGCGCGGTCCGGGCCACGATCACCAGGCCGGAGCGGGCCACGGCGTCCCGCACCGCGCGCCGGCGCAGTTCCTCGCAGGCCACCGCTACCGTGCCGTGGGCCAGCATGCGCTGCACCCCGCGCCGGGCGCTCGCGCCCCAGCGGGCGTCGTCCGGGGCCAGGGCAGTGAGCGCGTCCCCGGTCAGCGGCTCGGTGCCCAGCTCGTCGGCCTCGCGCGGGTCGGGGTGGTAGGCCTCCGCCAGCAACTCCGTGCCGTGCGGGTTGACGAGACCGGGCGTCAGGACGCCGGGCCACCGGCGCAGCCGAGCCGACGGATACGCGGCGACGAGCTGCTCCAGCGGACCGGCCTCGGCGATCAGGGCACCCTCGACGGCGAGCGCCCGGCCCCTGGAGTCGGCGTGGATCGTCAGCAAGAGAGCCCTAGTTGGAGGCGAGGAGCTTCAGTTCGGGATGGGCGGTGCCGCCGGCGATGGCGGTCGACGAGATGTGGGACATGACCCGCTCGTCCACCGGGTCGTTCGCCGGGTCGTCGTGCACCAGGAGGTGCTCGTAGGTCGTCGCGCGCTGGGCCGGGACGCGCCCCGCCTTCCGGATCAGGTCGATGATCTCGAGGCGGTTGGAGCGGTGCTTGGCGCCGGCCGAGGAGACGACGTTCTCCTCCAGCATGATCGAGCCGAGGTCGTCCGCGCCGTAGTGCAGGGAGAGTTGGCCGACCTCCTTGCCCGTCGTCAGCCACGAGCCCTGGATGTGCCGGACGTTGTCGAAGAACAGCCGGGCGATCGCGATCATCCGCAGGTACTCGAAGAGGGTCGTTTGGGTACGGCCCTTCAGGTGGTTGTTCTCGGGCTGGTACGTGTACGGGATGAAGGCCCGGAAGCCGCCCGTCCGGTCCTGCACGTCACGGATCATCCGCAGGTGCTCGATGCGCTCGGCGTTGGTCTCACCGGTGCCCATCAGCATGGTGGACGTCGACTCGACGCCCAGCCCGTGCGCGGTCTCCATGATCTCCAGCCAGCGCTCGCCGGACTCCTTGAGCGGGGCGATGGCCTTGCGGGGACGGGCGGGGAGCAGCTCGGCGCCGGCGCCGGCGAAGGAGTCGAGGCCGGCGGCGTGGATACGGGTGATGGCCTCCTCGACCGACACCTTCGAGATCCGCGCCATGTGCTCGACCTCGGACGCTCCCAGCGAGTGGATCACCAGCTGCGGGAACGCCTCCTTGATGGCGGCGAAGTGCTTCTCGTAGTACTCCACCCCGAAGTCCGGGTGGTGCCCGCCCTGGAACATGATCTGCGTGCCGCCGAGCTCCACGGTCTCGGCGCACCGCCGCAGGATGTCGTCGAGGTCGCGCGTCCAGCCCTTGGCGGTGTCCTTGGGGGCCGCGTAGAAGGCGCAGAACTTGCACGCCGTGACGCACACGTTCGTGTAGTTGATGTTCCGCTCGATGATGTACGTGGCGATGTGCTCGGTGCCCGCGTACATCCGGCGGCGTACGGCGTCGGCGGCGGCGCCGAGCGCGTGCAGCGGGGCGTCACGGTAGAGGTCGAGGGCCTCTTCCGGGGTGATCCGCCCGCCGTCCGCGGCACGGTCGAGCACAGACTGGAGGTCGGCCTTCTCGGGCACCGGAGCGTCCCTTTCGTCAAGGGTTGTGGACAGACCGAACCAGCCTACGCCAGCGGTCCCGGCAGCCGGACGTCAGGCCGCGTACGCACCGATCAGCAGCCCGGCGAAGGTCCCGGCGAGCATGAACGGCCCGAAGGCGATCACCGTCTTGCGGCCGGCCCGTCCCACGACGGCCAGGGCGCCCCCGTACAGCGCCCCGAGCAGGAACGCGGCGAACGTGCCCAGCATGACCGTCGCCCAGCCGTACCAGCCGAGGACGGCGCCCATCGACAGCGCCAGCTTCACGTCGCCGTACGCCATGCCGCCGGGGTTGACGAGGTGCAGCACGAGAAATCCGGCGCCGAGGGCGAGCGCGCCGAGCAGGGCCGTGGTCCAGTCGCCGGCGTGCTCGGGCAGCAGGGCGGCCGGGCCCAGCAGGACTAGGGCGGCGGCCGCGAGCGGGAGGGTGAGCGGATCGGGCAGCCGGCGCACGCGCAGGTCGACGGCGGCCAGCAGCACCCCGACCGGCGCGAGCAGCAGCCAGACGACGAGTTCGGGCCGCGGACCGGTCGCGGCGGCGAGCGCGGCACAGACGGCGGCGGCGAGCGGAGGAAGGCCGACGGCACCGGGCGCGTAGGCGGCGGCGCACCGCTCGCACCAGGCCCGTCCGAGCCACCCCCGGATCGGGTGTCCGCCCGGGCAGGTCGTACGCCAGCCGCCGTCCCGCTCCTCCCACGGTACGGAGAACCGGTGGACGGCCCGTGGCAGCAGCGCACCCGCCAGGACGCCCCAGAGCGCGGCGACGGTGATCAGCACCAGGTCGCCGGGAGGTGTGGTCATCGGCAGAGATCCGAGGTCCCACGGATTCGGAGGCGGCGTCATGACGAGCGTGCCGCCCTGCTCCTGCCCTTGCCCTTCTTGCGCAGTCTCCTCATCCGGGCCCGCTCCTCGGCGCGGCGCGCCGCGGTCACCGTGCCGCGCCGGCGGTACAGGAGCAGGCCGAGCACCGCGGCCGTGACCGCGTAGGAGAGGAACGCGCTGCCCGTACCCGGGATGTACGCGCACCTCGTGTCGCCCGATCTGCAGTTGCGGCCGGGCAGCGCGCCGAGGACGTACATCAGCGCGCCGAAGGCCACCGTCCAGGAGACCGCTCCCCCGGTCGCGAGCCCGATCCGCGCCGGGCCGGAAAGACCGCGGTCCGGGTTCCGTTCAGGGGAGGAGAACCAGGTGCCACCGACCCATCCGGCCACCGAGAGCAGCCCGAGCACCGCGCCGGCCGTCCATCCGCCACCGGGGAGGTCCACCAGCGCCGGTGCCGTCACGCGTACGAACCACCTCCACACACCCATGGCGAACAGCAGGACGGCGAGGAGGGCCGCGAGGAAGAGGACACCGCCGACGACGCCCCAGCCGGCCCGGCCCCGGAACCGGTTCACTGTGCGACCTTCGACATGCGGGCCACCGGATTGCCCTCCGCCGCGCTGTCCGAGGCGTACGTCAGGTCGTCGCCGGTCGGGGTGAGCCGGATCGTGTGGGGCGTGGGATTGCAGCCGCTGTGGTTGCTCTCGGCGCCGACCGAGGTGGCGACGACCTCCTTCTCCGTCACCTGCTTCAGCGTCAGGACGTCGACGCAGCTGCCGCCGAGCACGTCCGTCTGCCGCAGCTCACCCAGCTTGTCGCCCACATCCGCCGGTCGGACCGTCACCCGGAAGGTGCCCATCGGCAGGGTGCCGCCGAGGCCGCTGCCCTCGCCCTCCCAGGTGCCGACATAGCGCCCCGGGAGCGCGGTGGGCGCCTGCGAGGCGGCCGGACCGGAACTCGAACCGCTCGCGGGCGCCGAGGAGTAGGCGTCGCTGCCGGAGGCGTCGTTGTGGTCGTCGTCGCCCGGCAGCAGGTGGAACAGGAACACCGACCCGACCGTGACCGCCGCCATCGCCCCCGCGACCGCCAGCGCGACGGTGCAGCTCAGCCGTCGTCCGCGGCCGCCCTCTCCCGGAGTCGCGGTGGCCGCCACGGTCACGGAGACCTTGCCCGGCCGGTCCGGGCCGGTGGCCGCCGGCCCGGCGTCCCTCGGCTCGGGGACGGGACGAGACTCGGGGACCGGGGGCGGCGCGTCGGCCGGAGTGGCGTCTCCCCCGCCCATCACCGGCGGCGGCCCGAACTCCCCCAACGCCACGGCCGACTTCCCCGAGGTCACCGCCGGGCTGCTGAAGCCCACCGGCCCGGACAGGGCCGGTTGCGCCCCGGCGCCCGTCCCCTCCAGGTTCAGCAGCTGTACGGCGCTGCGCCCCAGTTGCTCCACCAGCGCACCCGGCAGCCATCCGCCCGCCACCAGCCGGGCCGCGCCCTCGGGGGCGAGCCGCCGGGCCACGTCGGCGGGGGCCGGCCGGGCGGTCGGGTCCTTGGACAGACAGGCTTCGACCACCGCCCGGAGTTCACCCCGCAGTCCGCTGTCCGGCTCGCCCAGCTCGGGCTGTTCGTGGACGACCTTGTAGAGGAGGGCGGCCGAGGAGTCCCCGGGGAACGGGGGCCGTCCGGTCGCCGCGTACGCCAGCACCGCGCCGAGGGAGAAGACGTCGGCGGCGCCGGACGCGACCTTGCCGAGGATCTGTTCGGGGGCCATGTAGCCGGGCGAGCCGACCGACACGCCGGTCGAGGTGAGCGACGCCGTGCCGTCGGTGGCCCGGGCGATGCCGAAGTCGATGAGCAGCGGGCCGTCCACCGTCAGCAGGACGTTGGACGGCTTCACGTCCCGGTGCACCAGGCCCAGTTCGTGCACGGCTGCCAGCGCCTCCGCCAGGCCCGCGCCCAGCACCCGTACGGAGTGTTCGGGCAGCGGTCCGCCGCCGGAGGTGACCGCCGCGGCCAGGGAGGGGCCGGCCGCGTAGCCCGTGGCGACCCATGGCACCGTCGCCTCCGGATCGGCGTCCAGGACCGGTGCGGTCCACGCGCCGCCGACCCGCCGCGCGGCATCGACCTCGCGCCGGAAGCGGGCGCGGAACTCCTCGTCGAGCGCGAGGTGCGGGTGCACGATCTTCACGGCGACCGTGCGGCCGCCGGCGCTGCGGCCCAGATAGACGCGGCCCATCCCGCCGGCGCCGAGGCGGCCGAGCAGCCGGTAGGGACCCACGGCCGTGGGTTCGTCGGCTCCGAGCGGCTGCATTGGACGTCCCCCTCTCCCCCGAAAGGCGCCCCCGCGGGGCCCCGTAGGACTCGGCAGCAGCGTAGTGCCGTGGCTAGGGCCGGAGCAGCTCGACCTTCACGTCCGCCGGGAAGCCCGTCGTCGGGCCGACCCGGCGGGCGAACTCGGTGACGGCCTCCAGCTGGGGGGCGCCGAAGCGGAAGTCGAGCGTGGTGAAGTACTGCTCCAGCACCCGCTCGTCGAACTCCTCCCAGCGGGCCGCCTGCTCGGCGACCTTGCCGACCTCGTCGAGGGAGAGGTTGCGGGACTCGATGAAGGCCTCGTGGACCTGACGGGTGATGACCGGCTCGCGCTCCAGGTACTCCCGGCGGGCCGCCCACACCGCGAAGACGAACGGCAGTCCGGTCCACTCCTTCCAGAGCGCCCCGAGGTCGTGCACCTCCAGGCCGAACTTCGGTGCGTCCAGCAGGTTGGCCCGCAGCGCCGCGTCTCCGATGAGTACGGCCGCCTCGGCGTCCTGCATCATCAGGCTGAGGTCGGGCGGGCAGGTGTAGTAGTCCGGCCGGACGCCGAAACGGTCCGCCAGCAGCAGTTGGGCGAGCCGCACGGAGGTGCGGGAGGTCGAGCCGAGGGCGACCCTCGCGCCGTCCAGCTTCTCCAGCGGGACCTGGGAGACGATCACACAGGACATCACCGGGCCGTCGCAGCCGACGGCGATGTCGGGGAAGGCGACCAGGTCGTCGGCGTTCTTGAGGAACTCGACGAGGGTGATGGGCCCGATGTCGAGGTCGCCCGACACCAGGCGCTCGCTGAGCTTCTCCGGGGTGTCCTTCGTCAGCTCGAAGTCGAGGAGGGTGCCGGTTCTCGCGAGCCCCCAGTAGAGGGGCAGGCAGTTGAGGAACTGGATGTGGCCGACGCGCGGCCGGGTGCGAGAATTGTCCACATCGCGAGGCTAGACCCCGTCGGATACCGTGGGCACTCCACCCCCTCGGTCAACCCCTTCCGGGGATCTTCAAACATCCGGGTGACGTGATCTTGACCTCTATTGCTTTCGGCTGCCTGCATGCTAGGCTCGCCGCAAGTTGCAGTTTGGTTTCCCTTGCAGTACAGAGCCTGCGGAGCATGTAACCGCGGGCTCTCGTCGTTTTCAGACGTATGCAGTTGTGCGGCACTTGCTTTCACGCTTGCAGGGTTCTGGAGCAGGGCAACCCTTTGGGCCCAAGGAGGGCTTATGGCTACCGGAACCGTGAAGTGGTTCAACGCCGAAAAGGGCTTTGGCTTCATCGCCCAAGAAGGCGGCGGCCCCGACGTCTTCGTCCACTACTCCGCGATCAACGCGCAGGGTTTCCGCTCGCTCGAGGAGAACCAGCAGGTCTCCTTCGACGTGACGCAGGGCCCGAAGGGTCCCCAGGCGGAGAACGTCACCCCCGTCTGATCTTCAGAACCCTGAGATCGCAAGTCTGAGAGCAGTACCCAAGGAGCCCTGTGCCGGTCGGCACGGGGCTCCTGCCTTTGCCCTCCTGCCTTGGACCGAGGGTGCCGTGGACCGAGGGTGCCGTGGACCAAGGGTGCTGCGGGCGACGGGGGTGGCGTGAATCCGCCCTCGCGCCGATCTCCCTGTCAGGGGTGCCCCCTAGGCTCCCCGCCCATGACCACCACCCCTGACGCCACCCCGGACGCCATCTCCGACACACCGGATCCCACCTCCGCGATCACGCCGGAGGCCATCGCCGCCACTCCGGACCCCACCTCCGTCACCCCCGGTTCCGTCGCCGCCACCCGTGCCTTCTACGACGTCATCGCCGAGGACTACGCCGAGCGCTTCCGTGACGAGCTGGCGGCGAAGCCGCTGGAGCGGGCCGTGCTCGGCGCGTACGCCGAGCTCGTCGGCGCCGGGGGCCGGGTGGCGGACCTGGGGTGCGGTCCCGGCCGGGTGACGGGGTTCCTCGGCGCGCGTGGGCTGGACGTCTGCGGGCTCGACCTGTCGGACTCGATGCTGGCGGTCGCGCGGCGCGAGAACCCGGCGATCCGGTTCGAGCGGGGCTCGATGCTGGAGCTGGGCTTCGCCGACGGGAGTCTCGCGGGGGTCGTCTCCTTCTACTCCTCCATCCACACCCCTGTGGAGAAGCTTCCGGCGCTCTTCGCCGAGTTCCACCGGGTGCTCGTCCCCGGCGGTCATCTCCTCCTCGCCTTCCAGGTCGGCGACGAACCGCGCCACTTCGACCGGCCGTGGGGCCACCCGGTCGCCCTCGACTTCGAACGGCGCCGCCCTGAGCGGATGGCCGAGCTGCTCGGGGCGGCCAGTTTCGCGATGCTGTCGTGCACGGTGCGGGAGCCGGACGCCGACCGCGGCGAATCGACCCCGCACGCCTTCCTGATCGCCCGCAGGCCGACCACACCGGACGCCTGAGCGCCGCGCCGTAGGTGACAGGGATGAGAGGGATGAGAGGGGTGACGGGAATGGCGGGAATGGCGGGAATGGCGGGGATGACAGGAGTCACAGGGGTGACACAGGTGACACCTGGCTGAGTACCGGAGTGACGGGCGGGGTTTGGGAAACTGGTGAGTATGGACATCGATCGCAGGAACAACGTCACGATCACCGGTGACCCGCAGGGGCCGACGGTGGTCCTGGCGCACGGATTCGGCTGTGATCAGAACATGTGGCGGCTCACCGTGCCCGCCCTGGCCGAGAAGTACCGGGTGGTGATGTTCGACTACGTGGGGTCGGGCCGCTCGGACCTGTCGGCGTTCTCGGTGGCCCGCTACTCCTCCCTCGACGGTTACGCGCGCGACGTGGTGGAGGTGTGCGAGGCGCTCGATCTGCGCGACGCGACGTTCGTGGGGCACTCGGTCAGCGCGATGATCGGCGTGCTGGCCGCCGACATGGCTCCGGAGCGCATCGGGGCGCTGGTGATGGTCGCCCCGTCACCGCGGTACATCGACGACGCGGACTACCGCGGCGGGTTCAGCGCGCCGGACATCGACGAGCTGCTGACGTCGCTGGAGTCGAACTATCTGGGCTGGTCGGCGGCGATGGCGCCGGTGATCATGGGGAACCCGGAGCGGCCCGAGCTCGGTGAGGAGCTGAAGAACAGTTTCTGCGCCACCGACCCGGACATGGCGCGGGTCTTCGCCCGGACCACGTTCCTGTCGGACTCGCGAGACGACCTGAAGAGCGTGCGGGTGCCGACGCTGGTGCTGGAATGCACCCAGGACGCCATCGCGCCCCGGGAGGTCGGCGCCTTCGTCCACCGGTCGATCCCCGGCTCGACGCTGATCACTCTCGACGCCATCGGGCACTGCCCGCACCTGTCCGCGCCCGAGGCCACCAACGAAGCGATCACCGGCTTCCTGGCGGGGCTGCGGTGATGTGCCGTACCGGCCGGCAGTCCGACCCGGCCGATCCCGAGACCTCTTGCGGCACCGGCCCCGCCATCGATGCCGCCGCCGAAGCCGGTGCCGGTACCCGTGCCGGCGCCGGTGCCAGTTCCGGCACCAGTCCCCATGCCGGTGCCGGTGCCGGTGCCGACAACGGGAAGGCCTCGGACGCGGCGTTCGCCGCGCTGCTGGAGGACAGCGCCGAGGACCTGTACGAGAGCGCGCCCTGCGGATACCTGTCCATGCTGATGGACGGCACCATCGCGAAGATCAACACCACGCTGCTGGACTGGCTCGGCCTCGATCGGGAGACGGTGGTGGGCCGGATGCGGTTCACCGACCTGCTGACGGTCGGCGGCAAGCTGTACCACGAGACCCATTTCGCGCCGCTGCTGCGCATGCAGGGCCGGATCGGCGGCATCGCGCTCGAGATGAAGCAGGCGGACGGCGTCCGGATGCCGGTGCTGGTCTCCTCCGTGGTCAAGTACGGCGGTGGCGGCGAGCCGCTGCTGATCCGCACCACCGTCTTCGACGCCCGGGACCGCCGCGCCTACGAGGAGGAACTCCTGCGCGGCCGGAAGGCGGCCGAAGAGGCGCGCCGACAGGCGGAGGCGGACCGCGCCAGGCTGCAGGAGGCCCTCGCGGTGCTCCAGCAGTCGCTGCTGCCCGCCACCCTGCCGCCGGTACCCGGGATGGAGACGGCCGCCCACTACTGCACGGCCTCCCCCGACCGGCTCGGCGGCGACTTCTACGACGTCTTCCCGGTCGACGGCAAACGCTTCGCGTTCTTCCTCGGCGACGTGTGCGGCAAGGGCCCCCAGGCCGCCGCCGTCACCTCCCTGACCCGGTACACCCTGCGGGCCGCCGCTCTGCACGACTCCGACCCGGTCACGGCCCTGTCGACCCTCAACAAGGTGCTGCACGAGCGGTATTCCGCCGGTGGTGATCCGCGCTACTGCACGGCCGTCTTCGGGGTTCTCGACCCCGACCCGGCGACCGGGCGGGTCACCGTCCGCATCGCCTCGGGAGGCCATCCGCCGGTCCTCGTCCTGCGTGCCGACGGCACCGCCGACTTCCTGCCCACGCCGGGCGGTCTCCTCGTCGGCGTCCTGCCCGACGCGCGCTTCGTCGCGGCCACCACGGTCCTCGCCCCCGGCGACACCCTCCTGCTCTACACGGACGGACTCACCGAGGCCCGTACCGGCGAGGACCGGGAGACCCTGTACGGGGACGAGGCCCTGCGCGCCTTCGCCGCCGAGCACGCCGGCCGGCGCCCGCAGGCCGTCATCCAGGCCCTGACCGGTCTGCTGGACGAGTTCGGCGACGGCCTCGACGACGACACCGCCCTGCTCGCGCTCGGGGTCCCCGCCCTCGACCCCGAACTCGACCCCGAACTCGACCCCGGAACCGACATCGACCCCGACCCCGACCCGGCGACGAAGAGCACCCGATGAGCCCGCTGAAGATCACCACCCGAGACACGGCGACCGGTCCCGTCCTGGCGATTCTCGGCGACCTCGACTACGCCCACGCCGCCGAGCTGCGTGACCTGCTCCCCACGCTGACCCTCCGGCCCGGCCAGCTCCTCGTCCTGGACCTGGCCGGCATGGACTTCTGCGACTCCAGTGGCATCACCGCGCTGATCGCGGCCCACCACCACGCCCAGGCCGCCCACGCGGACATCGCACTGGCCGCCGTTCCGGCCAACACCCTGCGCATCCTGCGCATCGTCGGCCTCGACCAGATCTTCCCCCTCCACCCCGACAGCGAGAGCGCCGCCCGGAACCCGCGGCAGAGTCACTGACGACAACGGCGGCCACCGCACCCGGGGAAAACGGCCTCCACGCAGTTGAACATGTTCAAAAAACCTGGCAGGGTCGGGGCATGAGATGGCGCCCCCGAGGTGCGGCCCTCGCGTCGGCCGTGGCGGCGACGGCCGTGCTGAGCGCGTGCACCGCCGGCCTGGCCGGGCCCTACCAGTACTACAACGGCACCGGTCTGCACGACGCCACGGTGGCCGAGGCGTCGGGGACCTGGCGAAGCGTCGAGGAGACACAGCTGACGCTCCGGCCCGACGGGACGGCCGCCCTCCGCCTGCTCGACGGCCAGGACTTCGACTTCGACGACGCCTGGCGCGTGACCGGTTCGGGGACCTGGAAACTCACCGACGGCTCCGGCGGCCAGGAGATCGAGCTCTCCATGACGACCCGGACGGCGGCCGGGACCCGGGTCACCACCCCCGCGCCAACGGCGTCGCCCACCGCGCCCTCGACGTACACCTGGCGGTTCTACGTCGACCGCGACACGCACAGGAAGCTCGTGCTGTTCTTCTTCTACGGCGACCCCGACGCCGGCAACACCTACCTGATGACACGCGCCGCCGCTCGATGAGCCGTTCGACCGTGCGGGCCGGAACCAGGACCTCCCGGCACGGTCCCGGCACAATGGGCCCATGATCGAGGTACCGCAGGTCTTCGCGAACACCACCGTCCAGCGGGAGGGAAAGCGCGGGGCGGGCTGGGTCGAGGGACTCCCCGCCCTGGTGGCCGAGTTGCTCGACCGCTGGGGCTGTACGCCCGACGGTGAGATCGTGCACGGCGGCGTCGGGATCGTCGTACCCGTGCTGCGACGGCCCGACCGGACCCCCGCCGTCATCAAGGTGTCCTTCCCGCACCCCGGCAACGTCCACGAGCCCGACGCCTTCGCCGCCTGGAGCGGAACGGGTGCCGTACGGCTGTACGAGCGGGACGACGAGCGCTTCGCGATGCTGCTGGAGCGGGTGGAGACGTCGTCCCTCGCCGAGGTCGAGGACACCGAGGAGGTCGCCGTCGTCGCCGGACGGATCAGCCGCCGGCTCGCCGTTCCCGCGCCGGTCGGCCTCCCCCGGCTGAGCGACATGGCCGACGGCTGGAAGCGGCAACTGCTGCTCGACCAGGCGGAGTTCGACCGGGCTCTGCCCGCCCGAACCGTCGACGCGGCGCTGGAGACCGTACGAGAACTCGGGCGCAGCCAGCCCGATCTGCTCGTCCACGGTGACCTGCACGCCCGTAACATCCTGCGCGCCGAGCGGGAGCCGTGGCTCGCCGTCGATCCCAAGGGGTGGGCCGGGGACCCCGCGTACGACGGCGGCACCCTGCTCAAGCCGCTGATCTTCGGGCATGTGGTGCGGCACGGCCCGGGCAGCGACGGAGACCTGCGCCGGGTCGCCCACCGCATCCTGGACCACTTCGCGGAGGCCGCCGGACTGGACCGCGAACGCACCCGCCGCTGGGCGCAGCTCCACCTGGTCCAGGCCGCCTTCCACGGGCGGCACCACGGGTTCCGGGTCGCCCGTGAGGGACCGCGCCTCGATCTCCTCACCGAGTTCGTGGACCGGCTGGCGGAGACACTCACCCCGTATCGGCACCCGTCACATCCCTAGAGTCCCCCGGCGAGGTCGAGGGCCGCGATGTAGCCGAAGGTCATCGCGGGCCCGATCGTCGAACCGGCGCCGGCGTAGCTGTGCCCCATGACGGAGGCGCCGGCGTTCCCGGCGGCGTACAGGCCGGGGATCGTCGATCCGTCGGCGCGCAGCACGCGGGCCCGGGCGTCCGTGCGCAGGCCGCCCTTGGTGCCGAGGTCGCCGGGGACGATCCGGAAGGCGTAGTACGGCGGCAGCCAGAGGGGCGCGAGGCAGGAGTTGGGGAGGACCGAGGGGTCCGTGTAGTAGTGGTCGTAGGCGCTGTCGCCGCGCTTGAAATCGGTGTCCTTGCCTTTGAGGGCAAGGGAGTTGAAGCGGTCGACGGTGGAGCGGAGCGCGGCGGCCGGAACGCCGATCGAGGCGGCGAGGGCGTCGAGGGTCCAGGCCTTGCGCGCGGCGCCCGAGGTGTACCAGTCGTCGGGAAGCACGAAGGTCGGGGCGATGTCCTTGAAGAGGTACCGGTTGCGGTAGTTCTGGTCGACGACCAGCCACGCCGGGATGTCGGGGGCGGTGGGGTCGAGGTCGTACATCGTGTGCACCACGTCGCTGTAGGGACCGGCCTCGTTGACGAAGCGGGCGCCGGCCTGGTTCACCAGCAGGCCTCCGGGCAGGGTGCGTTCGGCGAGACAGAAGTAGGGCTCGCCGGGGAGCGGGATCGCGGGCCCCCACCAGGCGTCGTCCATCAGCGCCAGCGCGCCGCCCGCGCGTTGACCGGCGCGTATCCCGTCCCCGGTGTTCTCCTTCGCCCCGACCGTCCACGCGGTCCCGATCGGCTGCCGCTGGTACTGCGCCCGCATCGCCGCGTTGTGCTCGAACCCGCCCGAGCCGACGACGACCCCCCGCCGGGCCCGCAGGAGTCCCGGCACGCCGTCGCGCGTGACCACGGCCCCCGTCACCACTCCCCCCTCGACGTGCAGGTCGGTGAGCGGGGTGTTCAGCCACACCGGCACCTGGGCGGCGAGCAGGCCGGCGCGCAGGCCCGCGGCCAGCGACTGCCCCATGGTGAGCGGCTTCTGCCCGAGCAGGGCCGCCCTGGTCCCGCGCGCCAGGCACTCGGTGGCGACGGCAGCCCCCTTGACGCTGACGGCGGCCAGCGCGAGCCACTTGTAGTCCGCGCTGAACACGACCATCCCCGCCGGTACGGCCATGTACGGCGGGTTCAGGCGGGCGAGTTCGGCTCCGAGGAGGTTGCCGTCCAGCTGGTCGGGCTCGACGGAGCGGCCGCCGGGCAGCCCGCCCGGCAGCCCCGGGTAGTAGTCGCTGTACCCCTCCATCCAGCGGAAGCGCAGCGGACTGTTGGCCATGACGAAGGAGAGCATGGCGGGCCCGTGGGCGAGGAAGGCGGCCTGGCGGTCGGCGGAGACGTCCGCCCCGACCACGGCGGCCAGGTAGGCGGCCGCCTTGGCGGGTGTGTCCGGGACCCCGGCGGACAGGATGACGGAGTTGTTCGGGATCCAGATCCCCGCGCCCGAGCGGGCGGCGGACCCGCCGAACGTCGGCGCCTTCTCGGCCACGACACAGCTGAGCCCGCGCTTCGCGGCCGTCAGCGCGGCGGTCATCCCGGCGGCGCCGGAGCCGATGACGACCACGTCGTAGGTTCCGAGGACCGGAAGGTCGGCGGCGGCCGCCTCCCGGCCGGCGGCGGCCAGCGCCAGCCCCGCGCCCGCACCGGCGGAGGCGCCGAGCACGGCCCTCCGGGAGGGAAGTCCGACGTGTCTCACAGGGTCCGCGCTCGTGGTCATGGCCACTCCAGCCAGTGGGGAACGAATGGATGGATTCGGGTGCGGAGCCCGGAATGTCGCGCGGGGGTCTTGGGAAGTCAAGAGCCATGCGGTGGCCGGAACTTCCCGCTCTGGCTCAGCTCCGGCTCATCCTGGGCCCGGCCCGGCCCGGCCCGGCCCGGCTCGGCTCGGACTCGGCTCGGGCTCACCTCCGGCCGTGGAGCGGCAGCTCGGCCCAGACCGTCTTGCCGACGTCCCGCTCCGCGACCCCCCACGTGCGGGCCAGCACCCAGACGAGGATCAGACCCCGGCCGCCCTCCTCCTCCGGGTTCGTGACGATCCGCAGTCGCCGGTCCCCGCGGGCGTCGCTCACCTCGACACGCAGCGTGTCTCCCGGGAGCAGCAGGAGCCGCAGCCCGAAGTCCCGGCCCGGGACCCGTCCGTGCGTGACGGCGTTGGCGGCCAGTTCCGCGACCACCTGCTGCGCGGTGTGGTTGGCGTCGCCGCCGTGCGGATGCCCCCAGGCGCTGAGCTGGTGCCCCGTGAGGCGACGGGCCAGCCGGGCACCGCGCGGCGTCGCGCTGAGGCGCAGGCTCAGCTCACCGAGCGGGGTGTCCCGGGCGGATTCCCGGGCGGAGCCCTGGGTGGAGATCTGGGTGGAGATCTGGGTGGAGATTTCGGAGTTCACCTGACTGAGCGTGGTCGGTTGTCCCTACCCTGACCAGGAGCGGCACGGCGACTCTGGGTAGTTGTACGGCTGCGGTGGGGCAGACGTACGGGTCGTCGGCCGTGACCACGGAGGCGGGAGGGTGGTGGCGAGAGTGACGGAGGACCGCAGGCCGGAGACACCGGCGGAGGCCGACGGGACGACAGGGCTGCTCACGGCCCTGGGCAAGATGCTGAAACTGCTGCGGGAACGCAAGGGGCTCACGCAGAAGGAGTTCGGGGAGCTGGTGGGGTACGGGCCGGACGCGATCTCCGCGATGGAGCGGGGCGTGCGGACGATCCGGCCGGAGGTCCTGGAGAAGGCGGACGAACTGCTCGACGCCGGGGGCCTGTTCAAGGAGGCGATCCCCGAGGTCAGGGAGGCGATGAGCCGGGTGCGGACGCGCCATCCGGAGTGGTATCGGAGTTACGCGGCGCTGGAGGCGGAGGCGCGGGAGCTGCACTTCTACGCCAACCAGGGCGTGCCTGGTCTTCTGCAGAGTGGGGACTACGCACGGGCGGTGTTCTCCCACCGGCGGCCGCTGCTCGACGAGCAGACCATCGAGAAGCGCATCGCCGACCGACTCTCCCGACAGCAGGTCTTCGACAAGTGGCCTGCTCCCATGTGCAGTTTCGTTCTGGAGGAGGTCGTCCTGGATCGGCCCATCGGAGGCCGGGCCGTCCGTGAGGCACAACTGAAGCAGCTTCTCCGCATCGGCGTTCTGCGCAATGTGGAGATCCAGGTAATCCCGACGGGCATTGAGGACCACCCCAACATGGGTGGTGCGTTCAACTTGCTGACTCCAGAGAGGCACCCGCAGGTCGCATACACGGAGATCCAGGAATTCCCTCGCCTGATCACCGACCCGGAGGAGGTCCGGAAGATCGTGGACCGCTATGGAATGATCCGGGCCATGGCCTTCTCGCCCAAGGATTCCCGGGCGTTGATCGACAAGAAGCTGGGGGAGTTGTGAGCAGTCAAGACCTCAACTGGTTCAAGTCCAGCTACAGCGACGGCGGGGGCGGCGAGTGCCTCGAAGTCGCCTACACCTGGCGCAAGTCGACGTACAGCAGCGGCGAAGGCGGCGATTGCGTGGAAATAGCGGTCTGCCCCCGGACCGTCCGCGTCCGGGACTCCAAGAACCCCGACGGCCCCCGTCTCTCCCTCGCCACCGGCGCCTGGGCGGAGTTCCTCGCCCACGCCGTGAAGTAGCCCCCTCAGCGCAGCACCGCCGCCAGCAGATCGGAGCCGAGGGCCGTCAGGCCGGGCAGGTCGAGGGTGTAGCGGACATAGCGGCCGTGCCGCCGAGCCGTGAGCAGGCCCGCGCGGCGCAGCACGGCGAGGTGGCGGGAGACCTCCGGCGGTGTGAGTTCCCAGGCGTGGGCCAGTTCACGGTTGGTGTGCGGGCCGCGGGCCAGGGTGCGCAGCAGCCGTAGCCGTACCGGGTGGGCGAGGGCCTCCAGTCGCAGGGTGACCGTCTCCAGCGACACCGGCTCGGCCGCGCTGGGCTCGGCCACCGGGTACTGCACCACCGGCTGCCAGCCGGGCGCGTGGACCGCCACCAGGTGGGGGCGGCCGAAGACGCTGGGGATGAAGGTGACCCCGGTGCCGTGGGCGGAGGTCGCCTTGTCCTGGAGCTTGTCGACGATGACGCAGTCGCCGTCCGGTGCCAGGGTGACCGCGTCGGAGACGGCGGCGAGGGCCGCTCCGATGCCCTGGCGCCTCAGCAGGTCGTTCTTCACGCGCAGGTCGGTGGCGATGCGCACGGCGGCGCCCGCCCAGGCGGCGTCGAAGAAGGCCTCGCCGCACTGTTCGAGGGTGCGGCGCACCCGTGCCCGTACGGCGGCCGGGTCGGCGAGCAGCCTTTCCGCGAAGGCCTCCTGGAGCGCGCCGCGGGACTGGGCCAGGTCCAGGGCGCGTTCGCGCGCGGCCGTGTCGGTGAGCGGCGACCGGGTGCCGAAGTGGACCCGGTCGCTGCCGCAGGTGGTGACGAGCGCGGCCGTCACATACCGCTCGTCGTCGATGCGGTCCACGTCGTCCAGTTCCTCGGCGAGGGTCGGCCGGGGCCGGGCGGGGATCAGGAAGTCCGCCTGGGAGGAGCGCCAGAGGAACTCGGCCTCCCGCAGCCGCTCGGCCAGTTCGGGCCGCAGCCCGGTCCAGACGTCCCCGGCCCAGCCGGCCAGCTGCGGATGGTGCCCGGGTTCGGCCATCACGTGCAGCATCGCGGTCAGCTCGGCCAACGGGGAGGCGGCGAACCGCAGTCGCTCGGACGGCAGTCCGCCGATGTCGATCCTCAACGTCATCCCTCATCATCACCGACCGGCCGGCGGACGACGGCGTCGGTTGACGGTGTCCGTCAACCGACGTGCCGCGCCCGGCGGCCGAACCCACCGTTGCCGCCATGGCAATCACCAGCACCGCGAAGATCCGGCCCCTCGCCCTCGTCCGGGCCTTCGGAGGGCCCCGCTATGCCGTCGCCCTGGCCGTGGACGCGCTCGGCACCGGCCTGTTGCGGCCCTTTCTGCTGCTCTACGGGGTGACGGTGCTGAGGCTGTCCGCGCCGGTCACCGGTATCGCGATGACGGCAGGCGTCGTCCTGGGTCTGGTGTGCGTGCCCGCGGTGGGCCGGTGGCTGGACCGGGGCGCGCGCAGCACGGTCGTGGCGGCGTCGATGCTGGTGCGGGTGCTGGGGGTGGCGCTGCTCCTCGCCACCCCGGCGGGGCACCCGTGGCCGTTCGCGACGGCGGCGCTCTTCCTCGGCATCGGCAACCAGGCCTGGCCGGCCGCCCATGCCGCCCTCGTGGCCACGGTCGCCCACGGCCGGGAACGCGACACCGCTCTCGCGGCGGGCCGCGCCCTGCGCAACGCGGGCCTGGGCACGGGCGCGCTGATCGCCACCGCGTGCCTGACGGGCGGCACCACCGCGCTGCGGGCGCTGGCGGTCGTCACCGGGCTCGCCTATCTCGCCGCGGCGGCCCTGGCCTGGTCGGTCCACCTGCGCGCGGATCCGGCCGCAGACCCGGCCGAGGCGGGAGCCGCCGACGCACCTCTCGCCCCCGCCCCCGCACCCGCACCCGCACCCGCACCCGCACCCCGGATGCGCGCGCTGCTGGCCGCCAATGTCGTCTACGTGTTCTGCCTCAACGTCCCCGAGATCGCGCTCCCGCTGGTCCTGGTGACCCAGTTGCACGCGTCCCCGGTGTGGTCGGCGGCCGTCTTCGTGGCCAACACGGTGCTGGTGGTCACCCTGCAGGTCCCGGTGACGGTCCTGATGTCCCGTTTCTCGCGGCGGAGCGTGCTGGCTCTCGCGGGCGTGATCCTCACCGTGTCCTACCTGGGCTTCCTCGTGTCCACCTCGCTGGGGCACGGGTGGGGTGCGCCGGCCGTCGCCGCGGTCTCCGTGGTCTGCACCCTCGGCGAGATCGTCTACGCAGGCAGCGCGACCGCGCTCGTCACCGTCCTCGCCCCGGCCCACGCCCTGGGCCGCACGCTCGCCCGGTTCGAGCTCTCCACGGGCTTCGGGCTCGCCGTCTCCCCGGCGGTCATCACCGCTCTCGCAGCCCACGGCCCGGCCGCGCTCTGGGGCGGCCTCGCCGGTGCGACGCTCCTGTCCTCAGCCGCCGTGGCCGCCGAGAAGGATCAGGGAACGCAGCCCAAGGACTCGGGAACCGGGCCCAACGGGTCCGTCGCCAGCACCTCCGGCGCGCTCAGCGCATCCTCGTAGACCCGCCGCTCGAAGACGAACGGGCCCAGGGGCAGTTCGCCCCACTCCTCGCGCTCCGGGTAGTGGAAGCCGGACCAGGTGACCGTCGTGGGCGTCATGGCGACGCGGGCCATGAGGGGCCAGCACTGCCAGATGCCACAGGGACAGCCGAGGAGCGGGGTCCGGCCTGCCGTACGCAGGAACGGGTTCTCGGTGAAGTCGAGGACGCCCAGCCCGCCGTGCTGACCCCAGATCAGCTCGGCCGACTCCCGCTGCTGGTCCTCGAACTGCGCCTCCAGCTCCGGCCGCCAGAGCTCCCGCGTCGCCCAGGCGGTCAGCGCCCGCAGATCGACACCGTCGACGCGGGCACCCCAGACCAGGGCGGCGGGCCGCTCGTCCCAGGGGCAGTGGAAGAACTCGATGCCGTTCACCCTCGGCATACTCCTCGGCCGAGCGGCCTCCCCGCCAGCCCTTTCAGTGCTGGTACAGCCCCTCCACCTGGTCCGCGAAGTCCGCCAGGACCGCTTCGCGGCGGAGTTTCATCGAGGGGGTGAGGTGGCCTGCGTGCTCCGAGAAGTCTGTCGGGAGGATGGCGAAGCGGCGGATCGACTCGGGGCGGGAGACCAGCTTGTTGGCCTCGTCGATCGCCCGCTGGAGTACGGCGTGCAGGTCCGGGTCGTCCATCAGCAGCTCGACCGGGACCGGGTGTTTGCCGTTCATCTGGCGCCAGTGGGTGAGGCCGTCCGGGTCGAGGGTGAGGAGGACGGAGACGTAGGGGCGGCCGTCGCCGAGGACCATGGCCTGGGAGACCAGGGGGTGGGAGCGCAGCCAGTTCTCCAGGGGCGCGGGGGCCACGCTCTTGCCGCCCGCCGTGATGATCATCTCTTTCTTGCGGCCGGTGATCGTCAGATAGCCCTCGTCGTCCAGTTCGCCGATGTCGCCGGTGGGCAGCCAGCCGTCGGGGGCGGCGGGGACCACTCCCCCGGCCGCCGGGTCCCAGTAGCCCCGCAGGATGTGTTCGCCGGCGATCAGGATCTCGCCGTCCGCCGCTATACGGATCTTCGTCCCCGGCAGGGGCCAGCCGACCGTGCCCAGGCGGGGCTTGAGCGGCGGGGTGACCGTGGACGCCCCGGTCGTCTCCGTCAGGCCGTAGCCCTCGTAGATCTCGATGCCCGCGCCCAGGTAGAAGGCGGAGAGGCGTTGGCCGAGGGGCGAGCCGCCGCAGATGGCGTGGCGGACGCGGCCGCCCATGGCGTTGCGGATGCGGCGGTAGACGAGCGGGTCGTAGAAGGTGCGGGCGGCGCGGAGGGTCGCCGCGGGGCCGGATCCGGTGCCGGTCTTCTGCGCCTCGACCGCCTCGCCGTAGCGGCGGGCCACGCCGACCGCCCGGTCGAAGGAGGACAGCTTGCCGCCGGCCTCGGCCTTCGCGCGGGCGGTGTTGAAGATCTTCTCCAGCATGTAGGGGATGGCCAGCAGACAGGTGGGTCTGAAGGCCGCCAGGTCCGGGAGGAGTTCGTCGGCCTTCAGGCTCGGGGCGTGACCGAGCCTGACCCGGGCGCGGACGCAGGCGATGGCCACCATGCGGCCGAAGACGTGGGACATGGGGAGGAAGAGGAGGACGGAGAGGTCCTCGCCGCTCGACTTGAAGACGGGGTAGAGCAGTTCGATCGCGTTGTCGACCTCGGCGAAGAAGTTGCCGTGGGTGAGCGCGCAGCCCTTGGGGCGGCCCGTGGTGCCGGAGGTGTAGATGAGGGTGGCGAGGGTGTCGGGGACCAGCATCCCGCGGCGGATCTCGACCTCGGCGTCCGGTACGTGCTCACCCGCCTCGATCAGCCGGTCCACGTGCCCCTTCTCCATCACCCACAGGTGGTGCAGGTCGGGCAGCCGGTCGAGTTCGGGGCCCAGGGCGGCCGCCTGGGCGGTGCCCTCGGTGACCAGGGCGACCGCGCCGGAGTCGTGGAGGATCCAACGGGTCTGGAAGACCGAGGAGGTCGGATAGATGGGGACGGTGACCAGGCCGGCCGCCCAGGCCGCGAAGTCGAGCAGCGTCCACTCGTAGGTGGTGCGGGCCATGATGGCGAGCCGGTCGCCGGGCACGAGACCCTCGGCGATCAGCCCTTTGGCCACCGCGTGGACCTGGGCGGCGAAGCGTTCGGCCGTGATGTCCGTCCACTCGCCGTCCTGGCCCTTGCGGCTGAGCACCACCGTCTCGGGGGCGGCGGCCGCGTTGTCGTAGGGCAGGTCGGCGAGGGACCCGTAGGTCACCTGGCGGGCGAGCGCCGGTACGGACGCCTCCCGGACCACGCCGTCCAGTCGTCGCGTCTCGGGTTCCACCAGGGTGGGGGGAGCGTCGGGGTCGGCGAAGGCCGAGCCGTCGGCTGGATACGGGGTGGACACGGGCGACTCCCTGGGCGTGCAGCGACGAAACTGCTTGCTGCATGACGTACGTGCCTCAAGTGCCGAGGCGTTCAACCGGGATGCCCCCGAAGAAAGGGGTTACCGCCAGTTAGGTAGGGGATCGTACGGCTCTCACGTGTGGGGCTTGTGCGCATTCCGGGATGTTCCGGGGCTGGGGATGTGCAATCTCGGGGGTTATATGAGGAATCTTCACGTTCGTTCCAGAATCGCGGTGACCCCCTGTCCGCCCGCCGCGCAGATCGAGATCAACCCCCTTGCGGGGCCCTCCCGTTCGGCGAGCAGCTTGGCCAGGGTCGTCACGATGCGGGCGCCGGTCGCCGCGAAGGGGTGACCGGTGGCGAGGGAGGAGCCGGCCACGTTCAGACGGTCGCGGTCCACCGGCGCCAGCCCCTGCTTCTCCCAGGCCGCGAGCGTCGCCAGCACCTGGGAGGCGAAGGCCTCGTGGATCTCGAACAGGTCGAAGTCCTCGATGCCCAGACCGGTCCGCTCCAGCATGTGCGGGACGGCGTACGCGGGCGCCATCAGCAACCCGTCCTCGCCGCCCGCGACATCGCCGCGCACGAAGTCCACGGCCGCCGTCTCGTACGCCGTCAGGTAGGCGAGCGGCTCCAGGCCCCGCGCCTCGGCCCACTCCTCGGAGGCGAGGAGGACGACCGCCGCTCCGTCCGTCAGCGGCGTCGAATTGCCCGCCGTCATGGTCGGGTCGGGCCCGTCGGTGCCGAACACCGGCTTCAGCCCCGCCAGTTTCCCGGCCGTGGAGTCCGGGCGCAGGTTCTGATCGCGGGCCAGATCGCGGAACGGGACCACCAGGTCGCCGAAGAAGCCGCGTTCGTAGGCGGCCGCGAGCCGCTGGTGGCTGGTGGCCGCCAGTTCGTCCTGGGCCTCGCGCCCGACGCCCCAGGCGCGGGCGGTGACGGCCGCGTGCTCGCCCATGGACAGGCCGGTGCGCGGTTCGGCGTTGCGCGGGATGTCGGGGATCAGATGGGAGGGGCGGATCTGCGCGAGGGCCTTGAGGCGGTCGCCCGTCGACTTCGCCCGGCGGGCCTCCAGCAGGATGCGGCGCAGCCGGTCGTTGACGCCGAGCGGGGCGTCGCTCGCGGTGTCGGCGCCGCCGGCGATCGCGGACTCGGTCTGGCCGAGGGCGATCTTGTTGGCGGCGGCGATCACGGCCTGGAGACCGGTGCCGCAGGCCTGCTGGATGTCGTAGGCGGGGGTACGGGCGTCGAGCTTCGAGCCGAGGACGGTCTCGCGGGCGAGGTTGAAGTCGCGGCTGTGCTTGAGCACGGCCCCGGCGACCAACTCGCCGACGACGCCGGGCACATCGAGCGCGTAGCGGTTCACCAGACCGTTCACGGCCGCCGTCAGCATCTCCTGGTTGGAGGCGGTGGCGTAGGGGCCGTCGGAGCGGGCGAAGGGGATGCGGGTGCCGCCGACGATCGCCACGCGGCGGATCCGCGGCAGTTCCGGCCGGGGTTGCGGCGCGCCGCTCTCCGCGACCTTCAGGTGGCTCACCCGCCGGCTCGCCCGTGACGGTTCCGAGGTACTCATCTCGACCTGCTCCTCACCCGTGACCTAGACTTACCCACGGTAACCTTACTCCAGAGTAAGCACCCGGTACGAGGTGTGCGCCGAGCCCGTGGGAGATCATCATGGCCGACCGCTATCTGAGCTTCACCGCCACGGCCCCCGGCCGGTTCCTCACCGCGCGGCTCGGGCTCCCACAGCCGTCCGCGCTCAGCCGCTGGACGGCCGGACACCCGTCCCTGGACGGCCACTTGCTGCACCTCACGGCCGGCGGGCCGTCCGGCCTCGACCTCGCACCGGTCCTGGCCCGCAGCGGACTGCCCAAGGCCACCGAAGCAGCCGGGGCCACCGCCGGATCCGCCGCCGGATCCGCCCATGGCCCCGCCACCGGGTCGCCCGGCCCCGCCGCCGTCGTCCTGGACGCGACCGGTGTCCGGGACGTCGACGCGCTCGCCGAGGTCCACGCGGCCCTGCACCCGGTCGTACGGTCGGTCGCGGCGAGCGGGCGGATCGTCGTGCTGGGCGCGCCCCTGGACACCCGGGACCACCACCAGGCGGCCGCGCAGCAGGCCCTGGAGGGCTTCGTGCGGTCCCTCGGCAAGGAGATCGGACGGGGCAGGACCGTCAATCTCGTCCGGCTGACCGACGCGTCCGCCGCCGAGTCCACCCTGCGCTTCCTGCTCTCCCCCAAGTCGGCCTACGTCAGCGGCCAGGTGATCGGGGTGGGGACCGCCGAGAGGCACGGCGGCCCCGTCGACTGGACCCTCCCCCTAGCCGGGCGCACCGCACTCGTCACCGGCGCCGCCCGCGGCATCGGCGCGGCCGTCGCGGAGACCCTGGCCCGGGACGGCGCCCATGTCGTCGTCCTGGACGTGCCGCAGGCCGCGGAGGACGCCCGGCGGGTCGCCGCACGGCTGGGCGGCAGCGCCCTCACCCTCGACATCACGGCCGCCGACGCGGGCGAGCGGATCGCCGCCGAACTGCCCGACGGGCTGGACGTACTCATCCACAACGCGGGGATCACCCGGGACCGGCGGCTGGTCAACATGCCCGCCGAACGCTGGAGTTCGGTACTCGACGTCAATCTGGCGAGCGTGCTGCGCACCACCGACGCGCTGCTCGCCAAGGGCGCCCTGCGGACCGGCGGGCGGATCGTGGCCACCGCGTCCATCGCCGGACTCGCGGGCAACGCGGGGCAGACGAACTACGGCGCGAGCAAGGCGGGCGTCGCCGGTATGGTCCGGGCCCTCGCGCCGCGCGCGCACGCCGAGCACGGGGTCACGGTGAACGCGGTGGCGCCGGGCTTCATCGAGACGAAGATGACGGCCGCGGTGCCGTTGTTCCTCCGCGAGGCGGGCCGCCGGATGAACTCCCTCGCGCAGGGCGGCCTGCCCGTCGACGTCGCCGAGACGACCGCCTGGCTCGCCCACCCCGCGTCCGGCTCGGTGAACGGGCAGGTCGTGCGCGTGTGCGGCCAGAGTCTGCTGGGGGCGTAGTGAGCGGCGCCGTGACCACCCTGTCCGGGCCTCCGTCGCTCGGTCCCCTGCTCGCCCTCGGCGCGCTGCGCTCGCCGTTCAAGCGGCCCCGGCCGGGCGTCGCGTTCCCCGGCACCGGCGACCGGCTCGTCCTGCCCGGCCTGCGGGTGGACCTGGCCCGGCTGGCCGCCTACGAGCGGGTGTGCGGCTTCCCGACCGGCGAGGACTCCCTGCCGCTCACCTACCCGCACGTCCTGGGCTTCCCGCTGGCCATGCGGATCATGAGCGGCCGCGGCTTCCCGCTGCCGCTGCTCGGCCTCGTCCACACGTCGATCGAGATCACCCGCCACACCGCCCTCGCGGCCACCGGCAGCCACGAACTCACCGTGCGCGTCGAGCGGTTGGCCGCGCACCGGCGCGGGACCGAGGCGCTCGTCGTCACGGAGCTGCGGGACGGCGGCGCGGTCGTGTGGGAGTCGACGAGCACCTATCTGTCCCGGCACCGCACCGAGGCCCCGCCCGCAGCGCGGAAACCGGGGCCCGACCCGCTCCCCGCGCTGCCCGTGCTCGACGAGTGGCGGCTCGCCGCCGACGTCGGACGGCGCTACGGCGCCGCGTCGGGCGACCGCAACCCCATCCACCTCCACCCGCTCACCGCCCGCCTCTTCGGCTTCCCCCGGGCCATCGCGCACGGCATGTGGACCGTGGCCCGCTGCCTCGCCGCGCACGGCACCCCCCAGGCCGTGCGGGTGTGCGCGGAGTTCCGGGCACCGGTCCTGCTGCCGGGAACCGTGACCTTCGCGGCGGACGGCGAACGGTTCGAGCTGCGCGGGACGGAAGATCCGGCACGGGTGCATGTGAGCGGCCGGGTGGATCCACTGACGCCGTGACCGGGCCGGCCCCGGGTCACCGACGCGCCGCCGCGCGCCGACAGGGCGCCCCTTGCCCTGTCCGGCGCGGCACGCTTCCGCCGGAACGCCCGGTGATCCTGCGCGTTCGGCCCCCGATGCTGCCCTCCAGGTCCTTACCCCGGCCGCGTCCGGTCGAGCACAGTGGTGGGTTCAGATGGCTCTGTCGCTGAAGGGAGCGTCCATGCGCGCGCAGGACCAGGAGAACGACCTGGGGGGAAACCGCCGGTCCAAGGCCGGGAGAGGCTCCGCACGGTCGTCGCTCACGGGACCGGCGGCGGGACTGCTCGCCCTCCAGCGCTCGGCGGGCAACGCGGCGGTGACGCGTGCCATCGAGGAACAGCGGCACGAGCACGGCCCCGGCTGCGGCCACGCGGACCGTTCGGTCCAGCGGGCCGCGGAGACCGACGAGGCGCAGCAGTCCGCGGTGCAGCGCCGGGTGTCGCTGGCCGAGGTGACCGGATCCGGCGGCACCGGCCTGGACCCGCGTATCCAGGCCAAGGCCGAGCAGGCGTACGGAATGTCGCTCGGTCACGTGCGCGTGCACAACGACGCGACCGCGCAGCGCGCGAGCGCCGACTTCCAGGCCCACGCCATGACCGTCGGCCACCACATCGTGCTCGGCTCGTCCCACGTGGACGACGAGACGATGTTCCACGAACTCGACCACGTCCGGCAGCAGTCGCAGGGCCCGGTGGCGGGCACCGACAACGGCTCGGGTGTGAAGGTGTCCGACCCGGGTGACGCCTTCGAGCGTCAGTCGGCCACCAACGGCCGCCTGGTCGCGCAGGGTTCGGCCCCCGACCTCTCGCTGCCCGGCTCGGCGGGCCACGGGGCCCCGGTGCAGCGGGTGGCGGCCGGGACCGGCGAGCGGCAGAACGTGCAGCGGATGCCCAAGGAGGCGACCAAGTCCAAGGCCGCCGCCAGGGGTGGCAAGAAGGCGACCGTGGCGCAGGCGATCACCAGGGCACTCGTGCAGAACCACGGCTGGACGGAGTACGGCGGGCAGCAGAACAAGACCGTGCACTTCCCGGTCGCCTCCGACAACGCCCCCGCGCACGCGAAGAGCGAGGGGCTCAAGGGCGCCGCGCTGAGCGCGATGTACCACGGCACCGACAACATCCGCAAGGAGCGCTCCTTCTCGGCGGAACGCCCGGAGCAGGCCCTGCGCTGGATCTCCACCGTCACCTTCAACTACCTCAACGACCTGCGCAAGCAGCCCGAGGAAGTACAGGCGGGCGTGAGCGGCGTCCAGCAGGAGGGTCCGGACGGCGCCGCCGCCATGAGGTACCAGCTGTACATCTCGTCGAACAAGGACGGCGCCAACAAGGCACTCTCCGACCTGTACGAGGGCAAGGCCAACGCCAAGGCGTTCCTCAGCGCGATCCTGGAGGCCGGCGAGCCGAATCTCTCCAGCCGCACGGCGCGTGAGCAGCGGCACGCCCAGAAGCTGGCCTCACGTCTGCTGGGGGACAGGGAGGGCATGGAGGCGTACGGAGCGGTTCTCCAGGCTCTCGGTGGCTCGGTGAGCGTGCCCGCGAAGCAGGAGGACGCCGCCACGGACGGCCTGCACGCCGAGCGCCGCATCGTGGACAGCGCGCCGGCGGGCAGCGTCTCCGCGATCGCCGGCGTCAAGCGGCCCTGCATGGTCTGCTACATGGAGCTCTTCGTCGGCGACGACTCCAAGCGTCCCGGCCCCTACTGGCCGAGCAAGGCGTCCAACATCGGGGAGTCCGACTACACCGTCGCGAACGCCGACATGCTCGCGCTGCGCATCCATACGGCGGCGCTGAGGGGCGGCGGCACGCATGTCAGCCTCCGGGTCGACTGCGAGGGCCAGGAGCGGGTGGACACCGGGTACGGCTCCGAATCCGACTCCTCGGCCTCGGACAGCGAGGCCCCGGCGCTGATTCCGGCGGAAGCGATGGATCTGAGCTGAGGCGAGCCTGAGGGCCTCACCCGGGACCCTCAGGCCCTCCGGTGAGGCCCTCAGACCTCCGGCGTGGGGCCTCAGGCCTCCGGCGTGGGGCCTCGGACCTCAGGCTCAGACCTCCGGCGTGGGGCCTCGGACCTCAGGCCTCCGGCGTGGGGCCTCAGACGGCCTCCGGTGAGGCCCTCAGGCCTCCGGTGGGGCCCAGGGCCGTCCCTCCATGAGGTTGCCCAGGCCCGCCCAGGCGAAGTTCATCAGGGTCGCCGCCGCCTGCCGGGCCGTGGTGCCGTCCGCGGTGTTGGCCCAGGCGGCGAGGGACTCGGCGGCGCCGACCAGCGCCTCGGCGAGTCCGGCGACCTCTCGTTCGGGCAGGTCCGGGTCCCGGTGTGCCTCCCTGGCCGCGACCACGATCAGGTGCGTGACGAACGCGACGATCTCCTCGCGCATCGCCGTGACCTCGGCGGCGAAGGGCTCGCCGTGCGTGCGGGCCTGAAGATGCAGGACGGACCAGGCGTGCGGATGCTCGGCGGTGTGCGCGAAGAACGCCCGCAGACCGTCCCAGAGTTGGCGGTCGGCGGGCAGGTCGGTGCGGACGCCGGTGCGCACCGCCGCGACGAGCGCCTTGGCCTCGCGCCGGATGCAGGCGGTGAAGAGGTCTTCCTTGGAGTTCAGGTACAGATACACCAAGGGCTTGGACACGCCCGCGAGTTCGGCGATCTCGTCCATGGAAGCGGCCATGTACCCCCGGCGGCCGAAGGTCTCCACGGCCGCGTCCAGCATCTGCTGCTCACGGACCGCACGCGGCATCCGCTTGGTCTTCACGGTCCCCATGGACACAGCGTAGTTGGGCCCGCCCGGGTCCCTGCCAGGCCGCCCCCGCCGCGCGGCGGACTACGAGGTCTGCGCCTGGCCCTGCGGGCGCGTCGCCTCGTCGATCGAGGCGTCCTCCTGGGACTTGTTGGCCTCCAGGTTGGCCTTCATGCGGTCCACCCGCTGCACGACGTGCACCGAGGCACGGTCGCGCTCCTTGCGCAGCACCACGAAGCTGATCGGCGCGGAGATCACCAGCGAGAGCAGCAGGATCCACATGATGTTGGAGTCGCCGAGGCCGCGGGGGACGACACCCGAGTAGACGAGACCCCAGACGACCACGAGGCAGCCGGCGAAGACACCGAGGCGCATCAGTGTGTAGCGGAGCATGTCAATCCACTCTTCCGATTCCAAAAGGGGCCGTCATCCAGTGAAGCACGCCGGGGTGCCGATCTTGCATCGGGGTGCGAGCCGTCGGAGCGGTTCGCGGCGGGTCACGTCAGGGGCAGCAGCATGATGATGTCGTCGCGGTCGTCGCCCGGCGCGACCCTGATGGCGCCGGGCACCCGGCCGACCTCCTTGTAGCCGCAGGAGCCGTAGAAGTGCTCCAGGCCGAGTCCGCCGCGGCAGGTGAGCCGGATCGCGTCGATGCCGTCGAAGGCGCGGGCCTCGTCGGCGGCGGCCGCCAGCAGGTCACGGCCGTAGCCCTTGCCCTGGTGCCGGGGGTGCACCATCACCGTGTAGAGCATCACCCAGTGGGTCTGGAGCCGGTGGGTGTTGAAGCTGAAGAACGCCGTCGCCGCCACCTCGCCGGCCGCGTCGTGTCCGACGAGCAGCCGGGTGCGGCCCTCGGCCATCTGGACGAGGTGGCGGACCAGTTCCGGCCGGACCGTCTCGCGCTCCACCGGCGCCACGAAGCCGACGGCTCCACCCGTGTTGGAGACGTCCGTCCACAGGTCGAGGATGCCGTCACGCAGGGCGGGGGTGACGGCGGGGTCGAGAGTGAAAGTAAGGGCCACGAAAGGATGGTAGTCCTTACGCGGCCCCGACTTCCAAGTCCCTGCTCCTACCGCCTCAGACCCGCATCGGCTGCGGCGACTCGCGGAGGGCCGGGTCGGGGCCGTCGTACTCGCGGATGATCTCGTACCGGGTGTTGCGCTCCACCGGGCGGAAACCGGCGTCCCTGATGAGGTCCAGCAGGTCGTCGCGGGTCAGCTTGTTCGGGGTGCCGTAGTTGTCTGCGTCGTGCGTGATCTTGTACTCGACGACCGAGCCGTCCATGTCGTCGGCGCCGTGCTGGAGCGCGAGCTGCGCGGTCTGGACGCCGTGCATGACCCAGAAGACCTTGACGTGCGGGACGTTGTCGAAGAGCAGCCGGGAGACCGCGAAGGTCTTGAGGGCCTCCGCGCCGGTCGCCATCTGGGTGCGGGCCTGGAGCCGGTTGCGGACCTTGCCGTCCTGCATGTCCACGAAGTCGTGCTGGTAGCGCAGCGGGATGAAGACCTGGAAGCCGTTCGTCTCGTCCTGCAGTTCACGCAGGCGCAGGACGTGGTCGACGCGGTGGCGGGGCTCCTCGATGTGGCCGTACAGCATGGTGCACGGGGTCTTGAGCCCCTTCTCGTGCGCCAGCCGGTGGATGCGCGACCAGTCCTCCCAGTGGGTGCGGTGGTCGACGATGTGCTGGCGGACCTCCCAGTCGAAGATCTCGGCGCCGCCGCCGGTCAGCGACTCCAGACCGGCGTCGATCAGCTCGTCGAGGATCTCGGAGGCCGACAGCCCGCTGATCGTCTCGAAGTGGTGGATCTCCGTCGCCGTGAACGCCTTCAGGGAGACGTCCGGGAGCGCGGCCTTCAGCTCCCGCAGCGAGCGCGGGTAGTAGCGCCACGGCAGGTTCGGGTGCAGGCCGTTGACGATGTGCAGCTCGGTGAGGTTCTCGCCCTCCATCGCCTTGGCGAGCTTCACCGCCTCCTCGATGCGCATCGTGTACGCGTCCTTCTCGCCCGGCTTGCGCTGGAAGGAGCAGTAGGCGCAGGAGGCCGTGCACACGTTCGTCATGTTGAGGTGCCGGTTGACGTTGAAGTGCACGACGTCGCCGTTCTTGCGGGTGCGCACCTCGTGCGCCAGCCCGCCCAGCCACGCCAGGTCGTCCGACTCGTACAGCGCGATGCCGTCCTCACGGGTCAGCCGCTCACCGGCCCTGACCTTCTGCTCCAGCTCGCGCTTGAGTCCGACGTCCATGCCCACACCTCTCTACGACTTCCTGCGGCTTCCTGCGATGCGCCACCGACCACCAACCGTACGGCTAGACCTCTTCGGGAAGCTCCCCGACCCGGTTCTCCCACTTGGTGGAGAGCACGATGGTGGTACGGGTCCGGGAGACGCCCTTGGTCCCGCTGAGCCGCCGGATGATCCGCTCCAGCCCGTCCACGTCGTTCGCCCGCACCTTGAGCATGAACGAGTCGTCGCCGGCGATGAACCAGCAGTCCTCGATCTCGCTGAGGTCCTTCATCCGGTTCGCCACGTCCTCGTGGTCGGCGGCGTCGGAGAGGGAGATGCCGATGAGGGCGGTGACGCCGAGGCCGAGCTGGGCGGCGTTCACCGTGGCGCGGTAACCGGTGATGACACCGGCCGCCTCCAGCCGGTTGATGCGGTCGGTGACACTGGGTCCCGACAGACCGACGAGGCGTCCCAGCTCCGCGTAGGAGGCCCGGCCGTTCTCCCTCAGGGCCTGGATGAGCTGCCTGTCCACCGCGTCCATGCGATCGAAGCCTTCCGATGAGGAGAGATGAGGAGTGTGGGGGGAGTTCCTGAAGCGGGTGTTTCTGAAGCGGGTGTTCTCTGAAGCGGTTTTCCTGGAGCGGGTGTTCCTGAAGGGGTGCTCCTGGAGCGGTGACGCGTGCCGCCCGCGCCGTCCGTGCCGCCCGACGCTCAGGCGGGAGGACGGGAGCCGCCGCCGATCTCGCCCTTCCAGCGGCGGTACAGCCCGTGCCCGACGCCCGCCGCGTCGAGGACCCGCCCGGCGACGAAGTCCACCAGGTCCTGGATGTGGGTGGCGCCCGCGTAGAAGGCCGGGGAGGCCGGCACGACGCTCGCGCCCGCCTCGTCCAGGGCGACCAGATGACGCAGCGTCTGCCCGTTCAGCGGGGTCTCCCGTACGGCCACGACCAGCGGGCGCCGCTCCTTGAGCGTCACGCTCGCCACCCGCTGGAGGAGGTCCTTGGAGAGCCCGAGGGCGACCCCGGCCACACAGGCGGTGGAGGCGGGCACGATCAGCATGCCCCTCGTGGCGTACGACCCGGAGGAGGGCCCGGCCGCCAGGTCCCCGGCCGCCCAGTACCGGACCCGGTCGCCCCCGCTCTCGCCCTCCAGGTCCACGTCGAAGGTGCCCGGCTTCCCGTCGGCCCCCCGAGCCAGCCATTCCCGCAGGTCGTCGCGCCAGTGCGCGTCCCGGAAGGAGATCCCCGTCTCGTCGAGCAGGGTGAGCCGCGAGGCCCGGCTGACCACCAGGTCGACGCTCTCTCCCGCGGCGAGCAGCGCGCGCAGCACAGCGGCGGCATAGGGCGTACCGGACGCCCCGGACACCCCCACGATCCAAGGCACGCGCTGCGTTTCTCCTGCGTTCACACCTTGAGCGTACCGGTGGGCGGAGAGGTCTTCAGGACCGGTCGGCCCTGAAGCCCGCGTGCCCTCTTCGCTCCCTCCGCCCGCGCGTTCACCCGGACGGAGTACATGGACGGATCACGCGGACCGACCGGCCCTAGACCGTGAGCCCCCGCACCAGCAGGTCGATCAGCGCGCACCCGAAGAGGCTGATGCCGATGAACCCGTTCGTCGAGAAGAACGCCCTGTTCAGACGGGTCAGGTCGTGCGGCCGCACGATGGTGTGCTCGTAGACGAAGGCGCCCGCGACGATCACCAGGCCGAGCCAGAAGAAGGCGCCGGCGTCCGTGGCGAGGGCGTACCAGACGAACAGGGCGGTCGTGATCGCGTGGCAGACCCGCGCGCCCCAGACCGCCGCCGGGATGCCGAAACGGGCCGGGACCGACATGACGCCGACCTCGCGGTCCGTCTCGACGTCCTGGCAGGCGTAGATCAGGTCGAAGCCGCCGATCCAGATGCCCACCGCCAGGCCCAGGATCACCGCGTCCCACGACCACTCGCCGGTGATCGCCAGCCAGCCGCCGACCGGGCCCATCGCCTGCGCCAGACCGAGGATGGCCTGCGGGAAGTTCGTGAAGCGTTTGCCGTACGGGTACACCACCATCGGGATCACCGCGATGGGGGCCAGGGCCAGGCAGAGCGGGTTCAGCAGCGCCGCCGCGCCCAGGAAGATCACCAGGGCGATCAGGGCGCCGGTCCAGGCGTGCCGGACCGACATCGCGCCCGTCACCAGCTCGCGGTGCGCCGTGCGGGGGTTACGGGCGTCGATCTCGCGGTCGATGATCCGGTTGACCGCCATGGCGAAGGTGCGCAGGCCCACCATGCAGACGGTGACCAGCAGCAGCCTGCCCCAGTGGATGTTCTCGTCGGTCTGGAACATCGCCGTCAGCGCGGCGATGTAGGCGAAGGGCAGCGCGAAGACCGAGTGCTCGATCATCACCAGCCGCAGGAAGGCCTTGGTGCGTCCTGGCTGCGGAAGCGCTGCGGAAGCGGAACTCACAGGCCGTACTCCTTCCAGCGGCGGTCGACCTTCGCCGCCGTATCCGGGTCGGACAGCACCATCTCCGGCCAGCCGCCGTCCCGCGTGTACCCCTCCTCGGGCCACTTGCGCGTCGCGTCGATGCCCGCCTTGCCGCCCCAGAACTGCTGGTAGGAGGCGTGGTCGAGATGGTCGACCGGGCCTTCGACGACGGACAGGTCACGGGCGTAGTCGGTGTTGCCGAGGGCCCGCCACGCGACCTCGTGCAGGTCGTGGACGTCGCAGTCCGCGTCGACGACCACGATCAGCTTGGTCAGGGACATCATGTGGGCGCCCCAGACCGCGTGCATGACCTTCTGCGCGTGCTTGGGGTACTTCTTGTCGATCGAGACGATCGCGCAGTTGTGGAAGCCGCCCGCCTCGGGCAGGTGGTAGTCCACGATGTCCGGGACGATGATCTTCAGCAGCGGGAGGAAGAAGCGTTCCGTGGCGCGGCCCAGGGGGCCGTCCTCCGTCGGCGGCCGGCCGACCACGATCGACTGGAGCAGCGGGCGCTTGCGCATCGTCACGCAGTCGATCTTCAGGGCGGGGAACGGCTCCTGGGGGGTGTAGAAGCCGGTGTGGTCGCCGAACGGGCCCTCCGGCAGCATCTCGCCCGGCTCCAGCCAGCCCTCGATCACGACCTCCGCCTGCGCAGGCACCTGGAGCGGGACCGTCTTGCAGTCGACCATCTCGATCCGCTTGCCCGCGATGAAGCCGGCGAAGAGGTACTCGTCGATGTCACCGGGGAGCGGGGCGGTGGAGGCGTACGTCACGGCGGGCGGGCAGCCGAAGGCGATCGCCACGGGAAGCTTCTCGCCCTTGCGGGCCGCGACCTGGTAGTGGTTGCGGCTGTCCTTGTGGATCTGCCAGTGCATGCCGATCGTGCGCTTGTCGTGACGCTGGAGGCGGTACAGACCGAGGTTGCGGATCCCGCTCTCCGGGTCCTTGGTGTGCGTCAGGCCCAGGTTGAAGAAGGAGCCGCCGTCCTGCGGCCAGGTGAAGAGGGCGGGGAGGGCGTCGAGGTCGACGTCGTCGCCGTGCAGGACCACCTCCTGGACGGGCGCGTCCTGGGGCTTCACCTTCTTCGGCGGGACGTGCGTCATGGCGCCGAGCTTGCCGAACGCCTCGCGGACGCCGACGAACCCGTGCGGCAGCTCGGGCCGCAGCAGTCCGCCGATCTTCTCGCTGATCTCGGCGTACGACTTGAGGCCGAGGGCCTTCAGGAGCCGTCGGTCGGTGCCGAACACGTTCATCGCGAGGGGCATGCTCGACCCCTTCACGTTCTCGAAGAGCAGCGCGGGGCCACCGGACTTCTGGACCCGGTCGACGATCTCCCCGACCTCCAGATACGGATCGACCTCAGCCTTGACGCGCTTGAGGTCGCCTTCGCGTTCCAGTGCCCTGAGCAGGGAACGAAGATCGTCGTAAGCCATGTGTCCCAGTATCGCCGAGGCCCGTCCGGCGCCGACGCGCGCCCCGCACTACGCCCCCGCGCCGCCGCGCGGCCGACCCTGCGGACGCCCTTCCCGATCGGCCCTCCGATCGATCCTTCAATCGGCCCTCTCGCTCCGTTCATCCACTCGGCCCGCCCGCGAAGGCACGTTTTCCGCCACCCGCTACCCTGGCCCGGTCACCGGAGCCGTCCCGCGCTCCCGTCGCCGTCACCGTCTCCTGGGGGAACCCGCCACCATGCTCAGGTATCTGCCGTTCCTGCTGGTACTGGCGCTGTGGATCTACGCCTTCATCGACTGCCTCAACACCCCCGAGGAGGAGGTGCGGGGGCTGCCGAAGGTGGTCTGGGTCATCATCATCCTGCTCTTCGGCGAGGTGCTCGTCGGTCCGGTCGCCTGGCTGGTGGCAGGCAAGGCGCGCCGCGCACCCGTGGGCGGTGGCTCTGCGGCCGAGTCGCCCCGCGGCCGGCGCGCCGAGTGGGTCGCGCCCGACGACAACCCCGAGTTCCTCAAGTCCCTGAAGGAGAACAAGGGCGAGGACAAGAAGGACGACGAGGCCCTCCTCAAGGACTGGGAGGCCGACCTGCGGCGCCGCGAGGACGAGCTGAAGCGCCGCGAGTCCGGTGAGGACCCCCAGCCTCCGCAGACCTGAGACATGACGACGGCGCCCCGCGGTCTCGGTGAGACGCGGGCGCCGGGGCGTGGACGTGGAAGGCCGCCCCGACGGGCTGCGCCGGGGCGGGGACGGATCCTAGGCCGCCTCGTGTTCGACGGACCTGGGCGCGCACGTGGCGGCGTTCCGCCAGTAGCAGCCGACCTGGACGAGTCCGTACCGGTAGTCCGAACCGGTGCCGACGACGGGCCGGGCGTCCCGGCCGAGCGTGCGCAGGATGTCGCGGGCGTTGCCCTGGCAGTGGCCGGAGGTCAGGCACAGCGCGGCGGAGCCGGTGACGAAGGGCGCTGCCATGCTCGTACCGGAGAGGAAGCCGTGGTCCTCGCCCAGCGGTGTGGCGCGGGTGGGGAGAGTGGAGAGGATGTCGGCGCCCGGGGCCGCGATGTCCACCCACGACGCTCCGTGGTTGGAGAAGGGCGCCCGCCGGTCGAACACGGTGGTGGCGGCGACGCTGATCACTTCCGGGTAGGCCGCCGGGTAGTTCAGCGCGGTCGTACCGGCGTTGCCCGCGGAGGCCACCACGGCGACGCCCGCCTGGCCGGCCAGCCGGACGGCCTGGTGCACCAGCGGGCTGTCCACCGAGGTTCCCAGACTCAGGTTGGCGACCCTGATGTTCTTCGCCCTCGCGTTCTTGGCGACCCAGTTCAGGCCCGCGATGACGTCGGAGAAGCGCCCTGAGCCGCTGTCGCCCAGGACCTTGACGTTCCACAGCCGGGTGCCGGGGGCGGTGCCCTCCGCGCCGATGCCGTTGTTGAGCGCCTGGATGATGCCCGCGACGTGCGTCCCGTGGCCGTGGAGGTCGTTCGCGCCGGGCGACGCACTGAAGTTGGCGTTCCCGGCCACCCGCAGGTCCGGGTGACCGGCGTCCACACCGGTGTCCAGCACCGCCACCCCGACCCGGGCGGCCGCCGGCACCCGGTATCCGTGCTCGGAGCCCGCCACGGCGCCGATCCGGAACAGGCCCCACTGCCCGGCGAGCAGCGGGTCGCCCTGGTACGCGACACCGCCCCCGTCCGGCTTGCCCGTCCGCTGCCGCGGTGCCTGGAGCAAAGAACCGGCGACCGGCTCGGGCAGGGACACCAGGTGGTCGGGTTCGACCGAGGCGACCTGCGGGTCGGCGCGAATGGCCTGGATCCGGTCCGCGGTCGCCTCCAGGGCGTAGCCCTTGAGGACCGCCCCGCCCACGGTGGCGTCGAAGACATGGCGCAGCCGGCTCCGGCCGTCCGACGCCTGCCCCTGCACCTGGTCCTGCGCCTGCTCCTCGGCGACCTTGCCCGGATCGGCGACCGTGTCCTTCAGCTGCACGATCCACCGCTGCGCCGGAGCGGGCTCGGCGGCCTGCGCGGAGCCCGGCACGACCGCGGCGGCCGTGAGGGCCGACAGCGCGGCACAGGCGACCACACCGTTACGGAGCGGAATCTTTCCGAGTCCTCGCACCAAATCCTCCACACCCTGCACCCTGCCCGCCGAAGATCGACAAGGTAGGACAATAGGAGTGGGCCGGTGCCCGCCGGAGGCGACTCACGCGGGACCGTCCGGACCGATGATCGAATCACCTGATCGGCCGCGCGAGCCCGACGCGCGGGTGAGCCGCTCCGGGGATCCCCCGCGGGGCACCTGCTCTACGCCGACGGCGACAGCCCCGCGACCGTGGACGACGGCCCGCACCCACGCGATGAGGGCGCGGGCGCCCTCCACTGCTGCCCCGCCCGGGTCACCGCAGCCGGGACGACGACAGGATCGACAGCAGATGGGCCGGGACCATCACCCAGGTGATCGCGGCGATGGCCGCCAGCGCCCAGCGCGTGGGCCCGACACCGCCGGTCGCCGCGTCCAGGGCTGCCACGGCCAGCAGGACCAGGGAGGCCTCGATGCCGTTGGTGACCCGGTGGATCTTGAAGGCGGCGGCGAGACGGCGCAGTGAGGCGACGCCCTGGGAACGGGGCGCGGTGGCCTCGTCGTCGGCGACGGCGAGGCCGCGCCGGGCCCGGGCCACGTCCACCAGGTCGGTCGAGGCCTTCAGCAGCACCACACCGAGGGCGGTCGCCAGACCCAGCGACACCCAGCCGTTGAAGCCCGCCCAGCCGCCGAGGCCGGACTCGGCGGCCCGGAAGCCGAAGCCGATCATGAGGGCCGCGTCGGCCAGATAGGCGCCGAGCCGGTCGACGTAGATGCCGGTCGCGCTGTTCTGTCCCTTCCAGCGGGCGACCTCGCCGTCCACGCAGTCGAAGAGCAGGAACAACTGCATCAGAAGCGCGGCGAGCACGGCCCCCGCGAGACCGGGGACGAGCAGCGCGGCACCGGACAGCACCCCGCACACCACCATCGTCCAGGTCAGCTGGTCCGGGGTGACCCGGGTGCGCACCAGCTGGCGGGTGAACCGCAGCGAGACGCGCCGCATGTAGAGGCGCCCCGCCCAGTGCTCGCCGTTGCGGCTGGCGAGCTTGGCCTGCGGCTGGCAGACCTCCCGCAGCTCCTCCAGAACAGGAGCAGCAACCATGAACTTTCCTTCCGCCCGGGGCTCAACTGCCGCGCCTGCGGCGGTGATCGGCACAGGTTACTTGACCCGCTCCCGGACGTTTCCCGGGGGATTCCGGGCCGGTCGGGAGCGGTGCCCGCCCCGCCCGGCCACACGATCGCGTGAGCGCCCGCGTCAGCGCGGATCCCTCCGGGAACGGATCGGGGTGAAGACACACAGCTCGTCGAGGAGGACCGCATGGCCCAGGAGGACCCCGTGGACCGGGTGGACCGGGAGGACCCCGTGGATCAGGCGACGGCGCGGTCGTGGCTCGGTACCGCCGTCGAGGAGGCGCGGGCCGGTCTCGCCGAGGGCGGTATCCCGATCGGCGCCGCGCTCTACGGTCCGGACGGAACCCTGCTGGGCCGCGGCCACAACCGGCGCGTCCAGGACGACGACCCCTCCACGCACGCGGAGACGGCCGCGTTCCGCGCCGCGGGACGGCAGCGCTCGTACCGCGGCACGACGATGGTGACCACCCTGTCCCCCTGCTGGTACTGCTCCGGACTGGTCCGCCAGTTCGGCATCTCCCGGGTGATCGTCGGCGAGGCGAGCACCTTCCACGGCGGCCACGACTGGCTGGCGGAGCACGGCGTCGAGATCGTGCTCCTCGACGACTCCGAGTGCATCGCCCTGATGCGCGACTTCATCGCGCAGAACCCGGCTCTCTGGAACGAGGACATCGGTGAGTAACCCCCCTGCCGCCCGCACGGCCGCCGCTTCCGGCATCTCCCGTATCCCGACCGTCGACCTGGGGCCCTGGCTCTCCGGCGACGCCGAGACCCGCGCCGCGATCGCCCGTACCGTCGACGACGCCCTGCGGACCGCCGGGTTCCTGCTGGTCACCGGGCACGGGGTCGACCCCGCCCTGCGCGACCGCATCCGGGAGGCCGCCCGGGCGTTCTTCGTACTGCCCTCCGACGTCAAACAGGCCTACGGCGCGAAGGTCGGGGGCCGCGGCTGGCTGGGACCGGGCGCGGAGGCCAACGGGTACTCGGAGGGGACGCAGACCCCGCCGGACCTGAAGGAGTCCCTGACCTTCGCCACGCACGAGCCCTTCGACGACCCGGTGGTCAACGCGGAGTGGTACGCGCCGAACGTGTGGCCCGCGGAGGTGCCGGAGCTCCGGGGACTGTGCGAGGAGTACCTGATCCGGATGGCTGAACTGGAGAAGCGGCTGCTCTCCCTGCTCGGGGAGGCCCTCGGCCTCGGACAGGACTTCTTCTCCCGGCACATGGACCACCCGACCTACGGGTTCAACATCAACTGGTATCCGGGCACGGAGGTCGTCGGGGAGCCGCAGCCGGGCCAGTTCCGGATCGGCCCGCACACCGACTTCGGCACCGTCACCATCCTCGACCGGCAGGCCGGCAAGGGCGGGCTCCAGGTCTGGACGGAAGAGGGCGGCTGGGAGGACGCGCCCTTCGACCCGGACGCGTTCACCATCAACATCGGTGACCTGATGGCCCGCTGGACCGGCGACCGGTGGCGCTCGGGCAGGCACCGCGTGCTGCCGCCCCCGGCCGACGCGCCCGCCGAGGAGCTGATGTCCCTCGTCTACTTCGGCGAGTGCACCCCGGGGACGCTCGTGGAGTCCGTCCCGGCGCCCGTCGGCCGCGTGACGTACGAGGCGGTCGACTCGCATGTGTATCTGCGGGAGAAACTCGACTCGATCACGGTGGAATGACGGCCTCATTCCGCTCACGTCCGGAAGTTTCGTGACCCAACGGACACCAGGCGATCTGGCACTTACCAACTCCCTCTCCTTACCCTTGCGTCGGGAACCGAGCCCTGGGGGAGGTGCGCGGTGCACAGACGGTTGTACGGGCGTGGCGCGCTGTTCGACGTCGAGCCGGCCGGTCTCGTACCGCGACTCGTGGGGATCCGTCCGTACGAGCTCCACGCGGAGAAGCCCGAACACCCCGCGGGACCGCCCCTGCTGGTGCTGGCGGGCGGCCGGGGTCTGGGCAAGAGCGCGGTGCTCGCCGAGTTGTGGGACGCCTACACGGAGCACACCCGCAGGGGTGAGGCCCGCAGACGTACCCCGGTCGCGTTGATCGACTGCGAGGACGAGCAGTTCGCGCGGCCGCCGCACGAGGAGAGCCCGGAGTCCTGGTCGCCGGTGTGGCAGGCCCTGCTGGTCGTCGCCGAGCAGCTGACGGAGCCGGTGCGGGCGGCCGGGCAGCTCACCTTCCCGCGGCTGACGGCCGGGCTGGTGGCGGTCCGGGCAAGCGATTGGAGCGGCCGGACCGACTCCGACCGCATCCGGCGCGAGCTGGTGCGGATCCTGCTGCTGAACGAGCGCGCTTCCCGGTTCAGTCTGGCCGGGCGGTGGGCGGCCAAGGTCGCGTCGAAGGTGATCGCGGCGGCGAGCGGCGGGGGCCCGTTCGTCGCGGCGACCGTCGAGGCCACCCTGGAGGCGCTCTCCGAGGGCGTCACGCACCGCAAGGAACAGAAGCCGGCCACCTGGTACCGCTCCTATCCGAACGCGGGCGGCAACGCCAAGCGGGGACTGCTGCTGCTCGCCGGGAACTTCCGGGCCGGCGGCACCTCGCGCGAGCACGCCGAGCGCTGGCTGGTGCGGGCGCTGCTCGCCGACCTGGCCGAGGCCTACTCGGGGCTCGGCTCGCATCTGACCCGGCTGGGCCGGCCGCTCGTGCTGCTGGACAACGCGCGTAGTGGCCCGGGCCCCGGGCTGCTGGACGCCGTCCTGCGGGACCGGGCGGACGGGGTCGCCGACCATGTGGTGTGGGTGGCGACGGTACGCGGCGCGAGCCATCCGGCGCTCGGCGACGCCGTACGCCGTGAACTGCCCGAGGTGGCCCGGTCCACGGACTGGGAGCCGGGCAGTTCGCCCTCCTCGCGGGCGCTGCTCGTACCGCTGCCGCCGCTGTCCCCCGACGACACCCTGCACATGGTCGGCGCGGTCTGCGACGACACCGAGCTGCCGCCTCGATTCCCGCACGCCACACACCGGTTGACGGGCGGGAACCCGCTCGGGATCGTGCTGCTCGCGACCGCCGCCCGGCAACACCCCGGGCGGGCGGCCTCGTTGGGGCGGCTGCTCACCGCGAAGGTCAGGCTGGAGGAGGGGCAGGCCGACGACGGCAGTCCCGCCTACGCCGAGTTACTGAGCCGCCTGGTCCCCGCCGACCGGCTCGACGAGCTGACGGTCCTCGCGGCCGCCCACGACCACGACTCCGCCGTGGCCCTCGCCGAGGACGGACTCCCCGACGACTTCGGCTCGTCGGGCGTCCGGTCGCTGCGCGCGCGACTCGCCGCGGAGGGGCTGCCCGCCGCGCCGGGCCACTTCGTCGGCGACCCCTTCACCCGCACCCTGCTGCTGCTCCGGCTGCACCAGCGGCCCGCCGACCACGCCAAGTGGCGCGAGGTGCACGAGACCCTGATCCGGCACTACACCCACGCCGACGGCCAGGACCCGGACGACCAGGACCCCGCCCACGCCCGCTACCGGCTCTACCACGAGCTGGCGCTCGGCGACACGGCCGGCGCGGTGGCCTACCTGCGCGACACGTTCGCCGGCCTGCGCGCCCGCACCTGGCTGGAGACCCTCCGGTTCCTGGCGTCCGCGCCCTACTTCCACGCGCACGACGCGGCAGGCCGCGACTCCGACGGCCAGGACGACCGCCGTTCGGCGATCGCGCTGGGCCGCACGGACGCCGGCCAGGAGCCGCCCGAGGGCGTGAACGCCGCCCTCCACCTGCGGATACGGCGACTGCTGCACGCCGTCTGGCAGGTGACCGACCCGCTGGTGCTGCCGGACCCGAAGGTGTGCGGGCGGCTGGAGTTCGAGCTGCTCCAGCTGTCCGACCAACGGCCCGCCGGAGGTGCGCTGCTGTTCGCGACCTCCCAGACCTGGCCCCGGGACGCCCTCGCGGGCCGCCCGCTGCGCATCCCGGCCGAGGAGGACGACGGCGACACGGACGGCGACGGGCACGGACCGGACGACGGGGACGGGGTGGCGTGATGGCCGACGGGGACGGGGTGGCGTGATGGCCGACGGAGTCAGAAGCCCGCTGGTGCGGTGGCTGCGGGAGATCTGGGAGATCCGCCTCTACCGCTATCTGGCACTGCTGGTCACGGCCGCCGTGCTGACCGGGCTGGTCTTCGCCGTGCGGGCGGTCACCGACGAGGACCGGTCCTGCGCGCCCGGGGTGGCCCGTCCGGCCGGCAGCGACGAGTGCGTGGGGGTGGCCACGGGCGCGTACGACTTCGGGCACGCCCAGCTGCGGGACGCGGTGCGGGCGATCGACCGGGAGAACGACCGGCTCGAGGCGGGCGGCCATGTCACGGTCGCGCTGATGCTGCCGTACACCGCCTCCACCCCGTCGACGCTCAGCGACATCCAGCACGAGGTGCAGGGCGCCTACCTGGCGCAGTGGCAGGCCAACCACACCTCCAACGGCCAGGCTCCGGCGATCCGCCTGGTGCTCGCCAACCCGGGTGCCACCAGCGACCACTGGGAGACGATGGTCGACCGGCTGGAGCGGATGGCGAAGGGCGCCGACCGGCTGCGCGCGGTCGTCGGGGTCGGGCAGAGCACCGACAACAACAAGAAGGCCGTGGCGGAACTGACCCGGCGGGGCATCCCGGTGGTCGGCGCCTCCATCACCGCCGACAACCTCGCCAACGGGCAGAACGGCAAGGACCCCTTCCCCGGCCTCGCCCGGGTCTCCCCCACCAACACGGACGAGGCACGCGCCCTGGCCTCGTTCGCCAAGGTCGACGCGGGCCGGGCCCTGCTGGTGTACGACAAGCCGGGCGACCCGTACACGCGGACGCTCCAGACGTCGTTCGCCGCGCTGCTGAAGGGTTCGCCCTACGAGCCGCAACCGTTCACGCCGCCCGCCGACCGCACCCAGGAAGGGACGACGGCGAACACCTTCCGGCAGATCACCCACCTGGTGTGCGACACCTCCGCGGAGACCGACACGATCCTGTTCGCGGGCCGGCACACGCAGTTGCGGCAGTTCGTCAACGCGCTCGGCACGCGCGGCTGCCAGAACCGGAGGTTCACGGTGCTGACGGGCGACGAGGGCTCGTACCTGTCCGGAGACAAGAAGCTGGACCGCACGGCCCTCACCCACAACCTCTCCGTCCGCTACACCTCGCTCGCCCACCCGGACGCCTGGGTGAACGCCCCCGTGACCCTGCAGGGCGGTTCGGCGGCGGACGCGAAGGTCCTCACCGGCCTCCTCGCGCGCAGCGCCCGGGAGCCGGTCGGCCCGATCGGCGACATCGCCCTGGAGGACGGCCAGCTGATCATCGGTTTCGACGCCATGACGCTGGCCGTGCACGGCATCCGCGAGGCCACGCCCGACGGCGCGACCGTCCCGCCCCTCGCGGACGTCGGCCTCCAATGGCCGCAGGTCAAGGGCTCGCTGCGGGTGAGCGGGGCGAGCGGCTGGATCTGCCTGGACGTCCACGGCAACCCGTACGACAAGGCCGTTCCGATCGTGGAACTGCACGCGGACGGCGGCTCCCGCTTCGTCCGGATCGCCTGGCCGGAGGGCAAGCCGCCGGGGAAGGAGTGCCTGCCGCCGTCCTAGCGGCTCAGGAGCCTGCCAGGATTTCGATCAGACGTTCGAATCTGGCGCGCCAGCCGGGTTCGGTGCCGCTGTGTCCCGGTCGCCCCTGGAACTCGTGGGTGAAGCGCAGGAGGGAGCCGTCGCCCTCGTCCCGCTCCAGATGGAACCGGATCCGGCCGCCGCCCTCCACGGTGTACTCGGCGACCCGCTCCACGTCCCACGCGGTGACCTGGCCCTCTCCCAGCCCCCGCAGGGCGACCGCGCCGCCGAGCCGGTGTTCGAGGACATCCGCGGGCGTCCACCAGAGCGCGAGCCCCTCCGGGGTGGTCAACGCGGGCCAGACCGTCTCCATGGCCTCCGGGAGCCGCACCAGGAAGTGCAGGATGTGCGTGTTCCCGTGGGTCTGGCTGGTGCCCTGTTCGACGGAACCGGTCATGACACCAGCCTGACCCGTGGGAACGCGTTCCGCACTTACGGACACTTACGGGCGTTGCCCACGGGCAGCCCCGTACGACTCCCGGTCCGTACGACGAAGGCCGGTTCCCGTGACGTGGTCACGGGAACCGGCCTTGCTCGGTGCGGGTGGGTTCAGACTCCGGCGTACGAGTGCTTGCCGGAGACGAAGATGTTGACGCCGTAGTAGTTGAACAGCCAGCAGCTGAACGCGATCAGGGCCAGGTAGGCGGCCTTGCGGCCCTTCCAGCCGGCCGTGGCCCGGGCGTGCAGGTAGCAGGCGTAGGCGACCCAGGTGATGAACGACCAGGTCTCCTTGGGGTCCCAGCCCCAGTAGCGGCCCCAGGCGTCGCCCGCCCAGATCGCGCCCGCGATGATCGTGAACGTCCACAGCGGGAAGACGGCCGCGTTGACGCGGTAGGCGAACTTGTCGAGCGAGGCCGAGGCGGGCAGCCGGTCCAGGACCGAGTTGGCGAACCTGCCGGGCTTGCCACCGGTCGCCAGCTTGTTCTCGTAGGAGTCCTTGAACAGGTACAGGATCGTGGCGACCGCGCCGACGTAGAACACCGCGCCGCAGAAGATCGCGGTGGAGACGTGGATGTACAGCCAGTACGAGTGCAGCGCCGGGACCAGCTGGTCGCTCGCCGTGTAGAGGACGGTGACCGCGAGACCCAGGTCCAGCAGGACCGAGGTGATCAGGAACAGGCCGAGCCAGCGCACGTTCTTCTTCATCGCCAGCAGCCCGAGGTACACGCCGACGGCCACCGTGGAGAAGGTGAGGTTGAACTCGTACATGTTGCCCCACGGCGCCCGCTCCACCGAGGCCGCGCGGGCGATCACGCCGCCCAGCTCGACCAGGAACGCGAGCACCGTGAGGGAGATGGCGATCCGGCCGTACATGTCGCCCTGCTCGTCACCGCCGTGCGCGCCGGGCCCGTCGGGCACGTCGCGCGCGCCGGCCGCGGAGCGCACGACGACCTGCGGCCGCTCCAGGACGGCCGTGCCGCCCTTCTTCCGGGCGGTGACGGCCGGGCCCTTGGCCGCGGTCGTGGCGGTGAGCGCGGCGGCGGTACGGCCGACCTTGCTGCGACTGCCGAGGAGCCACTCGGCGATGTACGCGAAGAAGGCCAGGGTGTAGACGGCCATCGCGGAGTAGATCAGCGTGTTGCTGATGCTCGCGAGGTTCTCGTTGGTGGCGGCGGCAAGCTCCGTGGTGGCGGCGAGAGTCACTTCTCAGCCCCTTCGGCAGGTACGACTTCGGGTTCGGGGGATGCGGAGGATGCGGACGGCCCGGGGGTGTCGGGGTCCGGGGTCGAGGGAGCCTGGTCGTACAGGAGCCCGGCGAGGTCGCCGAGTTCCTCGGGCACCTTGGCCGACTCGCTGCGGCCGAGCCCGGCCATCTCGACGACCGTCACCCCGTCGTCCCCCTTCACCGCGCGCACCCACACCCGGCGGCGCTGGAGGAACAGGGAACCGGCGAGACCGAAGATCGCGGCGATGGCCCCGCCCAGCGCCCAGCCGCTCGCGGGCTGCTGGGTCACCTGGAAGTTGGCCCACTCCTTGGTGCCGTCGTAGGTCACCGAGCCGGCGCCGTTCGGGAGGGTCATGGTCTCGCCGGGCTTGAGGTTGTCCCGCAGCTGGAGCTTCTTGGAGTCCTTGAAGTCCTTCATGTGGGCCGTGTCGAGCTGGTACACGCTCTGCGGGATGCCCGAGTTGACGCCGAGGTCGCCGTGGTACGGCGTCAGGTTCAGCATCGGGTTGCGCAGCGCCGGGAACGTGGAGGCCGCCTCGCTGCCCGGCGTGTACGTCGGCAGGAGGGTGGCCCTGATGCCGAGCTGTTCGCTGACGCCCTGGGCGTTCTTGTAACCGTCGTAGACCTTGATCACGCCGGAGGAGGTGACGTTGGAGTCCAACGGCAGCAGCGGTACGGCGTCGTGGTAGACGACGTTGCCCTTGCCGTCGCGGACGGTCACGACGGGGGCGTAGCCGTGGGCGGTGAGGTAGACCTTGGAGTCACCGATCTCCAGCGGGTGGTTGACCTTGACGAGGGTCTTCCTGTCCTTGCCGTAGGCGCCCACGCTGTAGGTGATGGCGCCCTGGTAGGTCCGCGGGGTGCCCTTGTTGGGGCCGCTCTCCTCGTAGGTGCCGGTGAACTTGTCCAGCACGAAACTGAACGGCGTCAGGTCCCCGGTGTCGAAGAGGGTGCCGGACTTGAAGTCGTCGTAGGAGATGAGGGTGTTGGAGAAGCCGTCGCCCTCGACGACCAGTTTGTTGCCCTCGGTCTTGAAGAGCTGGCCCCAGGCGAAGGCGGTCAGCATCACGATCAGCGCGATGTGGAAGGCGAGGTTGCCGACCTCGCGGAGGTAGCCCTTCTCGGCGGCGACGGCGTCACCGGCTGGATGGGCGCGGAAGCGGCGCCGCTTGAGAAGGGCGAGCGCGGCCTCGCGGACCTGCTCCGGCTCGGCGTCCGTACGCCACGTCGTGTACGCGGGCAGCCTGGTGAGACGCTTCGGCGCGCCCGGCGGGCGGCTGCGCAGCTGGCCCACGAACTGCCAGGTGCGCGGCACGATACAGCCGATGAGAGAGACGAACAGCAGGATGTAGATCGCGGAGAACCACACCGAGCTGTAGACGTGGAAGAGGCCCAGCTTCTCGTAGACCGGCGCGAGAACGGTGTGCCGCTGCTCGAAGTCGGCGACCTTCGTCGCGTCGTTCCCGGTCTGCGGGATCAGCGAGCCGGGGATCGCGCCGAGTGCCAGCAGCAGGAGCAGGAGCAGCGCGACCCGCATGGAGGTGAGCTGACGCCAGTACCAGCGGGCCCAGCCGACCACGCCCAGACCGGGCGCGGAGGAGAGCGACTCCACGGGGGCGGTGGACAGCTGGGAGCCGGCGGCGCCGAGATCCTGCTCGTCGGAGGCGGCCGGGGTCTCGCCCGGGGCGGAGCCGACGGTGCTCTTGCTCATGAATCAGATCCCTACGGTGAAGCCGGCGGACCAGGACTGGATGTCCTGCACAAGGCGGTCCCACGCACCGGTCAGCAGCAGCAGACCGGTCACGATCATCATCGTGCCGCCGATCCGCATCACCCAGACGTAGTGACGCTTGACCCAGCCGAAGGCGCCGAGCGCCTTGCGGAAGGCGACCGCCGCGAGAACGAAGGGCACGCCGAGGCCGAGGCAGTAGGCGACGGTCAGTATGGCACCGCGGCCCGCGCTTCCCTGCTGGGAGGAGAGGGCGATCACGGAGGCGAGGGTGGGCCCGATGCAGGGGGTCCAGCCGATGCCGAACAGGGCGCCGAGCAGCGGGGCGCCGGCCAGTCCGGCGACAGGCCGCTTGTGGAAGCGGAACTCCCGCTGGGTCAGCCAGGGCATCAGGCCCATGAAGAAGACGCCCATGAGGATCATGAGCGCACCCAGCACCTTGGACAGGACGCCCTGGCTTGCCTGGAGGTTCTCGCCGAAGTAGCCGAACAGGGCGCCGCTGGAGACGAACACGGCGGTGAAGCCGAGGACGAAGAGCGAGGCACCGGCGACCATCCGCCCGCGGCGGGCCTCGGCCAGGTCGGTGCCGGCGACCCCGGTCACGTACGAGAGGTAACCGGGGACGAGCGGCAGGACGCAGGGCGAGAAGAAGGAGACGAGACCGCCGAGCAGCGCGATGGGCAGGGCGACGAGCAGGGCGCCGTTGAGCACCGTGTCGTTGTAGCCCGTCGCGGCGAGCGTGGTGACTGCGCTCACGTCACTTCTCCGCGAGGACCGGGGAGATCATCTTGCGCAGCTTCTCCTCGCTGAGCGCGGCCAGCGACCGGGCGGCGATCCTGCCGTCCCGGTCGATGACGAGCGTGGAGGGGATGGCCTGCGGGTTGAGGGTGCCCTTCTTGAAGCGGAGCATCAGCTTGCCCGTCGGGTCAAACAGGCTGGGGTAGCCGATGCCGTACTGCTTGTCGAAGGCCACGGCGTTGGCGGCCTTGGTGTCCCGGGTGTTGATGCCGACGAACTGCACACCGTCGGCCTGGAGGTCCTGGTAGACCTTCTGGAAGCCGGGGGCCTCGGCGCGGCACGGGGAGCACCAGGAGCCCCACACGTTGAGCACGACGACCTTGCCCTTGTAGGCGGCGACGTCGAGCTGCTTGCCGTCGATCGTCTTGCCGGACAGATCGGGGGCGGCGACGCGATCCCCCTTCTTCGCGGTGGAGATGCCGTCCTTGCCCATCACGAAGTTGGTGTCACCGCCTCCTCCGGCGGTTCCTCCGGAGGTGCAGGCGGACAGCAGCAGTGCGGCGACGGCCCCGCCGGCGGCCGCGGTCAGGGCGGCACGGCGCGAACGGTTCCGGCTGGTCGAGCACAGGGGGGTGCGGCTGGCGGCACTCATGTGAAAAGTTTCGCATGCCCGTTCTGGGGATCTTGCGCACCCCCCTTGCGGGGAGAAAACCCCATTTCAGGCAGCGTTGGCGGCGGTACCCGCCGAGGTCGAGGCGGCGGTGGACGCGGGGCCCGACGCGGAGCTTGACGCCGAGGTGGACGCGGAGGGGGTGCTCGCGCCCAGGAAAGTCTTCCAGCCCCCGGCCGGCTGCTGCCCGACATCAAGGGTGCGCAGCTTCTCGAGGACCTCCGGCTTCTGGACGTCGATCCAGTCCACGAACTGCCGGAAGGAGACCAGCCGTACGTCCGCGCCCTTTTCCTTCTCGCGCGCGATGTGCTTGAACGCCTCCTCGACGGCGTCCATGTAGATACCGCCGTTCCACTGCTCGAAGTGGTTGCCGACGAAGAACGGTGCCCGGTTCGTCTCGAATGCCCGCTTGAATCCCTGGATGTACGCCTGCGAGGACTGCTGCCGCCAGCCCGGGTAGTTGTGGCTGGGCGCCTTGGTCGAGTTGACCGACTGGTTGGCGAGCATGTTGTAGTCCATCGAGAGGACCTCGAAACCGCGGCCGGGGAACGGTATCTGCTGCAACGGCAGATCCCAGAGCCCGTCCTTCTTCTTCGGCCACACCTGACGACCGCCCGGCGAGGAGGCGTCGTAGCGCCAGCCGAGGGCGCGGGCGGTGGGCAGCAGGTTGTCCTGGCCGAGCAGACAGGGCGTCCGGCCGCCGACGAGTTCCTTGTCGTAGTCGAAGGGCAGCGCGGGCTGGTCGCTCCAGCCGGTGTTGGTCCGCCACTCCTTCACGAACGACTTCGCCTGGTCTATCTCGCTTCGCCACTGCTTGGGCGTCCAGTTGCCGACGGTCCCGTTCCCGGAGCAGAAGTGCCCGTTGAAGTGGGTGCCTATCTCGTGCCCCTCGAGCCAGGCACGGCGGACGCCGTCGAGCGTCATCCTGACGTGCTCGTCGGTGAGATAGCCGATGTCGGAGGCGCCTCGCGGGTTGTTCGGCGGGTCGTAGAGCCGCTTCTTCGACTCGGGCAGCAGATAGAGCCCGGAGAGGAAGAAGGTCATGCTCGCGCCGTGTTCCTTGGCGAGGTCCAGGAAGCGCGTGAAGAGTCCGTTGCCGACCTCGCCGGCTCCGTCCCAGGAGAAGACGACGAACTGCGGCGGCTCCTCACCGGGCTGGAGCGGCACGGGCTTGGCCGGCTGGTGGGGCTGCTTGCCGGTGAAGGAGGTGGAGCCGTCGCCGATGGGGCGGGCGGTGACCTTCGGGCTGGGGCTGCCGGAGGGCTTGCCGGAGCCGCTGGAACCACCCGGGGTGCTCGGCCCGTCCGAGTCCGTGAGGCTGCCGCACCCCACGAGTCCGGCAGCGGCGGCGGCCCCGGCGCCGAGTCCGAGTGCTCCCCTTCGGGTGATGGCGCGCATGGCAACCCCGTTCGTCACATTTTCCGATGGTCACCCATTCAGAGGACGTGACGAACGAGGAGGTTCCGCCGATAGTTCCGGATTCCGTAACAGAGCGGCTTGTTTCAGCCACGGCACCCGCCCGCTTGTTCCGGTGGCCGGACCCGGTGGGCGGGCCGGTGGCCGGACCCGGTGGGCGGGTCCGGCCGAGTTGTGGGGCTACGCCCCGAAGGCCTTGCCCTTTCCCTGCACCGGCTTGGCGCCGGCCCGGAGATGGGCGGGCACCAGGTCGATGGCGGGTTCGCTGTAGCCGACGGACACGATCTTGTCGCCCTGGTACGTGAAGGTCGTCAGCGAGGCGAGCGTGCACTGCCGCTTGCGCGGGTCGTGCCACAGCCGCCGCCGCTCGACGTAGGACCGCACGATCCAGATCGGCAGCTGATGGCTGACGAGCACCGCCTCACGCCCGCGGGCCGCGTCCTTCGCCGCGTCCAGCGCACCCATCATCCGGACGACCTGATCGACGTAGGGCTCGCCCCAGGACGGCTTGAACGGGTTGACGAGGTGCTTCCAGTTCTCGGGCCGGCGCAGCGCCCCGTCCCCGACGCCGAAGGTCTTGCCCTGGAAGACGTTCTCCGCCTCCAGGAGCCGCGCGTCGGTGGCCAGGTCCAGGCCGTGCGCCTTGGCGATCGGCGTCGCCGTCTCCTGCGCCCGCTCCAGCGGGGAGGCGACGACATGGGTGACGTCGCGGGAGGCGAGGTGCTCGGCGACCCGCTCGGCCATCTGCCGGCCCAGCTCGGAGAGGTGGTAGCCGTCGAGACGGCCGTAGAGCACCCCGTCCGGGTTCTCCACCTCACCGTGCCGCATGAGGTGGACGACGGTGAGGTCCTTGTTGCCCGAGGTCTTCTCGAAGGCGTTCTCGAGGGCGTCCTCGAAGGCCTTATCGGGCGCGTTCTCGGGGGCGTTTTCCGGGGTCGTCATGCCGCTGTGGCCTCCGCAGCCGCTCGGGCCGCCGCCGGAAGGGCGTCGGCGATTCTCTGGACGGCCTGGTCGTCGTGGGCCGTCGACACGAACCAGGACTCGAAGGACGACGGCGGCAGGTACACGCCGTTCGCCAGCAGCGAGTGGAAGAAGGCGGTGTACCGGAAGGACTCCTGCGCCCTGGCGTCGTCGTAGTCACGGACCGGCCGGTCCGTGAAGAAGACGGAGAACATGTTGGAGGCGCTCTGGAGCGTGTGCGCGACCCCCTCCTTGGCCAGCGCCTCCGACACCAGGGTCTGGATCCGGGTGGAGACGTCGTCGATCCTGGCGTAGGCGGCGTCGTCGAGGAGCCGCAGCTGGGCGAGCCCGGCGGCGGTCGCCACGGGATTACCGGAGAGGGTGCCCGCCTGGTAGACGGGCCCGGCGGGGGCGAGGTGCGCCATGACGTCCGCCCGCCCGCCGAAGGCCGCGGCGGGGAAGCCGCCGCCCATGACCTTCCCGAAGGTCATGAGGTCGGGCCGTACGCCGTCGATCCCGAACCAACCGGCCCGGCTGGTCCGGAACCCGGTCATGACCTCGTCGGAGATGAAGAGCGCGCCGTTGTTCTGGCAGGCGTCCTTGAGCCCCTGGTTGAAGCCGGGAAGCGGCGGCACGACCCCCATGTTGCCCGGCGAGGCCTCGGTGATCACACAGGCGATCTCGCCGGGGTGCCGGTGGAAGGCCTCCTGCACGGCCTCGAGGTCGTTGTACGGCAGGACGATGGTGTCGCCGGCCTGCGCGCCGGTGACGCCGGGGGTGTCGGGAAGCGCGAAGGTCGCGACCCCGGAGCCGGCCGCCGCGAGGAGCGAGTCGACGTGCCCGTGGTAGCAGCCGGCGAACTTGATCACCTTGGTGCGCCGGGTGAACCCGCGGGCCAGCCGGATCGCCGACATGGTGGCCTCGGTGCCGCTGGAGACGAGCCGCACCTCCTCCAGGGGCCCGATGCGGGCGACCATCTCCTCGGCGAGCGCGACCTCGCCCTCACCGGGCGTACCGAAGGAGGTACCGCGCGAGACCGCCTCCTGCACGGCGGCGATCACCTCGGGGTGCGCGTGCCCGAGGATCATGGGCCCCCAGGAACAGACGAGGTCGACGTACTCCCGGCCGTCGGCGTCCGTCAGGTACGGGCCGGTGCCGGACACCATGAACCGGGGCGTGCCGCCCACGGCGCGGAACGCGCGCACCGGCGAGTTCACACCCCCCGGCGTGACGGCGGACGCACGGTCGAACAGCGCCTGCGATACAGGCGCATCGTATGAATAGGGCAGTTCGCTCATGACCTGCGACTTCTCCGACCTTCTCCGACTTGCTGGAATCCGGTTGTCAGTGACCTCCCAGGGTAGGCCAGCGGCCGTCGGGGGCCGGCGGGGCCGTCATCCGCTTCACCATCTGCGAAACTGAGTCGGAACGGGCCTGATAGACGTAGCTCACACCGACCGTGTGTCCAGTGGCTGCGAAGATCCTGCGGACAGGTGTTTCAACGCACGTTTCGGCGGGCGGCCGTGGGGGAGGTCACTGACACGATGATCGGGTTGCGCGGCGGGGGCCACGCGTCCTAGAAAAGCAGTCGGGTGGAGATATGCATCGCGGTGGTGGACTGGGCGAGGGGACTGACGACCTGGGTCCTCGACGTGCCCGGCGAGGAAGGCACCGGCGCGACGCGGAGGAAGCCAACGAAGCACGTCAGACGCAGGCACAAGGTGTACCGAGTGAGCCCGAGCGGACCGACCGGATCGATCAGATCGACATCGACCGAATCGACCGAATCGACCAGATCGAGCGGCTGGACCGGGTCGAGCGGTTCGAGCAGGTCGAGCGGCGAGTCGACCAGCGGATCGATCCCCTCCGGGCGGGGAGCAGGAATGGTGGTCGGGTGGGGGTGACGTACAAGTACTTCGGCGCGCCCGACGGCGCGACCGCGGCCCGCGTCCCGATCTCGATGCGCCCCGAGGAACTCGGCGGCGACGAGCTCGGCATGAACGGCATGTTCACCAAGATCAAGCCGGAGACGATGGCCGCGATGGTGCTGACCGGCATCGAAGGCGTCCCCCTCAGCAAGGTGCCCCCGCTGGAACTGGTCGTCCTCCATCCCGACTACGCCGTGGTGAAGCTCCCCATGACGGTCGTGGATCCGCTGCGGGACATAGGTGAGGAAGCGGTCGGCGCGGCGGCCTTCATCTGGTCGACGGTCCCAGACCGGGGCGGTCCCCGGGACGCGTTCAACGTGTACCAGCTGCTGCACGAGTGGCAGGACTTCAGCCACCGCCTGCACGAGGCGGGGCATCAGCCGTACTGCTTGGTGTGGCCGTGAGCTGAGGTCGTGACGGTGGCGGGCGAGGTCCTCGGACCTCGCCCTTTTCAGTGGGCGCGGCGCGTGCGTCGACGGCGTCATGCGTCATGCGTCATGCGTCATGCGTCATGCGTCATGCGTCATGCGTCATGCGTCGAGGGTGACATTGCCGAGGCGGCTCACCATGACCGGGTCGCGGTGGTCGAAGAACAGGGACTCCCCGGTGTCCAGGGCGGCGACGGCGGCCATCTGGTCGTCGGTGAGCCGGAAGTCGAAGACGTCGATGTTCTCCGCCATGCGCTCGGCGCGGACCGACTTCGGGATCACGACGACCTCGCGCTGGATGAGCCAGCGCAGCACGACCTGCGCCACGGACTTGCCGTGCGCGGTGGCGATCTCGCTGAGTACCGGGTGGGTGAAGAGGTGGTTGCGGCCCTCGGCGAAGGGGCCCCACGACTCGATCTGGACCCCGCGCTCGCGCATGATCGCCTGGTCGGCGGCCCGCTGGTGGAAGGGGTGGGTCTCGATCTGGTTGACCGCGGGCGTGACCTCGTTGTGGTCGATCAGGTCCACCAGCCGGTCGGCGTGGAAGTTCGAGACGCCGATGGCCCGGGCGAGACCCTCGGTGTGCAGGCGCTCCATGGCCCGCCAGGAGCCGTAGACGTCGCCGTAGGGCTGGTGGATCAGGTACAGGTCGAGGTGGTCGAGGCCGAGCTTGCGCAACGAGGTGTCGAAGGCGCGCCCGGCCCGGTCCTCGCCCGCGTCGGAGATCCACAGCTTGGTGGTGACGAACAGTTCCTCGCGCGGTACGCCACTGCTCCTGATCGCGCGGCCGACGGCCTCCTCGTTGCCGTAGGCGGCCGCGGTGTCGAGCGCGCGGTAGCCGGCGGCGAGGGCGTCACCGACGGCCTGCTCGGTCTGCTCGGGCGGAATCTGGTAGACGCCGAAGCCGAGGACGGGCATCTCGACGCCGTTGTTCAGGGTGACGGTGGGGACGGCGGGAACGGTCTGCATGATCTTTTTCCTCACGTGTGGGGGGAGGCGGGGAGAGCCGGGCAGGCCGTGGGCTCCGCGCCGCGGCCGCGGCCGCGCTCCGGACGGGTGTCCCGGGAGGCGAGGTGCAGGCCGACGGGTTTCGCGATCTGCCCGCGGTCCGGCCATCCGGACGCCCGCGGTGGCGAAGGCGGCGGTGTCGTCGCGGCCGGACGGATCCGGCCCGATGCGACGCGGTCGGATGCGGTGTGACCCGATCCGGGGACCCGTGGTCGCCCCGGCTCGATGTACCGCATCGCTCATCGCTCGTCGCCTCTCGTCGTCGGTCGCCCGCTCCGGGCCGGCCGTCGTGGCCACGGCCGCATACAGCCGTACCCGTCGGACGGCGGCGCCTCACGGTCGGTGCTCCATGCGGGCACGCCCTCCTGGCGCGACGGTGCCGGCGCCTCGGCGGGCCGACCGCTCACCTGCAGGATGGCTGCCGCCGAATGCCGACGGCAGGAAGGCCGGCAACCTCACCCGCACAGGGCCGCGGCCGTCAGAGAGGTGGCGCCGACCGGCGGTCGGCGGCCCGCCCTCGTGGCGGGAACTCCCGTTGTGCGTCCGGTCGTTCGGGTTCACGGAGCGTGTCGACCGCCACGGGGACGGGGCTGGTCTTCGAGCGACCCCGCATGGTGAATGATGATCCGACAAGTCACTCACGGCGGTTCATCCGGTGGTGGGACGCGAGTCCAGGACGGAGCCAGGCAGCATGACCTCTCCCCTCAGCGGCAGCAGCGACGCCGGTAGCGGCGGCACCGGCAGCCCCTTCTTGAAGATAGACACGAGCAAGCCCCATCCCGCCCGGATGTACGACTACTTCCTCGGCGGGAAGGACAACTACGAGGTCGACCGGGACGCCGCCGAGCAGTTCATCAAGGTGGCACCGGAGGTGCGGGACGGGGTCCGCGCCAACCGGCACTTCATGCACCGCGCCGTCCGGCACGTCGTCGCGGAGGGCGGTGTCCGGCAGATCCTCGACATCGGTACCGGCCTGCCCACCGAGCCCAACGTGCACCAGATCGCGCACTCCATAGCCCCCGGGACCCGGGTCGCGTACGTCGACAACGATCCGATCGTCAGCACCCACTCGATGGCGCTGATGGCCGACGCCGACGCCGACTCCGGCACCGAAGCCCACACCTCGGTCGTCCTGGCCGACCTGCGGGACCCCCGCGCCGTCCTCGATCACCCCGACGTCCGCCGGATCATCGACTTCGACGAGCCCGTGGCGCTGCTGCTGGTGGCCGTCGTCCACTTCCTCGCCGACGCGGACGACCCGGACGCCGTCGTCGCGACGCTCCGCGACGCGCTGCCCACCGGTTCCTACCTCGTCCTGTCGCACGCCACGGGCGACGTCCACGAGGACCGGCGCGAGAACGCGGCCTCCGTCTACAACAAGGCCAGCGCCTCCCTGAACCTGCGCCCCCACGCCCGCGTCCTGGACCTCTTCGGCGACTTCACGCTCCTCGACCCGGGCCTGGTCCCGGTCCCGGACTGGCGCCCCGAAGAGCCCCCGAAGCACGACGCCCCACCGATCGGCATCTACGGCGGAGTGGCCCGCAAGACCAACTGACCTACGGGCGGGGGCCGATGGAACAGGAGAACGGCGGAACGGCGGAACGGCCGATCAGCGCAGAGGGGTCGTCTGCAGGAGGTGGTGGGCCTCCTGGTGGGCCGGGGTTTCGGTTTGTCGGGCGACCTGGCGGAAGGTGTCCTGGGCGGGGCGGGCCGGCCAGTCCGGGGGGAGGTGGCGGGACGGGAGCCGGGGGTCCGTGCGGATCGTCCAGAGCCATTCGCTGACCAGGCGCAGGCGGGTGCCGATCGGGTCCTCGCCCGGTCCCGCGTTCAGGTGCGCCGTCCAGCGCTTGTCGAAGGAGACATAGCGAGCGGCGACGCTCTCCAGGTCCCAGGTGTCGCGGATCATGAGGCCGATGTCGGTGGCCTCGTCGGCGGAGGCGTGGAAGATCTTGACGTGGGCGGTGAGGCCGAGTTCGGCGACGACGGAGGCGACGTCGACCTTCCCCGGCGCGATCCACAGCCCGCTGTACAGCGCGCCGAACCCGGACCAGGCGAGCCGTGAGCGCAGGTCGTGGCGCTCGCGCTGGCGGGACTCGGGGAGCGAGAAGCCGAGCAGCGTCCAGTCGCCGTCCCAGTCGTCGTTGACCGCGCCCTCGCGCCAGATGCGGGTGCGGCCGTCCCGCAGTACGCGGGTCGCCTGCTCGGTGAGGCCGAAGTACATCTTGCGGCCCTCCCGCTGCCGCCGCAGCAGGCCCCGGCTGACCATGCGGGTCAGCGTGGACCGGACGGCCTGTTCACCGACGCCGACCCGGCCGAGCACGTCGATGATGCTGCCCGAGTAGACGCACAGGTCGCCCTCTTCCAGCACGTGGTTGCCGAAGAAGGCGAGCATGAGGGACTGCGGGCGCAGCTGCGGGGCACCGCCTTCCGAGGGGTCCGGCACGTCGTGTGGCACGTCGTGCGGGATGTCCTGCGGCATGGTGTCCGGGATGTCGTCGTCCTCCACGGGGGAAAGGGTACGACCGCCCGCCGGGGGGTGCGGCGGACGGTCGTGGGGGCTATCGGCGGTCGGCCGGGTGGGCGAGGTCGTACGGGCGCAGGTAGGGCGTGGGGCGGTAGGGGACGTAGCGGGTGGGGGTCGTCGGATCGGCCGCCACGGCACGGGAGTTGAGGGAGGCCGGGTCGGTTCCCCGCCAGTGCCCGGTGGAGAGGCGGTCCTCCAGGGTGTGCAGGGCGGCGAGCTGCTCGGCGGGGCTGAAGGTGCAGTGGCCCGCGTTGTCGACGTACGCCTGCCGCAGCAGGGCCGAGGACCCGGCGGCGGTCACGGCCCGGCGCAGGGCGCTCTCGGTCTGGACCGGGACGAGAGCGTCACCGACGGTGTGGACCGAGAGCTGCGGCTTGGTGAGCTCCCCGGTGAAGGAGCTGGTGCCGCTCATCCATGCCGCCGCGGCCGGGTCGGCGGCGATGCGCGGGGCCCGGTTCAGGGCGGCCAGGTCGGCCGTCAGGGACAGCCCGGCCTTCCGGTACAGCTCGGTGACCTCCTTGCGGACGGAGGACCGGCCGAGCAGCTTCGCGTAGTCGACGCCGGTGTTCCAGGACATGTTGCCGCCGGCCCGGACCTCGGCCTCCTGCCGCCGGTTGAAGGCGGCGATCTTCAGCAGCCCCTTGACGGCGTCGTACTGGTTGGCCTGCTGCGCGTCCCAGTCGGTCGCGGCGGGCCGGGGCTGTGTCGGCTGGTTCCAGACCGGGATGTTGTGCAGCGCGGCGGCGAGGGCGATCCGGGCCCGGCCCGCGGCCGTCGTCTGCGCCGAGTCGACCGCTGCCGTCAGGGTGTTCGCCGCCTCGGTGGCGGCCGTCTGGTCCGCGAGGTCCACCAGCGGGACGTCGGAGCCTGGCGCGAGGAGGGTCTTGACGGCGAAGGCCGGGTCGAGGGTGTTGTTCCAGTTGGCGACACCGCCCTGGACCAGGCCGCACAGCGCGACGGAGCCGTCGATGCGGTCCGGATGGCGTTCGGCGATGGCCGTGGTGACGAGCCCGCCGTACGACCGTCCCCAGGCGATCGTCCGCCCGGCCGCACCGAAGCGGTCGGTGAAGGCGGCGAGCGCGGCGAGCTGGTCGGGCACCGCGTCCGTCACCGCCCAGCCCGTCGTGGCGTACGAGGAGCCGACGAGCGCGTAGCCCTTCTCGATGAGGAGGGTCTTCGTGGCGTCGTCCGGGGCGTCCTGCGCGGGGTTGGCGGGACCGGACGTGTAACCGTGGCTGAAGAGCAGCACGGTTCCGTTCCAGGCGGCGGGCACGTCCATCATGTACGTCGCGCCGGAGGGGAGTCGGCCCTCGACATGGCTCGTGTCCGGCGCGGCCGCCGCCGTCGAGGCCGGAAGGGCGGCGACGGCGAGCAGGACGGCAGCCGCCCAGGCGGTGCGCGTACGGGACCGGGTGGGGACCGGCGTGCGGGAGGGGGCGGGGATACGGGTGGGGGTGCCGGAGGGGATGGTGGTGCGGGAGGGGGGCGTCATGCGGAGATCTCCTGCGTGTGGGGGGCGTCGGAGCCTTCGGCGGGGTCAGCGGCGTCGGAGAGGGAGGTCCGACTGGTCTCGCGCACGAAGAGGACCGTCACCGCGGTGATCGCGGCACCGCCGCAGAGCAGCAGGGAGACGGGGGTGCTGTCGCCGCTCCCCGCCACCAGGCTGCCGGCGATCATCGGGGAGAAACCGGCGCCGATGAGGGTGGCGCCCTGGTAGCCGAGGGAGGCGCCGGTGTAGCGGACCCGGGTACCGAACATCTCGGTGAGCAGGGCGCCCAGCGGGCCGTACATCGTGGACTGGGCGATGCCGTGCCCGAGGACGACGGCGAGGATCAGCAGCCCGGGCGACCCGGAGTCGACCAGCGCGAGGACGGGGAACGCCAGCGCCGCCGAGGCGAGCGCTCCGACGAGGACCACCGGACGGCGGCCGACCCGGTCGGAGAGCGCGGAGGCGCAGGGCAGCACGACGAGGGCGACGGCGGCGGACACCGTGAGCGCGGTGAGCACCTGCGGGCGGGCGTAGCCGATGCCGGTGGCGTACGCGATCAGGTAGCTGGTGAGCAGCGACTGGGCGGTGAAGGCGCCGATGCCGACGCAGCAGGCCAGCAGGACCGGGCGCGGCCGCCGCAGCACGTCGAGGATGGGCAGCCGCGACTCGGCGCGGTCCTTCTTCACCTCGGCGAACAGCGGGCTCTCGACGACCTTGAGGCGGACGAAGAGCCCGACGCCGAGCAGCACCACGCTCAGCAGGAACGGCACCCGCCAGCCCCAGGCCGCGAACTCGTCCTTGGGGAGGGTGACGACGAGCGCGACGACTGCGGTGGAGAGCAGGGAGCCGAGCGGGGCCCCCATCTGCGTGAAGCTGGACCACAGTCCGCGCCGCCGCTCGCCCGCGTGCTCGACGACCATGAGCGTGGCACCGCCCCACTCACCGCCGATGGCGAGGCCCTGCACGACCCGCAGGGTGATCAGCAGCACCGGCGCCCACACGCCGATCGTGTCGTACGTGGGCAGCAGTCCGACGAGGAAACTCGCGCCGCCCATCAGGCCCATGGTGAGCAGGAGCATCGACTTGCGGCCGAGCCGGTCGCCGAAGTGCCCGAAGAGAATGCCGCCGAGCGGGCGGGCGACATAACCGGCGGCGAAGGTGCCGAACGCGGCGATGGTGCCGACGGCGGGATCCGCGCCGGGGAAGAACAGTTCGCCGAAGACGAGCGCGGCGACGGTTCCGTAGACCAGGAAGTCGTAGAACTCCACGGCGGTGCCGAGCAGTCCGGAAGCGGCGACCACGCGCAGCTGCCGGGTTCGTTCGGCGGCCGTGGACGGGGAGGGGGAAGGGGAGGCGGACGGTGAAGGTGATGCGACGGAGGACGAGGGCATCGCGGTCTCCCTTGAGCGGGGGAAGGACACCGTGAAGTTAGGCCTTCAAATAACCGCCGTCAAGAAAGTGCACAACATTGATCCATGGTGCGGGGCCGGGTGCGGGGACGGGGGGTGGGTGCGGGCCACCGCCTCCGGCGGAGAACGGTGACCCGCCCCGGGTCGCGTCGGAGCCGACACGGTCGTACGGGTCGGATGGACCGCATGGACCGTGCGGACCGTGCGGACCGCATGGACCGTGCGGGTCAGGCCACGAGAGTGGCCCGTTCGTCCGCCGGCTCCTCCTCCAGCAGGTCCGCCAGGGTCGCCCGAGCCCGCGCCACGCGCGACCGCACGGTGCCCACCGGGCAGCCGCTCGCCTCCGCCGCCTCCGCGTAGGGCAGGCCGGCCAGCTGTGTGAGGACGAACGCCTCCCGCCGCTCGGCCGGCAGCGAGGCCAGCAGGTCCAGCAGGACGACGCCGTCGTCGAAGCCCGGCAGGTCGCGGGGCTGGGCGCGCTCGGCGGCGAGCTGCCAGTCCGGTACGTCGGACAGCCGGGGCCGGGTGGACGCGTACCGGTAGCTGTCGATCACCGCCCGGCGGGCGATGGACAGCAGCCAGGAACGGGCCGAGGAACGGCCCTCGAACCGGTGCAGGCTGCCGAGGGCGCGCAGGAAGGTGTCCTGGGCGAGGTCGTCGACCGCCTGGGGATCGGCGCACAGGTGGGAGACATAGCGCAGGACGTCGCGGTGCAGAGCGCGTACGAAGCGCTCGACCGCGTCCGCGTCACCGGCCCGGGCGGCGAGCGCCCACGCGGTGATCGACTCGTCGAGTGCGGCCTGTGACAGATGGGAGGTGTGGGGTGCCTGGGGTGCCTTCACGGCAGACGTGATCACCTGGTGTCCTTCTCGGATCATCCACGAGGGCATGAGGGTGAGACGGCCCCACGCCCGTCTGCACGGGCGTACGGCCGTGGCCCGGGGCGCACAGGGGCAGCCCCGGGTCTCCTGCTGCCGGCCCGTCGTCAGACATCGGACATCAGAAGGCTGACGTCACAAGTCAGAAGTCAGACGTCCGATGCGACGTCCGATGAGACGTCAGAAGTCCGATGAGACGTCGCACGGCGGATGCCCCGACGTCGGATGTCGGTCGTCAGATGTCGGTCGTCAGATGTCGGTCGTCAGATGTCAGAGGTCAGAGGTCAGAGGTCAGAGGTCTGATGTCAGGCGGCGGCAGCGGTCCCCAGGGGCGGACCCCGTGTGGTGATCGCGTGGGTGAGAAGGAGCAGCCGGGGTGCTCGTGCCGACCGGCGGCGGCGGAACCGGATCCGTGGCCGTACCGGGGTGACGGGCACGGCGAGCAGCAGGCGCAGCGGCGCGGCCAGCCGTCCGGCCACCGCCCGCAGAATCCGGAACGCGGCCTTCTCGCCGTGCGCCAGCCACAGCCCGCACAGCAGCGCGGCGAGAAGGTGGGCGGCGAGCATGCCGAACGAGGAGGAACCGCCCTGTGAGATGCCCTCGCCCAGGTGACTCATGTGGCCGATGTGACTCATGTGGCCGATGTGACTCATGTGGCCGATGTGGCTCACATGATCCATATGCCCCATAGCCATGCCCATGCCCATGCTCATGTCCATGGAGTCCATGTGCATCGAGCCCATACCCATGGCGCCCATGCCTTCGGACGCCGCGGCACCGGACCCCGGCACGGCCAGCGAGAACGCCGAGTGCAGGGCCGTCTGGGCGGCGACCACGACCGTCACGATCAGCGGCAGCCCGCGCTCCCGGCCCGCCAGGCTCCAGCCCGCGATCCCGGTGACGGCCACGCCCGCGGCCAGCGCCCACGCGGGCACCTCGACCCCGGACATCATCACGTGGCCCAGGGCGGCGAGCAGCACGCAGACAGCCGCGAACAGCGCGGCCCGTAACGTGCGAGTACACCGCCCAGCAGTCATGGCGCCTCATCCTCGCATTCGGACACCGCCCGTCGTACGGGGGTACGGAATTCGCCCCCGTACGGAACTCAATCCGCCGCATATGACCTGCCTCACCCCCCCCCGGCCCCCTCCCCCTCCCCCTCCCTTGCCTCACCCCCTGCGGATCACGGCGCACGGTTCCCCCGAAGGGTCTAGTCCACCGCGCAGAAGTCGCCCGTCCCGCGGACGCTGGGACGGGGCGTGTCTGTCGTGCCATGTCCATCGAGCAGCGGAGGTGCCCGTGAGCGGTTGCGCCGACCGCGTGCGGATCGCGGTCATCGGGGACTGCCCCGTCTTCCGGCACGGCATCTCGAACCTGATCAGCGCCGCTCCCGACCTCCACCTGGTCGCGGCCGCACCGTCGATCGAGAGCGCGGACGGCACCCTGCGCGGCGCGCAGGTCGTCCTGATGGACCTCCAGCAGCCCGCCCCGAGACTCACCGCGGCCGTGACGAAGCTGCACGGGCGAGGACATGCCGTCCTCGTCATGTCGTCCTCTCCGCAGATCGACGCGGTCCAGGTGATCCGGGCGGGAGCGAGCGGCTATCTGAGCCGGCAGGCGGAGGCGCACGAGGTACTGAGGGCGATCCGGACCGTGGGATCGGGCCGTAGCTATGTCTCCGCACCCGCCAGCCGTCTGGTGGGACTTTCCCCTCGTTTCACGGACCGGGAGCAGGAAATCCTGCGCCTGCTCGCGAATGGTTCAACGGACCACGAAATCGCCGTCGAATTGGGCATCAGCAAACACACCGTCCATTCGCACCTCGACCGAATCGGCGAGAAAACGGGCTCCCGACGCCGCCCCGATCTGACCCGGATCGCCGTGGAACACGGTCTCACCAGCCTGGAATAGAGCCCTTCGCGAGCCTCGCCGTGAGGGGTGCCGCGAGCTCCGCCGCGAGGGGTGCCGTGGGTAGTCCTACCCCGTGCGGCGTGGGCATTTAACACCCTTGACCTGCGGCGATCGAGCGCCGATCTTGGGATAGGACCACTTCACCGCGTCCGTCGGAACAGCGAACAGGCACTAGCCCTCGGGGCCATTCGCAGCCTGAGCCGACAAGCTAGGAGAAGTTATGCGTAATCGTCTCGCAATCATCGCCGCCGCGGCGGTGCTCCCCCTGACCGCCGCGATATCGCTCGCGGCGGCGACCCAGGCCGGAGCCAATCCGAACAGTCCAGTGGTCACGGTCACGGGTTCCGTCGAGGACTGCCCCAACGGAACCAGCCCGAACAAGGTGACGATCACGACGAACGCGGAAAGCCGGACCGACAAGACGGACGTCGATGACACGGGCGAGTACTCGATCAAGTTCACGAAGATCGCCAAGGCCGGGAACACGGCCTCGGTCACCGTGAACTGCGGCACTGCCAGCTCGTACAAGGCCGACTCTTTCAAGATCAAGCGGCCCGCCGACGCGAACTCGACGACGCAGGAGCACGACATCGAGGCTCCGTAAGCCTTCCCACCGCACCCCCGGCCGGGCCCCGCCGCCGCGAGGCCCGGCCGACGCGCGCCCGGACTGCCCATGCCCTCGGAGCCCCCCATGGCTTCGGACTGCGCATGGCTTCGGAGCCCCTGTGGATTCGGGGTGCCCATGGCCTGGGGCTGCCCCGTGGCCTGGGGCTGCCCCGTGGATTCGGGGTGCCATGGCCTGGGACTGCCCCATGGATTCGGGGTGCCCATGGCCTGGGGCTACCGGCTACCCCCGACCTCGGGGCGCCCATGGCCTTGAGCGGCTCTCAGCGGACGTCCTCGCCCGGCCCGTCCGGCTGCCCGCCACCCACCGTGAACCCGATCACCGAGCCGCCCCCCGCCCGCCGGAAGGCGAAGGGCCCGCCCCCGTGCGCCAGCGCCACCTCGCGCACGATCGACAGGCCCAGCCCCGAGCCCGGCAGGGAGCGGGCGTCGGCGGCGCGGTAGAAGCGGTCGAAGACGCGGGTCAGATCGGCCTCGGCGATGCCGGGGCCGCGGTCGAGGACCTCGACGCGGACGACCCCCGGCCGGGACGGTCCGCTGACGGCGATCTCGACGGGAGCCCCGCCCTCGCGGTCGAACTTGGTCGCGTTCTCCACGAGGTTGGACACGGCCCGCTGGAGCATGGCCGGCCGCCCGTAGAGGGTGGTGTCACCGCTCGTCCGCATCAGGACCGGCCGCCCGGTACGGCGCCGGGCGAGGCCCGCGACCTCCTCCGCGATGTCGGCGAGGTCCAGCCGCCGCGGCGGCTCGGTGTCGGACTGGCCGGCCGCGAGGTCGACGAGCTCGTTGACCAGGTCGGTCAGTTCCCGGGCCTCCTGGGTCAGATCCGCCACCAGTTCGTCACGGGTGTCCGGCGGCAGCTCGTCGATGCGGCGCAGCAGCGAGATGTTCGTACGCAGTGAGGTCAGCGGCGTACGCAGTTCGTGGCCCGCGTCCTGGACCAGCCGCCGCTGGTCCTCCTCCGACTGGGCGAGCCTGCCGAGCATCCGGTCGAAGGCGCGGCCCAGCCGGCCCACCTCGTCGTGGCCGGTGACCGGCACCTGCACGCCGAGCCGGCGGGTGCGGGCGACGTCCTCGGCGGCGGTCGTGAGGATCACCAGTCGGTGGGTGATGCGCCGGGCCAGCCACCAGCCGAACAGCCCCGCGGCCGTCACCACCGCGATCATCAGGATCAGCGTGCGCTGCTGGAGGGCCCGCAGCAGGTCCTCGGTGTCGCTGAACTCCTGCGCCACCTGCACCGCGCCCCGGCCACCGCCCAGGGAGACGGTCGCGATGCGGTAGACGTCGCTGCCGACGTCGACGTCCTTGTGCTCGGCGATCCGCCCGGCCGCCGCGGCCGCCGCGATCGTGCGGTCGGCGGGCCGGACGGGCAGCCCGGGGCTGCCGCTGTCCACGACCGAGCCGTCCGCGCGCAGCACCTGTACGTCCGTACGGGCCGGCCGCACGATGTCGTGTCCCGGCGCGGACGAGGAGAAGTCCTCCGGCGCCATCCGGTGGTCGCGCACCTCGTCCCGCAGGTCCTGCACGACCTCGTCGAACACCGATTCCTGGTCCACCCGGACCAGCCGGGCGGCCGCCGAGTACGACAGGACACCGACGAGCACGGTGACCGCGGCCGTCACGGCCGCGAAGGACACCGCGAAGGTGGTCCGCAGCGACACCAGCTTCGGCCGCGGCCGGGACAGCGACCGACGCAGACGACTCACTCGCGTCCTCGTCTCACTGTCACCCTCGCCTCACGCTCGCCCTCGCCCTCGTCATCGCCCTCGCTGGACCTCGTCCCTCGTCTCGAGCGCCGGCCCTCGTCCCTCAGTCTTCCCGAAGGACGTACCCCACCCCGCGCACGGTGTGGATCAGCTGCGGGGCACCGGGCTGGTCGAGCTTTCGGCGCAGATAGCCGACGTAGACGGCGAGGTTCTTGGAGCCGGGACCGAAGTCGTAGCCCCAGATACGGTCGTAGATCGTGGAGTGGTCCAGGACGATCCCGGCGTTGCGCGCCAGCAGTTCCAGCAGCTCGAACTCGGTCCGGGTCAGCTCCAGCTCGCGCCCGCCCCGCCACGCGCGCCGCGCCTGCGGGTCCATCCGCAGGCCGGCCGCCTCCACCTGCCGCTCCGTGCCCCGCTTCGGGGCTTCGGGCAACGGCACGGCGGCCTCGGGGGCGGCGTCGGGGTTGGTGCGGCGCAGCAGCGCCCGCAGCCGGGCGAAGACCTCCTCGACGTCGAAGGGCTTCACGACGTAGTCGTCGGCGCCGGCGTCCAGACCGGCGATCCGGTCGGCGGTCTCGACCAGCGCGGTCAGCATCAGGATGGGCGTGCGGTCGCCCTCGGCGCGCAGCACCCGGCAGACCTGGAGCCCGTCGATGCCGGGCATCATCACGTCGAGGACGAGCACGTCCGGCGGGTTCTTGTGGGCGTGCGCCAGCGCCTCGACGCCGTCGGCGACCGCGGTCACCCGGTAGCCCTCCAGGACCAGGGCGCGTTCCAGCGCGTTGCGGATGGCACGGTCGTCTTCGGCGAGCAGCACGGTGGGAGACACCAGGCCAGTCTGCCAAGGCCTCCGGCGGTTGGGCGGTGGGGAGGGTCCTGCGATCACCCTTCTTACTGGGCTCTCACCGTCCGGCCGGGTGTGCGTACCCGGGGGCTGCCGCCCCCGGACCCCCGCATCGGCCCGAACGGCCTCGTCCTCAATCGCCGGACGGGCTGGATATCCCGCCCGGCACTCAGGAGGACGGCGCCACGACGCAAGGGGCTCGGAAGGCAGCGCCGGACGGGGCTGGGTTCGCCGTCCGGCGCTCGGGGGATCCGTGGTCGGCCGTTACCGGGCGGCCAGGGCCGCCAACTGCTCGGCGAAGGGGACCACCGTGAACTCGCCCTTCTCGCCCTTCTCGGCCTTCGTCGGTCCGGACGGCGTGGACGCGGCGGACGCAGCGGACAGGCCCGTCATCAGGGTCGACAGCTCGGCCGCCGCCCGCTCGATCCGCTCGGGCAGGCCCTCCGCGCCCCAGTCCTCCGAGGCGGCGTAGACGGCGGTCGGGACGACCACGGCGCGCAGGTACGAGAACAGCGGCCGCAGGGCGTGCTCGAGCACCAGCGAGTGCCGCGCGGAGCCGCCCGTGGCGGCGATCAGCACCGGCTTGCCCGCCAGCGCGTCGGGGTCGACCACGTCGAAGAACGACTTGAACAGGCCGCTGTACGACGCGGAGAACACCGGGGTGACGACGATCAGCCCGTCCGCCGCCGTCACCGCGGCCAGCGCGGCCGCCAGCTTCCGTCCGGGGAAGCCGTTGGTGAAGTTGTGGGCGATCTCGACGGCGAGGTCGCGCAGCTCCACGACCTCCACGTCCACGTCCACCTCCGCAGGGGTGCGCCCGGCGGTCGCGGCCGCCAGCCGGTCGGCCAGCAGCCGGGTCGACGACGGGACGCTCAGCCCCGCCGAGACGACGACGAGCCTCATGCGACGTTCACCCCTTCCTGGGTGGTCCGGGCGGCCTGGGCGGCCTTGAGCAGCGACTCGTGGGTCGGCGCGTCCGGCACCTCGGCCGGCCGTCCGACGGCGAACTCCTTGCGCAGCACCGGCACGACCTCCTCGCCGAGCAGGTCGAGCTGCTCGAGCACGGTCTTCAGCGGCAGCCCCGCGTGGTCCAGCAGGAACAGCTGGCGCTGGTAGTCGCCGGCGTACTCGCGGAACTTGAGCGTCTTCTCGATGACCTGCTCCGGCGTACCGACGGTCAGCGGGGTCTGGTCGGTGAAGTCCTCCAGCGACGGCCCGTGACCGTAGACCGGCGCGTTGTCGAAGTACGGCCGGAACTCGCGCACCGCGTCCTGCGAGTTCTTCCGCATGAACACCTGCCCGCCGAGTCCCACGATGGCCTGCTCGGGCGTGCCGTGTCCGTAGTGCGCGTACCGCTCGCGGTACAGCTCGACCATCTGCCTGGTGTGGTCGGCCGGCCAGAAGATGTTGTTGTGGAAGAAGCCGTCGCCGTAGAACGCGGCCTGCTCGGCGATCTCGGGCGAGCGGATGGAGCCGTGCCAGACGAACGGCGGCACGTCGTCCAGCGGGCGGGGCGTAGAGGTGAAGCCCTGGAGGGCCGTGCGGAACTTGCCCTCCCAGTCGACGACGTCCTCGCGCCACAGCCGGCGCAGCAGGGCGTAGTTCTCGATGGCGAGGTTGATGCCCTGCCGGATGTCCTGGCCGAACCAGGGGTAGACCGGGCCGGTGTTCCCGCGCCCCATCATGAGGTCGACGCGCCCGTCGGCCAGATGCTGGAGCATCGCGAAGTCCTCGGCGATCTTCACCGGGTCGTTGGTGGTGATGAGGGTGGTGGAGGTGGAGAGGACCAGCTTCTCCGTCCGCGCGGCTATGTAGCCGAGCATCGTCGTCGGCGACGAGGGGACGAACGGCGGGTTGTGGTGCTCACCGGTGGCGAAGACGTCGAGGCCGACCTCCTCGGCCTTCTGCGCGATGGCGACCATGGCCTTGATCCGCTCGCGCTCGGTCGGCGTACGGCCCGTGGTGGGGTCCGGCGTGACATCGCCGACGCTGAAGATCCCGAACTGCATGGTCGCTCAACCTCCAAAGTTGTTGACCGTTAAACTATACCGGCCAAACACCTCCTCCGTCTCCTGTATTCCGCCGCCCGGCGCGAGTGCCGGGGGCGCGGTCCGTACCGCAGTCCGTACCGCCGTTCATGGCGCTGCGGGTGCGGCTGCCGCCGGCGCCGTCGGTACGGCTGCCGCGGGCACCGTCGCCACCGCCGTGGATCCGCCGTCGGTGGCGCTGCGGGTACGGCAGTCGGTGGCGCCGCCGATACCGCCGTCGATCCGCTGTCGGTGGCGCTGTCAGTGGGCCGTCCTACGATCCGGACATGGCCACCCCACGCCGTGACACCCGAGGCATCGTCGACGCGGCGGACTTCCTCGCACGCGTGCGCTTCCGCCGCCCCGAGCCGGCCCCGCCCCTGCGCCCCTACGTCGAGCACTACTGGCTGATCGACTGGGACCTGGCCGAGCCGTACGTCTCCCACGTGGTCCCGCACCCCGCCGTCCACCTCGTCTTCCAGCGGTTCGAGGGGCGCGAGCCCTTCGTCGAGATCGCCGGCGTCCAACAGGGCCTCTTCAGCCAGAAACTGGAGGGCCGGGGGCGGGTGTGCGGCGTCAAGTTCCGGCCGGGCGGCTTCCGCCCGTTCGCCCCCGAGCACCCGGTCTCCCACTGGACGGGCCGCCGCGTCCACCTCACCGGCACCGACCCGGCCCCGGTGCTGGACCCCGCAGACGAGGAGGCCCGGGTGGCGGCCCTCGACGCACACCTCCTGGCGGCCCGCGTCCCCCGCCCGGACCCCCAGGCCGAGCTCGCGATGCACCTCGTCGACCGCGTCCGCACCGACCGCGCGATCCGCAGGGTGGCGGACCTCGCGAGCGACGAGGGACTGTCGGTACGCCTGCTCCAGCGTCTGTTCGCCGCGTACGTCGGGGTGGGCCCCAAGTGGGTGATCCTGCGCTACCGCATCCACGAGGCCCTGGAGCGGGCGGAGGCCGAGAAGACGGTGGACTGGGCAGCCCTGGCCGCGGACCTGGGCTACGCGGACCAGGCCCATCTCGTCCGCGACTTCACCACGACGGTCGGCGTCCCCCCTGCCGCGTACGCCAGACACCGCGGCCCCTGAGCGACCCCGAGCCGAGCCGCACGCGGCTCGGCTCGGGGTCGTGCAGGAGGCCAGGACCACCGGGCCGGGGTTGACAGGAGGCCAGGACCACCGGGCCGGGGTCGAGCTCCGCGGCCGGGCGCAAGTACACCCCCCCCCGCCCCCCAACCCCCCCACCACGTCCCACCACCCACGCGATTTCGCCCGCCACACACACCCACCGTTGCCCGCCCCACCCACCGGCCCGGGGTCGCGGCTCGGCCGCCCGCTAGGGCACCAGCACCAGTCGACCCCGCACCCCGCCCTCCGCCAGCCGGGCGTGTGCCTTCACGGCGTCCTCCAGGGCGAACGTCTCGGCCACCCGGAGGGTCAGCTCGCCCGCGTCCACCGCCCGCACCAGCTCCGCCAGCCGGGCCCCGTCCGCGCTCACCTCGACGGCGTCGGTCCGCACCCCCCGCTCCGACGCGGGCTGGGCCTGCGGAATCACGCCCACGTACGCGCCCCCGTCCCGCACCAGGGCCAGCGCCTCGGCGCCCAGCACCGCCGCGTCCAGCACCGCGTCGAAACTCCCCTCGCCGCCCGGGAAACGCGTGGCCCCCAGGGACCGGACGAACTCCTCGTCCTGCGCCCGCGCCAGCGCGACGACCGTCACCCCGCGCCGTGCGGCCAGCTGGAGGGCATAGCCGCCGACCGCTCCCGCACCGCCCGTGACCAGCAGCGAATCCCCCGGCGACAGGGCCAGCAGATCCAGCGCCTGCGCGGCGGTCAGCGCGTTCAGCGGCAGCGTCGCCGCGTGCACCGCGTCCACGGAAGCCGGCGCGAGCGCCACCGCGTCCGCGTCGACGACGACGTACTCCGCGTGGGTACCGAGCGGCTCGACCATCCCGTAGTCGAGCGCCACGACCTCCTCCCCCACGTTCCACGCGGCGGCCACTCCCACCGCGTCCACGGTCCCGGCGACGTCCCAGCCGAGTCCGACCTGCTTGCCCGCGCCGCCGAAGACCCCGGAGCGCACCCCGGCGTCCACCGGGTTCAGCGCGGCCGCCGCCACCTTGATCCGCACCTGCCGGGCGGCCGGCTCCGGCAGTTCCGCGTCCACGAGCTCGACGGCCTCGGGCCCGCCGAACGTCCGCACCACTGCTGCACGCATGACAACTCCCTTGGATTGGCGGGTACTTGCGTGTACCGCCCGCGTCCCTCTTGTTGTCACAACCCTAGGAAGAGTTACTATCCAGGGGGAAGTAGTTACCTGAAGGTGCCTACGTCACCACGAGGAGAGTCACCATGGCCACCACGACCGCCGCCCAGCGGCGCGAGCAGGCCCGCAGCGAGTACGACGCCTTCCTCCGCAGCTGCCCGACCAACCAGCTCCTGGACCGCCTCAGCGACAAGTGGGTCAGCCTGGTCGTCTCGGCCCTCGCCCCCGGCCCCCAGCGCTACAGCGACCTGGCCCGCAGGATCGCCGGGGTGAGCCCCAAGATGCTCACCCAGACCCTGCGCACCCTGGAGCGCGACGGCATCCTGACCCGCACGGTGACCCCGTCCGTCCCGGTCCGCGTCGACTACGAGCTGACGCCGCTCGGCAGCAACCTCGCCCTGCTGCTGACGGCCGTGAAGGACTGGGCCGAGAACCACTTCGACGAGGTCCAGGCGGCCCGCCGACGCTACGACGCGGACGGCGCCGACGTCTGAGCGGCGCCGCCCGGTGCCGTGCCCTGCCGTGCACTGCCATGCCGTTCAGGAGGTGAGGGGCACCGCGTCCATGTACGCGTTCGACGGCTTGCGCACCTTCCGCACCCCCCCCGCGTTCAACGCGACCTCCGCCGACGACGTGCCCAGCGTGCCGCTGCCCTGCCAGATCCCGGTGACGTTCACCCAGGTGTCGGCCTTCGGCGCCGCGATCCCCCGGACCAGCACCTTCACGGACGACGCGTCCGCGGCGCAGCAACTGACCATGATCCGGGTCAGGTACCAGCCGTCCCGCGTCCCCGGGGCCGGGGTGACGAAGCCGGTCATCACGACCAGGCGGCCCCTGACGGCCCGCGACCGGTCCTGCTGCACCCGCTGGGTGAAGTCGGTGAGCGTGATCGGCAGCGGGGAGGTCGCGGGCAGCGGATCGAAGGCGTCGTCCTGGACGGCGACGGCCTTCGCCGGCTCCCGCGAGGCCGTGTAGGAGCCGAGCGCGGGAGGCGCGTAGAAAAGCAGGCTCAGCACGGGCAGGAACAGCAGCCAGGCGACCCGCGGAACACGGGAGTGATCGTGCCCGTGCCCGTCCCCGTGCCCGTCCCCGTGCCCGTCCCCGTGCCCGTCCCTGTGCCCCTCGGGCGCGGGGCCCACATGCCCGTGCCCCGACCCACCGTGCTCATGGCCGCCGTCCCCCTCCCCGCCATGCCCCGACTCTCCGTACCCGTGGCCGCCACGCCCCGAGCCACCGAGCCCCTGGCCGCCGTCCCCCTGCCCGTCGGCCTCCTCCTCCGGCGGCGCGGCCCACGCCTGCGTCACCGGGGCGGCCCACGCCTCCGCCACTCCCAGCACCAGCAGCAGCACCCCGGAGGCGATCAGCAGCGGCCGCATCCCCTCCTTGACGTACCGCAGGTACTCGTCCGTGAACAGCGAGGTGTGCAGCAACCCCAGCCCACCCAGTACCAGCAGCCCCACCTGCACGAAACGCCTCACAGCAGCACCCCTCCGATCAGCGCGCTGCACACCACGGCCACCACCGCCGTGGCCGCCGAGAACCGCACCGCGAAGGCCCGCCCGAACGTGCCCGCCTGGAGCGCGATCAGCTTCAGGTCGACCATCGGCCCCACGACCATGAACGCCAGCCGCGCGACCGGCGAGAACCCGCTCAGCGACGCCGCCACGAACGCGTCCGCCTCGCTGCACACCGCCAGCAGGATCGCCAGCGCCGCCAGGAACAGCACCGACAGCCACGGCGAACCCGCGAAGGTGTCGAGCAGCGTGCGCGGCACCGCCACGTTGAAGGTCGCGGCCGCCATCGCCCCCACCACCAGGAAACCCCCCGCGTGCAGGAAGTCGTGCTGGAAACCACGCCGGAACTCCGTGAACCGGCTGCGCCCCGGAACGTGCCCGGTGTGCCGGACGACGGAGCGCTTCAACCACTCCTCGCGCCCCAGCCAGAGCCACAGCCAGCCCATCGCGGCAGCGGTGACCAGCGAGGCGAGCAGCCGGGCCAGCACCAACTCCGGACTGCCCGGGAAGGCGACGGCCGTGGCCGTCAGCACCACCGGGTTCACGGCGGGCGCCGACAGCAGGAACGCGAACGCGGCGGCCGGGGTGACCCCCCGCCCGATCAGACTGTTCGCCACCGGCACCGACGCGCACTCGCACCCCGGCAGCACCACACCCGCCATCCCCGCGACCGGCACCGCCAGCGCGGCCCGCCTCGGCAGCAGCCGGCTGAAGACCCGGGCCGGCACGAACGCGTTGATCGCCCCCGACAGGGCCGTGCCCAGCAGCAGGAACGGCAGCGCCTGCACGGTCACGGCCAGGCACACCGTCCGCCACGCCTGCACCGCCGGCTCGTCCAGCGACCGCCCGACGAGCACCAGCAGCACCCCGGGCACCACCGCCGCGCCCAGCAGCAACAGCGGCCAGTGCCGCGGCAGCGCACCCGCCGGGCGGGCGTCCGCCGCCCGCACTCCCTCGGCCGCCGCCGCGGACGGCCGTATGTCCGTCTCCTGCATCCCGCCCTAGACCCGGCCTTCCCGCAACCGTGCGACCTGCACCGCGCCGAACTCCACCGTGCGCCGCATGTGCCGCACGATCACCGCGAGTTCGCCGTCCTCCAGATCCTCGAAGAGCGGCATCCAGTCGCCGCCCAGCCGCTCCCACATCCGTGTGAACTCCGCGATCCGCTCCGGCACCGTCACCACGAGGACCCGCCGCCGGTCGGCCGCGTCCCGCTCCCGGACGACGTAACCCGCCTTCTCCAGCCGGTCCACCAGCCGCGTCGCCGACCCGGTGGTCAGCCCCGTCAGCTCGGCGACCCGGCCCGTCGTCACCGGCTCCCGTTCCAGCATCAGCAGGTTCAGACACTGAAGGTCCGTGGGATGCAGCCCGAGACGGTCGGCGAGAGCCTGGTTGAACAGCGCGTACGCGGCCACGTACCGACGCGACACGACGGACAGCTCGTCCAGCAGCCGCGAGCGCACGTTCCCGGACATCGCACCCCTTCGTCGGCACCGCCGTCAGCGCCGTCCGCAGATCGTACGACGCTCCGCTCCCCCGACCGTCAGAAGAAGTAGGCGTCCCCGGTGTCCAGGACCAGCACCTGCTGCCGGTCGTTGGACCGGTTGCGGTCCACCGCCCCGCCTCCCCACAGCGTGTCGACGGCCATCGTCACCTCCGTCGGCCGCCCCCTCAGCCACACCCGCAACGCGATCCGCTCACCCGGTCCGTCCGCGGCCAGCGCCCCCGTCCGGCACACCACCTCCTGCCGGCCCGTCCGCGCGCAACCGGCCGGCAGCCGCTGCGCCCCGGCCGCCAACGGCACCGACCAGCGCAGCCGCACGGTCGAGTCGGAGACGTCCGCCGGACCGTGGTTGCTCGGGGTCAGCCCGATGTCGACCCGGCCGCCGCGCATGACGGCGGAGCCGTGGTACGACAGGTCCGCCTCGGTCGCCTCCCCGGCCGTCCCGGCCGCCCGCGCGGGCGCGGCCGCCGCCCCCGCCGCCAGCACCGCAGCCCACACCGCGAGACCTCGCATCCAGCGCATGCCACCACTCCTCGATTCCTCGATCGGAAACCGCCCGGGTACGAAGCGCCGGGTACGAAGGGGATGTATCCCACGCCCGGCGCCCGGCAGGCGCCCTCCAACAGGTGACAGCACCCGGTCGTGCCAAGCTGCCCACATGTTCGTCCTCCGGTCCGCCGCCCTGTTCGTCGTCGCCGCGCTCTTGGAGATCGGCGGGGCCTGGCTGGTCTGGCAGGGCGTACGCGAGCACCGGGGCTGGCTGTGGGCGGCCGGCGGTGTCCTCGCCCTCGGCGCGTACGGGTTCGTCGCCACCCTCCAGCCCGACGCCCACTTCGGCCGGATCCTCGCCGCGTACGGCGGCGTCTTCGTGGCCGGCTCGCTGCTCTGGGGCGCGGTCGCCGACGGCTACCGCCCCGACCGCTGGGACGTGGCCGGTGCCCTGGTCTGCCTCGCCGGGATGGCCGTGATCATGTGGGCCCCGAGGAACGGCGGCTGACCCCGATACCCTGGGCGGCAGCCGGTCGTATGAACGAACACCCCCCTTGTACGAGGAGCAGCCCATGGCCACCGCCGCACCGTCCGCCGCCTCCCGCATCGCCGTCGTCACCGGTGCGAGCAGCGGAATCGGCGCCGCCACCGCCCGGCAGCTCGCCGCGGCCGGCTACCGGGTCGTGCTGACCGCCCGGCGCAAGGACCGCATAGAGGCGCTGGCCGAGGAGATCACCCGGACGGGCGGCTCCGCCACGGCCTACCCGCTGGACGTCACCGACCGCGGGGCGGTCGACGAGTTCGCCGGCGCCTTCAAGACGATCGGCGTCCTCGTCAACAACGCGGGCGGCGCGCTCGGCGCCGACCCCGTCGCCACCGGCGACCCCGCCGACTGGCGCACGATGTACGAGACGAATGTCCTCGGCACCCTCAACGTCACCCAGGCACTGCTCCCCAAGCTGGTGGCGAGCGGGGACGGAACGGTCGTCGTGGTGTCCTCGACCGCCGGTCACGGGACGTACGAGGGCGGCGGCGGCTATGTCGCCGCCAAGCACGGTGCCCACGTCCTCGCCGAGACCCTCCGCCTGGAGATCGTCGGCCTGCCGGTCCGCGTCATCGAGATCGCCCCCGGCATGGTCAGGACCGACGAGTTCGCCCTCACCCGCTTCGGCGGCGACGCGGACCGGGCCGCCAAGGTCTACGAGGGCGTCGCCGAACCCCTCACCGCCTCCGACGTGGCCGAGACGATCGCCTGGGCGGTCACCCGTCCCAGCCACGTCAACGTCGACCTCCTCGTCCTGCGTCCCCGCGCCCAGGCGTCCAACACGAAGGTCCACCGGGAGCTGTGACGGCCGAGGAGGAGGCGACGGCCGAGGAGCCGGGGACCGCGGGCCGGGACCCGGACACACGGGAACCGGACGCACGGGACGCCCTCTCACCGGCACCGCTCTCGCCGGAACAGCGGTCACTGGAGCAGCGCCGCCTGGTCCAGGAGACGAAGAACGAGCGCCACATGTGGGTCTTCCTGGCCTACTTCCTCTTCGGCATCCACATCGTGGCGTTCGTGATGATCTACGCGGTACGCCACGCGAAGTGACGGCCGCCGCGCCATAGGGTTTCCATGTGGACAGACACATACCGTTCGAGACGCTGCACAACTTCCGTGACCTGGGCGGATATCCGACCGGCAACGGCCACCGGGTACGCGCGGGCCGCCTGTTCCGCGCGGACTCGCTCGGCAAACTGCGACCGGACACCCCGGACTGGGACCGCTTCCTCGCCCTCGGCGTCGGCACGGTGATCGACCTGCGCCATCCCTGGGAGATCGAGGCGCGGGGCCGGGTACCGCAGGACGACTCCTTCACGTACCGCAACCTCAGCATCGAGCACCGCCCCTACGACCAGGCCGCGTTGACCCCCGACGTGGACCCGGGTCCGTACCTCTCCGCCCGCTTCATGGAGGTGGCGGAGGACGGCACGAAGGAGATCGCGGCGGCTCTGGAGCTGGTGGCCGAGGCGCGGGAGGGGCTGGTCTTCCACTGCGCTTCGGGCAAGGACCGTACCGGCCAGCTGGCAGCGCTGGTCCTGGGCCTGCTGGGCGTCCCGGACGAGGTGATCGTCGAGGACTTCACCCTGACGGAACTGGCGACCCCGGCCCTGCTCGCCGACTGGCGCGCGAGGAACGACGGCCGCTCCCCGGTGTGGCCGTCCTTCGGCCGGGCCCCCGAGTCGGTGATGCGTCTGTTCCTGGAGGCGCTGCGGGCCCGTTACGGCTCGGTGGAGGCGTATGTGACGCAGGCTCTCGGCATGGACGTGGAGGCCCTGTCGGCGACCCTCCGCGCCCGCCTCCTGGAACCGGCCCCCACCTCCTGGCCGGAGTTGACCCACCGCAGGGCGGAGCCGCTCGACGCCCCCGTCCTGGTCCGCCTGCGCGACACGGCGGCGCTGTGGCAGCTGGCCCGGGGCATCGAGCAGTGGCAGCCCGGCGAGAAGAGCGCGGCCCACTTCGTCGACCGCATGCGCGAGGGCGAGGTCTGGCTGACGTACGCGGACGGCGCGGTCGTGGGCGCCTTCGAGCTCTGGTGGGACGATCCGGCCGCCTGGGGCCCCCGCCCGCCCGAGGCCGGCTACATCCACCGCCTGATGACGACCCCGCACACCGCCCCGGCGGGGACGGGCCGCAGGATGCTGGCCCAGGCCGAGTCCCGCATCACCGCGGCCGGCCGCCCGTACGCCCGCCTCGACTGTCTCTCCACCAACCCCCGCCTGCGCGCGTACTACGAGTCCGCGGGCTACACGGTCGTCGGCGAACAGCGCGCCAAGGAGGGCGGAACGGGAAGCCCGTACGCGGTGACCCTGCTGGAGAAGCGGCTCGGCTGAGAGAGACGCGTGAGGGGCCCGGGCCGAAACCGGCCCGGGCCCCTCACCGGCAGGCGTCAGCCGCGGTCCCGCGGTGTCAGCCCTTCACGCACACGACCTGCTTCAGCTTCGCCACGACCTCGACCAGGTCGCGCTGCTGATCGATGACCTGCTCGATCGGCTTGTAGGCGGCCGGGATCTCGTCCACGACGCCGGAGTCCTTGCGGCACTCCACGCCCTGCGTCTGCTCCTCCAGGTCGCGCGTCGAGAATCGGCGCTTGGCCGCGTTGCGGCTCATGCGCCGGCCCGCGCCGTGCGAGGCCGAGTTGAAGGCCTTCTCGTTGCCGAGGCCCTTCACGATGTACGAACCGGTGCCCATCGAACCGGGGATGATGCCGTACTCGCCGGAACCGGCCCGGATCGCGCCCTTGCGGGTCACCAGCAGGTCCATCCCGTCGTAGCGCTCCTCGGCGACGTAGTTGTGGTGCGCGCTGATCTCCTGCTCGAAGACCGGCTTCGCCTTCTTGAACTCCTTGCGGATCACGTCCTTCAGGAGCGCCATCATGAGCGTGCGGTTGTACTTCGCGTACTCCTGGGCCCAGAACAGGTCGTTGCGGTAGGCCGCCATCTGCGGGGTGTCCGCGACGAAGACGGCGAGATCGCGGTCGACCAGGCCCTGGTTGTGCGGGAGCTTCTGCGCCACCCCGATGTGGAACTCGGCGAGTTCCTTGCCGATGTTCCGGGAACCGGAGTGCAGCATCAGCCAGACGGAGCCGGTCGTATCGGTGCAGACTTCCACGAAGTGGTTGCCGCCACCGAGGGTCCCCATCTGCTTCACGGCCCGTTCCTCGCGGAACTTCACCGCCTCCGCGACGCCGTCGAACCGCGCCCAGAAGTCGTTCCACCCGCCGGTGGCCGTCGGCCCGTGGAAGCGCTGCGGGTCGACCGCGGTGTCGTGCATCCCCCGGCCCACCGGGATGGCCTGCTCGATCTTCGAACGGAGCCGCGAGAGATCGCCGGGCAGGTCGTTCGCCGTGAGCGAGGTGCGGACGGCGGACATTCCGCAGCCGATGTCGACGCCCACCGCCGCGGGACAGACGGCGCCCTGCATCGCGATGACCGAGCCGACCGTCGCGCCCTTGCCGTAGTGGACGTCCGGCATGACCGCCAGTCCCTTGATCCACGGCAGGGTCGCCACGTTCCGCAGCTGCTGGAGCGCGCCCTCCTCGACCGACGCCGGGTCGGCCCACATACGGATGGGTACCTTCGCGCCCGGCATCTCCACGTACGACATGTCGTCCTCATTCCCCCGGAATAAATACAAAAGCCTTAGATCGCAAAACTGGTGCCAAGGTCAACGAAAAGGACAGCGGACCGGCATCCACAGCTCCACGTGCGATACACATTGTCTCCAGGGGCCGCCCCCGTCCGGCAAGCGAATAACCAGCGGGGACACCGGCAGCCATCCACATCACCCGAACTGTCGAGAGGAGCCGACCGTGCAGCGGAAGGCATACGTACCCGGCGTCGTCGCGCTCCTCGCGGCGCTGCTGGCCGGCTGCACCGGCGGTTCGGACGAAGGCGGCTCGACGGACAACTCCAACCCGGGCGAGGCGGGGACGGCCGCCGCCGTCGCGCAGCCCGGCAAGTACGACACGCTCCCCGAGGCCTGCGGCGTGGTGAGCCGGTCCACCCTCGACTCGCTCCTCCCCGGCATCAAGCAGCTCGCCGACGAGACACAGCGCGACACGGCCTACGCGGGTGAGGCGACCCAGACGTTCGACACCGACCGCAAGGTGGGCTGCCGTTGGAAGGTGGAGTCGACGGACGCCACCGACCATCTCCTCGTCGACTTCGAGCGGGTCGTCTCGTACGACAACGCGGTCAGCGACGACAACCAGGCCGAGGCCCTCTTCGCGCAGAGGGTGACCGCGGCCGACCTTCCCGCACCCACCGCCTCCGCCACCGGCGCGGCGACCGGCTCCCCTTCCACGAGTCCGAGCATCTCCCCCTCGACGACGACCTCCCCCTCCGCGAACGCCTCCTCCTCGGCCTCGCCCTCGGCCTCCTCCACCGCCACACCCGCCGACCTCCAGCCCCGCCTGCTGGAGGACCTGGGCGACGAGGCGTTCATCGACGACGCGCTCAGCAGTTCCGGTTCGACGGCCAAGCAGCGCACGGTGACTGTGGCGTTCCGCACGTCCAACGTGATGGTGACCATCCAGTACGAGGAGCAGCCGACGACCGTCGGCACGGTGCCGGACAGCGAGGAAATGCAGGACAAGGCCCGGAAACTGGCCGCGCAGCTCGCCGACTCACTGGCCGGCTGAGGGCACTTCGGCCCGGTTCGGACCCCACCCGCAAAGCCCTGGAAGCGGAACCGCACAGCTTCTTCACCGACTACGGTGGCCCCTCGGACCCGATCCGACCGCAGGAACCACGAGCGTCATGAGTGAAGGAACCATGCAGCGACGAGCCCAGCGAGACGGCCAGTTTGACCAGCGCGAGCAGCGTGCCGAGCGAGTGAGGCGTGCCGGAGGGCTGAACCGCCTCCTGGCCGCGGCGGTCGCCGTCCCGGTGATGCTGATCGCCGCGGGCTGCTCCTCGGACTCCGGCTCGGGCGCCGACGCGAAGGACGCCGCCGCGTCGGCCGGTGCCGGTTCCGGCACCGACTCGGCGGCGAGCGCCGCGCCGACCGTGCAGGCGGCGGCGTACAAGACGCTGCCCGAGGCGTGTGCGGCGGTGTCGAAGAAGACGCTGACGGAGCTGGTGCCGAAGGGGGCGTCCAAGGGCAAGGAGGGGACGTCCAGCGACACCGCGGCCCGCGCCAGTTGCTCCTGGTCCAGCCTGGCCAACAACGGCGTGAAGGGCTCGCAGTTCCGCTGGCTGAACGTTTCGCTGCTGCGCTTCGAGTCGGACGCGACGACCGGTGACGGCGAGTCGCAGGCGAAGACGTACTACGCGAAGCAGGTCAAGGACGCCCAGGCGGTGTCGGGCGCGAAGAACGTCAAGTCGGCGCCGGTGGCCGCTACGGGTGACGAGGCGACCTCGGTACGCTACGACCTGAAGAAGTCGGAGGGCGCCTTCAAGCAGCAGACCGTCGTGGTGCGTGTCGAGAACGTGGTGCTCACGCTCGACTACAACGGTGCCGGTCTGGCGGGCGACAAGGCGCCGAGCGCGGAGACCCTGACGAAGTCGGCGGAGAAGGCGGCCAAGGAGGCCGTGGGTGCCGTGCGGTCGGCCAACGGCGAGGGTGGCAGCGGCGGTTCGGACACCTCGGGCACCAGCCCGTCGCCGTCCGGGTCGGGCTCCTCCGCCCCGAAGGCGACCCCCTCCAAGTCGGCGTCGGCGACCCCGAAGGCGACGGCCTCCAAGGCGGCCGCGGCGGCCCCGAAGGCATCCGCCTCCGCGAAGAGCTGACGGACCGGCAACACGTGCGCCGCACACATGTGCCACCCTGTTGCGCGCAAGAACACGCAAGGGGAGGGGAGTACGGGTGTCCGCGCCAATACAGCTGACCCGGACGCACCGCGTTCTCATCGGCGTGGTCGTGACCGGCGCCGTGATCATCGCCGGAATCGGCTTCGCCGGTTCGTACGCGGCCGTCCGGGAACTGGCCCTCGAGAAGGGCTTCGGCAACTTNGAGATGTTCGAAGGCGGAACTATACAGCTGACCCGGACGCACCGCGTTCTCATCGGCGTGGTCGTGACCGGCGCCGTGATCATCGCCGGAATCGGCTTCGCCGGTTCGTACGCGGCCGTCCGGGAACTGGCCCTCGAGAAGGGCTTCGGCAACTTCTCGTATGTGTTCCCGATCGGTATCGACGCGGGAATCTGCGTCCTGCTGGCCCTGGATCTGCTGCTGACCTGGATCCGCATCCCCTTCCCGCTGCTGCGGCAGACGGCGTGGCTGCTGACGGCGGCGACGATCGCCTTCAACGGCGCGGCGGCCTGGCCGGACCCGCTGGGCACGGGTATGCACGCGGTGATCCCGATCCTGTTCGTGGTGTCCGTCGAGGCGGCCCGGCACGCGATCGGGCGGATCGCGGACATCACGGCGGACAAGCACATGGAGGGCGTGCGCCTCACGCGCTGGCTGCTCTCCCCGCTGCCCACCTTCCTGCTCTGGCGCCGGATGAAGCTGTGGGAGCTGCGCTCCTACGAACAGGTGGCGTACGTTCCCGAACTGCGCGGTGACGNGCACATGGAGGGCGTGCGCCTCACGCGCTGGCTGCTCTCCCCGCTGCCCACCTTCCTGCTCTGGCGCCGGATGAAGCTGTGGGAGCTGCGCTCCTACGARCAGGTGATCAAGCTGGAGCAGGAACGTCTCGTCTACCAGGCGAGGCTGCGTTCCCGCTTCGGCCGTGCCTGGCGCCGCAAGGCCCCGGTGGAGTCRCTGATGCCGCTGCGGCTGGCCCGTTACGGCGTCCCGCTGGCGGAGACCGCCCCGGCGGGTCTGGCGGCGGCGGGCATCGAGCCGGCCGTGCTCCCTCCGTCACCGGTACCGGCGGCCGCGCCCCAGCAGGAGCTGACGGCGGCCGCCCCGGTCGACGCGGGCGTCCGGGCCGTCGAGGCCGCTCCCGCACCCCGGCCGGCCCAGCAGGCACCGCAGGGCCGGCAGGTCGGCTACGCGCCCGCCCCCGCGCCCGAGGAGGAGCAGAGCCCGTGGTTCCAGGCGCCGCACGAGGTGGCGTACCAGGGGGGCTACGACCCCACGTACGACCCCTCGGAGCAGTACGCCCAGTGGTACGAGGAGCAGCAGCAGGCCGAGCAGTACCAGGACCAGTACCAGGAGGAGCCTCCGGCGCAGGAGCCCTCTCCGGAGGAGACCGGTTCGTTTCCCATCCCGGTGGGTCCGGGCCGCAGCCGCGAGCTCGGTGAGGGCGGCGGCACCCCGGTGATCGAGCCGGACGAGGAGTCCTACTACCAGGTCTTCAAGCAGTCGATAAACGGCAGCTACCCGACGCCGAGCCAGTTCAGCGACAACGTCGAGGCGACCTACGGCGTCCCCGTCGCGGACGCCGAGGCCAAGCGCATGGTCATGCGCTTCCAGAACCGCCACACGGCGGAACTGGAGGAGGACCACATCGCCTGATGCGCAGGTGTACGACGGAGGGGCGCCCGGTGTTGGCACCGGGCGCCCCCTCCGTCGTGGAAGTGCCGTCTACTCCCCGAGCAGGGCCCGCACCCGCTCCTGGCCCACGGCCAGCAGCAGGGTGGGCAGCCTCGGGCCGGTGTCGCGCCCCACCAGCAGGTGGTAGAGCAGGGCGAAGAACGTCCGCTGCGCGGTCTTGATCTCCGGCGGGAGTTCCTTGGGGGTGGCGTCCGCGGAGAACCCCGCCTGGACCTTGGGGACGCCGTAGACGAGGTGGGTGAGCCCGTCCAGCGACCAGTGGTCGGCGAGTCCGTCGAGCAGCAGCCGCAGGGACCGCTGTGAGGCCTCGTCGAGGGACTTCAGCAGCTCGGCGTCGGCTTCGGCGCGGACGATGGTGCGCTGGTCGGCGGAGACATGGGTGTTGATCCATGCCTCGGCCTTGTCGTAGCGGGGCCGGGCCTCGTCGAGGGAGCCGAGCGGGTTCTCCGGGTCGAGGTCGGAGAGGATCCGCAGGGCCTGGTCGCGGTGTCCGGCGGTGATGTCGGCGACGGAGGCCAGCGTGCGGTACGGCAGCGGCCGGACGGTGCGCGGCAGCTCACCGGCGGCCGTGCCCACCGCACGGGAGTGCGCGGCGATGTCGGCCGGGAGCGCCGAGCCCTCGGCGACCTTGGCGTCCAGCTTGTCCCACTCGTCGTAGAGCCGCTGGATCTCCTGGTCGAAGGCGATCTTGAAGGACTGGTTGGGCCGACGGCGGGCGTAGAGCCAGCGCAGCAGCTGCGGCTCCATGATCTTCAGCGCGTCGGCGGCGGTGGGGACACCGCCCTTCGAGGACGACATCTTCGCCATGCCGCTGATGCCGACGAATGCGTACATGGGCCCGATGGGCTGCTTGCCGCCGAAGATGCCGACGATCTGGCCGCCGACCTGGAAGCTGGACCCGGGCGACGAGTGGTCGACGCCGCTCGGCTCGAACACGACGCCCTCGTACGCCCAGCGCATCGGCCAGTCGACCTTCCAGACCAGCTTGCCGCGGTTGAACTCGTTCAGCCGGACGGTCTCGGCGAATCCGCAGGCGGCGCAGGTGTAGGACAGCTCGGTGGTGTCGTCGACGTACGAGGTGACCGTGGTGAGGTCCTTCTCGCAGTTGCCGCAGTAGGGCTTGTACGGGAAGTAGCCGGCCGAGCCGGACGAGCCGTCGTCCTCGTTCGCCGCGCCCGATCCCTCCGCCGCCTCGAGCTCGGCCTCGTCGAGCGGCTTCTGCTGCTTCTTCGCGGGGGCCTTCTTGGTGCGGTACTGCTCCAGGATCGCGTCGATGTCCCCGCGGTGCTTGATCGCGTGCAGGATCTGCTCGCGGTAGACACCGGAGGTGTACTGCGCGGTCTGGCTGATGCCGTCGAACTCCACGCCGAGCTCGGCCAGCGACTCGACCATCGCGGCCTTGAAGTGCTCGGCCCAGTTCGGGTGGGCCGAGCCCCGCGGCGCCGGGACGGAGGTCAGCGGCTTGCCGATGTGCTCGGCCCAGGAGTCGTCGATCCCGTCGATGCCCTGCGGCACCTTGCGGTAGCGGTCGTAGTCGTCCCAGGAGATCAGGTGGCGGACCTGGTGTCCGCGGCGGCGCAGCTCGTCGGCGACCAGGTGCGGGGTCATGACCTCGCGGAGGTTGCCCAGGTGGATGGGTCCGGAGGGGGAGAGTCCGGACGCGACGACCACAGGTTTGCCGGGGGCCCGACGCTCCGACTCCTCGATGACCTCATCCGCGAAACGGGAGACCCAGTCGGTGGTCTCGGTGCTCAGAGCCACGATCGGCACGTCCTCTTGTTCTGAAGGCTTCCGGGTTTGAAGTGCGTTCCATTGTCCCAGACGGCCCCGCGCCCGGGAAAACGGCTTTACCCCCCATGGGATACTGACTGCGTCTATCCATCCCCACGAGGAGAACGGCACCCACTCCTATGGCCCCGGTCACGTCCCTCAGCGCTTCCGTCGAACAGCACCTCACGTCCGCCCTCTCGGCCACCCTGCCGGAGGCCGCCGGCGCGGACCCGCTGCTGCGACGAAGCGACCGGGCCGACTTCCAGGCCAACGGCATCCTGGCGCTGGCCAAGAAGGCGAAGGCGAACCCGCGGGAGCTGGCGACGCAGGTCGTGTCGCACGTCGTCACGGGTGACCTGATCGGGGAGATCGAGGTCTCGGGCCCCGGCTTCCTGAACGTGACGATCACCGACGGCGCGATCACCCGGAACCTCGCCGCGCGGTACGCGGACGCGGACCGCCTGGGCGTGCCGCACGCCGACCGGCCGGGCACGACGGTCATCGACTACGCCCAGCCGAACGTGGCGAAGGAGATGCACGTCGGTCATCTGCGGTCGGCGGTCATCGGCGACGCGACGGTGCAGATCCTGGAGTTCACCGGCGAGAGCGTGGTCCGCCGGCACCACATCGGCGACTGGGGCACCCAGTTCGGCATGCTCATCCAGTACCTGGACGAGCACCCGCACGAGCTGGACCACAAGGAGTCCCGGGTGAGCGGCGAGGAGGCGATGTCGAACCTCGACCGCCTCTACAAGGCCGCGCGCAGGCTGTTCGACGCCGACGAGGAGTTCAAGACCCGGGCCCGGCGCCGGGTGGTGGACCTCCAGGCGGGCGACCCGCACACCCTCGCGACCTGGCAGAAGTTCGTCGACGAGTCGAAGATCTACTTCTTCTCGGTCTTCGAGAAGCTGGACATGGAGATCCGCGACGAGGACATCGTCGGCGAGTCGGGTTACAACGACATGCTGGCGGAGACCTGCCGCCTCCTGGAGGAGTCCGGGGTCGCGGTCCGCTCCGAGGGCGCCCTGTGCGTCTTCTTCGACGACGTCAAGGGCCCGGACGGCAATCCGGTCCCGCTGATCGTGCAGAAGTCGGACGGCGGCTACGGCTACGCGGCGACCGACCTGTCGGCGATCCGTGACCGTGTCTTCAACATCAAGGCGAGCACGCTGCTGTACGTGGTGGACGCCCGTCAGTCGCTGCACTTCAAGATGGTCTTCGAGACGGCGCGCAGGGCGGGCTGGCTTAACGAGGACGTCAAAGCGCACCAGTTGGCGTTCGGCACGGTCCTCGGCAAGGACGGCAAGCCGTTCAAGACCCGTGAGGGCGAGACGGTCAAGCTGGTCGACCTGCTCGACGAGGCGGTCGAGCGGGCCACCACCGTGGTCCGGGAGAAGGCCGTGAAGGTCGGCCTGTCCGAGCCGGAGATCGTGGAGAACGGCCGGTACGTGGGCGTCGGCGCGGTCAAGTACGCCGACCTGTCGACCTCCGCCGTACGGGACTACAAGTTCGACCTGGACCAGATGGTCTCGCTGAACGGCGACACGTCCGTCTACCTCCAGTACGCGTACGCCCGTATCCAGTCGATCCTGCGCAAGGCCGGCGAGGCCCGCCCGACCGCCCACCCGGAGCTGGAACTGGCCCCGGCGGAGCGGGCGCTGGGCCTGCACCTGGACCAGTTCGGCGAGACGGTGCACGAGGTCGCCGCGGCCTACGAGCCGCACAAGCTGGCGGCGTACCTGTACCAGCTGGCCTCGCACCTGACGACGTTCTACGACCAGTGCCACGTGCTGTCCCCCGACAACTCGCCGGAGGTCGTCGAGAACCGCCTGTTCCTGGTGGACCTCACGGCCCGCACCCTCCACCTGGGCATGGCCCTGCTGGGCATCCGGACGCCGGACAAGCTCTGACCGACCGGCGGCACCCGGGGGCGCTCGACGCACCGCGGCCCGTCCTCCGCACGGCTCCGGATCACGGTTTCCGGTTGCCGGGGAGGGCGGGCCGCTGTCATGGCCGGGTACGTCAGGCGGCGAACCGCTTGAACGCCGCGCGGGTACCCGACCCGGCGATGCCGTCGATCTTGCCGGTGTAGCCGTAGTCGTCCTTGAGGAGCCGCTGGAGCGCCATGATCGTGTTGGGGCCGGGGTCGCCGTCGATGGCGTCGGTGTAGCCCCAGTACTTCTTGAAGCAGCGCTGGAAAGCCTTCCAGCTCTCGGTGCCCAGCTGCCCGTCGATCTTGCCGGTGTAGTCCCAGTCGCCCGCCAGGAACGTCTGGACGTTCTTGGCCTCGGCGGTGGTGAGGCCGAAGTTCTCCGTCGACAGCGTGGCGGCGGGAGCGCTCACCGCCTGCGTGGCCGGCGCGGCAGCGGCGAAGCTGGTGCCCGCGGTCGCCAGTGATCCGGCGGCGAGACCGGCGACGGCGGTGAGTCCGACGAGGGTCCTGGCCAAGGCGTTCGGTCGCATGCGTTCCTCTTTCGGGTCGTGGGTCGACACCTGGCCCGGTCGACGGGCTGGTGACGACACGAGAGTGCGGGGCGGGCGCCGGGGACCGCCACGGCTGCCGCCGAGGTGACGGTCTCGTGGGACGACACCGGCACTGACCTGCGAGGACACCGACCGCCGGGACGGTCCCGCGGGACGACTGTGGCGGCTGTTGAGATGCTCATGCAGAATGCGAGCGAGCGGGGGGCCGCTGACCACGGTCCACGACCGCAAGTGGGGGGAAGATGTCGCGCTGGAAGGCGCTGTCCACCGAACTGGATCCACGCGTAAGGCAGTTGCTGACGCAGTTGCGCCGGCTGAAGGACCACAGCGGGCTGAGCATGCGTCAGCTGGCCGCGAAGACGGGGTACAGCGAGAAGTCGTGGGAACGGTATCTGGGGGGCAGATCGCTGCCGCCCCGGGAGGCGGTCGAGGCACTGGCCCGGATCGGGGGCGTCGACCCGGTCCGCCTGCTCGCGCTGCACGAGGTCGCCGCCGACACCTGGGGCGGCGGCAGGCACCTCGACGCCTCCGCACCGACAGGACCCCCGCCGGAACTCGTTCCGGAGCCGGCGCCGGTGCCGGTGCCGGTGCCCACGGGGCCGGTGCCCACGGGGCCGGAATTCCTTGCGGGCCCGGACCGACACCCGCACCCGCACCCGCACCCGGAACAGGACGCACCACAGGTATCGGTTGCCGGGCGGTCGCTGCGCGTCGCACTGGTGGCGGGGGCGGTGGCCCTGGTGCTGGCCCTGTCCTCGGCGACCCTCCTGGTCATGCGCCTCGACGACGGTGACCGCGAACCGGCGGCTGGTCCCCCCACCGTGTCCACTCCTCCGGCCCCGGCGTCGGCGCCCGCGTACACCTGCCGGGTCGAGCGGACCGACGGCCTCTGGTACGCGGGGATCAGCCGCACCCGGGACACCGAGCTCGGCTACGGCGCGGCCGGGCCCGAGGTCGCCGAGGCACAGTGCCTGCTGCGCCGGGCGGGGATCTCGCCCGGCGGCATCGACGGGATGTTCGGCCCGCTGACCCAGCGCGCGGTCAAGGCCTTCCAGACGCGGGCCGGGCTGGCCGTGGACGGGACGGTCGGACCCCTCACCTGGAAGGCCCTGCGCGGATGACCCGTCCCGTCTCGTCGCCGGAGGGTGACCGACTGGCCTCCGTGCTGCGGGAGTTGAGGGCACGGACCGGCCTGAGCATGGCGGGCCTCGCGGCGAGGACCGCGTTCAGCAAGTCGTCCTGGGAGCGCTATCTGAACGGCAGGGCTCTGCCGCCGCGCACCGCGGTGGAGGAGTTGTGCCGTCTCGCGGACGAACCGGTCGGTCGGTGTCTCGCCCTGTGGGAGATCGCGGAATCCGAGTGGGGCGGCCGCGCCAGGCAGGCGGAGCCCGCCCGGCCGGCCCACCCCGCAACGGCTCCCCCGCCTCCCGCCCTTCCGGCCGCCCAGCCCACGACCTCGGCCACAGCCATAGACCCAGGCACAGGCGCAGGCGCAGGCGCAGGCGCAGCCACAGCCACAGCCACAGCCACAGCCGAGGATCGGGCCACACCCGTCGGCCACCGGGGGGCGGCGGCCGTGGCGGTCCTCGCGTCGGCCTCCGCCGCGGTGTTCGGGGCCATCGCGTTGACCCTCTTCCTCCTCCCGGGCCAGCACGGAGCGCCGCAACCGGCCGCGCAACCGGCCGCGTCCCCGTCCGTCACCGGCCCGCGCTGCCGGGGAACCGCCTGCGAGGGCGGGAGCCCGATGGACATGCGGTGCGCGACCGCGCCGGAGACCCTCGCCGAGCGCGTCACCGCCACCGGGGCGTCGGTGCAACTGCGGTACAGCAGGGAGTGCGGGACCAGTTGGACCCGGATGTGGGGTGCGCGGATCGGCGACCGGATCGAGTCCGAAGCCGTGGGCGGCGTCCGCACCTACCGAGCCGAGGTCGAGGACCGCGCCGAGGCGGACACCTATGTGCACACCGCCATGACGGCGACCCGCCCCGGGACGCTCGTGCGGACCTGCTACACGCCGACTGCGGACGGCGGGAGGGAGTGCTTCGAGGCCCGGGTGGGCCGGGACCCGGAACCAACTCCCCGCACCCGTACGTCCCCTCCCTCGACGACATGAGAACACCAGGGCGAGGAGGGGCGGTTGGGCGGCGCGGACGACCTGTCGATCGTCGACGTCCTGATCACCTTCCTGATGGTCGGAGGCGCGGGGGTGGTCATCCCGGCCGTCGTCGTCCTCCCGTTCGTCGGCCTGGGCATCTGGCTGACGCACCTCTGGCGCCGTCGGCGCGCGAGACACTCCGCCTGACGGCCGTCAGGGACCGGGACGGCACGCACCGACCCGCCCGGCGTCCCGTCGCGGACCGGACGGGACCCACCACGCCGGACCCACCGCACCGGACCCACCGGCCCGGACCCACCGACCCGGGCCGCTGTCAGTGCCTGCCCCTACAGTCACCGGCATGGCGACTCTTCCCAATCCGCTCCCCAAGCTGGCCTCCGATCCCAGCGGCCGCTCCCTCGGCCTCCAGCTCCCGCCGGGCCGGCTGATCGACACGACGGACGAAGGCGTGTGGCACGAGCCGTTGCTGTGGCACGCGGAGCAGTCCGCCTCCTCGGGCAACTGGACGGCCCTGGGCGGGACGGCGGGCCGGGCCGGTCTCGTTCCCGTCCTGGTCGACCTCGGCGGCTCCCAAGGCGGCCCGTCGGAATGGGAGTTGATGCCCGCCGAGATGTCGTACCCCGGGGACCACGACGCGGAGGAGGTCCTCGCGGAGTACTGGGAGGAGTGCGCGGCGGACGGCGAGGAGTGGCCCGGCCTCGCCGCGCCCGGCACCCTCACGGCGGATCCGGACGCACGTGCCGCGCGGATCGCCGACACCCTTGCGGAGCAGGGGCCTTCCTGGTTCAGGTCGCCGCATGTCGCCCTGGTCCCCGCCCGCCGCAGCGCGGACGTCCCGGCGGCCGTCGGCTGGTCGGGCCCGGCCGGCCACGAGTACGACACCGCGCGTCTGTGCGCGGTCCTGCGCTCCTGGGAGGACCGCTTCGGCATACGGGTCGTCGGCCTCGGTTTCGACGTGCTCGCCGTATCCGTCGCGGCCCCTCCCGGCACCCTCGCGGAGGCGGAGCGGATCGCCGCCGAGCATTTCGCGTTCTGCCCGGACAACGTCCTCCAGGGCCCGGGCACCCCGGATGCCTACGCCCAGCAGCTCGTCGGCGAGCCCACCTGGACCTTCCGCTGGGCCTGATCCGCGCTACCCGGTGAGCCCCCGCCCCAGCCTGCGCAGCCCCTCCCCGATCTCTTCCGGGGTCTGCGTCACGAAGCACAGGCGCAGGGTCGAGCGGTCGGGCTCACCGGCGTAGAAGGGGGCCCCGGGGACGTACGCCACGTCCTGGGCGACGACCCGCGGGAGGAGGGCCGTGCTGTCGTACGACTCGGGGAGGCGGATCCACAGGAACATCCCGCCCTCGGGACGGGTCCACACCGACCCTGCCGGGAGGGCGTCCGCGAGGCCCGCGAGCATGGCGTCCCGGCGCTCCCGGTACACGGCGGCGACCCGGGCCACGTGCGCGTCCAGGTCGAAGGCGGTCAAGTAGCGTGCCGCGGCGAGCTGGTTGACGGTCGGGGTGTGCAGGTCGGCGGCCTGCTTGGCGACGACACAGGCCCGGCGCAGCTCGGCCGGCGCGCGCAACCACCCCAGCCGGATGCCGGGTGCCATGACCTTGGAGAAGGATCCGAGCAGGACCGTGCGGTCGTGGGCGTCGGGGTGGGCGGCGATCCAGGGGACGCGCTCACCGTCGTAGCGGAGTTCGCCGTAGGGGTCGTCCTCGACGATCCACAGACCGTGCCGGGCGGCGATGGCGGCGACCGCGGCACGGCGCCCGGCGGGGAGGGTGCGGCCGGTGGGGTTCTGGAAGGTGGGGACGGTGTAGAGGAGCTTCGGCCGTTCCCTGACCACCAGATCGGCGAGCGCCTCCGGGTCCAGACCGTCCTCGTCCCCGGGCACGGCGACGATCCTCGCTCCGGCCAGACCGAAGACCTGAAGTGCGGCCAGGTAGCAGGGCGCCTCGACGAGCACCGTGTCGCCTGGATCGAGGAGAGCGGTCGCCAGCAGGGACAGGGCCTGCTGGGAACCCGTGGTGACGATGATGTCGTCGGCGGTCGTGGGCAGACCACGGACCGTCGTCCGTGCCGCGAGCCGCTCACGCAGGCTCGGCTCGCCCTCGGTCGTGGCGTACTGGAGAGCCTGGGCCGGGGCCTCCTCCAGCGCGTACCGGAACGCGGCGGCAACGCCCTCGCGGTCGAACAGCTCGGGCGCGGGCAGCCCGCCCGCGAAGTTGATCACCTCGGGGCGGGCGGTGACGGCGAGGATGTCCCGCACGGGCGAGCCGCCGATCGACCGGACCCTGGCGGCCAGTTCAGGCACGGCGGCGGGAGCGGACGCGGGGCCGGGGACGAGGCCGGGGACGGGGGCGGGCGCGCTGGGCGACTCGGCTGCGACAGTCATGCCCGCACCCTAGGGAGATAGGTGCCGCCTACACACGGGTTTCTGCCATATGGACAGCGGCCCGCCTTCACCCCTTCGTGCCCGCCGCCCCGTACACCTCGAACGCGTCCGGCGCGATACCGGGCGGGGCGGACTCTGCGAACCCTGCGCACTCTGCGGGCAAAGGGGCTCCCCTGGGCAGTCGGGCGTCCCACATCCCGTCCCGTCAGGGCTAGGTCGTCGCAGGTCAGACACCATGGGACCAGTTCGGCGTCCCGACTTGCGCGGCGGATGTGGAAGGTCGGAGGCCGCACGACTCAGGCTGGCCCCATGCCCACACGCCCCACTCCCCCGACTCGCCGCCGCGTCCGTCTGCTCGCCGTCGCGCTGACCGCCGCCGCGGCGCTCACCCTCACCGCGTGCCACGACGGCGAGGGCCTGCGCGACGAGGGGCCGTCGAGCTCCAGCACCCTGACGGGGACGGGCACCCTGACAGGGACCGGCACCCTGACAGGGACGACACCCTGGCAGGTGCAGACAGCCCGGCAACGGCAGACAGCCTGACGGGTTCCGGCCCCTGACCGCATCGAGCCCCTACGGCGCGGGAGAGGCTCCCGCCCGCTCCCACGCGGAGCCGCCGAGCGGAAACTCGTAGTCGGGGCGCCCGTTCTCGCCACTCGTGCGGAACGGCCTCCCCCTGTCGTCGATCGTCAGCTTGCCGTGCCGTGCGCCGCTGGACCAGGACAGCTCCAGGTACCAGCGCACGTCGTACGCGGAGGCGTCGGCGGTGACGTAGTAGACCTCCGGGTCCGACTCGCTCACCTTGAACGGGAAGTTCTTGTGCCCCGCCTCGGGCACCAGCGCCGGCCGCGCCGCGTCCAGGGCCACGGAGAAGGCGCGCGTCGGCACACCGCCACCGCAGCCGACGCCCGGGTAGCCCATGGCGTAGTCGTTCCAGGCGAGCGGCGCGGCCTTGCCCACGGTCCGTACCGTCAGGCTGTCCACGACGACGGTCTCCTCCCCGGTCCCCTGCACGGTGAGCTCCAGATACTGCTCCCCCGCCGACACGGCCCCGTGCCGGGCCACCCAAGCGGGCGCGTCCTGCTCGACGGGCGGCGGCCCGACCTGCTCCGGCCCCTGCTCGATCAGATAACGCTGGCTGCAGGGGCTCTCCCAGGCGTACGGACGGGTGGTGACCGTCAGCGGGGGCCGGTCGCCTGCCTCCGCGCCCGGCGCGAGCGAGGAACCGGCGGTGGCGGAGTACGACGGGGAGGCGGACCCGGAAACCGGGGCCGACGTCGACGCGGACACGGAAGGCGACGCGGACGCGGACGGCGAGGACGTGCTCCCCGTTCCCCGTCCCTGCACGGACGGCGTACCGGCCGCACCGACGCCGGCCCCGTCGCCGGACCCGTCGGACCCGCCGGACGGCAGGGTCAGGGCGAGCGCCAGGGCGACCGAGCCGAGAGCCGCCACGACACCGACCCCGGCGAGGACCAGGGACCGGCGGGTCCGGGGGACCCGCTCGTCCCCCACGCCCTCGACAACCGCTTCCCCGGCCCCGGCTTCCCCGACCCCGACATCCGCGACCGCAGCCTCCGCGACCGCAGCCTCCGCGACCGCAGCCTCGGCGACCGCTGCTTCGGCGACCTCCGCCTCCGCGACCGCATCCCCGGTGACGACCGCGCCCGCGCCCGCGCCCCCGCCCGCGGCGGCGCCCGCGACGGCGTCCGCCTCGGCCGTGCTCCCCTTCCTCCCCCGCGCCGCGTCCGCCAGCACCCAGCGCCGGTGCAGCTCGACGAGCTCCTGAGGTGACGCCTTGCAGAGCCGCGCCAGCCGCTCCACGGGCGCGTAGTCCGTGGGGACGGCATCCCCGTTGCAGTACCGGTGCAGCGTCGACGTACTCATGTGGAGCCGTTTCGCGAGCATCCCGTAGCTCAGCCCTGACCGCTCCTTCAACTCTCGCAGCAGCTCGGCGAACTCGGTCGCAGACACCGTTCCTCCACTCCCCATGTCCCATCCCGGCGTTCCAGGGATGGTCCGTTTCCCCAGGTCAGACCCGTTGCGGGCATTCCAGCGTCCCTGATCGTCCGCCGGCCGTGGCGGCCGGGACGGATCCCCGCACAAGCTTTGGCCATCCAAGCACGCCGCTTCAACGCGGCTTTCCGGAAGAGGACTTCACGATGCGTATCCGCCGCACCAGCCACCTGCTCGCCCTCACCGCCCTGGCCGCCCTCGCACTCACGGCATGCGAGGACGGGACGGGCGTGAAGGACGAGGGCGCCTCGCACCCGGCGTCGTCGACGGCCACGGCGGCACAGCCCAAGCCCGGCACGGACAAGAGCACCGGCACGGCCCCGGCGAAGGACACGACGGGCTCGGCCGGCTCATCCGGCACGACGGGCGGCAAGGCAGGCGGCAAGGAGGGCGGCACGACGGGCGGCGGCACGGGAGCCGGCACCGGCGGCGGCACGGGCGACAAGGCCGCCGACGACTCCTCCGACAGCCGCGTCCTGTGCAACGGCTCCAACACCAGGGTCACCGCACAGACGGTCCCCCGCCCGCTCAACCACATGCTGCTCACGGTGACCAACACCGGCAGCAGGACCTGCGACCTGACCTACAACCCGGTCCTGCGCTTCGACGAGATGCAGTGGGTTCCGCAGGCCGCCAAGGAGACCCAGCCGCAGGCCGTGACGACCCTCGCGCCCGGCGAGTCCGGCTACGCGGGCGTGCTGCTGTCCGCCGCCGACGGAAGCGGCGACGGCGGCCAGACGGCCAGGAAGCTGACGGTCGCCTTCCAGGGCTACACCCCGAACAGCGACGGCGGCGCCTCCGCGACGCCGCCGCTGCCCGCCAAGGGCGTCTACTACGACAGCTCCCTGACGGTGACGTACTGGCAGCAGGACATGGACGACGCGCTGTCCTGGTGAGAACGGGCGAACTACCGCAGCTTCTGGGCCACTTCGGTGGCCCAGTAGGTGAGGATGTTCCGCGCTCCGGCCCGCTTGATGCCGGTCAGCGTCTCGAGGATCGCCCGGTCGCGGTCGACCCAGCCCTTCTCGGCGGCGGCCTCGACCATGGAGTACTCGCCGGAGATCTGGTAGGCGGCGACCGGCACGTCCACGGCGTCGGCGACCCGGGCCAGGATGTCGAGATAGGGGCCGGCCGGCTTCACCATGACCATGTCGGCGCCCTCCTCCAGGTCCAGCGCCAGCTCGCGCAGCGACTCGCGGAGGTTCGCCGGGTCCTGCTGGTAGGTCTTGCGGTCGCCCTTCAGGGACGAGCCGACCGCCTCCCGGAACGGGCCGTAGAAAGCCGACGAGTACTTGGCGGTGTAGGCGAGGATCGAGACGTCCTCCCGGCCGATCTGGTCGAGGGCATCGCGGATGACCCCGATCTGACCGTCCATCATCCCGCTGGGTCCCACGACATGGGCACCCGCGTCGGCCTGGACCTGCGCCATCTCGGCGTACCGCTCCAGGGTGGCGTCGTTGTCGACGCGCCCTTCGTCGTCCAGCACGCCGCAGTGCCCGTGGTCGGTCGTCTCGTCCAGGCACAGGTCGGACATGACGAGCAGGTCGTCCCCGACCTCGGCCCGCACGTCGCGGATGGCGACCTGGAGGATCCCGTCCGGGTCGGTCCCGGGCGTGCCCAGCGCGTCCTTCTTGGACTCCTCCGGCACGCCGAAGAGCATGATCCCGGAGATCCCGGCCTGTACGGCCTCCAGCGCGGCCTTCTTCAGGCTGTCGCGCGTGTGCTGCACGACACCGGGCATGGCCTGGATCGGCACCGGCTCGTTCACGCCCTCCCGCACGAACGCGGGCAGGATGAAGTCGGCCGGGTGCAGCCGGGTCTCCGCGACCATGCGCCGCATCACGGGGGTGGTACGCAGCCGCCGGGGACGCGTACCGGGAAAGGATCCGTACTTCGTCATACGCCCTACGCTACGCCCGGCCCGCGCCCCCTTTTGCCGACGCCCAGTCGGCCCCCCAGCCCTCCACCGACGAGTGATCCACATCATCAGGATCCGTACGGGTGTGACGTTTTCCAGCCGGTGAGCGCTTGCTTTACATGGGCCGCCTGAATGTCAGGTGGCCCATGACCGTTGTTGATGACTTACAGATGACTTTCAGGGGTGGGGATTCCGTCGTGAGCAGACGTCGCCGCAGGGGTGGGACGCGCGCGTACAGACCGCTGAGCATGCGAAGAAGGGCCTGGCTGACGCTCGGGGCGGTGGTCCTGGGCAGCGGCGGCGTGGTGACCTACGCCGTGGCCCGGCCGCCCGCCGGTCAGGAGGCCCGGCCCAAGCGGCCGGTGAAGGTCTACGACCTCACGCTGACGGGGACCTCGTCCGGCCGCCGGGAACTGCCGCGCACGGACACCGAGCAGTTCTCGCTGCTCGGTGTCACCTGGACCGGCGGCGCCAGGCGGCTCGCCGGCACCGCGCAGGTGCGGACCCGCAGCGTCGCGACCGGCGAGTGGAGCGCCTGGCACGACCTGGAGCTGGACGTCGACCCGCTGGACAAGCCGGGCCCGAAGGTGCGCGGCGCGTCCGAGCCGGTCTGGGTCGGCCCGTCCGACGGCGTCCAGGTGCAGGTCGCCCACCGGGACGGCACCACCGCCGCCCTGCCCAAGGGGCTGGAGGTCAACCTGGTCGACCCGGGCGTGGTGACCGCCGCCGAGACGAGGACCACCGAGTCCGCCGGGTTCGTCATGGACCCGAGCCCCGGTGCGACGGACTCCGCGTCCGGGTCCGCCGAGCCCTCCGACCCGCCCGCCGAGCCCACCGACACGGCCTCGGCCTCGCCGGCCGACACGGTCACCGCCGAGCCCACCGACACCGTCTCCGCCTCGTCGACGGACACCACGCCCGCGGCCACCGAGACGGCCTCGACGAGCCCCGCGTCCCCGACGACGAGCCCGACGCCGACCGCCGCGCCGACGCCGACCGCGCCGCCGTCCACCGCGCCCGAGCCGCCGATCCGGTCGCGCACCGACTGGGGCGCCGACGAGTCGATCAGCCCCGAGGCGCCGGAGTACAACAAGGACGTCAAGGCGGTCTTCGTCCACCACACGGACGGCACCAACGACTACACCTGCGACCAGACGCCGTCGATCATCCGCAGCATCTACGCGTATCACGTGCAGGTCAGCGGCTGGAAGGACCTCGGCTACAACTTCCTCGTCGACAAGTGCGGCACCCTCTACGAGGGCCGCAAGGGCGGCGTCGACCTGCCGGTGTTCGGCGCCCACACCTACGGCTGGAACCGCGAGTCCGCGGCCGTCGCCGTGATCGGCGACCACACCACGACGACCGCCACCGGCGCCGCGCTCACCTCGATCGCCCGCCTCGCGGCCTGGAAGCTCGGCCAGTACGGCGCGGACCCGGCGGGAACCGTCCAGCTCACCGCGGGCGCCACCCAGAAGAACCTCTTCGGCAAGAGCTTCACCACGGGCAGCCTCTACACCTTCGACCGGATCTCCGGCCACCGCGACGGCTTCAACACGGAGTGCCCCGGCGGGCTCCTCTACGACCAGCTGCCGACCGTGCGCACCCTGGCGGCCGGCCCGGTGCAGGGCCTGAAGGTCACCTCGGTCGCCGGCGGCGCGAGCCTGTCGGGCTCGACCTACTACACCCGGGGCGCTGTCACCGTGAACTGGACGGCGAGCACCCCGGGTTCGCTGATCTCGAGGTTCGAGCTGCTGGCCGACGGCAAGGTGGCCGCGACCGCGGCCGGTACGGCCGCCTCGGCCAGTACCACCCTGGCCCCGGGCGTCCACACCGTCGCCGTACGGGCGGTGCACCAGTCCGGCAGGACGGCGACGACCGCCGCGCTGACCGTCGTGGCGGACACGACGGTCCCGGCCTTCACCACCGCCCCGAAGCTCTCCCTGCGCACCGGCGCCGTCAGCACCACCGCCGTCCCGGTCACCCTCGGCTGGAAGGCCACCGACGACAAGGCCCTGCGTTCCGTGCAGCTGCTGTCGCCCACCGCCGCGACCTTCGGCCCGACCGTCACCGCCTCCAGCCGTACGGCCAGGCCCGGCGCCGCGACCACCTGGTCGATGCGGGCCTCCGACTACGCGGGCAACTCGCGCACGGTCTCGTCCTCCTTCACCCCGGTGATCCTGCAGGAGACCTCGGCCGTCAGGTCCGGCAGCTGGACCGCCCGCTCCTCCACGAGCTACCTCGGCGGCAAGTCCTACTCCAGCGGGTCCAAGGGCGCGAGCCTGACCTGGACCTTCACGGGCCGTTCCGCCTCCTGGGTGGTCTCCCGCGCCACCACCTCCGGTCAGGCGTACGTCTACGTCGACGGCACGAAGGCCGCGACCGTCGACCTGAAGTCCGCCACCACGCTGTACCGGCAGGCGATCTGGACCAAGACCTGGACCGGCAGCGCCAAGCACACGGTGAAGATCGTCGTCGTCGGCACCAGCGGACGCCCCACGATCACCACGGACGGACTGGTCTACCTCAAGTAGCCCGCCTCGCCGCCCGCCTCGCCGCCCGCCGGCCGGGCTCCGAGAAGACGACGACGGCCTTCACGATCCACCGCGATCGCGAAGGCCGTCGTCCTGCCCCCCGCCTTCTCGCCGTCTCCGCTCATGAAGAACGCCCCGCCGTCTCCGGTGGAGACGGCGGGGCGCACAAGGTGTGGCGCGGGTGGGGCGGTTCCGGCTCGGACGCCCCCAGGGGTCAGGTCGCCCGCCTCCGCCGCGCACCCGGACGCCGCTCGCTCGGCCGGCTGACCGGGTCCCCGGCCTCCCGGGCCGCGGCCCGCCGGCGCAGTCCGAAGTCGGCCAGTGCCTCGGCCAGCTTGAGCGCGGACGGCTCGGGCGCCATGACGTCCACCCGGAGCCCGTGCTCCTCGGCCGTCTTGGCCGTGGCCGGGCCGATGCAGGCGATGACCGTCACGTTGTGCGGCTTGCCGGCGATGCCCACCAGGTTCCGCACGGTGGACGACGACGTGAAGAGCACGGCGTCGAACCCGCCGCCCTTGATGGCCTCCCGCGTCTCGGCCGGCGGCGGCGAGGCCCGCACGGTCCGGTAGGCGGTGACGTCGTCGACCTCCCAGCCCAGCTCGATGAGCCCGGCGACCAGGGTCTCGGTGGCGATGTCGGCACGCGGCAGGAACACCCGGTCGATCGGGTCGAAGACCGGGTCGTAGGGCGGCCAGTCGTCGAGGAGCCCGGCGGCCGACTGCTCGCCGCTCGGTACGAGGTCCGGCTTCACACCGAACGCGACCAGCGCCTTCGCCGTCTGCTCGCCCACCGCGGCGACCTTGATGCCCGCGAAGGCACGCGCGTCGAGCCCGTACTCCTCGAACTTCTCGCGCACCGCCTTGACGGCGTTCACCGAGGTGAAGGCGATCCACTCGTAGCGGCCCGTCACCAGGCCCTTGACCGCCCGCTCCATCTGCTGGGGGGTGCGCGGCGGCTCGACGGCGATCGTCGGCACCTCGTGCGGCACGGCCCCGTACGACCGCAGCTGGTCGGAGAGCGACACCGCCTGCTCCTTCGTACGCGGCACGAGCACCTTCCAGCCGAACAGCGGCTTGGACTCGAACCACGACAACTGGTCGCGCTGGGCGGGGGCGGAACGCTCACCGACCACGACTATCACCGGCCGGCCGCCCTCGGGCGAGGGCAGCACCTTCGCCTGCTTCAGCGTCTGCGCGATCGTGCCCAGGGTCGCCGTCCACGTCCGCTGCCGCGTCGTCGTACCGGCCACCGTGACCGTCATCGGCGTATCGGGCTTGCGCCCCGCCGACACCAGCTCGCCGGCCGCCGAGGCCACCGCGTCGAGCGTCGTCGACACGACGACCGTGCCGTCGGACGCCCCGACCTCGGTCCAGCAGCGGTCCGAGGCCGTCCGCGCGTCGACGAACCGGACGTCGGCGCCCTGCGCGTCCCGCAGCGGCACACCGGCGTACGCGGGCACGCCGACGGCGGCCGCCACACCGGGTACGACCTCGAAGGGAACACCGGCCGCAGCGCACGCGAGCATTTCCGCCGCCGCGTACGTATCGAGTCCGGGGTCCCCGGTCACCGCACGGACGACCCGCCTGCCGCCCCGCGCGGCCTCCATGACAAGATGTGCGGCATCGCGCACAGCGGGTACTTCAGCGGTTGTTGACGTGCCGTCAACGATCGTCGGGAGGGGCGCGCCCGTGCCCGGAAGAGGGTCCGACGACGGACCCGCTTCCGCGTTCACGATGGCGACGCCCGGCCTCGCGTGCGTCCGTACGACGTCGAGCACCTCGTGCTCGGCGACGAGGACGTCCGCGTGCGCAAGCGCCTCCACGGCGCGCAGAGTCAGCAGTCCCGGATCCCCGGGTCCGGCACCCAGGAAGGTGACGTGCCCGTGTTCAGGACCAGCGGCTGGAAGGGCGGTGGGGCTCACAGTGCTCGCTCCCCCATCAGACCGGCCGCGCCCTGGGCGAGCATCTCGGCTGCGAGTTCGCGACCGAGCGCCATTGCCCCGTCGTGCGTCTCGGGCACGGGACCGGTGGTGGACAGCTGCACCATGCGCGTGCCGTCGGTGGTGCCGACGACGCCACGCAGGCGCATTTCGTTGACAATCTGCCCGTCGGCCAGCAGGTCGGCAAGCGCGCCCACGGGGGCGGAGCAGCCGGCCTCCAGGGCGGCGAGCAGGGACCGTTCGGCGGTCACGGCGACCCGGGTGAAGGGGTCGTCGAGCTCACCGAGCGCGGCGATCAGTGACGCGTTGTCCGCGGCACACTCGATCGCCAGTGCTCCCTGGCCGGGAGCGGGCAGAACCGTGTCTATCGACAGGAAGTCGGTGACCTCGTCGATGCGGCCGAGGCGGCTGAGGCCGGCCGCCGCCAGCACCACCGCGTCCAGCTCGCCGTCGTGCACGTACCCGATCCGCGTGTCGACGTTCCCGCGGATCGGCACGGTCTCCATGTCCAGCCCGTGGCTGCGCGCGTACGCGTTCAGCTGCGCCATCCGGCGCGGCGAACCCGTACCGATGCGCGCTCCGCGCGGCAGGTCGGTGAACTTCAGCGCGTCCCGGGCGACGATCACGTCGCGGGGGTCCTCGCGCACCGGTATGGCGGCCAGGACCAGGTCCTCGGGCTGCGTGGTCGGCAGGTCCTTCAGCGAGTGAACCGCGAAGTCGACCTCGCCCTTGGCCAGCGCCTCCCGCAGCGCGGTCACGAAGACGCCCGTGCCTCCGATCTGCGCGAGGTGCTCGCGGGAGACGTCGCCGTAGGTGGTGATCTCGACGAGTTCCACGGGGCGTCCGGTCACCTGGCTCACGGCGTCCGCGACCTGCCCGGACTGGGCCATGGCGAGTCTGCTTCGCCTCGTCCCCAGTCTCAGTGCCTTCGTACTCATGCCGCTCATGCCGGCCCTCGGCTCTCTGCGTTCTTCTCGGTGCTTTCCTCGGCCCGGGACACGGCGGCCACCGCCTCCGGGTCGAGGTCGAACAGGGTCCGCAGCGCGTCCGCGTACCCGGCGCCGCCGGGCTCGGCCGCGAGCTGCTTGACCCGTACGGTCGGTGCGTGCAGCAGCTTGTCGACGACCCGCTTCACGGTCTGGGTGATCTCGGCGCGGTGCTTGTCGTCCAGGCCGGGCAGCCGCCCGTCGAGCCGGGCGATCTCCGTGGCCACGACCTCCGCGGCCATGGTGCGCAGGGCGACCACGGTCGGCGTGATGTGCGCGGCCCGCTGCGCGGCGCCGAAGGCGGCGACCTCGTCGGCGACGATCCGCCGCACCTGGTCGACGTCGGCGGCCATCGGCGCGTCGGCCGAGGCCTCCGCGAGCGACTCGATGTCCACCAGCCGCACGCCGGCCAGCCGGTGCGCGGCCGGGTCGACGTCCCGGGGCATCGCCAGGTCGAGCAGGAAGAGCACCGGCTCCGGCCGGACGAGCGCGGCGACCGGCTCGGGTCCGCGGCGCTCGGGGATCCGGCCGAGGGTGGCGGCGGTCGCGGCGAGCGCGGTGATCAGCTCGGCGTCGGTCTCGGGGGTGCGGCGGGTGGTCGGCCGGCGGTCCACGGTCGCGTTGTCGACCCAGGCGGCGTGCTGCTCCAGCGTCGCCGCGTCCATGCCGGCGACGGCGGCCTCGCCCAGCACGGAGAACCCGGACTGCTGCACGGGGGCCTGCTGTACGGCGGCCAGGTCGAGGGGGCAGTTCTCGTCGGTGCCGACCGAGGTGGGCGGCAGCGGCCGTACGTCCGTCGCCGCGGCCTCGTCGTCGAAGGCGACAGGCGCCCCGGTGCGGCCCTCGACGGCCTCGGCGACCGCCTCCGCCGTCAGGACCAGGCCCGTCGCCCCGGTACAGGAGACGGCCACGTCGGCACGTGTCAGCTCGGCCGGCACCGACTCGATCGGTACCGCGCGGGCCGACACGTCCGTGTCGCCGCCCTCGGTCAGTATCTGGGCGAGCCGCTGGGCCCGGTCGGGCGTGCGGTTGGCGACGACGATCTCGGCGACCCCGGCACGCGCGAGCGTGGCGGCGGCCAGCGAGGACATCGAACCGGCGCCGATGACCAGCGCCTTCTTGCCCCGGGCCCACTGGGCGACGTCCCCGCCCGCGGCCAGCTGCTCCAGGCCGAAGGTGACCAGGGACTGCCCGGCGCGGTCGATGCCGGTCTCGGAGTGGGCGCGCTTGCCGACCCGCAGGGCCTGCTGGAAGAGGTCGTTCAGCAGCCGTCCGGCGGTGTGCAGCTCCTGCGCCCGCGCCAGGGCGTCCTTGATCTGGCCGAGGATCTGCCCCTCGCCGACGACCATGGAGTCCAGACCGCAGGCCACCGAGAAGAAGTGGTGGACGGCACGGTCCTCGTAGTGCACGTACAGGTAGGGCGTGAGCTCCTCGAGGCCGACCCCGCTGTGCTGGGCGAGCAGCGTGGACAGCTCGGCGACACCGGCGTGGAACTTGTCCACGTCGGCGTACAGCTCGATCCGGTTGCAGGTGGCGAGGACCGCGGCCTCGGCGGCCGGTTCGGCGGCGACCGTGTCCTGGAGCAGCTTGAACTGGGCGTCCGTGGACAGCGAGGCCCGCTCCAGCACGCTGACCGGAGCGCTGCGGTGACTCAGACCGACGACGAGGAGACTCATGCCGGCATCACGGCGGGGACGTCCCCGTCAGGTCCCTGCTCGGTGGAGTCGGCGCGGCCTGCCGGGGCCGGTACGGCGCTCTCGTTGGCCGCGGCCTCCTCGCCGGCCTTGCGCTGCTCGTGGAAGGCGAGGATCTGGAGCTCGATGGAGAGGTCGACCTTGCGCACGTCGACGCCGTCCGGGACGGTCAGCACGGTCGGCGCGAAGTTCAGGATGGACGTGACGCCGGCGGCCACGAGCCGGTCACAGACCTGCTGGGCGACGCCCGGCGGGGTGGTGATGACGCCGATGGAGACGCCGTTGTCGGAGATGATCTTCTCCAGGCCGTCGCTGTGCTGGACGGAGATCCCGGCGACCTGCTTCCCGGCCATCGCGGGGTCGGCGTCGATGAGCGCCGCGACGCGGAAGCCGCGCGAGGCGAAGCCGCCGTAGTTGGCGAGGGCCGCGCCGAGGTTACCGATACCGACGATCACGACCGGCCAGTCCTGGGTGAGCCCGAGCTCGCGGGAGATCTGGTAGACGAGGTACTCGACGTCGTAGCCGACCCCCCGTGTCCCGTAGGAACCCAGGTAGGAGAAGTCCTTGCGCAGCTTGGCGGAGTTGACTCCGGCCGCGGCCGCGAGCTCCTCGGAGGAGACCGTGGGTACCGAGCGCTCCGACAGTGCGGTCAGCGCGCGGAGGTACAGCGGAAGCCGGGCGACGGTGGCCTCGGGAATCCCTCGGCTACGGGTCGCCGGTCGGTGAGTTCGGCCAGTTGCCACGGTGCTCCTGCGGGTAGAGCGGGGCTGTAGGCGGTCACACGTACCCAGACCGCCCCGTCGACAGCAGGCTATGTCTTTGTGAACGCGTGCACAAAGATGGTGTCCGATTTGCCCGGCCAACGTGACCGGGGTCACGCGCAACATTCCAGGGGGCAAAACCGCCACTCTCCTCGTGAATCCCGCCCCCGAGACAAAACCGCCATCGATCCTAAGCGACGTTCGGTACAGCCTTGTACTGATCGGTCAGTTCCTCACCCGGCCAGTTCTTTGCGCAGGCGACTCTCGTCCACCCGCCAGAAGGTGTGCTGCCTGCCGTCGACCAGCACCACCGGGATCTGCTCCCAGTACTGGTCGTAGAGCTGCGGATCGTCGGCGATGTCCTTCTGCTCCCAGGACACACCGAGTTCCCCGCAGACCTTCTCGATCACGCGCTCGGCGTCGTCGCACAGATGACAACCGGACTTGCGAATGAGGGTGACCGACCGCTCGCCCGTGGCGGCCTTACGTCGAAAGAGGGGAGTCATACCGCCATTCTCGCGCTTCTTTAACGGCGCGGTCGCGGAGAGTTCACACCCTTCGAACCTCTCGGCTCCGGAACCGCCGGACGGACTGGCTATGCTCACGCCATGGCCGCTCTAGGATGGCTCACTCCCCGTAGGCGCTCAGCCACGGCGCGGAGCGTGTTGGCAGGCGAGGCCTCGGCGGAGGCAGCCCGCAAGTCCACCCAGGAAGCCCTGGACTCCCAGGAGACCCTGGCACCGCTGGACACTTCCGACCGGGAACCGCAGTTCCCGGTGCACGGCGACGCGATGGCCGCCGCCTTCTTCGACCTCGACAACACCGTGATGCAGGGCGCCGCGCTCTTCCACTTCGGCCGTGGCCTGTACAAGCGCAAGTTCTTCGAGACCCGTGACCTGGTCCGCTTCGCCTGGCAGCAGGCGTGGTTCCGGCTGGCCGGCGTCGAGGACCCCGAACACATGCAGGAGGCCCGTGACTCGGCCCTCTCCATCGTGCAGGGCCACCGGGTCTCCGAGCTGATGTCGATCGGCGAGGAGATCTACGACGAGTACATGGCCGAGCGCATCTGGCCGGGCACCCGGGCCCTCGCCCAGGCGCACCTGGACGCGGGTCAGAAGGTGTGGCTGGTCACGGCGGCCCCGGTGGAGATCGCCCAGGTGATCGCCCGCCGCCTCGGTCTGACCGGAGCGCTGGGCACGGTCGCGGAGTCCGTCGACGGCGTCTACACGGGCAAGCTGGTCGGCGAGCCGCTGCACGGCCCCGCAAAGGCGGAGGCGGTCCGCGCGCTGGCGGCGGCGGAGAACCTGGACCTCTCCCGCTGCGCCGCCTACAGCGACTCCCACAACGACATCCCGATGCTCTCCCTCGTCGGCCACCCCTACGCCATCAACCCCGACGCGAAGCTCCGCAAGCACGCGCACAACCTCGACTGGCGGCTGCGCGACTACCGCACCGGCCGCAAGGCCGCGAAGGTCGGCATCCCGGCCGCGGCGGGCGTGGGCGCGGTGGCGGGCGGCACGGCGGCGGCGATCGCACTGCACCGACGACGGCGATAACAAAGGCGCCGACGAAGGCAACAGCAACAGCGCCGGCGAAGGCGACGACGAGGGCAACACGGACGACGGCCGCGACGACTGTGCGGCCGTCAGGACAGAGCGGCCGAGGCGCAACAGCCCGGCCGCTCCTTCGCGTTACCGGACAACACCTCACACCGGGCGCCGAACCCGGCCAATCCGACGGTCTTACCCCCGTAACCCTCCGTCCAGTCCTGTTGTCCGCGCACAGCCACAACACGCCCCGGACTGACCCGAAACTCGAACTATTTCGATCAACAACCGTTCACCCTGTGCCACTTGATCGAGCGTCAATAGGCCACAGAAGCGACGTAATCGATGATTTGAGCAACTCGGTGTAGCAGGGCCTGCACGAAGCGTTATTCTCCTCAGACGCAATCCGGTACCCCTTCCGTCGCTACGACGGGTGAATGGTTCCGTACTGCACGTGATGCAAGCTCTGCCTCTGGGAGTCCCGTGTACCCACACGTCGGGGTTGACACCTCGGGCCTGGCTACGCTGCGCGCAACGGTCGCTACGGTCCATGACCTCTTGCGCGGCGTCGTCCCCACCGCGTACGCCGTCCCCGCCTTCGCCACCACCGCTCCGCTCGGCCCGTGCTACGCACTGGCCGACGGCAGCGCCGCGGTGGGCAGACGAGGACGCTCGGCCGGCGCGGCCACCGCCCGTCGGCCGGCCGCCGACAGTGACAGCGCCCGCATGATGGACCTCGTCGAACGCGCCCAGGCCGGCGAGGCCGAAGCGTTCGGGCGCCTGTACGACCAGTACAGCGACACGGTCTACCGCTACATCTACTACCGGGTGGGCGGCAAGGCGACGGCCGAGGACCTGACCAGTGAGACGTTCCTGCGCGCCCTGCGCCGCATCGGGACGTTCACCTGGCAGGGCCGCGACTTCGGCGCCTGGCTCGTCACCATCGCCCGCAACCTCGTCGCCGACCACTTCAAGTCGAGCCGTTTCCGGCTCGAGGTGACGACCGGCGAGATGCTCGACGCCAACGAGGTCGAGCGCTCACCCGAGGACTCCGTCCTGGAGTCCCTCTCCAACGCGGCGCTTCTGGACGCCGTACGCCGGCTCAATCCCCAGCAGCAGGAGTGCGTGACGCTCCGGTTCCTGCAGGGGCTCTCCGTCGCCGAGACCGCGCGCGTCATGGGCAAGAACGAGGGCGCCATCAAGACGCTCCAGTACCGGGCCGTCCGGACCCTCGCCCGCCTGCTGCCGGAAGACGCCCGCTGAACCGTCCCCCACCCACGACCGACGCCACACACTCCGTGACGCCAACTCACCTTCAGTGAAAGTCCGTTGTCTTCCCGATCCGATCATCCGCAGTCCGTAACCCAAGTGCCGCGCCAGTCGTTGTGCGGGATACAGGCTCCCTGTGGTCACGTCCTGGCCGCCCCCGATCACTCGATCGTGTGGATCCGGTCCAGGGCGTGCAACCGTCAGGACCCCAGGGGAGTCGACCGTCATGACGAGAGGAGGTGCCGCCAGTGATCGCGAACGTATCGGCGCACCGGCGGACGAGCGCCTTCGCCCAGGCCTTGGAGGAGCAGTCCGACTGTTCCGCCCAGGGCACGGCGGCCGAGCAGACCGAAGGATCACCGCCGGCGCCGGCCGCTGCGGACCAGACCGGGCAGGGCCATCTTCTGGCCCTCGCCACGAGTCTCGCCGAGCTGCCCAAACCGGAGTTCGATCCCGAGGTCAAGGTCGTCCAGCGGGCCCAGTTGGTCGCCGCAATGGAGGCCATGCTGCAAGCGGGCACCGCGGGAGGCGAAACGGCGGACCCTTCGGTGCCGGAGCAACGCTCCCACCGGGCCAGGGGCACTCACCGGGCCAGTCCCCTGGGCAAGTTCCGACCGCGTTCCCGCCTCGCCAAGGGCCTCACGGCGGGCGGCCTCAGCGTCGGCGTCGCGGCGGGCGCCTTCGGCGGAGTCGCGGCCGCGAGCTCCGACGCCCTCCCGGGCGACGGGCTCTACGGACTGAAGCGCGGCATCGAGGACTTCAAGCTCAACTACCTGGCCGACGGCGACGACGAGCGCGGTCGGACCTATCTCGACCAGGCCTCGACCCGGCTCAGCGAGGCCCGTCGGCTCATGGAGCGGGGCCGCAGCGGCGACCTCGACCACGAGTCCCTCGGCGAGATCCGACGCGCCCTGAACGGCATGCAGCACGACGCGTCGGAAGGCCACCGGCTACTGCACGAGGCGTACGAACGCGACCCGAACTCCCTGGGCCCCATCCAGGCCCTCGACGCGTTCTCCCGCTCGCACCGCGAGGTCTGGGGCGCCCTGCGCGACCGCCTGCCGGTCCAGCTCGGCGACGTCAGTCAACAGGTCTCGTCGGTCTTCGAGGCCATAGACGAAGAGGTCGCCCCGCTCCAGTCCCTCCTCCCTCGGCCCCCGGCCCCGGGCGGCGGCGGCACCCGCGAGGGCACCGGCCCGGCGTCCTCCGGCTCCTCGGACACCGGCAGCCACGCGACCACCCCGGGCACCGGCCACGCCCCGACCGACGGGACCGGCGCACACACCGGAAGCCCCAGCAAGTCGTCCACTTCCGGCACCACCGACGACGGCCTGCTCGGTGGCAACACCGGCGGCCTCCTGGACCCTCCGAAGGACACCGGCAGCACCGCCCCGACCCCTCTCGTCCCGAGCACCCAGCCGGACGTCACGCTCCCGCCCCTCCTGCCCGGCCTGCTCCCGGGCCTGGGCATCGACAGCGAGGACGCGGAGTAACCCGAGCAGCCTCGGCCGGTACGCCTGTGGGGGCGCCCCTCTCGACAAGAGGAGGGCGCCCCCACAGCCGTGCCCGACCACCCCGCCCAGAAGAACCTCGGCCTCAGGACCGCGCCCGCAGGTCGGCACGACCCGTTCGGCGCCCTGCACGGCCCCCCTCACCCACGGCCGCTCCTGACGCACGGCGACACCACCCGCCACCGCCCGACGGCCCGTCAGCCCGTCATCGCCCCCAGGCCACCCGACAGCCCGGCCCCCGTCAGCCCGTCAGCCCGTCAGCCCGTCAGCCCGTCAGAAGAACACAGACCGCCGCTGCACCAACAGCTTGTACAGCGTGTGCTGAATCTGCTCCCGCACCTGGTCCGTCAGGTTGAACATCAGCATCGGCACCCATCTGCACCGCCGACCTCGCACCGCTCCGCGGGCTTCGCCCGGCTGCGCCGGACTCCGTCCACCGGCTCACCGAACCCCCCGCCCCCAGGCCACCCGACAGCCCGGCCCCCGTCAGCTCGTCAGAAGAACACAGACCGCCGCTGCACCAGCAGCTTGTACAGCGTGTGCTGAATCTGCTCCCGCACCTGGTCCGTCAGGTTGAACATCAGCATCGGGTCCTCCGCCGCCTCCGGCGGGTAGCCGTCCGTCGGGATGGGCTCGCCGAACTGGATCGTCCACTTCGTCGGGAGGGGGATGCCGCCCAGCGGGCCCAGCCACGGGAAGGTCGGCGTCAGCGGGAAGTACGGGAAGCCGAGCACCCGCGCCAGCGTCTTCGCGTTGCCGATCATCGGGTAGATCTCCTCGGCCCCGACGATCGAGCAGGGGATGATCGGAGCTCCCTGGCGCAGTGCCGTGGAGACGAATCCGCCCCGGCCGAACCGCTGGAGCTTGTAGCGCTCGCTGAAGGGCTTCCCGATGCCCTTGAAGCCCTCCGGCATCACCCCGACAAGCTCACCCTGGCCCAGCAGCCGCTCGGCGTCCTCCGCGCAGGCGAGGGTGTGCCCGAGCTTGCGGGCCAGCTCGTTGACGACCGGCAGCACGAAGACGAGATCGGCGGCCAGCAGTCGCAGGTGACGGCCGGCCGGGTGGTGGTCGTGGACGGCGACCTGCATCATCAGGCCGTCCAACGGCAGCGTCCCGGAGTGGTTGGCGACGATCAGCGCGCCACCCTCCGCCGGGATGTTCTCGACACCCTTCACCTCGACCCGGAAGTACTTCTCGTACAGCGGCCGCAGCAGGGACATCAGGACCTGGTCGGTCAGTTCCTCGTCGTAGCCGAAGTCGTCGACCTCGTAGTCGCCCGTGAGGCGCCGGCGCAGGAAGGACAGCCCTCCGGCGATCCGCCGCTCCAGGCCGCCCGCGTCCTTGTCCAGCCGTTCCTCACCCGTCACATGAACATCATCATGCCCAGCCGTCCTGGTGGGCAGGGGCTGGACCTCACCGACCTCACCGGCCTCACCGATCTCCCGGACCGGCGCGGGCTCGCCGTTCCGGCGCCGGCTGACCGCGCCCCGGCGCCGGGGCGGCCGCGCTACGGCGTTCCCCCGGGACCGGTCGTCGTCGAACGGAATGACCTTGGCATCCGCCATCGTTGATGCGCTCCTCAGTTGGCGCTCTGCGTCGGGAGGTGGACCGGGGGGTGGGCGCCGCCCGGCAGGGACAGCGCGGCGATCCGGTCGACGGCCCCGGCAACGGCCTCGGGCGGCAGGAGTCCGGGTCCGTGACTGCGCGCGAAGTCAGCGAAGGTCTCCGCCGTGGTGTACCGCGGCGTGAACCCCAGCGTCTCGCGCATCTGGTCCGTGGACACGACCCGGCCGTGGGTGAGCAGCCGGATCTGCTCGGGCGAGAAGTCCGTCATGCCCAGCGTACGCACCAGCGACCCCGCCCAGGTGACGGCGGGCAGCAGCAGGGGCACGGTGGGCCGCCCGAGCCGCCGCGAACACTGCGACAGCAACAGCGCCCCGTCCCCGGCGATGTTGAACGTGCCGCTGTTGAGGGTGCCGCGCCGCGGTTCGTGCGAGGCGATCCGCAGCACCTCGATCACGTCGTCCTCGTGGACGAACTGGAGCCGGGGGTCGTAACCGAGCACGGTGGGCAGCACGGGCAGCGAGAAGTACGCGGCGAGCGGCGTCTCGGCGGTCGGCCCCAGGATGTTGGCGAACCGCAGCACGCACACGGCGACATCGGGCCGCCGCCGGGCGAACCCGCGCACATACCCCTCGACCTCGACGGCGTCCTTGGCGAAGCCGCCGCTGGGCAGCGACTTGGGCGGGGTCGTCTCGGTGAACACGGCGGGATCACGCGGCGCGGACCCGTAGACGTTCGTGGAGGACTTGACCACCAGCCGCTTCACATTCGGCGATTTCTGACAGGCGCCGAGCAGCTGCATGGTCCCGATGACGTTGGTCTCCTTGACCGTCGTCCGGCTGCCCCTGCCCAGCGCGGTCGCCGTCACGTCCAGGTGGACGACGGTGTCGGCACCGGTCTCGGCGAGCACCCGCGCGATGGTGGGCTGCCGGATGTCGGCCTCGATGAAGTCCGCGCCCCCGAGATGGTGCTCGGGCCGCACCGCGTCCACGGCGACCACCCGGTCGACCTGTGGATCACGCTGGATCCGTCGTACGAACCGGCCCCCCAGCTGACGGGCCACTCCGGTAACGAGCACGACCTTTCCCAAGATCAGCGCCTTCCTTCCGTCCTGGAACCGCCGGCCGCCCTGCCGAGTTCCCGTCTGCGGCCAACCTAGCGGGTCGATGTTGCGCTGTGATGACCGCCCGATGCACGAAGTGACGAGATCTCTTCGGTCATACGACCAGATCAGCCATGGTGCACGTCCAGGCATACGCACAGCGTTCAGCCGACCGTACGAGCACCCGGATATGCGTGTGGCCCCCCACCGATAACACGGTGGGGGGCCACACCACGCCTACGCGGCTCGCGTCGCGCGAAGTAAGTGCTTGCGCCTACTTCGGCTCGCGCTTACTTCTTGTTGCGACGCTGAACGCGCGTGCGCTTGAGCAGCTTGCGGTGCTTCTTCTTGGCCATCCGCTTGCGCCGCTTCTTGATAACAGAGCCCACGACTACCCTCGCTCACTTCTCATCACTCGGTGCTGGGCGCCATGGGCCCATACGACCTACGAGGGGCTAGCCTACCCGCCTGAGCGCTGAGGTCGTAATCGAGGGGCGGGAGGGGCCCGAGACGGCCCTGCAGCCGGGCCCCACCCCGGGCCTGCCCTGCCGGACAGGCCCTGACCGTCAGGCGGTTTCCACCCCCACGTAGCTCTCGCGGAGGTACTCGTGCACCGCTTGCTCGGGGACGCGGAAGGACCGCCCCACCCGGATCGCGGGCAGATGACCGCTGTGCACCAGTCGGTACACGGTCATCTTCGACACTCGCATCACCGAGGCGACTTCCGCCACGGTAAGGAACTGAACCTCGTTCAGAGGCCTCTCGCCAGCTGCACCCATGACACACCTGAACCTTCCGCACTCGACTCGACGGCCACCGGCTTCCCCTTCCGGTGACTCTTCGTCGTTGCGTGCTCACTCCCCAATGTAGGGGCGGGTGATGCGAGTGGGGAAGAGGTGCACCCATCAGCGGCCTACTGTGACAGACACGCTCGATTGAGTACGTAGCGGGTCAGCGGCCTGTAGTAAGCGGACCGCACGGCGTCATCAAGTGGAACGACGACGGAGACGACCCCCTCGGCCTCCCCCACGAACAGCGCGGGGTCGTCGGTGTCCGCCAGCCCGATGGCCTCGAACCCCAGCTGACCTGCCCCGCAGACCCATCCGTGGTCCCCGATGACCAGCTCGGGCAGCGGCCCCCCGCCCTCGGCCGCCGCCGCCAGCGCGACCCGAACCGGCAGCGGCGAATGGCTGTGCGCACCGGTCGCACAACCGGCGCGTTCGACACCCGCCTCCCGGACGACCGCGACTCCCCGTACGTAGTCGAGGTTGTGCGTACGTAGACCGAACCGGGTCGTTATGTCGACACAGCGACCCTGCGCCGGGGTGAGAACATCACATCCCGCCGCCGACAAAGCGTCCGCAACGGAGGCGTAGAACCCCAGCAGCCGATGCGGATGCCCGGTGCCCAGCAGCACGGGCGCACCACGCTGGGCGACGGAGGCGAGCCGCTTCGCGAAAGCGTCCAGCGCGGCCAGCGTGCGCTCAGGATCGATCACATCATGCCCGGAAACACAGCCGGGATCGGCCGAAACTCCACACTTGTCGGCCATCAGCGCGATCAGATCCCGCTGCCCCCAACTCCACTCGGGATCAAGCCCGATCAGCACCCGGGGATCACGAGCGGCGAAGAGCCGATAGCTCCGCAGGCTCTCCTCCCGGGAGGTCGCCACCGCCCCGGCCAGCCGCGCGGCAAGCAGATGCGCCCGAAGCGCCCCGGCACTCAACACGGAAACGATGCTGCCGGACGAACCGACACCCGGGGCGAAAACAGCCACAGCACCCCACAGTCGGCGTAACGGCCGCGGCCGCACCGTCGAGCCCTTCGGCGATCGAGGACGAGGCCGTTCGGGCCGCTACGGGTCGAGGGGGCCGCAGGGGCAGAGCCCCTGCGGGGCCACAGAGGGGCAGGGCCCCTGGCAAAGATGCGCGTGGTGAGAATGGAGAGAATGGTGCGAATGGGCAGGGGCGGCGGGGCGAACCCGCAAACGCCCACCTCGCCCGCCGCACCCCTTACGGCAACAACCCCCGCAACGGAAACACCGCCCGCCGCGTGGCCAACACCGCCTGATCCAGCCGATCGGCCGGGTCGTACCCCGACTCCCACCCGGCCCACTCCACCGGCCACCGCCCGTCGGTCATCCGCACCGGCCCCAGCTGCCGCGTACGGGCGAAGACCTCCTGCCGCCACCCCTCCGGAATCACCGTCTCCGGCGCCACCGGCACCCCCGCCGCGACCCCCACCAGATGCGTCCACGACCGCGGCACCACATCCACCACCGCGTACCCGCCCCCACCGAGCGCGACCCACTTGCCCCCGGCGTACTCGTGCGCCAGCTCATGACACGCCACCTGCACGGCCCGCTGCGCGTCGAGAGACACCGCGAGATGGGCCAACGGATCCTCGAAGTGCGTGTCGGCCCCGTGCTGGGTCACCAGCACATCCGGCCGGAAGTCGGCGATCAGCTCCGGCACCACCGAGTGGAACGCCCGCAACCACCCCGCGTCCCCGGTCCCGGCCGGCAGCGCGACGTTCACCGCCGACCCCTCCGCCCGCTCCCCACCGGTCTCCTCCGGCCACCCGGTCTGCGGGAACAAGGTACGAGGGTGCTCGTGCAGGGAGATCGTCAGCACCCGCGGGTCGTCCCAGAACGCCGCCTGCACCCCGTCCCCGTGATGCACGTCCACGTCCACGTACGCGACCCGCTCGGCCCCCAGCTCCAGCAGCCGCGCGATCGCCAGTGAAGCGTCGTTGTAGATACAGAACCCCGACGCCCCGCCCGGCATCGCATGGTGCAGCCCACCCGCGAAGTTCACCGCGTGCAGCGCCTCCCCCCGCCAGACGGCCTCCGCGGCCCCGACGGACAGCCCGGCGATGAGGGCGGACACCTCGTGCATCCCCGCGAAGGCAGGATCGTCCATCGTCCCCAGCCCGTACGCCTGGTCCGCCGACCCCGGCTCCACCGACGCCGCCTTGACGGCCCGGACGTAGTCCTCCCGGTGCACGAGCCGCAACGTGGACTCCCCGGCGGGCTTCGCCGCGACGACGTCGACCTCTCGGTCGAGCCCCAGGGCGCCGACCAGCCTCCGGGTCAGATCCAGCCGAACCGGATCCATCGGATGCTCGGGCCCGAAGTCATAGCCCGTTACTGCCTCGTCCCACATCAGCTGTGCGCGGCCGCTCATGCCCGCCACCGTATCGGTCCGGTTGAGCGGCGAACGACCGGGCGTACACCAACGTCACCAGCACCAACACCATCGGCACCACCATCGCCCCCCGATAGGTCCAGGCGTCTCCCAACGCCCCCACCAACGGCGAACCGATCAGGAACCCGACGTAATTGAAGATGTTGAGACGGGCGATCGCCGCGTCCGAGGCCCCCGGGAACAACCGTCCCGCCGCCGCGAACGTCTGCGGCACCAGCACACACAACCCCAGCCCCACGAGCGTGAACCCGAGCATCCCGACCCACGCCCCGGGCGCGACGGCCACCACGGCGAACCCCGCCGCCGCCACCAGCGCCCCCAGCCGCACCACCGCCGCGGCCCCGAACCGCCGCACCCCGAAGTCCCCGATGGCCCGCCCCAGCAGGGTGGTCACCATGTACACGTTGTACGGAACGGTGGCCAGCTGCTCGCTGCTGCCCAGCACGTCCTGGAGGTACTTCGCGCTCCAGTTGGAGACCGTCGAGTCCCCGATATAGGCGAAGGTCATCACCAGACACAGCGGCAGCAACACCTTGAAGACGACACCCGTGCCGCCGCCCCCCGACTCGGCGACCGCCGCCTTGCCGTCCTCCGCCTTGCCGCCGTCCGTACCCCCGTCCACATACCAACGGCTCCCCACCAGGGCGGCCGGCAGCAGCACGGCCACCACCGGCAGATACGACACCCACAGCGCGAGATGCCAGTGCGCCCCCACCCACGCCAGCGAGGCCCCCACGATCCCGCCCAGGCTGTACACGGCGTGGAAGCTCAGCATGATGCTGCGCCCGTACGACCGCTGAAGACTCACCCCGAGCATGTTCATCGAGGCGTCCAGCGCCCCCACGGCGAGCCCGAAGACGGCCAGGGCGACCCCCAGCTCGGCCATCCCCCGCCCCGCTCCGACCCCGAGCAGCGCCAGCAGCACCACCGGCTGGGACCAGCGCAGCACCCGGCTGGGCGGTATCCGCTTCACCAACTGCTCGGTCGACACACTTCCGACCCCGGCCAGGATGGGTACGGCGGCCAGGAAGACGGGCAGCAGCGCGTCCGAGACCTCGTACCTGTTCTGGATGGCCGGGATCCTGGTCACCAGCAGAGCGAAGGCCGCGCCCTGCGCGAAAAAGCTGAACGCCAAAGAGGCCCTACCGCGCCGCAGCACTTCTGTCATGGCGGCGAGCGTAGGGCCCCTGCGTACTCGTGGGTAGATCCAGCCAAAGATGAATTCTCCTCAGCTTTACCGGACTTCACCGGGCGAGGACGACCTCGGGCACCTCGGCCTCTTCCTCCACGGCTTCCCCGGCCCCCGTCTCGAAGGCGACCATCGCCGCCATCGGCCCGGCACCGAGCGCCCCGCCGACCACGAAGCCGATCCCCATCGCCACCACCATGACCACGGAACCGAGCCACACCATGGTGTCCACCGGCACCGTGTACGCCCCCACGACCCGCACGACGCACTCGACGAGCAGCACCACACCCCAGACGACCGAGAAGGCCCGCTCCCGCTTGCGGAAGTCCGCCGACGCCACCGACGCGCCGCTCTCCAGCCGCGCCCAGGCGGCCTCCCTGACCGCGTCGCCCTTCACCAGGAACGGCTTGACCGCGGCGGTCATCATCGGCCTCCCCAGCACCACGGACACCAGGATCCCGATGCCGATCGTGCTGCTGACCCCGCTGTCCTTGGCCAGCATCAGCCGCGGATCACCGGAGACCAGGCTGAGCGCGAGTCCGACGACGTTGACGACGAGGATGAGCCCGGCGAGCCCGTTGACCGTCCGCCGGCTGACCGCGCTCCACAGGGTCCGCCCGGCCGGCACCAGGCTGCTCCAGGCGAGAGCGGCGAAGGTGCTCATCCCGAACGCGCCCTTGAAGAGGTAGTACGACCCGAGCGGCACCGCCACGTCCACGAGGAGCGGTGCGAAGGCGTTCTGCTTCTTGTGCTGGTTCGTCGTCATGCCCATAGCTTCGCCGCCGGGAGGGGTCCCCCAGTAGAAACGATCGTCCGGAGCTCCGCATGACAAATGTCAGCCCGCCACCGGATCGTCCGTCAGACCAGCAGGTCAGGCAACTGCCCGAGATCGGAGAAGAGTTGGGTGGCACCCGCGAGCTTCGCGGCCGGCGTCATCGCGGTGAACCCGTACACGTCCATGCCAGCCGCCACGGCCGCCCGCACTCCCAGCGGACTGTCCTCGACGACCACACACCGCTCCGGCGCCACTCCCATCCGCCGGGCCGCGTGCAGGAAGAGATCCGGTGCCGGCTTCCCCTTCCCGACATCCTGCGAGCTGAAGATCCGCGCGTCGTCGAACCACCGGTCCAGCCCGGTCTTCCGATGCCCCACCCGAATCCGCTCATGACTCCCGGACGACGCCACGCAGTACGGCACCCCGTCCGCGGCCAGTTTCGCGAGGACGTCCCCGGCGCCCGCCACCGGCTCGAGCTCCCGCTCGAAGGCCGCGAACACCCGGCGGTGAAACGTGTCGTCGAACTCCGCCGGCAGCAGCTGCCCGGTGCGCTCCTGGACCAGGTCATGGATGCGATGCATCGCGGACCCCATGTAGTCGCGTATGGAGTCCTCGTACGAGGTGGGATGCCCGAGCTCGGTCAGATAGGCGGCGAGCAGCCGGTTGGAGATCGGCTCGCTGTCCACCAGGACACCATCGTTGTCGAAAATAACCAGGTCGTAGCGCATGACCAAACCCTAAAGGAGCCCAAACGCAGAAAACCCCCGCACCGTGAGGTGCGGGGGTTTCCCGTAATATTTGTTCGGCGGTGTCCTACTCTCCCACAGGGTCCCCCCTGCAGTACCATC
>NZ_LMEQ01000011.1:0-93788 GCF_001426425.1 Streptomyces sp. Root1310 | reverse complement strand
CATCACCATTCGATGAGGGCGAGGCCTGCGGCCATGCCGCCGCCGAAGCCGGCGAGGAGGACGAGGTCGCCGGGGTGCAGGGCGTGGTTGCGGTGGGCGGTGTCGAGGGTGAGGGGGATGGAGGCGGCGCCGGTGTTGGCGTAGGTGTGCAGGGTCTGGTGCATGGTGGCGTGGGGGAGGGCGAGTTCGGTGAAGAGGGCGTCGAGCATGACGCCGTTGGCCTGGTGGGGGATGAAGTGGCGGATGTCGTCGGGGACGGTTCCGGCTTCGTGGAGGAATTCTTTGGTGAGGCGGGGGAGGTGGTCGGCGACGAATTGGCGGACGCCGCGTCCGTCCATGGTGAAGTAGTGCTGGTTGTTTTGGAGGGTGTGGGTGGTGGTGGGCTGGCGGCTGCCGCCGGCGGGGACCTGGATGAGGTCGTGGTGTTCGGCGAAGGTGTGCAGGGTGAGGTGGCGGATGCGGGGGCCGGTGGTGGCGGGGCCGAGGATGATGGCGCCGGCGCCGTCGCCGAASAGGACGGTGGTTTTGCGGTCGGTGGGGTTGAGGATGCGGGAGTAGAGGTCGGCGCCGATGATGAGGGCGTGGCCGCCTTTGCGGGCGAGGGTGCCTTCGGCGGCGTTGAGGGCGAAGATTTCGCCGGAGCAGACGGCGTTGATGTCGAATGCTGCGGCGTGGGTGGCGCCGAGGTTGTGCTGGACGTAGGCGGCGGTGGGGGGTTGGGGGCGGTCGGGGGTGGAGGTGGCGACGATGATGGTGCTGAGTTCGGCGGGGGTGATGCCGGCGGATTGCAGTGCGTTGCGGGCGGCGTGGGTGGCCAGGTCGGAGGTGGCCTGGTGGGCGGCGGCCCAGCGGCGTTCGCGGATGGCGGTTTTGGCGGTGATCCAGGCGTCGTCGACGCCGGCCGGTGCGCCGACCTCGTCGTTGGAGACGATCCGGTCGGGGCGGTCGGGGGTGGAGGTGGCGACGATGATGGTGCTGAGTTCGGCGGGGGTGATGCCGGCGGATTGCAGTGCGTTGCGGGCGGCGTGGGTGGCGAGGTCGGAGGTGGCTTGGTGGGCGGCGGCCCAGCGGCGTTCGCGGATGGCGGTTTTGGCGGTGATCCAGGCGTCGTCGACGCCGGCCGGTGCGCCGACCTCGTCGTTGGAGACGATCCGGTCSGGCACGTAGGCACCCGTACCGAGRATCCTGACGTCGGTCATGCGGCTGCCCTCCCCTCGTATGGGCCTTGTAGAAGAATGAATGGCTGCGCCGGCGTCCGCCGGCGGCGAAGGCCCGCAGACGCGACCGCCCCCGCCGGCCGTGCCGGGCGGGGGCGGCGAGCGCGGGCAGCGGGCGCGGACGGCGGTGTCCGGCAGGTGTGCCCCGGCTCGGCGGTTCAGGCCAGATAGCGCTGGATCGTCGGCTTGAGAAGGGTGATCAGCTCCTCCGTCGAGGCCGACGCGATCGGCTCCAGCTTCACGATGTAGCGCATCAGGACGACACCCCAGACCTGGGACGTCGCCGCGTTGACGTTGATCACCGGCACCTTGATGGTCTCCGCGGCCTGGTGGATGTCCATCCCCGAGATGCCGATGGACTTGCCGGCCTGCGCGAAGAGCTGGTCGGTGAGGAAGGAGCGCATCCGGTCGGCGCCCTCCTCGCTGTTGACCGCGGCCTGCAGGAGCCCGAGCAGCCGCGGCCGCACCTGCGGGTCCTCCCACAGCACGAAGGCCGCGCGCAGAAGCTGCTCGGCGAGCTCGTCACGCGGCCCGGCCAGTGCGTGCGCACCGGCCTCGCCCAGTGCGCCGCCCAGCGAGTCCAGGGCGTCCCGCTCTTCGGTTCCGACGGCTTCGGACATGTCCCCTCCTGATGTCGCACTGCCTTACCCGTGCTGAGCGATCCTCGGCACCTCCCACCGGACGGCGGGCACCCCGCAGCCGAGAACCCGGATCGACCGTAACGGCGGCCGATCGCATACGACTTGAACCCGCCGCCGGGCGATCCCGGCTCCCGGACGGCACGGCCCGCGCGGAAAAAGGGGGGCGCGCCGCGGCGGATCCGCCGGGCACCGCCCGGGTGACCCGGGATCCGGATGCCCCGCTCCGCCGGCGAGGAGGCGAGGAGGCGGGGAAGTTGGGCGCGGGGGGCGGCGGGGCGGGGGGAAGCCGCCGCTCCCCGCAGCTGGTGGGCCCCGCCGCGACCGCCCGGCGCAGGGCGCGGGCGCGGTCGCGGCGGCCGGTGGTGTTCCCACGTGGCGCCGGGCAGCTCACGCAGGGGCGGCCGCGGGCGGCGCGCCGCGCGCGCAGCGGGCGCGGCGCACGGGCGCTAGCGGCTCGGCAGCTGGTTCCTGAGCCGGTCGGCGAGCGCCAGGCGCTGCACCTTCAGCGTGGCGGTGCGCGGCAGTTCGGCCTCCGGGATCTGGACCGGGTCGGCCAGCTGCGGGAACCCGGTCACGGCCGCACGCCAGCGGTCCCGGTCCAGCGGCTCGTCGCCGTGGGTGCAGATCACCGGCACCGCCTCGGAGTTCGGGCCCTGCACGACGACCAGCTCGCTCAGCTCGTGCAGCTTGCCGAGGACGACGTCCTCGATCTCCAGGGAACTCCTCACCCCGGGGATCATGTCGACCTCCCGGTCGAGCATGTGCAGGCAGCCCAGCCGGGTGAAGTAGCCGACGTCGCCGGTTCCCCACCACTCGCCCTTGCGGTTGGCGTCGTAGCGCTCCTGCTCGCCGTGGTACGTCTTGGCGAGCCCGGGCCAGGAGACCTCGATACGGCCGGGGCTCTGCTCGGTGGGGCGCGTGCCGTCAACGCTGACGACCCGCACCTTCGCCGCGCCCCACGGCATCTGCCAGCCCACGCACCGCCCGTTCGCCCGGTGGGCGGAGTGACGCAAGTAGGCACGGCCGACGGCGGGGCCGACCTCGCTCTGGCCGTAGATCTGGAAGAACAGGGCGCCGCGCCGGTCGGACGCCTTGAGCAGCCTGCTCATGGTGCCCGGGTGGATCGCGTCGAAGGTGCTGCTGAAGACCTTCACCGAGCCGAACGGCGCCCGCGGGTCGTCGGCCAGCCCCTCCCACTCCATCAGCGAGTTGGGCAGCGCCTCGATCAGCGCCGGCCGGTGCTCGAGGAGGTGCTCGGCGACGACGGCGGGGGCCATCTCCCGCATCAGCAGGACCGGGTACTCCTTCAGCAGCGCCAGCGACATCGCCGCGACCATCCGCGAGTGCACGAACGGCACATGGATGGCGACGGTCTCCCGCTTGCGCAGCAGCGACAGCAGCCGCCACTGGGGCACGAGCCGGATGCCCTGGGTGCGGGGGGTGTGCACCACGAGCTTGGGGATGCCGGTGGTGCCGGAGGTGTGGGTGATGACGGCGGCCTCGTCGATCGGCCGGACCACCGGCTTCACCCGCTCGGCGCCCGCGAGCGCACCGAGCGAGATGCTGCCGGGCCGGTCGTCGGCGGAGGTGATGACCCGCTCGGTGAGGTCCGCCAGCGGTATGCCGGCGAGGACGTCGAGCTTGGTGCCGTCGGTGAGGAGCGTCGGCCGGCCGACCCGCTCCAGCAGCACGCCCACGGTCGTGGCGTCCAGGGCCGGCGAGAGGTTCACCACGATCCCGCCGATGCGGGAGACCGCGGCGGCGAGCATCCAGTGGTCGGCGTTGGCCGTCTTGTAGATCACGACGTGCTCGTCGGGCCGCACGCCCGCCGCCCACAGCCGGGCGGCGAGGTCGTCGACGTGCTCGGCGTACCGGGCGACCGTCAGCCGCCGGCCCGCCTCGGGCAGGACGTCCAGGTCGTGGTCCAGGACGATGGGTGTCGAGGGGTTCACGGCGGCGGCCATCTCCGGCAGGAGACCGATGTGCAGGCCGCGCTTCTGTATCGAGGAATAGACGGTGGAGCCCTTCATCGGGCTGTCTCCTTCGGGCGAGGGATGTCTGCTGTTCGCCGGCTGGGTGCGGGATGCCAGGGCGCGCCGGCCGCGGCGCCTGCCCGGACACGGGGCGGCACGCGGGTGCCGGCCGCGAAAGGGGCGGCGGCGGTCCCGGGAACCCCGGGACCGCCGCCGCGGAGGGTGACGTCGCCGTACGGCACACACCGCCGTGCGGCGACGTCACCGTGAGGGGATCTCAGGCGGCGGCGCGGCCGGCCTTGATCGCGCAGGCGATGTCCACCACGCGCCGGGCCTGGTAACCGGCGCTCTGCAGGACGTCCTCGCCGGGACCGCCGTTGGCGCCGCCGGCGCCCGAGACGTACGAGGTGCCGTACGGGTTGCCCGTCTTGAACTGGATCGGGTCGGTGTAGCCCGGCGGCACGATGATGCCGCCCCAGTGGTAGAAGGTGTTGCTCAGCGCCAGGATGGTGGACTCCTGGCCGCCGTGGGCGGTGCCGGTGGAGGTGAACGCCGAGACGACCTTGTCGGCCAGCGCACCCGTCTGCCACAGCGGGCCCGCGGTGTCGATGAACGCCTTGAGCTGGCTGGAGACGTTGCCGAAGCGGGTGGGGGTGCCGAACAGCACCGCGTCCGCCCAGCTCAGGTCGTCGAGCGTGGCCACCTCGACCCCGGCGCTGTCCTCGGCGTGGCGGGCCCAGGCCGGGTTGGAGGCGATCGCCTCCGGCGGGGCCAGTTCGCGGACCTTTCGCAGCCGCACCGTCGCGCCGGCCTTCTGCGCGCCGGCGGCCGCGGCCTGCGCCATGGTGTGCACATTCCCGGTGGCGCTGTAGTAGATGATCGAGACGTTCACGGTTGCCATGTGCGGGTTTCCCTCCGTGACTTCTGTGTCCGGCGGCCGGGGGAGAGCCGCTCGCGCGCCTCTCCCCACGAGCCTTCGCGCGCCGCCTACCGGGCGACGACCAGGGTGGCGGGCTCCGCGGTGTGGAAGGAGACGTCCTCGAAGCCGGCCTTGACGAGCCAGTCGCGGTAGTCGCTGCGCGTCCAGGTGCTGCCCTGCCGGGTCTTGAGCAGCATCTCCGAGGCGAAGATCAGCGGGAACGCCGGGCCGCTGCGGTCGTCGTCGACGACGTAGTCGTTGACGACGAGGGTGCCGCCGGGCTTGAGGGCCTGGCGCAGCCGGGTGAAGACCTCCACGTTGCTCTCCGGGCTCTCCTGGTGAGCGATGTGCGAGTACACCGCGACGTCGTAGGCGCCGGTACCGAAGTCGGTGGTGTGGAAGTCGCCGTCGATGGTGGTGAACCGGTCCCCGACGCCGCGCTCGGCCAGCAGCCTGAGCGCGATCTGGTTGATCGGCGCCCAGTCGAGCTGGGTCGCGCGGGCGGCCGGGTTGGCCTCGAGCCAGATGCCCGAGTAGATGCCCGAGCCGCCGCCCACGTCGAGGATCGAGATCTCCCCGGCGTCGGCCAGTGCGAGCACGTCGGCGGCGAGCGCCGCGGCCGGCACCGACTGGGCGGCGATCGCCGTGACGATGCCCTCCCAGTGCGGGTTGTTGGCGACCTCGACGACCGCGTCGTCCTTGACCGGGCCGCCGGCGCGGACCACCTCGGCCAGGTCGGTCAGGGAGCCCGTGTGGGTCAGCTTGAGCCTGGCGAAGGGCGCCAGCGAGACGGGGCTGTCCTCGACCAGGTAGGTCGCCGCCTCGGGGGTGTTGCGGTAGCGGCCCTGGTGCAGCTCGACCAGGCCCACGCTGACCAGCCCGTCGAGGAGGGCCTGGGCGCCCCGCTCGGCGATGCCGGCGCGCGATGCGAGCTCGGTGGCCGTGCCGGTGCCGTCGGCGAGGTGGGTGAAGACCGAGTGGGTGGCGGCTGCGGCCAGGACCCCGGTGGCCCAGTAGCCGTTGATCAGCCGCATGATGCCGACGGGTGACGGCCGGTTGTTCGTCATGCTGCCCCTCCGAGGACCGCTGTGGAGGACGAGTGGGTGCGAACCGCCCCGCGCAGGGCGGCCACGACCCGTTCGACCTGGTTCGGCTTGAGTTCCGCGTGCATGGGTATGGCGAGGTGACGTGCGAAGAGGTCCGCCGAGACGGGGCACTTCTGCTGCGCGTCGAACACCGGCTGTACGTGGGCCGCGAACGTGCCGTGCCCGCAGCCGATGCCCTGGCCGCGCAGCTCGGCGGCGACCGCGGCGCGGTCCACCCTGGCGTCCAGCGTCACCATGTACGTCTGCCAGGCGTGGGTGCGGTCCGCGGGGACGGCCGGCACCGTCAGCAGGTCCTCGTCGGCGAGGAGTTCGGCGTACTGCGCGGCGATGGCGCTGCGGCGCCGGAGCAGTTCGTCGATGCGGCCCAGCTGCACCTGGAGGATGGCCGCCGCGATGTCGGACAGCTTGAAGTTGTAGCCGATCTCGGTGAACGTCGGGATGGGCAGGCCGACGACGTTGCCCATGTCGAAGATGCTGCCGATGCCGAAGGAGGAGCGCAGCCGCGCGTCCTTTCCGACCGCGGGGTCACGGGCGAGCAGCGCGCCGCCCTCACCGCTGGAGGCGCCCTTGCGGCCGTGGAAGGACAGGCAGCCCACTTCGGCGAGCGCGCCCGCCTGGCGGCCCTGGTACGTCGCGCCGACCGCGCAGGCGGCGTCCTCGACGAGGAACAGGCCGTGCCGGTCGGCGATCGCCTGCAGTTCCGTGTAGTCGGCGGGCATGCCGACCGTGTCCACCGCGACGATGCCGACGGTGCGCGCGGTGACCAGGTCGGCGACCGCCTGCGGGTCGATCGTGTAGGTGTCGGGCCGTACGTCGGCGAAGACGGGGGTGGCGCCGACGTAGAGCGCGGCCTGGGCGGGCGCCGGGAACCCGTAGTCGGCGACGATCACCTCGTCGCCCTCCTTGACGCCGAGCGCGAGCATCGCCAGGTGCAGCGCGGCGCCGCAGTTGCTGACCGCGACGGCGTCGGCGACGCCGTACTTCTCGGCCAGCCGGGCCTCCAGCGCCTTGCCCCGGGGGCCCTGACCGGCAGGCCAGCCGGAGGCGAAAACCTCGGCGACGGCCGCCAGTTCCTGCTCACCGAGACTCGCGTGGACCAGGGATATCGGTTCCATCGAGGTCACCTCCCGCTCTGCTGCTGGTGTGGGCCCCGGCCGGGGATGCCGGCGGCCGGCGGTTCGTAGCGCAGCGGTGTCAGCTGCTGGACGTCGTAGCGCTTGCGCATCTCGGCCACGGCCTCGGGGTCCACGGCGGTGCCGCGCGACCAGATCTCGGCGATCTCCTCGAAGTAGTCCTCGTGGACCGGCGAGGGAAGGCACTCGAAGAGCATCTTCACCGGCCTGTCCGTGGCGTTGCGGAACGCGTGCGGAGTGCCGGGCGGCACGAACATGCAGCTGCCCTCACCCGCGCGGATGACACGGTCGCCGGTCGCCGACACCCAGTTGTGCCAGCTGTCGGTCGTGCGCTCGGTCGGCTCGAAGCACAGCAGGTCCAGCTCGCCGTCGAGGACATAGAAGAACTCCTGTGCGTCGTCGTGCACATGGGCCCCGACGTCGAAGCCGGGCGGCACGATCACCTCGAAGATCGATACGGAGGAGCCCATCTCCTCGGTGGCCTTGAACGTCACCTCCTGCGCCGGGGTGATCAGTTTTCGCCCAGCCCCCGCCGGGACGATGAGGTCAGTCATCGCTTCGCTTCTCTCGTCTCTTTCGTCCGGGCACGGGCGTCAGGCGGCGTTCTGGGAGACGTCGGCGCCCCAGGTGCCGAGCGCCATCTCGGCGGTGATGCCGGGGCCGAACCCGGCGATCAGACCGGTGGCGCCGGGAGCCAGGGTCTCCTCCTCGAACAGCCGGCGGGCGGCCTCGAGGACGACGGCGCTGGCGATGTTCCCGTACTCGCTCAGCGTCGACCAGCTGTGCCGGAACACGTCGCGGTCGACCTCGAGGAACTTGGCGAGGTCGTCGAGGATGCGCGGGCCGCCGGCGTGGACGATGTAGAAGTCGAGCTTGCCGGCGTCCCAGCTGTGGTCCTTGGCCAGCTCGCGCAGGACCGGGGCGAGCGGCTCCATCGTGCCGGGCACCCGGCGGTCCAGCTGGAAGTGGAAGCCGGTGTCCTTGACGGCGTAGGAGATCCAGTCCTCGGTGTTGGGGATGAGGTAGGAGGCGTTGCGCTCCAGCTCGATGCCGACGCCGCCGATGCCGCGGACGACGGCGGCGGCGACCGCGTCACCGAACAGGCCGTCGGACAGCAGCGAGCCGATGTCGTCGGCCTCGGGCTGGTAGCACAGCGAGCACAGTTCGCAGGAGACGATCAGGACGTTGCTGCCGGGGTGGGCGACGCAGAAGTCGTGGGCCCGGTTGATCGCCGCGCCGCCGGCCGCGCAGCCCAGCTGGGCGATGGGGATCTGCCGGGTGTCGTGGCGCAGGCCCATCTTGTTGATGAGCCAGGCCGTCAGCGACGGCATCATGAAGCCGGTGCACGACACGTAGATGATCGCGTCGATGTCACGGGCCCTCAGATCGGCGTTGACCAGGGCCTGTTCGATGACCGCGGGGGTGCGCTTCTTCGACTCGATCTCGTAGATGCGGTTGCGCTCTTCGAAGCCCGGGTGCCGGAGCGTCTGCTCGATGGGCTGGACGATGTGCCGCTTCTTCACGCCGGTGTTGCGGATCAGGCGAAGGGCCAGGGGGAGCTGCTCCTTGCCGGCGTGCGCCTTCTGCGCGAACTCCAGGGTCTCTTCCACCGTGATGATGTATTCCGGCGCGCTCATCGCCGGCTTGCACAGCCTGGGCATATTGGGAATCCACTTCTCTTGGAGTCTGGGACAGCAAGGGCAGGAGGATGTCGAGCCGAGGGCCAGGGGGCAGGTCGCGTTCGCCTGTCCGCCGGCGGGCCGACGCGGGATCGCGGATACGGCAACGGCCGGCCGCGGACCGCGCCGGGCCTCCCTCGCCGCGCGAGCGGACAGGGAGGTGACGTGGTCCGCGGCCGGCCGGGCCGCAGATCGCTACAAGGGTGCTCAAGACCGAGTCGTCGCCGCTGGCGGCGAGCGCTGCGTGGTGGTTCAGTGGTTCTGCGCCACACGGATGGGGCGACGTCCCTGGCCGGCCGTACCGGACAGGGCGGCACGGCGGGCAGTGCGGGACAGGAGGGGAAGGCGGACGCGGCGACGGGCAGGACACGGGGTCAGTGCCGTGGTTCCCGCTTGCGCACGTCGCGCGGTGAGGGGCTTCAGCTGCCGGGGAACCGCAGCCGGCCGTGGTGCTTCAGAGCACTCAACTCGCCGCCCCGTAAATACTTTTGGGCAGGCGAGTGGTGCGGCAATCGTGACACATGCAGATGACCCGCGCCAAGCGCTTCTCGGGGTGACCCACGTCACACTCCAGTCGGTCCGTGCCGCGTTCCCGAGCACTTCTCGTGCGGCTTCCCGGTGGCTTTGGTGCCGTCCTGGAGTCGCCCGTTCGGGTGCGATGCCCCCGCCGCGTCCCGCATGCGCCGTCCCGGCCCGTCACATTGGTGGGCTCCGGACTGTCAGACGTGTGAGGCACCGATGGGAGGGCGTGACCCGATGAACGAAAACGAATGGCTGGCCGCTCGATTCGAGACCGACCGGTCCCGGCTGCGGGCCGTGGCGTACCGGGTGCTGGGCTCGATGCCCGAAGCCGAGGACGCCGTCCAGGAGGCCTGGCTGCGCGTCACCCGCGCCGACGCGGCAGCGGTGGAGAACATGAGCGGCTGGCTCACCACCGTCGTGGCCCGCGTCTCGCTGAACATGCTTCAGTCCCGCAAGTCGCGCCGCGAGGACCTGGTGGACGCCCCCGATCCCGACCACGCGCAGCACCGCGAGACGGAGTCGGCCGACCCCGAGCAGGAGGCACTGCTCGCCGAGTCCGTCGGCGCCGCCATGTTCCTCGTCCTCGACACGCTCACGCCCGCCGAGCGGCTGGCGTTCGTGCTGCACGACATGTTCGCGGTGCCCTTCGAGGAGATCGCGCCGATCGTCGACCGCACTCCGGCCGCGGCCCGCCAGCTGGCCAGCCGTGCCCGCCGCCGCTTCCAGCGGCAGGGCATCGTGCCGGACACCGCCGCCACCGCTCACCGCAACGTGCCGGTGCCCGACGAGAGCGCCGACACCGAGACCTCCCAGGCCGGCAAGGCCGACTTCGTGCACGCCTTCCTCACCGCGTCCCGCGAGGGCGACTTCGAGGCACTGCTGTCCATCCTCGCCCCGGACATCGTGGTCCGCGCCGACCGGGCGGCGGTGCAGATGGGCATGGCCACGGGCATCGGCATGGCCACGGGCGCGGGCCTGACCGAGGAGATCCGCGGCACCGACGCCGTCACCCGCGCCTTCGCCAAACTCTCCTGGGCCCCGGTGCCCGCCCTCATCGACGGCTCCGCCGGACTGGCCTACGTCCGCGACGGCGTGCCGCACGCCGTGTTCCGCTTCGACATCACCGACGGCCTGATCACCGACATCGACATCCGCGCCGACCTGACCGGCCTGGACATCATCATCCTGAGCTGAACCCCGGACGGCGGCACGACGAGGGGCGGCCCGCACCGGGCCGCCCCTCGTCGTGCAGCGGTTGCGCCGGCGGCGCCGCAGCGGATCGGCTCCGCTGCGGCGCCGCCCCTCAGTCCTCCAGCGCGTCGAACGCCTTCAGCAGCTGCCGCTGGATGTCGGTGATGTGGTAGTACGCCCCGAGCTTGTAGTACTCCTCCGTGGACGACAGCGTGAGCCCGTACACGAGGGTGCGCTTCTCCCCGACGTAGGCGTACGGCGCCTTCGTCGCGTAGTTGCGGAACATCTCGATGTCACGCTCGTCCTCGGAGGGCACCAGCGTGGGGTCGGTGCTGATCGCGGCGAAGCACAGCCGGTCGATCTTCCCGGTGTCCCAGTTGAGGGTGGGATAGACCGCGAACGAGCGCTTGCAGAACTCCAGCCCCAGCTCGCCCGGCACCCGCAGGCCCAGCTCACGGGCCAGCGCCACGACGGACTCCGGCTGCAGATACTCCTGCTTCAGGTCACTGAAGTAGAGGTTGACCTGCCGCTTCTTGTAGTCCATCGACGTCATCTGGACCTTGTCCAGACCGTAGCGGGCGAACAGCTCGGCGTTCTCGGCCACGGACGCCGGCATGGAAGGGATGGCGGCCAGCTGGGCCACCCCGGGCATGTCGTCGGTGGGGAAGAACGCGTACGTCTTCTTGAAACCGCCGGTGACCTCCCCGTCGATGGCGAACATCGACACCGGCAGGTGCGCGACGGTGTCCGCGAGCAGTTCGTCCACGGGGGACCCCGTCGCCTGGAACAGCCCCTCCTTCACCACGGTGGCGTACGGGTCACCCTGGCTCACCGGCACCGAGATGCTGAAGTCCAGCTCCGTGGAACGACGGCCGCTCGCCATGGAGAAGACGACCACGCCGTCGGTGAGCGTGTCCTGGAAGACGGTCAGCAACGGGTAGATCTTCTCCCGCGCGCAGGACACGTCCAGCAGGCCGGCCGCTTCCTCCATGGCCGCGTACACCCGCTCGACATCAGCGGCTCCGGACATTGAAACCTCCATGCGTTGGTTCTGACGGACCGTCAAAGGTGACGGGTCAAAGGCCCCTTGCACGACGCGACGCCGTGCGCGGCCACCCCCGCCGCTCCCCTCGCCCCAGAGTCGGACACCCGCCTCGAATCAGGCTGGAGGAACGATCGGCGCTGACTCGTCGCACGGCCCACCACCGCACCGACTCGCGCACAATGACCAGGGCACGGACCGCCCCACGCCGACACGACGCGCAACGGGCCCGGACAGTGGGCGCCCTGAATCCCGATCACCGAACAGGCCGTTCCACCACGCTGCACCCCGAGTGCGGCCACCCGAACCAAGCCCCGGAAAGGGAGAGTTCCCGGATGGCACACGAGAAAGCCGATGCCGGTATTCCGCCCCACGGCCCCTTCACGCGCCCCGCACACCAGGACGCCTGGCGCATCGCACAGCTGGAACACGAGATCCGTGAGCTGCGCCGCACCAACGAGGCACTGTGGGCGTACATGGCCGGCGAACTCGCCAGAGCCCCCGGACTCCCGGCACCCGACGGGACGCTCCCGCAGCCGCCCACCGGACACGTCCCCCCGCACGCCACCACACCGAGGGCGGCGGCCGCGGCACCCGGGCGAGCGGAGGACGCCCGGATGACCACGCGGCCCTCGCCCCGCCCGCCGGCCCCACCGCGCCCCCTGGTCGAGTTCCGTGCCCTGGGCCCGATCGAGGCCGTCGTCGGCGACCGGCTCGTCGACCTGGGCGCACCCAAGCAGCGGGCCCTGCTGGCGCTGCTGGTCAGCAAGGTGGGCAAGCCGGTCGCCGTCGACCTGATCGTCGAGGAACTGTGGACCGGGCACCCGCCGCCCTCGGCGATCCCCTCCCTGCAGGCATACGTCGCCAACCTGCGCCGCGTACTGGAACCCGACCGCGAGCCCCGCACCGCGCCGACGGTGCTGCGCACCTACGGGCGCGGCTATCTGCTCGACAGCCGGGTCGTCGAGGTCGACGTGCAGCGGTTCAGCGAACGCGCCGTCGCCGGCTGGCAGGCCCTGGACGCCGACGACCCGCAGTTCGCCGTCCACGAGTTCGAGGTGGCACTGGCCCAGTGGCGCGGCCCGGCCTACGCCGAGGTGGCCGACACCGCCGGCGTCCGCCCGGACGTGGCCCGCCTGGAAGAGCTGCGGCTGTCGGTGGTCGAGGGCCGCTGCGCGGCCCTCCTCGCGGTCGGCGCCCACGAGATCGCGGTGGCCGAACTCGAGGCCTTCGTCCAGGACCACCCCTTGCGCGAGTACGGCTGCGAACTGCTGAGCCTGGCCCTGTACCGGGCCGGCCGGCAGGCCGACGCCCTGGCGCTGCTGCGCACCAACCAGCGGCGGCTGGCGGACGAGCTGGGCATCGACCCGCGACCGGCCCTGCAGGTGCTGGAGAAACTGATACTCAACCAGTCGCCGTCCCTGGACTGGCCGCCGCCCCAGGGGCCGGCCGAGACGTCACCCCGGCGCCCGCCGTCCGTGCCGAACCCCCGCGGCCAGCACCGGTCCGGCCGCCGCCCGCTGCCGCACCACGCGGCCCTGCCCGGCGCCGAGTTCCCGCGCTCACCCCTGCCGGCGGAACTGTAGAGCGCCGGCGGTTCCCGGGCCCTGGGCACGAGCGGCCCCCCGGCGCTGCCGCTACGGGCGGCTGGGCGTGATCCCGGCCAGGGGCGAGGAGTCCTCGTAGCGGACCTCGTAGACCCGCTCGGCGAACTTCCACCCGTCACCGGTGCGCTGGTAACGGTCGTGATAGATCGCGTAGTTGATGCCGCCGCGGCCGTCGAGGGCCCGCCCCACCTCCGACATGTACGCGCGACCGGTCGCCGTGTCCCCGTCGAGCCGGATCACCCCCGGATGGGTGTTCTGCACGAGGAAGTCCACGATTTCCGGCACTCGCCTGCCCCAGGCACGGATCGCCTCCGGGCCCTCGAGCTCGACAGGGATGTTCGGCATCCGCAGCGCGCCGTCGGGCGTGAACAACCCGGCCGCCCGGTCGTAGTCACGCATCATCACCGCATCGGTGAACTCACCGCGCAGCGCCTCGATCTCGACGCGATCCACGATGTCCTGGAAGTCACTCATCGCTGTGCTCCTGCCTGCTGAATGGTGTGTTCCGCTCACCGGATACGACAGCCCCGCCCAGCCGAACGTGACACGCTCCCGCCCGGGTTCACCCGTCCGGAGGACACCACGCGCACCCGTACGGCACCAGGCGCCAAGCCGACGCCAAGCCGACGCCAACCGGGCCCATAGTGCGGGCCAATCACCACAGCCGATGCTGGAGACCGCAGCATCGGCCGAGGCGCGACGCCACGGCGGCGAGGGCCGCCGTACCCGGGCCGGGCACACAAGCCGTGTCCGGGGGCGGCCCATCGGCCGAACCGAATCCCCCGGCCCGCCCGTCGGCGACCAGGGTCGTCCCCGACCGCCCGACGCCCCGCCCGCGGGCCCTCACTCATGAAAGGCCGAAAATGGAGGAGACCGAGGTTCCGGTCCTGATCGTGGGTGGGGGAGGCTGCGGCCTGTCCGCCTCCGTCTTCCTGTCGGACCACGGTGTGGAACACCTGCTCGTCGAACGGCACGCGGACACGTCGATCCTTCCGAAAGCGCACTACATCAACCAGCGCACCATGGAGATCTTCCGGCAGCACGGTCTCTACGACACAGTCGTCGAACGCGCCTCCTCCACCGACCGGTTCGGCCGGGTCCGCTGGCAGACCACGCTCACCGGCGACGGCCCCCTGGACCGGCGGGTGATCCACGAGATGGACGCCTTCGGCGGCGGCGCGCTGACCGACGTCTACGCCGCCGACGGCCCCGTACTGCCCTACAAGCTGCCGCAGCTCAGGCTGGAGCCGATCCTGCGCCGTACCGCCGAGCAGCGCAATCCCGGCCGGGTGCTGTTCTCCCACGAACTGGTCTCCTTCGCCGACCAGGGCGACCGGGTCGTCGCCGAGATCCGCGACCTGAACAGCGGCGAGGTCACCCGGGTCGTCGCACGCTACGTCATCGCCGCCGACGGCGGCCGCACCCTCGGCCCCCGACTCGGCGTGCAGATGCAGGGCACGGTGAAGATGGCCGACGTCTCCACCGCCTACTTCTCCGCAGACCTGTCGCAGTGGTGGCACGAGGGCACCCTGATGACCTGGTTCATCAACCCCGAGCGCGCCGACCGCAACTTCACCCTGCTGGAGATGGGCCCCCACTGGGGCCGGCAGTGTGAGGAATGGGGCCTGACCTCCTTCCTCCTGGGCGACGCCGACCGCGCCGACCCCGAGGCGGTCGCCGCCCGCATCCGCGAGGTGCTGGGCCTGCCCGACCTCGAACTGACCGTGCACAAGGTGTCGCAGTGGACGGTGGAGGGCGTGCTCGCCGACCGCTACCGGTCCGGCCGCGTCCTCATCGTCGGCGACGCCGCCCACCGCCAGCCGCCCACCACCGGACTCGGCCTCAACGGCGGCATCCAGGACGTCCACAACCTCGCCTGGAAGCTCGCCGCCGTCCTCTCCGGCCACGCCGACGACGGACTCCTCGACACCTACGAGAGCGAGCGGCGACCGGTCGGCAAGCGCAACGTCGACTGGGGCCTGGCCGCCTGGTTCCACCACCGCGTCATGACGGAAGCCGCCCTCGGCCTCGGCCCGCACGTCCCGCCCGAGCGCCGCTCCTCCGCGTTCGCCGACTACTTCGAGCAGTCCGAGGCCGGAGAGGTCAGGCGGGCCAGGGCGGCGGAGCTCTTCGCCACCCACCGCGCCGAGTGCCAGGCCCACGACCTGGAGATCGGTTACGTCTACGAGGAAGGCGCCCTCGTCCCCGACGGCACCCAGGCGCCGGCCGGCTCGCCCATGGGCACCGAGTACCACCCCACCACCCGCCCCGGGCACCGGCTGCCGCACGCCTGGCTGGAGCGCGACGGCCGACGGCTGTCCACCCACGACCTGGTCGGCGCCACCGGCGGCTTCGCCCTCCTCACCGGCCCCACCGGCGCGGGCTGGGCCGAGGCGGCCGAGCAGGTCGCCGAGAAGTTCTCGATCCCCCTCACCGTCGCCCGCATCGGAGCCGGCGCCGAGTACACCGGCGACAGCTGGGCCGACGTACGGGAGATCACCGAAGACGGCGCCGTCCTGGTACGCCCCGACAACCACGTGGCGTGGCGCTCCATGGACGCGGCCGACCATCCGGCGGCCGTGCTGACACAGGTGTTGTCCCAGCTCATGGACCACGGGACACCCGAAAGGCCCTAGCCCCGAAGGCCCCGCCGGGAAATCGGTGACGGCAGCCCGTCACATTCCTCCGCCGGGACCTGTCAAAGGGACGAGGCCTTGAGTCCGACCCAAAAAACAACGAGGAGAACAGACTATGTCCACAACCAGTGCCGTGCCTGCGGCAAGGGACTCACGGCGGTGGATGGTTCTCGCCGTCATCTGTGTCGCCTACCTCATGCTCACCCTCGACATGACGGTGATGAACCTGGCTCTGCCGTCGGCGCAGGAGGCCCTCGACTTCTCGGACGCGGACAAGCAGTGGATCGTCACGTCGTACGCCCTGTGCTACGGCACGCTGCTGCTGATCGGCGGAAAGCTCTCTGACCTCATCGGCCGCAGGGAGACCTTCCTCGTCGGCCTGGTCGGGTTCGCCGCGGCCTCCGCGGTCGGCGGCGCGGCCACCAGCTTCGGGATGCTGGTGACCGCCCGCGCGGCCCAGGGTGTCTTCGCCGCACTGCTCGCGCCCACCACGCTGTCGATGCTGGCCACCACGTTCACCGACCCCAAGGAGCGCGGCAAGGCCTTCGGCGCCTTCAGCGCGGTCGCGGCCAGCGGCGGCGGTCTCGGTCTGCTGATCGGCGGCGCGCTCACCTCCGGCCTGAACTGGCGCTGGTGCATGTACGTCAACCTGGTGTTCGCCGCGTTCTGCCTGATCGTCGGCGGCCGCCTGGTCCCGCGCCAGCCCCGCGCCAAGGCCAGCCTGGACATCCCCGGCGTCATCCTGGTCTCCGCCGGCCTCTTCGGCCTGGTGTACGGCTTCTCCAACGCGGCCACGCACTCCTGGGACACCCCCTCGACCTGGGGCTTCCTCGCCGCCGGTGCCGTGCTGCTGATCGTGTTCGCCGCCTGGCAGACCCGCGCCCAGCAGCCGCTGCTGCCCCCGCGCGTCGTCACCGACCGCAACCGCGGTGGTGCCTACCTGACCTCGCTCCTCGTCGGGATCGGCATGTTCGGTGTGCTGCTCTTCCTGATCTACTACCTGCAGACCGAGCTCGGCTACTCCGCGATCAAGTCCGGTCTCGCCCTGCTCCCGATGATGATCGTCACCGGTGTGGCCAGCAACGTCGGCAACATCAAGGTGATGCCGAAGTCCGGCCCGCGTCCGCTGATCACCATCGGCATGCTGGTCAACGCCGGCGCGATGCTCTGGCTGACGCAGATCGGCGCCGACTCCAACTACGCCACCGCGATCCTCGGCCCGCTCATGCTCATCGGCCTCGGCATGGGCATGATCTACGCCGCCGCTCTGAACACCGGCACCTCCGGTGTGGCCCCGCAGGACGCGGGCGTCGCCTCGGCGACCATCAGCGCCGGCTCCCAGCTCGGCGGCGCCATCGGCACCGCCCTGCTCAACACGATCGCCGCCAGCGCGGCCAGCGACTACGTCTCCAGCCACGCGCAGGGCAAGCCGAGCGCCGAGGTGTTCCAGCTCGCCGCGATCGAGGGCTACCAGCAGGTGTTCTGGTGGTGCGCCGCCATCTTCACCGCCGGCGCCGTCCTCGGCGGACTGATCCTGCGCAGCGGCCCGCTTCCGGCACCCGCCTGGGCCGCCAAGCCGAAGGTGGAGGAGCCGGAGGCCGGCGAGCCGGAGAAGGCACTGTCCTGACACCCACCGCCTGAGCGACACGAAAGAGGGCCGGGTCACCCCGGCCCTCCTTTCGTTTCCCGGCGGCTGGTGTCAGCCGCGGCGCGCGTCAGCTACGGCGCGCGTCAGCTACGGCGCAGCGAAGGCTTGCGCACCCGGAAGTTCGCCATCATGCCCATCGACGCGTGATCGAACATGTGGCAGTGGTACACGTAGGTGCCCTCGTAGCCCGTGAAGGTCGCCTGAAGCTTGACCGTCTCCCCGGGCAGGAGCGGCACGGTGTCCTTCAGCCCGCTCTCCGGTCCGGAGGTGACGGGCTTGCCGTTGCGCTCCAGTACGCGGAACTGCACGAGATGCAGGTGGAAGTTGTGCGGGGTGTAGATGTTGGCGTTGCGCACGGTCCAGATCTCCGTGGCCCCGTACTTGATCTCGGTGTCGATCCGGTCCATGTCGTACGACTTGCCGTTGATGAACGCGTCCATGGTCGCGCCGGTCTCGTCCATGCTCAGCACGAAGTCGCGGCTGACCGTGGCGCTGCCCGCGGCGGGCAGCGTGCGCAGCGTCGAGGGCACGCTGCTGGTGTCCCGGGCGGCCCCGGTGACCCGGAACTGCAGCACCCTGCCGACCTGGTCGACGGGGTCCCCGGGCAGCAGCCCGCCGGTGTTGGTGAGGATCAGCCTGGTGCCGGCGGCGTACCGGGAGAAGTCGACGACGATGTCGGCGCGCTCACCGGGGGAGAGGGACACCGACGTCACGTCGAGCGGCTTCTCCAGCAGCCCGCCGTCGGAACCGATCTGCTGGAACGCCGAGCCGTCGGACAACTGCAGCGTGAAGAAACGCAGGTTGGCCGTGTTGAACAGCCGGAAGCGGTACTTGCGGGCGGCGACCTCGAAGTACGGCCACGCCTTGCCGTTGGCCAGCAGCACCTGGCGCTTCATGAAGTCACCCATGGTGTACACGAGCTGGCCGCTGTCGTCGAAGCGCGCGTCCCGCAGCGCGATCGGCACGTCGTACGCCCCGGAGGGAAGGTTCAGGTTCCGCTCCACGTCGTCGGTGAGCAGATAGAGGCCGGTCAGCCCGCGGTAGACGGTCTCCGACTCCTGGTGGTGGGTGTGGTCGTGGAACCACAGGTTCGCGTGCGGCTGGCTGTTGGGGTACGTGTAGACCTTCGACCCGCCGCCCGGTGTGATGACGTCCATGGGGGAGCCGTCACTGCTCTGGGGCACGTGGCCGCCGTGCAGATGGATCGAGGTGGGCACGCTCAGCCGGTTGGTCTGCCTGACCACGACGCGTCGCCCGGAGACCGCCTTGATGACGGGGCCGGGGAAGCTTCCGTTGAACGTACGGACCCGGGTCAGCCGCCCCGGCAGGATCTCCGCGTCCGCCTCCTGCAGGGTCATGTCGTAGTAACTGGTCAGGCCCAGGTCGCACACCGGCTGCACGACCCCGGGCACCGGCATCGCCTGCTGGAACTGCGGAACGGTGCTCGGGTCCAGGTCGGTGGCCTGTGCGGGACCGGCCACGGCGGGTATCAGCAGGCCCGCACCGCCGAGGGCGCCGGTCACAGCTGCCCCCGCCTTCAGGACGGTTCTGCGCTGGATCATGTCCCCTCCCCGTGGGGTGTTGCGTGTGATGAAAGAGCAAAGACCTGGCAGAGGATGCATCGCTGCACTGTCGGGGCTCTGGAGCCCTGCTGGAGCAGCGGAGGCGGCAGCCGCGTCACCGGCGTGCCGCGTCACCGGCGTGCCACGCTGCCGCGGGCCCGCGGGCCGCATCGGGAACCGGCGCGTGCGGCGGGGCGGGCGTGCCGCCTCGAGGCCCGCCGCCGTCAGCAGCGCTCCGCATTCCGCGCGGGGGACGGCCCCTTGCCGCGCAGGACCGTCGTCACCGTCCCTGCCGCCGGCGGCTGATGCCCGCCCACCGGGACCGCGGTCCTGCGGCCCACCGGGCCGGCCGGAGCGGCGCACGGCGCGGGCGCAGCGTCGCGGGCGCAGCGTCGCGGGCCGGGCCGGAAGTGGTCCGGCCCGGCCCGCGAACGAGATGATCTGGACAGGTCAGCCGATCTTGACGATCTGTCCGTCGCCGGTGGCTCCGATGTCCGTGGAGGTGGTGCAGGCCGGCGCGTCCGTGCAGGCCGGCCACATCATGGTCTTGTTCGCCACGTAGATGGAGCCGTCGGGGCCCGCCGCGAAGCCGGTGGGCGCGAACAGCTTCCCGTCCGCCAGGACGGTACGGGAGTTGTTGCGGTGGTTGATCTGGATGACGTTGCCGATGGGGTCGCCGGTCGGCAGGAATCCGGTGGTGTCGAACTGGGTCACATAGAAGTCACCGTTGGCACCGAAGCCGCAGCCGCTGATGGCGCTGAAGCCGCTCTGCCAGACCTTCAGCTTGCCGGTCTTGGGCGAGTACCGGTACACGTTGGCCGCGGTGGCCGAGTTGCCGTGCCCGGTGATCTCGCCGATGTACACCCCGCCGTCGGGGCCCACGTCGACGCAGGTCGGCACGGCGTCCGAGCCGGCCGGCGTCTTGGGGACGAAGGCGAGCACCTTGACTCGGCCGTGCCGGTCGACCGAACTCAGCGTGTTCGCCCCGGCGTCCACCAGGTAGAACCCGCCACCCGGCTTCGTCGTCAGCGCGTAGGGGTTGGAGGCGGGATAGGTGTTGGACAGGTCCGGGTGGGCCGCGGTCCACTGCCAGTTGACCGTGCCGGGGTTCGCGATCACCTTGCGCCGGCCGCCGGTGATGTCCATCACCGACCCGTACTGCTTGCTCAGCACCGCGGACAGGTCCGCGGGCAGAGTGGACGGGACCTGCTCCGGCGACCCGGCCTGAAGCGTGTACACGTGGCCGTTGGGCCCGACGGCCAGGCCGTTGGGGCCGATCGTCTCTTCCTGGTTGAACGCCGTCGGCAGGCCTTCGGCGATCCGCACCGGCGCGCCGGAAGAGACGTCCGCGACCGACCCGGTGAGGCCGTAGCACCTGGTGGCGAAGCCGGTGCCTCGGCACTCCGTGGGGGTGGCCCCCATCTCGGCGACCAGGAGGTGACCGTCAGATCCCCAGGTCAGGCTCCGCGGTGAGTTCAGCCCGCTGGCCACCACGGTGACCGGCGCGTCGCTGGTGAGATGGCTGGTCGGACGGGGCGACTGCGTGACGGCCTCGGCCGCCTGCCCGGATGGTCCGGCTCCCACGCCCACGAGCGCTGCCGCTGCCGCCACACCGGCGGCCAGTGTCCTGCTCGTTTTGAGACGCCACATCTTGGCCTCATTCCCTCCGGTTCGAGTGAAACCACGACTTGATGACTGGTGTTCACACAGGACGCACCGGGACCGACTCGCACTGCTGCGGTATGACCGCCCCCCTGCATCTTGTTCTGGCGCCTCAGCATCGATCACATGACTTGTTTGTGACTGTCGGCCGGGTTGGCGCCGACTTGGCGGCGCGGGCCGGCGGCGAACCGGGCGGCAGGCCGGGCGGCAGGCCGGGCGCTGGAGGAGCCGGTAGGAGGGCCGGCGTCCAACTGCCGATGGCCCCCGTACGGTTCCCTCCTCCGAAGCCCGCCCCGCCCTTGAGCGTGCCCGTATCGCTGCGATGTGGCCGGATCTGTTCCGCGGCTTGGCTTCGGCTCGTGACGGCGTCCAGCAGGCGGGGCGCAGACGGACTTTCTGGGTACGGTCGTCGGCGGTCACATTTGTGCGCCACGGCCTGTCATGAGGGTGAGGCCGCGGATCGGCGCGACCGGCGCGGCACGTAACCAACAGACACGGCGGACGGGGCCGGATGCGAGAAATCCGGTCCGCCGACACGGGACAGATCAGGAGAGACCCATGGGCGACAGGCTCGACATGTCGTTGATGTACGCGATGCACAACGCGCTGCGGCGCGAGCTGGACATCATGGCGACGATCACGGCGCGCGTCGACGACGACCCGCGGCGGGTCCTCACCGGCGCCGTCGGCTGGGACATCTTCAAAAAGGCCCTGCACATCCACCACACCGCCGAGGACGAGGCGCTGTGGCCGGTGCTGCGCCAGGCGGCGGCCGGCCGCGCCGACGACCTGGCCCTGCTGGACGCGATGGATGCCGAACACGCCGCCATCGACCCGCTCGTCGAGACCATCGACGCCGCGCTGGCCGACCCGGAGGGCGGGCCAGAGCGCCTCGCGATCGCCGTTGACAGCCTGGCCGTCAACCTGACCGGACACCTCAAGCACGAGGAGGACCAGGCACTGCCGCTGATCCAGGATCTCCTGACGCTGGAGCAGTGGCAGCACTACGGCCGGATCCACGGCGCCAAGACCGGACCGGACGGCCCCCTTCTGACCCCCTGGGTCCTCGATGGCGCCGACGAGGACACCGTCAACAGCATGCTCGCCGTACTGCCCGAACCCGTGCGCGCCGCCTACCGCAACCAATGGCAGCCCGCCTACGCGGCTCTCGACCGGTGGAACAGCAAGGGCTGATCCTGTCCTTCGGCCCCCGGCCGGCGCCGAAGTGGCCCTCCCCGGTGAGCAGTTCGCAGGTCCGTCCTCGTCGGCAGCCGTCTCGGGTGCCGAGTTGCAGGGACGCAAGCCGGCGCCTGCGACGTCGGTGCCGGGGCGGTTGCCGGGTCCGGTCTCGAGGAACACCCGCGGCAGGGCGATGGCGGTGTGCGCGTATTCGGCCGTTGCCCGAAGCGCGCGCCGCCCGTCGCCGTCCCCGGCGGGCCGGGCCCACGATGCAGCCGACGCCGACGCCGACGCCGATCGTCGACTCCGCCACCAGGTCGGACAGTACATCCCACGATCGCGTCCCACCGGGAACCCATCCGTGCCACGCGCCGGCTCCGGCTGCCTCCGGCCGGCGCAGCTCGACAGTCAGCGGGCGATGGAGATCGCGAAGGGGGCGAATCCGGTGGAACGGATGACGTGAGGTACGAACAGGATCGCGGCCTCTGTGGCGCGGGCGGTCCGGATCCCGCCGAGGTCGGTGATCCATTCCTTTTGCCAGCCGAGGTCGGTGAGCAGTTCGCGGACGCTCTGCTTGGCCTGCGCGTCCTCGCCGGAGAGGAACACGGTCGGTGTCTGGGCGAGCGTGTCCGGCGAGGTCATCACCGGGAAGAGCATGGTGTTGAGTGTCTTGACGACGCGCGTTTCGGGGAGCGCCTTCTGGAGCTGTTCGGCCAGGCTCGAGCCGGGGTGGATCAGGTCGGCGGGCAGTCCGTCCGGTCCGTCGGTGGTGGCGTTGGAGACGTCGACGAGGATCTTGTCCCGGAGTTCTTCGCGCAGAGCGGCGAGCCGGTCCAGCGAGCCGGCGCCCGGGGTGGCGTTGATGACGATCCGGGCAGTCCGGGCGGCGTCGGCGGCGGCGCCCGGCGTGCGGTCCGCCACTGTCACTTCGTGTCCTGCCCGGGCGAGGGCTGCGGCCAGGTTGCCGCCGACGCGGCCGTTTCCGAGAACTGCGATCTTGGTCATGATGATCTGGTCCTTCCGTGGGCGTGCGGGTTGCAGTGCGCGGTCAGCGTGAGAGCGTGGAGACGGCCTCGGCGTGGACGCCCGGCGCGGCGGCCACAAAGCTCTGGCTCTGAGGGGTCCAGGGGCGGCCCTCGGCGTCGGAGATCCGTCCGCCGGCCTCGGTGACGAGCAGCGCTCCGGGAAGCAGGTCCGCGCGGGCGCCGGCGAACTGCCAGAAGGCGTCGATCCGGCCGGCGGCGACGTTCAGCAGGTGCAGGGTCGCGGGCACGGCGACGCGGACGACGAGGGCGTCGAAGAGCATCGCGGTGATCGAGGAGCCGACCCGCCGCACGACGTTTTCGTCCTCGTCCGGCCGGGCCTGGCTGGTGGCCACGATGCTCAGGCCGAGGTCGGCGGTCCGGGAGACGTGCAGCGGCCGGCCGTCGAGGTGGGCGCCCGCGCCGGTGAGCGCGGTGTAGGTCTCGCCGGTCAACGGCAGGTGCACCGCGGTGAGCACCGGCTGGTTCTCCCGCACGAGAGTGGCGGTCACCGCCCACTCCGGCAGGGCGTGCAGGTGGTTGACGTTGCCCTCGGCCGGATCCACGACCCACCACTCGCCGGCCGGCAGCGCCCCGCCGTCCAGTTCGTCCTCCACCCAGCCGGCCTGCGGGCGCAGGCTCGTGAGACGGGGACGCAGGATGTCGAGAGCCGCGTCGTCGTTGACGGCCAGCGCGCGCATCAGCTCTTCGCGGCTCTGGTAGCGGACCACCTCGCCGAAGCGCTCGCGCAGCGCCGAACCCGCCTCACGCACGGCGATCGCGGTCTGGGCGAGCAGGTCGGCGTCGGAGGCGGCGACGTCGGTGGTCCGGAGCGTTTCGGACATGGCGGTATTCCCGTCTGAGGAGGGGTGCTGAGGCCGGTCGAGGGCCGAACTGCGCGTTACTTCCTGCGCTTTCGCCTCAACGGTAGGCAGCCCGGCGATTAACTTCAAATGCATGTCAGGCACGGCTAGGATTACTCACATGCAATTGGATTTGAACCTGCTCGCCGCGCTCGACGCGCTGCTGGAGGAGGGCAGTGTGGCCGGGGCGGCGGCGCGCCTGCATGTCACCGCCCCCGCGATGAGCCGGAGTCTGGGCCGGATCCGGCGCACGACGGGGGATCAGATCCTCGTGCGCACCGGCCGCACGATGACCCCGACGCCGTATGCGATCGCCGTCCGGGAACAGGTGCACGAGCTGCTGCATCAGGTCCAGGGGGTGCTGGCGCCGAGCCGTGAACTCGATCTGGCGACGCTCGAGCGCACGTTCACACTCCGCTGGCACGATTCCCTCGTCGCCTTGAGCGGCCCCGCGCTGCTCGCGGCCGTGCGCGGACAGGCGCCGGGTGTGCGGCTGCGCTTCGTCGCGGAATCGAGCATCGACACCCCCGAGTTGCGGCGCGGCGAGGTCGACCTGGAGGCGAACTCCAACCGCCCGAGCGCACCGGACATCCGTGCCGAGAGCGTGGGCGAGACCCGCCTCGTCGTCGTCGCGAGGCAGGGGCACCCCCTCACCCGCGTCAGGACCCTCACCGCACAGCAGTACGCCGACGCCGAACACGTCACCGTCTCGCGGCGTGGAAACCTCACCAACGCCATCGACGACGCCCTCGCCCGGCTCGGCCTCACCCGCCGTGTGGTGGCGACCGCGCCCACGGAAGGGGCCGCTCTGGAGTTCGCGCGCGGCTCCGACATCCTCATCAGCGTCCCCGAAGCCACAACGCGGCCAGCGGTCGCCGACCTCGGCCTGGTCGTGCTCCCCCTCCCGCTCGAACTGCCGTCGGCACCGGTCTACCTGTCGTGGCATCAGCGCTACGACACCGATCACGCCCACGCCTGGCTACGCGGACTGGCGCGAACCGCGCTGGCCCTGTGAGGAGAGTCGTCGTCGGCGCCGTGGCTGCGTCACCGAGAAGTGGAGGACGTTTCGATCCGGAGCGCACCCGACAGTGGAGGTGAAGACGGCGCCGGCGCCCTCATGGCGGCCCGGCACGTCACCCGGCCACGGCAGCCCCCGCGGCCCCGGCCGCACCGGAGAGCACCCGTCCGCGCTCGATCGTCACGACCTGGTCGGCGCCGGTGAGGCACTCCCGTTCATGCGTGACCAGAAGGGTCGTACGGTCACGGGTGGCGTCGAGGATGTCGGCGAGCACACCGGCCGCGACGTCCGGGTCGAGTCCCTCGGTCGGTTCGTCCAGGACGAGGACAGGCGGGTCGGCGAGCAGCGCGCGGGCCAGCAGCAGCCGGGTCCGCTGCCCGCCGGAGGGCTCCGTGCCGTCGGGCCCGAGGCAGGTGTCGAATCCGTCGGGCAGCGACTCGATCCAGTCCAGGATCCGCGCCCGGCGCGCCGCGTCGCGCAGCTCGGTGTCGCCGGCGTCCGGCCGGGCGAGCAGCAGGTTGGCGCGGATGGTGGCGTGGAAGACGTGGGCGTCCTGGGTCATCCCGGTGATCACCCGCCGCACGTCATGGCCGGCGCAGTCCCGCAGCTCGCGGCCGGCGACTTCGATGCTGCCGCCCTCGTAGTCCACGAACCGCATGAGCGCCGAGATCAGCGTCGACTTCCCCGAGCCGCTCGCGCCGAGCAGCACGGTGCGCCGTCCGGCCGGCAGGTGCAGGCTCAGACCGTCCAACGCCGGTGCGTCACAAGCAGGGTGGCGCACCGTCAGGTCGCGGATGCGCACGCCGACCGGGCCGTCCACGGCGAGCGCCGCCGCGGCGGCCGGCTCGACGACCGGCGCCGGTGTGTCGAAGAGGTCGGCCAGCCGCCCCGCCCGGGCCCGCACCTCGGCGAGCCGGAACGCGGCCGCCGGCAGCGGCGCGAGCGCTTCGAAGGCCACCTGGGAGAGCACCGCGAGCACCGTCAGATGGACGGCGGGCAGTTCTCCGTCGGCATGGGAGCCCAGCGCACTCCACACGACGGCCACCAGAGCCGCCCCCTGGAACAGCATCAGCACGGCGGACGCCAGCGACGTGGTCAGCGCACGCCGCCGCTCCAGACGGGCGATCCGCTCGGCGGCCAGCCGGGCCCGCCCGGCGGCCCGCCCCTGGGCGCCGTAGGCGGCGAGGTCCGCCGCCCCCTCGCTCAAGTCCACGACGTGCGCGGCGAGTTCGGCCCGCAAGGCCGCCTGCGCCCGCCCCGTGCCCCGGGCCACGGCGAGCACGGTCGTCGGCACGAGCAGGACGGCCACGGCCAGCAGCAGCCCGAGGAGAAGACCCGCCTCGGGCAGCAGCACCGCCGCCGTCGCGGTCGCGGCGACACACACCGCGGCGGCGGCCGCGGTCGGCAGCACGATCCGCAGCAGCAGATCCTGCGCGGCATCCACGTCGTCGACGAGCCGGGTCAGCAGATCACCGCTGCGGAAAGCGGGCGTCCCCGCAGGAGCCAGCGGCACCAGCGCCTCGTACACCTTGGTGCGGAACCCCGCGACGGCCCGCAGCACACCGTCGTGCCCGAGCAGCCGGTCACCGTAACGCAGGGCCCCGCGCCCCAGCGCCAGGGCGCGCACGGCCACGATCGCAAGGCTCACCGAGGCGAGCGGCGGCTGCTGCGCGGCCCGTGTGATCAGCCAGGACGCGGTCGCCATGAGTGCGGCTGCCGCCAGTTCACTGCCGGCCGCGGCGAGCCCCGCCGTCAACAGCCTGCGCCAGTACGGCAGAAGATGACGCACCAGGCGCACCGTCGGCCAGGACCCGCCCGGCGGCCGGACGGGGGGTACGACCGCCGGGCGGGAGTCTGTGCGGCGCTCGGCCGCCGTGTACAGGGAGGTCATGAGGTCAAAGCCCCTTCGGGGGGAAGGAGTCGCGGTGCACGGAGGGAGTCCGCCACCGTCTGCGGAGGCCCGTACTTCACCGTTGCCGGGTGCGGGTCCGCCACCGTTTCCAGCCGCCCGCCCCGCACCGTGACGACGCGGTCGGCGTACGGGAGCAGGCTCGTGCGATGCGCCACCACGATCGCGGTACGTCCGCGCATCAGCCGCACCGTGGCACGCGTGACGGCGGCCTCGCTGTCCGGGTCGAGATGCGCGGTCGGCTCGTCCAGCAGCAGCACGGGCGCGTCCTTGAGGAAGGCCCGGGCGAGGGCCAGGCGCTGCCGCTGCCCCGCGGACAGCCCCGCACCGTGTTCGCCGAGCAAGGTGTCGTACCCCTGGGGCAGGGCCTCGACGAAGTGGTCGGCGTACGCGTCGCGGGCCGCCTGCCGCACCTCGTCGTCGCTCGCGTCGGGCTTCCCGAGCCGGATGTTGTCCGCCACGGAGGCGGCGAACAGGTGCGGGCGCTGCGGCACCCACGCCAGCCGCGCCCGCCAGTCGTCGGCGTCGAGGCCCGCCAGGTCGGTGCCCCCGACCGTGATCCGGCCGGCCGAGGGCTCCACGAACCCCAGCAGCAGGGCCAGCAGTGTGGACTTTCCCGCCCCGCTGGGTCCGACCAGGGCGATGTGCTCACCGGGCCGGACCTGCAACGAGACACCGTCCAGGGCGGGCACGGACCGGCCCGGGTAGGTGACGCACACGCCGTGCAGGGACACCGGCACGGTACGGACATCGGGCGTCGCGGGCCGCTCGCCCGCGCCCCCCGCCGCTGCCGCCGCCTCACCCTCGTCGAGGATCGTGAAGACCTGCTCCGCCACCGTGACGCCCTGCGAACTCTCGTGGAAGGCGGCCCCCATCGCCCGCAGCGGCAGATACGCCTCCGGCGTCAGGAACAGCACGACCAGCGCCGTACGCAGGTCCAGCGCACCCCCCAGCAGCCGCAGCCCGACGGGTACGGCGACCAGCGCCACCGACAGCGTCGCGACCGTCTCCAGCACGAACGACGACAGGAACGCCACCCGCAGGGTCCGCATCGTGGCCCGGCGATGGGCGTCGGCCATCTCGCCGACCCGCCGGGCCTGGTAGTCCTCACGGCCGAACGCCCGCAAGGTCGGCAGCCCGGCCACCACATCCAGGAAGTGCCCGCCGAGCCGCGCCAGCAGCCGCCACTGCCGGGCGGTGCGCCGCGCGGTGTGCATACCGACCAGCGCCCCGAACACCGGGATCAGCGGCAGCGTCACGACGACGATCAGCGCCGACGACCAGTCGGTCACGAACAGCCAGACCACCACCGTGAGAGGGACGACGCCGGCGGCCGCCATGGTGGGCAGCGCCCCGGTGACATACGGATCCAGGGTGTCCAGCCCACGCGTCAGCAAGGTGGCCGTCTCGCCGTGCCGGCGCGCCGCCGGCGTGGACGGCGCGGCGTGGCCGAGCCGGTCCGCGAGCCGGCCGCGCAGCGCGTGCTTGGTGTCGGCCGCGGCCCGCTGCGCGAGGACGTCCCGCGCCCAGCCGAGCAGCGCCCGCAGCGCCACCACGCCGCCCAGCGCGGCCGGCGCCGCGAACGCGACCCCATGTCCGGCGAAGGCGTCCGCGAGGACCCCGGCCAGCAGCGTCACCTGGACGACGACGAGGACCGCGGCGAGGAACGCCAGGCCCGCCGAACGCCCCACATGGCGTCGCAGCACCGGCAGTTCCCGCATCAGACGGCGTTCGACCGGTTTCATGCGCGATCCCTCCCCCTTCTCAAGGCTGCGGCTGACGGGCGGTCTGCTCAGAAGTAGCTGAGATGACGGCGTCCCGTACGTCCCCTGAAGGCCCACCAGCTCCACGCCTGGTACGCCAGGATCGTCGGGACCACCAGCACCCCGAACCCGCTGAGGATCTTCAAGGTGGCGTCGTCGGTGACGGCGTGCCCGATGTCGAGCCCGTGGCCGGCCGAGCTGATCAGCAGATACGGGTAGTGCCCCGCCCCGACCAGCAGCACCGGCAGCGCGGTCGCACAGCAGGTGGCCACGAACGCCCGCACCTGGTGCCCGCCGGCGAAGGACCACCAGGCGACACCGAGCGCCGCCGCGATCGCGGCGGCGATCACGGCCGCCACGCCCCGGTTGGTCATCGAGGCACCCTCGCCGAACGCCGTCAGCAGCAGTGCGAGCAGCGCCGCCGCACCGGTCGCGGCCACCAGCCGCACACCCAGCCGCCGTGCCCGGCCGGCCACTTCGGGTTCCGAGCGCAGGGCGACGAAGCCCGCACCGTGCGCCGCGAACAGCAGGATCGTGGTGACACCGCACACCAGCACGAACGGCGTGAACACCTCACCGAACCCGACCCGGAAGCTGCCGTCGGCCCGCCGCGGCACACCGTGCAGCAGCAGGCCCACGACCAGCCCCCAGCACAGGGCGGGCAGCGCGCCACCGAACACGATCAGCGCGTCCCACACCCGGCGCCCGGACGCCCCCCGGGCCCGGCGGCGCAGCTGCACGGCCGCGTTGCCGAGGACCAGACCGACCAGGATCGCCACGATCAGCGGATACATCGCGGGCAGCAGGGTGCCCTCCAGGTGCGGGAACGCACCGAACATCACTCCTGCGAAGGCGACCAGCCACACCTCGTTGCCGAGGAAGAACGGAGCGATGGCATCGAGCGCGGCGTTGCGGTCCGAGGCACTGCCGCGCTCCTGCTCCTCCTCCTTCTCGCGGGACCTGCCGAGGAAGGGGTGCAGCATCTGTGCGCCGTAGTCATATCCGCCGAGCACGAAGTACCCGGCGAGCAGCAGGCCCAGCAGGGCCAGCCAGGCGGTCTGCAAAGTCATCTCGTCAACTTCCCCTCAGAAAGCCGGGACCGGCTGTTTGTCGCCGGCGCCGTCCGTGGGCCCCTCGAGCCGGTCCTCGGTGAGCGGCTCGGTGGCACCGAGCTGGGTGGCGTCGGGGCCGCGGAGGGCGAAGCGGGTGATCAGGGTCCAGTTCGTCACCGCCAGCGCCAGGAAGACGGCGATGAACACCGTGCAGGACGCGATCAACGAGGCCCTGCCGACATGGGACAGCGCGTCCTCCACCGTCAGATGGCCGTAGACGAGCCAGGGCTGGCGTCCCACCTCACGCACCACCCAGCCGGCCACCGAGGCCAGGAACGCGAACGGGATCATCGCGGTCATCAGATAGGCCATCGGACGCCACCGCACCAGCCGGTCCTTCCACAGCAGGAACACCGCGATGAAGGTGATGGTGGAGATGGTGTTGCCGATGAGCGTCATCGCGTTCATCGACAGATGGATCCAGCCCTGCGGCGGCACATAGTCACCGGGCCCGAACTGCTCCACGAGCCGGCGCTGCACCTCGGCGACACCGGAACCGTCCAGCACGGCGGCCTTCATGGGCTGCGTCCGCTCGATCACCGGACGCTGCAGCTCGCCCACCACGACGACGAAGAAGGAGGCGAGCATGGCCACCCACGTCCCCAGACGCAGGGAGGAGCGGAACAGGTCGGTCTCCTTGGTGCCCCGGGCGAAGTGCCAGGCACTGATCCCGGCGACGAAGACGCCGCCCGTCATCAGCGCGGCGAGCGCGATGTGGCCGAGGGCGACGAGCGCCATGTCGTTGGTGAGCAGCGCCCCGAAGTCGGTCAGGTAGGCGACACCGCCGCGGACTTCGTAGCCGACGGGATGCTGCATGAAACCGTTGGCGATCAGGATCCAGAACGCCGAGGCGTACGCGGTCAGGGCCACCAGCCAGATGAGAGCGACATGCACGCCCCGGCGCAGCCGCCCCCAGCCGAAGATCCACATCCCGAGGAACGTGGACTCGGCGAAGAACGCGATCAGCGTCTCGAGCGCCAGCGGCGCCCCGAAGACGTTGCCCGCGAACTTACTCAGTCCGCTCCAGCTCAGCCCGAACTGGAACTCCATGACGAGGCCGGTGACGATACCGACCGCGTAGTTGATGACGTAGAGCTGTCCCCAGAAGCGCGTCATGCGCTCCCGGACAGCCTTCTTGGCGGGATCGCGGGTGTACGCGGCCCGGGTGTGCATGAACGCCACGAGGGGGACGAGCCCCATCGTGAGGATCACGAACAGCCAGTGGATGCCGGTGGTGGCCGCGAACTGGAGTCGGGCCAGCTCCGCAGCGCTCATGGATGCGACCTTTCCTGGTAGGGCGGCGGGAGAAGGACGGAAGCGGGGCCCTCGCATCGCGTGTACAGGCACCGGACGTCACCGCCCGTCACCTGTGCGGTGACCTCGATGAGACCGTAGAGAGAATTGCTCATGCTTTCCAAGACCGGTTTTGCCATGTGACGATGCCTCGAAAGACATAAGTGAAGGTGGCTCGTGGATCTGCTGCAGTTGCGCTACTTCCAGACCGTCGCCCGCTACGAGCACATCAGCCGCGCCGCGCAGGAACTGAGCGTCGCCCAGCCCTCCCTCAGCCGCACCATCGCGCGCCTGGAGGCCGAGCTCGGCTCCACGCTGTTCGAGCGCCAGGGCCGCGGCATCAGACTCAACGCGTACGGAGCGATGTTCCTGCGCCACGTCGACCGCGCCCTCAGCGAACTCGACGACGGCATCCGGGCCGTACGCGAGGCCGGCGAACTCGGCCTCGGCCGGGTCAGCATCGCCTGCGAGACGCTCCTGACCATCACCACGGTCCTCGGCAGCTTCCGCGCCACCCAGCCCTACGCCGACGTGCGGCTCTTCCAGTCGAACGCGGAGGAGATGGAACGCCAGCTGCGCGTCGGCGAGGTCGACTTCTGCGTCGCCTCACAGCAGCTGAACGGCACACACCTGGAGTCGCTCGAACTCACCCGCGAAGAGGTGCTGCTCGCCGTCCCGCGCGGCCACTGGCTGGACGGACGGGAGGCCGTGACGATCCGCGAGATCGCCGACGAGCCCTTCGTCACCACCCGCAAGGGCCACTGGCAACGCACCCTCCTGGAGACGCTGTTCGCGTCCGAGGGCCTGACGCCCCGGCTGTCCTGCGAGGGCGACGAGCCGGGCGCGAGCCAGGTCCTGATCAGCGCCGGTCTCGGCATCGGCCTCATCCCCGCGATGTCCCGCCAGGCCGGCACCGAGACCCGCGTCCCGGTGGCCTGGGTGCACCTGGACGCCCCCGCCTGCCACCGCGTGCTCACCCTCGTCTGGCGCCGCGACGCCTACCTGTCCGAAGCCGCCCTGAGACTGCGGGAGTTCATCACCTCACGCCCCTTCATGACCCACCGCCTGCCCGACCCGAACCGTCCCCGGTCCTAGCCGTTCTCGAGCAGAGCTGGACTTGGCGTGCGGAAAAATCCTCTGCTACGGTCCGGTTTTCCTCACTTTCCCCGGCTTCGGGCATCGCGTGTCCCGACGGCCGCCGCGCGGCAGCGAGTTGACGAGGGTGTCGCGTCCCCCGCCCTCTCTCCAGCGGTACTCCACCCTTTTTCATCGGCCGCTTGACCGACCTCCGAGCACGCGCCCACGCATGGTCAAGCGCTCCCCGAGGAGTCCCCCATGCCCAAGATCACGTACATCTCCGCCGGCGGCACCGAGCGGACCATCGACGTCCCCGTCGGCACCAGCGTCATGCGCGGCGCCGTCTTCCACGACATCGAAGGGATCGTCGCCCAGTGCGGCGGCAACGCCCAGTGCGCGACCTGCCACGTCTACGTCGACGACACCACCGCCGGACCACTGGACCCCCGGCAGCCCGGCGAGGACCGGCTGCTCGACTACACCGTCTGCCCCCGCCGCCCCACCAGCCGCCTCAGCTGCCAGCTCAAGGTGACCGAGGCGATGGACGGCCTGATCGTCCATACCCCCGAACGGCAGGACTGATGCCCCCTCCCGCCCCCATCCCGGCCGCCTCCTGACCCCCCGGCAGGACACCGGCTCCCGCCCGCCAGCGGCACGACCCCACCAGCCCACCAGCCCACCACCCCACCACCGTGCCGCCAAGCCGGCGCCAACTCACCCTCCAGTCCTGGCCAAGACATACGACCCATGCTGTGCGGTACGAGCCATAAGCAGAGGTTTCATGTCGACATCTGGGGGATTGATGTCTGGAAAAGCCAACATCCAACGTCTGTATTCAGCCGTGGAAGAAGCGGCCGGCCTGTTGGACATAGCGTGCTCACGTGACCGGATGTGGCCCACCCTGACCGCATTCGAGGACGTCTTCGCCGATGGCGCCATCGTCTTCAACATGGTGACCAGCGGCGGCCGCATAGGAGACCTCTCCTTCGACTTCACGCTGCCCCCCAGCGCCGGCGACCCCTACGAACTCGCCCTCTCACACGGCCTGGTCGACGAAACCGACCACCCCATCCGCGCCCTCTTCTCGGACATCCAGGCGCGCTGCCCCCTCCAGGCGTACGGCGTCGACTACGGAATCACCAGCGGCTTCCACAAGACCTACGCCTTCTTCCCGCTCGGCGACCCGCAGAGCCTGGCACAGCTCGCCGACATCCCCTCCATGCCCAGCGATCTGTCCGAGCACGTGACCTCGTTCGCCGCCTACGGCCTGGCCGACAAGGTCTCGGCCATCGCGATCGACTACGCGCGCCGCACATGGAACGTGTACTTCAACGGCCTCTCCGCCGACCACGTACAGCGCACGGCGGTCCTCTCCATGCTCAGCGAGTTCGGCCTCCCCGAGCCGAGCGCCCAACTGCTGGAATTCATCGAGACCTCGTCGGCGCTGTACCCCACCTTCGGCTGGGACTCCTCGAAGATCGAGCGGATCAGCTTCTCCACGAGGACCACCGATCCGGCGGCACTGCCCGCCCGGACCGAACCGAAGCTGGAGCAGTTCGCGCGCAACGCCCCCTACGCCTACGAGGGCGAGCGGGTACTCGTCTACGCGGGCGCGCTGTCGCCCAGCGAGGAGTACTACAAACTCGCGACCTACTACCAGATGACCGCCGCGGCACACGACCGGGTCCGCTCCGCGAACTGACGCCCCACCGCACGCGTCCGGCCGCGCCCGGCCCGGCCGCAGGACGCCTGCGCCCGGCCCGGCCACCGGATCCCGCGCCCGCCAGGAGACGCCGCAGCCCCCCGACACCGCGGCCGCGCCCCGGCGGAGCAGCCGGGCGCCACCCGACCGCAGACCGGACGGGCACCCGGACACACCCCGCCGAGCGCCGTCCGGCTCCGTCGGCCACCTCGTGAAGCCGGCACGGCGAGGCCGGCAAGGACCGCCCCGCGTGTGTGGTCCGTTCCGTCCCCGGCGCCGCCCGGGCGGCGTCCACGTGAAGTCGTCCTCGCCGTGGGGATCCCGGCCGTAGTCCGACGAGTCGACTGCGGCTGCCCACGGGGGAGTGCCTGCGCGGAGCCGGGGAGCCCCGCCGAGCAGGAAGCGGACATCGGCGCCGGCGTCCGGCCTCCCGCAGGGACCTGCGGCAGAGGCAGCCCTCCGCCTCGCCTTCCAGCGCGACGATGACATCGGCGAGGTCATTACAGTCCAATTCACCATGGCTGCTGGTACCAGGGCGCCTGAGGGGAATGGTTCCTGTAGAAGTTTTCGAGTCGACGGTTGTACTCCGCTTGAGCTAAATCCTGTATCCGGGGCGAGGGAGATGAGTCCCCCGCTGTTTTGAGCTTCAGGAATATTTGCGCTGCGCCGAGAACCAGATAGATCGCGAAGAAGAAGGCCGGCCACAGAAATATGGGCGCTGCATAGACTAGCCATTGTGGAGGACCGTCCTGGGTCTGGGGTGCCTGAACGATCAAGGTATCGAGAAAAAATGCACCCCCCGCGGATAGGATGGCCTTTATTTTTTGAGGGGTTCGGAGTTCGTGCCAGGTCCAGTTCAGGCCCAGGGTTGGCTTTCTGGGTGTGGTCGGCCAGCCCTGGCTGGCTGCCATACGTGCGTTGTACGCCAACCTCGGGCGAACTTTTTGGAGATAGAATATTCCCGCCGCGAGATAGACAGGGCCCAAGAGGATCGCAAGCGGCGGTGCGAAGATCAAAAAGATTCGGAACTTCTGGGTGGACCCGGTTTGGATCCAGTCATAGGGGTGCTGCATGATCACGTCGGCGGCAACGCCGATGCTGAGAACAAATCCAACGATGTCGGCAGTCGCGACTAAAGCAGCTGGCACGCGGATCATCAGATCGATACTCTCTTCTGCGGCACAGGGTGGTTCGCCCATTTGGCGGGTTCGCAGGCTATGTCCGTCCGGCCGGAGCCGCATCCCTCTTTGGGTGTATTTTGAGAATTCCCGACTGCGCTCTGGTGATCGTGGTGCGCGTGTGGGGTGTGAATCGAATGTACAGGCGAGGATCCTGTGACCCTGTGTCAGGATCCATTTCGGTCGCAAGGTTTGGGATGCCGGGACGTGCCTCAACGCCGCGGAAGTCTATGTACCGACTCTCGAATGACGAATGGTTGGAAAACTGCATCTTCCCCGGTCCGGAACACCCCCGATCCTGGGTGGTCATCACCTGCGCCGCTGACGCGGACTCGCCCGTGGGCCGCCTGGTCCGCGTCGCAGGGTTCCGGCCCGTCGCAGTTGCCGGTGCGGGGGCGCAGGTGGGTGACCTGGGTACGGGCGAGTACAGGCGACCATTTCGATGCACGTAATTGAATTTTTCTGACAGATATTAACTGCATCGATGCAACTCCGCGTTGGCCGCCGGTTTCGGGGGGAGCCTTGTGGCCGGGGGCGTTGAAAAGGCCAGGGCGGCCAGGGCCTTGGGGTGACGCCTTTGCCGGGAACGACGCCAGTCACGTCGAGAGGCCGCAGAGCATGTCATTCGATCGGCTTGAGAAGTCACACCTCGTCATCCACTCCTGCGCGGTGGGCGCGGCCTTTTGGTCCGGTGCCTGGGGAGCCGTACCGGTGGCGGGAATCACTCCCGACACGGCTGGCCTGGTGGCCATATGTACCACCATGGGTGGGCTGCTCGCGCAAGTCCATGGAAAGGGCGCCGGGGAGCTGAGCTTTGTGGGAGCCGCGGCGGCCGCCGGGCAGTACTTTGCCGGGGCGCTGATCGTCAAAGGGTTGTCCTCGCTGATTCCCGTCGTCGGGACCGTGGTCAATGCAGGCATCTCCCTTGCCACGGTGGAGGCGGTGGGCTGGGCGTTCTACTTGATCCTGAACGACGGGAAGGACCCGTCGCAACTGACCAAGCAGGACATGAAGGACTACCTGCGGCGTGGTGAGCATCTACGGTCGGAGCATGCGCAAACCGAACGGTTCGCGTGGATGGACGACGTACCGACGGACGTGAAGAAGACCGTCGAGAAGCTCTCCAAGGAGGTGTCGGCACCCGGTATCGGCGAGGGGCGCCGTGCCGTCCTGCTCGCTGAGATCGAACGCCTGCTGGCCCCCTACAGGCCCATCCAGGACTGACCGCTCTTCTGGGGTGGCGTGGAAGCCGTGACAGGCCCTGGCGTGCCCGGCTGGAGCGAGGACCGCCTGCCGGAACGGCGGACGCCGAAGGCCGTCCAACACCCCGTGCACACCACCTTCGTTCGCCCTCGGCACGAGGAACTCGGGCGCCGAGGCGGGCGGGTTGGTGCGGCCCCAGCACCTGGGCCAGGGCGGGCAGCAGGCCGGGCCGCGAGGCCCGAGGCCGGGGCGGGAGACCCGACATGCGGGCGGTCCTGCCTGGTGGAATAGTGAAATCGGGTGGGGCATCAGGGCATGTGTTTCCGCCGGGCCGGCAGGCAGTGCCACGGCTTCGGATCTCCAGTCTCTTCGTCTGTCAGAAGCAGGGAGAAGCCCATGCGTAGGAAGATTCTCGTGTCCGCACTGACGACAGCGATGGCCTTCAGCGGATGGACCGCGGTCACTTTCTCGAATGCCGACGCGGCGGTGAAGGCCGCGCCCAGAGCCACCTGCAGGGTGTCCGAAGGCCCTGGTGGCCTTTTCGGGGTGTCGGGCAAAGGATTCAGGGCGGGCGAAAGAATCACCGTGCGGAATTCCAAGGGCAAGGCGGTGCGCGTGACCAAGGCGATCACAGGAGGGTTCTTCGAGGTCACCGGGCTGCCGAACGGCAACTACCGCGCCAGCGGAAGAACCGCCACCGCGTCCTGCCCGAAGTTCGTGCCGGACGACGACGGCGCCATCACGTGCACGGTCACCAAGGGCCCGGGAAAGACCTACGGCGTATCCGGCAGGGGATTCCCGGAGGGCGAGAAGGTCACGTTGAAGAATTCCAAGGGCGCCGTCGTGGACACGACCGTCACGATCAAGGACGGCTTCTTCGAGTTCACCGGCGTCCCCAACGGCACGTACACCGTCACCTCCACGTTCGCCCATGTGACCTGCCCCAAGGCCACGTAGGACAACGGCCACCGGGCCGCGGCCGAGGGCCTCTGCCGGCAGGCCGCCGACGCCGGCGACGTGTCCGCGCTGAGCGGGCCGGCTGGGCCCGGCACCAGGAGCGGGCGGGCGGCCTCGACCGGAGGCCCGGGCAGCCCCGCCGTGACTGTCCTGGCAGGCGCCTGGCATCCGCGGGATGCCAGGCGCCTGCGCGCGCATCGGCGGCAGGCCGGGATGCATCCGTGCCGACCTGCCTGCGGCCATCCCCGCCGACCTGCCTGCGGCACCGGAGCTTCGTGCCGGCCGGCCGGGAATGAGAGGGCCGGGGAGGTTGTTCCACACCATGTAACTGACATGCTCCGGTCAATCCGGAGGGTGTGGGTGAAAGGAGGACCTCATGGCACGCAGCAGCATGCGTCCCGTCGTCACGCTGAAGTCGACGGCCGGGACCGGCGTCACCTACGTGACCCGCAAGAACCGCAGCAACGACCCCGACCGGCTCGTCCTGCGCAAGTACGACCCGCTCGCGGGGAAGCACACCGCCTTCCGCGAGGAACGCTGAACCACGCTTCCGCCCCGGCGGACAGCCGTAAGGCAGGCGGCCGTAGGGCAGGCAGCCGGAAGGCAGACAGCGACAGGAAAGGAAACCCCATGAGGCCCCGCATCCATCCCGAATCCCGGCAGGTCGTCTTCCGTGACCGCGCCGCGAACGCCCTCTTCCTCACCCGCTCCACCGCGGTCTCGGACCGGACGGTCGAGTGGGAGGACGGCAACACCTACCCGCTGGTCGATGTCGACATCTCATCGGCGAGCCACCCGTTCTACACCGGCACCTCGAGGGTCGTGGACACCGCTGGACGGGTCGAGCGGTTCGAGCGCCGCTACGGCCGCGCAGCCCCGGCCCGCCCCTGACCGCGGGCCGTCATCCGGACAGGAGGAAGCAGACCATGAAGGTACGCAAGTCCCTGCGCTCACTGAAGTCCCGACCGGGGGCCCAGGTGGTGCGCCGCCGGGGCGTGGTCTTCGTCGTCAACAAGAAGAACCCCCGCTTCAAGGCCCGCCAGGGCTGACGGCACCCGCTCACCGAGCCGGCCGGCCGGCTCGGTGAAGGGGGCGGGAATGCCGGTGCGGCGGACGGTGTTGTGGACGATGTGATCGTGGAGGGGACAGTGTCCCCGGGCCTCACCTATTGCCTGCGGGGACGATCGTCCGGCTGAAGCCCCGCAGAGCCTTTCGCCGCGTAGGCGACCGCCCTTCACGACCACGCTCTATCGTCTGCGGCCCCGGTCCGGCATCCTCGCCGGCCCGGGGCCGCAGACGTTTTTGCCGCCGGCGCGGCCCCGTTCACGAACAGCCGCGCACACCTTGCTCTCTCCGGGTGGCGGCGATCGTCCCGCCGTGCCCGCTGAGACACTCGGCACCCCGCCTGCGCAGGCCCGCCGGCCGAGCCGGCCAGAAACCCGGCCTGCCCGGACCGGTGTCCAGGAGTGTCCCGTTCCTGAGCCGGGACTCTTCGCTGCCGCAGCTCACGTAGCGGCAGCGCCCGCTGCCCCTGCCGGGGGACCGGCGGCCACGTGATCATCCACGGGTGCCCCGCTGTGTGCTTACGGCTACCGGGGGCGGGGAAATGATGATCGCTATGACGAGCGCGACGCAGAACTACGGTCTCCTGTGGACCGACCCCGACGGAACCCCGCAGGCGTCCGCCGGCAGGTACGACAAGCGGTCCGCGAAGCACCGCCGCACCGAACTGAAAGCGGTGGGCTGCACCCGTGTCGAGATCGTGCCGGTCAGGCCTGGCGAGGTTCCCGAACCGGCTGCCTGAGCGGAACGGGGCGGGGCGTGAGGGCGGCATCGACGGCTCGGTCTGCGAGGGGGATATGCCGGCCCCACTGCCCCGGGGGGGAGGGGGGTGGGGCCGGCGTGCGCTCGAACGGCCGGGGGGACGGCGCTGCGTCGAGCTCATCTTCGCTGCTGCCCCCGGTCGCGAGGTATATGCACGCCTCCGGCGCTTCTCCCGTTCACACCACGACGCCACCGGCCTGCCCATCGCCTGTCACCTCGTCGAAGCCCCCGGCGGCACCCTCCGCCGATGGGCGAGTGGTGGGGTGCCCGGCACTGCCGTGCGGTGCTGTCTGCCCTGGAACCGCACGGCAAACCTCACGCGCTGCCGGCTGCTGAGCAGCGTGGGAGTCAGATCCGGCCGAGATCGATCTCCACCGGAAAGGGGGCCGCCACCTTGAGGATGCCGGTGAACACGTCTCCGTCCCGGTAGGTCTTCGTTGCGGGGTCGAGAATGTAGGTGTACACGAGAGGAACGCCTGTCGCGGCCTGCTCGATTCGCCAGTAGAAGCCGATGCCTGCCTTGGCGTACTGGTCGACCTTCACGATCCGGTCGGTGGTCTCCGAACCGGGCGACACCACCTCCGTGACCAGAAGCACGTGCTCAGGGCGGGTAGGGGTGACATCGATCGTGTCTGCGCGGTACACGACGACGTCTGGGCGGCGATTGGTGAGCGGGACGTCCTGAAGCCGGACGTCGAAGTCCGTGTCGGCATTCCACTCCGGGCCCGCGGCGGCATCGAGGGCGTTCGCCAGAATCCGGGCCAGCCGGTGGTGCCGCTTGGACGCACTCGGACTCACGACGACCATCCCGTCCACGACCTCGATGCCGGTGCACTGCTCCTCGGACCAGGAGTCGTACTCCTCCGCCGTGATCTGCTCATGCATCCACGCCGGGGCCATCATCTCGGCCGTCATGAAGCACCTCCCGGACGCTATGCGGCGGGCCCAATCCCGCTGATTCAGCCTACTGTCTGCCATCCGTCCGACCCGCTGATCTCACCCACACCCCCCTTTGCTGTGGCGCCGCGACCGGCAGGCCATGGCAGGCAGGAACGGGCGCGATGGGCTCGGCGCCGGGGGAGCGGAACAGTGTCCCCGCGATCTGGCATGTAGCGGATGCTGGCCCTGCCCAGCCCGTAATCGGCCCCTACCACCGAGGCGACGGTATTCAAGCTGCGCGGCATCCGTGGCCTCGCCGAGGTTGCCATGAAGCGTGGAGCAGGCTCGTTGGCGGCGCCCAGTCTCGATGTAGTCCAACGTTGTTGCCGTGATGTGGTCAAGGTGGGGCCGGTTCGGTGAGACACCCCGTCGGTGGGGCTGCCGCGGTAGGGGATCTGGTGGAGACCGTGCCGCAGCCTGTCCGTGAGCTGCCCGTGAGATTCGACCGACCCGTCGTAGTGTGTGACGCCCCGGCCGTGGAGGACACGACGGTGATCGTTCGACCGTTCGCCCGAAGCTGCCGGTCGCCGCACCGCCACAATCCCGGTTCATCCCGGTTTTTCGGGGTTCCATGGCTGTATGCCCAGGCTGAGCACCTTGCCGCAGTTGCGCCGAATCCTTCACCGCGGCACACGTCACAAAAGCCCAAGGCCGGCAAGACGTTCTCGCACGGACGACCGTACAGCGGGGAACCGACTGCAGTTGGTGGCGCTGTCGCTGCCGGGCATCGCCTCTCTTGCCGCCCTGCTGTTCACCTGGGCTTCGGTCGAGCAGTCGGGAGAACGGTTGCAGATCGCCGAGCAAGGGCAGGTGACCGGCCGGTTCAATGCAGCAGTCGGCAGCCTCGCCTCACCGGCTGTGGATGTCCGCCTTGGCGGCATCTATGGCCTGGAGCGTCTCATGCGGGACTCGCCGCCCGACCAGCCCACCATCGTCAGTTTGCTTACGGCATACGTTCGTGAGCACGCCCGCGGGAGGGTGGCCGGCTCAGCCGATGCCCACCCGGCCGCGGACGTCCAGGGGGCCATGACGGTGCTGGCCAACCGGGATCCCGCGCGTGACGGCAAGGGCGACTTCAACCTGCGCGGCGTTCGCCTGCACCACTTGGGCTACATGGGGATGTGGGACCGGGCGCGCCAACGCGTTATCGGTATCAATTTTCCGGAGGCGGACTTCACTTCCGCAGATCTGAGTGACGCGGACTTGGAGCACGCCCGTCTGACCGGGGCGGGCATGGCGGGCACAGCTTTGCAGGAAGCAACGCTGAATGAGGCCCAGTTGGCGGACGCCGACCTCACCCATGCGGATCTGGCACGGTCGCAGATCAGGCGAGCCGACCTCAGGCGGATCCAGGCGGCCGGGGCGCACTTCGACGATACAAACCTGAATGGATCTGAGATGGAGGATGCCGACCTGCAGCGGGCCAGCCTCGTCCGTGCCAGTCTGCCCGGCGCGATCCTGCGCGGAGCGGACCTGAGGCAAGCCGACCTCCGTGACGCGGACTTCACCGGAGCGGACCTTACCGGCGCCGACTTCACCGGAGCGAAGAACCTGTCGACGGCGAATTTTGATAGGACCGTCCGCAAGGACACCCGAGGTCTGCCTGCATGACGACAGCCCGCTTTCCGCAACCTCGACTCACGGTGAACCGGCGGAAAGATGTCCCCCCCCCCCCCCGCCAGCCCGAAGCCCGTGGGCAGTTGGCAGTTGTTTTCGTGCGTATCCCGGGTGGCCACGAAGATGATTGCGGCCACCGCCTCGCGCCACCTCGTCGGCTTCGCCGCCCGCTCTGTGGACGTTCCCGAGCCGGCGAAACCACCTCCAAGGCACCAGCGGGTCAGCCGGCCGGTCCGCTGCTCGGGGTTCCGGATCGGGCGCCGCACGGGGGCGGCAGACCTGACACCTCGGCGGCGCGCCCCCAGGGTCTGCCGGTCATGCTTCAGGGCAGCGCCAAGCTGTTGTCGGGGGTCAGACCGCTGAGCTTTTCGGGGTTGACCTGGAAGCGCAGGTTCTGGATGCGGCCGTCGGCGAGGTCGAAGGTGAAGACGCCGACCGTGTGTCCGCCGAGGGCGGCCAGGACACCGAGCTCGCCGTTGACGAGGGCCGGCTCCATCGTCAGGGCGGCCAGTTCGGGCTTGGCCAGGAAACCCACGATCCAGCGCGCAACGTGGTCAGTGCCGTGCAGGGGGCGGCGGGCGGCGGTGACCTTGCCGCCGCCGTCGGACCAGGCGGTGACGTCGGGGGCGAGCAGCTCCATGACGGCGTTCAGGTCGCCGCCCGCGCAGGCCTGCAGGAAGTGGGCGGTGATCTGCCGGCGCCGGGTCGGGTCGGCGTCGAAGCGGGGGCGGCGGGCCTGGACATGCTCGCGTGCGCGGTGGGCGATCTGGCGGACTGTCGGCTCTGGACGTTCGAGGGTCTCGGCGATCTCGGCGTGCGAGTAGCCGAAGACCTCGCGGAGCAGGAAGACGGCGCGTTCTACGGGGCTGAGGGTTTCCAGGACGACCAGCATCGCCGTGGAGACGCTGTCGGCCAGTTCGGTCTCCGCGGCGATGTCGGGAGAGGTCAGCAGGGGCTCGGGCAGCCACGGCCCGATGTAGGTTTCGCGGGTTGCCTGTGCGCAGGTGAGGCGGTTCAACGAGAGGTTGGTGACCGTGCGCACCAGATAGGCCTTGGGGTGGCGGATGGCGTCGTGGTCTGCGGTGCTCCAGCTCAGCCAGGTGTCCTGGAGGACGTCCTCGGCGTCGGTGACGCTGCCCAGCATGCGGTAGGCGGTGGCGAACAGAAGCCTGCGGTGTTCGAGGTACGGGTCCTTCTCGTCCCTGGCGTCGACCATCGGCTCATGCTGCCAGCGCTGCAACCAGGGCGGCAAGGCCCGAGATCATGGCGCTGGGAGCCTGGGCGCCCGTCATGCCGCGGGCTTGCGGGTGGCGCGGCCGCCCTTGGAGATGATGGTGGTGACGTTCATGCGCTTGCTGAGCCGGTAGGTCGTGAGCGGGCTGGCGCTGACCAGCTCCTTGTATGCGACGGCGCTCCGGCCGGTGAGATGCATGCGGCGGGGGGTGTCATCGGCCTTGGTGAACTGGATGACGGCGTCACGGCGGCCGAGGCTGACCGGCTGGTGGAAGTAGCCGAAGCGGAACGGCTTGACGGCCTTGCCGCGTACGAGCCGCGCGATGGCGTCGGCGGTGTACTGGGCGGTGGGCAGACCGCTCTGGCAGGTGCCGTGGATCTGTCCCCAGGCCTGACGGACGGCGGCGGCATCGCCGATGGCGCGGATCTGCGGGTGGGAGACCGAACGCAGGGTGGCGTCTACCAGGATGAGGCCGTGGTCGTCGGTGGCGATCCCGGCGTCGGCGGCGAGCGGCGACACCTTGACGCCGGTGGTCCACAGGCAGGCGTCGGAGGAAATGAGCCGGCCGTCGGCCAGTTCGACGGCGTCGGGCAGCACCTTGGTGACGCGGGCGCCGGTCTCAAGAGTGACGCCGAGGCGCTCCAGCGCGCCGTAGAGGTAGGCGCGGGCCTTTGGCCCCAGCATGCCGCCGGGCTCGTCCAGGCTGATCAGCGTGACGTTCAGGCCAGGGTGGCTCTCGGCGATCTCGGTGGCCGCCTCGATGCCGGTCAGGCCGCCGCCGCAGACGGTGACCGTGCCGCCGGACGCGGCGACCTCGGTGAGGCGCGCGGCAAACCGGCAGGCGGTCTCCGGGGTGTTGAGGGTGAACGCGTGGATGTCGGCGCCGGGGACCTTGCCGGTCTCGGTCGAGCTGCCCAGCGCGTAGACGAGCGTGTCGTATCCGAGGGTCTTGGTGCCGTCGACGGTGATCTGCCGGGCCTCGGGCTCGATGGCGGTGGCGGTGCCCTGGACGAACGTGACACCGGTCCCGGAGAGCAGGTCGGGGATCTGGTGGTCGGCCGGCTCCTGACCGGCGGCGATCTGGTGCATCCGCAGCCGCTCGACGAACCGGCTCGACGGGTTGACCAGGGTGATCTTCACGTCGGTCCGGCGGGTGCGGTGGGCCAGCCGGATGGTGCCGAACAAGCCGGTGTAGCCGGCGCCGAGGACGACGATGTGATGGCCGTTGTTCATCGGATCTCCCAAGGTCGGGTACCGGCATCGGTGCCGGTGACGCCCATGGGACAAGCAGCCCGCACCGGACGTGACAGGCCGCAGATGTGATCCACGTCACCTCGTGCGCGTCATTGGTGTGCTGGGACGAAGGCCCCGCAGCGTCCGGGCCCGCGCGGCCAAAGCGGAGAGAACGGCATCACCCCGGGCGGTGCGTCGAGCGGGTTCGGGAGCGAGGTGTCGGCCGAGATCGTTCTTGCGAACTGCAGGGATTCCTGCCGGTGTTGGCGGCGGCATCGGCGGGTGGGCTATGTTGCAGACATGACCACCGGGACGGCATTGCGCCACACACGGATGGGTGACCCGGTGCCCTCCTGAGCGCCGTACGGGCCGGCGCGGGCCCGCTGTCCGATCGAGGATCGTGCGCTGCCGCGCGGGCTCCTCCTCCGTCGTGTTGATCACAGGCTCGACCCATCAACCACGACAGGAGAATCCATGCCCACCAAGACGCTGCAGATCCCCACCGCGGACGGCCACGCCGATGCTTTCGCCGCCTTCCCCGTCCACGGCGAGCAGCACCCAGGGGTGCTGCTGTACGCGGACGGCTTCGGCATCCGGCCCGTACTGCGGGAAATGGCCCGCGAGCTGGCCGGGCACGGGTACTACGTGCTCGTCCCCAACTTCTTCTACCGGCACGGTCCGGCACCGGTGATCGAACTTCCCGAGCACATCGGAGAAGAGGCCCGGCCCGCGGTCTTCGCTCAGCTGATGCCCTTGATCGAGGCGCACACCGCCGACCGTGTCCTGCGGGACGCTGACGCATACCTCGGGTTCCTCACTGCTCAGCCCGAGGTCGGCGCAGGACCGGTCGCGGTGACCGGCTACTGCATCGGTGGCCTCTTGGCGACGCGCACCGCCGCGGCCCACCCCGGCCGGATAACCGCCCTCGCCGCATTCCACGGCCCGGTGGGAGCCGACGGACCCGACAGCCTTTCCAGGCTCTCCGCCGAGGTCCACTTCGGCCATGCCGAGAGCGACTTGACGCCCGAGGCTCTCGGCGAGCTCAACAAGGCCCTGGATGCGGCGGGTGTCGGCTACACCTCCGAGATCTATCCCGGCACCGTTCATGGCTTCACCATGTCTGACACCGATGCCTTCGACCCCGCCGCACTCCAGCGCCACTGGGACCGCCTGCTGCCCCTTCTCGGGCGCACCCTGACCAGGAGCTGAGGCGCTCCGGCGCGGGCCTTCCAGGCCGGTGTCGCCGGGCAACCGCGCGGCCGCCGCCCGGATCTCCGGTTGCTCGGCGTCGATCCGGTGAAGAGTGACCGGAGACCTGCATGCCCATCACCGCTGTGCCGCGATCGGCGAGGAAGGCTGTTGTTGTGAGTGCGGTCAGGCGGCGAAGGAGGCGAGCAGCTCGTTGTACTGCTTGGCGGCGGTGCCCAGGTCTTCGTCGGAAAGGCCGAAGGCGGTGCCGTAGAGCTTGACCATCGGCTGGATGTCGAACTGGCAAAGCCTCAGGGTGGCGTGCCAGTTGCCGAGGAGGGTCTCGATGGTGGCCTGGTTCGCGCCTTGGGGGGTGTAGTGGTCGGCGGGGACTCCGGCGGTGACGGCGACGACGGCCTTCTTGCCGGCCAGCTGAGAGGCGGAGCCGTCCATGGTGAAGGCCCAGCCGAGGGTGAAGACCTTGTCCTGCCACTGCTTGAACAGGGGGGTGGTGTTGTACCAGAACACCGGGTGCTGGAAGACGATCACGTCGTGGTCGGCCAGCAGCGCCTGCTCGGCTTCGGCGTCGATCCGGAAGTCGGGATAGGTGGCGTAGAGGTCGTGCACGGTGACATGGGCCAGCTCGCGGACGGCGTCCACCAGGGCCTTGTTGGCCTTCGACCGGGACAGGTCGGGGTGGCCTACGACAAGGAGGACCTTGGACATGGTGAGAGAACCTTTTCAGTGATCAGTGAAATGGATGAAGGGACGCGGGGTGGTCGGGGGTGACGGGTCGGCAAGTCGCCGGGGCGTCAGATCACCGGTCGATGGTGGCCATGTTCGCCTCGTCGTGGCGCTCGCCCGCGGCCGGTGTGAGGTTGTTCAGGCGGTCGAGCTGAGCGGCGCTGAGTTCGATGGCGTCGGCGGCGGTGTTCTCTTCGACGCGCGGGACCCGCCGGGTGCCGGGGATGGGGGCGATGTCGTCGCCGCGGGTCAGCAGCCAGGCCAGCGCGGTCTGCGCCGCAGTGGCTCCGATCTCGGCGCCGATGGCCTGTACTTCGTCGACGATGCGCAGGTTGCGCTGGAAGTTGTCGCCGGTGAAGCGCGGGTTGGTCTTGCGCCAGTCGTCGTCGGTGAAGTCGTCGACGGTGCGGATCTGCCCGGTCAGCAGGCCGTGCCCGAGCGGGGAGTAGGGCACGAATCCGATGCCGAGCTCGCGCAGCAGCGGGAGGATCTCGGTCTCGACGTCGCGGGTCCACAGCGAGTATTCGGTCTGCAGGGCGGCCACCGGGTGCACGGCGTGTGCCCGGCGGATCGTCTCGGGTCCGGCCTCGGAGAGTCCGATGTGGCGAACCTTGCCTTCGGCGACCAGCTCGGCCAGCGCGCCGACGGTCTCTTCGATGGGGGTGTTGGGGTCGACGCGGTGCTGGTAGTAGAGGTCGATGTGGTCGGTGCCGAGCCGCAGGAGCGAGCCTTCGACCGCGGCCTTCACGTTGTGGGCGCTGCTGTCGATGACGCCGGGGCCGTTGCCGGAGTGGGAGACGAGACCGAACTTCGTTGCCACGACGACGTCGTCGCGGCGTCCCTTGATGGCCCTGCCGACGATTTCCTCGCTGTGGAACGGGCCGTAGATCTCGGCGGTGTCGATGTGGGTGACCCCGAGGTCCAGGGCCCGGTGGATGGTGCGGATCGACTCGGCGTCGTCGAGCCCTCCGCCCGTGGTGTAGGTGCCGGCCATGGTCATGGCTCCCAGGCCGATGCGGGAGACATCGAGCCCGCCCAGTGACACGTGCTTCATCAGGTGCTCCTTTCATGAGGGCCGTCAGGCCCGGTCGGTGGTCGTGATCAGGGGGGTGCGCCACCACATGGCGGGCCGTGTTTCGGTGGTCCGCGTTGCCGGCGCGGGCGCTGTTGCCCAGGTAGCGGGTCGGCGCCGTAGGCGCGCCCGGCGGGGGCATGCGCCTCGGCAGGGACGCGGGGCGCGCGTTGCTCAGGCGTCGGTGCCGTCGTGGGTCAGGCTGCCGAGGGCATTGATGCTGCGTTCGTCGTGATGTGCTTCGTCCAGGCGGCCATCCGCGCACTGACCAGCCAGGGCATCCGCAGGCTGAACCGGCTGCGCCTCGTCAGTGCTCCTGGGCCGCCGGCTCCAGGACGAGGACCGGGATCTCACGGTCCGTGTTCTTCTGGTACTCGGCGTAGCCGGGGAACGCCTCGACGGCTCGGGCCCACCACACGGCCTTCTCCTCCCCGGTCACCTCGCGTGCCAGCATGTCCTGGCGCGCCGGGCCGTCCTGGAGTTCGACGCGGGGGTCGGCCACCGCGTTGTGATACCAGACCGGGTGGTTGGGGGCTCCTGCCATGGAGGCGATGACGGCGTAGGTGCCGTCGTGCTCCACCCGCATGACCGGGGTCTTGCGGATCTTGCCGCTCTTCGCGCCCAGGGTGGTCAGGATGACGACGGGCAGGTCGCGGAGCCGCTCGTCTTCGGCCCGTGCGACCAGGACACTCAGTGTCGTTCCCTGCGTACCGCCGGAGCTCTCGTACAACTCCACCTGGTCACGTACGAACTGCGCCTTGCTCGGCTCGTACTCGCCTTTGAGGGGCATGTTGTCCCCCTCAGACGCGGGTGTCGTCGTAGGCCAGGCTGTCGCCCAGTTCGCGGGATGCCTCGGCCTGGGCGAGGAGTTCCTTCGCCTTGGCCTCGGCGGCCTCGATGGCGTCCGCGCCGGCGACGAAGCGGTGCAGGGGCTTGTCCTGGCCTGCGATGGTGAGCAGGGCGCGGGCGAGCTTGGCGGGGTCGCCGGGCTGCTTGCCGTTCATGCTCTTCATGCCCTCGATCCTGGGGGCGGTGCGCGGGGCGTAGTCGTCGATGGACAGCTCGGGCCAGGTGGTGGAGCCGTCCACGAGGAGTTCGGTGCGGAAGTAGCCGGGCTCCACGATCGTGGTGTGGATGTCGTACGGCTCGACGTCGTGGCGCAGGGACTCCATCCAGCCCTCTTCGGCGAACTTGGAGGCGGCGTAGGCGGAGGTGAACTCCATGCCGACCAGCCCGGCCGTGGAGGTGATGGTGATGATGTGGCCGGCGCGCTGCTTGCGCAGGACGGGCAGGACGGCGCGGGTGACGTTCATCGGTCCGAAGAGGTTGGTGTCGAACTGTCGGCGCATCTGCGCGGGCGAGATCTCCTCGAAGTAGCCGGTGAACAGGTTCCCGGCGTTGTTGATCAGGACGTCGATGCGGCCGAAGCGGTCGACGGCGGCCTGCGCGGCCGCCTCGGCGTCCTCGATGCTGGTGACGTCCAGCTTGGTGACCAGCAGGTTGTCCTGCGGCCCGCCGAGGGTCTTCTCGACCTCTGCGGGGCGGCGGCCGGTGGCGACGACCTGGTGGCCGGCGGCGAGGGCCTCCCGGGCGATGTCGGTGCCCAGACCGCGTCCGGCACCGGTGACGAGAATGACCTTGCTCATGAGGGGATTTCCTTTCAGGCACCGTGATCCGGCACCCGCTGTGTGCGGGGGTGATGTCTGCAGCGCGGACAGCGCCGCAGAAGGGGGCTGGGACCGGTGGCACAGGCGCCGCCCTGTCCGGGCCGTTCACACCGCGGGGCGGTGCACCACCAACAAAACCGGCTGTCACGCGAGGGTGGGAGTCCCTCTTGAGGGGGTCACTGACAGGGACCCCCAACCCGGCGGATGCGCTCGTAGGGTGAAGCGCATGGCAGGCAGAAACGACCCAAACGGCACAAATCGCGACATCCGTGACGATTTCCGTGCGGAGATCCGGGAATTCCTCGGCACACGACGGGCCAGGGTCACCCCCGAACAGGCCGGACTGCCCCTGTACGGCGGAGAACGCCGACGGGTCACCGGGCTGCGCCGCGAGGAGGTCGCCCTCCTCGCGGGCATCTCCAGCGAGTACTACACCCGGCTGGAACGCGGCAACGCCACCGGCGTCTCCGAAAGCGTCATCGAAGGCATCGCCCAGGCACTCCAGCTCGACGAGGCCGAGCGCATCCACCTGCTCGACCTCCTGCGCGGCGCCGGCACCACCCGCCCGCCGCGCCGCCGCCCGGCCCAGCGGCGCATCCGGCCCACGGTGCAGCGCGTCCTCGACTCCATGAGCGGCACACCCGCGTTCATCCTCAGCGGGCGCGGGGACATCCTGGCCGCCAACCACCTCGGGCGCGCTCTGTTCTCACCCGTCTACGCCGACCCGGCACGGCCGCCGAACAACGCCCGGTTCGTCTTCCTCAGCCCGCACGCGATCGAGTTCTTCCGCCACTGGGACGAAGTCGCAGGCGACACAGTCGCCATGCTGCGCGCCGAGGCCGGCCGGGACCTCTATGACCGACGGCTGACGGACCTGATCGGGGAGCTGTCCACCCGCAGCGAGGAATTCCGTCACCGCTGGGCGGCCCACAACGTCCGCATGCACACCACCGGCGTGAAGCTCCTCCACCACCCGCTCGTCGGCGACCTCGACCTGCCCTTCGAAACCTTCCCGCTCCCCGACGGACCCAGCCAGTTCCTCCTCACCTACACCGCCGAGCCCCACTCACCCTCGCAGGACGCCCTGAACCTGCTGGCCAGCTGGGCCGCGACCGACGGCATCGAGCGGTCCGCGCAGGCCAACGACTCCGAGCCGGCCGACTCATCCGAGACACCCGACTGACCGACGAGCCACGTGAGCCGATCTGCGGCATCTTTTGCGGAGCAGCGGCAGCATCCGCCACCGATGCATCAAGGGCAGAAACGGCCCAGCCGTCTACGCGAGACCGCTGAGGTGACGTTGCATTCCAGCTCGGGGCGCTGCGGACAAACGGACAACTGCCAACCCCCGCCACAACTTCGGCTCACCCGCCCACCCCGGCAGCAGCGCAGGGTCGGACACAGGGGCGGCGAGCATCGGTTCCGGCAGCGTCCATGGCACAGTCCCTGCCTTCCACCCAGCCCGCCGTCGGCGAACCGGCGCGTACGCACCCGACCACCGGCCCGGCCACGGCAGGTCAGCGCACCGCTACACCTCGCCGGGGGCTGTGTGCTGAGCTCCTGGCGCACGTCCAGGCAGCACAGCCGGCCAAGGGCACCGGGCCGGCCGGATCCCGTGCCGTACGGTCCGATGCCGCGGCCGCCCACCGTCCGCAACGGATCTCGGCCGTACCGGCGGCACCGCCGGTACGGCCGAAAGAACTGAACCAGTGCCGGGAATCAGGCCGCGACGAGCTCCTGCTCGCGGTCCGGCGTCGTGACCTTGGGCTTCCTGTTCGGCAGCGAGAGCCTGAAGACCTTGTGCCAGGCGGAGAACACCTGCTTGGGCAGCGGCCCGGTGACGTACTCCAGCTCGTACTTCTCGAACAGCGCGCGCACCTTCACCGCGACCTCGGCGTACCGGTTGCTCGGCAGGTCCGGGAACAGGTGGTGCTCGATCTGGTGCGACAGGTTGCCGGTCATGAAGTGCATGGCCTTGCTGCCGCTGATGTTCGCCGAGCCCATCATCTGGCGCAGGTACCACTGGCCGCGCGTCTCGCCCCTGATCGAGCGGCGCTCGAAGACCTGCACACCCTCGGGGAAGTGCCCGCACATGATCACCGAGTGGGTCCAGATGTTGCGGACCAGGTTCGCGGTGAACGTGGCGGCGAGCGTGGTGAGGAACGACGGGCCCGACAGCAGCGGGTGGATCACGTAGTCCTTGAGCACCTGCTTGCGGATCTTGCGGCCCACGGCCTTGGCCCGCGCGCGGAACTCCGGGTTCTTGCGGCGGCGCTTGTGCAGGTTCTTGCCGAGCTCCAGGTCGTAGGCTGCGATGCCGTACTCGAAGAAGCAGGCGTTGAGGAAGTTCCACAGCGGCTGGCCGAGGTGGAACGGGTGCCACTTCTGGTCCTCGTCGACGCGCATGATGCCGTAGCCGAGGTCGTTGTCCTTGCCGATCACGTTGGTGTACGTGTGGTGCAGCTCGTTGTGCGAGTGCTTCCACTGGTCGGCCGGCGAGACGTGATCCCAGTCCCAGGTGGTGGAGTGGATCTTCGGGTCCCGCATCCAGTCCCACTGGCCGTGCAGGATGTTGTGGCCGATCTCCATGTTGTCCATGATCTTCGCCACGGACAGACCGGCGGTGCCGATCAGCCACGCGGGCGGGAAGAACGAGAACAGCAGCACACCCCTGCTGGCCAGCTCGAGCTTGCGCTGCGCCGCGATGACCTTGCGGATGTAGGCGGCGTCCTTCTCGCCACGGCTGGCGATCACCTCGTCGCGGATCGCGTCCAGCTCGCGGCCGAGCTCCTCGATCTGCTCCGCGGTCAGGTGGGCGGTGGGGTCGATGGCGGTCAAGGTGCTCCTACCGTTCGATGTCGCAGGGGCCCGCCGCGGCGGACACGCAGGTCTGGATGAGGACGCCCGGCTCTGCCTCGGTGATCTCGCCGGTGCGCAGGTCGCGGACGGCGCCGGCCTTGAGCGGCGTGACGCAGCCGAAGCAGATGCCCATGCGGCACCCGGAGGGCATGAGCACGCCCGCCTCCTCGCCGACGTCCAGCAACGGCGTGGCGCCGTCCGCGTCGACGGTCTTGCCGGTGGTGCTGAACGTGACCTCGCCGCCGTCGCCGGCGACGACGATGCCGGGGCGGAAGCGTTCGGTGTGCAGGCGCTCCTGAACGCCGTGCCCGCTCCAGTGCTCCTCGGCGGCGTCGAGCAGGCCCGCGGGCCCGCAGGCCCAGGTCTCGCGCTCGGCCCAGTCGGGCACGAGTTCGCCGAGACGGGCGATGTCGAGCATGCCGTCTGTGTCGGTGTGCACCTCGGTGAGCCGCAGCTTCTTGTCCGCGACCAGGTCGTGCAGTTCGCTGCGGAAGATCACGTCCTGCGGCTGTGGCGCGCAGTGGACCATGACGACGTCGTCGAACTCGGTGTCGCGCAGCATGCCCATCACGGGCGTGATGCCGCTGCCGGCCGTCAGGTAGAGCACCTTGGCGGGCTTGGCCTGCGGCAGCACGAAGTCACCGGTCGCTTGGTCGAGCTGGATCAGCGTGCCCGGTGTCGCCCTGCGGACCAGGTGGTTGCTGACCTTGCCGTCCGGGATCGCCTTCACGGTGATCGTGACGCGGCCGTCCTGGCGGTCGGTCGGCGAGGTGAGGGAGTAGGCACGCCACAGGCGCACCCCGTCGACGTCGACCCCGATCCGCACGTACTGACCGGCCGTGTGGCCGCGCCAGCCCCGTCCCGGTCTGATCACGATGGTCGCGGCGTCGCCCGTCTCGGGGTGCACGGCCTCGATGCGCCCGCGCAGGTCGGCGCCCGCACGCAGCGGGCTGACCAGGTCGAGGTAGTCCGACGGCAGCAGCGGCGTCGTGACCATCTCCAGCAGTTTCCGCGCCCTGCTGCGGAGGGCTGTACTCGTCATGGATCCAGCTTGCTGCGCCTCAGGGCGTAAAGTCCTGACCGCAGGACGTGAATCTGGTCGGTAGAACTGTTCGCAGGGAACAAAAACGTGAGCCATGCAATCCGGAGGGCCAGCGAACTGGCCCTGGATGACACGACGGTCACCGCACTGCGGGCCGCGCTGAAGACCACCGCCGACGAGGTCGTCGAGGCGATCATCGACGAGGTCCCTTCCTACGCCAACGCCCTTTCGGGCCACATGGGCGCCACCATCCGCCGAGCCGTCCGCACCGCCCTGGGGCACTACCTGGACCTCGCGAGCGGGAACGCCACAGGCGGCGACGGCGGTGACGCAGCCTACGAGCTGGGCCGCGGCGAGGTGCGCGACGGCCGCTCGATGGACGCCCTGCTCAGCGCCTACCGCGTCGGCGCCCGCGTGGCCTGGCGTGGCCTGGCGGCGGGTGCCGTACCCGCGGGTCTGCCCGCCGCCGAGGTCGCCAAGTTCGCCGAGCTGACCTTCGCCTACATCGACGAGCTCTCCGCCGCGAGCGCCGCGGGCCACGCCGACGAACTGGCCGCCCGGGGCCGGGCCCACGAGCGCCACCTGGAACATCTGGCCCGCGACCTCCTCGCCGGCGCGAGCCCGGACGTGCTGCTGGCCTCCGCTCAGCGGGCCGGATGGCAGCCTCCGGTTTCGCTGACCGCGGTCCTGCTGCCCGCCGCCCAGGCCCGGCCCGCCTACCGCGCGCTCGACCCGAGCACCCTCGTCCTCGACGATCTGCCGGACGCCACCGGCGTGCTGCTCGTCCCCGATGCCGACCGATCACATCTCCTGCGGCAGCTGACCGACCGCACCGCCGTGGTCGGCCCGGCCCGGCCATGGACTCGTGCGTCCGCCTCGTACGCACGAGCCGTACGCGCGCGCTCCCTCTCCTCCGATATCCACGACACCGAGGACCACCTGCCCGCGCTGGTGCTGAGCGCCGACGCGGACGCGTTCGCAGATCTGCGTGCCCGGGCCCTCGCACCGTTGCGGGCCCTGCCTGCCGCGACCGCACGGCGGCTGGAGGAGACGCTGCGGGAGTGGCTGCTGCACCAGGGCAGGCGGGACGAGGTGGCGGCGGCGTTGTTCGTCCATCCCCAGACGGTCCGGTACCGGATGTCGCAGCTGCGGGAGCTGTTTCCGGATCTCGCATCGCCGCACCGGGTCCTTGAACTGACGCTGGCGGTCGGTCTCCGGGTCGGCTGACGCCTGCTTCGACCGTCCCCGACCGCGTCCGCGAGCGGTCCGGCAATCGCGCCTCGTTCTCGGTGCCGTCAGCCGGCTCGTACGGCCCGGGGAAGAGCGGCATTGGCTCGGCCGGCCGGGACCGGGGCCGCCCGCACCGGGGGACCACCGTGGCTCTGCGACGGCCCCGTGCCTGCCTTCCCACAGGTCGACAGATCGACAGGTCGACCGGACGACCGGACGACCGGCCGGGCCGGCCTGGCGCACCGCGCGAGGGATGATGGGGATGCAATGACGGAACGTGAGGTCAGGAGCGTCCATGACGAAGCGGGTTCACCGGCCCCGTGAGGACGCGGAGTTCAATTTCATCCTCGGGATGAGCGGAGTTCCGGTCCTCGCCTACTTCACCGGGACATGGCCCAAGGCGATCGAGCCCTGCCGGGTGATGGACCTCGTCGTGGGTGACATCGCCGACGACTACACGGGCCGCCTGACGGCCGTCCGCGCCGACATCACGCGTTGTCCGGCCGCAACCGAGCGATACGGGATCACCGCGGCCCCGTCCTGCGTCCTGCTGAAGGAGGGAGAGCCGGTGGCGCACGGCACGGGGCCCATGACCGTCGCCGAGGTACGCCAGTTCCTGGACGGCCACCTCTGAGCGGCCGCTGCGTGTGGTGGGTCCCGGTGGTGGGGGAGCGGTGGCCTGCCGGACGCGGGTGATGAGTTCAGGCCCGCGGTGCAGTCCGCGGCTTGGGCGGCCTTGTCGAGGAAGGTGTCTTCGTGTCGCCGTCGCACGGCTTCTGTGCGGACACGGCGGCGAGGCGGGCGGGGTCGGCCTGGTGCTGGGTGGAGCGGCTCGTCGAGGCTGCCGGATGGTGCTGCGGCGCGTCAGCGGGACTCCTGTACGCCGAGCAGGGTGAGGGCGTTGCGGATGCCCTCGTCGAGGAGTTCGTCGGAGAGCCGCCGGTCGGCCAGGGCGCGGGAGAGCTGCAGCGTTCCGACCATCATGGCGTAGACGCTGAGGGTCTTGGTGCGCACCGGGCGCGGATCGGCGGGCGCCAGACGAGCGGCGATACCGTCGATGACGGCGAGCACGCCGTCGGTGTACGCCTGCCTGGTCTCGTCCGCGCACGTGCTGACGCTGTTACTCCGTATGCGACGAAGGGCCGACGCAGGCGGACGAGTGGTTCGGTGACTTGCGGGCGGTCCGTGGCGCCGAAGAACGCCTGCAACCCGTCCCGGGCCGTGGCACGTCTTCCGTGAAGCCGGGAACCGGCGCGAATCGCATCTGAGGCGAACTGGTCAAGGTGGGCCAGTAACAGCCCGGCGACGGCTTTTGGTTCGGAGAAGTGACCAGGCCGAAGCCGATGGCACCGGACCAGATGGTTCGGGGCGTGACACACCTCCGCAGCACGCCCCGAGCAGTTCGAGCCCACGAGGGGGACCCGCGGTTCGCACCAGCTGGTCATGGCGGGGGAGTCGGGGGTTCGGTCGGCCGCTGGGCCTGTGCTCAGGGATCGGGGACTGTACTCGTTGCTGACCGCGGCGTTCGCCGGCGCCCTCGGCCGGCACTTCGGCGTGGAGAGGATGATCCTCTCCACGCCGTCCCACGGCCGGCTGCGGCCCGAGCACCGCACCGCCGTAGGCGACTTCGCCAACATGGTGCAGATCCCGGTGGACATGTCGCAGGACCGCGGGCACGGGCTGCTGCGGCAGACACACGAGGCCGCACCGCACCGCCGTAGGCGACTTCGCCAACATGGTGCAGATCCCGGTGGACATGTCGCAGGACCGCGGGCACGGGCTGCTGCGGCAGACACACGAGGCCGTCCGCGAGGCCTCGGCCACCGTCGACCTGCCGTTCGGGCTGCTCGCCGAGACCGTGCTGGGCCGCAGCGGCGACGCAGGCTTCTTCCGGTACGCCCTCGGCCACGCCGCGCTGCGCCTGCACGGGGTGACCGGCTGGGCCCTGGACCGGCAGCGCGACGACGCGCTAGCGGCGACGCAGGCTTCTTCCGGTACGCCCTCGGCCACGCCGCGCTGCGCCTGCACGGGGTGACCGGCTGGGCCCTGGACCGGCAGCGCGACGACGCGATCCCGATGCACGCGATGCGCACCGACGTCATGCCCGTAAGCCAGGACTCTTCCCGTTTGACCTACGCCACCCGCCAGGCGTCCGACGCGGCGGCGGCCACGCTCACGATCAGTCTCACCATGACGCAGGACGCCCGCCTGTCAGGGGCACTGCGCCACGAGAGGGCCTACCACGGCCCGGCCACCGCACGCTCGATCCTGCCTCACGATCAGTCTCACCATGACGCAGGACGCCCGCCTGTCAGGGGCACTGCGCCACGAGAGGGCCTACCACGGCCCGGCCACCGCACGCTCGATCCTGCACCACCTCCATGAACACCTGGGCGCACTGTCCGGCTCGGCCGGGACGTGAGGCGCCGGCACAAGAAGCCGGAGACGCGCGCCGCAGGCAGAGCGCACACGTACTACCGCCAGGACCCCACCGCGTCGATGGACCGGTGCCCTTCGGGCGGCCAGTGCAGGCCGCCACAGGCCTATTGCTCCGTCGGAAATCGGGTCTGCCGCGCCCGATGGCGCATGATCATCCATGATCAAGATCTACTTTCGATACACGGCCTACTGTAAAAGATCTCACAGGCCAGCCTTTCGAGAGGCCGGCTCGAAAACTAGGCGCCGACTGGCCGGGCGTGGACTCTCTCGCGGTGGGTGAACGCCGGTGCGCTTACCATGTCCCGCGATTTGGGCCGCCCGAAGCCGAGTAGCGCCACTGGTCCTGGGGAACGATCAGGACTTCCGAACGGGCATCTCCGCTCGCCTACCCGCAAGGATCACCGATGCTTCCTGAGGTCCGCCCCCACGTATCCGCCCCGCTCGCAAACCAGTTGGAACACCAATTGGGCCTCGCTTGCGACCTCGAAGCCCGGCATCTCGATGTGGAGCGCGTCGCCGGCATCGCGGTCGTCGCGGCTGCCCACTCCGGAGGCTACGCGGCCACCGGTCATCTCCTCGGGCTGCTGGCCGCGCTCCCCGCTCCCACCGAGGCAGGCGAACGCTTCTGGTCGGACCTGTGGAGGTCCTCGGGCACCGCCTACCTGCTACCCGCCAACATCAAGGCCGAGGTGCTGCAAGCCCTGACAGGCGAAGGAACCGCCCTGGCCCGACAGACCCTCTCGGCTGTCGATGAGATGACACCGCCCCAACGCGTCGCAGCCGGGGAGGTGATCGGTCAAGCCCTCGTCGAGTCCGACCATCTCCCTGACCTCAAGACACAGGTCATCGGAGAACTGTGGCTCCGCGATCTCGAACTCACCGCCTGGCGCGTCCTGCACGCCGACCGCAGGTCGGACGACCCTGCTGGACGCAAAGCCTTCCTCGAAGCCTGGACGAGCGTCTGAACGACTGCTCCGCCAACCGCACGACAGCCGCACCGGGCATGCGGCGCCCCAGCCGCCACGCGGCCCACAGCCCCAGCCTCGTATCTCTACTCATCCGGCCTGCTCCTGTCCCTTCCGCGCCACGCCCTGGTCGCCGGCGACCAGGACCGCAGGGTCGTCGCTTCCAGCGTCGGCGACGGTTGAATGCTCTGAGCCGACGTCGACATCCAGGAACTCCCGGCCGAGATAGCGCCGTCCCCAGATGCACCTCGGGTCGCGCAGCCATGGCCCCGCGGCCCCGATCCTGTCTGTGACGGGCCCTCTGCCCGCCTGCGAGAGGGGCCCACTGCCGGCTGAGTGCCTGCCGCTGTCGGGGATCTTGGGCAGGCACCCTCCTGGAAGGGATGGCCATCTCGTCCGCACTCCGGCACACATGCGATGAATCAGGATTATTCCTGGCACGATGTCCGCTATGCAGCTGCCCGTGCCCTGCCCTGGCCATCTGATCCCGGACGCCACCGACCGGTTCGATGCTGCCTATCGGGCGGCCAAGACGTAGCGTGCCGTGTTCGTGGGCATCGAACGCGAGGGCGAGCGGTGGACGGTGAAGGCGGATGCGCTGACCGCCGGCCCGGGCCACATCGTCGACGACGCCGTGAACGTCGCCCTGCGGGCCGCCGTCGGCCGCCTGGTCCGCGAGCGGGAGGCCGGATCGGACGCCTTTGCGGGCCCGGTGTACTTCATGCTGCACGGCGTGCCGAGCGAGGGGCGGGCCCGCGAGCTCGCCGCGGCTTTCCACGCCGCCCTGTACGGGAATCTGGGCCCGCTGCGCCGTGCGGTGCCCGGCGCTGACGTTGATCAAGACGGTGACACCGCCGGTTGACGCCTCGGTGACCTGATCCGCCCCCAGAGCGTTGAGCCGGGCAGGACACGTGCACCGTCGTCCGCAGGCCCCGGCTAGCTTCCCGCTGTCGGGCCGGGGCCATGGCAGACGTCCCTTGGCCTCGCCGGCCCGCTAACGGGCCAAGGGACGTCGCAGGCCGGATCGACGCGTGTCGCGGTCCGGTGGCCAGGGAGCGGTGGCTCTGTACGCGAGAACGGGACAGCACTTCGACACCGGTTCGGAAGGCACTAGAAGGTTGGCGTCGGGCCGGAATGTTCTGTTTCGACAGCACCCCGGTGCCCTGGCGATCGGCTGGCCACTGCAAGGTCAGCGAAGGGTCTGGACTGCGTAGAGCGCGCCGATTCCGGTGGCCAGGGTGCCGAGCAGGAGCCGGAGAGCCATCTCAGGCAGGTGCGGCTGGAGGCGTGCGCCGAGGTAGCCGCCGAGGAGGCCGCCGGCGCCGCAGGAGAGGCCCAGCAGCCAGTTGGGGGCGACGTCGCCAGTGGTGGCGAGGGAGAGCAGTGCGTAGGTGGCCGCGCCGACGATGGAAGTCACGAAGGTGGAGGCCAGGGCGGCGGGTGCGACGGTGGCGACCGATGCGCCGCGACCGACGAGGATCGGGCCGAGCAGCGAGCCGCCCCCGATTCCGTAGATGCCGCCGGCCACGCCGACAGCCAGGGCCAGCGACGTCGTCGCGTGGGGCGAAGACTGGTGGCGATTGTGGGGTGGGGCCGGGCGTACGGTCCGCAGCCACAGCCACAGCCCGAGCGGCAGGAGCAGCGCCGCTATGAGGAGGCGGAAGATTCGAGGGCCGGGAACGGCGTAGACACGGATCACGGCACCGATGACGACGCCGGGAATGGTGCCCGCGATCAAGAGCCGGGTCAGCGGTCCGCCTAGCTGTCCGGCCCGCCAGTAGCGCAGGAGGGCACCGGGGCCGGCCACGACGTTGTAGAGCAGGTTCGTGGGTGTCACGGCCGGGCTGGGCACGCCCAGCACACTGACCTGGACGGGCAGCAGGAAGACCGCTCCGGAGACGCCCACGGGCGCGGTGGTGACGGATATCAGGAGCCCGGCGGCGAACCCGAGCAACCCCCTCGACCACTCCACGACGGTCCCCCTCGGCACTCTCCAGCCGGCACCCGAAACAGGCTCCGGATCAGGTGCCTTCCGTTCTCGTGAACATCGACCCCGCCCCGATCCAACCGCCTCCCGAGGCGGTGAACAACTGCCATCCAAACTCGGGTTCTGGCACGAGTTGTGTGACGCGGGCGCACGTTCAGCGACGGCCCTGTGCCTAGATGATTGAGTCCAAGGGCTCGTAGCCGTAGGTCGCCAGCGAGTGGCGTCGCATGTCGCTGCCATCGCCCGCCCAGCACGTGCAAGGCGTGCCCGTTTCATTTTGGCGGTCAGCGGAGAGCACGCGACGCATGCTTCAGCGACTCGGTGGACGTCTGGGTCGGGGCCCGGCTGGGGAATGACCTTGAGTCTCCACTGACTGGAGACAGCAGAGTAGGGGACATGGACGTTACGACCCTCTACTCGATCGGGGAGCTTTCCCGGCGGACCGGCTTGTCTGTGAGGACGATCCGGTTCTACTCCGATTCGGGGGTGGTAGCGCCGACCACCCGTAGTCCCGCCGGTTATCGGCTCTACGACCTCGACGCACTGCTCCGTCTGGAACTCCTGTGCACACTGCGCGAGCTGGGCATGGACCTGGCCACGATTCAACGGGTACTGGACCGTGAGCTCTCGGTGGCGGAAGTCGCCGTAGCGCACGCCGACGCCATGGACGTCCAGATCCGGATGCTGCGACTGCGTCGGAGCGTTCTGCGAGTCGTGGCCAGCCGCGGGTCCAGTCCCGAGGAGACCAAGCTCATGCACAGGCTCACGCAGTTGTCCGGCGAGGAACGCCGACGTTTGATCGACGATTTCGTGGATGGCACCTTCGGCACAGTGGATGCCGACCCGGCCGCGGTGGCCATGGTTCGCGCTGCCACTCCCGACCTCCCCGATGATCCGACCGGCGAGCAGGTCGCCGCGTGGGTGGAGCTCGCCGAGCTGGTCGGCGGTGAGGAACTGATGGAATTCACCCGTCAGAAGGTGGCCGAGGCCCTGGAGGCGGGCATCGACCCGCTCAACGACAGGGGCGCACCCGTCATCGACGACCTCGTGCACCGCTTCGCCGAGGTGCTCGCGCGCACCCCTGACACGGAATTCCGGGACTGGATGGCCCAGCAGTTCGAAGAGGCGCACGATCCCCGGGTAGACCGATACTGGCAGCTGGTATGGATCGTCAACGGCTGGCAGGTAGTACCTAACCTGATCCCGGTGTATCCCTGGCTCATCCAGGCCCTGTTACATGACCGTGACGCCTAGTCACCGCAGTGGGCACGCCCCGGATCCCTTAGTGAGTCCAGAGGATTATCTGCGGACATGAGGCAAGGGCGTCCTACGTCGATGCGTGACTAACAACCTGGACACTCTCGCAACGGCACTCTATGCCCGGATTGACGACGAGTTGAAGGCTTCGTCGTGGCTGGCGCCGTGGCGGCCTGCCATCGGAATCTCGCCCACGCTCAGTGACGCCGAGCTGATCACGCTCGCGGTCATGTCGGCGCTGCTCGGATACACCTCTGAGCGGCGCTGGCTTCGCCGCGGCGGGCGTGACTTCGGCCACCTGTTTCCCTACGTGCCCCAGCAGTCCGGCTACAACAAGCGGCTGCGCGCCGCGTTCTCACTGCTCACCAGCATGATCCGGATCGTGGCCCGCGATACCTCACTGTGGAGCGACGATGTGTGGCTGGTCGACTCCACACCGGTCGGTTGCGGTTGCTCCCGTGAGACGGTCAAACACTCGGACCTGGCAGGCTGGGCCCAGTACGGCTACTGCGCATCACACTCGCGATACTTCTGGGGGCTGCGTCTGCACCTGGTGTGCACACTCGGCGGACTGCTGGTCCTGTTCGCACTCACCGGGGCCAAGGCGGACGAGCGCGAAACACTGCGCGACATGCTCGATACCGTGCCAGACGTCCTCGCCGCTTACCCCGGGCAGACGATCATCGGGGACAAGAACTACTTCGGCCGCGAGTTCGAGCGCGGCCTTGCCGAGCGTCACCTGAAGTTGCTGCGGCCAGCACGAAAGGGGGAAGCCGAGCCGACCGGGTCACACCTGTTCAAATCGCTGCGGCAGGTCATCGAGTCGATCAATCAGACCTTCAAGGGGCAGCTCAACCTGGAACGACATGGCGGCAAGAGCCCTGCAGGAGTGTCAGCCCGGGTCTTGTGCCGGATCCTCGCACTCACAGCGGCGATCTGGCACAACGACCAAACTGGACAGCCCATCAAACGATCACTCACAGCCTACGGTCACTGACCGCAACAACACCCCTTGGACTCATTCATCTAGTAGATGTGGTCGTCGGCGCGTTCATCCTCGGGCGTCCGTCGGAGACGCCACACACCGAAGCCGGCCCCAAGGGCCCCGCCCATGAGAGCTGCCGCTCCTGCCCACACGCCGCTGGGCGAGAGCGCCGCAGCGAGCAAGCCGGCCAACAGGGCGCCAACCAGCAGGTACATGACGACGATGAAGCACGCAGCGAGGTAGCGATTCCTCAGAGGCGTCATGCCACCTTGCATGAGGTCCTCCTGTCCCCTTCGGCTGGTTCCCTTCTCGCATATCCCCGAACGTTCATGACAATCCGGCTCACGGGGTCGCGTCACAGAAGTTGAGCCAGAGCCCAAACTCGCGAACAAAGCAGAACCATGACAGCCCACGCGTACACCTGTCTGTCATCCGAGGCAGTGACCGCGCTCTGCCTCAGGCTGCGGGTGGTTTGGAGGCTTCGGCGGCGCGGCGATGTTCGGCGTTGATGCGCTGGGCTTCCCCGAGTTGGTCTTCGAGGATGACGATGCGGCAGGCGGCCTCGATGGGGGTGCCGTGGTCGACGAGTTCGCGGGCGCGGGCGGCGATGCGCAGTTGGTAGCGGGAGTAGCGGCGGTGTCCGCCTGCGGAGCGCAGCGGGGTGATGAGGCGGGCGTCACCGACGGCGCGGAGGAAGCTCTGGGTGGTGCCGAGCATCTCGGCGGCCCGGCCCATGGTGTAGGCGGGGTAGTCGGCGTCATCGAGACGCCCGAACGAGTCGTCTGCTGTCATTGCACCTCTCTGTGGGACACGTGGAGGGGCCCTGGTGCCGTATCGCACCAGGGCCCCGAAGGAACTGCTACACCATCTGCCGACCCCAGTAATGCGCCGGCCTTCTGTTACCGCGCGCCCGGCCTGAATGCTGCCGGGGATGCGGGGATCGCGGATGCGTGACCGGAGACCACCTCACTATCGATGTCCTGCGGTACCCGGACCCACTACTCGTCCGGGCGATCCTGATGGCGCTGGCTCCTCCGTTCTTCCCTCTGATCTTTCACTTGCCAAACCGGTACTGCGGTACTGCTGGTGGCCTGGAGTAAGCGCCACTCTTCGGCAGCCAGCCCCGTCGCCCGTCCTGCATCTGCTCTGGCTTAGAACCCCACTGCCGAACTTCCCGGTACGCGCGCCCGCAGTCAGACGCCTTTACCGGGGAATCACTGGAAAACTGCACTGCGGGTACTGCGGTCCTGCTCATGGCAGCCCCTGATCACTGCGGGCCGCCCGGTCCGGCCGTCAGTCCCGTCGCCGTCCTGCAACAGCTCTGGCTTCGGAACTCCACCGCCGCACCGTCCTGCGTACTGCTGCCCGGCAGTTCATTTCTGCCGGGCCCTTCTCGATCTCGTCTACGAGAGAAACCATAACTGGCCCGTCACCCAATGTCTACTCCGGCCAACACAGATTTTCGTTGGTCTGGCCGCGAGGTAGTCGCCCACGAGCGGACCAGCGAACAAGCGGACCCCTGGCCCCCGGCGGCTGGGCAGCCGCTCCGGTCGGCGCGCTTGCGTCTCGTCGCGGATCGCAAGCACCTCATCCGGCTTCACTCGCGATCGGCGCCGCCCCCTGAAGACCGGCCCAGCGCAGTTAGCGGGTCCAGGGCCGGGCAGGGGTGGCGTGTAGGCGGACGGGCATTGACGATCCAAGACCGCGGTGACCTGAGGACACGGTGAGCGTCAGCGCCGCAGCCGAGTGTTCCGCGAACGCCGTCGCCGGCGCACGCGATGCCACCCGGGTCTTCCTGGGGGCCCTCGGGCAGCAGGAAATCGCACCCGAAGACGCCGACTCCGTCATCTTGGTCGTCTCCGAACTCGTCACCAACGCCCTGCGTCACGGCGGCGGAACCTGCACACTCCGCTGACCGCTCATCCCGACACCATCGAGGTGGCCGTCGACGACACCAGCCCGCGAGAGCCGCGCATGCGCACCCTCGACATGTACGCCGGCACGGGAGGATTCGGCTGTTTCCTGCGCCGTGGGGCGGCGGGTGGTGCGAGGCGCCGCACGCCGCCCGGGCACAGGGGTGTCCCGGTGCATGTCTTGTTGCGGGCGCCCCACAGCATCCGAATCAGGACGCCGTGCGCCGCGCCGAAACCGCACCCGGTCAGCGGCCGTTCGCGGGTGCTCTTCGGCTGATCCGACTCACGCCTTGCCGCAGAGATCATCTTCGATCGGGGCCTGGGCGACCTGTTCGTGGTCCGCACCGCAGGCCACGTGGCAGGGCCCGAGGTCCTGGGCAGCATCGAGTACGGCGTGAGCGTGTTGGACTGCGCGCTCGTTGTTGTGCTGGGCCACGATTCGTGCGGCGCCGTCGCCGCCACGCGCACTGCCCTGACCGACGGCCTGGGCACCGCCATCGGATACGTACGTGACGTGATCGAACGCGTCACACCCAGCGTTCTGGCCGCCCAGGCCGCCGGACTGACCTCGGATGACGACATCATCGCCGAGCACATACGGAACACTGCCGACCTTCTTCTGGACCGCTCCCGAATCCTCACCGACCAGGTCAGCAGTGGGCGGACCGCCGTTGTGGGCCTGTCCTACCGGCTGGCCGACGGCAGCGCCCGTCTCGTCACCACACGCGGTCTGCCAGTCGAGGCGATCGTCCCCGGCCCCACCACTTGAGCAGTGCACGGCCACCACGACAAATATGGCTGGTGCGCCGATCGATTCAGGGACGGGCAGCGGTACGTAGCCGCATGAACCCGCGGAAGGGGTGAACTCCCGGTCCGGTATAGGGCGTGTGTGTGCTCGAGGCCAGGCTGTTGGCTTCCGGTGGGCAGAGTCTGCTGGCGCCCGGAGCGTCTTGCCCCGTATGTGTGCCGGGCGAGCGTTGTTGATACCCGGCATGTCCGCCGCGCTCATCGCCGCTGTCTGGCCTGGGGCTCGTCGCGGACGACGCGTCATCCTTGAGGCCACTTCTCGAGCGTGCTGGCGATCAGGTACTTGGTGAGCCGGTTCGTGGGCAGCTCCACGGGCTTGCGGGTGTCCGCATAGCCGCACACCCGGTCAGTCCCCGGCCGCGAACTTCCGCAGGTCTGCGGTGAGGCGGTCGGCATGGGTGGCGAAGAGGCCGTGGCCGGCGTTCTCATACACCTCGAGGGTGGCGTTCGGGGCGAGGCGCGCGGCACGGCGGCCGGTCAGCTCGATGGGCCCGGAGGTGTCGTGCGTGCCGTGGACGACGAGGACGGGCAGGTCGAGCGCGGCCAGTTCGGGGGCGACGTCGAGTTCGGCGATGAGCTCGCCGAGGGCGACACCGGCCCGTGCAGTCGAGCCGTGGCAGCGCCGGATCATGGTCTCGACGTACGCCTCGGAGAGGTCGTTGCCCGGCCGGTCCAGGGCGAAGAAGGCGTGCGCGCCGTCGGCGAAGAAGGCGGAGCGGTCGCGCCGGAAGGCCTCGGTGCCCGCCCGCAGGAGCTCCGGGTCGACTCCCTGCGGGTGGTTCGCCGACCGGGCCGGACCGGGCGCCATGCCGGCGACCAGCGCGACCCGGGTCACGCGATCGGCGCCGTGCCGGGTCAGGCAGCGGACGATCTCGGCGGTTCCGAGGGAGTGGCCCACGAGGGTGACCCCGCTCAGGTCGAGACGGTCGAGGAGGCCCTGCAGATCGTCGGCGAGGCTGTCCAGGTCGAAGCCGCCCCACACGTCGTCGGAGCGCCCGTGGCCGCGCCGGTCGAAGCCCACGCAGCGGTGTCCCTCGCGGGCCAGCGGCAGCATCTGGTACTCCCACATCTCGGTCCCGAAGTAGAGGCTGTTCACGAAGACGATCACGGGCCCGTCGGCGGGGCCGTAGTCGACGTAGTGCAGCCGTGCGCCGTCGACGGGGCTTGCGAAGTACGGCATGGGACGTCCTCCTGAGGCGCGGGGATGCCAAAGCGGCGGGTACGCCGTTCATGCTTGCGGCCACGGCCGCGGGCGTCGATTACCTCGCAGGTCATGGCCGCCGGCGCCGGGCCGGCCCTGGGTGGTCGGTCGCTTGGTCGGTCGCTCGCCCGGAAGGGAACGCCGAGAGGGGCCGTACTCGGTCGGTGTGGACTACCACGGCTGGGCCTTGCAGGACTTCGACGATATGCAGGTTCCCGTACCGTTCCCTGAGGGCTTCGAGGGCGACCCATTTCTTGCCGCTCATCCGGGGCGTCTGGACCTTCTCAGCACGGGGCATACCCACACGGCTTCGTTGACGGTCGAGGTCTGGGACACGGAGCCGGCGGTGCCCTCCGGGCAGTGGGAGGAGAGCGCCACGGCCCACATCGCCTGCTCGTCGGGCAAGCTCCGCGCCAGGGGAGTGGCAACCGGCCCGATGCCGGGGGCCATTGAGCTGTCCGGCGAGTCGGGGATCTGGGCGGTCCGCGTGGTATCTGCTGGGCGTACGGAGGTCTTTCAGCAGACACAGCACGGTGTCGTGCACGGAGAGCTCTCGTGACGGGCCCGCGAGTCCCCTGGCAACAAGTACAGGGCAGCGGCGGGGTGTCCCGTGTTCCTCAGAGGCGCCAGGCTCAGGCCGGGCCGGTCGAGCCCGGGCTCGCTCCGGCGGGCCCGCCCACGACCGAAAGCAGGTCCACGACGAAGATCAGCGTCGAGTCCGCCGGGATCAAGGGAGACGGCGACTGCCTGCCGTAGCCCAGACGCGGGGGAACGATGATCTCGCGCCGGCCGCCGACCTTCATCCCCCTCACACCCCGGTCCCAGCCTTTGATGGCCCTGCCACCGCCCACGGCGAACTTGAACGGCCGGTCCTCCTCCCAGGAAGAGTCGAACTCTCTCCCGGACGCGAACGTGACACCCACGTAGTGCACCCGGACGACCCGGCCCGGCTGTGCCTCGGCTCCCTCCCCGACCACGAGGTCCCGGATCGTCAGCTCGGTGGGCGCATCACCCTCCGGAACCTCGATTGTGGGCTTTGTCGGTTCGCTCATCCCGGTCCCATCGCTCGCCACCGGCATCCCTCGCACGGGCCGGCCGGACACATGGACCCTCCATGCGGCAGACGATCACGCTACCGGCAATGCCCGCACGCCATCCCCGAGTGAAGCTGACCAAGCCCTACCAGGGCCCTGCGCCAGTAGTTGATCGTCAGAAGTTGCCCCAGAGGGCCAAGGGCACTCCCGGTCCCGGCCGTCATCGGGCCGAGCAGATCCCGTCGCAGACGATGGCGCTGCATCCGTTCGCGGCGCTCGCCGACCGGCTGCGGAGATCGCCAGCCGACGGGCTGGCGGAACGGGGCACACGGTCCGGCGTGATCCGGCGGTGTTCACATCCGGGTCCCGGCACGCGGGCCTTCTCCGAGACCGCGCCCAGCGTCACCGCCTACAGCCTGGCCGGCGCGGGGTTCACCGCCTTCACCGTGGCCCTGGCCTGGCCTGGCCGTGGTGATGTTGCGCAGGTAGCGCAGCACGGGAGCACAGCGCCGCCGGGCCGGTCCGCGTCATCACGCGACCGGGCCCGGCGGCGCTGTAATCGGCTCAGGCACTGACGGAGTTGTTCAGGCGGCGGTATCCGAGGCTTGATCCCGAACCGGTCGCGTACCCGTGCCAGCCGCCTGGAGCCGGGCTTCCAGGCTGCGTAGGCGAACAGGCCCTCCAGCCGGGCCGCCCTCGCCCCAGGCGTCGACGGCACGCAAGACGACTCGCTGTTGCCGCGGGAGGTGAACCGGTGTCCGAGGGCGGTCAGTTCCGACCGCAGCCGGGCGTGGTTGCAGACCTTGCCGAAGACCACCGCCAGGACCGTTCGCCCGCCGCGCGCCAGACCACCGAAACGCGCGGCACGCGCCGCGCCGGTTTCGCCGGGATCGCGGGTGGGTGGATGGCATGTGACGACTTCCGATGATGAAGATCCGCCCCATACGATCTTGAGTCCAGACCATGGATGTCGGAGGGCGACGATGGAAGAGCCGCGGATACGCCTCGGCAACGATGATGTGTGGCTGGAGCTGGCGCGGATCCGTGCGGACAGCTGGCAGATCACCGCAGATTGGTCCTCCTGGCTGACAGCCGACTTCACCGCAGATCTCAGCGCTGCGGAGGTCGTGGACTTCGCGGCCCGCATGCTCTCCCACCTGCGCGCGCCGTCGGGTGGACGCTTTTCGGCGGCGGTGACTCCTGGTCGGAACAATCCGCTGACATTGAAAGCGGAGCCAGTGGGGGACGGTTTCGCCTCTTTCGTGCGCCTGACTCCCAACGGCGACGACGACGTGTGCCATCTGCAGATGGAGATCGATCCGATCGCCACCTTGGAGCTTCGTGAGACCTTCAGCGCGCTGGACGGAGCACTGAAGGTCTGACCCCCTGAGCTCGCAGACCCGTATCGGGGAACCAGATGCGACAAACTCCCGTACGTAAAAAGCGGCGTGACGGTCACTCGGTAGAGAAGATGACAAACGCGGAACTGTCGGTCATGACGAGCAGCGCCTCGCGCCCGCCGACCGCCGCCAAGCCCGCGCCGTTCGATCCCGCCACCGAGGCCCGCCTCGCCCAGCTCGACCACGAGGCGACCGCGCACGTCGAGGCGAACCGCCCCGAGCGCACCCGCACCGGATACGCCACCGACTGGCGCGCATGGCTCAGATTCTGCGCCGACGCCGACCTACCCCCGGCCGCCGTCCGCTCCGGCACCCTCGTGACGTTCGTGGAATGGTGCTGGCACCAGCCCGCCCGGCCGCCGCAGCCCGGCCGCGAGCCGGGCAGACCCACCGCGCCGTCCACCATCGACCGCCGCCTGTCCGGCGTCGTCGTCACCGCGCGCCGCCAGCTCAAGCTGCAGCTGGCCGAAGACGTCGCCGAGGAGGCCCGCGCCCTGCTGAAGGCGAAGGTCAAGGAGATGGAGAGGGCGGGGGAGACCCGCGGGCGCGGCCCGGCGCCCGCTCTGCTCGTGCGGCACATGGAGAAGATCGCCGCCTCCCTGCCCGACAACGCCTTCGGCGTGCGCGACCTGGCGCTGATGACGCTGCACTTCGCCATCGCCGGCCGCGAGCACGAGTTGGCGCACCTGCGGGTACGCGACATCGTCGAGGACTCCGAGGGCCGCGGCCTCATCGTGGACGTCCGGGTGTCCAAGGTGGCCCCCCGTACGGTCGAAGTGCCGTTCGGCTCCCGGGCGCACCTGTGCCCCGTGCGAGCCTGGCGCCGCTGGAAGACCGTGCTGGCCGGCGGACTCGCTCCGTCACCTTCGGCGACATCGTCGGGGCATGAAGGCAGACACCTCACGAAAGCCAAGCCGTTGAGCCGCCCTGTGGCGAGCTGCTGGGCCTGTCCGCCAATCCGGCTCACATGGCTGCCCGGTCGACACCGATTTCGATGCGGGGGACGATGGATGGAGCGCGCCTGTCCGATCAGTACGGAGCCACAGCCGTACACCCGTTGTCGCACTGTGGCTGGAAAGACTCCGCCCGGAGCGCTGGCGCGGCGACTTGCCCCCGTGTTTCCGAGGTGCCCTCTACTCATCGCAAGGGAGACCTCTCATGACCCGGCGCATCCCACGCAATGCCGTCATCTCGCTCGTCGCCTCATCGCTCGTTCTCGGGGCCACGGTCGTCCTCACGCCTGCCGCCACCGCGACACCCGCTCTGGGGAAGTACACAGTCACGACCGAAGACAGCGGGACGCGGGCGACGATCAGTGGTTACGCCTGGGAACCATTCCAGGCACTACCTCAGGCCGTTCCACGGCCGCGGACGGACGACGGTCCGCTCAAGGTCACCGAGGCAGAAAACGGCAACATCATCATGCGCATACCGCTCGACGTCGGCGGTCGGCTCGTAGTCGAACTCACCCCGGACGAGGCCGTTGCCCTTGGCGACGCACTCAAGAAGGTCGTCAATGACTATGAACCCATTCAGCCGTTGAGTGTCAGGGCACATGTCAAGCCGCGGACGGGCGACGGTCCGCTCGAGGTCACCGAGGAAGAACAGGGCATCGTCATGCGCATACCGCTGGAGGGCGGCGGTCGGCTCGTGGTCGAACTGACCCCGGACGAGGCCGGCACCCTCGGCGACGCACTCAAGAAAGTCGTCGACTGATGTCGTTGCTCGGCCAGGCCTGCCGCCCGACGACCCAGGACCTCCACCTCACCGTCCAAGTTGCAGGAGCCTGCGGGGGACGATCTGTCGCTGATGACCAGCACAACCGGCTCATATGGCGTGCTAAGGCCGCCGACGACCGGCGCACGGAGCGCCACCGCCGGCCGGGCGAACCAGACCTGCGCCACGCCCCATGCAGTGCACTGCAACGCCCAAGCACAAAGCAACCGCGCGTCGACTGCCTACCAGGCCGAACGTCGAGGGCGGGGCAGACCGACGAAGCCCCTGAGCGTATATCCCACCGTCAGGGCCGTTACTGACCAGTGAGACCGAAGCGTTCAGGACATTGGACGCCGCACGGTTATCCCTGCTCGGATACTTTCCGGGCCCCTGGTGTCAGTGTCCGCGGCCGGAAGGCTGTGGTCCCGGGCTGATGGAATGACTCACTGGCACCGACGCCAAGTTCGGAGGGTCGCGCAGTAGCGGCTTACCGACAGCCAGCTGCGACAGTGGCCCGCACCCTTTCAAATGAGACATCGAAACGATTCGCGATCTCCCAGAGTGTCCCCCGGCCGGGCGGGGCGATCAGCCGGTCCCGCGGCGGGCCGACCACGAAGATCCACCCTGCTTGCGGCGGCCGCGGTCGGCTCCCAGCCTTCACCCTCACTGTCGGCAGCGTCGACGACTGCACCCAGTTCGACGAGGCGATGACCCGAGGTGGCCGCCCCCGAGTCGCCGACTCGCGCGCACTCGCCAACCGAAGCGCTCAGCCACAGAGGGGGCTGTGCACCCGGCCGGGTCCGGGGGTCAGTAGTCGAGGTCGAGGTAGTCGATGTCGTTGAGGGTGACGTCGGAGAGTCCTGTGGCCCGGGCTCCGCCGTCCTGGAAGTAGATCTCTTTGAATCCTTCGGCGATGATCTGGCGCATCTGCTGGTCGCTGGCGCCTGTGTTGCGGGCGTCGAAGAGGCGCTGTGCGTACGTCGGGGGGAGGTGGACGGTGAGCCGGCGGAAGCGTCCGTCGTCGGTGGTGCCGACGGGTGCGGTGTAGCCGAACCGGGCCCGGGTCTCCACCGTGATCCCGCCCGTGGCGGCGGCTTGTTGCTGACGGCGTCTGCGGACCTGGGGCTGCCACCGCTGCCGAACGGCAGCGTCGATCCGTTCGGCGATGGCCTTCGGCGGGTGCTTGCGTTCGCCCTTGCGGTAGCGCTCCACCGACCGCTGGCTGACGCCGATCTCCTCGGCGACAGCCCGGGTCGTCTTGAGCTGCTTGATCAGGTAGCCGATCTGGCCCTTCAGCGTCTTGGGCGGCTGGCGGGTGAAGCTCTCCCGGTCGGCCCGCTCGATGGCGTCCTCGATCTCTGCCACGGCTCAGCCCTTCTCGACGGTGGGGTCCTGGCCGTCCGTGTCGGCCAGCAGGAACCAGATCTTGTGCGTCGGGCCGGTGTCGGGCACTGGCCTACTCGCCTTCGTCCAGGACGGCGTCGCCGCCCTTGATGTGGCGGGCGGGGTTGTGGCCCTGTTCCATCAGGTCGACCGCCCACAGCATCGTCTGGACGCCCTCCAGCTTGGCCAGGCCCGGCGTGGGCCCGAGGCGGAACCCTCCGGGCTGCGGCTTGCCGGAGGCGGCATACGGCAGGAAGTCCAGCGGCGAGGCACCCGGGCTGGGGTAGACGACGCAGTCGGACAGCACGGCCAGCGGGTACAGGCCCGTCAACTTCACCATGTTGGCGAGCTTGCGGTGCATGTTGACCCGCGCCTTGGAGATGACGGCGGCACGGATGTCGGGACGCCAGGTGGGGCGCTGGAGGGCCGGCCACCGCTCGCCCTCCTTGTAGCGCTTGCCCTGCGGGCGCTCGCGCAGCTTGCCGATACCGCCCTTGACGGTCGCCTTGATGGCGGCGAGGACGGCCGCCATCGCGGGGTCGACGTCCTTGTGCCGCTCCATCGAGGCGAGGAACTCCGCGTCCGTGAGGTCCCGGGTGACGCCGAGGTCGGCGAGAGTGTCGACGTAGGCGTTCTTCAGCCGGTCGTGCCACGGGTCCAGATACGCCCCGGTCTCCCGGCGCAGATACCCTTCCAGCGGAGCGACGTTGTAGCCGAGCTCCTGGGCGTAGGCGACGGTGTGCGTCTGATACCAGGCAGGTCCCGTCGGCCGCAGGCCGTCCGGCGTGAACGGCGACGGCAGACGCGGGTCCACCTCGACGTGCGACAGGTCCACCAGCCAGGACCCGGGAATCTTCGGATTGAACTTCGGGCCGTGGAAGTGGTCGGGGCCGGACAGACCGACGACCAGTCGGGCCGCGGCGGCGAGGAACGCGGTGTTCAGGTCCAGGCCGACCGCGTACGGCAGCGTGCACTCCTCATCCGTCAGCAGGCTGACGTCACGCACCCACTGGTACGCCTCCTCGTTCAGGAACCCGCCGCTCCAGCCGGAGTCCACGACAACGGGGTGTTCGGGGGTGGCCTCCGGCGGCGCCGGGTCCATCGGCTCCGTCCCCAGTGAGCCGGGGTTGTGGCCGGGCACCCAGTTGCCCGTCTGCGGGTCCTGCATCGCGCGGGTGGGCGGCCGCAGCGCCGTCATCAGTTCCAGCCCGGACACGGCCGTCGACCCTCGCGGGGTGATGACCCGCTGGGCGTATACCCCCAGGACGCGGGCGATGTCGGCCGGCTCCATCTCCGCCGTCCCGGGCCACGCCCGCTCGTCGAGGGCGTCCCAGGACAGGACCGCCAGCTGCACACACTGCCGTTCGCGCCCCTGGACCTTGCGGTAGATCCTTGCCCACGGCCCGAACCCGCGCTGCGTGAGCCGCCACTTCGCCTTCACCACCTGCTTGACCACCGGATGATCCTCCGGCAGGCGCAGAGAACGGCGCTGCTCGTGGCCTTCCAGGCGTTCAGGGAGTCCGAGTTTCACGGCGGCCGCGGCGGTGAGGACGATCAGCGGATCGGAGTCCTTGCCGTTGCGGTGCAGACGTGGCGCGCCGAGGCCGGACTCGTGCAGCGTCCACTCCACCAGCTCCACCACGCTTGTCGCGGGGCAGTCCAGCACGATCCCGTCGACGCCGTACGCGCTGCCGTCACCGTCCAGGACCGCGAGGGGGCCGTGCGGGAAGCGCGGGTCGGCTGCGGGCTGCGCCGCCTTCTTCGCGGCCGGACGCCGCGATGCCACGGCCTGCCGGGCGGCGGTGGGGCGCGACGGCGCCGCGGTTGGAACGGCGGCAGCCTGCGGGGCGTTTGCGGGGTCCACCCCGGACGGGGCCGGTTCAGCCGGCGCCGTCGCGGCAACCGAGACCGCCGGGGCTGCCGGGGCCGAACCGGGGGCGGGGTACTTCGCCGCCCACCCGTTGAGCAGCCGCTGGTAGGCATCCAGGCGCGGCGACTTCGGCTCGCTGCGGCCGTTCTCCCAGTTCTTCACCGACTGGGTCGTCGTCTTCAGCGCGGTGGCCAGGCGGGCCTGGGTGATGCCGGCGGCCTCACGCAGCCGGGCACGCTCCGCAGGAGGCGGCAGGTGCGGCTCCTCGTTCAGCAGAGCGTCGACGGACGCGAACAGCTCTTCCTCAGATGCCATGGCTGCACCTTAACTCAGGAACGAATCCAATGTAACCACAAACTTACCCCATTTCTTAACCCTCCCGTGCGAGCAGCTGCTTGCGATTTCTACGGAGGCCCCCATGAGCCGAACCCCATGGCACCGGACCGGGGCCGAGTCCATCACCCGCGCACGCACCGGCCTGTCGGAGGATCTGCGCAGCCGCCAGCGCCGCTACATCGGGGCCATGCTGGTGCACAGCGCCTGTGTGCCCTGATGGCCGTCACCCTGGAACAGCTGGCCCGCCTTCGCCCGTTTCCCTCCCGGCGTACCGGCCGCCGCCTCCTCCCGCACACATACGGCCTGCCCCGCAGACGCCCCGGCCGTACAGGCTCCGGCCCGCGGACGGGTGTCCGCTCTCCACCTGCCCCGCCGGCCCGCTCCGTACCTTCGCGATCCGCCGGGCGGCCCCTGCAGCTCACGGCCGGCAACCAGGAACCAATCCAGCCGTAGCGACGTGCAGGTACGGGGGAGCGCCTGGAATGCCGTCCCGGACCGGGACATGACTGCACAGGCCGACGGATGGATGCGAGTGCGCACCGCATGGATGCAAGACACGACGAAGTAGGGGAGTTCGCGCTCCTGCTGATGCGCTTGAAGAAGCGCACGGACCGCAGCTACGCGGCGCTGGCCCGCCGTCTGGACATGACGTCCTCCACGCTGCACCGCTACTGCACGGGCGAGGCGGTCCCCCTGGACTTCGCCGGGATCGAGCGGTTCGCCACCCTGTGCGGAGCCTGCCCCGCGGAACAAGCGGAGTTGTACCGCCGGTGGGTCCTGGCCGTCGCGGCCCGGCAACGGCCACGCCCGTGCGACGCCCGGCGGGCACCGGCGCCCGACGGCACCACGAGCACGGCGGCCGCGGCCGCGTCCCCGAGCCCCAGCAGTGCGGCGGACGAGGAACCCGAGCCGGTGCCGCCGTCCGTCCCGGACTCCGAGCCGGTGCCGCCGTCCGCCCCACGCCCGGGGCCCATCTCCCCGGTCACTTCACGCCCGGAGTCGGCCTCGGCGGGCGAGCCGGGTCCCCGCCCCGGGCGCCCCCGACGGCGGCCCGGGCGGGCGATGGCACTGGCGGCCTCGCTCGCCGTCGTGCTCGCCGCTCTCACCGCATCGGCTGCCGGCCTCCGTTCCGACGGCCCGGTGTCGGCTTCCGCCCCGAGCACACCGAAGCCGTCGGCGTCGGCCACACACAGCGGCAGCGGCCCGCACAGGAGCGGGGCGAGCGCCGGTGCCGTCCCGCCGCCGTCCTCCGCCCCCGTCACCGCACCGCAATCCTCCGCGTCGGCCACGCACAGCGGCAGCGGCCCGCAGGAGAACCGGACGAACACCGGTGTGGCCGCCCTGCCGGCCCCGCTCACCTGGACCGCCAACTCCCAGGTGTGGGGAGAACTCGAATGCGACCATGACTACGTCATCGACAAGCCGCCGCAGCAGGTCCCACCGCCGCCGAACCCGGCGGACGCCGCGCCCTGGGCCGCGTCCCAGGGCGCGGTGCACGGGCGGGACACCAATGTGCGGATCACGGTGCAGGGACGTGGCTCCGCGGCCGTCGTCCTGGAGGCCCTGCATGTGCGCGTGGTCGGCCGCGCCGTCCCCGCCACCCGCCGGGGCATCGCCTACTCCACGGCCGATGGCTGCGGCGCCACCCTCCAGCCCCGCTACTTCTCCATCGACCTCGACGCGCACCGGCCTCGGCCCCGTGCCGTGCCGGCCGGCCGGCCGGACTCACCGAGCTTCGCGGTCGACTTCCCCTACCAGGTGTCCCTGCAGGAGCCGGAGGTCCTGCTGGTCTCGGCGGGCACCGAGGCCTGCACCTGCGACTGGTACCTCGAACTCGAATGGTCCTCGCAGGGCCGCGGTGTCCCTGCAGGAGCCGGAGGTCCTGCTGGTCTCGGCGGGCACCGAGGCCTGCACCTGCGACTGGTACCTCGAACTCGAATGGTCCTCGCAGGGCCGCAGCGGCACGGTGCGCATCGACGACCACGGCCGCCCGTTCCGTACCACCAGCATCAAGGGGCTGCCCCACTACTGGTACCGCGGCCCCGCCGGCTGGGTCCCCATGACCACCGCCGCCGACGGCGAGGCGGAAACAGGCGGCTGACGGGCGACTTCGGCCGCATCCGATGGCCGGCCGGCACGGCGCGGGTCGTCCCCGCGTCCCGGAACGGCATCCCGGGCCTCCCGGCAAACAGGCGGCTGACGGGCGACTTCGGCCGCATCCGATGGCCGGCCGGCACGGCGCGGGTCGTCCCCGCGTCCCGGAACGGCATCCCGGGCCTCCCTGTTCGCGCAGGTCAACGCAGGTGGGACGGTCCCGCTGTCCCGGGTACGGGGGCAGCTGTTGCCGGGGGTCCGCGGCGTCCAGGAATCTGTGGATGTCGCACCGGCCGAGGCGGCACGACCGCCCGGCCGGCAGCACGACGACCACCGCCCTGCGCTTGTGCACCGGGACACCCCTGTGCCCGGGCGGCGTGCGGCGCCTCGCACCACCCGCCGCCCCACGACGCAGGAACACCCGCGCTCTGAACCTGAGAAGGAAACCACCACATGAACAGGAACACTCCCGCACGCCGTCGTCCGGCCCGCCGCGTGGCCGTCGCCGCCGGCCTCGCCCTGGCCCTCGGGCTCGGTGCGGCGGCGCAGGCCTCCGCCGCTCCGCAAACCGCCGGCGCCCCGGTCAGCGCTTCTGCCCCCTCCACCGCGCTGTCCGACTCGGGCGCGCCGCTGTCCGGCCGCCAGATGGTCCGGGTGCTGAAGTCCCTGCTGCCCAAGGGCGCGAAGATCTCCGACGAGCAGAGCCAGGAAGGCTACGCCGCCCTGGTCTGGGACGACGGCCGCGGAAAGAGCATGATCGGGGTGAACGCCCAGCACGACATGGGCGACGTCATGGACGGGCTCATGGGCTGCGAGGGCGAGTACATCGCGTGCCAGGCCCTGACCCTGGCCGACGGCACCCAGGTGAAGCGGGCCAAGCGGGCATCGGAGAAGGGCGGCTCCGCCGTGGTGTGGCTGGTCGACACCCTCCACCCCGACGGCCGCCGGGTCATCGTCCAGGAAGTGAACTCCTACGCCGAGGGCGGCCCGGTGACGCGGCCGAAGCCCCCGCTCACGCTCGACCGCCTGCAGACCATCGCGCTCGACTCCCGCTGGGCGGGCTGACCGGATCGCCGCTCGGACGCGGCGTGCTCACACGCCATCGCAGAAGGGCGCTCGACCGCTGCTTCGCCACAGGTGCCTGTGGCGAGAGCGACGGCATCACCAAGTGCGGGAAGCGATGCCTGAACTGACGTGTCCCGGCGGCGGGGCACCGAAGCGGTGCTCCGCCGGGTGAGCGCATCCTGCAGGGCCGCCGTCCGTCCCACGTGGGACGGACGGCGGCCCTGCAGGCATGTGTCGCAGCGGACATCGCCCCGATCCCGTCGGCTTCCCGGTTCCCGTCAGCCACAACCCAGCCCCAGCTCCGACACCGCCTACAAACTGCGCTCCGCCGCCGTCCCCTACGGCGGCTGCACCGCACCCAGCAACGTCAAAGCCGCAGGCAGCTCCTGCCCCCGAACAGCACATCAACGAACTGCGCGCCGACCGCGAAAGAACCTCAGTCGAACAGGCCGAGATCCGCCAACTGCCGGCGCTGCGCATCCGGCAACGACGCCCGCCGACTGCGCATAGTCCTGCGCCAGACCCCCAGGCGCAGCCCGAATTCACGACATCCCGGCCGCTCTGATCTGACAGCCGACGACATCAAGTGCTGGGCGGACAAGGCGTATCAAGGTGCGAGCCCCGCCATCCGCGTCCCATTCCGAGGCAGGAGCCTGCGCGGGGTTGGCGCTGCCGAAGGAGCCACCGTCCGACGTCCTGTCCTCCCACGGTGACGCCCGGCAGGAGCTCCGTTCCCTCCTCGTCGCGCAGCAGCTCGCGCACGGCCGCGTAGTGGCGTTGCCAGCCGGCCGGCCAGGCCGGGTTCCAGTCCGAGTCGATCGCCTCGAGTGCGGCCGCCCACTTCGGGTGCCCGTCCGGCGCACCGGGCCGTCGAAGATTCGCCAGCCACATCCCCAACGGCCGGTCCAGCACGGTGGCCGTGCGCGGAGCACGGTTCCGTCGAGCGCGTACACCGACCCACCCGCACGCCTCGGCGGAACCGCTCGCCCCCTGTGCTCGTCTTGTGCGCTGACTGTGTACGAAACGGGCAAGTGGGGGACGTCGTGACGCGGAATGTGACGAAGGCCGGTCTCATCGCGGTGGCCATGGTGACGGTGTTCGGGGCCTCGGCCTGCGGCGGGGAAGCCGGCGCGGCGGCCTCCGGGGGCGGGGCGCCGTCAGGCTCGGCGGCGGTGCCCGACGCCGACCTGGAGAAGCTGGCCGCGGCGGCGCGAGTCACCCGGAACGTGCCGTGGAACCTGGACATCCTGGACCAGCGGTCGCGTCCACTGAACGGGAAGCTCACCACCACCGCCACGGGCAAGGGCGTGCACGTCTATGTGATCGACACCGGGATGGACATCGCCCACAAGGAGTTCGGCGGACGCGCCCACCTCGGCGCCGACTTCGTGGGCCCGAAGGACTCCGGTGACTGCTTCAGCGAGGAGGGGACCGGCCACGGCACGTTCGTCGCCGGCGTCATCGGCGGGGCGAAGTACGGGGTGGCGCCCAAGGCGGAGCTCGTACGGGTCCAGGGCGTCCTGTGCGAGAGCGGGGGCGGCGGTTCGTCGGCGGCGGCCGAGGCGGCGCTGGTGAAGTCGGTCAAGTGGGTCACCGCGCACGCGCAGAAGCCGGCGGTGGTGAACATGTCGCTCAACCTCGACCACCGGTCGGCGGCGCTGGAGTCCGCCGTGAAGAAGATGGTCGATGCGGGGATCCCGACGGTGGTGTCGGCCGGCAATTTCCATGACGACGCCTGCAAGCACTCCCCGGCCGGCGTCCCCGGCACGATCGTCGTGGCGGCCTCCACCTCGAACGATCGGGCGTGGAGCGACGGCGGCTCCTACGGCTCGGGTTACGGACGGTGCGTGGACCTGTACGCCCCCGGCCAGAAGGTGACCTCGGCCCTCGCCGGCGGCGGTACGGTCACGGAGACCGGCGGCGCGACGTCCTGGGCCGCACCGCACGCGACCGGCGTGATCGCGCTGTACCTGTCGGCACACCCGCACGCCACGGCCGACCAAGTCCACGTCTGGCTCGACCACACGGCCACCCGCGGTGTCATACGCGGTGTCCGTTCCGACACCCCCAACCGGCTGCTCAACACCGGCGGCCTCTGACCTGGTGGGTCAGGGCACCACTTTCGGTTCCCTGCTCTCGGGCTTCGAGTCACCCGACCGCACCCGCGGCCCCCTGTGCACGGCACGTCCGCCGTGCTTCTCCCGGCGCCCGGCGGCCACCCGCTTCATGGATGTCGGCCCTGCGTTCCCATCGGATGCGCAGACGGCGGAAGCCGTGCAGCCACGCAAAACTCCTCTCCACGACCCAGCGGTAGGTGCCCAGTCCCGTGCCGTGCAGGGTGCCGCGTCTGGCGATCGCGGGCAGGATGCCCCGGGCGCGGACCTGGTCACGGTAGATGTCATGGTCGTAGCCCCGGTCAGCGAACAGCGAGTCCGGCTTGCGTCGGGGACGGCCGATGCGGCCGCGGACCGGTGGGATCGCGTCGAGCAGGGGCAGCAGTTGCGTGACGTCGTTGCGGTTGCCGCCGGTCAGCAGGACCGCGAGCGGGGTGCCGTGGCCGTCGGTGATCAGATGGTGCTTCGAGCCGGCCCGGCCCCGGTCGACCGGCGAGGGGCCCGTGTGGATCCCCCTTTTAGCGCCCTGACGTGGGAGGAATCGACCACGCACCTTGGCCAGTCCAGCCGGGAGGCCGCATTCGACTCGGCCAGCAGGACTTCGTGCAGCCGCTGCCACACGCCGGCCTCGTTCCAGTCCCGCAGCCGTCGCCAGCACGTCATGCCCGACCCGAAGCCGAGTTTCTGCGGCAGGTATCCCACTGGATCTCCGTATGCAGCACGTACAAGATCCCGCACAGCACATCCCGGTCCGGCAACGGCCTGCGGCCGGGATACCGGAACCTGCGCTCACGCTGCGGCAGCAGCGGTTCCACGCGGTCCCACAACTCATCCGACACGATCCACGGCGACGTCCCCACACCAGACCGAACGCTCAACTCCCGCACCCGTCACGGCAGCCAGGAACGACCCACCGCTTTGCGTTAGCCGTTGTTATAGCCCTCTCATCTTCAGCAAGAACACCAACGCACCCACACCACCGCTACCAGCATCAATACGACCAGGCAGCCTAACCAAGATCGAGAAAGCCACTCAGCGCAAAACGCAGCCCCCGAGCACATCGGCCTGGCCCGCAAGCACGTGGACGACCTGCCGGCGCTGCACGACGACTTGGTGGACGGCTGCCGCGACATTCCCTTCGTGGCCGCGGCAGCCGGGGACGGGCGGACGTGGTGCGAGCAGCAGGCGGAACTGCTGCTCGCCCGCGGTCCCGGCCGGCCACCTGCGGCAGGCAGGACCGGTGAAGGCGGACGAGCTGGCCGGGTTCGCCAGGACCGTGACGACCGGCCGGTGCGCTGCCGTCGTGCCTCCCCAGCCTGCCGGTGACTGAGCTACGGCCGCAGGATGAGCTTCCCGGCGGCGTGACCACTCGCGCTCAGCTCCTGCGCCTTCGCGGCGTCCTCCAGCGGAAGGCTCTGCGCGAGGCGCACCGTGAGCTTGCCGTCGGCTGCGAGGCGGGCGTACTCGCCGAGGCGGGAACCGAACGGGGCGCCGGGGCCGGAGTAGGGGATACCCAACTCGGCGGCCTTCGGATCGGCGATGGTGATGATCCGGTCGGTGCCGCCGCGCAGGTCGATCGACACCTCCAGGTCGCCCGCCCCCGCGGTGTCGTACACGGCGTCGATGCCCTGCGGTGCGGCCTCGCGGACCCGGTCGGCGAGGCCGGCGCCGTAGGCGACCGGGATCGCGCCCAACGAGCGCAGGTAGTCGTGGTTGCCGGGGGAGGCAGTGCCGATGACCGTGGCGCCGCGGGCGACCGCGAACTGAACACCGACGGCGCCGGACACACCCGCGGCTCCGTGCAGCAGGAGCGTGTCGCCTCCCCCGACGCCGAGGGCGTCGAGCACGCGGACCGACGTCTCGACGGCGACGGGCAGTGCCGCGGCGAGGTCCCAGTCGAGGTCCGCGGGCTTCGGGCCGAAGTCGACGGCCAGCGCGTGCTCGGCGTACGCGCCGGTGACGGTCCAGCCCAGGACCTCGTCACCCACCGCGACGCCGGTCACGCCTTCGCCGACCTCGTCGACGACGCCGGCCGCCTCCAGGCCGGGGATCGCCGGGAACGGCGGCGTCATCTGCGGCCTCCTCCCGTTTTGGATCTTGAGGTCGAGCGGGTTGACCGCTGCCGCCATGACCTTCAGCCGCACCTGTCCGGGTCCGGCGTGCGGCTCGTCGACCTCTGCGAGGCGGAGGACTTCCGGGCCGCCCAACTCGGTGTAGGTGATCGCCTTCATGTCCTGCTCCAAATCGGTTCCGGCGGGGCCGTTCATCGCGGCTGGAGGCTCAGGAACCAGCCATGTTTGTGGGCGCGGTCCAGCCGGTGGATCGGATCCACTCGACCAGGTCCAGGGTGGCCGGCTCGATCGAGCGCACCACCGCGAGGTCCGACGGGTATTCCGCCGCCTCCGCGAACTGGCGGAACATCGCCTTGTCGAGGTCGCTGGGAAGCACGCTCAACGGCAGGGCCTCGTACCGTGCCGGGAGTCCGGCGTGGGCGCCGAACGCCGCGGCGATCTGGGGGCCTGTCAGCTCGTCGCCGACGAGCTCGACGGCTCCGCCGGGCGCCTTCGCGGTGTCGAGCAGGAGCGCGGCGGCGACCCGGCCGATGTCCCTGATCGAGATCATCTTCAGGGCGGCGTCCTCCGGCATCGGCAGCCTCAGCACGATCTCTCCGTGCTCCAGGCTCGGTGCCATCACCTCCATGAAGGGGGCCGGGCGAACCATCGCGGCCCGCAGGCCGGACTTCCTCAGGTGCTCCTCGATCCAGTGCTTGGAGTCGTGGTGCGGCACACCCCTCTCCCGGTCCGCTCCGATGACCGAGTTGAACACGACGTGCGGGACGCGTGCCGCGACCGCCGCGTCGACGAGCGCGGTACCGACGCGGATCTCCGCCTCGACCTCTTCGAGGCTGTTCGCCTCCGGGGTCATGAAGTAGAACGCCTCGACCGCCGTCAGCGCGGTGGCCAGCGACGCCGGGTCGTCGGTCCGGATGGCCGCCAGCTCGACGCCGCGGGCGGCCAGCGCCTGAGCCTGGTCGGACTGCGGGTTGCGGACCAAAGCCCGCACCCGCGCCCTGCGGTCCAGTAGCGCGTCGACCACCGCCCCGCCCTGTTGCCCCGTCGCGCCGAAGACTGCGATCGTGCCGGTCGTCTGTGTGGCGGTGGGGGAGGACGACGCGGGCGCGGCGTCCTCGAGCTTGATCTGTTGTGACATGTCTCCACGATGTGGTCTGCGGCGCCAGGCGGACCACCGGTATCCCGCCAGGTTCTTCCGATAACCCGCCAGTGGCGGGTAGCCTCGATCGCGTGTCCGACCCCAGCGGCGAGCCGACCTTCTGCACCGACGATGCGCCGTTGTCGGCGCCGCTGGCCCATGGCGCCGACGTGGCTGCGCACTTCCACGACTACGGCCAGCTCCGCTACGCCGCGCGTGGGGCCCTGGTCACAGTGACCCAGGTGGGCACCTGGGTGGCGCCGGCCAGTCGGATCATGTGGGTGCCGCCTTTCGCGGTGCACGGCAGCAAGGCGTACGGCGAGACGGACATCCGGGTGCTGTCGCTGCCCGTGACGCTGACCGGACAGCTGCCGGCCGAGCCGTCGGTCTTCGTGGCGAGCGCGTTGCTGCGCGAGGCCTATCTGGCACTGATGAGCGAGGGCGTGCCGCTGGAGAGCCCCCGTGCGCGGCTGCTGATCGACGTCGTACTCGCCGAGCTCGCCCGCGCCGCACAGGAGCCGATGCGCCTCCCGGAGCCGAGCGACCGGCGTCTCAAGGCGGTCACCGACCTGCTCCACGTGGACCCAGCAAGCTCGGCGACCCTGGCCGAGCTAGGCCATCGCACCGGCGCCAGCGAACGCACCCTGAGCCGGCTGTTCGGCAGCGAGCTGTCGATGAGCTTCCGCCAGTGGCGCACCCTGCTGCGCATTCAACGGGCGCTGATCGAGCTCAGCGACGGTGCCTCGGTCACCGACACGGCGATCCGGCTGGGCTGGTCGAACCCCAGCAGCTTCATCGACGCCTTCACCGAGCTGGTCGGTCAGACACCCGGAGGCTATCGCTCGTCGGCTCGGTCCTCCCGCAGCTCCCATGGGTGAGAGGTTGCCCAGGTGCGGGACCTGGTCTCGCAGTACATGGGTGCGCTCAGTCGGCGCGGCGTTGGCCTGGGGGTGGGCGTCACCATGCTCAGCCCGAACATGCCGAGTCGTGGAGAGGAGTTTCGCGTGGCTGCACGGCTTCCGCCGTCTGCGCATCCGATGGGAACGCAGGGCCGACATCCATGAAGCGTTCCTTAAACTCGCCTGCTGTCTCATCACTCACCGACAACTCGGCTCATTGTGTTAGCCGTTGTTAACCAGAAACTTATCCCATTCATTAACCTTTGCGTGTCCATTCCAATCCCAGCGCGGCGAGCGCGGCTAGTTTGTCGGCGGTGAGCTTGGCCCGCCTGCTCTTGCTGTTGCTAAGGAACACCCCGAGTTTGACCTCGGTGCCGTCTTCCAGCGGTTCGACGTGCCCCCGTGGGACCTTCACAGAGCCCTCGCGGGCCTTGTACAGCGCCAGGGCCGCAACGCCCCGCTCGAAGGCGCTCAGAGGCGCCGTGGACGGCTTCACGGGGGCTTCCGGCTCTGGAGCCACCAGAACCCCCGGGACGGCGCCGACGGCCTCCAGGCGTTCGCGCTGCCCGTCGTGAAGGGCCTGCCAGACCTCCGGTTTCCGCTGTCGGGCCAGCCACTTCCCGACGTCCATTCCCTGCACGGTGACGCCGGGGAGGACGTCGGTCTGGCCCTCTTCGTCGCGCACGAGCTCGCGCAGCGCGGCGTAGTGCCGCTGCCAGTCCGCCGGCCATGCCGGGTTCCAGTCCTCGTCCACGGCTTCCAACGCCGTCTTCCACTCGGGGTGTCCGTCGAGGGCACCCGGCCGCCGTAGATTCGAAAGCCATTGCCCCACCGGCCGGTCCAGCATCGTCGCGGGCCGGGGCGCGCACAGCGTCCAGTGCTGCTCGTAGTACGCCTTGGCGGCTTCGAGGTTCTCCTGGAACCGCTCATCCGCGAGGCTCCACACCATGCCGAGCTTCTCCAGCCGCTGGGCGCGCAGGCCGGTCATCTGCCCCGCCCCGAAGGCCCTTCGCTGTTCCGCCACCCACTGCCCAAGCGGATACGGGCCGGGCGGCTCCTTGTGGCCGTAGGGCACCCGGGCGTGCCCCTCGCGTTCGGTGAACCGCTTGAGCGCCGCCCAGCCACGCGCCCAATCCTGCTTCTCCGTGTCGATCACGTTGAACGACACCCACTCCGCGACCATCACCGGATCCCTGGGGGCGGCAAAACGGAGCAGCAACCGTGATTCATCCTCACCGTCCTCAGGCGCTGCACCGATGTACACGGAGGGCTGTGCGACGTCCTTCTGCGGCTCTTGTGGAATCGCCAGCAATTCGACGGCCTCTTCATCATGAGCCCGCAGGCCCTCCAGGATTTTCACCAGGGGCCGGTAAGAGCTGGATGTGAACATGTCTTCCGGCTTTTCTCCGGGCTGGAGAAAGACGGGCACGATCAGGGAGGCGAGTTTGCCTTGTCCGGGCTTCTGTCGGAGCGCCCGGCCGATGGCCTGGACGATGTCGTGCGGCGCGCCCTTGGGGTCCAGCAGGGCTACGGAGTCCACGGCTCTGATGTCGACGCCCTCGCCCAGGACACGACAGTTCGAGAGCACGGCCCGCTGCGCCGTCGACCCGAACCCGGCCAGGACTTCCCGCCGGCGTTCGGGGGCGTGTTCGCCGCACAGCCAGTCCGCCCAGATCCGAGCGGGGTACGTCTCGGGCTGGTCGGCGTGCAACTTCGCCGCGACGCGCTCCAGGCCCTCCGCATACGCCTGCGCCTCTATCGTCCGGTGGTGAAAGGTGATGCACGTCGACAGATCGTGCTGCGCCATCGTGTGCAGCAACGCCGCCTGCAAGGCCCCGAGCCGCTGCCCCCGCACCTCTTCCGTGTGCCGCTCCTCGCCCATCAGCCGCTCGGGCGTGACGACCGGGTCCTGGAGCTCGAGGACGATGATCTGATACCGCGCCAGCAACCCGCGCGACACCGCCGACGCGAGCGACAGCTTGTAGAGCACAGGACCGAAGATCTTCTCGTCGTCCATGGAAGCCGCCATCTCCCTGGGCAGCGGATCCCGCATCCCCTCGGCAACCTCCCGGTTAAGCCGCTCTTCCCAGATCCGCGGCGTGGCCGTCAGGTACAACCGCCGGTACGCCGGGACAACGGTCTGGTCATGGATGTCTGCCCACGCCTTACCCATGGACCCGGACGTACGGTGCGCCTCATCGACCACCGCGAGGTCCATCGGCGCCAACTGCTGCCCGTACACACCCTCGAACGCCTCCGCCAGCACCCCCAACGACGCATACGTGGCGTAAATGGTGACCGGCCCCTGGCCGTGCCACAGCGCCAACTGCACGGGGTTCGTGGTGGAGCGCACCCGCAGGTTCCACAGCTCCGGATCGTCCTGAAGCGAGCACACCGCAACCGCGGGCCCCGTGTGCCCGACCTCGTGCCACGCTTTCACGGTCTGAGACAGAAGGTCCAGCGTCGGCACCAGAACGAGCTTGCGCCCCTTCGGCACAAGCTGCTTCGCCGACGCCGCAGCAATGAAGGTTTTCCCCGTCCCGCACGCGGCGTGCACCTGCCCGCGCAGACCATCGAAGGGAATCCTGCCCGCCGGGACATCGAAGCCTCGCACGATGGCATCGACGGCTTCGATCTGATGGGCACGCAGTTTCACGATTGCCCTTTCCCTGTATGCGGTGTCAGGAACCACGCTCCGACCACAGACGAGATCAGCTGCGCAGCATTCCTCGGATCAAGGCGAGCATTTCACTGGTCGAGGTGATTCCGTCGCCAGGGTGGCCAGGAACACGAGCGCCCAAGCGTCAAAAGACTCACTTGTAGCCGTGGTCACCAACAATGGTGGTGGCGCGCTGTGGATTCCGGGTGCTGTCGAGAGGCAGGATCGCCTGGGCGACGACCCTCTGCTCAGCAGCGGGCATGGGCGGTCCGCGAACGTGAACCTGAAGGGCGAAATGGAGCTCTCGAAGCCCTTGCCGACGACGCAGCAGCTCGTATGGGCTGCTGCGTCGTCGGCTACGAGAGGCATCCGACTCGGCGCAACGACGCGGTCCGGGGGGCCTGCACTGAGAGGGCGCTGGATTGCGGTTGCCCGCGAGGCAGCGGTGGCGCCTGTCAGCCGTGGTAGTTGATGTATCCGTTGCCGTCGGCGTCGTTGGTGCGCTTGGTGTAGGAGTGGACGTCCGCCTTGGCGCCGGTGGGCTTGAGCAGGTAGATGGTGTCCTTGTCGTTGTTCCAGATGAAGTTGCAGTTCTGGCGGTAGGCGACGTTGCCGGCGTCGGAGTTGGTGCCCTTGCCGCCGCGCAGCTTCACGTAGTCGCCGGGCTCGAGCTTGTGGCTGGCGGTGAAGGTGAACTTGTTGCCCGTGGCGTCCTTGACGACGTAGCCCTTGAGGTCGACGGTCGCGGTGCGGGAGTAGTTCTTGATCGTCAGGTACTCGTCCTTGGTGTTGCCGCCGGAGCACCGGTTGGAGTCGCTGCCGGGGGCGTCGTACTGGACGCCCTTGAGCTTCAGCGCGGATGTGTACTCGGTGGCCTGGGCCGGTCCGGCGGCGATCACGGCGATCGTGCCCGCGGCGGCAACTGCGGCCAGGGTGTGGCGGATACGCATGAGGAAATCCCCCCTCAGTGGTGCGAATGGAGCGTCAGGAGCATACCGAATGTGATCTACAGATGTATCTACTGTGTGCATAACGTGAAGACTGTGGGCGGGGGCGGGTTTGTGCGGGGCAACGTCCAACGGAACGGGACACGGGGGAGTGAGCTGCCGCAGCCCGGGAGCGGCTACCTGCCCGGTGACTGTGCTCGGCTGCGATTGTGAACACGACGGGAATTCGCGAGACCTCTGGGCAAAGGGACCCCGGCCCGTGGGCTTCACATCCGTGGCGGGGGCCGGGCCGGAGTTCAGCGGGCGAGGGTGACGGTGATGGGCTGGTCGGGGCATGCAGCGAGGCGCTGGGCGAGGGCGGCCTGTTCGGCGGGGTCGATGGTGAGACCGTAGCGGGTCTTGTCGGCGATCCAGTCGGTGACGTACTGGCACCAGTAGCCGGCGTACGGGGGCAGCCAGGTGGAGGGGTCCTGGTCGGACTTGGACCGGTTGGAGGTTGCGGAGACCGCGATCAGGGCCCGGGCGTCGTCGAGATCGTTGGCGTAGTACTCGCGTTCCTTCGCCGTCCATGCCGAGGCGCCGGAGTCCCAGGCTTCGGCGAGCGGGACGAGGTGGTCGACGTCGAGTTTGCGGGCGGCGTCAAAGTACTGGTCGTCATACGGCGAGTACCAGGATCCGCCGGTGAGCGTGCAGTTCGGGCCGACCTCGGGATCGGTGACCGCTTCGGCGAGGAGAACTTCGGCCCGTGTGTTGCAGGAGTCGCGGTCTGCGTCGGTCCAGTGCCGGAACTTCGTCCGCTCGTAGCCGGTGCGGCTCTCGCCCTGGACGGTGAGCGCGGCCAGGGCGTCGCGGACCGGCAAGGTGATGGTGTCCCCGGGAGCGTGCCGGAGTGCCACCTGAGCGGGGGGGACGGCGTGAGCGGCGGTGGTGGGAGTGAGCAGGGCGGCGAGCGCGAACAGCGCGGCGGCTGTCGCGCTGGCGGTGAGGGTGAGGCGCACGAGAACGGATCCTCTCGAAGATCACGAACGGTTTGTGATCTTCGTAGTGGTCGCGTCTGCGTTGTGACGGCTGTTCGGCTTGGGGTTCACCCGCGTGGTGGGCAAGTCACACGATCGTATGAGGGTGGCAGCGAACGTCTCGTGTTCTTCAGGTGGTACGGCACTCTCGTGTCGGACGTACGGCTGCCGTGGGCTGCCGGTGATGACGGGTGTGGGGTGGCGGGGTGCAGGGAGACCGGACGCTCGAGGTTCTCAGAGTGGTGTGGAGGTACGAGGAGGAGGCCGAGCACGGCTGGGTGCTGGATGTGGTGGCGCCGACGTTGCAGCGGCGTGTGCGTAGCCTGGCGGGGGAGGCGCTGGTGGAGACAGCTGGCCGGGAGACGCGTGCGGAGCTGTCGGCGTGGGAGGGCCGACCGGTGCGCTGGGCGGCCCGTCTGTCGGCCGCCGGGCACGACCTGCTCGCCTACGCCGGTGTCCGGCCCGTTCCAGCGTCTTGCGGGATGGGGGTGGGGCAGCGGTTGGTGCAGCTGGCGCCGTCGCAGATGGCGGCGCTGCGGGTGTTCATCGGCCTGGCCGACCAGTTGAAATCACCGCCGGCGCCCGGACTTGCCGAGCAAGTCCGTACAGCCGTGTACGACCGTGGCGCCAGGCGCTGGCGCCTGCACCTCACGCAGGAACAGACCGCGTCGGTGGCGTACGGGTTCTGGCTGCACCGGCTGACCGGATCCGCCGCAGAGGCCAACCGCTTCAACCGCGACTACGGCATCCTGCACCGACCCAACGCGGAGGACCGCGCGCCGGCTGCGATGTTGTAGTGGACGGATACGCCCCGGCGGCATCAGCTGCCGCATCGCCCCCCCCGAAGAGCTCTCTGCCCAGGCTCTTCTCGACGTGGCCCTTCAGCCATCGGCCGTGAGGGAGCGAGCACCTCATGCTGCCTGTGAAGGCGACGACGGCTGCGCTATCGGATGGCCTCGTGCTGAGGGCGACACGCTCTTAACGGCGCGTCTGTCACCTCAATGGGCTCTTGTCCGCACCCTGTGTCCCTCCGAATCTCAGTGCAATGGCTGCTGCAAAAAGGAGAGGCCCACGTGCCGACGGAACCTGATGTCCTGGCGCCGCCGCACCGGGTTGCCGCACGGCTCTCGCGCTGGGAGGAGGCTCTCGATGCGCTGGTGCCGCCCAAACCGGGGACGAGTCTGCGAATCGCGACCTGGAACCTGCGGGGGTTTTCCGGCCTGACCAAGGCCTGGACGACTCCTGAAGGCGCCTCCCCGAAGCGGAACTTCACCGACGTGCACCTGATCGCCGCCGTAGTACGCCGGTTCGACGTGGTCGCGGTCCAGGAAGTACGCGGGAATCTGCGAGCACTGCGGTACCTGATGAAGGTGCTGGGGGAGGACTGGGCGTTCATCCTCACCGACGTGACCGAAGGCAAGGACGGGAACGACGAACGGCTGGCGTTCCTGTTCGACACCCGACAGGTCAAACCGTCTGGGCTGGCCTGCGAACTGGTGGTCCCCATCGAGAAAGACGCGGGTGTATCGGCGGGAGAGCTGGACCGGCAGTTCGCCCGCACTCCCTACGCGGTCAGTTTTCTCTCCCGGGGCCAGACGGTCACTCTGGTGACGCTCCACATCCTGTACGGCAAGGAGGCCGCCGAACGGGTCCCGGAACTGCAGGCGATCGCCAACTGGCTAGCAGGCTGGGCGGAGCGCGAATTCGGCTGGGACCACAACCTCATCGCACTCGGCGACTTCAACATCGACCGCGCCGACGACCCGCTGTTCAAAGCCTTCACCTCCACCGGCCTCGTGCCCGCCCCGCAACTGGCGGGACTTTCACGGACCGTCTTCGACGACCCCGGAGCGGAACACTTCTACGACCAGATCGCCTGGTTCACCACGGAACAGAAACGCCGACCCGTCCTGACACTGGAAGCAGGGGCCGGCGGCCACGTGAACTTCGTTCCCGAACTGCAGGGCGATCACAGCCTGACCGACCTGTCCTGGCACATCTCCGACCACTACCCGATGTGGGTCGAATTCGCGATCCCCGCACCATGACCCCAACAGCGGCGGTGCCCGTCCGGGCCGTTTGCGGTGCGGGACGACGAGCCCGGTGCTGATGTAGACGCCGTCGCCGAGCACGGGCCCCTACGGTTGTGATCATCGAGATACCCCCGCGAGCCTCTGGCCAGTTCATCGAAGCATGGCAAGGTATGCCAGGTCCGGTAATCCCGCCCTCGTCCGGCCCTGACGGTCACCGACAGATGGAACTTCAGCAGCAGGCTCAGCCGGGCAGGGTACGGGCCTGCCGCGACCAGTGCCTGGACAAGCCGCCGACACGAGCAGCGAGTCCCGGCCCGTAAGGCCGGGACCCTCTACTGCGCCAATTCGTGCAGCAGACTGCTCAGTGCCCGTGCCAAGAACGCAGAGGCCGGCGCCGGGGGTGCCGAAGCGGAGTCATGCACCGGCCGCTGCGGACTGCTCCTCAGCCTGCTCCGGCACTGCGGTAGCCGTGTAGAAGACTGACGAGCCCTGCTTGCTGCGCTGCGCCTGGCTTTTGGCCACCAGCCCCTCGAGCGTGGTGCGTACCACGGTCGTCTTGACGCTGCGGTCGGGATGGGCCTTGCCGAGGGTTGCGGCGATCTCCGCCGCCGAGCGCGGCTCGCTCTGCTCGGTGAGATGGCCACGGATCAGGTCGACCAGTGTCGGCTGCGCGGTTGTCGCCGATTCAGCCTTGTCGGACTTGGTGGAGGCCTTCTTGGCGGCCGGCTTGCCGGCAGCACTCCGACGCGGCGCGGGAGCGGTCTTCTTCGGCCGTGCATGCTTGCCCGCGCGGGGCTCAGCCTGCTTCTTTGCCGCTCGAGGGGCGGGTACAGCGGCGCTGTCCGGCAGGACCGAAGACTCTGCCGCAGGCGGTGCTGCGGCGATCGCCTGCTGGATGCCGACCAGCACGGCGTGGTCACGCTGATGCGCTGCCAACTGCTCCTGCAGAGCGGTGATTTCCGCGCCGATCCGCTCCTGCTCCTTGGCGTTGCGTTCGAGGTCGGCACTTACTTGAGCGGTGTACTGCGATGTCAGTTCGGTAGTGTTCTCGGACATGAGGTGCACAGCCTTTCCTCGACCTTGGGCCGGAGTTGAAGGGCCTGCCACATATGTGTGTCTGCCCGTGGCTGATGCCTGCGGGCGGCAGCGACGGTCCAGTGCGCAGTGCCCTGTCATAGGGATAGTACGGATATCCGGAGCTGCTTGTTCCATTCGGGCATGTCGGTGAACTGTCTTCAGTGATCCGGCTGCCTGTTCCATCGAAGGGCAGGCCGGGGGAGGGCGTGCTGTGGGGGCAGTGCCAGACCACCTCATCGGTCTCCTGGGTGCGGTGCCAGCCGGCCGGCGTGCCTTGCGCCACCAGCCGGTCCAGGAGCTCTCCTGTCTGGTGAGAGGAATGGCCGCACAGGCGGGCTAGGACGGCCATGCCGGTGTCGGGACTGCCGCGGCTCGACAGGTGTGCCGCCAGCACCAGGGCAGTCAGGCGCAGCACGGGGTGGCGCGGCGGCAGTCGCCGGGGTGCTCCCGCCCTGCAACGACTGCCGCTTCGACGCCTCCGTCCTCACTGTCTTGGCGCATACTCAGCAGCCTGAGCACCCCGGACAGGCAACGTCCGTCCCACCGGGCCGACGCCATCACCAACTACGTCGCCAACGCCGTCACTCGCGGCTACGCCCGCCATCCCGGTGCCCGGCCCCCCGTTCGCCGAACGTGTCACCTACATCTCACCGCATTGTCAATGGTTGCCCGTAGCGGCAAGGGCATGCTCGAAGCAGGCGAGAACTCCTTCTGCCCGGGCGCGGGCTCCGAGGCGGAGCAGCATGCTGTGGGCGTTCAGGCGTATTACGCGCGCAACGCCGAGCAGCTCGGGGAGCGATACGGGCGTGTCTATTTCGATGAGATACACGGGGGAGTGGCGGACTTGTTGCCGCCGCCTCCGGCGCGGGCGCTGGACGTCGGCGCCGGTACCGGACGCGACGCCCACGCGCTCGCACGGCGCGGCTACGACGTGGTGGCAGTCGAGCCCGTGCGCGAACTGCGAGACGTCGCACAGGAACCGAATCCTCACGAGCGGGTCCGATGGGTGCAGGGCGCCCTACCAGACCTGGGGCGGCTGGAAGGAGCCTTCGACCTGGTGCTGCTGTCGGCGGTGTGGGATGCACCTGCCGCCGGCCGAACGCAGGCCGACGATGCGGAGGCTGGCCGAGCTGCTGGCTCCGGGCGGTCTGCTGGCGATCTCGCTGCGGCGCGGGGAACCGCCGGAGGACCGGGTGATGTTCGACGTGCCCGCACAGGAAGCCGCGGGCGACGGAGAGCGTGCGGGGCTGGAGCTGATCCGGGTCGTGGAGGAAAGCACCGACCGGCTCCGGCGCTCCGAGGTGTGGTGGCAGAGCGTCGCACTGCGCAAGGAACAGCAGTGAACGGGCGCGCGTTCTACGCCTAGGACGCCTCGGCGCGCGCCTCGTGGCGGCTGGCGGTGCTGTTGGGCGCCAACTCCCGCACCTACAAGTTCGCCCTGGGCCAGGCCCTGCTGGAGTTCGCAGGGGCCGGGCGCCGATCCGGTCCCGCTCGCCGAGTTCGCCGTCCCCTACAGCCTGAGCATGTCCAGCTCCCGCCGCAGCCGGCCAGCGCTGCTCCTGCGCTGCAAATACGTCCGCGGCTGGACATCCGGGCGCGGCCCGAGTGGCGACGGTCCTCGCGCTGCCAAGACCAACACCGTGGAAACGCCGTCTGAAGTTCGTGGACAGCGGGCCTCGCCAGGACAATCCTGACGAGGCCCGCCACGAATACTCGGAATGACGCCTGCTCAGAGCAGGTCGCGCTCCATGAAGTCGTCCGCCTCTTCCCAGTCGATGAAGCGGCACGACCCGGTCGTCAAATCGACTGCGACTGGTAGGTTCCCGCCGAGTTGCATGTCCTCGTGTCCGTGGTCGAGGTAGTCAACGTGGTCGTAGGGAGCGATGAAGCGTCCCCCATCAGTGAAGCAGTACTCGGGAATGATCCGGACGAGGGAGGACGGGCCCCAGGACTTGCTTTCGGTAGCGAGGAACTCCGCAGCCCTGCGCTCGGCCTCTTCCCTGTCGAGCATGTCAGTTGGTCCTTATAAGGTAGTAGTGGCGGTATCTCGTTGCTGCCGGATTCGCCTTGCCCGACTGGAAATCAAGGAAGACTACCTTTCCATCGATGTTAGCTACGTTGAAGTAGTGACCGACGCCCTTCGATGGCCACGCTCCCACGATCCCGCGTGCTCCAGGGCCCCACTGCAGTGGGTTGTTGACGATGACGTTCAGCCCACCGACCTTGCGCCACGGGAGCCCTGTGATCGCCGAGACCTCGGCCCTGGTCAACGGGCGGTCGGCTCCGGAAACCGAGTTCGGGTTACGGCCCGCCATGAGGTCGTCTCCTGCGGTGGCGCACAGCCCGCAGTTCCTCCTGCCGCCCTCAGGGTTAATGCGCTGTTTCGAGGATGGTGTCTCGGGTGTGTAGTACGGGAGTCCGAACCTCGTTGCACTGGGTTCTCCGTAGTAGCGTCCGCTGCCTGGCTCAACTGCTGCGCCGCCACCCTGTGAGGCCGCCCACCCCCACGAGGGCGATCTGCTTTGTCAGTTCGTCGGCTGCCTCGCCATACAGGTCGGCGAGGGCGTCGCAGCCTTGTTGGCGGAGCATTCGCGTACCTGCGGGCTCTACCCGTGCAGCGACGGGCGGCACCTGAGCTAGGAAGTGCCCATAGCAGCTTTAGGTATATCGCTCGGGTGGTTTCTTCGTCGTCGTCAGCCACGAGGACCTACTGCTTGTCGATCAGGTGTGTTCTTGGGTGTCGTCGGGGTTGAGGGTTTGCCAGCGTCGTTCGAAGACGCGGAGGTGGGGGGTGAAGTGATGGAAGCGGAGGGGCCTGTTGTATTGGGCGGTGATGCCTTGGTGGGTGAGTTCTTGGGTGATGCGGTGCAGGTCTGGAGTGCGGGTGGTGGCGCGGTGTGGGGCCCATGCGGTGTAGAGGCGGAATTGGAGGAGGTAGCGGGAGAGAGATTTCGGTTTGATGGGTTGCTGGCTGCGGTCAAGGATGCCGTGTTCGGCGAGGTGGGTAGAGAGTTCGGCTGCATCCGGGTACCGGTGGTGTCGGTGGTGAAAGTCGGCCCAGACCTGGTAGTAGCGGTCGACGGTGGTAGGCCGTGGCCGTGGCCGTGGCCTGGGAGCGGGAGCGGTGCGAGGGGGCTGGGCGGGTCGTTTGTCTGGCAGTCGCGCGCCGTCTGGGGTGGCAGCTATGGCGTAGTGGTCTAGGGATCGCAGAGTGGACTGGGCGCTTGCAGGCTCGGTTCCGGGAGGAGTGCTCCAGTCCGGGGAAATGGGGGTGACGCGCCGGTTGGGCTCTCCGTTGTCCTTGCGTGAGCTCTGTGGCGGGCGGGGCTCAGCGTGTGGCGCCGGTACTGCCGGGTGAGGCGCGGCTGTGCTGGCCTGAGCGGGCTTGTGGTGCCCGGTGGCGCGCATTCGTGGCGGAAGCTGCGGGGCGTGTTCAGCGGCCCGAGTGTCCGGGTTGGTTCGGGCAGTTGCCGCCTGTTCCTGCTGAAGCACTGGTGTTGCGCCGGCGGTCGGCCCACCTCCTGTGCGGGCCGGGCCGCCCGATTCCGGTTCCAGTTGGTGGGCTGCTGCCAGAGGCGGCTGCGTGGGTTGTATGCCCGCCGCCGCCAGGCCCGCGGGGGCGGTCTCCGCCAGCGGGACGCCGTAACGGGCCAGCCGCAGCGGCATCAGTGACTCCACCGGGGCCTTGCGGCGCCAGGCACGGCCGAAGCGGGAACGCAGCCTCGCCTGGTAGACGAGACGTTCCTGCTCCAGCTTGATCACCTGTTCGTAGGAGCGCAGCTCCCACAGCTTCATCCGGCGCCAGAGCAGGAAGGTGGGCAGCGGGGAGAGCAGCCAGCGCGTGAGGCGCACGCCCTCCATGTGGAAGGTGGGCAGCGGGGAGAGCAGCCAGCGCGTGAGGCGCACGCCCTCCATGTG
>NZ_LMEQ01000010.1:0-117568 GCF_001426425.1 Streptomyces sp. Root1310 | reverse complement strand
GTCAGAACTGACCAACCACGCCGGGATAGCGGAAGAGGGAGCGCTGGAAAGATGTGAACTGCACGGCACTCGCCTCCTTTCGTCCGTCTCAGGGCGTGAGACCACACCGTACGTGATCTTGTGTGGGTCCGTCCACGGATTTCCGCGCCCCGTGATGGAGGGGTTCGCGGGACGATGCAGACGTCGTTTCTTATGGCGTGATAGTTCGTTGAGCCGTACATGACAGATCTCGTTGAGCGATTGTTGCTTCGATACACGGCCTAGGTCGAGCCGCCAGAGGGTGAGGAAGGTTTGAGAGGCGATGACGAGAGTGACGTGGTATTGCCAGCCGCGCCAGGTGCGGCCCTCGAAGTGGTCCAGGCCCAGGCCGTGTTTGGGTTCGCGGTAGTCATGCTCGATCCGCCAGCGCATCTTCGCACCGCGATCATTACCGACGCTGTGCCGCTGGCCACCAGGGCGAAGAGGCAGGGCCTAGTCGACGTCTCCATCGCCGGCGCCACCGGCGGCATGTCCTCCGGCGAGTTCTCGGCAGACCCGGCCCGCCAGGTCGTACCCAGCGGCGATGATCTCCTCCGAAGCGTACGGATGACCGTGTGCCTCAGCCTTTGCTCGACTCTCGGGATCTACGTACGTCACGAGACCAGGATCCATTCTCAAACCGATCTTGCCCAGAGCAGGCAATGACGCCCGGCCGGTCGCCGCTTCGTAGGGGGAGGCCGTCTTGCCGTATACGGCGGCGATGCCGCGGAAGTCTAGAGTCGCTTGACGCAGCGTTCGATGAAGTTCAACCGGCGGCAGATTTACGGGTCGGACGCTGGTGGGCGGTCACGTTGTCCGGACCGTGTTCGGCGGCCCGATGCCCTCTCGGTTACCGCGCGCCGATTGGTGGCTGCGTGCGTGCACGGATACGGGCCTCACCGAATAGAACGTGGTCCTTGTCGGTCTCCGGACTGTCAGTGCCCCCTGCTTTGATACGGGTTGCCGTTCGCTGGAGGGGAAGCATGACCCGCACTACACCACCACGCCCGTTTGATGTGACTTCGGCCTTTCCGGAGCTCGTGGGGATGTCCCGTACTGCTACCCGGCTGCACCCCCGAGCCGGTTCTCCCACCGTGCACGACAGTTCGGTGGGAGGTCCGCTGCTCTGGCCGGCGGGCGAGGCGTGGGCGACGTGCTCGCAGGAGCACTACGCCCATCGGCTCAACACGCCAGAAGAGGTGCGCACCCTGCGGCGGACACTTACGAGGGCATGGCGGCGCCAGAAACCCGGAGATGCACTGCTCACCCAGGAGGAGAGGGCCGTCGTGGAGCGGATCCACGCCGGCCACGCCCCCCGACTGCTGCCCACCGGCCCACATCCCCTGATGCCTGTGGCGCAGCTGTACGCGCGAGATGTTCCTGATATGACGTGCCCGCAAGAAGCTGACCTGCTGCAGGTGCTGTGGTGTCCGTTCGACGACGCGGTCGAGGGATGCTCGGAAGCTGTCCAGGTGCGGTGGCGTCGGGCCGCCGATGTGACGGACATCCTGGTTGCCGTGCCGGAGCCGGCGTACATCGGTGATGACAACCTGGTCCCCACGCCTTGCGTGGTGCATCCCGAACAGGTCCTCGAATATCCCCCTGCCGACGAGCTGGAGGAGGAACTCTGGAAGCGCCTCTACCGCTGGGCGGAGGGGAAAGCGCTCAGCTACCGGGGGGATCTGTCAGGTGCGCCTGGCTGGAAGGCCGGCGGCTGGCCCACCCCGTTCACATTCTGGGAGCCTGACGAGGAGGATGAACGCCGGTGTCCGACGTGCCAGGCCTCGACGTCGCCGTTGCTCACCGTCCCCAGCGGCGAGTGGGACGGAGAGAGCGGCAGCTGGCGGCCTGCAGGCGACGAGCCTGAGGCCGATGTGCCCCCGTACCCGGGCAACGTCAACCCCACGCAGGTGACGGTGAGCCGGGGCTACACCCTGCAATTCTACGGATGTACCGGTGATCCCCGGCACCTTCCTGTCACCGTCATTCAGTGACTGTCGTGCTGCGCAGCCCGTACGCGCAGCATCTGGGCCGTCACCGGCGGTTCTTTGAACCAACGGTGTCCTGGCTGGCCGCGAACAATGCTGCTCCGCCATCCCTGACCGTGGGGAGCTCACCGTCGCCGCCCACGCCCTCACCCACACCGCCGACCTCCACACACCGCAGTCCTCGACAATCCGACACTGCAGCAAGCCGCCGCGCAGCCCCGCGCCGACCTCGACGCAGCCACGGCTGCACGGGCTGCTGCGGATGACTCCCTTATCAGTCTGCGGGTGACACTCGGTGCGATGAGAGCGTCCCCGGCGGCCACGATACGGACAATGGTCCGCACGCGGTCATGGTCCGAGACACCAAAGATCGCAACCGCGCGATCCTCTCCCTCACACCTGTTGCCTGGCGTGCCTTCGTACAGCATGCCAAGGGCCAATGAGAGCGACCCTACGCAGGTGGGAATGGCCTGGTACGGCTGCAAGCGGACTGGTACCGCGTCTACGACGCTCTCGCTGCGCTCCGTCCCGCGCACGTGACCATGCTGCGCCGGCGGCTGTACGTGCTCTCGGTCCGGTTAGGGTGGCATCCGTTCTGGTCGCAGCGGGCGGTGGCGGTCCCGGCGGCGCGCGTGGAGCTGCGGAGTCGGGGCCGTGTGCTGGAGCGGCAGCGATGAACCGGCGGCCGCAGCATCTGACGGCGCGGGAAGAGGAGATCCTCCGCGGGATCCGCCGCGGGATCCGCCATTCCATCCAGGACCGCGGTGTGGCACTGTCCGTTGGGCAGTTGGCGCGGGAGCTCGGGCTGCGCAGCCCGGCGTCGGTGGCCTATCACCGGGCGAACCTGGAGGAGCGCGGGGCGCTGGTCCGTGACGGGCGCAGCTGGCAGAGCTGCCGCCTGACCGGCTAGCGAGGACGGTGCGGCGTGGTACGCGCACAGCGAGGTTGGGGTGACTCCGTCAGCTGCGCAACCCTGTCGTACCGACCCGAAAAGGGGTCGGAGCCCTGCGTCCCCGAACCCTGCCGAGGGACGTGCTTGGACGTCGGGCAGCAGCTCGGGGCCGGCCCTGTCCGAGCGGTCCGGGGAGTCCGTCACCCTTCCCGGACCGAGTGAATGCCGGGGAGGGCGACGCCCTCCCCGGCTGCGTACTGGATGCGGGCGGGACGGTGCCCCCGAGTTTCCCGGGGGCACCGACCGGGACGCGAGGCCCGGCGACGGACGCCTTGCGCGAGCGTTGCAGCTGGCCCCGGAGACAGTCTGGTCAGGGACCGCTCCGACCCTGGTTGTCAGTTGAGGACCTGGAGCTCTGCGAGAGGGATCCGGAGCTGGGTCTGTCGGGTTTCGGTGAGCTGGCCGGCCTGTCCTGCGCCACCGGCGCTGACTTGCCAGTCGATGGTCCAGGTCGACGTTGCGGTGACCTGGTAGCGGCCCCCGGTCTGGTGGGCGGAGGTCCGGGTGTAGGTGTGTCCGCAGGTGGGGGAGTCCGACTTGCCGACCGCAGCGGTGTACGGCGTGCCGGGTCCGGTACACGTCACGACAGCGCCGTCGCCCATCGTCCACACGATCTTCGAGACCTTCGCGGTCGCCATGACGCTCACGCCTCCTGCCGACGCGCTCGCCGTATTCGGCCCGTACGTGGTCGGGCTCTGGTGGACCCACAACCACATCGGTATCCTGACCAGGCCCTTGCCTGTGGGGCGGGGACTGGCGATGTGGGGTCCGGCGAGTTTCATGGAGTCGACGGCCCGCTGGGCGAGGACGGCCGGGTCGACGGTGGCCGCTGCGGGTGGCGGGTCGGCGAGCCACTGGTGGCGGACCACGCTGTTGGGGCTGTCGAGGTAGCGGCAGGTCTGCTCGTAGACGGCACCGTCGCCGGGCGTGCGTCCTTCCCAGTCCAGCGTTCGGCCGGCGGCTGCGGTGCGAGCAGCTTGTAGGTGCACGTCCACGGATTGCTGCTGGTACCGGCTCCGCTGCTGCCCTGCGGCTTGCTGTCACTGGCACCGCTGCCGCCGGCTTGTCCGGGGTTGTCGGCTTCGACCCGGCAGGAGAACTTCCCGCACGCGGTCGACATCGGCCGGTTCCGTCTCCGTCACACCGGGCCAGGACCGCTCATCGAGGGCCTCCCAGGACAGGATCGCCAACTGCACGCACTGCCGCTGGGTGCCGTGCGCCTTGCGGTAGATCCTTGCCCACGGGCCGAAGCGCCGGCCCGCTGCTCCTCACGCGAACCTCGGTTCAATCGGTTCGAGGCGGAGGCGAAGAAGCCTGGCCTCGATCCGTTCCATCCCCACCACCCGCAAACACGGCACACCAGTGCCTCTTCCTCACGTTCCGCGCGCCGACCCAGCCGAGCGAAAGCGCTCTAAGCAAGGAGGAACCAGGGACAGGGCGCCGCGCCGCAACCGTAGTGGCCGAAAATGTGTCTCCCAACGCGTGGCTCGATGTCCCGGAGGGCGGGAGACCGGCTGTACGGCCGCCTTGGGGGGTTGCAAATGGATACGTGGGCAGTGCCCGGATACACCGAGTCGCTGGAGCTCGGCGCAGGGGCCAGCGGGCGCGTCGTGCTGGCCGTGCACGAGGAGACCGGCGTGCCGGTCGCGGTCAAGTACCTCAGTGAGTCGCTGCGCACCAGGCCGGGTTTCGTGCACGAGTTCAGGGCGGAGGCGCGGCTCCTCGGCGGACTGGAGAGCCCGTACGTTGCCGGGCTGTACGAGTATGTGGAGAGCCCGGACGGCGCCGCCATCGTGATGGAGCTGGTCGACGGTGTCTCGTTGCGAACCCTGCTGACCAGGGCGGCCCCGTTCGACGCCGAGGCGGCGCTCGTGGTCCTCAAGGGATCGCTGCTCGGTCTGGCCGACGCGCACCGCCTCGGCGTCGTCCACCGCGACTACAAGCCGGAGAACGTCCTGGTCAAGCCGGACGGTTCGTCCAGGCTCGTCGACTTCGGGATCGCGGTGGACGTCGGAGCCAGCGCCGGCGCGGCGGGGACCCCCTCCTACATGGCCCCGGAGCAGTGGACCGGCGCACCCGCATCCCCCGCCGCCGACGTGTACGCCGCCACGGCCACGTTCTTCGAGTGCCTGACGAGCCACCGGCCCTACTCGGGTGACAACCTCGCCGAACTCGCCCTGCAGCATGTCGACGCGCCCATCCCCGTCGACGAGGTCCCCGAGGCGGTGCGGGAACTGGTGCGGCGTGGCCTCGCCAAGGACCCGGTGGAACGTCCCGGACACGCCGAGGAATTCGTCACGGAGCTGGAGGCGGCCGCCGGCGCCGCCTACGGGCCCGACTGGGAGGAACGCGGCCGCGGCCGGCTCGCCGCGCTGGTGGCGCTGCTGCCGCTGCTGCTGCCCTCGGCCCGCAGCGCCCCACGGACCACCACGGACACCGCCCGCACGGTCCTGAGCCGGCAACCGGGCCCCGGCCGGGTGCAGCCGTGGCTGCCGGGCCGGGCGGGGATGCTCGTGTCCGCTGCGGCCGTGATCCTGGGCGTCCTGTTGTCCTACGGCCTCCAGCACGGCCCTGGAGCGGCACCACAGCAGGCGGCGCAGGCCCTGTCCACCATCAGCGCCCCACCCGCCGCGGACTCCGGAGAACCCACCGCTCCTGCCGCGTCGGCCTCGGCGACCGCCGGTACCGGCGAGCCCTCCGCCTCCGCGACCACGGCTCCGGCGGGGGAGACCACGACGCCCGGCGAGCCGACCACCGAGGCGACGCCGACGACGGCGTCCCCCACCGCGTCCGCGCCGTCCGCTCCCGCGGTCAAGGACGTTGCGGTGACGGGCTTTCGGCAGACGGGTTCGACGACCGCCACGGCGACCATCGGCATCACCGCGGACGGCACCGGCCCGCTCTCCGTCACCGTCTCGTGGTTCACGAGCGACACCGGGAGGGGGCTCGGCACCGCGGACGGCGCGTCCCAGACCTTCGCCCGCAGCGGCGCCACCCAGTACACCCTCACCGTCGACCACGCATTCCAGAACCAGGGCTGCTACTGGGCGGTGCGGGTCACGACCACTCCGGCCTCCGCCGACGGCGGCGCCTCGCAGCAGCTTCTGACCAGGCAGTGTGAAATCCGATGACCGCTCCGAACGACCGCGCCCCCGCGTCCGCCGACAACAGCGAGCCCACACAGGTGCTCACCCCGTCCGACGAGCCTGCCGTCACGGTGAGGCTGGCTCCCGCCGACGAGCCTGCCGTCACGGTGAGGCTGGCTCCCACGGACGAGCCCGCCCCGGTCGACGAACCCGGCACCGCCGACGCCGAGTACAGCGCCACCGTGCTGGCCAGTCACTGGATCCAGAGGCCCGAGCCGGAAGCCACCCTCGTAGGGCCGCCTGCCACGGAGATCCTGCCGACACCGGCGCCGACGCCGACACAGACGCCGGATCGTGTCGAAGGCACCGTGCTGCGGTTCGGCCCGGGCGTGACCGCCGCCGTCGCGCAACGCACCCACAGGACGCTGCCCGCCGTGCCGACGCCTGCCGTGCCGCCGCGCAGGCGTCTGCGCCGACACGCCCTGCCGGCCCTGGTGCTGGTCCTGGTCATCGCGTTCCTCGCCTGGCAGCGGCTCGGGCCGTCCGTGGCGGTGCGCTCGGTGGAGGTCACGGCCCGGCCGACGGTCCTGGGGTGCGACGGCACCGCGGACATCGTCGGCCTCGTCACCACGAACGGCCGTCCGGGCACGCTCTCCTACCGCTGGACCCGAAGCGACGGGACCGCCTCGGGCGTCCTGCGGGAAGTGGTGGTCCGGGGCCAGCGGCAGGCACGTCTGCACCTGTTGTGGACCTTCCAGGGCAAGGGTCACTACCCGGCCCGGGCGGAACTCCACATCCTCTCCCCCCTCGACCGGACGACCGCCACCAGCCACCTCACCTACGACTGCTCCTGACCGATCGTCACCGTGCATGGCGCAAGGCGCTATTGGGGCGACGCGTGCAGGAACGGGTGGCGGCCAAGGAACTCGACGATCCCGACCTGGCCGGGGTGAGTACAGCCGGTCAGGCGGTCGGGAGGTCAGGCGGGCGGGGTGTCGGGGCGGGAGTCGTACACGGCGCGAGCGGCGTCGATGTGCGTCAGGTGCGTGATGCTCCACTCCAACAGGGGTGCGGTGGCTTCGCGGAGGGTCCTGCCCATGGGAGTGAGTTCGTAACTGACGTGCGGCGGCATGACGTTGCGGACGGTTCGTGTGAGGATCCCGTCGCGTTCCAGGCCGCGCAGGGTGACGGTGAGCATGCGCTGGCTGATCCCGTCGACGGCCCGTTTGAGTTCGGTGAAGCGGCGCGGCCCCTGGCTGAGGTTACGCACGATCAGCAGCGACCACTTGTCGCCGACGATGCCGAGCACTTCACGGGCCTGGCACGGGTCCTCCGGCCGTCCCGGCCGCGACTCGCCGCCCACTGTGCCGCTCATGGTTACCTCCAGAGAACCGGGGCACCGAAATGTGCCTTATTGATCGACGTGCGGCAGGTGCAGCACGATGATCTCGGTTCCCGAAGAGTACCGAGGCACGAACAGGAACCGTGACGTTCGCGTACCTCCATGCCCCGAAGAGGAAGAAAATCTATACATGTCTACGTTTCTGCTGGTGCACGGCGCCTGGCACAGCGGTCAGTGCTGGGAGCGGGTGGTCCCGCTGCTGGAGTCGGCCGGACACCGCGTGTTCGCGCCCTCGCTGACCGGCTACGGCGACAAGGCGCACCTGCTCGGTCCCGAGGTGGGGCTCGACACGCACGTCGCAGACGTCGTCGAGCTGATCCGCGAGGAGAACCTGACCGAGGTGGTGCTCGTGGGTCACAGCTACGCGGGGCTGGTCGTGTCGTCCGTGGCCAACGAGGTACCGGAACGAATCGCGCACCTGGTGTACCTCGACGCGATGGTCCCGGAGCACGGCGAGACCGGAATCGATGTGCAGCCCATGACCCAGCACCTGATCGACCTGGCCGCCAAGTCCGACAACGGCTGGCGCATCCCGCCGCTGCCTGAGATGCCTCCGCCCCTCGGCCTGTTCGGAGTCACCGACCCGGCGGATGTCGCATGGCTGCGTGCGATGCTCTCCGACCAGCCGGTGCGCTGCCTGCGGCAGCCGGTCCGACTGGACAATCCTGCCGTGGACTCCATTCCGCGCACGCACATCCACTGTGTCGGCGCAGAGCCGGAAGGGATCGTACGGCGGCCCGTCCCCGCGACACAGCCCAACGGCTCCCCGGCACGGATACGGGAACTGCCGACCGGGCACGACTGCATGATCACCATGCCGGCGGACCTGAGCGAACTGCTGCTTGAATCCACCCGTCTGTAGCGTCCGGCCCGTGACCGTGACCGTGACCGCGGCAGCGGCGCGGGCAGGTACGGCTCGACCGACCCGAGCGAACGCATCAAGCCGGCGACCCGTTCTCCCACAACGGCCTGCTCGGCCTGCTCGGCCTGCTCGGCCTGCTCGGCCTGCTCGGCCTGTTCGGCCTGTCCGCCAAGTCGACGGCCGGTGTGGACATGGGCTTCAACCGCCAGCCCGGGGGCACGTTGAACTCCATGACGACCGGAGAGGGAACACCCTTCCCCCTGACCTTCGCGATCGGCGCTGTGATCGGTCTGGCGGACGAGGGCGGCCACAAGGTCGACAGAGAGGCTTCGGCGCAATGAGGGTCTTCGTATCGATCGCCGCTTCTCTCGCCGGCATGGGCCTCATTCTTTACAGCAGGACGTTCGCGCGCCGAGTCGTAAGCCAGGACAACGTGTTCGGCAGAGCGAACGCGGCGGCGGGGAAGTCCGACGTTCGATGGGGACCTCTCGGCATCGGGGTTTTCCTCATCGTCATCGGAGTGCTCGCGGCCACCGGCCTCGTCGAGGTCTAGTCGGTCAGTGACGCCGTCGCCCAGAGAGTCGGTCAGTGACGCCGCCGCCCGGAGACGGCGCAACGGCCTCGCGGAGCCCCTAGACGACGGGCTCCCGAGCGGGATCCGAGGGTGCCGGGAGTTCCGGGTCGTCGGTCGGCGCGGCGGCACGTAGTGCTGCCTGGACCCGGCGGTTGCTGGTCATGGTCGACGTGACGGCGGTCATGGTGAGCAGGAGGCCGGCGGCGGTGTAGAGCGGGGTGCGCACGTCGTAGGTGGTGGCCAGCCAGCCACCGAGGAAGGCGCCGAACGGGGCGGCACACATGGCGAGCATGCGGGAGGTGGAGGCGACCCGGCCCATCAGGTGGGCGGGGACGATCGCCTGTCGGAGGGAGGGGCCGAGCACCATCGTGGCGCCCATGCCCGCTCCGCAGACGGCGAGCGCGAGGCCGGCGACGTACGGGTTCGGGGCGGCGGCAAGGCCCAGCATGGCGAGTCCCTCGACCGCGGCCGTGCAGGTCAGTGCGGCGCCGGTGCCGAGTCGTCGGCCGAGGAAGGAGGCGATGCCCGCGCCGAGCAGGCCGCCGGTGGCCTCCGCCGTGAGGAGCAGGCCGAAGCCGAAGGTGTCGATGCCCAGACGATCGTGCGCGAAGAGGGCGAGTACGGTCTCCACGGCGAGGAAGGCGATGTTCCCGACCGCCGGACGCAGCGCGAGCCCGAGCAGCAGCTGGTTCCTGAAGACGTACGAGGCGCCGGCCCGCGCCTGCCGCAGCAGCGACTCACGGGCCTGCGGCACGGGCAGGGGTGCGGCAGGCAGCGACCGCACGAGCAGTGCGGAGAGCGCGAACGACACCGCGTCGGCGAGCAGCGGAACAGCCCGCCCGAGCGCGAGCAGGGCACTGCCCGCGGGCGGCCCCGCGAAGCCGGACGCGGCGGTCTGGGTGCCGCGCAGGCGGGAGTTGGCGCGCTCCAGGAGCGCGGGGTCGCGGCCGAGCAGATCCGGCAGATAGGCCGTGGCGGCCGTGTCGAAGAAGAGTCCGCCGAGGCCGAGGAGGAAGGCGACGGCCGCGAGCAGCGGAATGCTCAGCGCGTCGAGCGCGGCCGCTGCCGCCGGTATCGCGAGCAGCACCGCACGCGCCGCGTCCGTGACCCACATCGTCCGCCGGCGGTCCCAGCGGTCCACCAGCGCACCGCCGAGCACCCCGAAGAGCAGCCACGGCAGTGTTCCGGCGGCCGTGACGACGGCGAGCGCCATCGGATCCCGCGTCAGCGTCAACGCGAGCAGCGGCAGCGCGGCATGTGTCACCCCGTCACCGAGAGAGGACACCGTCTGCGCGGTCCACAGCCGTCCGAACCCGGTCGGCAACTTCCGTACTTCTGAGGTCACTTGGCGTTCCCTTCGGCCTGCTCGCGCGATGTCGGGTGGAACAGTGCGAAGACGAGTGACGCATCGGGCAGCGACGGATCGGACAGCTCCCGGTATTCGTCCGCCAGTGCCTGCAGCCGCGCCCCCAGCTCCGCGAACTGCTCCTCGGTGAGCCGCAGGTGCGCCATCCGCACATGCCGCTCGGCATCCGCCGGCGCCGCCTCCAGGTCCGCCACCGCATGCCGCATCAGCACATCCGGCCCTCCCTCGCCCGGATCCGGCAGCACGATCGACCGCGCGGCCATGGCGTAGTACCGCTCGGTGACCCCCCGGACCTTCCGCGTCCGCACCACCTTCACCAGACCGGCCCGCTCCAGCAGCCGCACGTGATAGCTGGAACTCCCCTTCGCCAGGCCCACTCGCTCGGCGATCTGCGTGATCGTCGCGGGCTCGAAGCGGAGCACGGCCATGATCCGGTGACGCGTGAGATTGGAAACGGCGCGCAGTTGATCGTCGGTGGTGACGTGGAACGTCTCGGGAAGATCATCGGTAGGCATGCCTCTAATGGTCAACACTTCTTGACCATTCGGCAAGGGGTTTTCGGGTCGGGCTTCGGAAATCGCCCGTCCGGCACATGGCATCGGCCTCACCGCGCCGCCCGAGAACCTGGACACCACGACCCCGGCGGTCGGCTCGCCTGCCAGCTCTTCGCCGCGCTCGCCGCTGTTCCTATGGCGGCTGCGGCAGTAGCCCGAGGGCGGCGAACCGTGACCGGCTCACGCCGACCGGGCGGCCGGAGACCTCACCGCGCGGGCGCGGCAGCCGTGTCCCAGCGCAGCAGGACGGTGCCCACGGACATCCCGCCGCCGAAGCCGGCCAGCAGGAGAGTGTCGCCGTCGCTGAAGTGCCGCTGACGCCGGGCCGTGTCGAGGGCGAGCGGCACGGAGGCCGCACCGGTGTTGGCGTGTCCGGCGACGGTCAGATGGGTGCGGGCGCGCGGCAACCCGAGTCCGGGCAGCACGTCCAGCAGCATCGCGCCGTTGGCCTGGTGGGGGACGAGATGGTCGACCTCGTGCGGTTCCGTGGCGCAGATGGCGAGCAACCGGCTTATGGAGGCGGGGAGTTCCGCCGTGACGAACTCACGGACCGCTCGGCCCTGCATCTGGAAGTAGTGCTCGCCCGAAGCGAGGGTCTTCTCCGAGGCGGGCTTGCGACTGCCGCCCGCGGGGACCTCGATCATGTCGTGGTGACGACCGAAGCTGGTCAGATCGGAGCCGACGATTCCGTATCCGGAGCGCACCGGGCCGAGCACCACCGCCCCTGCGCCGTCACCGAACAGCACCGCCGTGCGCCGGTCGCTGGGATCGATGATGCGCGAGTACACGTCTGCGCCCACGACCAGCCCGTACCGTCCCTCCTCCGCCGCATCGGCGGCGACCAGGCGAGCCACGGTGACCAGCGCGAACACGAAGCCGCTGCACACGGCGTTGAGATCGAACGCGGCGGCTCCGGTGGCGCCGAGTCGGTGCTGCACGAGGCTCGCGGTCGCGGGCTGGGGATGGTCGGGAGTCGAGGTCGCCACCACGATCCAGCCGAGCTGACGCGCCTCGACACCGGCGTCGACGAGCGCTGCCTCGGCCGCGGCCACCGCGAGGTCCGAAGTCGCTTCGCCCTCGCCGGCGTACCTGCGTTCGCGGATACCGGTCTTGCAGACGATCCATTCCGCCGTCACTCCGGCACGCTCGGCAACGACCTCGTTGGACACGGTGCCGGCGGGCAGGAAGGACCCCGTCCCGCGAATGCCCGTGGCGAACGGTCCCCGTTGAGCTGTCACGGTCTGCTCCTGGTCGGTGGTCCGTGGCGGCCGACGCCGAAAGGCGCAGGTCCTAGGGTCGCTTCGACCCTAGGAACGCGGAGCGACGTACGGTAACCCCTGACTCGCCCGACGTGCCCCCTAACCTTGGGGCGACCACCCGGGACGAGGCCCTGGGGTCGGCGCGGATGCTAGCGGCCGCTGGTCCCGGCACGACCCGGGTGTTCTCGCGGGGGAGTGGGCGCGTGGTCGTCGTGGACGGGTGCCGGGAACTGGCTGCAGGGCGGTAGTCGCCGGAGCCGCTCTCCGATAGCGTACCGACCAGACGGTACGTCTGAGTGTGTTTCTCCCTGTGCCGTCGCGTGCTCGATCAGCACAACGTTGCATCCGCCACTGGACGGAGAGCCGCTCATGAAGCAGAACGTGAACCACGACGGACTGGCCCTCGCGCGCACGACGTGGAGGACTCTCGAGCCCTACCACGGGGCTGTCTACTTCTCGCCCGAAGCCGCAGAGCGGTACGCCGCGTTGGGCGTGGACGCCCGGACGGGGTATTTCGCGTCCCGTTCCGCCGCGCTCGGCGCTGCTCCGGCGGATCTGGTCGTCGCCACGTTCTACAACTTCAATCCTCAACTGGTGCGCCGGGCCATACCCGCGGCCTGGGAGGCCGCCACACCCGAGCGGTTCGCCGCCGCCCGGCTCGCCGGGGTCGATGCCACGCTACGCCGCATCCTCGGCGCGGACATCGCCTCGCCGGCGCTGGCTCGCGCGGCGGAATTGGCCCGCAGCGCGGCTGAAGTGACTGTGAGCCACCCGCAGGGCCGCCCCCTCTTCGCGGCGCACGCGGCACTGCCGTGGCCGACCGCACCGCATCTGGTGCTCTGGCACGCGCAGACGCTCCTGCGGGAGTTCCGCGGCGACGGTCACGTGGCGGCACTGCTGGCCGCCGGACTGAGCGGGCTCGAGGCTCTCGTCACGCACGCCGCCACGGGGGAGATCGGCGCCGAGGTGCTGCGCGACTCACGGGCATGGACGCCGGAGCAATGGGAGCAGGCCGTGCGGAGTCTGCGTGAGCGGGGGTGGCTCGACGACGGACCCCACCTGGCTCTGACCGAGGACGGTGCCCGGCGCAGGGCGGAGATCGAGCACACCACCGACCGGCTGGCCGCCCTCCCGTACGTCACGCTCGGTCCCGCTGCGGCCGCCGAACTCCGTTCGCTGGTACGGCCGTTCAGCCTTGCGGTTGCCAAGGAGCTTCTGCCGTGGGCAGTTGACCGCCTCGGCGCAGAGAGCGCATGACGCACGACAGAAGCGGGTGAGGCCGGCACGCCGGTCGACCCTCGCGTCGCTGTCCGGAAAGGGCGGCCGCCCCGTCGGCCGACCCCGCCGGCCGAGCCGCCGTGACACACCGCTTCCCGGGCCCGCATGAACTTCCCGGGCCCGCATGAACTTCCCGGGCCCACACGAAGGCCGAAGCGTGTGGCAGCACGATCTCGCCCTGCGGCAGATGGGATGGCCTTCAGCAGTCACGCACCGTGCGACGGCCCTTCGTCCCGGCCCGGCGAACGATCCGGTTCACGGCACGAGCGAGGTCGCTGGCTGCGGTCAGGTGGAAAGCGCGGCTTCGAGCATCCGGCGGACCGTCGGGGTCAGCTCGGTCACATCGGGCAGCGGTCGGGTCGTGGCCAGGGCGCCGGCGAGCCGGTCGTACAGCAGGCCGTCGGTCCAGGCGACGAGCAGTTCCGCTGCCAACGCCGGACGGGGAGCGCCGAGCGCTGCCAGCAGGGCGGTGGCCCTGGACCGTGCGGCGAGGCCGGCGGTCTGCAGATCGGCGCGCAGCTCCGGCCGACGGGTTGCCTCCAGGCTGAGTTCGAAGCGGGCGAGCTGTCGGTCGCGCGCCACCGTCAGCCAGTGGTGCAGCAGTCCGGCCAGCGCGCTTGCGGCGGAGTCCAGGTCCGGGGGTCCCTGATCCCCTTCCCGTTGATCCGCTTCCCATTGATCCGCGTCGGCGACCGAGAGCGCGGCCAGGCGGAGGTAGCAGGCGCTGATCAGCGCGCTGCGGGTGCGGAAGTAGTACGACGTGCTGCCGGCCGGCAGACCCGCGGCGGCATCGACCGCGCGGTGGGTCAGGCCGCGCAGCCCGCAGTCGGCCACGGTGCTGATGGCTGCGTCGGCAATCAGGTCCCGGCGGTCAGGGATCGACATACCCGCACTCTACATCTGTAGAGTGTGAGCGAGTCGCCTCTACATCTGTAGAGGCGAGGGCGGGTGGAGGGAGGAGTCACTGTGGATGTGCGTCATGCTGTCGTGGCCGGAGGCGGAATCGGGGGCTTGACCGCGGCGGTGGGTCTGAGCCGCCGTGGATGGCGCGTCACCGTGTGCGAACGGGCTCCCGCACTCACGGGCATCGGCGCCGGCATCGTGCTCGCACCGAACGCACTGCGCGCGCTGCATTCCATCGGCCTGGGTCCCGACCTCTGGGCGGGTGACGCCCTGCCCGGTCAGGTCGGGCTGCGCACGCCCGACGGCGCTTGGCTCAGCCGATCCGACAGCGGCGCGGTGTCCGCCCGCTACGGGCTCTCCGCGATCGCCGTGCACCGCGGCTTCCTGATCGAGACCCTCGCGGCCGCCCTGCCGACCGGCGTCGTACACCTCGGCGTATCAGTGACCGGCCTGGACGACACGGGGGACACCGTGACCGTGCGTACGTCGGCAGGCGATCTGCGCGCCGACGTCGTACTGGCGGCGGACGGCATTCGCAGCGTGCTCCGCGGGCACCTCTTCCCCGATCACCGCGGGCTGCGTCATGCCGGTGAAGCCGGATGGCGAGCGGTGCTGCCCGGTGCCGGCCTGCCGGCCCAGCAGGCTGCCGAAACGTGGGGGCGAGGCGAGCGGTTCGGCGTCGTCCCGCTCGCCGATGGCCGTATCTACGTCTACGCCACCGCCGTATCCGGCCCCGGCGCGAAGCCGGAAACCGACCCTCACGCGGAGCTGACCCGGCGCTTCGGCGCCTGGCACGATCCGATACCCGCACTGCTGGACCGGCTGAACGAGCGGGACCCGGACCCGGTCGGCATCCTGCACCACGATTTCCAGGAGTTGGCCGTGCCCCTGCCCCGGATGCACGTGGGCCGGGTTGCTCTGCTCGGCGACGCCGCCCACGCGATGACGCCCAACATGGGCCAAGGCGGTTGCCAGGCCGTCGAGGACGCCGTGGTCGCGGCGCATGTCCTGGCGCCTGCCGCCGACGTGCCGACCGCGCTCGCCGCCTATACGAGGGCCAGACACCGTCGGACCACCCGGATCAGCCGCCGCTCCCGACGTATCGGCGAAGTCGCCCGGCTCTCCCACCCGCTTGCCGTGTCCATCCGGAACCTGGCCGTACGTGCCACCCCGCAGGCGCTGTCGCTGAGGGCCCTGGACACGGTCCTTGGCTGGCAACCACCCGCCGCTCCCGCCTCCGCCCCCGTCAACGCGACGGAGCAGCGGTGAACTCCACCGTCACATCCCGCCGCCTCTTGCGCCGCGTGGACTACTCCAGGCTCCGCGCCCGCAGTCCTCTTCCGGCGGCCCGTGTGTCTCATCCGACCGAGGTGTGGTCGGCCCGCCGGGCCGTGCGACGGCTCCGCGCGTTCCCGGGCGGAACCGGACGGCGACGGCGGCCCGGGCGGGCGCGACGGGCGACCACGGTCACGGCCGGGCCGAGCTGTGGAGCGATTCGAGCATACGGACCGCGTCGCGCAGTCCTGTCGGGCGCAGCAGTTCCCGGGACGAGCCGCGCTCCCAGCCGGGACCGCACACCAGGACCGGGCTGTGCCGCCGGGCACCGCGGATTCCCCATCGGGCCGAGGCGATGTGCTGGGCCAGCGGAACACTGGCCGTGGATCTCGACTGGGCCCACAGGGCGACCGCGGCGGGACCTACCCGTCGCACGGCCCCGTCCAGCGCCTCGCCGGGGACGGCCCCGCTGAGCATCAGCGTCGGCACCCCTCGTTCGGCCAGCGCCGCGTTGAGGGCCTCCAGCGGCAAGGTGTGCTGCTCGCCGGGCAGGCAGGCCAGGAGTACGGGCGGGGTGTCCTGGCCGTGCCGCAGGTGCTCGGAGGCGGCGTAGGCGTGGCGCAGCACCGTGGAGACGTGCCAGGACAGAAGGTGCTCGACTTCGACGTAGCGGTCGCCGGAGGACTCCCACTTGCGGCCGACGGCGCGCAGGGTGGGTGCCATGACCTCCTCCCACGCGGTGACGAGCCCGTAGAAGCGCACAGCGGCCGTGAGCTGCTCGTGGACGGCCGATGCGTCGAGGCGGACGGCTGAGCGGGCCAGGCCGCGGCACTCCTGTCGGGCGGACCCGAGGGGGAGCGCGCTCGGGGACCGGGACGGACTTCCGCCGGTCGTCCTGCCGCCTGGCCCCGGTGCGGGCTCGCAGGTGCGAGGGCCGGGCGAGGTGGCGTCGGCCGGAGAGGTTCCTTCACCGGACGCCCCTGCGTCGGACGTCCCCTCGTCGAGTGCGCGCCGGGCTTGCTTCATCGCTGTCCGCGCCGCCTCGGCCGGGGGCACACCGGTGGCGGTGAGGCGGCACATCTCCTTCACCATGGCCACGTCCTGCGGGGACCATCGGCGCTGACGGCCGTCCGCACGCACGGCGGGACCCAGACCGTAGCGGCGGTCCCAGGAGCGCAGAGTGGTCGGGGATACGCCCAGGATGCGGGCCAGGGAGCCTGTCGTGACACCGGTGCCGGCCGGCTTCGCCTCGGGACGAGCCGTCACGGTCGTTCTGCCTCTGCGACACGGGCGGCCCGGGACGCGAGCCAGGGCGGGTATCCGCACCGCGACACGCGCTCGTTCGCCATGGGTTCCGCCTCTTTCGCTGGGTGCGGACCCGCGGCCCGCGTCGATCGACTGATGTTCTGCCGAACACGGCCGGACGGATGCGCGGAGCGGGCACCGAAGGGTCGGCGGGCTCCGGTCGCTCTGCGGCGGGACGATTCGCACCCAGCACGGCGACCCCTGTGCGACATGTTCCCGCTCGCTCGCCCGCCCGCCTGCCTGCCCGCGCGCCGGCCGGCCCGCCCGCTCTGGCCGGTCGGAGCGGGCGGCACAACGATGCAAGGACGATGCAAGTTGTCGCATCGGTTGTGTGCTTCGCAAGGTGGGAGGACAGCGGCGGTCGAGGGTGACCGAAGACGCGGCCCACGAGGCCGCCCGAGGTGAATCGGGCCCTTGCCCTCACAGCCCCGTCGTCTAGGGAGCCGTACATGCAAGCCGTGACACGTGACGCGCGGGTGGGGGAAGGCCGGCCCGGCCACCTCGGGGCGGCGCCGATTCCGGAGCGCGAAGCCCCGGACGCTCCGCTGACCTGGCGCAGCGCCGGTCTGGAGACGATGGCCTCGATGCTCGTGCTGTCGCTGCGGCGACTCGGGTCGCGTGGGTTCGAGGCCTGGTGCCAGTGGCCCCGTTCCCATCCGCTCAACGAGCGCGACCTGGTCGTCGTCCATCATCCGCTGATCATGGTCGAGTCCGTCCGTCAGATCGCGGCGGCCCTGGAACGACGGCATCTTCCCAGGACGTCCGCGGCGCTGGAGCCCGACTCGGTTCGTCTGGGCCTGATCCATGAGGCGCAGCCGAGGGAACGGGGCGTGGCCACCGCCGTACTCGTCCGGGTCGCCGTGAGCGATGTGATGCTCGACGACGGCCGTCTCGTCGGTTACCGCGTCTGCGCCGACTTTCTGCACGGGGGCCTGCGGTTCGGCTCGTGCACGATCCGGACGCTCCTGCGGGAACGCGGTGCCGCCGTCGGCGCCGCGGCAAGCAGCGCATGCCACAGCCTTCTGTACCCGTCCGCGGCCGCCGTAGGCGCTGCCGCGGAACCTGACGTCATGGTGGCGCGCTCCTTCCAGGGACTCGTTGTCGCGCCTCGGGATCCGGATCATCCCGTGTTCCGTCCCGGACGGTCTTCCCGGCTGTCGGCCGTGGCCGTCCTGGAGGCGGGGCGGCAGGCTGCGCTGCTGTCCTACGGCGGTACGGCGGCCGCCGTCACCGGGCTGAGTGTCGACCTGTGCGGTCCGGTGCCGTGCGCGGGTGCCGCCGTCGAGGTGACGTCGGATCCCCTCGGCCGCCGGTTCACCGTGCACACCCGCGGACACGTCACCGCGGTCGGCACAGTCGGACTGCTCCAACCCTGATCGTCCGACGTCGGGCTGCCCGCCCGCTCCGCCGCAGCTCCGATCGGCGGAGGCGAGCTTCGCGAAGTCACCCGTCCGGAGTGCAACCACCGAGGTCCGCGCAGGAGAAAACGGGACAGTGCGACTGCGGAAGGGCGCAGCCCGACACGGGGATGACCCGACATGGGGATGAAGAGTCCCCGGTTCCGGAAAGGATCCGCCATGAAGTTGAGCGACGAATTGCCCGTTGACCACCAGCTGGCCACGGTCTACCGCTACGGCGCCGCGTTCTGCGGCCTGGTCCTGCTGGTCTTCGGCGTCCTGGGATTCGCCGACCGGCTGAGTCCGTTCGACACGGAGGGGCAGCAACTCGCGGGTATGTCGACCAACGGCGTCCTGAGTCTGATCTCCGTGGTCGTCGGGCTGATCCTCATCGGCGGGGGCATCGTCGGAGGCAACTTCGCGTCGACGCTCAACATGACGGTGGGCACCCTGTTCCTGCTGAGCGGCTTCGTCCATGTCTTCGTCCTGGACCGGCCGGCCAACGTGCTCGACTTCGGGATGACCAACGTGATGTTCAGCTTCGTCATGGGACTGGTCGTCCTCACCTTCGGCATGTACGGCCGGGTCTCCAGCAAGCTGTCGCACGACAACCCCTATTGGCGCAGGCGACACGCACGGGAGGCCGCGAAGGAGTCCCTGGCCCGCCGCCGGCGATCCGTGAACCCGCCCGGCGACGGCGGTCGACGAGCAATCGGGTCCGTGCCCGGCGACGGCGGTCGACGGGCAATCGGGTCCGTGCCCGGCGCGTCGAACGCGTCCGAAGCGGCGGGTGTCCGCGACTGACGCGATGGCATTCGCCCGCCACCGCGAACGAGCGAGCTCGCGGTAGCGGGCGGAACCCGCCTCCCGCAAGGAGCTTCGACCTCGGCGACGCTCAGCGAAGTGCGGAGTTTGCCCAGCTGGTGCTGCCCCGAGAAGCCTGCGGGACATCGGCGTCGGCCAGGCCGGTTCGCAGACCTCGGACGCTTCGTCGCCGGGAGGGCTTGAGCGCCGGAGCGGTACCAACTGCTCCGGTGGCGCCCTCCGTTGCAAGTCCGTGAACGCTTCTTTAAGGCCCTGACGTCATGGGCCGGCCGCGACGTGGAACCGGCTGCGTGAGGCATTCGCTCCAGCAGACGGCCAGAAAATGCTCCCAAGAGGGGTGGTTGGTCGGCCGACTCGCATCGGCTGTCGTGGAAGAGGCCCCTGCGACAGAGGCCGGATGAGGGCCCTTCCGCGTCGCGCTCGCGGCGGACAACTGGAGCAACCTCTTTCTGTTTGCACCCCGCAACGCTTCGGCCATCCTGACCTGGCCGAGAGTGCAGCGGCGGTAATCGCCCCAAAAGGGATGAGCGGGTCCGTTTCTCGATCTCGCGTCGGTCATGTGCATCGTGTACCTTCCGATTGCTCGCGGTGATGAATGACTTGTTTTGGCCTGCGCAGCGTCCTCCGGGGGGAAGGCGCAAGATCGTGACGGGCATGAATATCGGTTGGGGGAGGCGCAAAAGGCATGTCTGAACGACCCCTTGAGCTGACGCAGCGCCCCTTTGGGCGATGTACGGAAAGGCGCTGAGCGCCGGCCTCGCGTCGTATGGTCCCGGCAGGTTTTTCCTGCCGTCGATCATGTAAACGTCACGTGATTTCGGCTGCTTCCATCCCAGGCGAAGCCCATCGGCGATCGCGCCTCTCGCATGCCTGATTTCGCGAGGGTGTTACGCGCGTCGACTCAACATTGACGAACTCTAGGTTCGAAGGATGATGGCGAAACTAACGGGGTCCGAGGAATTGTCCCTGTCCGACCTGCTGGGCGCGGCCACCGTCGCCCAGCCCGACCGGACTGCCGTCTCCTGTGGCACGGAGCGGCTGACCTTTCGGCAACTCAGTGAGCGCAGCGGGAACATGGCCGGCCACCTTCGGCGGCTCGGTGCGGTGGAAGAGCCCGTCGGCATCTTCATGGAGCCGTCCGTCGACCTCATGGCGAGTGTCTGGGGTGTCCTGCACGCAGGCGCCGCCTATCTGCCGCTGTCGCCGGAATACCCGGATGAACGGGTCCGCTACATGATCGCGGACTCGGGAACCAAGGTCATCCTGGCCGACGAGTCCCTGGTGTCCCGACTGGCAGCGATCACGCCACCGGGAACGAAGATCGTCACCGTCGCGCAGACCCAGGCCCCCCTGGAGGCCGAGCCGGACACCGGTTCCGCCGCTCCGTCCGCCCCCTTACCCGCACGGGGCCACGGCCTCGCGTACGTGATCTACACCTCGGGGAGCACGGGCAACCCGAAGGGCATCGGCATCGAGCACCACAGCATCGTCAGCCAGATGCGCTGGCTGGCCGACGAGCAGGGGCTGGACGAACGCAGGACGGTGCTGCAGAAGACGCCCCTGAGCTTCGACGCGGCCCAGTGGGAGATCCTCGCACCGGCCTGCGGCAGCAGCGTGGTGATGAGCGGACCAGGCCTCTACGCCGACCCCGGCGGGCTCATCGACCTGATCGTGGCGCACGGGGTGACCACCCTTCAGGGGGTGCCGACGCTGCTGCAGGGGCTCGTCGACACCGGACGGCTGTCCGACTGCACCTCGCTCACCCATGTCTTCAGCGGCGGCGAGTCGCTCACCAGGAACCTGGCGATCGAACTGCTCGACGCCTTACCTGACCTGACTCTGGTCAACCTGTACGGCCCGAGCGAGTGCACGATCAACGCGTCGGCCCACACCGTGGACCGCCGCACCGTCCGGCAGAGTCCCGACCACATCTCCATCGGCCGACCGGTCCGGGGCATGAGCTTCCACATCCTCGACACCGCCCGTCGGCCCGTGGCACGTGGCGAGTCGGGTGAACTCCACATCGCCGGACGCCAACTCGCCCGCGGGTACCTGAACAATCCCGGGCTGACCGCCGAACGTTTCATCACCAACCCGTTCTCCGCCGATCCCGAGTCCGCCCGTCTGTACCGCACCGGCGACCTGGCCAGATGGAACGACGACGGCACCGTGCAGTTCCTCGGCCGTACCGACAGCCAGGTCAAACTGCGCGGCTTCCGGGTCGAGTTGGACGAGATCAAGGTGTCCATCGAAAAGCACGACTGGGTCAAGCGCGCCGCCGTCCTGGTCCGCGACGACGCCAGAGTCGGCGCCAACCTCATCGCCTTCATAGAGCTCGACCCCCAGCGGGCCGCGCTGATGGACCAGGGCAACCACGGTACCCATCACCAGTCGAAGCGGAGCAGGCTGCAGCTCAAGGCGCAGCTGGCGAATCCGGGTGTGCGGCAGGAAGACGGACGGGCCGTCCTCGAGCTGCCCGGACGCTCGGCGACGGCCCGCCAGCGGCGCACGGTGTTCGCCCGCAAGACATACCGCTTCTACGAAGGCGGCGCGGTCGAACGGGCCGACATCATGGCCCTGCTCGCCCGCTCGACGGGACAACCGGCCGCCCCACGAGACCCGGACACCCTGACACTGTCCGAACTCGGCACCCTCCTGCGCTATTTCGGACAGTTCCCCAGCGGCGAACGGCTGCTTCCCAAGTACGGGTACGCCTCACCCGGCTCGTTGTACGCGACCCAGCTGTACCTGGAGCTGTCCGGTATCGCGGGTCTCGAACCGGGCTACTACTACCACCACCCGATCAGTCACCGGCTCGTGCTGATCAGCCCCGCTCCGGTCGGCACCCCGCGGCTGCGCGTCCACTTCATCGGGCGCCGGTCGGCCATCGAGCCCGTCTACCGCAACAACATCCGGGAAGTCCTCCACTTCGAAGCAGGTCACATGGTCGGCCTGTTCGACCAGGTCCTGCCCGAGTACGGGCTGCGCATCAACGCCCGCCCGGGGGCGTCCGAGGTCAAGGAGCTCCTGGGCTGCCCGGACGAGGACCACTACCTGGGCACGTACGAGGTGGAGACGGCCGCCGCCCCGGCCGTCGACAGCCCGGTCGACCTGTATGTGCAGGCCCATCCCGACCGGATCGCCGATCTGGACCGCGGTCAGTACCGGTATGACGGCGCCGAACTGGTGCGCGTGTCCGACCACCTGATCCGCAAGCAGGACGTCATCGCCATCAACCAGGAGGTCTACGACCGGGCGAGCTTCGGGATCAGCCTGATCGGCCGCGCGTCCGAAACCTGGCAGCGCTACGTCGACCTCGGCCGGGAACTGCAGCGCCTCCAGATGAACGACCTCGACCTGGGGCTGATGTCCTCCGGCTACAGCTCGGAGACCGGCAACCCCCTGCCGTCCGCCCGGCGCATCGCGAACCTCGTCGGCCTCGGCCCCGACGCCGCGTCCTACTTCGCCGTCGGCGGCCGTATCAGTGCCGAGCAGCGGCTCAGCGAGGGCATGAAGGAGGACTCCGTCCACATGCGGGGGCCGGCCGAGATCGTCAAGGACAACCTGGCCGAGTCCCTGCCTCCGTACATGGTGCCCAACCGGGTCACCGTGCTGGACTCCTTCCCGCTCACCCCGAACGGCAAGATCGACCACCAGGCCCTGCGCGAGCTGGACAAGGCCGCCGTGGAGGACACCGAGACGCCGGTCGTCCCCCCGCGTACGCCCACCGAGGAGGCCATCGCCGCGCTGTGGCGCAAGGTGCTCAGACAGGACCGGGTCTCGATCCGGGACAACTTCTTCACCGCCGGGGGCCACTCGCTGACCGCGGTCAACCTGGTCGGCCGGATCAACCGGGAGCTCGGCAGCTCCCTGCCGCTCCAGGTGCTGTTCGACGCGCCGACCATCGCCGAGCTGGCCAGACGCGTCGACCGTGAGCCCGCGACCGCCCTGCCCAGGCTCGTGCGGCTGCGAGCAGGAGACGGCGGACGGCCGGTCTTCTGCTGGCCCGGGCTGGGTGGCTACCCGATGAGCCTGCGGCTGCTGGCCGGCAGGCTGGAACTGGACCGGCCGTTCCTCGGCATCCAGGCCTACGGCGTCAACGCGGGCGAGATCGCGTACCCGACGTTCGACGAGATGGTCGCCAGGGACCTCGAACTCATCCGGGAGGCCCAGCCGGCCGGCCCGTACACCCTGTGGGGCTACTCCTTCGGGGCCCGGGTCGCGTTCGAGACGGCCCGGCAACTGGAACGCGCCGGCGAGCGGGTCGACGAGGTGATCCTGATCGCACCGGGCAAGCCGCCCGTGGAAACCCGCGCCGAGACGCCCGCCGAAGAGGCGGTCAGCTTCACCGACAGCACCTTCGTCGCGATTCTCTATTCGGTGTTCGCCGGAAACCTCGAGCGGTCGGCGGTCGACGCGTGCCTGGCCGCGACCCACGACGAGGACTCCTTCATCGCCTTCGTCTGCGGCCGGTTCGAGCACCTGGACCGGGAACTGGTGCGCAGGATCGTCGGCGTGGTGCGGCAGACCTTTCTCTTCGAGTACGCCCCTCACGAACTGGCCGAACGCGGCATCGCGGCGCCGATCACGGTATTCCGGGCCGACGGCGACCAGGACTCCTTCATCGACTCCGGCCACACGCTGTCGAGTACACCCCTCACTGTCAGCCGACTCCGGGCCGATCACTACGAACTGCTGCGCACGAACGGAATAGCCGAACTCGTCACCGCCATTCAGGCCGCACGACTCCCCAGAAAGGCCATCGGAGTGCCTCACGTCAGCATCAAGCATTTCCCGAACAACCTCGAAGCCGACCAGATATCCGCCCTCGTGGACGCGATCACCAGCGCGGTCCGGACCGCTTTCTCGGTCGACGAAGGCGCCGTGTCGATCGCCCTCGAACCGGTGGCCCAGGACGTCTGGACCGAGCGGGTGTACATACCGGAGATCGTCGAAGGAACCGGCAATCTGGTCAAAACCCCGAACTACTGAGGCCGGCCATCGAATTCCGACGGCGCCACCGGAAATGCAGGACATGCCATGACGGAGGATCGTATGCGTAGGGTGATCAGCAGGGCGAGGGAAGACCTCTCCGTGATCGTCGCGCGGGACCCGTCGATCCGCACCCGCGCGGAGGCACTGCTCCACCCCGCGCTGCCCGCGCTGTGGACCCACCGGCTGGCACATGCCCTGTACCTCCGCGGGCACCGTCAGCTCGCGCGGATCCTGGCCTACCTGGCCCGCGCGGTGACCGGCGGCATCGAGATCCATCCGGGCGCGACGCTGGGTCGGCGCGTGTTCATCGATCACGGGGCCGCGGTGGTCATCGGGGAGACGGCCGAGGTCGGCGACGATGTCACGATCTTCCACCAGGTCACGCTGGGCGCGGTCGGCTGGTGGCGGGACGGGCGCCGCGAACCCGGTGCCCGCCGCCATCCGGTCGTCGGCGACCGGGTGGTGCTCGGCACCAACGCGATCGTGCTCGGTCCCGTCACCGTCGGCGACGACGCGTTGATCGGCGCCGGTTCGCTCGTACTGGGCGATGTGCCACCGGCCGCCCGGGTGATGGCCCCCGAGGCCGAGGTCGTGCAGCGGCTGTCGGCCGCGGATCGCGAGGAGGCCGGCCAGCTGCTGCGCGCGCTGGCCACCTCAGGGTGCTGGTGACGGCCTCCCGGTTCCGTTCCCCGTCCAGCGTTTGTCGTTGTCGTTCCACCCGACCACGTGTCGGCATGCCATCGGAGGCACAGATGATTCACGTCGGTGTTGTGGAGAGCAACCTCTCCGGATCCGGCTTCGAAGGCCTGCAGATCATCAAGGAACTCGATTGCCGCGTCACCTTCTTCACCCGCGACCTGGACCGGTACCTGGAAGTGCCGGGCGGACCGGCCTACTTCGACCACTACGTCGACGAGATCGTGCACTGCGAGACGAACATCTACGAGGAGCTCCTGCCGCACGTGCACGCGGCCGGGGCGGAGCACCCCTTCGACGCGTTCCTGACCCTTGCGGAGTACGACGTGGTCGTGGCCGCCGAGGTGGCGGTCCACCTCGGACTCCCCACGGTGAGCGTCGACGGCGTCGCGACGGCACGCAACAAGGCGCTGATGCGCCGCCGCTGCGCCGAACTCGGCGTCGCGATACCGGCGTTCCGCACCGTGCGCGACCCCGCCGAGGCCGAGGCGGCCGCGGCGGAGATCGGCCTGCCCTGCGTGGTGAAACCGGCCGACGAGACCAGCAGTGCCGACGTCCGGCTGGTGGAGACCGCGGCCCAGGCGGCCGAGCATGTCGCACTGATCCGGTCCCGGGTGGAGAACACCCGCGGCCAGGCCCGCTATCACGAGCTGATGGTCGAGGAGTACCTGACCGGCCCCGAGGTCAGTGTGGAGGTGCTGGCCGACGGCGACCGGTACGAGGTGTTCGGGGTGACCGACAAGTCGGTCACCGGCCAGGGCTACTTCGTCGAGCTGGCCCACACCTTCCCCTCCGGCCTGCCCGAACCGGTGGTGCGCGGCTGCGGCGACCTCGCCGTGGAAGCCCTCCGCGCTGTCGGGTTCGACCTGGGGATGGCCCATGTCGAGATCAAGGTGACCGAGTCCGGCCCCAAGCTCATCGAGATCAACCCCCGGCCCGCGGGCGGCAAGATCACCTACCTCGTGGACCGCGCTCTCGGTATCCGGTCCCTGGAGCTGGTGGCCCGGCAGTACCTCGGGCAGCCCCTGCCCGCCCGGGTGCTTCCCGAGCGGCCGGTCGGCGGCGCCGCCATCCGCTACCTGACCGCGCGGCCCGGCCGTGTCGTGTCGGTCGGCGGGCAGCAGCGGGCCGCCGCGCTGCCCGGCGTGGAGGAGGTCGTCGTCAAGCCCAAGCCGGGTTCCGTGGTGCGGGAGTTGCGCCGCAACGGCGACCGCGCCGGACATGTGCTCGTGGTGGCCGAGACCGCCGAGCTCGCGGCGCGCACCGCGGAGGCGGCCGCGCAGGAGATCAGCATCCGGACCGAGCCGGTCGCCCGGCGCCCGGTCGCGGACTCCCTGGTCGACCTGATCGGCGGGACCCCGCTGCTCCGGCTGCCGGTTCACCGCATCCTGGACGGCGTCCCGGCCGATGCCGAGGTGCTGGCGAAGCTGGAGCTGTTCAACCCCTGGTCCAGCAGCAAGGACCGGGCCGCGCTGTCGATGCTGCGCGGCGCCGAGGAGCGGGGGCTGCTCGCCCCGGGCGACGGCACCGTGATCGAGGCGACCTCGGGCAACACCGGCATCTCGCTGGCCGCGCTCGCGGCGGCCCGCGGCTACCGCTGCGTCATCGTGCTGCCGGACAACGCCACCCAGGAGCGGGTGGCCATCCTCCGCTCGCTCGGCGCCCAGGTGGTACGGACCCCCCACACGGGCGGCTACCAGGCGGCGGTCGACAAGGCCGAGGAACTCCACCGGCAGACCCCCGGGTCGTGGTTCTGCTGCCAGCACGACAACCCGGACAACACGCGCGCGCACTACGAGACGACCGGCCCCGAGATCTGGAGCGACGCCGACGGGCGGATCGACGTGTTCGTCTGCGGAGTGGGCACCGGCGGCACGCTCAGCGGCGCCGGGCGGTACCTGCGCGAGAGCCATCCCGCGGTCCGGATCGTGGCGGTGGAACCGGCGGGCTCGCCGCTGCTGTCCGGCGGCGAGCCCGGCACGCACACCATCCCGGGCTTCAACGGCGGTTTCATCGCGCCCACCACGGAACGGAACCTCATCGACGAGGTCATCGCGGTCTCCGACGCGGACGCCCTCGACACCACCCGGCGCCTCGCGCTGCGCGCCGGACTGATGGTCGGTGTGTCGGCCGGCGCCGTCGTCCACGCGTCCGGTGTCCTGGCCGCCCGTCCGGAGTACCGGGGCCGGCGCATCGTGACCCTGCTGCCCGACACCGGCGAGCGGTACCTGAGCCTGCTCGGTCGCGAGCCCGAGCCGGTACCCGTCGCGGCCACGCACGGTGGCGGTGCCCGGTGACGGCGCCCGGCCCCACCGATGACCGGCCCCGCCTGCTCATGGTGATGCCCTACCGCCAGTTCGTGCGCAAAGCACAGGCGGAAGGGTTCTGGGTCGGTGCGGTCTGGGACCCCCGGCTGGAGTCGCCGGAGTACCTCGACGACGTGCGCGCCCTGGCGGACCTGTTCGTGTCGGCCGACTTCCGGGACGCGGAAATGCTGCGCCGCACCCTCCACCAGGTGGCCCGGGAGCACCGCGCCACGCTGATCTACCACATCGGCAGGGAGGAAACGATGGTCACCGCCTACGAGGTGGCCGAAGACCTGCACGCCGAGCTGAACCCGGCCGCGGCCATCCGCCTGCTCGCCGACAAGCGAGCGATGCGGGACCTGCTCGCCCGGCGCGGGCTGTCCCCGGTGTCCTACGAGGCCGCACCGACACGGTCCGAGGTGCCGGACGCGGTCGAGCGCGTCGGCCGCCCTGCCGTGGTCAAGCCGGCCGCGCTGGCCGGCAGCCGAGGTGTGTTCCTGTGGCGGGAGGCGCGGGACCGCACGGCCTGGACCGCACTCGTCGACCAGTACGGCTACGACGGCCCGTTCCTGGTCGAGGAGTACCTGCGCGGTCCCGAATACAGCGTGGAGACGCTGAGCAGGGACGGCCGGCACCAGGTCGTCGGCATCACCGAGAAGCTGCTGGGACCCCCGCCGCTGTTCGTGGAGGTGGGGCACGTCCATCCGGCGCCGCTGCCCCGGGACCGCCGGCGCGCCGTCGAGGAACTCACCACCGGGTTCCTCACGACGTGCGGATACCGGTTCGGCCCCGCGCACACCGAGGTGATCTGGACACGGAACGGCCCGCGCATCGTCGAGTCGCAGGCCCGGCTCGGCGGTGACCGGATACCGCGACTCGTCGAGCTGGCCACCGGACTCGACCTCGAACAGGCGATCTTCGCCGCCCTGGCGGACAGACCGGCCGAGCCCGCCGAGCCGACGGCGATCGCGATCGTGCGGTTCTTCACCTTCCCGCCCGGCCGCGTCGACGGGATCCACGGCCTGGAGACGGCCGCTCGGCTCGGACACGTCGACGAACTGAGCCTCCGGCTGCGCCCGGGCGACACCGTACCGGCGGTCGTCGACTCCAAGAGCCGGCACGGGCACGTCATCGTCTCCGGCGCCACTCCCGAGGAGGCCCGCGCCCGCTGCGCGGACGTGCTCGCCGCCATCGAGGTCGTCATCGACGGCACACCCGTACGAGCGGACGGTCGCGCCGGAGTGCTCGGGACGCCCGTATGAGCACCGCCGGTCATGAGACCCCCCACCCCGAAGAGAGGCAATGACGATGCAGTGGTCCACACCCCCCACCAGGAGGTCGCCATGAGCACCCCCGCCACCGACGCACAGGTGGTGTTCGTCGGCTACAACGCGGCCTACCTGCGCGCGATCGACGGGAGCGTCCCCGGCGGGTCGGTCGTGGTGATCGAGGAACCCGACATCATCCGCAAGCGCCGGCTCCAGGACGCGGCGACACGCTTCGACTGCCTGGACCGGATCGTCCCGGCGGGCTACCAGCAGTCGGCCGAGGCCCTCGACCTGGCGGCCGAGCTGACGGCCGCGCGGCCGGTGGCCGCCGTCGTCCCGGGGCTGGAGTACGCGGTGCCGGCTACGGCCGCACTGGCCGAGAAGCTCGGGCTGCCGGGAGCGACCGAAACTGCCGCGCAGGCGCTGCGGGACAAGGTCCGGCTCCGCGAGGTCTCCGGTGCGGGCGGCGTCCGCAATCCGCGCTGGCGCGAGGTGCACGGCCCCGCGGACATCCTCGAGTTCGCCGGCGACGGTCCGGTCGTGGTCAAGCCGGCGAACCGGCAGGCGAGTGTCGGCGTGCAACTGCTGGACTCGGTCGACGCCGCCACCGCGGCACAGGCGTGGCAGCGGACCTCGTCCGCCGCCGAGTACGAGCAGGTGCCCGACCGGGAGCTGGCGTGGCGCTTCCTCGCCGAGGAACGGCTGCGGGGTCCCGAGTTCAGCGTGGAGGCGCTGGTACGGCAGGGCGAGATCATCTTCGAGAACGTCACGGCCAAGACCGTCGTCCCCGGGCCGTATCCCGTCGAACTCGGCCATCTGCTGCCTGCCCCGCTCGACCGGGACACGCAGGCCGCGTTCGCGACGGCCATGCGGACGCTGGTCGCCGCGATCGGCTTCCGGACGGGCATCCTGCACGCGGAGTGGATCCTCACCGAGGCGGGCCCGACGCTGGTCGAATGCGCCGGCCGCTGCCCCGGTGACTACCTGATCGACCTCGTCGACCTGGCATACGGCACACGGATCAGGCTGACCCTGATCGACCTGCTGGCCGGCCGTACGGTCACGCTGCCCCGTTCCGCGCGGCAGACCTCGGCGATCCGGTTCCTGGCCGCCGAGCCGGGCACCGTGACGGAGGTCGCCGGCGTGGACACAGCGCGGGGGTTGCCCGGCGTCCAGGTCGCGGAGGTGGATGTCGAGGCCGGCCAGGAGGTCCGGCCCTGGGCATCCTCCTGGGACCGCGCCGGGCACGTCATCGCGACCGGCCCGGACGCGGACACCACCCGTCAGCGCGTCCTGGACGCGGACGCGGCCATCCGCATCGCTACCCATTGAGGAAACACATGTCTGTTCTGTGGCAACGCGTCCGCGGATGGCGCGGTTCCATGCCCGGAGGGTCGGTCGGCACGAGGCTGGCCGTGATGGCGATGATCGACGCGGTGGGCACCGGTGCTTTCCTGGCCGTGTCCGTGCCGTTCGTCACCAGGTCGGTGCACCTGTCCGAGGGCAACCTCGGTTTCGGCCTGGCCTTGTCGGCCGCCATCGCCCTGGCCACGGCCATCCCGATCGGCGTCCTGGCCGACCGGATCGGCCCGAAGAAGGTGCTGGTCGGGGTGAGCCTGTGGCGCTGCGCCTGCTTCGTGGTCTACCCGCTCGTCCAGAACCTGTGGCAGTTCCTGACCGTGGTGTGCCTGCTCGGCCTGGTCGACAAGGCGGCCGCACCGATGGAACAGGCCCTCGTCGGGCAGGCCACGGCGACCGACGACCGGGTCAGGGTGGTGGCGATCCTCCGATCGCTGCGCAACGTCGGATTCACCCTCGGCGCCCTCCTGGGCGGCATCGGGCTGCTGATCGACACCCGGGCGGGGTACACCGCGATCCTGCTGGTCAACGCAGCCTCCTTCGCCGTGCTCGCGAGCCTGGCCGCCCGGCTGCCGGTGCTCAGCGCGCCGGCGAAGAGCCTGCGTCGGCGCTTCTCGGTCAGCGTGCTGCGGGACGGATCGTTCCTGTCGTTCACCGGCATCAACGCCGTGCTCACGATGCACATGACCCTGCTGAGCATCGGTATCCCGCTGTGGATCGTCGGGCACACCGACGTCTCCTCGGCGCTGATCTCCCCCCTGGTGGCGGTCAACACCGTGCTCGCGGTCGCCCTGCAGGTGCGGGCCAGCCGGGGGACCGACACCATCCCCGGCGCCGCACGGGCCCTGGTGTGGGCCGGCATCTCCCTCGCGGTCTGCTGCCTGCTGCTCGTCGCGGCGCCGAAGCTGCCGGTCGTCCTGGCCGTCGGCGTGCTGCTGCTGGCCATGGTCGCGCTGACCGGCGGCGAGTTGTTCCAGTCCGCCGGCGGCTGGGGCGGGTCCTATCTGCTCGCGGTGCCCGGCCAGGAAGGCGTCTACCTCTCGGTCTTCTGGCTCGGCGTGGCCGTCCAGCAGATCGCGGCACCGGTCCTGGTCAGCCTGGTCGTCACGGCCGGCTCCACCGGATGGGTCGTCCTGGCCGCGCTGTTCGCCGTCTGCGGACTCGCCGCGCCGGCCATCGGCCGATGGGCGCAGGCACAGGCGGCCGTCAGGCACCGACCGGACCCGAGCCTGGCCGAGGCCACGTAACCACCACGCATGCCGCTCCCGTAGTCGAGTCGGCACAGTTGATCACCACTCAAGGAGAGACATGTCGGTTCCGCTGTATGTTCCGTCCGGCGAAGGCGAGTTCGTCAACATCCGGGACACCAAGAGGACGTACCTCAAGCTCACCACACCGGACTCCAACGGCGAGTTCGGCTTCTTCGAGCACCACATGGCTCCGGAGGCGAGCGGTGCCAGCCCGCACATCCACAAGAACTCCACCGAGATGTTCTATGTGGTGAAGGGCGAGATCGAGTTCACCATCGGTGACCGCAAGGTGGTGGGTGAACCCGGTGCGTTCGCCTACATACCCAAGGGCGAGCCGCACGGCTTCACGAACAGGGGCAACGAGGACGCCACCCTGCTGATCATGTTCTACCCGATCTACAACCGTGAGGACTACTTCCGCGGTCTGGGGCGCCTGACGGCCAACGGGCGCAACCCCAGCCTGGAGGAACTGCAGGAGCACATGGCGAAGTACGACCAGTTCATGGTCTGACCCGCGCACCCACGGCAACGAACAGGGCCTGGCAGCAATCCCGCTGCCAGGCCCTGGTGTTCGTGCCGCGCCGTCACTCGCCCGCGCTGCTCCGGGTGCGGAAGCGCCACTGCAACTCACGTACCTGCTCGGCGAGTTCGGGGACGGGACCCGCCACCTCGGCACCGGGCACGACGTCCTGGATGGACAGCGGACTCAGGGGCGACGTGATCGGCACGCCCCACTCCGCCTTCCAGTCGCGAGCCTGCTGGGACGAGCTCGCGTACACGATGCGGCCCAGTCCCGCCCACCCGTGCGCGGCCGCGCACATCGGGCAGTGCTCACCCGAGGTGTACACGGTCGCCGTGGCCCGCTCCTCGGCGCTCAGGTGGGCCGCGGCCCAGCGGACGAGTTCGAACTCGGGGTGCCGGGTCGGGTCGCCGGTGGTGGACTCGCGGTTGCGGTCCTCGGCGAGGATCTTGCCGTCCGCGTCGACGAGCACGGATCCGAACGGCCAGTCGCCGGCCTCCACCGCCTCGGCCGCCAGCTCGATGCACCGGCGCAGATAGGGCAGTTCGGCTTCGGTGACGGTGGTGGAGCGGTCGGCGCCGCTCGCGGGAAGGTCGTGGTCGTTGAGGGCCACTGATACTCCGTCTCGTTGTGTTGAGGGGGTGATCGCCGGGGAGGACTAGGGCCGGTGCGCGGCCAGGGTCGCCAGCGCCTGCCACGCCGCCTCGGGCCGCAGGGTTTCGTCCGGATCGCCGTGGTACGGATCGAGCAGCACGGTTTCGGCACCGGCGAGGCGCAATTCCTCGATGTCCTCGAGAACCTGCTCCAGGGTTCCCTCTCCGGCCCGGCGATCCGGGTCGTCGATCGGTTTGTCCGTGAGCCGGAGATAGATGCGCGGCGCCAACTCCGGTACCGGCCGATCGAGCTCGGCCGCAATATCCTTCAGCCGACCCAGGGCGTCCCTGAACCAGGGCATCGTGAACCGCAGCGGATGCCATGGAGAACCGAATCGAACGGCACGCCTTATTCCGGCGTCACTGTTGCCACCGACCCAGAGGGGAATCTGTCCGCAGCGATAGTCGTCCTCGTTCTCCCACGCGGCGCGCAGGGCCCGAAGGAGTTCGTCGGTCAGAGCACCACGCCGTTCGAACGGGACGCCCAGCGCCTCGAACTCCTCCCGTGCCCAGCCGACCCCGACGCCGAGGATCAGCCGGCCACCGCTGAGTTGTTGCAGGTTGGCGGCCATGCGGGCGACCAGCAGCGCAGGCCGGTAGGGCGCGATGAGGACCGTCGTGCCCAGCTCGATCCGCGTGGTGATACCGGCCAGCCAGGAAAGAGTTGTGAACGGTTCGTAAAATGGAGCGGGATATTGCCGGGCGACATCCGATGTGATCGCCACATGGTCGGAGAGCATCAACAGGTCGAATCCGAGACCCTCCGCGGTTTTGGCCCAGCGGGCCAGGTTGTCCGGGTTCGCACCCGGACCGAAGTTGGGGACATTCACACCGATGCGCATGCCCCAACACTAGCAACTGGCTTTCGACGGCGTGCAGTTGTCGGCCAGGCTCCCGAAGGCGCGAATACCCGGCAAGTAGCGACCGGTCAGTTGTCCCGAGATGAACCGCAATTCTTCGCATCGGGAAGACGCGCTCCGCGTAGGTCCAGGAGGAAGAATGAGGCCAGTAGGGCCGCCGTCGCCGGGAAGAGGGCGGACGGGCCGCCGAGGGAGAGCAGCGGGCCGCCCGCGAGCGATCCGATCCCGGTCCCGCCGTCGAAGGCGATGTTCCATGCGACCCCGGCCACGCCGAGGGCGCCGGGGCGGTCACCGGCCGCCTGCATCGCGAGGACCAGCGTGGCGCTCTGGACCGCGCCGAAGCCCGCCCCGAACAGGGCTGTACCGGCCAGCAACAGGGCGGGGTCGTGAGAGGCCGCGCCCGAGGCGGTGCCGATCGTCGTGGCCACGACTGCGGGCAGGAGCACCTGACGGCCTCCGTACCTGTCGATGAGCCACCCGGCGCCGAGCCGGGAGAGCACGGTGGAGGCCTGCGCGGCGAGCAGCGCCCCGGGCGCGGCCGAGGCGGTCAGCGGCAAGAAGGTGAAGACGGCGCCGTAGGCCGTGGTGGACGCGGCCTCCACCATGAGGGGGCCGGACATGGGGCGCAGTGACCGCCATGTTCCGCGCGCGGTCCGTGGGCGACGGGAGCGAGGTCCGTCCGGCCGGACGGGCGCCGCGGCGGCGCGAGGAAGGCCGAACGAGCCGACCACGACCAGAGCGGCCGCGCCCGCCGTCAGCGCGAACGCGAGCGTGTACGCCTCCTGCCGGGCCAGCGCGATGCCCAGCGGAGCCCCCAGGACGCCGGCGACACCGACCACCGCGCCGTACCAGCCGAGGGCCCGCCCCCGGCTGCCGGACGGGAACAGCTCGGCGATGAAGGTGACACCGGCGACGACGAACACGCCGAAACCCAGGCCTCGCACCGCCGCGAGACCGGTCAGGGCGGGCAGCGTGGAGACGGCCGGCAGCACCAGGCACGGCAGCCCGAGCAGCGCGCCGCTCATGGCGAGTGCGTGCCTTCGTCCGAGGCGGGCGAAGAGCCACGGCGTGAAGGGCTGGACGACCAGGGTGGCCGCCATCAGGGCGGCGGTGAGGATTCCGGCGCCCGACGGCCCGGCGCCGGACCGGACGGCGTACGCGGGCATCGCGGACAGCGTCAGATTGAAGCCGGCGAAGCCACCGAACGCGGCGACCAGGGTGCCGGCGATCGCTGCCCGCCTCCGCCCGGCGGAGGGCGCCGAGCGGGGGGCGGTGGAGGCGGATGAATCGGCGGGCGTGATCATCGCGACCCGGCGGTGCCCGGGAGCCCGGTGCGCGTCGAGCCCTGGTACGGGTCACGGAACGGCGCTACTGCCAACGGAGGAGCGGTCAGGGAAAGCACTGCGCCCGAGCCCTTCTCTGCCTGGTGGGACGACGAGCCGATGTGCTCCTCGTGACGGCGCCTGCTGCGACCCGCTATCGACGAGGACCCGGCCGAGTGCGTGCCGAGTGCTGCCGGGTGCGGCCGGGCCCGCTCCGGGGCCCCGCCGGTGACGATGGCGGGGCCCCGGAGCGGGCGGCGGATCAGGAGTTGTCGAGCGGCAGCCCGGGCGGGTTGACCTCGGACTTGGCGACGGCCTCGTTGGAGAGATTCCAGGCCGCCAGCCACTTGGCGTACTGACCGTTCTTGATCAGGTAGTTGATCGCGTCGGCGATCGGCTTGGCGAGACCGCTGTCCTTCTTGGAGGTGGCCGCGATCAGGCCCTGGAGCGTCTCGCCTGCGCCCGAGAAGGTGCCCGCGTTGGCGGTGGGCTTGTTCGTCTTCGCGGTCTGGGTGATGTGATAGGAGATGCTCGGGTTGGGGCCGAAGTGGGCATCGATCTTGCCGCTGTCGAGCGCCAGGTAGACGCCGTTGTTGTCCGGGTAGTGCTTGATGGTGAGCTTCTTGCCCTCGCTCTGCAGCTTCTTCTGCCACTCGATGAGGATGCGCTCCTGGTTGGTGCCCGAGCCGACCGAGACGGTCTTGCCGGCGAGGTTCTCGTAGTCGCCGTCGAACTTCCAGTCGGCGGACTTCAGCACCTCGAAGGCGAGGTTGTCCTGCCGGTAGGAGGCGAACTCGTACTTCTCCTTGCGCTCCTCGGTGTCGGTGACGTTCGAGAAGGCGACGTCCACCTTGCCGCCGTCGATGCCGATGAAGAGGTTCTCCCAGGTGAAGTTCTTGCTCTCCGGTTCGAGGCCGAGGACGGCGGCGACGAGTCGGCCGATGTCGGTCTCGGAACCCGTGAGGGTCTTCTGGTCGTCACCCACGTAGTCGAGCGGGGCGGAACCGGATGGCAGAGCACCGTGGCCGATCACGAGCTTGCCGCTCTTTCTTATGGCGTCGGGCAGCTCGGCGCTGATCGACTTGACCTCGGACACCTTGAGAGTGGTCTCGGTGGCGGCGCCGTTCGAGAACTGACCGATGGTCACGCTTCCGGAGGCGGCGTCGGCCGTCTTGGTGGCGGCGTCACTGTCACCACCGCAGGCGGCAAGCCCGGTGGCAAGGGTGGCGACGGCGGTCGCCACGGTGATGCCTCGTACCAGGCTACGTCGGGTGAAGTGGATGGACATGGCCGTTCCTTGTCGCTCGGGAGAAGGTGGTGGAGTGGGGGGAGATCGTGGATGCGCCGTGGGGTCGCGGTGGACTGCGGAGGGTCGGACGACCTGGCTCAGGAGGTCCTCGGTCCGCTTGTGCTCGGGTCTGTCGAGGGCATGGAGGGCGCGCGAGACCGACGATCCAGCCGCCTCGATGAAGGCGACGGGGCAGGCGATCGCGCGGGCGAAGACGATCTCGTGGGCGGCGGCACCCGGGCCGGTACGGATGGGCGCGAAGTCCTCGGTGACGGCGAGGACTTCACCGCCCCTGGTCAGACGGCGGGTTGCCGGGCCGGCCCCACTCCGATGACGTTGCGGTAGGCGAGGGCGCCGTCGCCGTGGTCGTCCGCGGCGTAGTGCCAGGGCGCCCGGTTGTCCCGGAGCACGAAGTCGCCCGGGTCCCAGCCGAACCGGATCGTGTTGTCGGGCGACGACGCGTGCCGCAGCGGATGGTCGAGGATCACGTTCCCCTCCGACGGCGTGCGATGCCGGACACCTCGGCACCGGACCCGCGGTCCCGCCCGCCGGATCTCATGGCTCGCGACACTGCTCATGGCTCTCCCTCCGGGTGCTGCCGTTACGGGGATGTCATGCCGGGGTCGCCTCCCGCCGGTCAGGCGAAGGCGACGTCAGACGCGGCGACACATCGACGCGTCGACGCGCGCCAGATCCACGTACAACCTGCGGTGCAGCAGCACTGGAATGCTCACGCCACCATGTCTACCAGCCCTGACCGGAACGGATCATTGCAGGTGCATGAAGCTTCCGGGCAGGTCGACCGGGCACCGACGGCGCTGCGCGCGCGGGGGCTCGCCGCGCAGCGCCAGGAGTTGACGGTTGCGGCCTCATGGCTGTTCCTCAGGCGGGCGTTTCCGCGGTGGCTGTCAGGAGGCGGGCGAAGGAGTCGTTGGCGCTCATGGCGTCGTTCCTTTCCGTCCGTGCTGTGGGGCCGTGGTGACGCGGCCGACGGAGGTTCCGCCCTGGCAGGGCCAGGAATCTCCGTCGTCGCACGGTGCTCACCACTGAGATCGACTGGGATCGACGATAGGCGCAATAATCGATTATCCATCCGATCGTCTATTCTGTAGGTATGAGCCAGACGACCCACACCTCCGCCTCGTCGGGGAAGCAGATGCTCTCCGAGCAGGTCTACACACACCTGCGGGACGCGATCATGCGCGGAGATCACGCCCCCGGTGACGCCCTCAAGCCCCAGGACCTCGCCAAAGAGCAGGGCGTGAGCCTTGCCGTCGTCCGCGAGGCGCTCGTGCGGGTGGTCGGCGACGGCCTCGCCGACAGGCTGCCCAACCGGGGCTTCGCCGTCCCGGCCTTCTCCGACCGCCGCTGGCAGGAGATCGCGGAAGCGCGCCGGACCGTCGAACCGGCCATGCTGCGCATGTCCGTCGAACGCGGCGACGTCGACTGGGAAGCCCGTGTACGAGCCGCCCATCACCGCTTGAGCCGTACCCCGGCGTACGTACCGGAGGAGGGCGAGCACTACAGCAGCGCATGGGCCGAAGCCCATCGGGTCTTCCACCGCACCCTGCTGGAGGGGTGCGGCAACCTCGTCCTGCTGGAGACCTTCGACCGGATGTGGACCGCGAGCGAGCTGGCGCGCCGCTGGTCGGCGCACCGCAACCCCGGCAGGGACGGTGTCCTGGAACATCGCCGGCTGGAAGAGGCCGCACTCGCCCGCGACGCCGACACGGCGGCCGAGCTCCTGACCCGGCACCTCACCCAGACCGCGGCCGGACTGTCCGACTGCACCCACCACGAACCCACGAACGAAGCCTGATGCGCCTCGCCCGCCCGGCCGCACGACCACACCTGATCACCGACACCGGAGCCACAGCATGACGTCCTTCCAGGCGAGCACAGGCCGCCTCTGCCACAACGCCGTCAGCCCCCTGCACTCAGCCGTGTACTTCGCACCGGAGCGGCAGGACGAACTCGCGGCGCTCGGGCTGGAGAGAGGTGCCATGTCCTACTACGCGGGACGCGCCGCCCCGCTCGGTGCCGTCGGCGCGGGCACGGTCACCGCGACGTTCTACAACTTCAACCACGAGCATGTGCAGCGCTACATCCCCGCCGCCTGGAGGGTCGCCACACCGGAGGCCGTGCTCGCGGCGGTGCTGCGCGGTGTGGACGGGATGCTGCGGCGACTGCTCGGAGCGGAGGTCCTCGCGTCGAAGGAGATGGCCGAGGCGGCCGGGCTGGCGCTGCGCGCCACCGAGGCGTGCCACCGCGAGGCGCGCCCGCTGTACGCCGCGCACGCCGGCCTCCCGGTGCCCGAGGAACCCCACCTGGCCCTGTGGCACGCCGCGACGCTGCTGCGCGAGCACCGGGGTGACGGTCACCTGGCCGCCCTGGCCCTCGCCGGCCTGTCCGGCATCGAGGCGCTGGTCCTGCACAACGCCACCGGCACGGCTCCGACTTCGGCATTGTTCATGCGGACCCGCGGGTGGTCCGCGCGGCAGTGGGGCGCCGCGCGCGAGCAGTTGCGCGAGCGCGGCCTGCTGGACGAAGCAGGGGACCTCACGCAGGCGGGCGCGACCCTGCGCGGCGAGGCCGAGGTGCTCACCGACCGCCTCGACGCCGCCCCGTACGACCACCTCGGCCCGGCCGCCACCGCACGCCTCACCGAACTGGCCGGTGGTTTCTCCAGCACCGTCAGAGCGGCGGGCGCCTTCCCCGCGACGCTCTTCGGCAAGGGCTGAGGGTCGGGGTCGGGGGCTGGGACTGGGGTCGGGGTCGGGGCCAGGAGGGCCGGCGCCCTCGGGGGAGGCGGAGGGGGAAGATCAGTCAAAGATCGGTCACGAGACGCCCGCTCAGCGCAGCACGCGCCCGAGGAAGCCGCGCAGGTAGCCCGCGACGACGTCCAGGTGGCTCTCCAGCAGGAAGTGGCCGCCGTCGATCAGGTGCACCTCGGTGTCCTTTGCGTCGCGGGCGAAGGCCAGGGCGCCGGCCGGGCCGAAGATTTCGTCATTGCGGCCCCAGACGGCGAGCACCGGGACCTCGCTGGTGCGCAGGAATTCGTGCAGCAGCGGGTAGAGCGGGCGGTTGTTCCGGTAGTCGCGGAACAGCGCCAGCTGGACCTCGTCGTTGCCCTGGCGGGAGACGAGGGCGAAGTCGTGCTCCCAGGTGTCCGGGCTGACCAGGCTCGGGTCGGGCACGCCGTGCACGTACTGCCAGCGGATGGCGTCGACGCTCAGCGCGGCGCGGACGGCGGGTTCGGTGTCGGGACCGGGGTTCGCCCCGTAGGCCCAGACATCGGTCCAGAACGACTCGACGAAACCGTCCTCGTAGCCGTTGCCGTTCTGGGTCACGAGGGCGGAGATCCGCTCGGGGTGCTTGAGCGCGAGGCGCCACCCGATGGGGGCGCCGTAGTCCTGGACGTAGAGCGCGTAGCGGTCCAGGCCCAGTTGGTCGAGCAGTCCGGAGGTGAGTTCGGCGAGGGCGTCGAAGGTGTAGGTGAACTCCCCTGCGAGGGGGGCGTCGGAGTGGCCGAAGCCGAGGTGGTCCGGCGCAATGACGTGGTAGTCGTCGGCCAGCAGCGGGATGAGCTCGCGGAACATGAACGAGCTGGTGGGGTAGCCGTGCAGCAGGACGATCGCGGGGGCGTCGGCGGGGCCGGCTTCGCGATAGAAGATCTTGTGGCCATCGACGGTTGCGGTCCGGTGGTGCACCGAGCTCATTTCTAACCCCTCTGAGTATTCGAACCGGTTAGGTCTCGTCAGGCAAGCATGGATGGGCTAACCTGTCAAACAGCTCGAACCGGTTAGATGGGGAGCGGTAACCGATGGACACCCTGCTGGACCTGCTGAACAGCAGGCCACTGGGGTCTGCGGCAACCGCGAAAAGGCGCGCCGCCACTACGAACGCACCGGCTGAGCCTGGCCTTGGTCCGACCTCGACACGCGGGCTCAGCCCGGTGAACGGGTCATCGGGAAGGCTCCGGCGTGGTCGCACCGGCCATCGCGAGATCGCATCTTTTGGTGGACGCTCTGCGTGATGTCCCGCCGAATTCGATGGCGCGCCACGGCTCAGGCGTCGAGCATCACCGGATGCCTGAAGTGCGGCTGTCCGACGGGATCATCGTGCTGTCGCCACCGCGCTTGGACGATGGGGCGGCGCGTCCCGCGGGGGAGGACGAGCGGCGGGGTCGCCGGCTCAGCGGCGGCCCCGGCACACGCGAGGGCGTCGAAACCTGTATCCGCCAATGCCGGGAACAGCCCCCACTGCCGGGAGCAGTGGGACAGGGTCGGGAACAGTGGGACAGGGTCGGCCCACTCCGCGCCTTCGGTGTCCGGGTAGGTAGGGACGAGGTGCTCGCGGGGACGATCGACCTGCGGTTCGCAGCGGAGGGCTTGTCTCCCGGCCAGGTGAATGTCGCCTACGGCCCGCCAGTCGTTGGCACACGCAGGTCCTCCGCCTTCGGGGCGGTCCGTGCAGCGTGTCGCACAAAGCCGTGAGGCGCGCTCCAGTGCGCTCGACACGCCCGACGGTCAGGAACGGGTCCATGCACGCAACTGACGGCCGATGAGGGCAACGCCCATCACGCCGGACGCAGCGTCCCGCACCAAGGAGACGGCCTCCTTCGGCGCGTAGTCGAGCTGACATCCGTTCAGAGCCAGGTACGCCTCCGCGGAATGCCAGGCGAAAGCCTCGTTGGAGTGCTCCAGACACGGCAGCTTCACCAGCGTCTGGAGCAGTGCGGCAGCTCGGAGATGCACGGAGCCGTAGATGTCACGATCCAAGGCCCGGGCGTTGACCCGGGCGACGGCCGCGTAGAGCGGGCCGTAGTCGTCAACCTGCGGATCACCGGGCAACAACTGCGCGGCGTGCAGCAGGAAAGGCACCTCAAGCGGCTGGAGCGGTTCGCTCTGCGTCACGCGGCGTGGCCCCGCTCCTGCTGCCCCTCAAGACCCCGCCGCGCCTCCAGCTCCGCAGCGCGCTGCTCCGTGCTGGGATCGACCGTGCCGGCCTCCGTCGCGAACGCGTTGCCACTGCGGGACATCGATTCCCTGAACGCGTCGAGGAAGCGATCTTGCACGGCGGTGGCGCGAGCGTAGGCGGCGGACAGGATGTACTCCTGCAGGCTGACACCCTCCTGCTTTGCCGCGGCCTCGATCGCGGCACGCTGTTCCGGATCGGGAAAGCGTAGGTTCATGGCTTTGGTAGGCGACATGGTACCGATGGTACCTCCGGTACCACGGATCGAGCCAGAGTCAAACGGAGGGGCGGCACGGAAGGGCGCTCTGGGGAGATCCGCGCGACATCCGCGAAGCCTCGGCGTCGGCTCGACGTCGGCTCGACGCACTGGCCCGCGGCCCGGCGCCCCCCGGCCCCTGCCCCCAGCCTCCCGCTGCTGGCGCCCGGACACCTCGGCTCCCTCGAGCGGGAAACGGGGGACCCCTGCCACCATGACCGCCGACGTTCCCGGTTCAGGTCACCAGCCGTGGGTGTGGGCGCCTCCCTTGAACGGCCCCCGGACCTCGGGGGTGATCCACCCTCCGTAGAAGTCGCCCTCCTGTGGCCGCACCGTGTAGCCGTCGACGATGCAGCGGTCGACTCTGCCGGCGTAGAAGGCGAAGTGGTCGGCGAGGTCCTCGTAAGGCGGCCGCGGATCGGCATAGCTCCAAGCGGCGAGGGCGCGGATGTCGGATCCCACCAGGATGTCCCAGAAGTCGGCCCTGCCCTTCCACTCGCACCAGGTGTGATGGGAGGCAGGCCGCAGGAGGTCCGTACGAACGTCCCCCGGGGGAACGTAGAACACCGGTGGGTGGCTGGTCTCCATGATCTTCAGAGCGCCGGTGGTGTCGGCGAGGATCTCGCCGGCGCACTCGACGACGATCCGCCGTGGCTCGCGGCACAGGGCGGGCGGACGGGGGTAGTCCCACACCGACTCGGCAGGGGTGGTCTCGTGTGACGGCATGGAGGCCTCTCCTCTGGAACGGAACGATCGGTCACCCCTTCTTCCGCACATGCACCGGCCGCGGATGAGGTCGTCTGCGTCGGGCTCGGGTCCGCGGCTCGTCGCCTTCGCGGGTACTCGGTCGGACGAGGTCGAGTGGTGTGCCGTTTGCTCCTGATGGCGACCCGGGCGAGGGTGGCGAGCGCCGCATCCGAGGAGTCCGCGGATGCGGAAAGCACGGATGAGACGACCCGTGGAGCACCGGCGTTCCGCGGGGGAGGAGGCTGTGCGATGACCATCGGCCCCGATGCCCACTCTGCGGCCCATCTGTACGCCTATCTCGGGTACCGCGACGTTCCTGCCGCGATCGACTGGCTGGCGGCGGTCGGATTCGACGTCGTGGCCCGGCAGGAAGAGCCGGACGGAACCGTCGTGCACGCGGAAGTGCGACGCGGAGGCGTCGTGGTCATGCTGGCCACGGACGATCGGCCGTACACGCCACCAGCGCTGCGGGACGACAGCACGGGCAGCGGGCTGTACCTGCTGCTCGGCGACGCTGCTCTCGTTGAGGACTGGTATCGCCGGGCAGTGGTGGCAGGCGCCCGCGGGGTGATCCCGCCGGAGACGACGCCCTGGGGTGCCGTGCGCGCCCGTGTCCTCGATCCGGAAGGTCATGAATGGAGCGCGGGGACGTACAAGCCGGGGGGCGGCCGAGCGAGTGGGCCGCCCCCGGTACGTCGGGCGGCTGATCGAGTGACCGCCCCCCCCGGTACGTCGCGGCTCGGGGCGGGTGTGACAGAGGCTCGCCTGCCGCGACCCGGGGCCGCGCATCGCGTGCGGGCCCGGGGTCGGCGTGCGTAGGGTCCTCGGACGATGCTGTCGCCGGAGTGGTCCGGCTTGCCGTTGCGGGGCCGCACGGCCGGGAGCCTCCGCCGCCAGGACCGGCGGTGACGTCGGGCGTGTTGTCCGGGGCGCCCCCTACGGATCCGGGGCGCCCCTCACGGACGTGTCGATGACCGGCGAGTGCGAAGGAAGTACGCCGAGCTGCGCGTCAGGCTGCGATGGACGCCCGCACATCGGCCGGCGGCTCTCGTGCATCGACCTGAAGGCCGTGGCAGGTCGCGCCTTCAGAAGGCGATGCGGATCTTGAGGGCCGTGCGGTCGTCCATGGCGCGGTAGCCGTCCGGCACACCGTCGAGGTCCACCGTGCGGTCGAAGACCAGGCCGGGCTCGATCGCGCCGGACAGCACGTCCGGCAGCAGCTCGGGAATGTACGCGCGGGCGGGGGCGACGCCGCCGGCCAGCGTGACGTTCCGGTCGAACATCTGGGAGATGTCGACGCCGGCGCTGCCGCCGTGCGGCACGCCGACGTAGCCGACCGCGCCGCCGTCGCGGGCGATGGAGATCGCGGTGCGCATCGACTCCTCGGTGCCGACGGCCTCCAGTACGGCGTGTGCGCCCTGACCGGAGGTCAGCTCCTTGACCGCCTCGATCGCGGCCTCTCCGCGCTCGGCGACCACGTCGGTGGCGCCGAAGCCACGGGCGATCGCGGTGCGCTGCTCGTGCCGGCCCAATGCGATGATCCGGCCGGCGCCGAGGCGCTGCGCGGCCAGCACACCGCACAGCCCGACCGCGCCGTCGCCGACCACGGCGACCGTGGCGCCGGGCCGGACCCGGGCGGCGACCGCGGCGTGGTGGCCGGTGCTCATCACGTCGGAGAGGGCGAGCAGGCTGGGCAGCAGCTTCTCCTCGCCGGCCGTCTCCTTGGGCAGCTTGACCAGGGTGCCGTCGGCGAACGGGACGCGGACGGCCTCGCCCTGGCCGCCGTCGGAGCCGACCTCGCCCCAGAAGCCGCCCTGCGGGCAGGAGGTGTGCAAGCCCTCGCGGCAGTAGTCGCAGGTGCCGTCGGACCAGACGAACGGGGCGACCACGAAGTCGCCCGGGCGCAAGTCCCTCACCTCGGAGCCGACCGCCTCGACCATGCCGAGGAACTCGTGCCCGATCCGCTGACCCGCCGTGCGGGAGGCCACACCGCGGTACGCCCACAGGTCGCTGCCGCATATGCAGGCGCTCACCACCCGCACCACGGCGTCGTACGGCTTGCGGACCACCGGGTCGGGCGCCTCCTCGATCCGGATGTCGTGGGGACCGTGGATCACGGTGGCACGCATGAAGACTCCTGGACACTGATCGCGGCACGGGCTGATGCCGCCAGGGTCGCCGTGCACAGGCTCTGGTGTCCAGCTACATATCCTTCACCCTCTCTTTAAGATGAGCTAATGCTTGATGTTCGACGACTCGTCCTCCTGCGCGACCTGGCCGCCCACGGCACGGTGACGGCCGTGGCCGAGCTCCACAGGGTCACGCCCTCCGCCGTCTCGCAACAGCTGCGGCTGCTGGAGGACGAGACCCGCACCCGCCTGCTGGAACGCACCGGCCGCTCCATCCACCTCACTGCCGCCGGCCGCCGACTGGCCGAAGACACCGAAAACGTGCTCGCGGCACTCGAACAAGCCCAGAACCGGCTGCGCACCGGCACCGGGGAGCCGACCGGAGCCCTCCACATCGCCTGCTTCCCCAGCGCGCTCGCACCGGTGGCCGCCCCCCTCGGCGAAGCCCTGGAGAGCGCGCACAGGGACCTGCGGCTGCACATCACCGAGGCCGAACCCGAAGCCGCCGTCAGGCTGCTGCTCGAGCGACGCGTCGACCTCGCGCTGGTCTACCGCTACACCAACCTCGCCACACCCCCGCACCCTGGCGTCGAGGCCCATACCCTGAGGGCCGATCCACTGGTCGCGATCCTGCGGACCGACCACCCGGCGGCTGACCCCGGGCGATCCCCGATCGACCTACGGGAACTCGCAGACACCTCGTGGATCACCGCCCCGCCTCGAACAGCCTGCGGGGACGCCGTCCTCCAGGCCTGCCGATCGGCGGGCTTCACACCTGAGGTACGGCACACCTGCACCGACTTCTCCGCCATGATCGCCCTCGCCGCCGGCGGCGGCCACACGGTCCTCATCCCCCACATGGCCGCAGCCCACCTCCCGCCCACCCTGACGGCGCGACCGGTGACGGACCACACGCTCACCCGCACGATCGAGATCGCTGTCCGTCACGGCACAGCGCACGAACCCGCGATCGCCGCCTGCCTCAACGAACTTCGCACTGCCACGGACGAACGGACCCGACCTCCTTCGGATCCGCAGGACGGATGAGAGCCAGAGCCTCCGTACCGGAAGCCTCCGAGGGCTGCGTCTGCGCTCGGGTGACCGTCCGTGCTGCGGTGTGGTCGGCCGCGGCCGCTGCGCCGTCCACCTCGCGACCCCAGGGCTGCCGGGGTGGGCCTCACCTGGGATTTCATTGATCCTGTGACCAATCCGCGGTCCCAGCGGGAGCGGATTACCTCCGGAGATGTCCCGACGACGGAGGCCCCCGTGCGAGAAGCCGTGTACATCGGCAGAAATCCTTTGACGGAACCGGACCTGCAGGAACTGATGGGCCGTGTAGCCCTGGGAGACGAGCGGGCGTTCGCGGCGGTGTACGACGTCGTGGTGAGCCCGGTGCTGGGCGTCGTGCGCGCCGTGCTTCGCGATGAGGCGCAGTCGGAGGAGGTCGCGCAGGAGGTGCTGGTGGAGGTCTGGCGCAGCGCGCCGCGGTACCGGTCCGAGCGGGGGACGGCGATCAACTGGATCCTGACCCTCGCGCACCGTCGCGCGGTCGACCGTGTGCGCTCGGCGGAGGCCGCGGCGGCACGGGACCACAGGGCGGCCCTGCTGGATCGGACGCCCGACTACGACCATGTGACCGAGCAGGTCGAGGCCCGGCTGGAACGGGAGCAGGTGCGGCGCTGCCTGCGCACCCTGACCGAGATCCAGCGCCAGGCCGTCACCCTCGCCTACTACCGCGGACTGACCTACCGTCAGGCTGCCGAGGTCCTGAAGATTCCCCTGGGCACCGTCAAGACCCGTCTGCGGGACGGACTCATCCGGCTGCGCGACTGCCTGGGGGTGACCGCGTGACCACTGCGGATCTGCACCTGCTGACCGGTGCGTACGCCCTGCACGCACTGTCCGAAGCGGAACGCCGAACATTCGAGGAGCACCTCGCGGGCTGCGAGGCGTGCGCGCAGGAATCCGCGGAACTGTCGGCCACCGCCGCGCGCCTGGCCTTGGCCACCTCCGGGACACCTCGCCCGGTGATGCGCGAACACGTACTGCGCCGGATCACCACCGTCCGGCAGGTAGCACCGGGTGAAGAGCTCCTGCCTCCCTCGGGTCGTCCGGTCCCACGGGCGCGCTTGCTGTCGCGCTGGGCGCTGGCCGCCTGTCTTGCCGCGACCGTCACGCTCGGCGGCACCGCGCTCTGGCAGCACGAACGCGCTGAGGACGCCCTGGAGGAGGCGCAGCATGCCCGGCAGGACGGGGCCCGGATCGCCGCCGTGCTGACCGCGCCGGACGCCAGGAGCAGGGCCGCCGAGCTTGCCGACGGTGCCACCGCAACCATCGTCGTCTCCGCGAGCCGGAACAAGGCCGTCCTCGTCGCCTCCGCGATGGCCCGGCCACCCCGCGGCAAGGCTTACCAGCTGTGGTTCGACGACGACGGCATCATGCGGTCCGCCGGCCTGATGGATCCCGGCCGCAGCGACCAGGCCCTCCTGCTGCGGGGCGCCGTCGACACCGCGTCCGGCATGGGCATCACCCTCGAGCCCGCGGGCGGCTCCGAGCAGCCCACCTCCGCACCGCTGGCCCGGATGAAGCTTCCCGCCTGAGCGAAGTGGGTTCCCACGGCTCGTACGTGGCGTTGCAGGGCGAGGCTTTACGGGCCGTTCGCGCAGGTGGAGTCGGACGGCCGCGGACACGGCGGGCGTGGACCGCGGTCGGCTCCTGGCCGACATGAGGAGCGGCGCAGCGCGTCACGGTGGGCGGGCCCTCGGGCATGTGGCCCGGCCGCCGGGCTCCGCTTGTAGGCCCTGTTCGCGCGAACCCGGATAGGCATCCCGAATAGGTAATTCGTTGCGCCGGCGAGTGCGGATTGGTCTGTGAAAAAACTTCCTGCGATCGGGTGATCGACCAATCCGCCCTGCGTTCAGGACCGGATTCCCCACGTGACGGACGACGAGAAAGAACAGCGAAATCCCCGCAGTTGGCTGCGGCCGGCGCTAGGTGCCCTCTGCGGCGCTGTCGCGGGCTTCGCCGCGCTCGCTTTCGCGGAACTGTCGTCGGGGTGGGTGCGTCCGGAGGCAGGTCCGGTCATCGCGGTCGGTGGCGCGGCGATCGACCGAACGCCTGCGGCCGTGAAAGTCTGGGCGATCCGGAATTTCGGCACCGACGACAAACTCGTTCTCCAGCTCGGGATTCTTTTCGTCCTCGCTTTGTTCGCCCTCATTCTGGGTGTGCTCGCACTGCACTGTCCGCGGAGCGGATCCGCGGGAGTGCTCCTCTTCGGTGTGGTGGGCGCGGCGGCGGCGATCAGCCGCCCGGATTCCACGGGACCCACCGACGCGCTGCCCTCCGTGGTGGGTGCGGTCGTCGGGGCCGGTCTTCTGTTCCTTCTGGTCGGCCGCCTCGAGATCCGAGGACTCGGGGAGCCACCGACCAGCGGCAGGAGGCCGACGCCGAGCGGGCGCGGGGCCGCGGAGGGCGACACGTCGCGGCGGGCGGGGTGGGACCGGCGTGGGTTCGTGCTCGCGGCCAGCGGGGCCGCGGTCGCGTCCGCCGGGGCCGGCGCGCTCGGCCGGGTGCTGAACGGGGCGAGCGGCCGTGGCGCGGTCGCCTCCCGCACGGACCTCGTCCTGCCCGCCCCGGCCTCGCCCGCCCCCTCGGTGCCCCGGGGCGCGCAGCTGCGGATCCCCGGGGTCAGCTCCTTCACGACGCCGAACCGGGAGTTCTACCGGGTGGACACCGCACTGGTGGTGCCCAAGGTGGACGCGAACGCCTGGCGGCTGCGCATCCACGGCCGAGGAGTCGCCCGACCGGCGACGCTGTCCTTCGACGACCTGCTGCGACGAGAGCTGATCGAGCGCGACATCACGCTCACCTGTGTGTCGAACGAGGTCGGCGGCCCGTACGTGGGCAACGCGCGCTGGATCGGCGTACGGCTGGCCGATCTGCTGGCCGAGTGCGGGGTCGAGCCTCCCTCCGCGGGCGGGCCCGCCGATCAGCTGGTGGCCCGGTCGGTGGACGGGATGACGATCGGCAGCCCGGTCGAGGACGTCATGGACGGCCGCGACGCGCTTCTCGCCGTCGGGATGAACGGCGAACCGCTTCCCTTCGCGCACGGTTTCCCGGTCCGCATGGTGGTGCCCGGCCTCTACGGCTACGTCTCCGCCTGCAAGTGGATCGAGGACATCGAGCTCACCACGTTCGACGCGTACGACCCCTACTGGGTCAAGCGCAAGTGGGCCCGCGGGGCGCCCGTCAAGACGCAGTCCCGCATCGACACCCCCAAGCCCTTCGCCCGCCCCCGGGCCGGTGCCGTCATGGTCGCCGGGGTCGCCTGGGCCCAGCACCGCGGTATCGACCGGGTCGAGATCCGTGTCGACGACGGCCCCTGGGAACAGGCCCGCCTGGCGGCCGAGGACTCCCGCGACACCTGGCGCCAGTGGTCCTACCCGTGGCAGGCCACCAAGGGCGGCCACACCCTCACCGTGCGTGCCACCGACCGTACCGGCACGGTGCAGACCGAGAAACGCGCCCGAACGGTGCCCGACGGCGCCAGCGGCCGGCACTCCGTCGTGGTCACCGTCGACTGACCGTCCCCAAACCACCCTCCCGAACCACTGGCCCCAAACCACCCTCCCACCCCCCATATGAACGCAGCGCTCGCTGCGGCAACCAACAGGAGAATCACCATGAACACCCGTATCCGCCGTGTCGCCATGACCGTGGCCGCTGCCGCCGTTCTTCCGCTCGCGCTGAGCGCCTGCTCGGACAACGGCGGCGACTCGAGCAGCGCGGACTCCTCCGGCAGGACATCGGCGACGGCGACCGCCTCCGACGAGGCCATGGCCGGCGCAGGCAGCACCGCCATGGCCGACCAGCCGTTCGGCCCGGCCTGCTCTTCGGTGCCCGCGAGCGGGGCCGGCTCGTTCGACGGGATGGCCCAGGACCCGGTGGCCACCGCGGCGTCCAACAACCCGGCCCTGTCCACGCTGGTGACCGCGGTGAAGAAGGCCGGCCTGGTCGACACCCTCAACAACGCCCAGAACATCACCGTGTTCGCCCCGACCAACGACGCCTTCGCCAAGATCCCCAAGGCCACCCTGGACAAGGTCCTGGCAGACAAGGCCCAGTTGACCAAGATCCTGACCTACCACGTGGTGGGCCGGAAGCTCGCCCCGAAGGACCTGGAGAACGGCTCCTTCGACACGCTGGAGAAGTCCAAGCTGACCACCTCGGGCTCGGGCGAGTCCTACACCGTCAACGACTCCGCGAAGGTGGTCTGCGGCAACGTCAAGACCGCCAACGCCAACGTCTACATCATCGACACCGTCCTGATGCCCGCCGGCTGACGGCATGTCGGCGGCCGGGCACCGCACGCTGGTGCCCGGCCGCCGAACCCTGGTGACGGGCAGAGGTCGTGTGGCCGGGACGATCCGTCCCGGCCACACGTGCTGCCGAGCACCGTCTGTGCGCCGAAATGCCGGGGGCGCAGGACCGCGACCGCCGGTCTCGCCGGGACAGCGGTGGTCGGCAGCGGGATCGCCACCACCTCGGCAGGCGCTCTACCGGCGGACCGCCGAGATCAGTCCGCCGGGCCGCTCCTCGCGCTGCGGCGGGCTGCTGATCGGACGGCCGTAGGCGGCAGCGCGCTCGCGCAGGGTGTGGCTGTCGGCCTCCCAGCCGTGCCCGGCCAGCCAGCCCACCGGGTCGTCGGGCATCTCCGACACCCACATGGACGCCGCCGATCCCGGCACGGCGTCCGCGCCGAAGCGCTCGATCACGCCGCGCGAGCCCAGCGTCAGCCCCATCCGGCTGCCTGCCGCCGACCGTGCGCTGATCCGGGCCAGCAGCAGTTCCACCGCGTCCTCGGGCAGATAGATCAGCAGTCCTTCGGCGATCCACACCGTCGGCACGGCCGGGTCGTGCCCTGCGGCGGCCAGCGCGCCGGGCCAGTCCGCACGCAGATCCACCGCGACGGTGATCCGCTCGCAGCGTGCGACGGCCCGCTCCCGGCACAGCACCGAAGCCTTGAATTCCAGTGGCGCGGCGGTGTCGACCTCGAACACCCGGGTGCCCTCGGGCCAATCCATCCGGAAGGCCCGGCTGTCCATGCCGGCACCGAGCAGCACGACCTGCCGGACCCCCGCGGCGGAGGCCTGCTCCAACAGGTCGTCGAGGAACTTCGTCCTGATGACGATCGAGAACGACACGGCCGACCGGCGGCGTTGCGCGGCCTCGTCACCGGGCGGCGGCGAGGAGGGCCACAGTCCGCCGGCGGCGGCGAAGGCCTGCGCCAGCGGGTCGCGGAACAGCGCGTTCTCCCGCTCGGTCTCCAGCGCCCGCACCCTGGCCACCCCCACAGCCGTGGCCCACACTCCCGACGGCCGCACCCGCTCCCGCTCATCAGTCACCGCGCCAGCCTAGAAGAACGATTTCCAAGGGGCCTGACGGGGGGAGCCGGCTTCACGCGCGGTCGGCTGGTCATCGACGAGAACTGACACCGGTCAGGTGGTCCGGTCCTCGGCGCCGTCGTGGTGGCCGTCGTCGGCGGGCGGTGGAGAAGCGATGTCGAGCGGGGGCGGAGCGGTGTCGGCCGGGGGAGGAGCGATGTCGGGCGGGGGCCTGCGGGGTGCCCACTCCGCCCCGGTGCGCAGGCGGAAGGCGTCGACGGCGGCCTCCACGGTGGGGAAGAAGTGGCGGGGGTCGATGGTACGGGTGAGCTCGTACCGTTCGATCTTGCGCCGTACGGGGTCCTTGAGCTCGGCGAACACCAGGTGCACACCCTGGGCGTTGAGGTTCTCGTCGAGTTCTTGCAGGACGTCGGCGGCCGTGGTGTCCACGTCCGTTATGGGCTCCGCCGCGATCACGATCCACGTCGGCCGCGGGTCCACGTCGGCAAGGCGCCGGATCTCGTCGCGGAAGGCCTTGGCGTTGGCGAAGATGAGCGGGGCGTCGAAGCGGTGGATCACCAGTCCCGGCAACTGCCGGGCCTGCGGATAGGAGCGCACGTCGTGATAGCCCTCCAGGTCCTGCACCCGCCCCAGCACCGTGTTGTACGGCCACCAGGCGCGCCGGAAGACGTTGAGGACGGACAGGGCCACGGCGACGGCGATGCCGGGCAGCACGCCGAGCAGAGCCACGCCGACGAAGGCCGCGAGGCACAGCAGGAACTCCGCCCGGCGCTGCCGCCACAGCCGTACCGCCCCCGGAATGTCGGCCAGGGACAGCGACGCGGTGATGACCACGGCGGCGAGGGCGGGCTGGGGGAGGTCGCGGAACAGGCCCGGAACCAGCACGAGCATGAGGACGATGAGCGCCGCGCCGACGACCCCGGTGAGCTGGCTCCTGGCCCCCGCGCGCTCCGCCACCGCCGTACGGGATCCGCTCGCGCTGACCGGGAAACCCTGGAAGAGACCCGCCGCCAGGTTCGCGGCCCCGACGCCGGCCATCTCCTGGTTCCCGCGGACCTCCTGCCCCGAGCGGGCCGCGAAGGCCGACGCGTTGGAGATCGTGTCGGCCAGGGACACCAGGGCGATCCCCAGCGCACCGCCGAACAGCGGCGCGAGGTCGGCGAGTCGGACGTCGGGGACCGTGAACGGCGGGAAGCCCTCGGGCAGCTCACCGACCAGGTCGACGCCGTGCGCCCCGAGGTCGAAGACGGCGGTCGCGGCGATCGCCAGGACCACCATCACGAGCACGGCCGGGATCTTCGGAAGGAGGCGCTGCAGGACCAGGATCAGGACGATCCCGCAGCCGCCCACGGTCGCGGCGGCCGGCACCGCCGCCCCGTCGGCGAGTTTCCGCACCAGGCCGGCGCACTCGCCGATCAGGTTGTCCGCCTCGACCTTGAAGCCGAGAAGCTTGGGCAGCTGACCGATCAGAATGGTCAGGGCCAGGCCGTTCATATAGCCGATCATCGTCGGCTTGGAGATCAGATCGGCGATGAAACCGAGCTTCGCCACCGACGCCAGGATCATGACGGCCGCGACCATGAGGGCGAGCACCGACGCCAGCGCGACCGCCCGGTCGGGATCCCCGTCCGCCACCACCAGGGGCAGCACGGTGGCCGCGATCATCGGCCCCAGCGAGGAGTCAGGGCCCAGCACCAGGACCCGGGACGGCCCGCACACCGCATAGCCGAGCAGGCAGAGGATCGACGTGTACAGGCCCGTGATGGCCGGCAGTCCCGCCAACTCGGCGTACGCCATGCCCTGCGGAACCAGCAGTGTGGTCAGGACCACTCCCGCGACCAGGTCCTTGACGAGCCACTCGCGCCGGTAGGTCGACACCGCACGGATCCCGGGCACGGCCCGCAACCGGCCGAGACGCATCAGACGCCTCTCGACCTGCGGGCCAGGAGCCTGCCCGGTTCCCACAGGAGCAGGAGCAGGAGCAGGAGCGCGAGGGCCGTCGGCAGAGCCCGGCCGAACTGACTTCGACGGCTGTCATCCGGTCTGCCTCCGATCCGTGCTCCGATCCGTGACCGCGGCTGCGCCCGGGCCGGTCGCGGGCTGGTTCGACGGGTCTCAGCCACGCTTCCCACGGGCCGACGGATGCCGGTGCTGGTCGGCGTACGGATCGGCCCGATGAATTCCGCGATGCGTTCGGCTCTCTCGTCCGACATCACGATCAGTCCTTCGCCCGTCCGGGGTGCGCGCGGAGCGTCCCGGGGGCCGCCCTGCCGTCGACGGCCCGACCAGCGGCGGCGCGGAGCTCCCTGCGGGACCGGCGTTCGACCAGGATCGGGACGTATGCCCTGACCCTGGCTTGCCGGAATGCGTCATACGCGCCCATGACCGTCACCTCGACGAGGCCCGCGTCGAGCGAGGGATGGGCGGCGCTCAGCCGCGCCACCAGGTTCCGGATGGTCGCGAGTTCGTCCGGTGAGCCGAGTGACGGGAGGTCCGGCGGGGCTGCCGGCTCGGCGTCCTCCACGGGCCCGGCGTCCTCCACGGGCCTGGGGCGCCGATGCAAGCCCTCGTCTTCGTCGGGAAGACATACGACGTGAGGAGCGTGCCCGTCGATCGTCATGGCCGCGCTGATTCCATGTCCCACGACCTCCGGACCGCAGACACGCATCCCGCCACCAGCGACGGGATCCATCGCGCTCATTGTCCTCGCGCCGGGGCAAGATCGCTTCCCGGGACCGGTTCCGCTTTCACCCGCCGTGGGTGATCCGACGGCTGCTGCACCGTCGCACGCTTGGCGTGGACAGGGCGCTGAATTGTGGCTGCCCGAGCTGCCGCAGCGCGTCGGACCGAGCAGGGGGATCCAGTGAACCGGTACCCGCCCATCGCGGAACACGGCATGGTCGGCGATCTCCAGACCGCCGCCTTGGTCTCGTCCGGCGGCACCCTCGACTGGTGGTGCACGCCGCGCTTCGACTCGCCCAGCGTCTTCGCCTCGCTCCTGGACAGCGAACGCGGCGGGCACTGCCGTCTCGCCGCGGAGTACCCGGACGGCAACGGCATGACCGTACGGCAGCTGTACCTGTCCGACACGGCCGTCCTGATCACCCGTTTCATGGCACCTGACGGGGTCGGCGAGGTCGCCGATTTCATGGTGCCCATCGACTCCACGGACCCGACGGACACGCACCGCCTGGTGAGGGTCGCCCGGGTCGTCCGGGGCAGTGTGCCCTTCGCCCTCACCTGCCAGCCGCGCTTCGACTACGGCCGCGCCCCGCACACGCTCTCGCGGACCGATGATCACTCCGCGCTCTTCCGCGGACCCGGAACGGACCTGCATCTGCAGTCCACCGCCGGTGTCACGCTCCTCGCCGACGGCAACGACATCACCGCCCGCTTCACCCTGTCCGCCGGCCAGGCGGCCGCCGTGGTGCTGACCAGCACGGCGAGCGGCGACCCCGTCCCGCCCCACCCCTCCCTGGCCGGAGTCGCCGACGCACTCGAGACGTGCCGCACGTTCTGGCTGTCATGGCTGCGTTCCTGCACCTACCGGGGCCGCTGGCAGGACATCGTCAACCGCTCCGCGATCACGCTCAAGCTGCTCACGTACGCCCCCACCGGGGCACCCATCGCCGCGGCCACCATGGGGCTGCCCGAGCAGATCGGCGGTGAGCGCAACTGGGACTACCGCTACACGTGGGTCCGTGACGCGTCGCTGTCCGTCAGAGCGCTGATAGATCTGGGCTTCCAGGAGGAGGCGCACGCCTTCCGCCGCTGGCTGCGCGAGCGCATCGAGGCGGGCCGCTCCGCCTCGGCGGACCCCCTGCAGATCATGTACCGCGTCGACGGCGATCCCCACCTGACGGAGGAGACCCTCGACCACCTGGAGGGCTACCTCGGATCCCGCCCGGTGCGGGCGGGCAACGCGGCGGCCGACCAGCTCCAACTCGACATCTACGGCGAGGCGTCGGACGCCCTGATCGTCGGCGGTGACATCGGCGCGATCCGCGGCTGGCGAGCGCTGAGCGGCGTCCTGGACTGGCTCGCCGACCACTGGGACCAGCCCGACGAAGGCATCTGGGAGACCAGGGGCGGCCGTCAGAACTTCACCTACAGCCGCCTGATGACATGGGTGGCGTTCGACCGAGGAGTCCGGGCGGCCACCCAGTTCTCCCGTCCCGCCGACCTCGCCCGCTGGACCGGCGCACGCGACGCGGTCTTCCGGCAGATCGTCGAACACGGCTGGCACGACAAGCGGCAGGCGTTCGTGCAGCACTACGACACCGATGTCCTGGACGCCTCGCTCCTGCTCATGCCGAGGGTCGGCTTCGTCTCGCCGCACGATCCGGACTGGCTCAGCACCCTCGACGCGATGGACGAGGAACTGGTCAGCGACAGCCTCGTCTACCGCTACAACCCGAACGCGTCCCCCGACGGACTGCGCGGCTCCGAAGGCACCTTCAACCTGTGCAGCTTCTTCTACGTCGAGGCACTCGCCCGCAGCGGCAGGCTCAACCAGGCCCGCCACGCCTTCGACAAGATGCTCACCTACGCCAACCACGTCGGCCTCTTCGCCGAGGAGATCGGTCCCTCCGGCGAGCAACTCGGCAACTTCCCCCAGGCGTTCACCCATCTCGCCCTCGTCACCGCGGCGATGGCACTCGACGAGGAGCTGGAGAAGGCACAGACCGGCCCGCGCCACGAGGACCACGGGCATCCGGCGACTCACGGCCTCACGGTGCCCGAAGAGGACACGGGCGGTGGCGATGCAGGTGAATGAGACGGCGAGGCCCGCGCGCCCCACGGGACACGGACGCGCGCTCGCGGCCCTCGCCCTCGCCCAGTTCATCTGCAGCTTCGCCGGCTCCAACATGAACGTGATGATCAACGACATCAGCGAGGACCTGGACACCACCGTCCAGGGCGTCCAGGTGGCGATCACGGTCTTCCTGCTCGTCATGGCGGCGCTGATGATCCCCGGCGGCAAGCTGACCGACCGCTACGGCCGCAAGCGCTGCTTCCTGACCGGTCTCGTCGTCTACGCCATCGGCGCCCTGCTCAGCGCGGCCGCCCCCGGCCTCGGGGTGCTGATCCTCGGCAACTCGATCCTCGAAGGCATCGGCACCGCCCTGCTCATCCCACCCGTCTACATCCTCACCACCCTCCTCTACCCGGACGTCACCTCCCGCGCCCGGGCCTTCGGAGTCGTCATGGCACTGGGCGGCATCGGTGCCGCCGCGGGGCCACTGATCGGCGGACTCATCACCACCGCCATCAGCTGGCGTGCGGCCTTCGTATTCCAGGCCCTGGTGATCGCGGTGATCGTCCTCCTCAGCCGACGGATCGACGACCCGCTGCCGCCCGATCCGACCCGCTCCTTCGACACCGTCGGCGCGGTCCTCTCCGCCGTCGGCCTCGTCCTCGTCGTCATGGGCATCCTGGCGGCCGACGACAACGTCTGGCTCATGATCGTGCTGCTCGTCCTCGGCGCACTCGTCCTGTGGTGGTTCTTCCGCTCCGTCCGCGCCAAGGAAGCATCCGGCCGGGAACCTCTGCTGTCGCTGCGCCTGTTCGACAACCGCGTCTCCAACCTCGGACTCGTCACCCAGAACATCCAATGGCTGCTGCTCATGGGCACGTCGTTCACGGTGGCGGCGTACCTGCAGGTCGTACGCGGCTACGACGCCGTCCGGACCGGGGTCGTCTTCACGGCGGCCACCCTGGGCCTGCTGGCCACCTCCCTGGCGGCCGAGCGCCTGGCCCGCCGGCACCCTCAGCGGACGCTCATCATGACCGGCTTCATCCTCTCCATCGGCGGAGTGGCCGTCCTGATCGTCCTGGCCGGGAGCTTCGCCACCGCGTGGGCCTTCGTCCCCGGCCTCCTGCTCATCGGTCTCGGCCTGGGCGTCATGCTGACCCCGTCCGTGAACGTCGTCCAGTCCAGCTTCCCCGAGGAACAGCAGGGAGAGATCTCGGGGCTGTCCCGAAGCGTGTCGAACCTCGGCTCGTCCTTCGGTACCGCCATCGCAGGCACCATCCTCGTCGCCGGCCTCAGCAAGGGCGCCTACGCCGCCGCGATGATCACCCTGGCCGTCATCGGCCTCGCCGGTCTGGCCGCGGCGGCGCTCCTCCCTCGGGAAACGGGAACCGACACCAGCCGCCTCCCACGGAAGACGGCCCCCGGGACCAGTGCCTAGCCACCGCCACCGCGCCAAACCGTTCCCGCAGGGTCCGGGATTCCGGCCGTCCGCTCCTGTCCTGACCGGCCGGTCACCCCGGCGTCGCGTGTCGCGGGTGAGGTCCCGCGCGCCCGGTCGCGGGGAATGGGATCAAATGGTCTGGTACGTCTCCTGTGCCGCGTACGGAGAACGGAGGTGATCTCTGTGACGCACGGCGATTCCGGCCGGCAGGTGGACGAACAGGCGGCTTCCATGCTGGAGGCGCTGTTCACGCGGTCGCCGATCGGACTCCACCTGCTGGACGCGGACCTCAGGGTGGTGCGGGTCAACACGGCCACCCCCTTCATGCGGGACGTGTCCCTGTCCGAGCTGAGAGGACGGCCCCTCCGCGAGGCATACGACATGGTCGACGACGACCTGGAGCCGCTCCTGCGCGAGGTGCTGGACACCGGGGTGCCCCTCCTTCAGCACATCGTGCCGGCCCTGGTCCACGGCAACCCGCCCCAGCGTCGGCAATTCGAATTGAGCGCGCTGCGTCTGGCGGGCCACGGCGAGTCGGCCCTCGGAGTCGCGGTCACCTCGGTCGACGTCACCGAACGCGAGCGGAGCCGCGCCCGCAGCACAATCCGCGACGCCGTGCGCGGACACGTCGGACGTACCCTCGACCCGGTCGTGACCGGCGAGGAACTCGTCTCGGCCGTGGTGCCGGGCTTCGCCGACATCGCGATCGTCGAGGTGGTGGACGCGGTGCTGCGCGGTGACGACCCGCCGACCGCCCCGTTGCCCACCGGCACCCCGGTGATGCGGACCGCGTTCCGCAGTGCGCGGGCCCACCCGCCGCAGGCCCACCGGGTGGGAGACATCCGACGGCTGCCCGCGCCGACGCCCTTCACACAGGCCCTGGCCGATCTGCGTCCGCGTGTGGTGGAGCTGCGCCCGACAGATCCGTGGCTCGCTCACGATCCGCCGGTGGCGGAGGCGATCCGCGCGTCCGGTGCCCACTCCCTGCTCGCCGTGCCGCTCGTCGTGCGTGACGCCCCGCTCGGCGTGGTCAGCCTGTACCGCACGGGTGACGCACTGCCTTTCGACGAGGCCGACCGGGACCTGGCGGCAGAACTGGCCGCGCATACCGCGCTGTGCGTGGACAACGCGCGCCGCTACATGCGCGAGCACACCATCGCGGCCACGGTCCAGCGGCAACTCCTGCCCCGCCGGCCGGAGACCCACACCTCCCTGGAGAGCGCCTACCTCACGGTCACCGGCGCCGATCCGGGTGCGTGGTACGACACGATCGCGCTGTCCGGCGCCCGCACCGCCCTCGTCGTGGGCAACGTCTCGGGACGCGGTCTGCACGCCGCCGCGACGATGGGCCAGCTGCGCACCGTCGTACGTTCCCTGGCGGCCTTCGACCTCGCTCCCGACGAGCTGCTGGCCCGCCTGTACGACACGGCGGGCCAGCTCGCCGCCGAACGTGCGCGGCTGCCGCTCGGCGACCCGCCGCGCCGGGAGCCGCTCGCCGCTGAGTGTGTCTACGCCGTCCACGACCCGCTGACCGGCACGTGCACGCTTGCTGCGGCGGGGCCGCTGGCGCCGCTGCTGGTACGCCCCGACCGCAGCGTGGCCCTCGTCGACGTGCCCTCGGGCCCCCGGCTCGGCACGCCGGAGGGCGCGCCCTTCGCGGCCACCGACGTCGAGGTCCCGGACGGCAGCGTCCTGGTGTTCACCAGTGACCCGCTCCTCGCCGGGTATCTCGCCGAGTCCTCGGGGCCGCTGTCCGCGGCGCCGGACTTCTCCGACCGTCCGATCCAGGAGCTCTGCGACGCCCTCGTGTACGGACTTCCGCAGGGGCTCGGGGCCGGCGACGCGGCGGTGATCGTCGCCCGTACCCGGGCCTTTCCCGCCGACCGGTTCGTGGCGTGGCCGCTCGATCCGGCCCCGGAGGCCGTGGCCGAGGCCCGGCGCCGTACTCGGCGGCAGCTGGCCGAGTGGAACGTCGACGAAGAGACGGCCTTCAACACCTCGCTGATCGTGAGCGAGCTGGTCACCAACGCCGTACGGTACGGCAGCCCGCCGCTCGAACTGCGGTTGATCCACGACCGCACCCTGACCTGCGAGGTGCGGGACGCCGGATCGGCCGCCCCCCATCTGCGGCACGCCGACACCGTGGACGAGGGTGGCCGGGGCCTCTTCATCACCGCGCAGCTGGCCCAGGCGTGGGGGACGCGGTACACGACGTGGGGCAAGGCGGTCTGGACCGAGCAGGCCAAGCCCCTCCCTCTTTGACGGCGGCGTGTTCGCCGACGAGAAGGTCACGGCGATCCGCGCCGCGGGTCGGCACGCACCTCGGGAGCCCTCCGCCGTCATGCCGGGTGGATGAGGCGGCTCTCGTAGGCGAAGATCACGGCCTGTATCCGGTCGCGGAGTTCGAGCTTTTGCAGGATTCGCCCCAGATGGGACTTCACGGTCGCCTCCGCGAGGTACAGGGTGGCCGCGATCTCGGTGTTGGACAGGCCGCAGCCCACCTGGAGGAGCACCTCGCGCTCACGGGCGCTGAGCCGGCTCAGCCGCTCGTCAAGGTCGGCGCTCCCGCCGTCGGGGATGTGCGGGCGGAGGTTCTCCAGCAGGCGGCGGGTGATCCGCGGGGAAACCACCGCGTCGCCCGCGGCCACGCTGCGTATCGCGGCGAGCAACTCCTCCGGCCCGGTGTTCTTCGGCAGGAAGCCCGAGGCTCCGGCGCTGAGCCCGGCGAAGGCGTATTCATCCAGGTCGAAGGTGGTGAGGATCAGCACTCTGGTCCGCGGGGAGACCCGGATGACCTGCCGGGTCGCCTCGATCCCGTCGGTCCCGGGCATCCGGACATCCATGAGGACTACATCGGGGCGCAGCTCCCGGGCGAGGCGTACGGCCTGGACGCCGTCCGCGGCTTCGCCGATCGGTGCCATGTCGGGCTGGGCCTCCAGCACCGTGCTGAAGGCCATGCGCAGGAGCGCTTCGTCGTCGGCGATCAGGATGCGGACCGTCATGCGGACGCCGCTCCGCCGCTGCCGAGGAAGAGGCGGGTATGGACTCCCCATCCGCCGCCCGGAAGCGGTCCGGCCCGCAACTTCCCCCCGTAGGCGGCCGAGCGCTCGCGCATGCCGGGGATGCCGTGGCCGGACGGTGTGGAGCCGGTAAGCGGCAGGTGGGGGCCGTTGTCGGCGACGTCCACGGTGACGGTCTCGGTCGAGCACTGTATGTGGACCTTCGCGTGTGTGCCGGTGGGCGTGTGCTTGAGGGTGTTGGTCAAGGCTTCCTGTACCAGGCGGTAGACGGTCAGTTGTGCGGTGGCGGGTATGCGGGTGTGGCCGCCCTGGACCTCGACGTGGGTCGGCAGCCCGGCGGCGCACATCTGGTCGGCGAGGGCGCCCAGCTGGGCGATGCCGGGCATCGGGTGGCGCTCCGCGTCCGGTTCGTCGGTCCGCAGGACGCCCAGCGAGCGCCGCATGTCGGTCAGGGCCTGCCGGCCCGTCTCGGAGACCTGGAGCATGTGCGTGGTCGCCTTGTCGGGCGACCGGTGCTGCGCGTAGACGGCGGCATCGGTGAGCGCGACCATGACGGACAGGTTGTGGGTGACGATGTCGTGCATCTCCCGGGTGATGCGTGTCCTCTCCTCGGCGACGGCCAGACGCGCCTGCTGGTCCTGTTGCTGCTCCAGGCGTGCGGCGCGTTCCTCCAAGGCCGCGAGGTAGGCGCGCGTGGTCCGCACATTCACCCCCAGGACGGCGGCGGCGACGACCGTCGCGGTCAGCGCGACGAAGGGGGCCAGGAACGCGCCTTCCGTCGCCCAGCGCAGACAGGCCAACAGGGCCCCGCCCTCCACGACGGCACCGGCGACAAGCGCACCGCGCCGGCCCGAGTTCGCGGCCGCCGTGTAGAGAGCCATCAGCAAGGCGATGTCCGCCGGCAGTGGCATGTCCATCAGCCACTGGACGAAGGCCGCGGCCGCCACGGCGCCGAACACCGTGAGCGGGGCCCGGCGCCGCCACACCAGGGGCAGCGCAAGGGCGGCGGTGAGGGTCCCGGCCACCGGCAGTTCGTGCGGCGGGCGCGTGGTCATGATGTTGAGCAGGAGAAGCGCAGGCAGCAGCGAGTCCCGCACCATGGGCGGCAGCCGGAGGCCCCAGCGTCGTGCGGCTCTCACCAGTCGCGCCCCTCGCACGGCGGCCAGGTCGGCGTACCCCGTCGGCCGTACGGCCGTCCGCGTCCGTCGCACGCGGTCCCGGTGGCGCACCAGGTGGGCCTTGCCGGGCTCTGCGGCCGCCTCGGTCATCACACGTCCCTGTCGATTCAGCGTCATGATGCCCCGGCCGGGGCCACCACCACCGGGTACAGCCGGAGCCGAGTCGAGTACGGGGAGCGCACACCCCGCGCTCCCCGGCGTGAACGTCGGCCCTGTCACGGTATGCCGCGGGATCACCCAGCACATGAGTCCACCGTCTGACGGCACGACGCCGATGTACGACCGCAGGAGGAGTCCCATTACCTTCCGCGGTCGCAATGCGGCCGTTCACCAGGCGTGCTCGATTGCGACTCCGGTCGCACAGCCGAGGCGCCTGGATGCGACTCCGGTCGCAGAGGGGACATGCCTCGAACTGCGACTCCGGTTGCATGCGATGGCCACCCGGGACCGATGTGGCGTCGCGTGTCCCGCCCTGAGGATGGCCGGGTGACCGAGATCATCGCGGGGCTGTACATGTCCCCTCCGGAGCTTCTTGCCGTGCCAGGTGCCGTCGCGTTGGTGGTGGCACGCTGGCTTCCTCCCGCTGCCCGTCCAGGCGTCACGATCGCGGCGGGGGCGGTGTCCGTGCTGTCCGCGATCGTGCTGAGTTTCGTCGGGATCCGCTGGCAGATGCTGCCGGTACTGGCAGGAGCCGCCGTCGCGTCGCCGTTCGCTCTCTTCCCCCTGCTGAGACGCCGTACCGGACGGCCGGCGTGGCGGGCCCGATGGTGGCTGGCGTTGCCGGGGTCGGTGGCCTGCGTCGGCCTGATCGCCACGGGCCCGGTGGCCGCCTGGGCCTTTCCCGTACCCGTGTTCCCCGAGCCGTCGGGCCGTTTCGCGGTCGGCACGCGTGTGGTGCAGTGGACCGACCCACGCCGCCCCGAGACCTTCACGGCCGATCCGGACGACCGGCGCACGGTCGTGGTCCAGCTCTGGTATCCCGCGCGGAAGAGCCCCGCAGGCACGCAGCGGGCCCAGTACCTCGGACGGACGGAGCACGAGGCGCGCACCGTCTCCGGCGCCCTCGCCCACGGGGTCGGCCTGCCTGGCTTCCTGGTCGACGGCGTCCCACGTGCCCGCACCCATTCCGTTTTCAACGCCCCGGTGGCCGACGGGGGCGGACGGTTCCCGGTCGTGCTGTTCTCTCCCGGATCGGGCGGAGTGCGCACCCAGAACACCGCCTGGGCGGAGGAACTGGCCAGCCACGGCTATCTCGTCGCCGCCCTCGACCACCCGTACGACTCCGCGGCCGTCGTCCTCACCGACGGTCGAACCCTTCACACCAGGACCGCCTCCACCGGCGACCGGGACGAGGACGACAAGCTCGCGGCCGGCTGGACGGCTGTTCGGGCCGCCGACCTCAGCTTCGTCCTCACCCAGCTGGACCGTCTGGGCCGGGGTGAGATCGCCGGCCCGCTGACCGGACGCCTGGACACCGGCAGAGTCGCGGTCACCGGCCACTCCATGGGTGGTGCTGCCGCCCTGCAGGCAGCCCGGCAGGACCACCGGTTCGATGCCGTCATGGATATGGACGGCTACCCTCACGGCCCCACCTCTGCCTCCCTCCACCAGCCGACGCTCGCGCTCACCCAGGCCATCACCTCGGGAACCGACCCGCACTACCTACCGCGCCTCACCAAGGCTCTCGAGCTCAGCACCGCGACGAGCTACCGGCTCACCATCCCCGGCGCCGCACACCTCACGTTCATGGACGGCCCCCTGTACCTGCCGCCCGTGCCCTCGATAGTCGGCTCCCTGGGCCGCACAGAGGGCCCGCACGTCGTCGCCGCGACCACTCTCGCCTTCCTGGACACCACCCTGCGGCACGAACCCGGTGACCTGGCCGACGTTCTGTCGGCCTACGGCGACCTCAGCGTCCACCACCCGGACAACGGCTGATGGCCGGCCGAGCCGCGTCAGCCGACGCCACGCCTCGGGCCGTGACGAGACCGGCTTCGCGGTCATGGAGGGATCCCTAGCAGGCTCGAATGCCGACCCCAGTAGGGCGCTCAGGGGTTGAGGGCCTGCTCGAGGGTGGGGTGGCAGGTGATGAGAGCGTCGATGCCGACCAGCTGCAGAACGTGCAGGACGGGGTTCTGGGCGGCGGCGACGCGCAGCCATCCGTCGGCGGCGCTGACGGCCTGGTGGGCGGCGACGAAGACGTTGATGCCACTGGAGTCCATGAAGGTCACGCCGCCGAGGTCCACCACGATCCGCGACGGCCGCGCCCCACCGTCCTCTCGGAGCAGGGCGTCGCTGAAGACGCTTTTGACGTCGTGGTCGATCTCGCCCTGCACGGTGACCACGCGCACGCCGTCGACGGTGCGGTGTGCGACGGAGAACCGATCGGGCCGGTCCGCTTGCTCGATGTCGCTCACCGTCTCCTCGACTGCGTTGGGGCCTGCCCCGGTGCAGGGCGTGCACCGACGATTCTGCCCCACCACCAGGACCCCATGCCCCCCAGACGACCATGTCCAATAAAATGCCTCTGGCATGGAAGACGGGATCGGGGGTAGTGGCGCGCTCGTGAACACTGAATGAGGGCGACGCCCGAGGCACCCCACGACGACGATGACGGCCGTCCCGAGCCGGATGAACACCTGAGCCGCGCCGGTTACGCCCTCGGTGGTGACGCCGGCTGCATCGCCGACGCCCGCCGGCACGCCCTCGCCTTCCTCGACCAGGCCGAAGCCGACCATCGCCTGTCGGTGCCCGCCCGCACGAGGGACCTGACCCAGCTGGTGGTCAGCGAACTGGTCACCAACGCCTGCAAATACGCCCCCGGCCCGGTCCTGGTGGAGCTGCGCATCAGCACCCGCGCCGTGGACGTCGTCGTGTGGGACAGCGCCCCCACGGTGCCCGCGGCCCGGGCCGCCGATCCCGACCGGATCGGCCAGCACGGCCTGGAGATCGTGAAGGCCGTCGCCGAGACCCTCGTCATCGAGCAGAGGTCGGTCGGCAAACGCATCACGGCCCGCATCCCCCTGCTCGACACCCCGACAGTGACGTCACCGCCCGTCTCCTGAAGGGCGGCCGGTCTCCTTCCGGCACCGTGCGATGCGTGTCGGAGCCCTACCGGCCGATCGCGGCCGACACGGGTTGCACTGTGTTGGTCGACGGTCCGGGCGCCGGCTCACCCAGGTGCACGGTGGTGCTCGACGGTTATCGGGTGGCCCCTGTCGGCCCCTGAACGGCGTCGATCACGCTGTCCACCACCTCGGTCAGCGGCTCGGATGCGTCGATGATCGTCGCGCCAAGGCTTGCGTAGAGCGCTCGCATCCGGGGATTCCACTTCAGGGCTGCTGCGAGCTCTTCGGGATGCCGGCCGAAGGTGTTCGTGGTGCGGGTCGCGAGCCGGTGGCGGAGGGTGTCCTCGTCGATCACCAGGCACACGATGAGGTCGAAAAGATCACGGACGTCCGCCTCGTTCTCCGCCGACCCGCACAAGAACGTGATGCGGGCGCGGGACTCCTCGACGAGGGTCTCCACGCGCTCTCGGACGATCGCCCATCCGTAGCGGTTGAGCCAGCCCCCGGGAACCGGATCCGGGGGATCCACCACAACCTCGCCACTGGCTCGGTCGATCCAGTGGCAGAAGCCGTCCTCGTCGGCGTCGAGTGCAACGTGGCCACGCGCTCGCAACACCCCGCAGACCGTGGACTTGCCAGTCCCTGAATTGCCCGTCACCCACACCAATGTCACGCCGTCAGCGTAGACATGACCACCCGGGATCGTGTTGTGACCGCGCGAGTCGCCGGGTTGCGCGGTCAGGCTGCCGCGCCGACCGATCGGCAAGCGCAGCGCGGCCCGCATCCCCCGCCCGACTGTGACCGGACTGTCTCGCCCGGGCGCAACTGGCTTTCTTCGGGGGGCCGTTGATCGGCGGTGGCTTCGGCCTGTCAGGTGCGGTCGTGGAGAGTGACGTGGTAGCCGTCGGGGTCGGCGAAGGTGAACGTCCGGCCGAAGGGGCCGTCGATCGGTGCGGAGACGATGGTGTGACCGTCGGCGACGAGAGCATCGTGGATGGCCTGGACGTCGGTGGCGTGGAGCCAGATCGCGGCGCCGATGCCGGGCTGCGCGACGGATGTGAGATCGGTGCCGGGAACGACGTCGCGCAGTGCGAACGCGATCGGCTTCGTCTCGAAGACGACGGCGTGCGGAGGTCCGGCCTGTGAGCGGACGAGACCGAGGTACTGCTCGTAGAACGCCTGCGAAGCGTCGAGGTCGCGCGCCTGGAGCGAGATGAAGTCGGGGCCGGTGGCGGGCATGATGATGCTCCTTCTCTTCGTGTCAGATTCCTGACACGGCTCAACGTATGTCAGAATCCTGACATGAGTCAAAAGGGTGTCGGCGTCGACCTGGACAAATCACTGGGCTACCTGCTGAAGGAGGCTTCGAGCGCCCTGCGCGCGGCGATGGAGGAGGTGCTGCGGCCACTCGGGATGAGCGTGACGCACTACTCCTGCCTCGAGCTGCTGGCTCAACGGCCGGGCCTGTCGAACTCCGAGCTCGCGCGTGGCGCGTTCGTGACGCGGCAGTCGATGAACGTGCTGCTCCAGACCCTGGAGCGAGACGGTTACGTGACCAGGCCTGCGGAGGCGCCCGTCGGGAAGGCTCTTCCCGCGCGGCTCACGCCTCGCGGCCGACAGAGCCTGGAGAAGGCGACCGTTGCGGTCCGGTCCGTCGAGGTCAGAATGCTGTCCGGCATGACCGAGACCGAGCAGTCAGGCGCGTTCCGGATCCTGCAGAGCATGATTCATTCCCTGCGCGACGGCGGTGATGGCGCATAGCTCGGCCTCGTCGGTCAGCGGTGTGGGGGGATGTCGGTGTGGAGGCGGATGGTGGTGCCCTGCTCTCGGGTGGAGCGGATTTCGACCAGGTCGCAGAGCTGGTGGGCGAGCCAGAGGCCGCGGCCGCCGACCTGGTCGGTGGTGGGGCGGGTCCGGCCGGCCATCACGTCGGAGATGTAGCCGGCGTCGCGGAACTCGCACACGAACGTCGCGTCCTGGGTCCAGGTGCGCAGGGTGCCGCGGCCTCCGCCGTGCCGGATGCTGTTGGTCGCGATTTCCGTGACGGCGACGGCCAGCTTCCCTTGCTGATCCTCTGGCACGCCGGCGTCCGACGAGCACTGGGTGACCTTCGAGCGGACGGCGTTCAGGTCACCGTGCGTGTAGCTCAGCTCTTGATAGGGGCCGCATGGGTCGTTCAGGGCCTCGAAGGGATAGTCCGCCGCGGTGACGTAGGCCTCGTTGCGCGCGTAGTGGCCGTCCTGGCGGATCAGGGGGTGGCAGCGGGACAAGGACCGCAGGGCGCCCTGGTCCTCGTCGGAGTCGTCATAGGGACACAGCATCGACCAGGCGGAGCTGCGAGCGAAGGCCCGGTTCAAGAGCCACTCGTGATACTGCAGCTCGGAGAGGTGTGCGGCGCTGCGGGCCTCGCGCCAGGCAGTCTCTCCGATGCCCCGTACCGGCCTGTCGCCCTGACCGCGCTCCTGCATCCAGGCCACCCAGGCGCCGATGAGACGGCCGGGGTTGGGTCCCAGAGTCGTGGTGTCGACGAACGTGACGGCGGGCTCGTCGGCGAGTTCACCGCGCAGCAGCGACACCTTGTCCAGAGGGACGGCGACGACCACGGACTCGCCGCCTTCGATGGCCTCGTGGATGTAACTCAGGGTTCCGGACAGGAACTGCTCCTCACCCCGATAGGGGTAGAGCTCATGGCGGAACGCAGGCTCGGCCTGGTCGGACGGCTCGGAGGGCAGGATCACGGTCATGCGGCCATCACCACCGGCATACCGGCGCTCGCATAGCCGGCGAGTTCCCAGCACAGTCGCACGGTCTCGTTGGCGCCTTCCACGACGATCCGGCGCTCCGGCAGATGACGGGCGGCGTCGACGAGCGCGTGCATTCCGGCGGCGTCGATCATGTCCAGGGTGTCGAAACGCAGTTTCACGCTGGGGGAGCCTCGTAGGGCCGCCCGTACCGCCGCGTTGAACGCGTCCGCGCACTCCGAGTCGATCACTCCGTCAACGCTCCAGCTGTCGGCACCCGTGCTGAACATCCGGAAGGCCGGACGTTCAGCGCGTATGCCCATCTCGTGCGGGTGCACACATGCCACGTGTTCCAGCGTAGGCCCGTCCCACTGGGACGGCTTGAAGGCGCACACCACGATGGCGTTGCTCTCCGAGGCGAACTCGTCGAGCCTGAGCTCGTGAGCCACCAGCTCCTCGGCCCCGCTGGGCGCTGCCGCAGGCACCGGCTCGGTCAGTACGCGCACCGAACGGTAGCCCTCCCGGACGGCGGTACGCGCTTCCCGGCGTACCGCGGCCAGGACGGCGTCAGGGTTCGCGACACGCGGAAAATCGAGGATCACCGAGGCGGAGGGCACCGCCTCACGCGGAAGCCCGGAGGCCGTGCCGGCGGAACCGACAACGACGATCTTGTCGCCGTACAGAGCGCCGTCAGCCACATAGGCGAGCACATCCGCAGGGGTCGCGGCGGCTGAATCCGTGTGCCAGCACACATGGTCACCCAGCTCGACGTCATCGAACGTGGCCAACGCCCGAGCCGTTCTCACCTGGTCTCCCTATCGACTTTCCGAATCGACTGTCCGACATCCTCGGCTACAGAGCCTACTGGGCCGACCATGGGTCGTGAGGCCGATTGGAGATCATCCCGGCGTACACCACCGACTCACGTGCTCCGCCTCTTCCGCCTCCATACGCTTCCGCAGCAGAGCTGCGGCTCGGTACGGTCCGTGTTCTGCGGCCGGCCGTTGTCCATGGTCAGCCCGTCTCCCCCTTCTCGTCGTCGACGATCTCGGCGTCCACCACCTCGTCGTCCGATCCCGGGGCGCCCGGGGCCTGCGCGCCCGGGGCCGGCGCGCCCGTGGGCTGCTCTGTGCGCGACTGCTCGTACAGTGCCGTGCCGATCTTCTGTGCCGCCTGTACCGCCCGGTCCATGGCCTGGCGGACCGCCGCGGTGTCCTCGCCCTTGAGCTTCTCCTTGAGGTCGGCCAGCGCCGTCTCGGTCTCGGTCTTGGCGTCGGCCGGGATCTTCTCGGGGTTGTCCTTGATGAGCTTTTCCGTCGAGTAGACGAGCTGCTCGGCCTGGTTGCGGGTCTCCGCTGCCTCCCGGCGCGTGCGGTCCTCCGCCGCGTGCTGCTCCGCCTCCCGCACCATGCGGTCGATGTCGTTCTTCGGGAGCGCCGAGCCGCCGGTGACGGTCATCCTCTGCTCCTTGCCGGTGCCCAGGTCCTTCGCCGAGACGTGCATGATGCCGTTGGCGTCGATGTCGAAGGCGACCTCGATCTGCGGGACGCCACGCGGCGCCGGCGGCAGACCGGTCAGCTCGAACATGCCGAGNCAGCCGGGACAGCTCCCCCAGGTCCTTCGCCGAGACGTGCATGATGCCGTTGGCGTCGATGTCGAAGGCGACCTCGATCTGCGGGACGCCACGCGGCGCCGGCGGCAGACCGGTCAGCTCGAACATGCCGAGCTTCTTGTTGTAGGCCGCGATCTCGCGCTCGCCCTGGTAGACCTGGATCTGCACCGACGGCTGGTTGTCCTCGGCCGTCGTGAAGATCTCCGAACGCTTCGTCGGGATCGTCGTGTTGCGCTCGATCAGCTTGGTCATGATGCCGCCCTTGGTCTCGATNCTGGTTGTCCTCGGCCGTCGTGAAGATCTCCGAACGCTTCGTCGGGATCGTCGTGTTGCGCTCGATCAGCTTGGTCATGATGCCGCCCTTGGTCTCGATGCCCAGGGACAGCGGGGTCACGTCGAGGAGCAGGACGTCCTTGACCTCACCCTTGAGCACACCGGCCTGCAGGCTGGCGCCGACGGCGACGACCTCGTCCGGGTTCACGCCCCTGTGCGGGTCCTTGCCGGTCAGCTCCCTGACCAGGTCGGTCACCGCCGGCATCCGCGTCGAACCACCCACGAGGATCACGTGGTCGATGTCGGACACCTTGATCCCGGCATCCTTGATCGCGCTGTGGAACGGCCCCTTGCAGCGCTCCAGCAGGTCGGCCGTCAGCTGCTGGAACTGGGCGCGCGTGAGCTTCTCGTCCAGGTGCAGCGGGCCCTCGGCGGAGGCGGTGATATAGGGCAGGTTGATGTTGGTCTCCGAGGAGCTGGAAAGCTCGATCTTCGCCTTCTCCGCCGCCTCGCGCAGCCGCTGAACGGCCATCTTGTCCTTGGACAGGTCGACCCCGTAGCCGTTCTTGAGCTGGGTGACCAGGTGGTCCACGATCCGCTGGTCCCAGTCGTCCCCTCCGAGGTGCGTGTCACCGTTGGTGGCCTTCACCTCGATGACGCCCTCTCCCATCTCCAGCAACGACACGTCGAAGGTGCCGCCGCCCAGGTCGAAGACGAGGACTGTCTGGTCGTTCTCCTTGTCCAGCCCGTAGGCCAGTGCCGCAGCCGTCGGCTCGTTGATGATCCGCAGGACGTTCAGGCCGGCGATCTCACCGGCCTCCTTCGTCGCCTGACGCTGCGCGTCGTCGAAGTAGGCCGGTACGGTGACGACGGCGTCGGTGACGTCCTCCCCGAGGTACGCCTCGGCGTCCCGCTTCAGCTTCTGCAGCACCCGCGCGGAGATCTCCTGGGCGGTGTACCGCTTGCCGTCGATGTCACCGTGATCCGGGAACCTCCACGCGCGGTCGCCCGCGTGCCGCTTGACCGAGCGCGCGGTGCGTTCCACGTTGGTGACCGCCTGCCGCTTGGCGACCTCGCCCACGAGAACCTCTGCGTTCTTGGCGAAGGCCACGACGGACGGCGTGGTCCGTGCTCCCTCCGTGTTGGTGATGACGGTGGGCTCGCCGCCCTCCAGGACCGAGACCACCGAGTTCGTCGTACCGAGGTCGATACCGACCGGACGCGCCATCTGAATCTCCCTCCTCGTCCCTGCCCTGCCTGCCAGGGCCTCGTTCACCTGCGGGGGTCTCCTCGGACCGGACCGCGCGCAATGGCGGTTCGGGGGCCGTGGTGCCGAGCCCGACGACGAACCTGCGGGGCGGCCGCGGAAGTGCCGGAGCCGGCGGAAGTGCCGGAACCAGGGGAGACTCGACCGGGCTGAGGTGCTTCCAGTCGCACGCCGTCTGGTCGTGGGCCGCGCCGCGCGGGATCGCGCAGCGTCTCGTCCGCCGAGCGCAGCTGAACGGTCCGTTCCGCCGTGACGGCACCCACCCGGGTGTCGGGACGCAGCTCCCGCACCTCACGCCGGTAGGCGGAGACGATCACCCCGACGGTGGCCGAGGGCTCCGTCCCCGGCACCGCATACAGGTCCGGCACCTCCATCCAGGCCACCTCCTCGACCGCTGTGAGCTGCGATTTCGGACCAACCTGCCTATAAGCAGGGATAAAACTTGAGTGCCCTCTTGTCAAGTCCAGGTGGTGGGCGGGCAGCGTCCCGGCCCGGACGGGAGCGTTCAGGGCGCGGATACGGGTGCGCCGTCTGCGTGCAGGCCGTATCGCCGCAGTCCGGCGGCTTCCTCGGACCGGCCTTGCAGTTCAAGGAGATGAGCCAGTTCGCGGGCTGCGTGGAAATCGCCGGCATCGACCCGGGCGCGCAGCTCCTGTTCAAGGCCCAGGTCCACAAGCAGTTCGGCGAGTCTGCTGCCGGCAATGGATGTTTTGAGGCCGTCGGTCCCGTCGGCCAGTTCCCGTAGCTGCTCCACCTCGCCTCTGTCTCGGTAGAGATCGGCCAAACGGGCCAGCATGTCGAGGTCGCCCTCGGCCCGACGGCGCAGTGCCTCCACGTCGCCCTGACGCGCAAGAACACCGGACAGCACTTCGCTCATCGTGGCCTCACCCGCGTCCGCACGTCGCTGCAGTTCGTCGATACGTCCCGTCTCGGCGAGCAGCTGGGCGTAGCGTCGAATGGCCTGTCGCGGGGCTGTGCCGAGGAGAGCGCGCAGAGTGGGGGTGGGCTGTCCATCAGAATCCAGTTCCGTGAGCCACCAGCGTGCGGAGGCGTCGTCTCGCTCTGCGAGGGCGGTTAGCCGGCTGCGGTCTTGCCGACGAGAGAGCAGGCGCGCCAGGTGCCATTTGGCTGAAGCATGGGTGCCGGCCAGGGTTCGCAGTTCGAGTTCCTCGTCCTCGTCGGCGAGTAGCTCCGCCAGGCGCCATACCGGGTAGAGGTCGTCCTCCCCGGTATAGACGCGCAGGACGGACATCGCGTCCTGATGCTCTCCTTGAGAGATGAGATCTTCCGCTGTGAGCCACAGTGTGTGCACGTCGGCGCTGTCCGCATGGCTGCGCAGAACGGCCACGGCCTCTGAGATCTCTCCGCGCTGAGCCAGACCCCTTGCCGCCCAGGCGGCAGCATCATGGTCCGAGTTTTCCGCCCGCTCTCGCAGCTCCTCGAAGCGTCCCTGTTCGAAGTGCAGTGCGGCCAGGCGCCAGGCGGCGTTGTGACGGCCCGAGGCAGGATCCGGGGCTTTCACCTCGACTGCGCGCTTCAGCAAGCGCTCCGCGTACTGGTAGAGCAGCCGGTTCTCGGCACTGTCCGCAAGTCGGCGCACGTCCGCAGGATCCCTGACATGGTCCAAGACCGCGTCCCACAACGAGGCGGGCGGTCTGACCGTACGTCTCCGCACGGTGAGGTGCTGCAGGAGAAAGTCGGCCAGGACGTAACCGTCCACGCGGCCCATGCTCAAGCCGTCGACGGCTACGGGCACGAGTGCAGCCGTCGCTCCGTGGAGCAACTGAGTGGCGTAGGCCAGGGAACGTTCGAACCAGTTCGGCGGAGCCGCGGCCCTGTCTTTGGCCTGGCAGTATCCAGGTGCCGCAGCAGACAGGAGTGGAGCCGTCAGCACACTGCGGAACCCCAGCCGGGTGGCGTCGACAGCAGCACAGAGTAGGGCGCGAGCGTAGGGATCCGCGTTCTCCCAGCGCCGCACGAGCATCGGAACGGCCGCAATGGTCTGGGGGAGACCATATTCCGACGAAGCCAGAAGGGCTGCGTGGATGCGGGGGTCGTTGCGGGCCAACTGCTCGGCCCTGGCCGTTTCCGAGGCGGTGAAGGTCTCGCTGATATGAACGACTTCCGCGAGCTGCAGAATCTCGCGCTGCACGCTCGTCAGGTCGGGATGATCGTGTACGGGGGATCGCATATAGGCGCTGTAGCGGTCCGGCCAGAGCGTCGCTATCAACACGACGGGGTGTGACGCTCTCTGGAGCAGCGAACGGACGGTCACCAATGACAATCCATCAAGATAGCGCTGCAGTTCATCGAGCCAGATCACGGTCTGCTGCGGAGGATCTTCGGCCAGTGCGTCGATTTCCGCCGTACTCACAGGATGCACCAGCCACCAGTCCGCCAGCACAGCCTGGAGGGCCTCGAAGGCCGAACGGGTCTTGCCGACCGAAGAAGCCCCCACCAACAGGATGAATCCGCCTGACTGCGACGCCGCGGTGAGCTTCGCGCGTACGCCGTGCGTCGAGAGATCCGCGTCGCGCAGAACGTACTCGCACACAGCCCCTGCGGCGCCGTCGACCTCGATCGCAGCGTGCACCCCGAGATGGCGCGGTTGAGTATCCCGCACCCGCATCGCGTTGCGCCGAGGTGGGACATCCGTATGGATTCGGCCCCACGCGGACAGCCACGCGGACGTCTCGACCCGAGGCACCCCACACACCGCCAGGTAGATCTCCAAGGTCTGCCGTGAGGTCCGGCCTTTCAACAGGTCGCTGAGTGTGCTGGAAGGAAGCCGCCGCGGACCACCGAGCGAGAGAGGAAGGCGACGCGCAGCCTTGTCCAATTCGCCGAACGAGCGACCACACCGCAGCCGGTTCATTGCCGCTGCCCACTCGACGACAGTGTGCAGGCGTGCTGGATCTGGCACAGCCCCGTCTGCTCGTTCAGCCAAGATCGACGCCTCCTTGAGGACTGTCCGCCCCGCTCCGCCGGAGACCACCGGACATCAGACGGCGAGTAGAGAATGCCGGATACGTACCCCGTCCGACTGCACAACGCTCGTCAGAAGGCCGGAGAGTCGTCCGGGCCTGTCCGCTCTTGCTGCCGGACACCGTTGCCTTCATCCAGTCTCGCTGACGCGGTCCGATCCGGGCCGACAGCCGACAGCCGACAGCCGACAGCCGACAGAATAGGAACGGCCATGCAGAACCTCCTGCAACTTGCGCCGCTGATATGCGGTTTGTGCAACCTCGCTGTGACCGTGATGGAGACGGCCCGCTGGTTGAAGCGGAGCCGCGGGGCGACAATCTGATCCTCCTCCTCGCCGAGGGCACACGCGGGTGCGTGTGCCCTCCCGCTTCTTGTAACAGGTCAGGGCAGCGGCGATGGCAAGGCTTCGGGCCATGCCGGTCGTTGCGGACCACGTAAGGATCTTGAGGCCACGAGCAGCCCATGGCAGGCTCATGCCGCATGATCGATGAATTCGCGAAAGGCAACCTGCACGGGAGACTGCGGCGGGACCGCCAGGCGCTGCTCTGGAAACTCGACGGCTTGTCCGAATACGACGCCCGCCGGCCTTTGACAGCGACCGGGACCAACCTCCTCGGCCTGGTCAAACACGTGGCCACCGTCGAGGCCAGGTACTTCGGCGAGGTCTTCGACCGCCCTTCCCCGGAACCGCTGCCCCGGTGGCAGGACTACAACGGCAACGACCTGTGGGCGACCGAGGACGAGACCCGCGACCAGATCATCGGGTTCTACCGGCGCACGTGGGAACACTCGGACGCGACGATCAACGAGCTTTCCCTCGACGCCCCCGGCCACGTGCCGTGGTGGCCGGAGCCTTGTCCCAACACGAACCTGTTCGCCGTCATGGTCCATGTCCTCGGCGAGTCCATCCGCCATGCCGGGCACGCCGACATCCTGCGCGAGGGCCTCGACGGCCGGACCGGGGTACGCGCCGAACACGAGGAGGAGATCGACGAGGAAGCCCGCGCGGCCTACTGCGCGAAGATCGAGCAGGCCGCCAGGTCGGCCGCACCGGTCAAGGCCTAGAGGTTGGGGGGCGGCCAGCCGAGGCCCTATGCACCTTCAGGGTCTTCGGCATCGAGTGCCTCCAACGTGTCGCCGATCCGGATGAGGTCTCCCGTGGAAAGCGCGGGTGGAGTCCAGTGGTGTGCGCGTGCGTGGTCGACGAAGCTCTCGTCCAGCGGGACGTGGTAGCGCTCGACGTAGTGAGCCAGGTCCGAGTACCAGAACCACTCGCCGTCGGTGAGCAGCTCCAACACACCGATGAACTCGCTGCTCAGGGCGTCATGGACCGATGATCCGGTGACGGTAAGGACCGCTCCTGATCGGAGGTAGCGCACCAGCATCTCCTCGTCCGGCGCAGCGTGGTCGCGGACCGAGTCGCGGAGTGCAGGGCCGTCGGGGCGACCATGCGCCAGTTCCTGGAACTCACCGAGGAACCGGTCGTAGGGAAAGGGTTGGCTGGCCATGCGCGGAAGCCTATGCAAACCCTGTCGGCTGGTTACGCCGCCGGTGGAGCTTCAGCGGCAGTGGGAGGAAACGCCGATTGTCCATCGAACAGGTCGTGTTGCTGCAGGCAGTGACAGAGCTGGGCGAGCATGCGTTTTAGCGATTCCGTCGGTCGGCAGCGTGCCGGTCGACGAGGGCTTCGATCGTGTCGGGACCGCAGACCAGGGTGGGATAATCCTGTCCTCTCCGGTACGCCTGGTGACGCCACGTCTATCGGATCGCACCGACGAGGAAGACGAAGGATCGATGACGCTGAACGTGGGCCAACGGGTGCGGCTGGCGACGGATCTCCGGTTGGCGGGGTCGGTGACCCCGGCCGAGGAGCCCTCGGAGGAGGCGGGTGCCTTCGCCGCCTCCTTGGCCCTGGCAGCAGGCATCGAGGGCACTGTCGAGCGTGTGGACGAGCACCACCGGCAGCAGAGCCACGAGGTCCGTGAGTATCTGCGCCTCAAGTCGCTCCTCGACGACTTCGGCCACCAGATGCCGCCGGAGAGCAGAAGGCAACTGGAGGAGCAGGTCGGGGCCTTGGAAGAGCAGTGGGTCGCCTACCAGCGACGGATGTTCCGCGTCACGGTCCGCGTCCGCCTCGACAACGGATTCGTCCTCGACGACGCCCCCGAGGAAACGTTCACCTCTGCCTGACCACGCGTCGCGGCGATCGCGTTTCACGCGCGGTCCGTCAAACGAGCGTGCAGGAGTGGACAGCGGCCAACAGCACCCGCTCGGCGAGCGGCAGGCACCATGGACGGCCGATTCGCCGCCCGTCGCCGCCCCGCTCCCGTACCACGTCCAGCCGGCTGCTGGGGCCGGCCGGGTGAGTCGTCTCCCTGCGCCGCGGAGCACGGCGATCGGAAAACCGCTGCTGAAGGACGATCCCGCCGGTCAGACGGCAGGCTCTGGCAGATGACCGAGGTGCTTGATGACGCGCTCACGCAGGAGGAGGTACTCCTCCCAGCGCCGGGGCAGACGCCCAGGCGGGCGTTTGACGACACGGACTGCGGTGATGGTCTGGCCCTCTCGGAACTGCTCGCGGGTCAGATCGAGCTCCACACCACTGGGCAGTCGATTCCACCAGTGGAATCCGTGCTGCTCCCCGCTGCAGTGGACCTCCCCGACGGTGAGGTCGCCGCCGAAGATGTCGTGGACGATCAAAGCCGTGATGTCACAGTGACCCCACGCCGGGTTGCCGGACTGCCACGCGGCGCGAGCGACGTCGTCCGGGGAACAGGTGTCGGCGGCCCAACTGGCTCGCAGCGCTTTGTCGATGGCCATCAGGTTCCAAGGGATCATGCCGCCAGCATCGCAGCCGCCACTGACATCGTCGGATCGCGGGCGACCAATGACGGCCAGGCCGGGAACTGAGAGCCGCTGGTGTCGCAGCGGCGGTTGAGACAGCATGCGGCACATGGACTGGATGCCTCTGCTCTCCACGCTGGCAGGTGCCGCTATCGGTATCGCCGCCACCCTGATCGCCGATCGCAACAGGTGGCGGCGCGAGGAAGCACGACACGCCCTGGAAGTGCGACGCACCGCGTACACCGAGTACGCCTCCGCCCTGAAAGACGCGGGGGAGGAGATACGGGCTGTCGCTCTGGGCGATCACATGTCCGACTCGTCGCGTGACGCGGCGGTGCGGGAAGCCTTCCGCGGGACCGGATTGCACACGGCGAGCGAACGGCTCTGGCTCGTGGGTCCGCCGCTCGTCGTTGCGGCCGGCAACGAGGCGTTTCACAGCCTGCGGCGGATGCGCGACGCCTACGCCCGCGGGGTGGCCGTCGGCTCCGCCGAGGACACGGCCTTCATCCGACAGCGCCGCACGGCCATGGCCGAGATGCGCCGCCGCATGCGTGAGGATCTGGGCATCGAACCCCTCGGGATCGAATGAGCACCGGCCTCTGCGCGAGGGTGTCGTGCTTGCGCAGATACACCAAGGCGACCAGCGCCCGCTGGCGCGGTGGGAGCTTGCAGCGGCGGTCACCCTCACGGGTGACGATGAGCATCGTGACCCCTTAAGAATGGTGGTGGTCCGGGAGGACTGGGTGTAGCTGATGGTGACCTGCCGTTGATGGCTCCGCGTGAGTGGCTGCCCGGTCCTCCGGGACGCTCCGGCTGCTGATTGAGAACTGCGGATATCGCTGTTTAAGGGCTTGGCGGCGGAGTGTCCCCGGACCCTGAAAGTGCTGCTTCCTTGGGAACGGCGCAACGACGGTGACGGAACGTCATGAGCAAGTATGGGTCGGCATCGACGCCGGCAAGGCCCATCACTGGGCTGTCGGAGTCAACGCCACGGGAGAGAAGGTGCTTTCGAGGAAGGTTGTCAACGGCGAAGACGAGATCCTGGACCTGATCGTCACAGCGTGCGAGATGACCAACGAGGTGCGATGGGCGGTCGACATCTGCGGCCGGGCCTCAACCTTGCTGCTTGCATTGTTGATCGCCAACGGCCAAAGCGTGGTGTACGTGCCTGGACGCACGGTCAACCGAATATCCGGCGCCTACCGCGGCGAAGGGAAGACCGAAGCCAAGGACGCCCTGGTCATCGCCGACACCGCGCGCATGCGCCGGGACTTCACACCCCTGAGCCTGCCGAACGAGACCGTGGCTGATCTCCAGTTACTCACCGCGCATCGAGCCGATCTGATCGCCGACCGGGTGCGACTGATCAACCGCCTACGCGATGCCCTGGTAGGCATCTGCCCCGCTCTGGAGCGGGCCTTCGACTACTCAGCGGCCAAGGGGCCGGTCGTCATGCTGACCGAGTACCAGACCCCGGCGGCCCTTCAGCGAGCCGGTGCCAAACAGCTCGCGGACTGGCTGGCACGACGTGCGGTCCGCAGTGCAGCCGACGTCGCCGCCCGCGGGCTCGAAGCAGCCCGAACCCAGGTGACCGCTCTGCCGGGCGAAATGCGACCCGCCAAACTCGTGTGCGACCTCGCCCACCAGCTCCTCATGCTCGACGAATGGATCAAAGACACCGACCGGGAGATCCGCGAAGCCTTCCGCCTTGACGAGCGCGCCGAATTCATCGAATCTCTCCCTGGCATGGGCCCCATCCTCGGGGCCGAGTTCCTCGCCATCGTCGGAGACCTGTCCAGCTACGCAGACGCCGGCCGCCTGGCCGCCCACGCGGGACTGGCCCCCGTGTCACGCGACTCCGGCCGCCGGACCGGCAACCACCACCGCCCCCAAGCGCTACCACCGCCGCCTGCGACACGTCTTCTACATGGCCGCCCAAACCGCCATGATGCGCCCAGGCCCCTCTCGGGACTACTACCTCAAGAAACGCGCCGAAGGACTGATCCACACCCAGGCCCTGCTCGCCCTCGCACGCCGTCGAGTCGACGTCTAATGGGCCATGCTCCGTGACAAGCGGCACTTCACGCTCACCCCACCAGCCACCCAATCGGCTTGACTGCATCATCGAGACTCACTCGACCAGGGCGTGGGGCAGGTCGAGTGCGGCAGAACAGGGAACCAACAAGGCTCCTGTGCCTGTGGGTTGAGACTTCGAACACCTCCCCCAACGGCACGGGAGCCTCGTGCGTGGTGCATCCCGGCGGTGCCTCCCGATCGGTGACCGTGCTGAAAGGATCACTGACACCAAGGCGCTCCGAAAATCGGCAGCGTCATGTCGGCGCGGGCATGACGATCACCACGCGAGTGGTGAAGACTGGATAGATGCGACCTCACGCCCTCGGCGGACTCCTGTTCGTAGCGCTCGGTCTCATCCTTGTCGCCGCCGGCTACGTCTGGAGGGGACGTGTCCTGCGCCCCCTCTCGGTGAAACGGGCCCAGGCGGCCGTGATCCAGGACCGTTCCAGAAGCCTGCTGCGTTCTGCGGACATGGCGATCACCGATGCACGCCGCCGGGCGGCACGCGGCGAACCGGCCATCGTCACGGTCGGGGACGTGACCACGTTGGCGTGCCAGCACTACGGGCACTTCGTGGAGCACGAAGAGGCAGCTGCTGCCCTCCGCCAGCGCTTTGATGCCGCCGACTGTTGGGTGGACTGCATGACTGATGCTTTCAACTGACTGTCTCCTCGGACGAGTGCTTATCGCCAAGGGCGCCGAAGCCGTCACCTGATCGGTGGTCACGCTGAAATGGCTCACTGGTTCAGCCCAGGGTGATCCGAGCCATGACCGGCAGGTGGTCGCTGCGGGTAGCGGGCAGGGTGCGGATGTGGTCGACGGTCGCTGAGCGGGCCATGACCTGGTCGATGCGGGCCATGGGGAAGGCGGCGGGGAAGCTGAACGCGAAGCCCTGCTCCGCTGTGTTCATCCGTGAGGTCAGCGGGGCCAGCCCACGGTCGTTGACGGTGCCGTTGAGATCGCCGAGCAGGAGGGCCGTTTGCAGCTTCTCGGCGGCGATGGCCTTGCCCAGCAGGCGGGCGCTCTCGTCGCGCCGGGAGGAGGCAAGGCCGCTCGCCCGGATGCGGACCGAGGGCAGGTGCGCGACGTACGCCGCGATATCGCCGTGCGGCGTGTGGACCACAGTCCGCAGCCCGCGACTCCAGGTCGCTGCGATTCCTTGCGGTTTGATGTCCATCACCCGGGTACCGGTCAGCGGGTGCTTCGACCAGAGTCCGACGGTGCCCCGGACGGCGTGGTACGGGTAGTTTGGAGCGAAGGTCTTCTCGTACACCGCCAGCGCCGGGGGCACGAGTTCCTCCAACGCGATGAGGTCGGGCTCGGCGTCAGCCAGGGCGCGGGCCGTGCCCGCCGGGTCGGTGTTCTCGTCGCTGACGTTGTGCTGCACGACGACCAGGTCGTGCGGGCCAGGCTCCGGCCCGGGCAGGAGCAGCCCGCCGAAGAGGTGCGTCCAGGCCGCCACCGGCAGCAACAGCGCCATCAGCGGGCGTGCACGCGAAGCGGACCCAGAGCGCGCACAGCCTCCCCGAACTCCCTCGGCCGCCGCGCGGCGGGACGGCAGGAACAGATCCGGGCTCAGCTGCCTGCGCTCGCCGCCATCGTCCGGCACCGCGGGCGGTAGTTCTGGCCCGTCACCTTCTTCAGGGTGACGGGAGGATGCTTCGCCGCCCATCCCTCAACAGCCGGGTAGGCCTGGAGTCGCGGCGGACGCGGTTCGCTGCGGCCGTTCTCCCAGTTCTTCACCGACTGCGTCGTCGTCTTTCGCGCGGCCGCGAGAGCAGAGGCGGGTAATGGGGGATTTCGCCGAAGTGGCGGTCCGTTACGAGGCGACCGTCCTCGTCGCTGCCATCAACGAGTGGCTGTGACTCTCGGGCTGTCACGCGGTGGGGTCCACGTTCCACGCTGCGGGCAGATCGCTGCCGCAGAAGACGCAGACGAAGTCGTCTTCGCGCACGATGTTGTGTTCCTGGCAGTCGGGGCAGCGACGGAAGACGACCTCGTGGGTGAAGCCGGAGGGTCGCCCGAGCTCCAAGTCGTCCAGGGCACGGGCCACCTCCGACCAGGAACTGATGTCCGGGCAGTACCCGGTGGACTGGTTGCTGACCTCGCTCACGGCCCATCGGTCTGCCTGGCGCATGAAGCTGATCTCGCCAGCACTCAGAACCATGTCTCCGCTGGCGCAGGCCACGTGCTCGCTTCGTCGCGGCGCCATTCGAAGCGCGCCGTCCATATCGACCACGAAGGTGAACGGCTCGGCCAGCTCCGCCGCCGATCGCACGGCAATCCAGCTACCGAAGTCAGCAGCCGAGGTGATCCGGCACCCGCCGTCGCCAGGCCGGACCGCAGTCTTCAGCTCGATCGGTCCGACATATCTGTAGCCCCGCCCCCGCGCACTCACGTCAGCCAACCTAGAGCACTTCCGACACACGCCCTAAAGGGTGTTGCACAAGGCCGTGTTCGGGCAGGTCAGGGCCCGTGATCGCGGACTTCTGGTCATGATGCGAGCGCGAGGTTGTGCATGTGGGCGACGGCCTGGACCGCGTGATGAAGGCCGTCGCCTTCTTCATCCGGCCGATCACATGCTCCACCCGTGCACGCACCTTGCGGTGGGCGGCATTGTCGGCTTCCTCGCCCGGCAGCAGGGGCCGGTGCGGGCGTTGGCACGCATTGGCGGCGCAGACTCCCCACTTGGTTCACCCACCGTTGCATCCTTGCCGAAGAGCATCACTGGCGTGCGAGGCAGCCGACAGCCGTGCGGGGCTGGAACGTGGCGGTGTTCGGCGCCGGGCAGGTCGGGCCGGCGCAGCTGGCACCGGTGTACCGGGCGCTGCGTAAGGCGTTCGAGGACGGTAAGAACGAACCGGGGGCGGCGGACTTCTACTACGGCGAGATGGAGGTGCGCCGCCACGAAAGCGCCGACACCACCCTGGCCGAACGCGGGCTGCTGCACGGCTACTGGATGCTCTCCGGCTACGGCCTGCGCGCCTCCCGGGCGTTGGGCTGGCTCGGCGCCGCCATGCTCGTCACCATCGTGCTGCTGATGGGCCTCGGACTCCCCAACGGCGCCCCGAAGCAGGAAGCGACCGGCGTCGTTCCGCCTGGCGGAGGCAAGGTCAACCTTCGAGATCGACAAGGCCGACCCTCAGAACCCCACGGGCAATCGGTTCAGCGGCGAGCGTTTCGAGAAAGCCTTGAACGTCACTCTCAACTCCGTGGTGTTCCGCTCCTCCGGCCAGGACCTGACCACCACTGGCACCTACATCGAAATGGCGTCCCGCCTGACCGAACCTGTCCTCCTGGGCCTGGCCGTCCTCGCCGTCCGCAATCGCGTCAAACGCTGACCCAGCATCCGCGGCCAAGCACTGGCAGAGCACCCCAACCAACGGACTTGGCTTCACCCTCCGTACGTGCTCCTCCTCTACCGGCTGGGCGGTTGCGTAATCGGTTCTGTCGCCGATTGCGCAGGACCGGCGTGGTGCGCCGACCGTGCTCAGTCGGCTCTCCTGCTCAGTCGGCGAGGCGGTGGCGGGGCATGTGTGTTCGGGCGTCTGCGCAATGGCTGCGCAACGCGGTGACCTGCGGTGGTCGGGGGCATTGCGCAGACCACCAAGCGCTGCGCAATCGTCTGCTTCGCTCCGTCTACGGCACTAGCTGTTCCATCCAGCCAACCCGGCGGTCGGGGTCCCGTACCGGGCGCCACACGGCTGCGCCGGGTCCGTGCTGGAGGAGGTCGGTCATCGGTGCGGCCAACACCGTCACCTCCCGCAGGAACAGGGAGACCGCGAGGTCGACGTCGGCCGCGTGCAGTGCACGCACACGGTTGTCGATGCCGGGGGGTGCCGTCCAGGATGAACAGCAGCCGTGGGAAGAGCGGGTAGTGCCGTCGCCATTCCTCTGGGGTCGCCTCCACGGCGCGGCGCCGGCCGACCGGCACGGGGCTGTACTAGTGGAGCCGTGCGTAGGCGCGGAGCTTGGCGGCGAGGCGTTCGGGGCCTCGACAGTTCGGACGCGCTGCGGTCCAGCCGCTCCAGCTCACGGCTCTCCCGCACCGCGTCCCCACGCCCGAACCACTCGGCGACCCGGCCCCGAAAACCGTTCCACAGGTCAGTCCCCGCTGCCTGGACCACTGCAGATCCGCCCGCCGCCGCTGCCGCCGATGCCAACTCGTCCAGCATGACGCCTCTTTCAACTCCCGTGGCCCTGCGGGCATTACGACCCTAGCGCGCGATGGGCGCCCGCGGAGGGAACTCGCACCCGGTCGGTGCCCGGCAAGGTCGACGCCCTCGATGGCGTCAGCCGCTGCGGTACGGAGCAGCCCAGCGCCGCGTGGGACTACCTCGCCTCGGTAGTCCCCTGAGCCGGTCCCCGCCCCGTCTCCCGGCCCTCTCCGCCGCGTTGGGTACGTCCTGCTTGCTTTGCGGGCTCACCCCGACCTAATATCGTCATCGTGACGATAATCGCCCAGTGGTCCCCGCTCCCTGCAGGCATTGACTCCAGGGGCTTCGAGTCGCTCCACGGACTCGAAGCGCACGAGTACGTGGCCCGCGGTCCCGCCGTCCACCTCAATGCGCTGCCCGCGGCCGTTCCGGGCTGTGGGGTCCACGGTCACGTTGGGATCGACGACGGCCTCAGCACGGAGAAGTGATCATGTTCGAAATGCCGGTAAATCCCTTTGAGCTCTCCGAAGAAGCGTTGAGCCGAATATCTGCCGATGACTCATGGACCCCGATCGAATCGGAGATCCCAAAGGCCAACGCCAAGGTGATTCGCCATTTCCTCACTCCGGCCGAAGTGGAGACATTCGCGGCCGAACTGGCCGCCCAGTGCTTTGCCCCGGTGGGCCGAGACGGCATTGCCGCCAACTATGCAGAGGGAGATCCGGTCGCTCATCTCCGCGCCACGGCCGAATCCACATCCCTGGCGGCAGAATTTTACCGCAGGCTGCGGACGCTTCTATCGCTTGAAGTGGGATCGGACGATCCGACGGATTCGGACGGAAGGCCCTGGAGGCCGGCGGCCGTCAATCCGCGTATGCGCTTCATCACGTACGAACGCGGCGGATTCATTGTCCCGCACTACGATTCGCCCTATTTCGCCCCCGACGGAAGGCGCACGCTCCTGACGGTCGTCGTCTACCTGTCTTATGAGGCCGTGGGCGGAGAAACGCGGTTCATCGCCGATAAACAGAACGATCTTCCCTTTGCGCAACGTGACTTCTCTGACTGGCCGCGGCTCGCGAAGCCTGAGGAAATATTGAGTGCCCACCACCCCGAACCGGGCGATGCGCTCCTCTTCTGGCATCGGACGCTTCACGACTCGGCCCCGCTTCTTGAGGGTACGAAAACAATACTCAGAACTGACGTGCTCTACGAGCCCGTAGATGTGCCTTGAGCAGCGGCAAGGCCACCGTCGCGTTGTCCCTCACCCCGGAGACCGACGTCCGGCACGCCGTGATCGCCCACCTCCGGGCCGGGCGGCATCGGGCCCTGCCCGCGGCCGGGCATCGAATCCACTCGCACCGAACGGCAGGGAGAGCAGCATGACCAACGGGAGGATCCACACCGACTGGGTGGAGACGCTGTCTCAGGACGGCCTGCACCTGATGCAGACGCGCTTGGAGGTGAGAGTTCCTACGTCTGAGGGTCGCAAGTTCATCACCTGCGGTCTGGCCCGGAAGACGTACGTGGTGGAAGACGGTATTGCCTGTCGGGTTTCGTCCTACGCACTCGGCCGCGACCTGGGCAGCCCGCGCGACTACGACTTCGAGATCGTTTCTGCGACGGGGGGCCCTCCGATCCGGAGGTTCTTCAACTGGGACGGCGTGCCGGCCGAGATACGCGAGGGCGCTCTGTTCGACGCGCAAGAAGGGCTTGACGATGGCGAGTACATCGTCCGGATCGCGGCGGGAATGACGACCAGCTGGGACAGCGGGACGGGACAGAGCATCGAGCTCCCTGTCCCGTGCCACGAGCTCGCATTCGTCGTGGTGGGATCCGCACCGCAGGCGGTGCGCGCGAGTACCGGCGGCCCGTGGGCGGCGCGGCCCTCCGTGGAGATCCCCGTGGTCGATTGGCGCGATCAGCCCACGGCGGAGGCGGCATGGGAAGCCTACCTGAACGGGAGCAGAATCAGTCTGGATGCCTACGGGATCTTCTCCCCGCAGCATCTGATGAGGAATCAACGGGATACCGCTCTGGAGATTCTCCGGAGCGAGGGCTACGCCATACCGCGGACCCCGGAACCCGCCGAGACGCCTGGGACCTGGCTGGGCCACTGGGGTGGAGCATGGATGCCGGCCGATGTGCTCGCGGCCCTTCACACCGTGCCGGACGACACCGCGCAACGTGCGTGGTACCAGGGAGCGAAGGAATCCCTGGACATCGCATGGGATATGCACCTCCTGTGGACCACCGACGTGTTCTGACCGGGCCCGCGCTCCGTCCATGGCCACCGTGGCGGGCCGTCGGCAGTCACCCTGCACCGAGGTGCCGAGTACCGGCCGCGGCCCGGTCCGCCTCCGGCCTGACTTCCGGTCGCGTCCCGGGCGACGATGTACGGCAGCACCAGAAGGTGCGCCCGCGAGGTTGCGCCAGCGTGGCATCCGCCACCGCATCGCCCGCAGGGGAATCGAGTCCGCGCAGCGGCTCGGACGCCAGCGCTGGACCATAGAACGACCATGACTGGTTCGCCGGCTACCGCCGACTCCACCGCCGCGACGAACGCAAGGCCGAACGCTTCCTCGCCTTCACGAGCCAGGCCCCCGCACCCTCATCTGCTGCCGCAGACCCGCCAAATGAGATGACCTCTAAGTGGCGGCGAACAGGGCGCCCCACAGCCACACCGGGCCGTCCAGCAGGTGGACCGGCAGGGCGAGCAGGCGCGTAGGGCGCCGGGGGAGTACCGGACGCGCGGCCCTGGCAGGCGGCGCGGACCGCTGCTGGTCCAGGACGGAAGACACGACAGAACAACCCTTCACGGGCGGGAGGGGGCGACACCTCCACCGCACAGGAACATCTGAACAGGTCTTCAGGTGTCAACAGTAGGATGAGGCCATGGGCCACGGACGCGACACCACCACCAGCGGCGCCAGCGCCAGCACCCGCGAACGCCTCGACGCGGTCGGCACCGCCGACGTGGCCGCCACCCTCCAGGCCCTCGCCACACCCTCCCGGCTCTACATCCTGGCCCACCTCCAGGAAGGCCCCTGCTCGGTCGGAGAGCTCGCCGAAGCCGTCGGCATGGAAGCCTCCGCCTGCTCCCACCAGCTCCGCCTCCTGCGCAACCTCGGCCTGGTCACCGGCGAGCGGCAGGGCCGCTCCATCGTCTACTCGCTCTACGACAACCACGTCGCCGAACTTCTCGACCAAGCCCTCTACCACGTCGAGCACCTGCGCCTGGGGCTGCACGGCACCCCAGCCAATGCGACCGTCCCGACCGACGCCGGACGCTGAGCCGAACCCCGACGGACCGTCGCGTCAGCCCTGTCAGCTGTCGCCGTCCTCGTCCGGCCCGTCCTCGTCCGGCCCGGGCACGTCAAGGTCAGTGAGCAGCCTGCTCGGTTCGCCCGATGTCCGTCCGCTTATCCTGGCCAGGACAGCCACGGGGCGACGGTCACAGTCGCCACCTGGCCGGCGGCTGCGGCGGCTGGATGTGCGGTGACGTCCGACGGACCGGACCACCGAGTACCGGAACGGCCCGCCTACGGCCCTACGGCGCTGCGGCGCTACGGCGTCCCGATGCGCTCGATGACCGTGTCGGTGATCTCCGCCAGCAGGGCGGTCTGGCCGGGTGTGAGGTGGTCCAGGAACAGCCGCCGGACGTCTTCGACATGGTGTGGGGCGGCCGCCTCGATGGCCGCACGGCCGGGGGCGGTGATGATGACATACGCCCCCCGTCCGTCGTCGGCGCAATCCTCACGCTCGACGAGACCGCGCTTCGCCATGCGTGACAGATGGTGCGAGACCCTGCTCTTCTCCCACCCCAGTACCTTCGCGAGTTCCCTCATGCGCAGGCGGTCGTCCGGGGCGCGGCTGAGCTCGGCGAGGACGGTGTAGTCGGTGGCTGACAGTCCGAACTCGCTCTGCAGGGATCGGCCGGCCTGATTCACCAGGAGATCGTGCATCCGCAGGACGCCACGCCACGCTCGCTCCTCGACAGGAGTGAGCCAGCGGGTTGCTTCGGTCATGGGCCCACCCTAGGGAAAGGTTGACGATTCAGCCACCTTCTGCCGATGTCGCCCCTGGGCATGCGGGGGAGTGCCGGGCGACGGGACGGCGCGCGTGAGGAACCATGCCTGGCGGAGCACGCCCGGGGCCGCACGCCGCCCGGCCGTTCCCGGGTTCCGGACCGGTCAGCGGACCAGCGGAGCCAGTTCCCGCCACTCGGTGCGCGGAAGGCCGTCGCGGGGACTGATGGCGTGCAGGGCGACGTGGGTGGCGCCCGCGTCGAGGTGGGCCCGGACCCGGGCGTCGATGGCCTCGATCGTGCCCCAGGCGACGACGGAGTCGATGAGGCGGTCGCTGCCGCCGTCGGCGATGTCGTCCTGCGAGAAGCCTTGGCGCAGCAGGCTCTTGGCGTAGTGCCTCATCTCGATGAAGGGGGCGAGGAAGCGTCGCGCCGTCGCCCTGGCGCGCCGCGGATCGTCGTCGACGACGACGGCCTGGTAGGGCGCGAGGAGGGGGGCGTCGCCCAGGGCCGCTCGCGCGGTGGCGGTGAAGTCGGGAGTGACGAGGAACGGATGGGTGCCGGCGCTGCGGCGGGCGGCGAGTTCGGTGAGCTTGGGAGCCATGGCGCCGACGAGCCGCTCGTCGGCGGGGACGGGATCCGGAGCCGAGTCCAGGCGGTCGAGGTAGCCGTCGAGCGCGGCCAGCGGACGGTACGTCCCGCCGGCGCGCTGGGCGGCGGTCGCGTCGCTGACGCCGAGGCCGAGGAGGAGGCGGTGGCCGTGGTCCTTGCGGAGCCGCGCGTGGCCGACCGCCATCTCCTCGGCCGGGTGTCGCCAGATGCTCAGTACGCCGGTGGCCACGACGGTGTGCCCGGTCGCGCTCAGCAGGCGCTCGGCGTCCCCCAGGATGTCGCCGCCGCCCAGCCCGGGTATCCACAAAGCCCCCCAGCCCTGGGAGTCGAGTTCGGCCGCGGCGTCGGCGATCTCCGCGGGGTCGCGGTGCAGACGCAGTTCCGGACTCCAGACGCCGGTTTTGCCGATGTTCATGACCAGGTTCCTTCCGTGAGTGACCCACGCCGGCACGGGCTGCGCTGCTGAGTGCTCGTGCGCGGCCAGAGCCGGTGGTGTGGGTGGATGGGTGGGCGGGTGGTGGGGGCCGTGGTGCGTGCGGCGGCTGGGTATCCCGTCGGGTGCGGGTGCGGGTGCGGGTGGCGTCAGACCTGGTTGGCGCCGCCGTCGACGAACATCTCGGTGCCGGTGATGAAGCTGGACTGGTCGGTGGCGAGGAAGAGGGCGAGGGAGGCGACTTCCTCGGGCCGGCCCATACGTCCGAGGGGAACACCGGCGGCGAGGGAGTCGCGCAGCTGCGCGGCCTGCTCCTCGTCGGGGGCGAGTCCGTTGAGGCCGGGGGTGGTGATGGGGCCGGGCGCGATGGCGTTGACGCGCACGTTGCGGGTGCGCAGCTCATTGGCCCAGGTGCGGGCGAACGAGCGGATGGCGGCCTTCGACGCGCCGTAGACGCCGAAGGCCTCGTTGCCCACCCCGCCGGCGGTGGAGCCGGTGAGGAGGACGGAGCCGCCGTCGTTGAGGAGGGGCAGCGCCTTCTGGACCGTGAAGAGGACGCCCTTGACGTTGGTGTCGAAGGTGGCGTCGAAGTGCTCCTCGGTGACCTGCTCGAGGGTGGCGAATTCGCCGCCGCCGGCGTTGGCGAAGAGGACGTCGATGCGGTCTCCGTGGTCGGCGACGGTCGTGTAGAGGCGGTCGAGGTCGGCGAGGCTGGCGCTGTCGGCCTGGACGCCGATGACGTCCCCGCCGATCTCCGCGATGGCCTTGTCGAGGGTCTCCTTGCGGCGGCCGGTGATGTAGACGCGGGCGCCTTCCTCGCGGAAGCGGCGGGCCGAGGCCAGGCCGATGCCGCTGGTGCCGCCGGTGACCACGACCGTCTTGCCGTCCAGCTGTCCCATGGTGTGCTCCTTGATCGGGTGGCCCGTGGACCACCGCTCCGTTCAATGTTCAATCAACCTAACTCCACAAAGATGACGCGTCAACTAAAAGCCGTGGCGTCACTCCCGTGCGGTCTCGCTCGGGCGGCGACAGGTGCTGAGTCGGCGCATGCGGCGGCGGCTACAAGGTCGCCCGGATCGAGGGCCCACGTGGGTGCGGGTCCATGGCGCCGGGTGATGCGCACCGGTCCGCGGGTGCGGGCGTTGGCGCCAGCGTGGAGGCGTCTCCGCGTGGAGCCTGAAAGTTATATGATGTGTCAACCAAAAAGGCTGTGCGTGAGAGAGGTGTCGGAACCATGCCGAACGCCGTGGTGATGACCGGATACGGTCCGCCGGACGTGCTGAAGTGGAGGGCGGTGACGATGCCCGAGCCCGGGGACGCCCAGATTCGCATCAGGGTCAGGGCCGCGGGCGTGGGCCCGACGGACCTGGCCATCCGTGCCGGACATCTGTCGTTCCCCCTGCCGGACACACCTGTTCTCGGGTACGAGGCCGCCGGCGTGGTGGACGCTCTGGGGCCGGGCGTGTCGGGGATCGAGCTCGGCGACGAGGTGGCGGTCCTGCTGTTCGACCGCGGCGGCTACGCCGAGTACGCCGTGGCGTCGATCTGGGCGCACAAGCCGAGCGCGGTCTCCTGGACGGCCGCGGCGGCCCTCACCAGTTCCATGGAGGCCGCGGCCGGGGTGCTTCGCCAATTGCGAGTCCGGTCGGGAGAGACGCTGTTGCTCCTCGGCGGTGGCGGCTCGGTCGGCCTGATCGCCACCCAGCTCGCGGTGGCCCAGGGTGTCCACGTGATCAGTGCCGTCGGGCGGCGGGACGAGGGCGTGGCCGCGGAACTCGGGGCGCATCCGGTGCGGTACGGCGACGGGCTCGTCGGGGCGGTTCGCGCGCTGGGCCCGGTGGACGCCGTCTTCGACGCGGCCGGAAAGGGGGGACTCGCCGACGCGGTCGCCCTCGTCGGAGGACCCGAGCGCGTCGTCACCCTGTCCGACCCGACGGCGGCGGATCACGGTGTCGCGCTCTCGGTGCCCACCGCGGATCGCGCTCCCGGCGCCTTGGACGAAGGTTTGTCACTGCTGGCCGAGGGACGGCTGCGCCTCAAGTCCCGCAGGATCATGTCCATGCGGGACGCTGCCGAGGCGCACCGCCTGCTGGAGAGCGGAGAGGTGCGCGATCGCATCGTCCTCACCCTGGACCGATGAATGGAGCAGGCCGATGGCCCCGTCGGACGCCCGGCCCTCGCCTCTCCGGGCCTCGACCCTCGCGGCGTCGGCCTGGAAGCCGTCCCGGCCAGGCGAAGGCAGGGCGCCACCTGAGGAGCGTCCCGGCCGGCGCCGTCCGTCGAGAGATGAGTGCGCACGACGAGGGACCGAGGACTCCGCGGGTAGCGCTGCTCCGCGCCACCGGCGTCCGGCGAGTACGCGTCGTACTCGAGGACGCCGTCGGCGTGTGAGCCGCCTCAGGCCGAACAGCCCGCGTCGTCGATGACGTAGTGACCGGGCGCCGTCTGCTGGAGAGTGTGGATCGTGAACGTGTTCCACAGCCCCATCGCCTGACCGGAACCCTTGGCGTAGGTGTAGCCGTTGCTCTGATAGGCGCGTCCGGCGACCGTGTGGCTGTAGTTGTCGGCCGTGTGGCAGGTGGGTGTGAACCCGGTTGTCGTCGCCTTCACTGCCGGGGAGGCACTGCCCGCCACGCCGGTCCCGTCCACAGCCGCGACTGTGTAGCTGTACGTCGTGCCCGTGGCCAGTCCGGGGTCGGTGTAGGAGGTCGCCGTGGTGCTGCCCACCTTCGTGCCGCCGCGGAGAACCGTGTACGAGGTCGCTCCGTCGACCGCCTCCCAGCGGAGGGAGACGGTGGTGTCGGTGGTCCCCGCGACCGTCAGCGCGGTGGGCGCGGGCAGCGTGCCGGTGTCCTCGTCACCGTCGAGCCCGAAGAAGCGGGCGGTGTGATAGCTGGAGCAGATGGTGTCGAGGTAGTAGGCGCCGGTGCTGCCGCACTGTTCGGCGCCGCTGCCCGGGTCGACAGCCAGACCGTGGGCCATTCCCGTGACGGAGTAGACCTCGACTGCGGGACGGCCGAGGGCGTCGTCGTACACGCTGAGCATGGTGCCCCCGCCGAGGCTCTGCGTACGGGAGGGCGTCTGACCGATACCCCATACGTTCGTCCACTGATCACGCAACTCCGTGGCGTTGGCGGGCTGCACCGTCGTGTCGGCTGTGCCCTGCCAGATCGCCACGCGCGGCCAGGAGGCCGTGCCGGCCGGAGCGGCGGCACGCACCAGGTCCCCCCACTGGGCAGGGCTCTTGTCCGGCGGGCTGTACATGCAGGTGTAAGCGGTGGACACCGTGCTCGCACAGCGGGCGGGCAGTCCGGAGGCGACGGCCCCGCCCGCGAAGACGTCGGGGTAGGCGGCCAGCATGTTCGCCGTCATGGCACCGCCGGCGGACAGACCGGTGATGTAGACCCGACGGGCGTCTCCGCCGTACAGCGAGACGGCTTTGTCCACCATCTGCTTGATCGACAACGCCTCACCCTGACCGCGTCCGGTGTCACCCGGCTCGAACCAGTTGAAGCAGGAGTTGGCGTTGTTGGCGCTGCTCGTCTGAGGGAAGACCAGCGCGAAGCCGTAGTCGTCGGCGAACTCGGGCCAGCCGGAGTGGGCGTAGTAGTCGTTCGCGCTCTGCGTGCAGCCGTGCAGGGCGACGACCAGTGGGGCGCCGGTCGGCAGTGCCGCAGGCGCGTAGGTGAACATCGTCAGGTTGCCGGGGTTGGTGCCGAAGCCGGTGACCTGGGTCAGTCCCGCGGCGGACGCGGGAGGGCTCACGGTGAGCAGAGCGCCGGTCAGTGCCACGGCCCCCGTGGCGGCGGTGACCCAGCGGCGCAAGCCTCTGACGAGGCTCCGGGAGAAGCGGAAAGCAGGGTGCGACTGTCTCATGGCGACTGCCTCCTGACGTGTGGGGGACGCATCGCCTCAACGGCACGACAGGCCCGGTGAAACGGCGTGGCACGCATCATCGGTGCTCGCGCGCTGACGTCGGCATGGGTGGGACAGCCATGAGCGGCGCGAACCCGTGTGACGGCGCGACATGGCCCGCTCAGGGCAGGTCGGGTAGGGGCGGGAGCCTCCTGGCCGCAATATCCCGGGAGTCGGGAGCCTCCGGGCCGGAACACCCCGGGAGTCGGGAGCCTCCGGGCCGGAACACCCCGGGAGTCGGGAGCCTCCGAGCCGGAACATACGGGATCGGGAGCCTCCGAGCCGGAGCGTTCAGGGAATCGGGCGCCTCCGGTTAGGAACATCCCGGGAATGAAGCCGATCCACCATTGGCCGGATGGTGTTCGCAGCCATGCCGACGCTCCGGACGGTGGGTGACAGCCCTATATCTCATGGTGAGAACGCGCCATAGCCTCCCGGGCATCCCGTACGCCATAACGGAGGCTCACCCATGCGTCTCTCCCCCCGTCCGCTGCCCCGCCCATGGCGACGATGCGGCCCGGCGGCCCTCGCCCTGGCCGCCCTCGCGCTCACTCCCGTGCCCGCCGCGGCGACACCGGCGAGCTCGGGTGGCGGCCCCTGCTCGCAGCTCTCGTCGGTGCGTGTGCCCGGGGCCGAACACCAGGAGGCCGCCTGCCTGGACGACCTGACCACGGCCGGGACGGCGGCCTCCGGCCACACCGATCCGGTCGACTGGGCGGGTCTGACCTCCAAGGACCTCTCCGTCCCCAGCGGGGTACCCGGCGTCCAGGTCGACGGGTACTTCCCCGACACCTCCACCACCAACACCAACCACGGCTGGAACCATGACTCCCAGTTCGTGATCCGCCTGCCCGATCGGTGGAACGGCGGCCTGGTGGTCGCCGGCACCCCGGGCAACCGGGAGCAGTACGCCAACGACCGGGCGATCGCCGACTGGGTCCTGTCCCGCGGCTATGCCTACGCCGCCACCGACAAGGGCAACACCGGCCTCGGCTTCTACCGGGACGGGAAGCACCCGGGCCACGCCATCGCCGAATGGAACGACCGGCTCACCCAGCTCACCCGCGCCACCCGGGCCGCGATCGTCCGTCACTACCACCGGCCGCCGTCACGCACGCTCGTGACCGGCATGTCCAACGGCGGCTACCTCGTGCGCTGGCAGCTGGAGAACCACCCGGAACTCTTCGACGGGGGAGTGGACTGGGAGGGCACCCTGTGGCGCTCCGACGGACCCACCCTGCTCGACTTCCTGCCCGCGGCGCTCCGCGCCTATCCGGCGTACGCCGCCGGGGGAGAGGAAGCCGACGCGGCGCGCGAGGCCCTGCACACCGCGGGCTTCCCGGCCGGATCCGAGTTCCTCTGGCCGTACCACTACCAGGTCTACTGGGACCTGACCCAGCGGATCTACCGCGAGGAGCTGGACCCCGGATTCGACGGCCCGACCGAGGCGGGCACTCCCTTCTGCGCGCCCGGCACTGCGGCCTGCGACGCCGACTACGACTACGCCGCCCGGCCCCGCGAGGTCCCGAGAGCCGTGCGGAAGATCGCTCTGACCGGCCGTATCGGAAAACCGCTGATCACACTCCACGGCACGCTGGACGTCCTCCTGCCGATCGCACGAGACTCCGATGTCTACGCCCGCATGGTGCGCCAGGCCGGCGGTGGCTCACTGCACCGCTACTACCGCATACAGGGCGGCACCCACACCGACGCACTCTTCGACCTCTACCCCGACCGCCTGCGCCCGCTCGCGCCCTGCCACCGCACGGCCTTCACCGCCCTGGAGAACTGGCTCACCACGGGACACCGCCCGCCCGCCTCCCACACCGTCCCGCTGCCCGCGGACACGAACCCCGCGACCCTGCCGAACGCCTGCTCCCTGGATACCCGCCCCGAGACCACTTCTTCGACCACGCACTGAACAGCCTTTCGCCGAAAGGCAGTCGAGCCGACGACGGCTGCGGCCCCTGGCAGTCGCCGCGCAGAGCCGTCGTCACGCTCGCCGCCGGGTAGCCGTCCCCGCCGATCTCCAGGAACAGGGTTCGGCGACCGGCTCCGGCGACGGCACGACAGCCGTCGTGCGGTACGAGCATGCCGCGGCGGGGGAGGACCGGCGGGACGAGGACGACGTCACCCGTCTCCCCCGGGATCCGGGCTGTCCCAGCGTCCTGCCGCCGTACCCCCGGCGGCCGATGGTGACGCCGCCGCCTGACGAACGTGGCCCCCGTCGCGCTGTTGTCCCGCGCCGAAACCGTTCAGGAATTCCCGACGTGGGAGACCAGCGGGGCACGTGTGGCGGTGACTCTGAGAAAGGCGAGTTGTTCCGCGGAGGGCGTTCCGGCGGCCGCGGTGTAGGCGACGATCCTGAGGTCTGATCCGGGCACGGTGAGGATGTCGCAGTCGAGGGTGATGTCCCCGACGGAGGGATGGCTGACGGTCTTGCGGTCATGGCCGAGTGCGCCCGCGACGCCCTGCGACCAGAGTTGCGCGAAGCGGGGGCTGCGGGTGGTGCATTCCTGGATGAGTCCGCGGAGGCGGGGGTCGTCCGGGAAGGTGCCCTGTGCGGTACGCAGGTCGGCGACGAGGGCGGCTTCCAGGGCTTCTCGGCCACGTTCGGACCGAGGCAGGCGGTCGGGAGTTTGGGAGGGGACTGGAGCGGCTGGGTCCAGCGAGCGGGGATTGCATCCAGCCCGTAGAACGCTCCCGCGAGGCTTCGCATACCGCTGACGGCCGTAGAACGGGAAGTCTGGTCCGCCTTGAACTTGCAGGCCTGAACAACGCGTCGCGGCCACTGCGGGAATGCTGGATTCGGCACCTGCGAGAAGCCGGTTCAATTGCACCGCGCGACCAGTGTCCAAGCGCCGGAACAGTGTTCGGTGCCGCACTTCTTCAATACCCCACTCCTCCAGCGCCGTTCATGGCCGTCCGAGCGAAATCCGAGGCCGTCGCGCTGCCGACGCCCACCCAACTGCCCCCTGCCGAGCCAGGAGTACGGACCTGGACACCGCCCACGCACACCACCAGCCCTGTCGGACCTCGGTGTCGGTTCTCTCGAGGCCTGGCGCGTGAACCGGTCGTTCATGATGTTGATGAAGTCGTCATGGTCCATGATGGCCTTGTGCTGCTGCCCTGCGAATCCGTTGACGGCGACGTTCGGTGCTGCGGGCCATCAAGCGTTGGCGTTCTCGATGCCGTTGGTGCACACCTTGGCGAGAGCGGTGATGATCCGCAGATGCTGCTCGCGGATGCCGCGCCCGGCGTACACCCGACCCACGAACGGACCGACCGCTCGGAGCGGCGCACGCACGACCCCGCCCGCTGCACCGACCAACACCTGCTCGCCGCGGTCCGCGCCCTCACCGTACTGCTCTGCCCCTCGGGCGAGGCCCGCCGGTACGTCGAGACGGTCCGCACGCCGGAAGGGAGCGACCGAACATGACGACCACCTCGTCCGGACCCGAACCATTACCCCCGTCCTCCCGCCAGGACTGGTGCTGGCAGTGGATGCGCAGCTATACCGTCGACTCCGTGCCCATCGAGGCGTCGGAGACATTGCTGCTGCGCGGCCCCCTCGACATCGGCGCGCTGCGCGACACCCTCGCCGACATCGAGATCGGGCACGAGGCCCTGCGGCTGCGATTGCTCGGCCCGCCGGGACCCGATCCGTCGGCCGCGTGGCCCGGGCAGACCCTGCGTCCGGACCCCGGCCCGCTGACCGTCGTCCCGGTGGACGGGGAGCCGGAGGCCGAAGCGGTCCGCGTCCTCGCCCGGCCCCTCGAGCTCACCGACCGGATGACGCGCGCGACCCTGCTCCGCCTCGGCCCGCAGGAACACGTTCTGGTGATGCAGTTCCACCATCTCGTCGTCGACGGCGCCTGCCACCCGCTCATCCGCGCCCTCATCGCCGAGGGCTACGCCCGGCGCGTGCGGCGTGAGTCCGGGCCCGCGAGCAACGACGGCCGCGCGGCGCACGCCCGTCGCGGCACACCGGAGAGCTATACCGCGCTGATCGCCCGCGAATGGACGCAGGACGCTCGCCGGGAGACGGCCGAGCGGGCGGACGCCCTGGCCCGGACCCTGCGCGCCCACGGCTCCGGTGACCCGCTGCCGGGCGACACCGACGCCGTCGACGCCGACACCGTGTTCGCCTCCGTGCCGCTCGGCGTGCCGGCCGACCGGACCCGTCTGCTGCTGCGCGGGTCCCGGGCCGAGCGGGTCACCTTGCACACCGTCCTGCTCGCCGCCCTCGCCCGCGCCGTCGCCGAGGAGTTCGGCCGCGACCGACTGGTCGGATCGGTCTACACCCATGGCCGCACCACACCGGCCGCGCAGGAGACCCTCGGCCTGTTCAGCAACGTGGTATCGGCCCCGCTGGACGTGCGTCCCGCCCCGCTGCCCGACTTCCTGCGTGCGGTCCACGACCGGGTGCAGCGCGCCGCGCGGGACGTCGACCTGCCGTTCACCGCCCTCGCCGAACGCGTCCTGCCCCGCCCCGCCGACGGGGGCGCCTACTGCCGCAGCGCGCTCGCACACCTCGAACTGAGATTGACCGGCGTGACCGGCTGGATCCCCGTCGACCAGCAGCGCTCCTCGGCCTTCCCCGGGGAGCTGAACGCGACCCCGCTCCTCGTCGAGGCGCCCTTCGCCCCGCCGTCCTTCAACGGGCCGGACCAGGCACGCGCCTGCGCCGCCACGCTGTTTGCCGCGCTGGACCTCGCCGACGGCGCCCTCGTCGGGGACCTCTGGTACGAGCGACGCCACCACGACGGCACGCGGATCGCCAGGGTCGCCGAACGGTACGGCGCGTTCCTCGCCGAACTGACATCGGCCCCACGCCCCTGATCCGTCCCGTCGCACCCGACCCCGAGGCAGGGCATGACGACCCTTCGGTGGCGGCCGGATCCAGGGCGGCGCACCGCTACCGGACGGGTGCGCACCAAGCGGCTGAAGCTCGGGACGGTACCGGCGGGTGCGGCGGATGAAGGGTGGCCGCCGGTCCTAGCTTGGGGACACGCTTTGCCCTTCTGGTGAAAGGTGTTTCCCATGCGTTCCCTGCTGACCGCGCTCGCCGCGGGCGGCATCGTTTTCGGTTCTGCCGGAATCGCGATCGGGTGACGTGAAGGTGGACTCGGATCCGCAGCCGTCGTACACCATCGTCTTCGGTGACTGGCTTCAGTTCGCGGGCGACGACGTGTTCAACGAGGTACACCGTGCAGCGCCAGGGCTTGTCGCGCGACCCCGCGTCTGATTGGGTTCGGCGCGCCGGACACGCGACGGACGCGGCAGGCGGGAGGGGCGAAACGGCATGCAGCCTATGGCGCAGCAGGGCATCCGCGGGCCGTTGCCCGAAGGACTCGCAGGAGCGATACGTCAGACCGCCGGTGACATCGCCACGCTGTTGAACAGCGCCCCCGGCACGACCATGCCCGTGCCGGACTCGCAGTGGACGGTCGGCGAGGCGGCCGCCCATCTGGCACTGGCCAACGAGTTGATGGCCGACCTCGCGGCCGGGCGCCGACGCCCCTACGGGGATGGCACACCGCAGAGCCTGGCCGTCGCCAACGCCGAGACCCTTGCCACGTTCGGGCAACGTGATGCGCAGCCGCTGGCGTCCATGATCACAGAGCAGGCCGGCCTGTTCCTCGACGCCGTGGACCTGGCCGCGAGGGACGACAGCGTCGGCGACACGGTGCCCGTCACCCCGCTGGGCCCCATGGACCGCCCCGTTCTCGCCTCTTACCTGCTGACCCACATGCTGGGCCATGGCTACGACCTCGCCCGCGCACTGAAACGCCCGCACATGATCGACCACGCCCGGGTCGGGCTGTGCATGCCGTTCATGCTCTCGGTCATGCCGCGCGTCGTCGACCCGGACGCCGTCGCTGATCTGACCGCCCGCTACGCCGTCCGCCTGCGGGGCGGCGTCGCGTTCGGCGTCAGCGTGCACGACGGCGCCGTGCACGTCTCCCCGATGCCGCCCGAACGTCCCGACTGCACCATCCTGATCGAGCCCGTGGCCTTCCTCCTCATAGGGCTGGGCCGTCGCAATCCGTGGCTGGCCATCGGGCAGGGTCAGGTCCTCGCCTGGGGACGCAGGCCCTGGCTCGCACCCCGCTTCCCGACCCTGTTCACCGCGCCCTGATCCCGGGGTCCCTTGCGTGCGGCACGCTCATATGTCCCGCCGCATGCCCAGCATCGAGGACAGCCTGCCCAGGCAGCGCTCCGGACAAGACAAGAGCACGCCTGCCAGGCGATGCTCGCGGTGGGGTTTTCGCGTCACACGGCCCTGCGCGCCCTGTTGCGTATCGTCCGATCTCGGCGAGCTGGAGCCCGTTGGAACGTCCGTTGCCCGCCGGGCGGACGCCTCGCGTGATCGGTGTAGACGACTTGCTCTGTGCCAACGCCACCGCTGTGCCGTCGGCGTGATCGGTGCCGCAACCCCATGAACGGATCGACGTGCTGCCCGACCGCGGCCGCCGACGTGCTGGAAGCGTGGCTGCGTGAGCATCGGGGCACCGGGGGCGTGTGCCGTGAGGGCTCGCGACCCGTGCCGAGGGCGGTGGGCGTGAAGGCGCGGTTGCGGCTTACGGCACTTCCGTTGTCGGAGGGTCAGGACAGGATCGCCGACTCGGACTCGGGAGCGGTCGTCTTCCTGTGTGCGCCGAACGCGGGGGCGAGGAAGACCGCCACCGCGGTGAAGGCGAGGACGACGATCATCGCGGTGCGCAGGCTGTAGTGGTCGCCGAGGAAGCCCAGGCCCGGGGGACCGACCAGGAACGCGACGTAGCCGATCATCGCCACCAGACTGACCCGGGCGGCCGAGTCGGGGCCGGAGTCGCCGGCGGCGGAGAGCGCGACGGGGAATCCGAGCGCTGCCCCCATGCCCCACAGAAGGACCGCCGCGCCGGCAAGCGGCGCCGAGTCGAAGAAGACGACCACGGCGATCCCGAGGGTGGCGGACACGGCGCTGGCCCTGACCACGGCCGCACGGCCGAGGCGGTCGATGAGGAGGCTGCCGCCGAACCGGCCGATCGTCATCGCGGCGGCGAAGACCGCGTAGACAGCGGAACCCAGGGCGGGGTTCATGCCGTGCCCGTCGACCATGAGCAGTGGAAGCCAGTCGTTCGCGGAGCCTTCGGCGAGGGCCATGGCCAGGATGACACCGCCCATCAGCAGGAGGCGCCGGTCCTTCCACACCTTCGCCCCTGCCGGTGCGGTACCGGTTCCGTCGGACTGGGGTGCCTGGCCGCTGCCCTTGCCCACGCCGCTGGGGATGAAGCGGTAGGCATAGCCGAACATGCCGGCGGTCACGAGGACGACGGCGGCCAGATGCCAGTGCACGGGGAACGAGACGGCCGTGCACAGAATGCCGAGCGAGGCGCCGACGACGGTACCCAGGCTGAAGAAGCCGTGCAGCGTCGGCAGTACGGCCTTCCCTGTGATCCGCTCGACGTCGGCGCCGTCGACGTTGATGGCTACCTCGCCCGCTCCCGTCCCGGCACCGAACAGGAACAGGCCGAAGGTGACGACGGGTGCGGACGACAGAGTCGAGCCGGCGCCGATGACCGCCATGCTCAGGATGATCAGCACGGTTCCGCCGCCTGCGACCGGGCGCGTGCCGAACCGGTTGACCAACTTTCCGGAGCCGAGAATCCCGATCATGGAGCCGACGGACAGTCCGAACAGGACGAGACCCATCTGCGCGGTCGACGCGCCCAGCCGGTCTCTGATATCTGGTGTCCGAGTCACCCATGAGGAGATCGACAGACCTGGTATGAGGAAGAAGAGAAACAGTGCCGCCCTGCGGCGGCGGATGGCCAGGTCCATGAACGATGTGATCTCTCGGGCGGACGGGGTGGGGCGACGGTGCCCCGGACTGAATATGTACAAACGTACACGCCCGTGTCGGGGCCAAGGAAGAGGATCACTGTGACGGGGAGCTCTCGCGGCCCGAACGACCCCGGTCGCCGGGACCGCATCATCGACGCCGCGCTCGACGTGATCGCCGAGCAGGGGGTCGCGGGCGCGACGCACCGGCGTATCGCCGAGGCGGCGTCCGTCCCGCTCGGCTCGATGACGTACTACTTCGACGGCATGCAGCAACTGCTCATCGAGGCCTTCTCCCGCCTCGCCGAGACGATGTCGGTCCGCTACCGCGCCCACCTGGAAGCGGCCGAGACGACGGAACAGGCACGCGAGGCAGTCGTGGAGATCATCTGTGGGACGGACCGGGGGAGCCCCCGGGAACTCATCCTCTGCTACGAGTTGTACGCCTTCGCCTCGCGTAATCCGGCCGTCCTGAGCGTCACCCGATCCTGGATGAGGGCGAGCCGGACCTCGCTGAGCAAGCACTTCGATCCCAGGACGGCCCGCGCCCTGGACGCGCTCGTGGAAGGCCTGTCGATCCACAACTCCATGGACGACCACCCGATGACACGGGAGGACGTGGCCGCCGTCGTCGAGGCGGTCAGCACCGGTTTGGGGCAACTCCCGTGAAGCGGCGGGCCCACCCTCGCCGGGTTCGGCGAAGCCTCCGGGCAGCAGCCACGAATCGCCCCCGCGGTAGGTGGGGTGCACCAGCAGGACCCGGCCGGCCTCGTCGGTGATGATCGCGGGGCGCCGAGCCGATGACCGCCACGGTGGTCGGGAACCGGCTCTCGCCGCCGCTGCGGTCTACGCCCATGGCCGCACCGAGCCCCTGGAGGATCGCGAGGTAGACGACGACCAGGAGCTACGGCCAGGTCAGCCGGCGCCTGGCCGGAACGGGGGACGGTTGTGCGGACACGGGGCACGCTGCGGGCGATCTCCGGTGCCTCGTAGTGGACGAGGCAGCGGCGGAACGGGAAGTCGTACCCCCTGGGGTACCTGGCCGCCCCGGGCAAGGGCGAGGTCGATGCGGTGCGTTCACTCCGGCCCGATGGTGAAGTGGGCGGGATGCACGTCGCCGTGTGCCCAGCCCCGTACGTGGAGATCGGCCAGGGTTTCGACACATCCCAGGGCCACGCTGGTGTGAGGCTTGACGGATGATGCCTGCCTACGGCACGGCTCCCACAGCCTGTAGAGATCTGGCCCTTCGTGCCACGGCTGGAAGTTCCAGGTGCCGCGCTCCCATTCGCCGTACGCAACGGTGTCGAGCCCGAGGCGATGCAGGACAGCGCCCTCGCGTGCGGGCGCAAGCGCGGTCCAGGACTGGGCGGGCCACGCGGCCGTGGCTTCGATCGGATAGCCGAGCTTCACGGCGAAGTGCGGGTCGTCGCCGTCGTCGCGGGTTGACTCGTCGTTGGCGGGGCCAGAAAGGGCGGTGCTGAGAGTGTCGATGGCGTTGCGCTGGAGAGCCCGCTGTCCTTCCGGCCCTCCGCTGCTGACTCACGTTCTCCATCATTGAGACTCACTCAACTCCCGCGTGCGGCAAGTCGAGCGCGGCAGGATCGGGAACCGACGAGGCTCCTGTGCCGATGGGTTGAGACTTCGAACATCTCCTCCAACGGCACAGGAGCCTCGTGCGTTGCGGGTCCCTCCGCCGTGAGGCAGACGGCTTGTCACACACCCTCACGCGGCGGCCCTTCTGCCACCGACTGCGGAGGGTGGGTGACGGGCTCGGCAGCTCATTGGATCAGGTCGGTGTGCGGGTGCTCGTGTGTGCAACAGGTCGGTTCCTTGTCGCACCCGATCGCCCTTACAACCTTGAAGATCCAACGAGCTGCTTGTCCAAGCGTCACGACCACCGTCATGTCACGTCGGCCTCAGGAACAGGCACTAAGACTAAGAGACTCGGAATCGGTTGCTGGTCCGGACGGCGGGACGGCCGGGCATTCCAGGCCGGAACCGGAGTGTGAGCAGGGGGAGCTATTCGGACTCCTCGTGCGGAGGCGTGCGGCTGTTGATCGCGTCGGCGATGGCGTAGGCGATACGGACGAAGGACTCTGTCTGCTGTGCCGACAGGTCCCGCGCGGAGGTTTCCTCCAGGGCGCGCCACATGGCGGAGATGGGCTCGCGCAGGGCACGGCCCTTGTCAGTGAGGTGGACGACCATGACGCGCCGGTCGTGTTCGGCCGGCTCGCGGATGAGCAGGCCGGCGTCCTGCATGCGGCGCAGGGACTTGGAGACGGTGGAGTGGTCCAGGCCGACGCTGTCGAGCAGCTCGGACTGGGTCTGGCCGTCCCGGTCGAGGAGTTGCATCAGCAGCAGTTCCTGTCCGGGATGCAGGTTCATGTCGCGGAGCATCGCGGCGGCGCGGGCGCGGTGAGCGCGGGCGAGCTGGAAGATCGCGTAGCTCATCGGCCCCTCGCTCGCCGTGCTGGGGGTGCGGGGTGTGGAGCTGGGCATGGTTCGGTTCCTCAGACGGTGTAGGTGGGGTAGTCGGTGTAGCCGGCCACTCCGCCGCCGTAGAAGGTCGCCGGGTCGGGGGTGTTCAGCGGCGCGTCAGAGCGTAGCCGCTCGACGAGGTCCGGGTTGGCGAGCGCGAGGGCGCCGACGGAGACGAGGTCGGCCGTGCCGTGGTCGATGTCCTTGGCGCGGGTGGGCAGGTCGGTGCCGGCCCGGTTGAGGATCAGCGTGGTCGGCCACAGCGCGCGCAGGGTGCCCAGCAGCTTCTCGTCGCCCGCGTGCAGGACGTGGAGGTAGGCGAGGCCGAGCGGGCTGAGGGCGCGCACGAGCGCCTGATACAGCTCGGCGGTGTCGGACTCGGCGATGTCGTTGTAGGGGTTGCCGGGGGAGATGCGCAGGCCGGTGCGGTCGGCGCCGATCTCGTCGGCCACGGCCGTGGCGATCTCGACGGCGAAGCGGATGCGGTTGTCGAGGGAACCGCCGTAGCGGTCGGTGCGCTGGTTGGTGTTGTCGGACAGGAACTGGTGCACCAGGTAGCCGTTGGCGCCATGGATCTCCACGCCGTCGGCGCCTGCCGCGACGGCGGCCGCTGCGGCGCGGCGGAAGTCCTGGACGGTCGCCTCGACCTCCTGCGTCGACAGCGCGCGCGGTGTCGGCATCTCCTGCGGCCCGGACGCGGTGAACATCGCGCCCTGCGGCCGGATCGCCGAAGGAGCGACCGGCCGGCGCCCGTGGGGGGTGTTGTCGGGGTGGGAGATGCGTCCGGTGTGCATCAGCTGGATGACGATCCGGCCGTCGGCCGCGTGCACGGCGTCCGTGACCTTGCGCCACCCGGCGACCTGCTCGTCGTTGTGGAGGCCGGGGGTGAGGAGGTAGCCCTGGCCGTCGGCGGAGGGCTGGGTTCCCTCGGTGATGATGAGCGCGTGCGAGGCCCGCTGGGCGTAGTACTCGGCGTTCAGCTCGGTGGGGACGCCTTCGGGTGTGGAGCGGTCACGCGTCATGGGGGCCATGACCAGACGGTGCGGGAGGGGAATGGCGCCGACGGTGGTCGGTGCCCACAGTGCGTTCAGCATGAATGGTCCTTCTGTGCGGCGATGAACAGTGGTGATCGGGAAGGCGGGGAACGCGTGGCGGAAGGAGGGGCAGAAGAAGCGGCGGGCGTGATCAGTCGAGGGTGAGGACGAGCTTGCCCCGCACGTGCCCGGCGTCGCTGACCTGCTGGGCCGTGGCCGCCTGGTCGAGCGGGTAGGCGGTGACGGTGGTGACGAGCCTGCCGTCCGCGGCGTTCTCCGCCAGAGCGGCCAGGCGGTCGGCCGAGCGTTCCTGGGAGCCCTGGGAGAAGGTGATGCCCAGCTGCCGTGCACCGAAGTCGGCGATGGTGACGATGCGATCGGTGCCACCCCGCAAGGTGATCGAGTCCTCCAGGGCTCCCTTCCCGGCCAGGTCGAACACCGCGTCCACGCCGTCGGGGGCGAGCGCCCGCACCCGCTCGACCAGGCCCTCGCCGTACACGGTCGCCGTGGCGCCGAGCGAGGCGAGATATTCCTGGTTGGCGGGGCCGGCGGTGGCGATCACGCGTGCTCCGCGGGCCGTGGCGAGCTGGACCGCCAGGGTTCCGACCGCTCCGGACGCGCCGTGCATCAGCACCGTCTCCCCGGCGGAGACACCCAGCAGGTTCAGGACCCGCTCGGCCGTCTCGCCCGCCACCGGCAGCGCGACCGCGTGCCGCCAGTCGAGGCCGGCGGGCTTGGGGGCCACGGTGGTGGCCAGCGCGTACTCGGCGTACGAGCCGGTGTCCGACCAGCCCAGCACCTCATCGCCCACCTGCACGTCCCGCACGCCCTCACCCAGGGCGTCCACCACGCCGGCGAGTTCGAGACCGGGGACGGAGGGGAGCGGCGTGGGGAACACGGACTCCAGTGCCCCGGAGCGGATCTTGCCGTCCAGCGCGTTCAGCCCGGCCGCCTTGACGCGGACGCGGATCTGCCCGGGGCCGGGCCGTGGAACCTCGATGTCCGCCTGCCGCAGCACTTCCGTGCCTCCGAAACGGTCGAACAGGATGGCTTTCATGACGACTCCTCTCGTGCCGCCACTCGTTTAGGTGGCTGGACACATATTTACCGTAGCAGCAAACATGTGGCTAGCCAACTATTTCCTGCCGGGACTGTGCGAGAGAGCGTCGCCCGACGTCCTGGCCGTACGCGAGCAGGAGGGGCGGGCCGGGCGGGACCTGGCGCACACCCGGACGGTGAGAGGGTGCCGCCGCGCGCCGACGTCCGGAACGGGTGTTCCGTTCTCGGGACGGGGGCACCTCTGCGCGTGCGAACGGATGGCCTCTCGGCCTTGCCGCGCCAGGGTGCGCCGACGCGGGACAGGGCCGGTGACGGGGGCGGCGGATCTTCGGGTGGCGCTGTGAAGGAACCGCGGGCAAGTCGGTCGAGTCCCCAGGCGGCGCCACTGTTTCCGCAACCCGCAACCCGCAGGCCGCATTCGGATCAATGGTTCTGGCGCCTGCCTGCCCTTGGTGATGGGGGAGCGGCTCGGCTGCCGGCTGTGGGATTCACGGCGGGCGCGAATACGCAGGGCCGGTGTCAGCGGCGGAGCCCTCTCGTGCCGATCCGACGGCGTCGGAGCCCTGCGTACGCGAACCGCTCCGCGGGATGTGGCTGGCTGGTGGAGTGGCCTGAGGTCAGGTGGTCGGGCCGCCCGCGATCCACTCGCTCCACGGCATGTTCCAGTCGCTGAGGCCGTTGTCCGGGGCCAACGCTGTCTTGTCCGTGGAGTTCTTGACGAGCACGACGTCACCGATCATCGAGTGGTCGAAGAACCACGCGGCGGGCCGGCTGCCGTCGCCGCCGCCCCTGACGTCCTTCAGGCCCACGCAGCCGTGGCTGGTGTTGACCTTGCCGAAGACGGAGTCGGTACCCCAGTAGTTGCCGTGGATGAACGTGCCCGAGTCGGTCAGGCGCATGGCGTGCGGGACGGCCTTGATGTCGTACGAGGGCTTGCCGTCCTTCTCCGTGAGGCCGACGCTCGCACCGTTCATGTGGATGTGCTTGAACTTCTCGGAGATCACCATCCGGCCGTTGTACGTCGGGTGCTCGAGACTGCCTGACGAGATCGGGATGGTCTTGATCGTCTTGCCGTCCCGGACGACGGTCATCTGTTTCGTCTTCGCGTCCACGGTGCTGATCTGGCTTCGGCCGATCTTGAACGTCACCGTCTTCTGGAGCCCGTGGCGGTTGAGCGAGACGGTGACGGTGGAGCCGGACTTCCAGTACTTCTCGGGGCGGAAGTCGAGGCGGTGGTCGTTGAGCCAGTGGCCGACGACCTGCTGGCCGCTGCTGGAGCTGACCTGGATCTCCGACTCCACGGAGGCCTTGTCACTGATCGCCGTGTTGAAGTTGACCGACACCGGCATTCCCACGCCGACGGTGGAGCCGTTCATGGGGGAGACGTGCCCGATGAAGTCGTTCGCCGGGGAGACCGTGGTGATCGTGGCGTTACCGGTGGTGGAGCGGCCCTTGGCGTCCTCGGCCTCTGCGGCGATCTGGTACTTGGTGGCACGCTCCAGTCGGCCGTCCGGCTTCCAGCTGGTGCCGTCCGCGGACAGGGTGCCCCGGATCTCGGCGCCGGTCGCGACAGCGGTCATCGTCACCTTGGTGAGCTTGCCGTTACTGGCGGCTACATCGACCGGGCCGTTGATCCCGACGTTGTAAGCCCCTTGTCCGGGCGTGATCTCTATCCGGGCGTCGGAGGCTTCCTGGGTGCCCGCCCCCTTTGCCGGCGCCTGCGATGCCGGTCGGTTCCCGGCATCGTTGCCGCCGGTGGCAGCGATACTCGTGCCGCCCAGGGCCGTGACTGCGAGCACGCCCCCGAGCACTCCAGCCGTAGCCAGCTGCCCGGTGCGTCGTCTGTAGAGCGTGATCAAGCACTTCTCCCTGTCGCTGGTCTGTGCATCGGTTGTTGATCGCCGAAGGGGCGCAACTATCTGTAAACCTACTTATAGGCAGATCCCTGCCCCGAAATGAGTAAATTGTGATGAAGGCCATTATTCGCCCGCATGCTTCACCGAGACGATGGCCCGGGCCCCGGCCCCCGGGCCGGGTGCGAGCAGGTGGTACCCGGAGCAGCAGGGACCGCAGGATGCGGAGGGCCGGCGTCCTGGTCGGCCATGCGGAGCGGGCCCAGGCCGGAGTCGTGTGCGTCGTCGAAGGGCTCCTTGAAGGCGAAGGGAATCTTCGGCCGCATCAGCACCCACCGCGCAGGCCGGCACGTGAAGGTCACCGACCTAGTGCGCGCCGCGCCCCACTCCGTTCCCGGGAGACGGGGCACCAGCAGCCCCGACGTCGGCTGGTCCTACAGCGGCTTCGCCACGTTCAGGCGCAAGCCGGCGCGAGCCGAGGCGCCCGATCTCGACAGGATGCGGGGCTTCTGCGGGGAACGCCCGTGGCGTGATGTCTCCATCGCGCGCGAACCACTCCTCGACCGCCCCGACGATGGTGGAGACGAGCTATCGCTCACCGAATGCGCTGCTGTCCTGCCCCGGGCTCGAGGTGATCGTCGACCGGTGGCGGCAAGAGTTCGGCGTCCCTCGGACACACATTGACGCGGCCTGACAGCTGACGGTCGTTGTGCGGCTCTGCGGCTCTGCGCCGCGAAGGACGTCGAGCATCTCTTCCTCTCACGCCGCGCGGCGGGCATTTCCCCGAGAACCTCCCGACACTACGGTTGCGCGGGCTCGTCGTCCTCCTCCGGGTGGGCGGGTCGAGCGGTATTCAGGGTTTCGGTGACGACAATGCGGATGACTCGTTCGAGCTCGTCACGACCCACCGCTGCCGTAACTGCGGTGTCCAGTCGGCTGGTCACATCGCGCTGCGCGGCGTCAGGCTCGGGTGCGGGGCCGCGGGTCTTGAGGTCGTTGTAAACCTGCCAGGTCAGAGCCGCAGCGCTCACGACAGGGGCGGCGAGCGAGACGACGTCGGCGTACTGGTCCGGGCGCCTGGCGCCGCCGCTCTGCAGCGCTTCCTCCACCTCAATGGTCAGGCCGGGGTAGCGGTCCCGCAGGCGCCTCGCGGCGGACCGTGCGCCCTGGATCGTCGGAACATTCATGATGACTCCTCTTCGGACGATGGTGATGCAGGGTTCTGCATGTGGCGACGCACCGTGGGAGGCAGCGAGGCGCCTGTGACGAAGAGCCAGGTCTCCTCCAGGGGGCCCGTCCCCAGCAAGCCGACCAGCCGTTTTGAGATGTGTCGGCGCCGGTTCGGAATCTGGGTGAGGGAATTCGTCGAAGAGAGTCACTGCCCGCACCGTCCATGCCAGCGCTTCGCGTAGTCGATCCCGCTTTTCGGCCAAGAGGCCGAGGGCCCCGTACGGGGAGCACAACTGCGACGTCACCCAGTACCCCACCGCCCCGGGACCATCCCCGCGGGGGGGTGCCCCTATCCCCTTCGTCAAGCAATCGTGATGATGGCGGGCATGACGGATGAGGACCGGGGCTTGGGTCGTGAGAGCCGCCAGGGGTGGACGCAGCTGCACTTCGCGGTGGATGAGCAGGATGCCGCGGCTGTCGGCTCTCTCCTGGCGGCGGGTGCAGAGGTGGATGCACCCGATGGGCAGGGCAATACGCCTTTGTGGCAGGCCGTGTTCGCGTATCGAGACGATGGCACGGTGCTGTCGCTGCTGGTCAAGGCAGGTGCCGATGCGGACAGGGCCAACCTTCATGGTGTGAGCCCGCGGCGTCTCGCCGACTGGCGTATCGGTTCAGATGTCGCGGTGCATCTTGGGGAGCCTCCTTCCGTGCAGTGAAATGTCTGCAGGTCAGGTCTCGGCTGGCTGGGGTTCGTAGAAGGTTCCGTCGCGGAGCATGGCGAAGAGGACGTCGGCGTCGGGCGAGGCAGAGCAGGGCTTGGGTGTGGTGCTTGCCCTGGGCGATCTTCTTGTCGTGGTAGGCCCGGGAGGCAGGGTCGCCCAGGGCTGCGGACGCGGAGAGGAAGAAGGCCTGTTTGAGCTGCTTGTTTCCTCTCCGGGAGGGTTGTTCGCCTCGGATCGAGTAGCCCGAGCTCCGGGTGGCCGGGGCGAGACCGGCGTAGGCGGCGAAGTGGCCAGCGGTTGGGAAGGTACTGCCGTCGCCGACCTCGATCAAGATCCTGGCTCCGGTCCTGACGCCGATGCCCGGCATGGACGTCAGGACCTTCGAAAGAGGGTGGGCCTCCAGCAGTTCCTCGATTCGTCCGGCCAGCAGTTTCCGCTGCTCCAGGACGGCCGTCAGTGAGTTGGCGAGGCTTGGGACGATCAGCGCGGCTGCCTCGGTGCCCGGAACGGTGACGGTCTGCTCGTCCAGGGCGGTGAAGATGTCCTCGACCAGCCGCCGGCCATCCGCGGTGCCTTCGGCCATAACAGGGTGACCAAGCGGCGCCGGCCGGCCTTGCGGATCTGGGCCGGGGAACCGAACCGTTCCAGCAATGCGAGGACGGCCGGGTGATGCAACCGCGGACGCAGGACCCGTCCCAGTGAGGGATGGATCTGGGTCAGCAGGCCGTGCAACCGGTTGGCGACGCGGGTGGCTTCGCCGGCGAGGTCGTCGTCGAACCCGACGATCATCTCCAGCTCGGCGATGGTCTCATCCTCGGGGTCGATTCGCCCGCAGCGTGTGGGGCATCGCGCGGGCCGCGTCGGCGATGATGAATGCGTCCTTCGCGTCGGTCTTGGCCTCGCCCGGGTAAAGGTCGGCGATCCGCCGCATCGTGAGACCTGGAAGGTAGGCCACGGGGCAGCCCATGTCCCTGGCAACGGCCAGTGGCAGGGCGCCGATCGAGGCCGGTTGGCCGACCACGACCAGTACCGTTCCGTGCTTGGCCTGGAGTTTCGCGAACAGCTCGCGGAGCTTGGGTTCGGTGTTGGGCAGCCGCTTGTCGAAGGCCTTCTTTCCGGCCGGTGTGATGGCGGTGGCGTGGTGTTCGCCCTTGCCGACGTCCAGGCCGAGGAAGACGTCGATGTCGCCGGTGTCGATCACGTGCAGGCCCCTCCATCACGCTTTCGTCCGGCCTTGCCTCGGCACCGAGCTGCCACATCCACGTTACGGAGAGCTCTTCCGGCTCGGGTGAAGCCGGTTGCTCAAGCCCCTCATCAGCGGTCCGCCGATGCCTCCGGGACCGGTGACACCACCCCCCGGGTCATCAACAACAAGGGGGGAGTCATGCCGGACCCGAAGGCCGGAGGCCCCATTGCGGAGCCACGAAAAAGGTAACTGTGATAGTCGAACTGCGGCCCGGGTGGGGTTGCTGCCAGGCTGGCGTTGACGTTCCGGTATGACCCGCAAGGTAATTGGCGGCTCGTCAGAGCCTGCCGTGCCCCCGAGATGTCTACCGGACGTCGGCGTCGGCCTGGCCCACCCCGTTGGCTTGATCAGCAGCTTGTCCGCCATCTCGACGTGACTCATCACAGTTCTGCCACGCGGTGACTCCACCCAGGCCGGCGCCGACCACGGTTGCCCAGCTCTTGAAGGAGAACAACCGCGTGACCATGCTCGCAGAACAGGTCGACGGCGTCATCGGCGTCGACACCCACCGGGACACCCTCGCCGCGGCAGCCGTCAGCCCGATCGGTGCCGTCCTCGCCACGACGGACGCTCCCGCGAACGCCCGCGGATACCGCCGCCTGCTGGACTTCGCCCGCCAGCACATCCCAGGCCGGCGATGCTGGGCACTCGAATGAGTTGGCAGCTACGGCGCCGGGCTGGCCGCCTTCCTCGACCAGGCTGGCGAACAGGTCGTCGAAGTACCGCGTCCCAAACGGCCAGCCGTCCGCGGTGGACGCAAGACCGACATGATCGACGCCATCCGGGCAGCCAAGGAAGCCCTCGCCAGCGAGCACCTCATCCAGCCGCGAGCCCGAGGAGAGCGGGAGGCTCTGCGAGTCCTCCTCGTCACCCGCCACGGCGCCGTCCTCGCCTCCACAGCCGCGATCAACCAGTTCAAGGGCCTGATCGTCTCGGCACCCGACGACCTCCGTGCCGAATTGAGGAAACTCAAGCGACCGGCGCAGATCAGCCGCTGTGCTCAGTTGAGGGACCGCCCGGCACAAAGCATCGAGCACCGCATGACGGTCCGGGCCCTGAGGTCCACTGCCCAGCGCGTTCAAGCACTGCAAACCGAGGCCAAAGACCTCGAGGGCGAGATCCTTGGCCTCGTGCGTCAGACGGCTCCAGAGCTTCTGGAACTGCAAGGAGTCGGGCCCATCACCGCGGCCCGGGTGCTGGTCAGCTGGTCGCACCCCGGCCGCTTCCGCTCCGAGGCCGCCTTCGCCTCCTTCGCCGGCGTCTCGCCGATCCCGGCCTCTTCCGGGCTCACGAACCGCTACCGGATCAACCGCAGCGGTGACCGGCAGCTGAACCGCGCTCTGCACACCATCACGCTCATCCGTATGCGGTTGGACCCCGCCACGAAGACATACGTCGCCCGCAGGATCGGCGAAGGCAAGACCTCCCGCGACGCACAGCGCTGTTTGAAACGAGCAGTCTGTCGCCAGCTGTTCAAGATCCTCGAACGCTCGGATCGAACCCCGACGATCTCCTCTGAACCGCTTGACGCGATATAGCAGCCTCGGGGGGGGGGGGCCTCGACGGCCTGCCCCCCGCTGCGCCGTGACGTGACGCAGCCGTGTCCGCAGGTTTCCATGATTCAGGCCGAAGTCGGCACCGGATCGGTGGCCGTGCCGACTTGGTGCCGGCAGAGCTGCTTCACCACGCTTTCCCTGTGCCGGCCGCCCGCGTGAGCCGTACGTCGCACCGGATTCCCTCTTGTCTCCGACGGCACGGCCCCCGTACGCTCACCGTCCATACCGACTAGCCGGTATGGACGCACTCGGTACGCGACGACGCCGGCCTGGCGGCCGGTGTCGGCCGCCGATCCCACGCGACCGTCGAAGGAGCCGCCGGAGATGAGCAGAACGAACCGCCAGGTGCGCCTGGCCGCACGCCCCGTAGGCGAGCCGTGGCCCACCGACTGGGAGCACGTCGAGGAGCCGGCCAGGTGGCTGTTCCGTGGTGACGACCACGGCAAGCCGGTGCTGAAGATCGCGGACTGACCGGGCTGAGAAGAGGGAGAAACAGGTGAAGGCGCTGACCTACCACGGCCGTCACGACATCCGCTACGGGGATGTCCCCGACCCGGCCGTCACCAGCCCCACCGACGCGGTGGTGCAGGTGACCGCGGCCGGCATCTGCGGGAGCGACCTGCACATCTACAGCGGCAACCCGTTCAGCCCGGAACTGGGCTACACACCGGGACACGAGTGCGTCGGCGTGGTCGTCGACACCGGCGGCCAGGTCGCCCGCTTCAGGCCCGGCGACCGGGTTCTGGTGCCCGCCTCCGTCGGCTGTGCCCAGTGCCGGTCGTGCGCGGCCGGATTCACCGCCCGGTGCGAGCGCGCTACGTCCAGCACGGACCTCTGCTACGGAGTGAGCCCGCAGCTCCCGGGCAGCCAGGCCCAGGCCGTGGCGGTGCCGTACGCCGACGTCAATCTGGTGCACCTGCCCGAGGACATCTCCGACGAGGCCGCCGTCGTCCTGACGGACAACGCCCCCACGGCCTGGTATGGCTGCCGCCGAGCCCGCATCCAGCCCGGTGAGACGGTCCTGGTCATCGGCCTCGGCCCGGTCGGCCTCATGGCAGCCCAGTCCGCCTTCGCGATGGGCGCCGCGCGGGTGCTGGGCGTAGACCTGGTCGCGGAGCGCCGCGTCTTCGCCGCCACCCTGGGTGTCGAGCCGGTCGAGGGCGAGGACGCGCGGACGGCCATACGGGACATGACCGGCGGACGCGGGCCGGACGCCGTGGTGGAGGCCGTGGGCTCGGACGCCACCATCGAGCTTGCCCTCAAGGCCGTCCGGCAGGCCGGCCGGGTCAGCGTCGTCGGGATCAGCCAGAGCAAGGCGTTCCCCTTCCACATGGGGCTGGCGCAGATCAAGGAACTGGAGTTCGCCATCGGGCTGTGCTCGGTGCACTACGAACTCCCTCCCCTGATCGCCCTCACCCGTGCTGGCCGGATCAAGCCCGAGGTCGTGGTCTCCCACCGCTTCGCCCTCTCCGAAGGCCCGGCGGCGTACGAACTGTTCGCAGGCCGCTCCGACGGCGTCCGCAAGATCCTCCTCGAACCCACCCGCTGACCCTCCTGCGCAGGGCCCGCCTCTTCCGAAAACCGCAGCAGGCCCGCGCCAAGGTCCGTCCGCAGCTCCACGCGGCCGGGGTGCGGCTGACCGAGGACTCCGACACCCTTCCACCGACCGCCGAGCAGCTCGCCGAGCTGGACGGCCCGGACGGCGAGCCGCTGACCGCCGAGGCCCACACTGGGTGCCCGGGCCACGTGGCGACCTGGGCCGAGAACCCCCAGGAGCCCGGCGAGGTGAACTACTTCTGCACCGACCCGGACCGCTTCGGTCACCGGCCGCCCCAGGAAGACGTCCCGGAGACGGACGACGAGGCAGACGTACAGCCGACCGAAGCGGTGGAAGAGGCCAAGTCGTCGGAGCCGTCGCGCGAGTACGTCAAGGCGGGCAACAAGGCCTACCGCGCCGCCGAGAAGGCCCGGCAGTCGTGGCTGAAGGACCTAATCGGCCGCAAGTCCGCGCCGAAGCCCCTCGCCGCCTTCATCACCGAGCAGCCCCTGACCTGCCCCAAGCCGGTGGCCCAGTGGTCGGGCGACGTCGGCCGCCACAACCTCATCAAGGAGCTGTGGAGCACACGGACGGGCGCCCCGCTGAACCCGCCACTGCGACCGCCGTTACCGGCTGTGGATCTCCCACGCCCGCGAACTGCGGCGCGACTGGGCGAGGTCCCGGCGCGGGACATGGCGCCGGTACGGCCACGCGGTGCACTCCGAACCTCTCCGAGGGCGCCGACCGGCCACCACCCGGAGATCGGCTGAGACCGCCTGCAGCCCGAACCTCTCCGAGAGCTGCTGCACCGCAAACGGCGGCGCCTTGAGCAGCCAGGACGGCGCTGCCCGCGGGGATGACGACGCCGTGGACACCGGGACTGCGGCGAGTGTGCCTGGCGTGTACATATCGTGAAGCTCGCGGCTCGGGCGGGTGCCACATCGAAGCCTCGTACAGCCGCGCCGAGCTGCGGGAGGAGGCCGGGGACCGGCAGGGTGCGGAAGCCCTGGCCCGGGAGGCCCCCGGCCACGGCGACACCGAAGCCCTGCTCCGCCTGGCCTCGCCGATATCCAGGGCTCGTCCGTGCACGAACCGTGGCGGCTGCGCGGCCTTGACCGGCTGGCGGCCGGCGAACTACTCCGACCCGATCGTGGACCTCTCCCGACGGCCTCACCCGTTTCAAACGGGCCCGCGGTCTTGCCGAAACCTGAGATCATTTCCGGTATGGACATGAGGCAGGTGCTGGCGGACTACGCGACGACCGGCGGCGTCGGCGTCCTCAGGCCGAGAGCCACGCTGGACGCCGTCACCGAGGTACTTGGACCACCGGTCGAGGCCGACTACTTCCTCCACCCGAAGGGGACCTGGCCCCGGACCTTCGTGTACGGGGACGTGCGCCTGGAAGTGTGCGGGTGTCGCGAGATCTTCCGGGTCGCGCTGAGCACCTGGACCGGGACGGTGGACGTGCCGACCGGGCGGTGGGGGGAGACGGTGACCCTCGCGTCGGAGGTCACGTTCGGGGAGCTGGAGGAGTTGCTCGGTGCGGCCGGGGTGGAGGGGGAGATGCGGACGTTCCCCACGCTGACCGACCAACTCACCGTCGTCGTCGGGGAGTACCCGCAGGGCGTCGACTACGCCTTCGTCGTCCCGGACCCCGCCGCACCGGACAGCGCGACCCTGCACAGCGTGATCGCGAAGGATCTCGACCACACCTGCTAGTAGGACTCCGTCAGGCCGCTCCGGCTCTTGATTTCTGGCTGGTGGTGGGAGGTGGCGCTACGGGTCGCTCCGTGCGGCCGTAGTCGCATGAAGCTGCCCGGTCGCTTCAGCTAGTTGTGCCTCAGCGAAAAGCGGCGATGCTACGGGCGACCCAGTCGTTGAAGGGGCTCGGGGCGCGGCCGAGGACTCGTTCCACGTCCGAACTGATCCGTAGCTCGGCGGGGTTCGGGGCGGCGATGATGTCCAGGGTGTCGTCGGCGAGCTCCTGCGGCACGAACTGGGTCATTGCGGCCTTGGCCTCCTCGCGGGTGAGTTCGTGGAACCGCACCGGCGAGCCGAGTGCGACGGCGATGGCTTCCGTCTGCTGACGCGGCGTGATCACCTCGGGCCCGGTCAGCTCGAAGACTCCGCCGGTGTGCCGGTCGTCCAGCAGACAGGCCGCCGCGACCTCGGCGATGTCCGCCGGGTCGACGATCGGAACCCCGACGTCGCCGAAGGGGGCGGCGACCATCCCTTGCGTGCGGACGGACTCCGCCCAGGCCAAGGCGTTGGAGGCGAAGCCGCCCGGTCGCAGGACGGCCCAGTCCAGGCCGGACCTTCTCAACGCGTCCTCCACCGCGCGCATCGCGATCCGCGACGGGCCGAGCGGCCTGGTAGCCACGCCCTGCGAAGACAGCAGCACGACCCGGCGGACCCCGCTGGCCGCGGCCAGGTCGATAATGTCGGTCGGCCTGGCTTCGGGGGCGTGCAGGTCGCCGGACAGCAGGAGGAACAGCGCCTTCGCCCCCTGCAACGCGGGAGTGAGACCCTGCGGCTGAGTCAAGTCAGCCGGCACGTGCCGGACCCCGTCCGGCACCGCCGCCGCGTGCCGCGACACCGCTGTCACCTGCTCGCCCGCCTCGGCCAAGGTCTGCGTCAAAGGCCGGCCCACATTCCCGGTAGCCCCGGTCACCACGATCATGTTCAGCTCCTAGTCCGTTGTGCACTGCGGCAATTGACGCTAGGAGTCGGGCTTACTTTCCGTAAGAACGTACCCAGAGGTAAGCTCCGGACATGGGGGAAGGCGCGCAGCTGACGCAGGCCGAGGCGGGCAATCGGTATGAGGTGTTTCACACCGACTGCCCCGCGCGCGACGTGGTCGACCACGTGACCAGCAGGTGGGGTATCTGGGTGCTGATCTCCTTGCGGAGCAACGACCTTCGGTTTTACGAGCTGCGTGACAGCATCCAGGGCATCAGCGAGAAGATGCTCGCTCAGACACTGCGCGCACTGGTCCAGGACGGCCTGGTCTGGCGGGAGGTCGAGCCGACGACGCCGCCCCAAGTCACCTACGGGCTGACCGAGTTTGGTCAGGACGTCGGCGAGCCGCTGACGGACTTGTTCGACCGGATCACACAGCGGCTGCCACGATCGAGGACGGTCGGCCTCGCCGGTCAACGGCCGGAGGTAGGTGCTGCTGTACATGACGGGAGCGCAGGCCCCGGCTAGTAGGACTCCGTTAGGTCTTCCGGTTTGGGCTGTTCCTGGGCATGTTGGATGGGTGGACGCACATGAAGTAAGCCGTGTCCGGGCTACGTTGGCGTTGTACGTGGCGGATGTGTTTGCCTCGGTGCCGCGCAAGGACCAGCGGGCCAAGGGCGGCTGCTACATGCGGGGACTGATGCTGGACGGCTGCCGCAAGTCGATCCAGGCCATGGCCTCGCGGCTGCCGGCCGGCGACGAACAGAACCTTCAGCAGTTCGTGAACCAGTCCACCTGGGATCCGATGCCGGTGCAGCGGCGGATCTGCGAACGGATGCTGCCGCTCATCGCACCGACGGCCTGGGTGATCGACGACGTGTCGGTACCCAAGGACGGAAGAATGTCGGTCGCGGTGGCCCCGCAGTACTGCGGGGCCTTGGGAAAGCGCGCCAACTGCCAGGTCGCGGTCAGCGTCCACGCCGCCACCGACACTGCCTCCTGTCCGCTGCAATGGTGGCTGTTCCTGCCGAAGGAGTGGGCGTCGGACACCGGCCGCAGGACCGTCACCCGCGTCCCGCCCGAGGTCACGCACCGGGAGAAGTGACGGGGCTGGCTCTGGACATGCTCGACACCCTGGTCGGCTGAGGCATGAGGCGGCCGGCCGTCGTGGTCGAGGCCGCCTAGGACGCGTTCACCACCGTCGCCTGGCGGAACGGCTCGCGAGGAGAGTTGCGGTCCCGCTTCGGCGCCGTGCGCATCCGCCCTGCGGGCAAGGCCGTCGAGCGTCCGATCCGAACCGCTGCTTCGGCCGAGCAGGGCTGGTGGGACGGGGTCCTGCCGGACTGCTGGCTGCTGGTCGAGTGGCCCGAGGGGGCCGAGACTCCCACCGACTACTGGCTGTCCAACTTGCCGGCTGACATGGCGATCGCCGACCTGGTCCGTCTGCCGAAGGTCCGCTGGCGCATCGAGCACGACTACCGCGAACTCAAGCACGGCCTGGGCCTGGACCACTTCGAAGGCCGATCCTGGCCCGGCTGGCACCACCACGTCACCCTCGTGACCGCCGCCCACGCCTTCCTCACCGAACAACGCCTGGCCCCAAAAGCACCCAGTCCGGCGGCCTCACCCTCTACCAGATCATCGATGCACTCCACCAGACGCGCCGCGTCACTCACAGCGCCCCGCCGTGCGGCCCCGGCCGCCCGACAGGCGCCGGATCGTGGGGTCGGCCGGAAGACGGCACCGCCATGACCTCACCCCACCCGCGAAGGCGCCCCAGCGGCGCAGCGAGTCACCCGTGGCCCGCAGGCCACTCTCATCTCGGCCACAGGGTCCGCGATGGCCCCTCTAGTGCTCTGACCGCATAGGTTGGCCGGTTTGGTGATCGTGGCGGTTGGATGGGTGGTGACGTCCGATCCATCGGCTGGAGATGCGGTGGCCGAGCCTGTCCGTGTGCGCAGACTGCCCGACCAGCAGGGGCAGAAGCTGCAGCAGATCGTGTGTCGGGGCAGCACCGGCTCGGTGCGCTATCGGCGTGCGATGATTTTGCTGGCCTCGGCCGGCGGGAACCGGGTGCCCGTGATCGCCCAGCTGGTGCAGGCCGACGAGGATCCTGTCCGGGACGTGATCCACCGGTTCAACGAGATCGGCCTGGCCTGCCTGAACCCAACTAGGTGGGCGGGAGGCCGTCCCCGCCAACTCGGTCCTGATGACGAAGACTTCGTCATCCAGACGGCCATCACCTGCGTAGTCGGTGGCGAGCGCAGGGCGGCCAACCGCGCAGGGGAGCTGTTGGAAGGCAGTCAACTGTGTGTGCGCCCGCGCAATGACCGCGTGAGCTTCGGTCCCATCCCTGCGGGGGGTTTACCCAGAGGAGCGGTCCGGGGCGACCCCGCACCCCCATAACCTACTAGTCGTAGTCGCTCAACTACACTGAGTGAAAGGGAGTTTGGGATGCGTTCCAAGTCTGCGGGCCGGCTGACGGTCCTTGCCTCAACAGTCCTGATGCTGGTCGGCGGGGTTAGCGTCGGGGCGGCCCAGGCCCAGGCGAATATCGGGCCCATCACGTACTCGATCGCGTTCTCCAACCCGCGGGAGAGCGACGACAACGACCTGCCCGAGCCCTACGGTGAAGTCGTGGTGAGGGCACCGTGGGGCCAGCAGACCGCCTTGTGGGAGCACCCGGACCGCGACATCAACACCCCCACCCTGCCCCGCTATCCGCTGTTCGGCGGTGCCGAGCACCGCTACGTCCCCCACCCCGTCACCGAGGTGTGCGCCTTCGTGGGCGAGGACGACACTGGCATCAACGACGACGACATCCTCGCCGACGGCTGCGTGCCGTACACGGGCCCCGGCGAGTACACCATCAGCGCCGAAGGCGGATCCGTGACCGTCACCGTGTACAACTTCGGCTGACCTCCCGGCGCACCGAAGCCCTGTCGCCCCGCAGGACGCGTCTGCCTGGGGCGGCAGGTGGCCGAGTGGCGAAACCCGGCCGGCGAACGGGAGGGACCGTGCTTCTGGGGTGCGGCAGCCGGAACCTCAGACTGCCCCGGCCCAGGCGCGGCCGCACTGTGTCAGGCGCTGCCGGAAATCCGCGGTACATCTGGCGGTGTGCAGCTAGGTTATGGCCGATTCCGCGTGGACCAGGCGCTGGCCTCGCTGCAGTGGCCGGACGACGTCCTTGAACAGTTCCTCTTCGACCACGGCGACAATGCCGCCTTTGTGTACGACTACGGCGGCATCGACCCGCGCGACGTCAGGTGGCAGCTCAAGACGATCCCCACCCGTGGCCGGAGGACCCGGCTGCGGCTGAGCCCACCCGGCGGCTCAACGCGCCCAACCGGGGAGCGCCACGGGCAGCCCGGGGTCAGCCGCCACCCGAGCCGGCCGAGGCCGAACCGCCGGAAGTCCAGCCGGAGTTGGGCTGCGGCCGATCGCGTGTACTGCGCTCGGTGCGCAGCTCCACCACGACCCCAGCCGGGCCGAGCAGGGCCTCCAGCGCGTCGGCGAGCCGCTGCGGGTCGCCGCCGAACGGGAGCGCGAGCCGCTCCCGGACGCCCCGCAGGACGAGTTCCAGCGCGAGCGTGGAGACGGCCGGCTTGTAGTCCCCCTGGTACGGCTCCACCACCTTGTGCGTCAGCCGCACCTCGCGCAGGGTCTTGACGGGCAGCCAGTCGTCCGGCCCGGCGGCCCGGACCAACCGCAGGGACGCGGGCACCCCGGCCGGCGCGAACTCCACCCGCAGGATGTCCCGGGCCCGGGAAAAGGCCAGCGCCGGCCAGCCGATCATGTACTCCAGCCCGGCGATCACCCCCACCACCACGAACACGGTCGACGCCCGCGCCCCGGCCAGCGCCATCCAGAAGGCGACGAGCAGGGTCGGCACGCCCAGGGCGAGCGGAGTGAACAGCGCCGGCCCCGC
>NZ_LMEQ01000009.1:46740-118666 GCF_001426425.1 Streptomyces sp. Root1310 | reverse complement strand
TGCGCCACGACCTCGTCGCCCGGCTTCCAGGCGTTGACGCCCGGACCGGTGCGCAGGACCACGCCCGCCAGGTCGGAACCGATGACGTGGTACGGCAGGTCGTGCCGCTTGGTGAGCTCGCTGAGCCTGCCGTAGCGCTCCAGGAAGGAGAACGTCGACACGGGCTCGAAGATCGAGGTCCACACGGAGTTGTAGTTGACCGAGGAGGCCATGACGGCCACCAGGGCCTCGCCCGGGCCGAGCTCGGGCAGGGCCACCTCGTCCAGGTGGAGGGACTTGCGGGGGTCCTTGTCGCGGCTCTCGAGCCCGGTGAACATCTCCGCCTCGTCCTTGTGCACGGTGATCGCGCGGTAGGACTCGGGGAGCGGCAGAGCGGCGAAGTCGTCCGGTGTCGAGTCCGGCGACTGGATCGCGTCCAGGATCTTCTGCATGGTCACGGTGTTGCCTCCGGCGGTGAGCGCCCTGAGGGCGGGGCGCTGAGGGTTACGTCGGTGCTGCTGAGGGTTGGGGGTGAACGTGCCGTCGGTTCGGCGGATGTGCTGTTCGGCAGCGCTTTGTGGCGCGGGAGGTTGCCTGTGACGCAGGCGTCCGGGCGCGCAAACCATGAGCTTGCGGGGACAGCCGACGTACGAAAGGTCTCTGCACGCCGGCCGCCCGGACACCTTCAACGTATGACACCGCGTGTCACCCCGCAAGGCACTGAGTGCCAGAACTTGGTCTCAGCTGAAATCTTTACGTAACAAATGAGCGATGATCGATCGAACGGGCTCTGAAATGTGCGCGAAAAGGGGCTCTGACATGCCAAAACGGCCACCCGGTGGGGTGGCCGTCGTCACAGCGTGAAAGGGGTTCCGAGGGGTGCTCAGCGCTCCTTGAGAGCCTGCTCGATGGTGCGCATGACCTCGTCCAGCGAGGCGTCGGTGCGGGCGACCGTCACCAGGACCTCACCCTGGGCGGAGATCGCCGCCGGGGCGGGCTGAGAGGCCCCGGCGCCGCTGCGGCCGGCTCCGATACCCGTCCCGAACGTCTTCCGCACGATCGCGAAGGCGTGGTCGAGCTGGGTCTCGACGTCGCCCTGGCCGCCGGCCCGGAGCCAGCGCCGCAGCACGTGGTTGTGGGCGGTGACCACGGCGGACGCGGCGACCTCGGCGAGCAGCGGATCGTCGTTGGCGTCGTCGTCGTGGGCGTGCTCGTCGAAGTGCCCGAGCAGGTAGCGGGTGAAGAGGCGCTCGTAGCGGGCCACCGACGCGATCTCCGCCTCGCGCAGGGTGGGCACCTCGCGCGTCAGCTTGTAGCGGGCGACCGAGATCTCCGGCCGGGCCGCGTACATCTTCATGACCTCCTTGATGCCGCGGCACACCGTGTCGAGCGGATGCTCGTGCGCCGGGGCCGCGTTGAGCACGGCCTCCGCCCGGATCAAGGTGTCGTCGTGGTCGGGGAAGATCGCCTCTTCCTTGGAGCGGAAGTGGCGGAAGAAGGTCCGGCGGGCGACTCCGGCGGCGGCCGCGATCTCGTCGACGGTGGTCGCTTCGTACCCCTTGGTCGCGAACAGCTCCATCGCCGCGGCCGCCAGTTCTCGGCGCATCTTGAGTCGCTGGGCCGCCGCGCGGCTGCCCGCGGCACTCTCCGGCGCGTCGGGCGTGGCTGGTGTACGTGAAGACCTGGCGGGCTGGGGCATGACCCGAACGTACTGCATGTGCGCAGCTCGGTGCGCCTGTCCGGGGTTTCCCCCGCCCTCGGCGGGCGGGGGCCCGAGGGCGGGGTCGAGCAGCCCGCCCCAGTCCTCGTCTGCGCGGACCCGGTCGCCGATACCGTCAGCGGCGGGCATATTCGCGGAAGCCGCGGCCGGTCTTGCGGCCGAGGCAGCCCGCGGCCACCAGGTGCTCCAGGAGCGGGGCGGGGGCCAGGCCCGGGTCCCGGAACTCGCGGTGCAGCACCTTCTCGATCGCCAGGGAGACGTCGAGTCCGACGACGTCCAGCAGCTCGAAGGGGCCCATCGGGTAGCCGCCGCCCAGCTTCATGGCCGCGTCGATGTCGTCGAGGGACGCGTAGTGCTCCTGGACCATCTTGATCGCGTTGTTGAGGTACGGGAAGAGCAGCGCGTTCACGATGAAGCCCGCGCGGTCTCCGCAGTCCACCGCGTGCTTCTTGATCCGCCCGCACACCTCGCGGACCGTCGCGTGGACGTCATCGGCCGTCAGCACCGTGCGGACGACCTCGACCAGCTTCATCGCGGGCGCCGGGTTGAAGAAGTGCATCCCGATCACGTCCTGCGGGCGCGAGGTGGCGCGGGCGCAGGCGACGACCGGCAGCGAGGAGGTGGTCGTGGCGAGGACCGCGCCGGGCTTGCACACCTTGTCCAGCGTCGCGAACAGCTGCTGCTTGATCTCCAGGTCCTCGGCGACCGCCTCGAGCGCGAGGTCGACGTCGGCGAAGGCGTCGTAGGAGCCGGCCGGGGTGATCCGGTCCAGGATCCGGGCGGCGGTCTCCGCGGTCAGCCGGCCCTTGTCGACCGAGCGGGAGAGCGACTTGCCGATCCGGGCCTTGGCGGTCTGCGCCTTCTCCTCGCTGCGGGCGGCGAGGACGACGTCGTAGCCGGCCTTGGCGAAGACCTCGGCGATACCGGAGGCCATGGTGCCGGAACCGGCGACACCGACCGAGCTCACCGGGCGGCCGGGGGCCCCGCCGGCGCCGGACAGCGGGGTCTGCGCGTCCGGGACGACCGTCGCGCTGTTCGGGGCGTCGTAGGTGTAGAACCCGCGGCCCGACTTACGGCCGGTCAGGCCCGCCTCGCTGAGCTGCTTGAGGATCGGCGCGGGGGCGTGCAGCCGGTCGTGGGACTCGGCGTACATGGCCTCCAGGACCGTCCGGGCCGTGTCCACGCCGATCAGGTCCAGCAGGGCGAGCGGTCCCATCGGCAGTCCGCAGCCCAGCCGCATCGCGGCGTCGATGTCCTCACGGGAGGCGTACCGGGCCTCGAACATCGCGGCGGCCTGGTTGAGGTAGCCGAACAGCAGGCCGTCGGCGACGAAGCCGGGACGGTCGCCGACCGCGACCGGCTCCTTGCCGAGGTCGAGGGCGAGGTTGGTGACGGCGGTGACCGCGGTGGGTGCGGTCAGCACCGAGGAGACGACCTCGACCAGCTTCATGGCCGGCGCCGGGTTGAAGAAGTGCAGGCCCAACACCCGCTCCGGGCGCGCCGAGTCGGCGGCGAGCCGGGTCACGGAGAGCGCGTTGGTGCCGGTGGCGAGGATGGTCTCGGGCCGCACCAGCCCGTCCAGCTCGCGGAAGATCTGCTGCTTGATCTCGTACGACTCCGGCGCCACCTCGATGACGAGGTCGGCGTCGGCCGCCGTGCGCAGGTCGGTGGAGACCCGGACGCGGGCCAGGACCTCCGTGCGCTCCTGCTCGGTGAGCCGGCCGCGCTGCACGGCGCGGGCGGTGGAGGCCTCCACCGCGGCGAGGGAACGCGCGGCCTGGGCTTCGCTGATGTCGATGCCGATCACCTCGCGCCCGGCCTTCGCCAGGACCTCGGTGATGCCGGTGCCCATGGTGCCGAGGCCGATGACGGCGATCGTCCGGAGCGGGGACAGAGGGGTGTCGGAGGACAGGGGAGCGACCATCGCGGGACTCCAGAAATGAGGTGACGACTGGGAACGCCCCCCGGTGCGCCGAGCGGCCTCTGCGAGGCCCGGGCGCACCGGGTGCGGTGAAGGGTTTGCGGGTGTTGCCGGGCTGCAAGCGCACACGCCCGGTGCCGTCGCGGAGGGCGTGCACACGCCCGGAGCGAACGGGAGATCCGACCGGCCCTGTCCCGTGGCCGGGTCGTACAGCGGTACATGTGGTACCGAACCGACTTCTCGCGGCGACTGCGTCACCAGGCCGCCACGAGGAGGTGAAGCGAGTGATTGACTCGCTCGAATGAGCTTAACCGGTGGGTAACGAGCGCGCCAGCCCCCGGGACTGTGACCTGTTTCGCTCGTACGTCCCCACCCGGCCGGGCGGACCGGGTGCCCGGTTTGCGCCTCCGTTCACAGCCCAGCCCCTACGCTCGGCACATGGACGAAGAGTTGCGATCACTCACGGAGCGCTTACGGCGCGAGTCCGGCGCGACGGCGGCGTTCGAGCGGCTGGCGCGAACCGCGGACCACGACGAACTGGCGGGTGTGCTCACCGAGTCGGGGCAGCCCCTCTGGGCCCGCGAGCTGGCAGCGTTCCGGCTGGGCTGTGCCGGGGACCGGCGCGCCTTCGAGGCGCTCGTCCTGCTGCTCAACCACCGGGATCCGCCGCGCTGTGCCTCGGCCGCCCACGCGCTGGCCCGGCTCGACGATCCCCGCACCGCCCGTGCCGCGGCCGCCCTGGCCACCAACGAACTGCGCGTCGCCTACGCCCTGCACCCCGTCCGGCTGCTGGTGGACCTGCGCGCACCCGAGTCCGTACCCGCGCTGATCACGACCCTGCGGCGACGCCTGAGCCCGCACGACCCCTACCGCCGGGTGGCCCTCGCCTGCGTGGAAGGGCTGGGCACCCTGGCCGACGACCGTGCCCGGCCGGTGCTCAACGACGCCCTGGCCCATCCGGCGCTGGCGGAGGCGGCCGTACACGCGCTGGCGCGCATTCCCCGGCAGCGGTGAGGGCGCCGGACCGACGGGCATGAGCGCGCCGTCACCGGCGCAGGTGTCCGAGGTGGCGCACCTCGGGCACCGCGACGCCCTCCACCTCGAAGGGCGCCTCGGCGCCGTCCGCGTGGAACCCGGCCCGCTCGTAGAAGCGGCGGGCCGACCCGGATCTCGCAGACACGGTCGACGTCGGTGAGCGTCATGTCCCGTACGACGGACGCGGGAGTCACTCGCCCAGCACCGCGAAGGCCTCGATCTCCATCAGGAAGTCCGGGTGGACCAGGGCGGCGACCTGGACGGCCGAGGCGGCGGGGAGGCGGTCGTCGGACATGTGGGCGGTGCGGGCCGCGCGGATCGTCGGCATGTGGGCCATGTCCGTGACGAAATAGGTGAGTTTGACGACGTCGTCGAAGGTCGCCCCGGCCGCGGCGAGGCAGCGGCGCAGGTTCTCGAAGACCTGACGGGCCTGGGCCTCCGGGTCCCCTTCGCCGACCAGCCTGCCGTGTTCGTCGAGCGGGAGCTGACCGGCGACGGCCACGAAACGGCCGGTGCCCATGACGACATGCGAGTACTGGGCCGCGGCGGCGACTCCGTCGGGGGCGGGAATCCTGGTCGGTTCGCTCATGGGTCCATGGTGGACCACGGGTCCGACAACGCCCCCGACGGGTCGGGATCACCGCTCAGCCACGGAACCCCAGCAGCCCGTGCAGTGTCGAGCCGTGGGCGGTGGGTGAGGCGGCCTTCGACGCCGACGGCCTGGGGTCGGGCTGCGCCTTGCACACCGCGTCGACGCCGCCGGTCCCGCGGGGCACGGTGCCGTCGGCCAGGTACGCCGCCAGGTGCTTGTCCAGGCAGGTGTTCCCGCTCAGCGTGATGCCGTGGTTCTGACCGCCCTCCTCGACGACGAGGCTCGAACCGCGCAGCAGCGCGTGGACCGTCGCGCCGCCCTCGTACGGGGTGGCCGCGTCGTTCGTCGCCTGGAACAGCAGGGCCGGCGGCAGCTCGCCGTTGGTGAGGTCCACCGGCCCCACGGGCCCGGTCGGCCAGAACGCGCACGGCGCGTTGTACCAGGCGTTGTTCCAGGTCATGAAGGGTGCCTTGGCGTACACCGACCAGTTGTCCGCGCGCCACTCGTCCCAGTCGCGCGGCCAGAAGGCGTCACGGCACTGCACCGAGGTGTAGATGCTGTAGCCGTTGTCCCCGGCGGCGTCGACGGCGGCGAGGTTCTCGTACGCCTCGACCAGCGGGGCGGCGTCCTTGCGGTTCACGTACGCCGCGAACGCCTCGGCGAGGCGGGGCCAGTAGCCGTTGTAGTAGCCGCCGGGCAGGAAGGTGTCCTCCAGCTCCGAGGCGCCCACCCTGCCGTCGGCCGGCTTCCCGGCGAGGGCCGCCCGCATCGCGTACCACTCGGTCTCGACCTGCTCCGGGTCGGTGCCGAGCCCGTACGTCCTGTCGTTCCGGGCGATCCAGGCCATCAGGGCGCGGTGCCGGTCGTTGAAGGCGAGATCCTGGGTGAGGTTGTCCTCGTACCAGACGCCGGTGGGGTCGACGACCGAGTCCAGGACCAGGCGCCGCACCCGCTGCGGGTAGAGCTTGGCGTACACCGCGCCGAGGTAGGTGCCGTACGAGTAGCCGAAGTAGTTCAGGCGCCGCGCGCCGACCGCGGCACGGATCGCGTCCATGTCCCGCACGGCGCTGACCGTGTCGATGTACGGCAGCACGCGCGCGTACTTCTTCGCACAGGCCGTCGCGAAGGACCGCGCGCGGGCGACGTTGGCCTCCTCGATCGCCTCGGTGCTCGGCACGGAGTCCGGGCGCACGGTCGCGAAGTGCCCGGGCGCGCAGTCCAGCGCGGGCGTGCTCTTGCCCACCCCGCGCGGGTCGAAGCCGATGACGTCGTACTGGGCCGCGACCGCCTTCGGCAGCGCCGAGGCGACGAATCCGGCCAGGCTCAGCCCGCGGCCGCCGGGGCCGCCCGGGTTGACCAGGAGCGGGCCCTGGTACGTCTTCGCGGTGTGCGGGACGCGGGAGAGCGCCAGGGTGATCTGTTCACCGCTCGGCCGCGCGTGGTCGAGCGGCACCTTCAGGGACGCGCACTGGAGCGTCGGCTGCCCGGTGGTGCCGCAGTTCTTCCAGGACGGCGCCGCCGCGCGGGCGGCCTCCGCGGAGGGGGAAGGGTTCGCGGCGGCGGGCACGGCGGTGACCGTCCCGGCCACGACGACGGCGGCAGCGCACAGCACGGCTGCGCGTTGGTTCATGGAGTGCTCCAGGGGCGACGAGGGGGCCGGAGGGGGTCGGACCGCAGGTCACGGCCCTTGCCGCATCGTCCCGAAAAGAGCGTCCGTCAGAACCTGTTCCGCCGTTGATTGACCCGATCGGGTCGCCGTATGCGCGCGAACGCGCCCAGGTCGACGTGCTCAGATCAACGCGCCCGGATCAATGTGCTCAGATCAATGCGCTCAGATCAACGCGGTCAGATCAGCGAGAGCTGGGTCGGGCCGGACCCGGTCGGCTCCTCCTCCGGCCCGGGCCGCGGGATCCGGCGGGGCATCCCCGCGCGCGTGGGGCCGATCCCGTACTCCTCGGCCAGCTCGTGGACCTGACGGGTGATCCGCCGCTGGTACCACTTCGGGGCGTAGGCGCCGTCCGCGTACAGCCGCTCGTAGCGGCGCACCAGGTAGGGGTGGTGCTGACCGAGCCAGGCCATGAACCACTCGCGGGCGCCGGGGCGCAGATGCAGCGCGAGCGGGGTGACCGAGGTGGCCCCGGCGGCCGCGATCGCCCGCACGGTGGCGCGCAGCTGGGCCGGCTCGTCCCCGAGGAACGGGATCACCGGCGCCATCAGCACCCCGCAGCCGATCCCGTGGTCGGTGAGGGTCCTGACGACGTCCAGCCGCCGCTGGGGCGCGGGCGTGCCCGGTTCCACGGTGCGCCACAGCTCGGTGTCGGTGAAGCCGACGGAGACCGAGACACCGACGTCGGTCACCTCGGCGGACTGCCGCAGCAGGTCGAGGTCGCGCAGGATCAGGGTGCCCTTGGTCAGGATCGAGAAGGGGTTCGCCCGGTCGCGCAGGGCGGACAGGATGCCCGGCATCAGCCGGTAGCGCCCCTCCGCGCGCTGGTAGCAGTCGACGTTCGTGCCCATCGCGACGTGCTCCCCGTGCCAGCGGGGCGAGGCCAGCTGGCGCCGCAGCACCTCCGGCGCGTTCACCTTGACGACGATCTGGGTGTCGAAGCCGGTCCCGGTGTCGAGGTCGAGATAGCTGTGCGTCTTGCGGGCGAAGCAGTACACACACGCGTGCGTGCAGCCCCGGTAGGGGTTCACCGTCCACTCGAACGGCATGCGGGAGGCACCCGGCACCCGGTTGAGGATGGAGCGGGCCCGGATCTCGTGGAACGTGATGCCGGCGAACTCGGGCGTGTCGAACGTCCTGGTCGTGACCGCGTCCGCGCCGAACAGCGCGGCATCGGCCGGCCTGTCGTGACGGGTCTCCACGGTGAGGTTGTCCCAGCGCATGACGCCTCCTCGGTAGCACTGCCCCCACAATAGAACATGTGTTCCCATGATCGTGCGAGGAACCTTCGGGGGCCGTTTTCGATCGCCCCGCGATCGCTTCGGGGACCCCGATTTGGGCGGCCGTGGACCGGGGTGGTTGGCTTGCCCCGAACCCGAGGAACCCCGAACAACCTTGAGCAACACAGACGTGGAGGAACCCCATGGCGCAGGTCGAGGCCACCACCGAGCGGGTCGTCGCCGCGGATCCGGAGAAGGTGTTCGACACCATCGCCGACTACAGCGGCACGCGCGGGAAGCTGCTCCCCGAGCACTTCAGCGAGTACGAGGTGCGCGAGGGCGGCGACGGCGAGGGCACCCTCGTCCACTGGAAGCTCCAGGCCACCAGCAAGCGCGTCCGTGACTGCCTCCTGGAGGTCGCCGAGCCGACCGACGGCGAACTCGTCGAGAAGGACCGCAACTCCTCGATGGTCACCGTCTGGCGCGTCACCCCGGCGGGCGAGGGCGCGTCCCGCGTCGTCGTCACCAGCACCTGGAACGGTGCCGGCGGTATCGGCGGCTTCTTCGAGCGGACGTTCGCGCCCAAGGGTCTCAACCGGATCTACGACGTGATTCTCGCCAACCTCGCCACCGAGGTCGAGAAGTAGACCAACACCTGTGCGCTCCGCGCGCGTTGACTCCCTTCACCGGTTCGAGTGGATCTCTCTTGTGACCGGGATGGCGCCGTAACTCGTCGCGCTTGCTCGTAGTTGTCGCTTTACGCGGGAATTGCGGGGCAGGCGCGACGAGGGGAGCGGCACATGGGCGGGACCACGCTGGCACAGGACGAGCCGGTCACGGCACCTGCCGCGCAGGACCGGCCGCCGGTGCCGCCCGGCCCGCCGGAACCCGGCCGGCGCAGGGTGCGGCTGATCTTCTTCTCCCTGATGCTCGCACTGCTCCTCGCGGCCCTGGAGCAGATGATCGTCGCCACCGCCCTGCCCAGGATCGTCGGCGAACTGCACGGCCTGGACCGGATGTCCTGGGCGATCACCGCCTACCTGCTCACCGCCACCGTCGGACTGCCGGTCTACGGCAAACTCGGTGACCTCCTCGGCCGCAAGGGCGTCTTCCAGTTCGCGATCGTGGTCTTCGTCATCGGTTCCGCGCTCGCCGGACGGGCCCGGACCATGGACCAGCTGATCGCCTTCCGCGCGGTCCAGGGAGTCGGCGCGGGCGGACTCATGATCGGCGTACAGGCGATCATCGCGGACATCGTGCCGCCGCGGCAGCGCGGCCGGTTCATGGGGCTCATCGGCGCCGCCTTCGGCCTCGCCTCGGTCGCCGGACCGCTGCTGGGCGGCTACTTCACGGACCACCTCTCCTGGCGCTGGTGCTTCTACGTCAACGTCCCCTTCGGCCTCCTCACCCTCGCCGTCGTCACCGTCGTGCTGAAGCTGCCGAAGCCGGCGGCGAAGCCCCGGTTCGACGTCCTCGGCACCCTGTTGCTCGCCGCCGCCTCCACCTGCCTGGTCCTGCTCACCAGTTGGGGCGGCACCCGGCACGCCTGGGACTCGGGCGTCATCCTCGGCCTCGGCGCGGGAGCGGCCGCGTCGGCCGCCCTGTTCCTCGCCGTGGAGCGCGCCGCAGCCGAACCCCTCATCCCGCTGCGGCTGTTCAGGGACGCCGTCTTCAACGTCACCGCGGCGGTCGGCCTGGTGATCGGCGTCGCGCTGTTCGCCGCCGCGAGCTATCTGCCGACCTTCCTGCAGATGGTCGACGGGGCCACCGCCACCGAGTCGGGGCTGCTGATGCTGCCCATGATGGGCGGCATCGTCGGCGCCTCGGTCCTGTCGGGGCAGCTCATCACGCACACCGGCCGCTACCGGATCTATCCCGTCCTCGGCAGCGCCCTCGCCGCCCTCGGCATGTGGCTGCTGTCCGGGCTGGAGGCCGACACACCCCGGCTCCAGTACAGCCTCTGGATGGCCGTCCTCGGCGCCGGCATCGGGCTGGTGATGCCCGTGCTCGTCCTCGCCGTGCAGAACTCCGTGCGCCACGCCGACCTCGGCACGGCCACCAGCGCCAACAACTACTTCCGGCAGATCGGCGGCAGCGTCGGCGCGGCGGTCTTCGGCACGCTCTTCGCCGACCGGCTCACCGACGCCCTGCGCGCCCGTCTGCCCGCCCGCACGGGCGGCGGCCTGCCGGACCCCGAGTCCCTCACCCCGCAGCTCGTCCACGCCCTGCCCCCGCGGCTGCGCGACGCCTACGTCAGCGCCTACGCCGACGCCATGCCCAGGATCTTCCTCTACCTCGTGCCGGTGCTGCTCCTCGGCCTGCTCATCGCCTTCTTCCTGGAGGAGAAGCCGCTGGTGTCGCAGCACGCCGCCGAGGCGGAGACCGCGCCCGGGAACCCGACGGTCCCGCAGGCCCTCGCGCTCCCCGCGCCGCACACCGCCGGCGTCCCCGTCCGCGGCACGGTGCGGCACCCCGACGGGACCGTGGTGCCCCGCGCGGCGCTCACGCTCATCGACGTGAGCGGGCGGCAGATCGGCCGGGACGCCAGCGCCGAGGACGGACGGTTCGCGCTGGCCGCGCCCGGCTCCGGGACCTATGTCCTGATCGCCGCCGCCGGCGGCCACCAGCCGCGGGCCGTCTCCGTCACCGTCGGCGAGCGCCCCGTCGCACTGGACGTCGTCCTCGGCGGCGCCGGACGCCTCGCCGGGAGGGTGGTCGCCGCCGACGGCTCGCCGGTGCGGGAGGCCACCGTCACACTCACCGACGTGCACGGCGAGGTCGTCGCCGGCACCCGCAGCGGCCGCGAGGGCGGCTACGTCATCAGCGGACTCGTCGCCGGGGAGTACACCCTCGCCGCGGGCGCGCCCGCCTTCCGGCCGGCCGCCGTCCCGGTCGGCGTCCAGGCCGCCGGGGAGACCCGCCAGGACGTCGAACTCGCCGGCGGCGCCCTGCTGCGCGGCACCGTCCGGGCCACCGGCGGGCGGCCCGTGGAGGACGCGCGCGTGACCCTCCTGGACGCGGCGGGCAATGTCGTGGACACCCTCACCACGGGGCCCGACGGCGCCTTCCGCTTCGTCGACCAGTCCTGCGGCGAGTACACCGTCATCGCCGCCGGTTACCCGCCGGTCGCCACCGTCCTCCACGTGCCGGGCGGCGGACGCACGGAACGCGACCTCCTGCTCGGCCACGCCGACTGATCCCGTCGCGAGCGGACGCCGGGACGGGCGGCGTACCCCGGCGCGCCCGGCCGAAACCAATTCCAGGATTGCCGCACATGCCGAGCGACGTGCGCCGTACGGTGGTGACGGCGGGACAGATCTTGCACAGCTCTGGGGAGAGAGGGCCTGGGCCATGGACCGTGGCACCGAGAGGGACGTACCTCCCCGCCGCGGAGCCGGGAGCGACGCGGCCGGCACGGCGGGCGAAGCCGGCCGGGGGACGCTCCGCCCGGAGGGCGGGGGAGAGTCCGCCGGTGCCGGGCGCGTCCCCCTGGCCGTGGTCGTGGTGGACCGTGAGGGACTCGTCTCCCACTGGAGCACCGGCGCACGCCGGCTCTTCGGCGTCGTCAAGGAGGAGGCGCTCGGCCGGCCCGCGATCGACCTGCTCCCCGTCTCCGGGGCGCTCCCCGAGCCGGACGACGATTTTCCGGACGGCGGGTACGACGGCTACGGGGACTACGCGGCCTACGACGGACTCGGGCCCGGCCTCGACTCCTCCCTCGACCGGGGCCTCGGCTACCCGGCCGCCGGACGGGCCCGGATCACCGTGCCCGGGCGGGACCGCGACGGTGGTCGGGCCGACGTGCTGTGGTGGGCGTACCCGCTGGTCGGACCGGGCACGGAACGCCTGCTGGTACTGGCCGCGGACGCGGCGGCGCTGCACCAGGACGAACCGGCCGACCCGCTGGCCGTCGAGCGCATCGCACCCGCCTTCGCCCTGCACACCGACTTCCCCGGCGCCGCGGAACTCGCCCGGCGGCTGCCCGAGATCCTGCCCAGCATGAGCGTCGGCGAAAGCGCCCGCATCGTCGCGCAGATCCTCGAACTCGGCTATCCGGTACTGGAGTTCAGCCAGAACGACCGGGTGCCCGTGACCCCCGACTGGGGCGTCGCCCGGCGGGCCGAGCGCAGAGCGCGGCGCGAGCGGGCCGCCCGCGTCGCCGCCGAGGGGATGCCCGTACCGCAGGAGCTCGCCGACGAGGGCGAGGACCTCGAATACGTCGCCGTCCGTGAGCGGCTGGAGTTCCTCAACGAGGTCAGCGGGAAGATCGGCACCTCCCTCGACCTGTCGCGCACCATCCTCGAGGTCAGCAGAGCCGTCGTGCCGCGCTTCACCGATGTCGCCGGCACCTATCTGCGCGAGCAGGTCGTCGCCGGGGAGGGGTTCCCCGACGGTGTGCCGGACACCACCACCATGTGGCACCGGGTCGCCGTCGAGCACACCGACGAACCCGGCCGCTGGGACGACGTGGTACCCGTCGGCGAGGCCATGCCGTTCCCCGCGCACACCCCGTTCTTCCAGTGCATGACGACCGGGCAGCCCGTCCTGATGCCACGCATCAGCGAGCAGATGGGCCACGCCATCGCCTCGCAGTTCGAGAAGCGTGACATCAGGCCCCTGATCACCGGCCGTTCCATGCTGGTCGTCCCGCTCAAGGCACGCAACGTCGTCCTCGGCTTCATGATCCTGCTGCGCCACCCCGAGCGTGCCCTCTTCAACGACATGGACCGGGTCACCGGCGCCGAACTCGCCGCCCGCGCGGGCCTCGTGCTCGACAACGCGCGCATGTACACCTACCAGGAGAGTGTCGCCGAGACCCTCCAGGACAGCATGCTGCCGCACATCCCGCCGCGGATGGCGGGCTGCGACATCGCCACCCGCTATCTGCCGGGTACGCTGCTCGGCCGCGTCGGCGGCGACTGGTTCGACTCGGTGAAACTGCCCGGCGCGCGCACCGCCCTCGTCGTCGGCGACGTCATGGGCCACGGGCTCAACTCGGCCGCCATGATGGGCCAGCTGCGGACCGCCGTACAGACCATGGCCGCCCTCGACCTGCCGCCCGCCCAGCTCCTGCGCAACCTGGACGACTTGGCGCAACGACTCGGCGACAGCTATCTCGCGACCTGTCTGTACGCCGTCTACGACCCGATCGCGGGCGAGCTGCACCTCGCCAACGCCGGCCACATCCCACCCGTGCTGGTGCGTGCCGTCGACGGCCGCAGCGAACTGCTCGACCTGCCGACCGGCGCGCCCATCGGGGTCGGCGGGGTGCCCTTCGAGGCGGTACGCGTGCGCGTGGAGCCGGGCGACCGGCTGGTGATGTGCACCGACGGACTGGTGGAGGTGCGCGGCGAGGACATCGGCGTCGGGCTCGCGACCCTCAGCGAGTCCGCCGCCCACCCGGCCGCCTCGATGGACGACGCCTGCGACACCATCATCCGCGCCCTCAACACCCGCGGCGGCCGCAAGGACGACGTGGCCCTGCTCCTGGCCCGCCTCAACGGCATCGAGCCGGACGACGTCGCCGAGTGGCGGTTCCCCCTCGACCCGGCACAGGTCGGGCGGGCCCGCACGGTGGTCCGCGAACAGCTGCACGACTGGGGTCTGGCGAAGCAGGCCGACGCCGCCGGGCTCATGGTGAGCGAGCTCGTCACCAACGCCGTACGGCACGCCCGCCGGAACCCGGTGGCCCTGCGCCTGGTCCGCGGCGACACGCTGCTGTGCGAGGTCGAGGACGACGACCACGAACTGCCGACCCTGCTGAGCGCCGGGCCAGGAGACGAGGCCGGGCGGGGACTGCGCGTGGTCAGCGCACTGGCCCGCGAGTGGGGCACCAGCCGTTCGGAAGCGGGGAAGTCCGTGTGGTTCGAACTGACGCTGCCGCGCCGCCCCGCGGGGCGCTGAGCGCGACCGGCCGGGATGCTCCGGACGGCGGACGGATCCCGAACGCGGCGTGAAGGAATGCGCCCCGCGCTTGTCGCGCCGACCGGGGAGCGATAGACCGTACTCGCCCGTCACTTGCGGCGGATCGGCCTTGCATTCTGGGGAGTTGTGCATGAGCGTGACGAGTCGATACCGGGAGGCGTGGGAGGGCTTCTGGCGCGAGGCGCCGGAGGAACCCGGCGGGGTCTTCTGGGACGCGGATCCGAAGGTGACCGCCGCCCTCCATCTGGCCCTCTTCGAGCCCCATCTCGCCGACCCGGGGCTGGCGTTGGTGGACCTCGGCTGCGGCAACGGCACCCAGACCCGGTACTTCGCCGACCGCTTCGCGCACGTCGTCGGCGCCGACCTGTCCGCCGCCGCCCTCGACCACGCCCGCCGCGCCGACCCCGCCGGACAGGCCACGTACCGGCTGCTGGACGCGGCCGAGAAGGGTGCCGCCGAGACGCTGCACGCCGAACTCGGGGACACCAACGTCTATATGAGGGGCGTCCTGCACCAGTGCGAGCCCGACGACCGGCAGCCGCTGGTGGACGGGATCGCCGCGCTGCTGGGGGAGCGCGGCCGGGTCTTCCTCGTCGAACTGTCGGAGGCCGCCCGCCCCGTGCTCGGCGGACTGGCACAGAGCCCGGCCGGCCCGCCGCCGAAGCTCGCGCCGATCTTCCGGCACGGCATCGCCCCCGGCGAAGTCGCCGACGACGCGGTGCCCGGGTATCTGCGCACCGCCGGACTCACGGTTCTCGCCTCCGGTGAACTGCCCCTCGTGACGACCGAGTTCGCTCCCGACGGCACCCGGATCGAGCTGCCGTCGAAGTGGCAGGTGGCCGCCCGCGCCGAGTGACCGCCGTCACACGAAGAGCGGCTCCCGTGGCTGTCACACTTCCGCGGCGCACCGTGTCAGGGGTCCAGGAACGCACGGAAACCCCCTGAGGAGCTGCTGAGATGTTCACCGACCACTCCACCGCCTACGTCGTCGTCACCGTTGTCGGAGCCGTCATGGCGGGCTTCTCGGCCGCCTCGATCTTCCTGGGCGCCGAGTGGACGGTGAAGCCGCTGGCCGACTACGGAGTGCCGCGCTCGTGGTGGCCGTGGCTCGGCGCGGCCAAGGCCGCGGGCGCGGCCGGTCTGCTGGCCGGGCTGTTCGTGCCCGTGGTCGGCGTGCTCGCCGCGCTCGGTTTGGTCCTGTACTTCCTCGGCGCCGCCGGCACCGTGCTGCGGGCCCGCTGGTTCGCGCACCTGCCGTTCCCGCTGGTCTACGCGGCACCGGCGGTGGCCTCGCTGGTGCTGGCGTTCTGAGAACGGGCGCGGGACGGGTGAGGGGCCGACCGGGAACGCCGGTCGGCCCCTCACCCGTTGATCAGTCGTCGGCGCTCACGGGCGCGATGCCGACGGGTCCGGCGCCCACGGGGTCCGCGGGGTCCGCGGGGTCCGCGGGGCCCGCCCCGACGGTGTCGAGCACGGCCACCTCGATGCCGGCCAGCCGCTCCCGGTCCGCCACCACGTCGATCCTGGTGATCCCGCCCTCCGCCAGCGTGAACAGCAGAACCAGCCGCAGCCTGCCGTGCGGCGCCATCGCGAGGCCGACCCGGCCGTCGAGCAGGGCGAGGCCGGTGAACCGGGCCCGACCGGTCGCCGCCATCGCGCCCTCGGCCACGGGGCGGGCGCCGCTGACGGTGACGGGCTCCGGCGTCGGGACGACGAAGCGGTCGGCGGTGAGGACCACGTCCGGGTGCAGCAGGGCGAGCAACGCCTCGAAGTCGCCGCCCCTCGTGGCGGCCAGGAACGCGTCGGCGACCCGGCGCTGCCGGGCCCGGTCGGCGACGGCCACCGGAGCGCCGCCCCTGACGCGGCGGCGGGCCCGGCTGGCCAGTTGCCGTGTGGTGGCCGGAGTCCGCTCGATCATCGGGGCGATGGTGTCGAACGGCACGGCGAACAGGTCGTGCAGCACGAACGCCAGCCGCTCGGCCGGTGTGAGCGTGTCCAGCACGACCAGCAGCGCCACCCCGACCGAGTCGGCGAGCAGCGCCTCCTCCTCGGGGTCGCCGCCGTCCGCCGTCCCGGCCGCGGGCTCGCTCACCCGGGCGTCCAGCGGCACCTCGGGGCGGGTCCTCCGGGAGCGGAGCATGTTCAGGCACACCCGGCCCACGACCGTGGTGAGCCAGCCGCTGAGGTTCTCCACCTCACCGACGTCCGCCCGGGCCGCCCTGAGCCATGTCTCCTGGACGGCGTCCTCCGCCTCGCCGAGCGAGCCGAGCATGCGGTAGGCGACGGCACGCAGTTGGGGCCGGTCGGCCTCGAAGCGCTCCGGTGGCAGGGTGGTGCACGTGGTCATTCCGGGGTCCCCGTTCGTGTCACTGCGATGCGGGCGTGTGTGCCCAGATCACCACACGTCCGGGGTGGGGCGCACCCATGTCTCCCCGAACGACGGGGCGTCCCCGGGCGACAGCACGAGGGCGGGGGCGGGAGGAGGCGGTGGCGCCGTGGGGAAGCTCCCGTGCGGGGGAGTCGCTGCCCGGAAATCCGGGGCGCGGCCCGATAGGCTCGGGTCTCCTTGAGCGGACGGGGGCCGGACGTGAAGATCCTCATCAGTGCCGACATGGAGGGCGCCACGGGCGTCACCTGGCCGGCCGACGTACTGCCCGGCGCGCCGGAGTGGGAGCGGTGCCGGTCGATGTTCACCTCGGACGTCAACGCCGCCGTGCTCGGCTTCTTCGACGGCGGGGCGGACGAGGTCCTGATCAACGAGGCCCACTCGACCATGCGCAACCTGCTCCTCGAGCAGCTCGACGACCGGGCGCAGATGCTCACCGGCCGGCACAAGTCCCTCTCCATGGTGGAGGGCGTCCAGCACGGGGACGTCGACGGCATCGCCTTCGTCGGCTACCACGCGGGCGCCGGCATGGAGGGCGTCCTCGCGCACACCTACCTGGCCAACTCCCTCACCGGTGTCTGGCTGAACGACGTACGGGCCAGCGAGGGGCTGCTCAACGCGCAGGTGGTCGCCGAGTACGGGGTGCCGGTCGTCCTCGTCACCGGTGACGACGTGGCCTGCGAGGACGCGCTCGGGTACGCGCCCGAGGCGTTGAAGGTCGCGGTCAAGGACCACGTCTCCCGGTACGCGGCCGTGTGCCGCACCCCGGCCCGCACCGCCGCCGACATCCGGGCGGCGGCGAAGGAGGCGACTCAGCTGGCGGTCCGTCAGGAACCGGTGAGCGGCGGTCCGTTCACGGTCGCCGTGGAGTTCGACGCCGAGCATCTCGCGATGGCGGCCACCGTCGTGCCCGGCGTGGCCCGGGCCGGCGAGCGGAAGATCGCGTACACCAGCGGCACCATGTACGAAGGTATCCGTACCTTCAAGGCGGTCACCACGATCGTCTCGGCCGCGATCGAGGAGCAGTATGGCTGAGGAGCGGCATCCGCGGTGGCGGCGGGAGCGGTGGCAGGGGCCGGGGCGGCGGCGGAGACGGGAGCGGCATGGCTGACGCGCAGGCACGGGACGAGGTCGTCCGGTTCACCTCCGATCTCATCCGCATCGACACCGCCAACCGTGGCGGCGGCGACTGCCGGGAACGGCCCGCCGCCGAGTACGCCGCCGCGCTGCTCGCCGAGGCGGGCATCGAGCCGGCGCTCCTCGAACGAACGCCGGGGCGGACCAACGTCGTCGGCCGGATCGAGGGCACCGACCCGGCCGCGGACGCCCTGCTCGTCCACGGTCACCTGGACGTGGTGCCCGCGGAAGCCGCCGACTGGAGCGTCCACCCCTTCTCCGGGGAGGTGCGTGACGGGGTCGTGTGGGGGCGCGGCGCCGTCGACATGAAGAACATGGACGCGATGATCCTGGCCGTGCTGCGGGCCTGGGCCCGGCAGGGCGTCCGGCCCCGGCGCGACCTCGTCATCGCCTTCACCGCCGACGAGGAGGCCAGCGCCGAGGACGGCTCCGGGTTCCTCGCCGACCGGCATCCTGCACTGTTCGAGGGCTGCACCGAGGCCATCGGCGAATCCGGGGCGTTCACCTTCCACGACGGCGCCGGACGCGAGATCTACCCCATCGCCGCGGGTGAGCGCGGCACCGCCTGGCTGAAGCTCACGGCGCGCGGGCGTGCCGGACACGGCTCCAAGGTCAACCGGGAGAACGCGGTGACCCGCCTGGCCGCCGCCGTCACGCGCATCGGCGAGCACGAATGGCCGCTGCGGCTCACGCCGACCGTCCGCGCCGCCCTCACCGAACTCGCCGCGCTGTACGGCGTCGACGCGGACCTCCATGACGTGGACGGTCTGCTGGCGAAGCTCGGCCCGGCGGCCTCCCTGGTGGAGGCGACCGTCCGCAACAGCGCCAACCCGACCATGCTGGGCGCCGGTTACAAGGTCAACGTGATCCCCGGGGAGGCCGTCGCCCACGTGGACGGCCGTTATCTCCCGGGCGGCGAGGACGAGTTCCGCGCGACGCTCGACCGGCTGACCGGGCCCGACGTCGACTGGGAGTTCCAGCACCGCGAAGTCGCCCTCCAGGCGCCCGTGGACGCCCCGCTCTACGCCCGTATGCGGGCCGCCGTCGAGGAGTTCGCGCCCGAGGGGCACGTGGTGCCGTACTGCATGTCCGGGGGTACGGACGCCAAGCAGTTCTCGCGGCTCGGCATCACCGGATACGGCTTCGCACCGCTGAAGCTCCCGGAGGGCTTCGACTATCAGGCCCTTTTCCACGGTGTCGACGAACGGGTCCCGGTGGAGGCGCTGCACTTCGGCGTCCGGGTACTCGACCGGTTCCTGCGAACGGCCTAAGAACGGGGAGAATGTGCAGGTCCTGCCGTACGGTTCCTGGCCCTCGCCCATCGACGCGGTCCTCGCGGCCACGCACGACGGGCGCCCCGAGTACGTCGGCTTCGTCGGCGACGAGGTGTGGTGGACCGCGCCCCGGCCGGCCGAGCACGGCCGCCGCACCCTCGTCCGGCGCCGGCCCGACGGCACGGAGGTGTCCCTCCTGCCCGCCCCGTGGAACGTCCGCAGCCGCGTCGTCGAGTACGGCGGGCAGCCGTGGGCCGGTGTGGTGCACGACGGGCGGCTCCTCGTGGTGTTCGTGCACTTCGCCGACCAGCGGCTGTATGTGTACGAGCCCGGGTCCGCGTCCGATCCCGCGTCGGGCGGTGGGCCGCGCCCGCTCACGCCCGTCTCGTCCGTGGGTGGCGGACTGCGCTGGGTGGAGCCGCGGTTGCTGCCGGAGCGGGGCGAAGTGTGGTGCGTGCTGGAGGAGTTCACGGGCGAGGGGCCGACCGATGTGCGCCGGCTGCTGGCCGCGGTGCCGCTGGACGGCTCGGCCGCCGACGATCGCTGCGCCGTGCGTGAACTCACCGACGACCGGCGCCGGTTCGTCACCGGGGCCCGCCTGTCGTCCGACGGCCGCCGGGCCGCCTGGCTGGCCTGGGACCATCCCTTGATGCCGTGGGAGGGCACGGAGGTGGTCGTCGCCGATGTCACGGGTGACGGCACCCTGAGCGGTGCCCGGGTGGTGGCGGGCGGGCCGGGGGAGTCGATCGCACAGGTCGACTGGATGCCGTCGACGGGATACGGGCGACAGTTGCCCAACGGCGGGCGACAGTTGCCGGACGGCGGCCGACAGTCCACAGAAGACTGCCTACTGTATACAAGCGACCGCACCGGCTGGTGGAACCTGTACCGCGACCACCAGCCCGTCTGCCCCCGCGAGGAGGAGTTCGGCGGGGCCCTGTGGAAGCTCGGGCAGCGCTGGTTCGCGCCGCTGGAGAACGGGCTCGTCGCGGTCGTGCACGGCCGGGGGGCCACCGTGCTCGGGATCCTCGACCCGGAGACCGGCGAACTCGTCGACGCGGCCGGACCGTGGACGGAGTTCGCGCCCACCCTCGCGGTGCAGGGGGAACGCGTCGTCGGCGTCGCGGCCAGCCCGCGCAGCGCGTACGAGGTGGTGGAGCTGGACGCCAGGACCGGCCGGGCCCGGGTGGTCGGAGCCGCGCACGACGACGCGGTGGACCCTGCCTACTACCCCGAGCCCCGGATCCGCACGTTCACCGGCCCGGACGGCCGTGACATCCACGCCCACGTCTACCCGCCCCACCACCCCGGCCACGTGGCGCCCGGCCACGAACTGCCGCCCTACGTCGTGTGGGCGCACGGCGGTCCCACCGATCGCGCCCCGCTCGTCCTCGATCTGGAGATCGCCTACTTCACCTCCCGGGGCATCGGGGTCGCCGAGGTCGACTACGGCGGCTCCACCGGATACGGGCGGGAGTACCGGGAGCGGCTGCGCGAGCAGTGGGGCGTGGTCGACGTCGAGGACTGCGCGGCCGTCGCCCTGGCGCTCGCCGACGAGGGCACCGCCGACCGCCGGCGGCTGGCCGTCCGGGGCGGCAGCGCGGGCGGCTGGACCGCCGCGGTCTCGCTGGCCGTCACCGACGTCTACGCCTGCGGCACGATCCGCTACCCCGTGCTGGACCTGGTGGGCTGGGCGTCGGGCGGGACCCACGACTTCGAGTCGCGCTACCCGGACAGTCTCGTCGGGCCCCTCGCGCAGGTGCCCGCCCGGTACGGGGAACGCTCGCCGATCGAGCACGCCGACCGGATCACCGTGCCGTTCCTGCTTCTCCAGGGGCTGGACGACGTGATCTGCCCGCCCGCACAGTGCGAGCGGTTCCTGGCCCGGCTGGCCGGACGGCCGGTACCGCACGCCTATCTGGCGTTCGAGGGGGAGGGGCACGGGTTCCGCGGGGCGGCCACGATGGTGCGCGCCCTGGAGGCCGAGCTGTCGCTGTACGCTCAGGCATTCGGGCTGTGCCCGCCCGGAATCCCCAGGTTGGAGCTTGTGCGGTGAAGGAACTCGTGCGGCCGTCCCGGCTCGCTCCCGGCGCCCGGGTCGCGGTCGTGGCGCCCAGCGGGCCGGTGGCGGAGGAGCGGCTGGAGGCCGGCCTCGACCTGTTGCGCGGCTGGGACCTCGACCCGGTGGTCGCCCCCCATGTGCTGGACCGGCACGACCTGCTGCCGCACCTCGCGGGCACCGACGCCGACCGGGCCGCCGACCTCCAGCGGGCCTGGTGCGACCCGGGCGTCGACGCCGTGCTGTGCGCACGCGGCGGCTACGGTGCCCAGCGGATCGTCGACCTGCTCGACTGGGACGCGATGCGGGCGGCCGGACCGAAGGTGTTCGTCGGCTTCAGCGACAGCACCACCCTGCACGAGGCGTTCGCCCTCCGCCTGGGCCTGGTGACGCTGTACGGGCCCGCGGCCGCGGGCATCGACTTCATCAAGAGCGCCCGGGGGCAGGAGCACCTCAGGGCCGCCCTGTTCGCCCCGGAGACCGTCCGCACGCTCGCCTCCACCGGTACGGCCATCGCTGCGGGCCGGGCGCGGGGTGTCACCCTGGGCGGCTGCCTGGCACTGCTGGCCACCGGCTACGGCACCCCGCACACCCGGGCCGGTGCGCGCGGCGGGCTGCTGCTGATCGAGGACGTCGGGGAGCGGCCGTACAGCGTCGACCGGGACCTCACCCAGCTCCTGCGCACCGGCTGGCTGGACGGCGTCGCGGGTGTCGCGCTCGGCTCCTGGGAGGGCTGCGGCCCCTACGAGGAGCTGCGCCCGGTCCTCGTGGACCGGCTCGGCGGCCTCGGCGTCCCCGTCGTCGAGGAGCTCGGGTTCGGTCACTGCGAGGGGGCGCTCACCGTGCCCTTCGGGGTGCCCGCCGTGCTCGACGCCGACGAGGGCACACTGACCCTCGACCTTCCCGCCCTGCGCTGACCTCGCGGCCGACCGCACCCGGGGGCGCGCCTCACCGTGCGTGAGCGCGGCGCAGGGCTCACGCTGGTCGTATGAGCCCGAAGACCTCGAAGGCGTCCCGGATCGGTGGCAGGAACGAAGCGATGACGCCGGGCCGGATCGTCGTCCTGGCGCTCGCCGTCCTCACCCTGGTCTTCATCTTCCAGAACACCCGCCCCACGAAGATCAGGCTGCTGATCCCCGAGGTGACGGTGCCGCTGTGGACGGCGCTCCTGGCGATGTGGGTCATCGGCGTCCTGTGCGGCGCCTCCTTCGCGTATTTCAGGAAACGGCGCAAGTGACCTCGTCGTAGGCTGTGCCGATGCCGCACACCGCATCCCGATACCTCGCCGAGGGCCCCCGCGTGGGCATACGCCACTTCACCCACGAGGACGGGCCGGAGTTCACCGCCCGCGCGCGGGAGAGCAAGGATCTGCACCACCCGTGGCTGTTCCCGCCGGTCACCGCCACCGCGTACACGGCCTACGCGGGCCGCCTGATCGAGGACCCGTCGAAGGCGGGTTTCCTCGTGTGCACCCTGGAGGACGGGGCGGTCGCCGGGTTCGTCAACATCAACAACATCGTCGAGGGCGGCTTCCAGTGCGGCGCGCTGGGCTACGGCGCCTTCGCGCACGCGGCCGGGCGCGGGCTGATGCGCGAGGCGCTCGACCTGGTGGTGGGCCACGCGTTCGGACCGATGCGGCTGCACCGGCTGGAGATCAACGCGCAGCCCGGCAATGCCGCCTCGATCGCGCTGGCCCGCGGCTGCGGCTTCCGCCGGGAGGGCTTCTCCCCGAAGATGATCTACATCGACGGGGAGTGGCGGGACCACGAGCGGTGGGCGATCACCGCCGAGATGCGGACTTGTAGTTGATCTTCATCGTGTCGAGGTCGGTGACCGTCGACCGCAGCCCGGTGAAGCCGTGGCCGAGCTCCCGCAGCGTCGCCTCGGCGCGCTCCTCGGCGAGCGCGCCCGCCATCTCCTTGCCGTCCGCCGCGTCCGACACCACCACGTAGCGCATCGAGAAGTGCTTCAGCGGCGACGGCTCGTACGACAGCGTGCCCTCCTCGGTGAACCGCATGCTCGTCAGGCCGTGGTCGGCCGCCTCGGCGAGGAGGCGGGTCCGGCCCTCGTCGGTGAGGCCGTCCCAGGTGCCCCGGACGATCACCCGGTAGGTGTGCTGCTCACTCACTGCCGCTCCTTCGTGCCTGCCGTCGAACGCCCGACTCTACGTCCGCGACGACCGGCCGCCCACGGAATTTCGCCGCGTCCGGCGCCTCACGACCCGCGCCGGTCGACGTACTCGTACACCGCCCCGTCCGGGTGCCGGGCGATCAGGTTGCGGCCCACCGGGGTCGGCACCGGTCCGGCGATGACGTCCGCGCCCAGCTCGGTGAGGGTCCGGTGGGCCTCCTCCACGTCCGCGACGGCGATCGTCGCGGCCACCTTGCGCAACAGCTCCAGCTCGGCCGGAGGCCCGCTCATCAGCAGGAAGCAGCCGACCGCGGCCACTTGTACACCGCCCCGCTCGAAGCGGAGCGCGCCGGTGCCCGCCAGCCGCTCGTAGAAGGAGACCGAGCTCTCCAGATCGTCGACACAGACACGCAGTGTGGCTCCCAGAATGTCCATGCGGACGAGCCTAGTTGGGGCGGCCGAGGTGAGGTGATCCCTTCACCCGATCCCCGCCCGGCCCCTCCCCGGCCCCCTGTCCGTGGAGTTAAGCGTCCATGACAGCGGGTACCCGAGGTCCATGGAGCGCATGGATCACCTGGAGCATCTGGACAAGCATCTGGTCGACGAGCTGGCGCAGGTGGCGCGCGAGACGATCCGCGAGGAGCTGCGCGAGCAGACCCGCAAGCAGCGCCGTACGGCCATGCTCTACGCGGCGTCCGGCGCCGTCGCCCTCTACGCGGGCGCGGCCGTCGCACTCGCGGTGGGGCTCGCCCTCGGCATCGGTCTGCCGGACTGGGCCGCGGCGCTGATCACCGCCGCGATCCTCGCGGTCGTGGCGTACCTGCTGCGCGGCGCCGCCAGGCCGCACGCGTCGTCCCCGCCCGCGGCCGGGCTCGACGCCGCACCGGACAAGGGCCCCGGCCGGGTCATCGGCGGTACGCCGCCGGCCGGACCGCCCGGAGGCACCGGGCTGCCGTACCCGCCGATGCCGCCGACCGCGCCCGGCGCCCAGGTGCCGGAGCAGGGCGGGGCGCCGCGGGCCGACGACATCGATCCCGAGGGTCCGCACCGGGCCTGACGGGGCCCGAGAGCCCGCACCGGGCCTGACGGACGGTGTGCGTCCGCCGAAGTGACGTATCCGCGTCACGTGTTCGGCGTCCGGGCGGCCCCGCGGCACACGCTGCCGCGGGGCCGCCCGGTGCGTGCGGGGTGTTCCCGGTTCCTCCGGGGCCGTCGCGCCGCGGACACCGGGCGCCCCGAGGGCACACCGGCGCACGTTTGGCGGCTCCTGCCGGGGGGACGCGGAAACCTTCGTACGACAACCGGCCGAACCCCTTCGGAGGCCCACCGTGAGGCGTCCCCGCATCGTGATCGTCGGAGCCGGCTTCGCCGGGTACCGGACGGCCCGGACCCTGGCGCGGGCGGCCGGGGGCAGGGCCGACATCACTCTGCTCAACCCGACCGACTACTTCCTGTACCTGCCCCTGCTGCCCCAGGTGGCGGCGGGCATCCTCGAGCCGCGCCGGGTCACCGTCTCGCTGTCGGGGACCCTGCGCGAGGTGCGGCCGGTGCTCGGCGAGGCCGAGCGCGTCGACCTCGACGCGCGCACCGTCCACTACACGAACCCCGAAGGGGACGAGGGCACGCTCGGCTACGACCGGCTCGTGCTGGCCGCCGGCAGCGTCAACAAGCTGCTGCCGATCCCCGGGATCGCCGAGCACGCGCACGGGTTCCGCGGCCTGCCCGAAGCCCTCTACCTGCGTGATCACCTCACCCGGCAGGTGGAGTTGGCGGCCTCCGCCAGGAACGCCGAGGAGTGTGCGGCGCGTTGTACGTTCGTCGTGGTCGGCGCGGGCTACACCGGCACCGAAGTCGCGGCGCAGGGCAAGCTGTTCACCGACGCGCTGGTCCGCGCCCACCCCCTGCGGCGAACCGTACGGCCGCGCTGGCTGCTCCTCGACCTCGCGTCGCGCGTCCTGCCCGAGCTGGACGAACGGCTCTCCCGCACCGCCGACCGGGTGCTGCGCGAACGGGGAGTCGAGGTGCGCACGGGGACCTCCGTCAAGGAGGCCACCCGTGACGGAGTCCTGCTGACCGACGGCGAGTTCGTCGAGACCCGCACCCTGGCGTGGTGCGTGGGGGTGCGGCCCGATCCGCTCGCCGAGTCGCTCGGGCTGCCCATGGAGCGCGGGCGGCTGCTCGTCGAGCCGACGCTTCAGGTGCCGGGCAGACCCGAGGTGTTCGCGTGCGGTGACGCGGCCGCGGTACCGGATCTGGAGAGGCCCGGGGAGTACACGCCGATGACCGCGCAGCACGCCTGGCGGCAGGGCAAGGTGGCCGGGCAGAACGTCGCCGCCTCCTTCGTCGAGGGCGGCGGTGCGGCCGGTCTGCGGCCGTACCGGCACAAGGACATGGGATTCGTCGTGGATCTGGGCGGGGTGCAGGCCGCCGCCAATCCGCTCGGCGTCCACCTGTCCGGCCCCGTGGCCGGCGCCGTCGCCCGTGGCTACCATCTCGCGGCCATGCCCGGCAACCGGGTTCGCGTCGCCGCCGACTGGCTGCTGGACGCCGTACTCCCGCGTCAGGACGTCCAGTTGGGCCTGGTCCGGTCCTGGGCGGTACCGCTGGACACCGCGTCGCCGGAACTGGCGCGGGTACCCGGGGGCCACCGGTCCGAGCCCGCGGCCTCCGGCCCCGGCGCGGCCACCGAGGAGGACGTGAACGCCGGGAACGACGCGGACGGCACCGGCGGCACCGACGCGTACGGCACGAGTGCGGTCGGCAGGAACGACCGCAACGACCGCAACGACAGGATCGACGTGAAGGACGTGAACGACGTGAAGGACGTGAACAAGGCGACCGACGGGTCCGGCGAGCATCACCCCTCCCCGGAGGACGACTCCCAGTCGATCACCTCGCCGACACCCGAGGTGGGACGGCATTCGGGCGGGGGGAGCGGGTCCCGGGTGGGGCAGTCGTCGCCGGAGGAGGGCTCCCAGTCGATCGACTCGCCGACACCCGAGGTGGGGCAGCACAGTTCCGGACCGGCGACCATGCGGAAGGACGGGACCGCCGGGGACGAGCCCGCCCCCGGCCCCGTCGAGCGCGCCGACGCCCGCGATGCGAAAGGGGACCGGTAGCCAGATGGACACCGCCGAACTCACCGAACTCGGACAGCAGTTGCGGGTCGACAGTGTGCGGGCCTCCGCCGCCGCGGGGTCCGGGCATCCGACGTCCTCGATGTCGGCCGCGGACCTGATGGCCGTACTGCTCGCGAACCACTTCCGCTACGACTTCGACCGCCCGGCGCACCCGGGCAACGACCGCTTCGTCCTCTCGAAGGGCCATGCCTCCCCCCTGCTGTACTCGGCCTACAAGGCAGCCGGGGCCATCGACGACGAGGAACTGCTGACCTTCCGCGCACTCGGCAGCCGGCTCGAGGGGCATCCCACCCCGCAACGGCTGCCGTGGGTCGAGACGGCCACCGGCTCGCTCGGCCAGGGGCTTCCGGTGGGCGTCGGCATCGCGCTGGCCGGGAAGCGGCTGGACCGCATCGGCTACCGCGTGTGGGTGGTGTGCGGGGACAGCGAGCTCGCCGAGGGCTCGGTGTGGGAGGCGGCCGAGCACGCGGGCCACGAACACCTCGACAACCTCACGGTGATCGTCGACGTCAACCGGCTCGGCCAGCGCGGACCCACCCGGCACGGCCACGACCTGGGCGCCTACGCCCGACGTTTCCAGGCCTTCGGCTGGCACACGATCGAGATCGACGGACACGACGTGGACGCCGTCGACCGCGCCTACGGCGAGGCGGCCTCCACCCTGGGGCAGCCCACCGCGATCCTCGCCCGCACCCTCAAGGGAAAGGGCGTGGCCTCCGTCGAGGACCGCGAAGGCCTGCACGGCAAGCCGCTGCCCGACGCCGACGAGGCGATCGAGGAACTGGGCGGCGTCCGTGACCTGCGGGTCCAGGTGCGCGAGCCGGCCGACGCCCGCATGCTGCACTCCGTTCCGACCGGGCCCCTCGTGCTGCCCCGCTGGGAGGGCGAGGACCGCGAGAAGGGCGTGGCGACCCGTGACGCCTACGGCAAGTCCCTCGCCGCTCTCGGCGCCGCCCGCGAGGACATCGTCGCCCTCGACGGCGAGGTGAGCGACTCCACCCGCGCCGAGGCCTTCGCCAAGGAGCATCCGGACCGGTTCTTCGAGTGCTACATCGCGGAACAGCAGCTCGTCGCCGCCGCCGTCGGCCTCGCGACGCGCGGCTGGGTGCCGTACGCCTCGACGTTCGCGGCGTTCCTGACCCGGGCCCACGACTTCGTCCGGATGGCCGCGGTCAGCGGCGTCGGCATCAACCTCGTCGGCTCGCACGCCGGGGTCGCCATCGGACAGGACGGGCCTTCGCAGATGGGTCTGGAGGACCTCGCGATGTTCCGGGCCGTGCACGGCTCGACCGTGCTGTACCCGTGCGACCCCCACCAGACCGCCCGGCTCGTCGCCGCCATGGCCGGCCTGGACGGCGTCCGCTATCTGCGCACCTCGCGCGGCGCCGACCCGGTGCTCTACGGGCCGGACGAGGAGTTCCCCGTCGGCGGCAGCAAGGTGCTGCGCTCCTCCGGCCGGGACCGGCTGACGATCGTCGCGGCCGGCGTCACCGTGCACGAGGCGCTGAAGGCCGCCGAGGCGCTCGACGGCGAGGGCATCGCGGCCCGGGTGATCGACCTGTACTCGGTCAAGCCCGTCGACCAGGCCACGCTGCGCCGGGCCGCCGAGGAGACCGGCCTGCTGCTGAGCGTGGAGGACCACCACGAGCAGGGCGGCCTCGGGGACGCGGTCCTCGACGCCTTCCTCGACGGGCGGCCGGTGCCCCGGCTGGTGCGGCTCGCCGTCCGCACGATGCCCGGCTCGGCGAGCCCGGCCGAGCAGCTGCACGCCGCGGGCATCGACGCCGAGTCGATCGCCGCGTCCGCCCGGCTGCTGGTGGAGCAGGCGATCGCGCCGTGAGCGGTGACGCCGTACGGAAGGTGCGGGTGGGCCGCCGCAGCGTCGAGGTCCACCGCCCGGACAAGGTGCTCTTTCCGGGCGGCGCGGAGGCGAAGCAGTACACGAAGGGCGACCTGGTCGCCTACTACCGGTCGGTCGCCGCGTTCATGGTTCCGCAGCTGCGCGGCCGTCCGCTGATGCTGGAACGGCACCCGGACGGGATCGACGGGCCCCGCTTCATGCAGAAGAACACCCCCGAGCACTACCCGGAGTGGATCCCGCGGGCCGAGGTGGCCAAGGAGGACGGCACCGTCCGCCACACCGTCTGCGACGAGTCCGCCACCCTCGCCTACCTCGCCGACCAGGCGTGCGTCACCCTGCACCGCTGGCTGTCGCGGGCCGGCCGGGCGGAGCGGCCGGACCTGATGGTCTTCGACCTCGACCCGGCCGAGGGCTCCGGCTTCGCCGCCGTCCGCGAGGCCGCGGAATGGCTCGGCGAACTCCTCGACCAGCTGCGGCTGCCGTCGGCCCTGATGACGACGGGCTCGCGCGGACTGCACGTCGTCGTCCCGGTCGACGGACACGACGACTTCGACGAGGTGCGCGGCTTCGCCCGGGACGCCGCCGAACTGCTCGTCGCCGAGCACCCCGACCGGCTGACCACGGCCGCCCGCAAGAAGGACCGCGGCGACCGGCTCTACCTGGACGTGCAGCGCAACGGCTACGCGCAGACCGCCGTCGCCCCCTTCACGGTGCGCGCGCTGCCCGGGGCGCCCGTCGCCATGCCCATCACCTGGGAGCAGCTGCACGACCCGGAGCTCGGCCCGCGCCGCTGGACCATCGCGGACGCCGCCGAGCAGGCCCGGGCCCGGCCCTGGTCGTCGCTGACGGGCCGCGGGCGCGCCCTGGGCCCGGCCCGGCGCCGACTCGACGCACTCCGTTCGGCGTGAAGGTTTGGCCAAGAGCCTTTGGGCCACCCGGAAGGAGAGGTGGCCATGGTGAACACAAAAAGCACAGCACAGTCACATGCGTCACGTCGTGCACGTAACGCACATGAATCACCTGAATCAGACAACTCGCAAAGTTCGCGAACCTCACGGACCGCGGAGACCTCAGGGACCTCGCGGACTCCACAGGGTTCACAGGGACCGGCACAGAGACCGAAGAGACCGAAGAGATCACCACGTTCGCAGGGCCCGGAGAGTTCGCGGACTCCGACGAGCGAGAAAGGCAAGGACGACGTGGCGGACGACCGGCCGAGCCCCATGGAGGTGCTGCGCGAGGCGCGCGCCCAGCTCACGGAGCTCACGGGGATGACCGCCGAGAGCGTCTCGTCCTTCGAGCAGACGGAGGACGGGTGGTCCCTGGAGGTCGAGGTCCTGGAGCTGTCCCGCGTGCCCGACACGATGAGCCTCATGGCGAGCTACCAGGTCGAGCTCGACCCCGGTGGACAGCTCACCGGCTACCGGCGCGTGCGCCGCTACGAGCGCGGGCGCTCCGACGCACATCGGCCGGGCGGCCGCTAGGCCGCCGGCCCGCAGTCGTTCCCGATCATCCAATCCCAGACAAGGAGGCGCGGTCGACATGACCGTTGTCCCGGCACAACAGTCCGGCGGTGGAGGCGGCTCAAGCGGCCTCTACGACGTGCTGGAGCTCGTCCTCGACAGGGGTCTCGTCATTGACGCGTTCATACGGGTCTCCCTGGTCGGAATCGAGATCCTCAAGATCGACGTACGGGTCGTGGTGGCCAGCGTCGACACCTATCTGCGCTTCGCCGAGGCGTGCAACCGGCTGGACCTGGAGGCGGGGCCCCGCAAGAGCCCGGGCCTGCCCGACCTGGTCGGCGAGATCACCGAGTCCGGCGCGCGCGGGAAGTCGAAGGGCGCGCTGTCCGGCGCCGCGGAGACCATCTCCGGTGCCTTCAAGCAGGCCCGTGACGAGGGCTCCGAGCAGGAGGAGCGGACCTCCAGGCCGCGGGCGCGCAAGAGCACGACCGCGCGCAGGAAGGAGGAGCAGGAGTGAGCACATACGTGTACGGCATCGTCGCCAGCTCGCACCCCGACCTTCCGGACGGCCTGGCCGGTGTCGGCGACCCGGCTCTGCCGGTGCGCGTCCTGAAAGAGGGGGCGCTGGCGGCGGTCGTGAGCGACGCGCCCGAGGGACTGCGGCCCAAACGCAGGGAGCTGCTCGCCCACCAGACCGTCCTCGCCGAGGCGGGCGCCGAGGGCTGCGTGCTGCCCATGCGGTTCGGCAGTGTCGCCCCCGACGACAGTTCCGTCACCGGGGTCCTCGCCGAGCGCACCGAGCACTACGAGGAGCGCCTGCGGGCCCTCGAAGGCAGGGTCGAGTACAACATCAAGGCCTCGCACGTCGAGGAGGCCGTCCTGCACCAGGTGATGGCCGAGAGTCCCGAACTGCGGAGCCTCGCGGAGGCCAACCGGCAGTCGGGCGGCGGCAGTTACGAGCAGAAGCTCCAGCTCGGCGAGATGGTGGCCGCCGCGGTCAAGGCCAAGGAGGCCGAGGACGCGGCCGACGTGCAGCAGAACCTCGAGCCGCTGGCCGCGGCCACCAGTGTGGGCCCCGAGTCCACCGGCTGGCTGGTCAACGTCTCGTTCCTGGTGGACCGCGACTCGGCGGCCCGGTTCCTGGAGGCCGCGGAGGAGCTCCGCAAGGGCCGTCCGCACCTCGAACTGCGCGTCAACGGGCCGCTGCCGCCGTACAGCTTCGTCGAACCCGGCCCGGCCGAACCGGCGGGCACCAGCCCGGAGTAGGTGCGCCATGGGACTCATCTCAGAGGTGCTGCTGTTGCCGTTCGCCCCGGTGCGCGGCAGCGGCTGGGTGATCGAACAGGTGGTCAAGGAGGCCGAGCGGATCTACTACGACCCCGCTACGGTCCGGGCCGAACTCGCGCGTCTGGAAGAGCGGTTGGACGCCGGCGAGATCACGGAGGAGGAGTTCGACCAGCAGGAGGACGAGCTCCTCGACCGGCTGGAGAGCGCGACGCGCAGAAGCGCGAGAACGGACGACGGGTGGACAGGATGAACCGAACGGCATTGGGCCTCGCGGTGGGGGCCGGGTATTTCCTCGGACGTACCAAGAAACTGAAGCTGGCGTTCGCCGTCGGCTCCTTGGTGGCCGGCAAGCGGCTGAACCTGACCCCCAAGGGCATCGCGGACCTCGTCTCCCAGCAGCTGCGGGACAATCCGCAGTTCAAGGAGATCGGGGACCAGCTGCGCCAGGACCTGCGCGGGGTCGGCAAGGCCGCCTCCGGCGCCATGGTCGAGCGGCAGATCGACGCGCTCGCGGACCGGCTGCACGGCCGCACCGCCGAGGTGCGCGACCAGCTCGAGGGCGTCGTGCCGGGTCAGGACGCGGACGACGAGGCCGAGGACGAGGCGGACGAGGAGTACGAGGAGGAACCTCAGGACGCCGAGGAGGACGAGGAGCCTCAGGACGCCACCGCGGAGGACGAGGAAGAGGACGAGGAAGAGGAGCCTCAGGACGCCACCGCGGAGGAAGAGGACGAGGACGAGGACGAGGAGGAAGAGGAAGAGGAAGAGGAAGAGGAGGAACAGCCCAAGAAGACGGCGGCCAGGAAGGCGCCGGCGAAGAAGGCGGCCAAGAAGGCCCCGGCGAAGAGGGCCCCCGCGAAGAAGGCGCCCGCGAAGAAGGCGCCCGCCAAGAAGGCCGCGGCCCGCACGCCGGCCGCGAAGAAGACCACATCGGCCCGGAAGACGGGCACGAGCACCGCAAAGAAGACCGCCTCGGGTACCGCATCCCGGTCCCGGCGGCCGAAGGGAGGCGGTGACCGATGACCGAGACCCTCGGATCCGCCAAGTCCGCGACCTCCGCGGCCGGCAAGGCGGCGGGCGGCAACCCGATCTCCGAAGTGGCCCACAGCGAAGCCGCCGACCGGCTCAAGGCAGAGGTGCAGGAGTACCTCACCGCGCAGGTCACGCGCCTGCTGACCGGCGTCGGCCACAAGCTCGGGGACACCACCGCCAAACTCAACGACATCGCCGAGGGCAACAGCCCGGGCTTCGCCAAGCTCGCCCTCGAAGGCGGCCGCAAGGTCGCCGAGGGCAAGGGACCGCTGCGCACCGCGATGGAGCTCGGCGGCTCGCGGATCAAGGACAAGGTGACCGGCGCGTTCAAGAACCTCGGTGGCAAGGGCGGCAAGGGCAAGAAGAGCGCCGGCAAGAAGCCGACCGTGATCATGGAGACGATCGACGTCGGCGTGCCGCTGCGCACCGCCTACGACCAGTGGACGCAGTACCAGGACTTCAGCACCTTCGCCAAGGGCGTCAAGAGCGCGAACCGCGCCGACGACACCACCAGCGACTGGCAGGCGAAGGTCTTCTGGTCCAACCGCAGCTGGAAGGCGAAGACCACCGAACAGGTGCCGGACGACCGGATCGCCTGGACGTCGGAGGGCGCCAAGGGCACGACGAAGGGTGTCGTCTCCTTCCACGAGCTCGCCGAGAACCTCACCCGGATCCTGCTGGTCATCGAGTACTACCCGACGGGTCTGTTCGAGAAGACCGGCAACATCTGGCGCGCCCAGGGCCGCCGCGCCCGCCTCGACCTGAAGAACTTCGCCCGCTTCATCACCATCAAGGGTGAGGCGCAGGACAGCTGGCGCGGCGAGATCCGCGACGGCGAGGTCGTCACGTCCCACGAGGACGCGGTCGCCCAGGAGGAAGAGGAGAACGAGGAGAACGAGGAGAACGGCGAGCCCGAGGAGGGTGCCGAGGCGCGGGATGCCGAGGACACCGCCCCGGAGGACGATGAGGAGTACGAGGACGAGGACGAGGGCCCGTACGCCGAGGACGAGGAAGTGGAGGACGAGGAGGCGGAGCCCGAGGGCGAGTACGACGAGGAGGAAGAAGACGAGGAGGGCGAGCCGGAGGCCGCCGAGGACGAGTACGACGAGTACGACGAGGAGGAGCCCGAGGAGGAGCCCGAGGAGGAGTCCCGGGCAAAGGGCACGCGTGAGAAGGCCGGGACCCGGCGATGAGCATGTCGAGCCGGATGCCGGAGCCGTACGGTCAGGGCGGCGGAGCCAACCTCGCGGACATCCTGGAACGCGTCCTCGACAAGGGCATCGTCATCGCCGGCGACATCCGGATCAATCTGCTCGACATCGAACTGCTCACCATCAAGCTCCGCCTCATCGTCGCCTCGGTCGACAAGGCCAAGGAGATGGGCATCGACTGGTGGGAGGACGACCCGGCCCTTTCCTCCGGCGCACGCCGCAACGAGCTGGCGCGTGAGAACGCCGATCTGCGAGAGCGGCTGGCCCGGCTGGAGGAGCTGGAGCTGGGCCGCGCCCCGGAGGAGAGCCGCGCGGTGAACAGGGGGCGGTCCCCGGGTGAGAGCCGGGCCCCGAAGGACGTCCGAGAGGAGTCACCATGACAGGACTGCGGTACGTGTACGCCGTCTGCCACCCCCTCGGCGCGCCTCTCCAGGCCGACCTGCCGGGGGTGGCGGGCGATCCGCCCCGACTGCTCACCCACCGCGGCCTGATCGCCGTGGTCAGCCATGTGCCGGAGCGGGACTTCGCCGAGGAGCCGCTCCGGCGCCGTCTGGAGGACCTGGACTGGCTGACGGAGACCGCCCGCGCCCATCAGCAGGTGATCGACGCCCTCACGGCCGTCACCACCCCGCTGCCGCTCCGGCTGGCCACGGTGTTCCGGGACGACAGCGGCGTCCGCGTGATGATGGAGGAGCGCGAGGAGGACTTCCGGCGCGTCCTGGAGCGGCTCGCGGGGCGGGTCGAGTGGGGGGTGAAGGTGTACGTCGAGCCCGAGGCGCAGGAGGCCGAGCAGGCCGTGAAGAAGCCTGCTTCGGGCCGCGACTACCTGATGCAGCGGCGGACGAAGGCCCGGGCCCACGACGACACCTGGCAGCGTGCCGAGCGATTCGCCGGAAATCTCCACGAGAGGCTGTCCGCGCACGCCGAGGACGCCCGCCTCCACCCGCCGCAGAACTCCGCCCTTTCCAAGGCGGCAGGACAGAATGTGCTGAACGCCGCCTATCTCGTTCCGCGTGCGGATTCCGAGGAATTCGTGGAAATGGTGGACCGCACCAAGGGGGAGGAAGCCGGAATGCGTGTCGAACTCACGGGGCCATGGGCCGCCTATTCCTTCGTGGAGTCCGCCGGTGAGCCGGGGGAGGGCGCATGACCGTGGTGGAGCGCCGTGAGGTCGCCCTCGTCGACCTGCTCGACCGGCTGCTGGCCGGCGGGGTCGTCATCACGGGGGACATCACGCTGCGCATCGCGGACGTCGACCTCGTCCGCATCGACCTCAACGCGCTGATCAGCTCCGTCAATGAGCAAGTACCGTCGCCATGGGGGGAGTCGCTGTGACCGAACGCCGCAACCATCTCGACCTCGAACCCGACACCGTCGAGCGCGATCTGGTGAAACTCGTGCTGACCGTCGTGGAGTTGCTGCGCCAGCTGATGGAACGGCAGGCGCTGCGCCGCTTCGACACGGGTGACCTGAACGAGGAGCAGGAAGAGCGGATCGGGCTCACCCTGATGCTGCTCGACGACCGCATGACCGAGCTGCGCGAACGCTACGGACTGCGGCCCGAGGACCTCAATCTGGACCTCGGGCCGCTGGGACCGCTGCTTCCCCGGGAGTGAGTCGCTCACGCCCGGGGAAGCGGGTGGTGCTTTATTTCCTGATTGCTTCGGCGCCTCGGTTCACCACCTGTACCAGCGACCCCTGCCTCCCGCGGAAGTGGTTCCGCGAGCCAGGAAGCCGAGCAGCCAGAGGACGAGGACCGCGAGCGCGATCCACCAGAGCAACTTCACCGCGAATCCGGCACCGAAAAGAATCAGCACCAGCAGCAGAACCAGCAGAACGGGAACCATAGTGTCAACCTCCTGCAATGCGGGTTTCCCGGATTGCGGAAATCATTCGCGCGCCGTTTACGAGCCGTCCGCAAGCCGTCCGCGAGTCATTCGCGAGTCGCCCAACGATTCCCCGTGATGCGGGTGCACATCCGTGATGCGGGCGCGCGTCGGCGATGTCAGCGGAATCCGTGATGCCTGCGGGAATCCGCGATACCTGGGGAATCCGTGATCCCCCCGCGCGTGATTCCCACGTGAGTCCTACGTGATCATGCGTGATTCCCACGTGACTCATTGGTGATTCCTTGTGCCCGGGCCGTGGATCAGCCGGCCTTCCGGCACAGGATCTCCGCGTGCAGGACGCTGAACCAGCCGTCCTCCCGCCGCCCCCACTCCCGCCAGGCCTCCGACACGGCGTGCAGTTCCTCCACCGTGGCGTGTCCGCCACCGGTGGCCCGCTCGGCGTACGCCGAGGCCACGGTGCGGTCGGCCCACAGGCCGCTCCACCAGGCCCGCTCCTCGGCGGTGCTGAAGGTCCAGGTGGCGGAGGTGGTCGTGATGTCGGTGAACCCCGCGGTCAGCGCCCAGGACTTCAGCCGGCGTCCGGCGTCCGGTTCGCCGCCGATGGCCCGGGCCACCCGGCGGTACAGGTCCAGCCAGTCGTCCATCCCGGACGAGGCGGGGTACCAGGTCATCGCCGCGTAGTCCGAGTCGCGGACGGCGACGTACCCGCCGGGCTTCGTCACCCGCAGCATCTCACGCAGCGCCTGCACCGGGTCGCCCACGTGCTGGAGCACCTGATGGGCGTGGACGACGCAGAAGGTGTCGTCCGGGTAGGGCAGGGCGTGCACGTCGGCGACCGCGAAGTCGAGGTTGGTCAGACCCCGCTCGGCGGCCGTGGCCCGCGCCTGCTCCAGGATCGCCGGTGCCTGATCGACGCCGGTGACGTGCCCGTCGGGCACCAGGGCGGCCAGGTCGGCGGTGATGGTGCCGGGACCGCAGCCGATGTCCAGGATCCTCATGTGGGGTTTCAGCGAACCGAGCAGGTAGGCAGCGGAGTTGGCGGCGGTCCGCCAGGTGTGCGAACGCAGCACCGACTCGTGGTGTCCGTGCGTGTAGACGGCCGTCTCCTGCGCTTTCGGCATGGCTCTACCCCTTCTCGACGAACCGGATCCCCGGTCCCCTCACGGTACGCCGCCGCTCGGATGGTGAGACTGATCGTCTTGTAATGTGGGCTGACGGTCCGTCACTCGTCCTCCGTGCCCGGATGACTTCGCCGTCGCAGGCGCGCGGCGTGCCGGACGGCGAACGCGGCGCCGACGCCGAGCGCCGCGCCCGCGAGCACGTCGCTCGGGAAATGGACGCCGGTGTACACGCGGGACATCGCCACCGAGAAGGCGACCGGAGCCACCACCGCGCCCCAGACCGGCGACTCCAGGGCGATTCCGGCCGCGAAGGCCGCCGCCGACGCGGAGTGACCGGACGGGAACGAGGTGGTGATCGGCTGCCGCTTCAGGCGCCGCCCCCGCGGCACCGCGTCCAGCACCGGCCGGGACCGGCGCACCGAGCGCTTGCCGAGGGTGTTGATCGTGAGGGACGCCAGACCGAGGGAGGTCAGCCCGCGCGCGGCGGCGCGGCGTGCCCGGGGGGTGCCGGACACGGCGAGGGCCGCCGCCGTCGCGAACCAGAGCACGCCGTGGTTCGCGCTGCGGCTCAGGCGCGGCAGGATCGGTTCGGCGGCCGGCCAGTGCCGCTCGGCGGCGAACGCGAACACCCGGTCGTCCAGGGTGAGGAACAGATCGCGCAGGCCGTGCCGGCCGGGCTTCAGGACGGTGAGATCGACGTCGGGCATCATGCGCTGCGGGTACCCTGAAGTGGCCGTTTCTTGTGCGGGGGCGGCTCGACATCGGAGGGTCACTGCATGCGACTGCTGCTCGTCCGTCACGGCCAGACCCCCACGAACGTGGACTACCTGCTCGACACCGCCGTTCCCGGCCCCGGCCTCACCGAACTCGGCGCACAGCAGGCCGCCGCCCTGCCGCAGGCCCTCGCCGACGAGGACATCGAGGCTCTCTACGCCTCCACCCTCGTGCGCACCCGGCTGACCGCCGCTCCGCTGGCCGCCGCGCGCGGTCTCGACGTCCTGGTCCGCGACGGCATCCGGGAGATCTCCGCGGGCGACCTGGAGATGGTGCCCGGCAACTCGGAGCGCGGCGAGCTCTACATGCGCAGGGTGTTCGCCTGGGCTGCGGGCGACGTCGGGCTGCGCATGCCGGGCGGCGAGAGCGGCACCGAGTTCCTCGCGCGGTACGACGCCGTGGTCGCCGAGGCCGCGGCGAGCGGCGCCGGGACCGTCGCGATGGTCAGCCACGGCGCCGCGATCCGCGCCTGGGCGGCCACCCGCGCCGACAACGTCGACGTTCCCTTCGCCGCGGCCAACCGCCTCGCCAACACCGGCACCGTCGTCCTCGAAGGCTCCCCGGCCGACGGCTGGAAGGCCCTGTCCTGGGCGGGAACCACCGTCGTGCCCTCAGGGGAGGGCGGCCCGGCGGGGCAGCCGGTGGCGGGTACCGGCGGCTGACGGGCGCCTGCCCGGCCCGCCGCGCATAACGGTTTGCCGCATCCCGTGGACGGACCGCAGAATGCGTCCCCATGGGACACCTGGAAGCCGCGCACCTCGAGTACTACCTCCCCGACGGGAGGACGTTGCTCGGCGACGTGTCCTTCCGGGTGGGTGAAGGGGCCGTGGTGGCGCTGGTCGGACCCAACGGCGCAGGCAAGACGACCCTGCTGCGGCTGATCTCGGCCGAGCTGAAACCGCACGGCGGCACCGTCACCGTGTCCGGCGGCCTCGGCGTGATGCGCCAGTTCGTGGGGTCCGTACGGGACGAGACGACCGTCCGCGACCTGCTGGTGTCCGTGGCCTCACCCCGCATCCAGGAGGTCGCGCGGGCCGTCGACAAGGCCGAGCACGCGATCATGACCGTCGACGACGAGGCCGCGCAGCTCCAGTACGCGCAGGCCCTCTCCGACTGGGCCGAGGTGCGCGGGTACGAGGCCGAGACGCTCTGGGACATGTGCACCACGGCCGCGCTCGGCGTCCCCTACGACAAGGCCCAGTTCCGCCTCGTCCGCACCCTGTCCGGCGGCGAGCAGAAGCGGCTCGTGCTGGAGGCGCTGCTGCGCGGGACCGACGAGGTGCTGCTGCTCGACGAGCCGGACAACTACCTCGACGTGCCCGGCAAGCGGTGGCTGGAGGAACGGCTGAAGGAGACCCGCAAGACGGTCCTCTTCGTCTCCCACGACCGTGAACTCCTCTCCCGCGCCGCCGAGAAGATCGTCTCCGTGGAGCCCGGCCCGGCCGGTGCCGACGCCTGGGTGCACGGCGGCGGTTTCGCCACCTACCACGAGGCCCGCCGCGAACGCTTCGCCCGCTTCGAGGAGCTGCGCCGCCGCTGGGACGAGAAGCACGCCCAGCTGAAGAAGCTGGTCCTGAGCCTCCGTCAGGCAGCCTCCATCAGCCATGAGTTGGCCTCCCGCTACGCGGCGGCCCAGACCCGGCTGCGCAAGTTCGAGGAGGCCGGCCCGCCGCCGGAGCCGCCCCGCGAGCAGGACATCACGATGCGCCTCAAGGGCGGCCGCACCGGCGTAAGGGCCGTCACCTGCAAGGGGCTCGAGCTCACCGGGCTGATGAAGCCCTTCGACCTGGAGGTCTTCTACGGCGAGCGGGTCGCCGTCCTCGGCTCCAACGGCTCGGGCAAGTCGCACTTCCTGCGGCTGCTGGCCGGCGACACCGTGGCGCACACGGGGGAGTGGAAGCTCGGCGCGCGCGTCGTGCCCGGGCACTTCGCCCAGACCCACGCCCACCCCGAGCTGCTGGGCCGGACCCTCCTGGACATCCTGTGGAGCGAACACGCCCAGGACCGCGGCGCGGCCATGTCCCGGCTGCGCCGCTACGAGCTGACCCAGCAGGCCGAACAGGCCTTCGACCGGCTCTCCGGCGGCCAGCAGGCCCGTTTCCAGATCCTGCTGCTGGAACTGCAGGGCGTCACGGCCCTGCTCCTCGACGAGCCGACCGACAACCTCGACCTGGAGTCCGCCGAGGCCCTCCAGGAGGGCCTCGAGGCCTTCGACGGCACGGTCCTCGCCGTCACCCACGACCGCTGGTTCGCCCGTTCCTTCGACCGCTACCTGGTCTTCGGCAGCGACGGCCGGGTCCGGGAGACGCCGGAGCCGGTGTGGGACGAGCGGCGCGTGGAGCGGGCCAGGTAGTCCGAGGCCCGCACGGAGGGCCCGGGGGCCCAAATGTTCGTACAGTGGAGGCGGAGACGTGCTCCCGGGTGGGGTACCCGAACCGCATGGACGAACACGACGAGCGGGGCATGACCATGACCGGAGTCGACCCGGACCGGCTGGACGACCAGCAGCTGATGAAAGAGCTGGAGACGATCCACCGCACGCGCCACGACACCCTGCTGTACGGCTCGAACGACGCCCTGCGCGCCCACAACGGCCGCATGGCCCAGCTGGAGGGCGAGTACCTGCGCCGTAACCCGCGCCGCTTCGTCTCGCCGGGCCGCACCCGGGACGGGGCGAGGGAACGGGCCGCCGGAGTCGACGACGTCCGCTCGCGCCGGGCCCCGGCCGGGAGCAGGGCGTCCGGGGAGGGCGGCGGCCCGGCGGGCACCCCGGTCGGCAAGTGGGGTCCGGGACGCCCCGGAACGACGAGCGGCCCCGGCGGGGCCTGAGCCCACCGGAGCCGTCCGACCGCTTGCGGTCTCTCGGGGTCCTTCACGGATTGTCTACAGTCTGTCGCAGACCGCAGACCGCAGACCGCAGACCGCAGACCGCAGACCGCAGACCGCAGACCGCAGACGGTTGGTCGTCGGCCATCGGTCGTCGGCTAGCGGTCGTCGGTCAGCGCGCTTCCTGGGTGAACACGTCCAGGAATGCCTCGCAGAAGGCCTTCAGATCGTCCGGCTTGCGACTGGTGACGAGCTTGGCCGGGCCGTGGTCGCAGACCTTCACCTGCTCGTCGACCCAGGTGGCGCCCGCGTTGCGCAGGTCTGTCGCGAGGCTCGGCCACGAGGTCAGGACCCGGCCCCGTACGACGTCCGCCTCGATCAGGGTCCACGGGGCGTGGCAGATCGCGGCGACCGGTCGGCCCTGATCGAAGAAGTCCTTGACGAACGCCACGGCCTTGCCGTGAGTGCGCAGGAAGTCGGGGTTCGCGACGCCGCCCGGCAGGACCAGCCCGCCGAAGGACTCCGCGGACGCCTCACCGACGACCTCGTCCACCCGGAACGTGTCCGCCTTGTCGAGATGGTGGAACGCCTGGATCTCACCGGACGCGGTCGAGACCAGGACGGGCTCGTGGCCCGCGTCGACCGCCGCCTGCCAGGGGTCGGTGAGCTCGACCTGCTCGACGCCCTCGGGTGCCGTCAGAAACGCGATGCGCATGAGGGTCAACGTCCTTTCCGTGTCGTTGCGGCGCCTGCGTCAGCGGGCCCGGCCGCGTCGGCCGGGTCCCGCGCCGTCACCGGCCGCTCCCGACCAGGGCCTCGGCCAGCTCCTGGACATTGGTGTAGCGGTCCTTGCCCGGCAGCTGCCGGACCGCGTCCACCAGCGCGTCCGGCGCGTTCTTGCGCCGCAGGCCCACGGCCAGCGCGCCCGCGCCCGCGGGGAAGGAACTCCGTCCCAGGGTCCGTGCCAGTTCCAGTCGCACGGTCTCCAGCGTCGCCCGGGAGCTCCCGGGCACCACCGGCCCGCCCCAGATCTCGGGGTCGTCCTCGGCGGACGGCTCGGGGTCGTGCCACTCCTCCACCCGCGTGGGGTGTCCGGACCTGAGCAGACCCTGCAATTCGTGCTTCATCTCGTCGTCCCGGTGCACGCTCAGCCGGTCGCTGCCTCGCTGCATGTCTCTCCCTCCGGGTCTTCGTCGGTGTCGGTGGCCACCGCGTACCCGAGGACGAGGAGCCGACACGGGGTCGCCACGCTACTTCTCCTGCCGCCCCGGCAGGAACTCCTGCACCTTCGCCATGAAGCCCTGTTTGATCATGGAGCCGCGGTCGGCGTCGCCCTTGAGGGCCGAGGCGACCGTGGCCTCGATCTGCTCCCAGGTGGCGTGCGGCGGGACCGGGGGCACGGCAGGATCGGTGAGGAACTCGACGACCGCGGGGCCGTCCGCCTCCAGGGCCGTACGCCAACCCGCCTCCACGTCCTCCGGCCTCTCCACCCGCACCCCGGTCAGCCCGAGGGAGCGGGCGAACGCCGCGTACGGCACGTCCGGCAGCTCCTGCGAGGGCAGGAACGACGGGGCGCCGCCCATGGCGCGCATCTCCCACGTCACCTGGTTCAGGTCGCGGTTGTTCCACACCGCGACGACCAGCCGCGGGTCCGGCCAGCGGTCCCGGTACTTGGCGGCGGTGATCAGCTCCGCGAGTCCGTTCATCTGCATCGCCCCGTCCCCGACCAGCGCGATCACCGGCCGGTCCGGATGGGCGAACTTCGCGCCGATCGCATACGGCACGCCGCAGCCCATCGTCGCCAGCGTGCCGGAGAGGGAACCGCGCATGCCGGGGCGCAGGGTGAGGTGGCGGGCGTACCAGTTCGCCACCGAGCCCGAGTCCGAGGTGACGATCGCGTCCGGCGGGAGCAGCGGGGACAGCGCGCGGGCCACGTACTCCGGGTTGATCGGGTCGGCCGACAGCCGCGCCCGCCGGTCCAGCACGTCGTCCCAGCGCCGCACGTTGTCGCAAACGGTTTCGAACCACTCCCGGCCGCGTTCCTCGCCCCTGATCATCGGGATCAGCCGGCGCAGGGTCTCCCGCGCGTCGCCGACGAGGTTGACCTCGTACGGGTACCGCATCCCGATCATGTGCGGGTCGATGTCGATCTGCACGCCCCGCGCCTTGCCGAACTCCGGCAGGAACTGCGTGTACGGGAAGGACGAGCCGATGGTCAGCAGGGTGTCGCAGTCGCGCATCAGCTCGTACGAAGGCCGGGTGCCGAGGAGGCCGACCGAGCCGGTGACGTAGGGGAGTTCGTCGCTCAGCGCGTCCTTGCCGAGCAGCGCCTTCGCGACGCCGGCGCCGAGCAGCTCGGCGATCCGCTCGACCTCGGTCCGGGCCCCGGCGGCGCCCTGGCCGATCAGGATCGCCACCTTGTCGCCGGAGTTGAGGATGTCGGCGGCCGAGCGCAGGGACTCCTCTGACGGGATCGTCGTCCCACCGCTCATGCCGAGACTGGACGGCACCATCTTGAACTCGTGGGTGGGCGCCGCGTAGGCCAGCTCCTGCACGTCGCCGGGGATGATGACCGCGGTCGGGCAGCGGCGGGCGTACGCGGTGCGGATCGCCCGGTCCAGGACGTTCGGCAACTGCTCGGGGACCGTCACCGTCTCCACGAACTCCGAGGCGACGTCCTTGAACAGCGTGTGCAGGTCCACCTCCTGCTGGTACGAGCCGCCCATCGCCGAGCGGTGCGTCTGGCCGACGATCGCGAGGACCGGTACATGGTCGAGTTTCGCGTCGTACAGGCCGTTGAGCAGGTGGATCGCACCCGGCCCCGAGGTCGCGACGCACACCCCGAGGCGACCGCTGAACTTGGCGTAGCCGACCGCCTGGAACGCGGACATCTCCTCGTGCCGCGACTGCACGAACCGCGGTTCGTCCCCGGCCCGGCCCCAGGCGGCGAGCAGGCCGTTGATGCCGTCGCCGGGATATCCGAAGACCTGCTCCACCCCCCACTCCCGCAGCCGCTGAAGGACGTGGTCGGAGACCTTGACGCTCATGGAAAGTGACCTCCTGGGCAGGGGACATGGACACGATGTGAAGGTCGTGTCCCGTTCCGTGTGACCCCAGGGGCCGCCGGAAAACCTGGGCGGGTGTTTGGCGGGGGGACTCCGGGGCAGGCGCGCCACAGTGCTTCGGACCGGAGGCACGTCCGTGGGAGGCAGCGACTTCGCGCCCCGCGACGGCCCGGTCGGGCCGCTGTCGCGCTTCCCCGGTGACCGGCCAACCCAAAGCACTTCCAAGGGAGTTGCCACACCCCATGCCGAACAGAACGCACGCGAAGCGCCATCCGCACGACGACGCCCCCGACACCGCCGAAGCCTTCCGCAGGCTCGCCGCCCTGCCCCCGGGGCCCCAGCGCGACACGCTCCGTTCCCAGATCGTCGAGGCCTGGCTGCCCATGGCCGACCGTCTCGCCGGCCGTTTCCGCAGCCGCGGGGAGTCCTTCGACGACCTGCGTCAGGTCGCCGCTCTCGGCCTGGTCAAGGCCGTCGACCGCTACGACCCCGAACTCGGAAGCGCTTTCGAGAGCTACGCCGTCCCCACCGTCACCGGGGAGATCAAGCGGCACTTCCGCGACCACATGTGGACCCTGCACGTGCCGCGCCGCGTCCAGGAGCTGCGCAACCGGGTGCGCTTCGCCGACCAGGAACTGGCCCAGACCGTCTCCGGGCGGCGGCCCACAGTCGCCGAGATCGCCGAGCGCGCGCAGCTCAGCGAGGAGGACGTGCGCACCGGGATGGGAGCGCTGGAGAGCTTCACCGCGCTGTCGCTGGACGCCGAGCTGTCGGGCGGCGAGGACGGCTACTCGCTCAGTGACATGCTGGGGGCGGCGGACCCGGCGCTGGGCACGGTCGTCGACCGGGAGGCCGTCAGGACACGGCTCGCCGCGCTTCCCGAGCGGGAGCGGGCGATCTTGTACATGCGGTTCTTCGAGGACATGACGCAGAGTCGGATCGCGGAGCGGCTGGGCATCTCCCAGATGCATGTGTCGCGGCTGATCAACCGGTGCTGCAACCGGTTGCGGGAACAAGTCCTGAACGACGTGGCGTAGCCGGAACGCGCACCGGGGTGCGGGGCGGTCGGCGGTCACCCGGTTGGTGGCCCGTGTCCCGCCAATGGCGTCCGGCCGCGCGCGGCCGGCGGGTCCTCGGGCTCTGATGGCTGTGGGGCGGCAACGCCCCGCCCGCAGCCGTCGGCCGAAGGAACCGTCCCATGCGTCGCACCGCTCACCTCCTCTCCACCCTCGCCGTGGCCGGAGCCGTCCTGGTGGCCGTCGGTCCGGCGGCGTTCGCGGACCCGGCGGCCGAGGTCAGCCCGGGCAGCGTCGCGCCGGGCGGCAGCGTCACCGTGTCCGTCTCCTGCGGCCCCCTCGGCGCCACCGCGCCCGAGAGTCTCGACGCCACCTCGCAGGCCTTCGCCGAGGGCACCGTCAAACTGAGCAGGATCCCCGGCGCCGACGGCGCGCAGTCCGGGCCCGCCTACCGCGGCACCGCCCGTATCGCGCCCGCCGCCGACCTGGAGGTGAGCCCCGAGGCGGTCGGACCCGACGCCGCCTGGACCGTCGACGGCAGCTGTCCGGCGGCGCCCGGCGGACAGGGCAAGCCGTGGAGCGCGACGCTGGACGTCGCGCGGGGCGCCCCACCGCCGTGCGGGTCGGCGCCCGCCGCGTCCTGCGCGACCGGCCGGCCGTGTCCGCCGGCGCAGGTCACCTCCCCGGGACACGCGGACACCTGCCGCACCGTCGAACCGTGCCCGCCCGAGCCCCGGCCCCGTGCCGCCGCGTCCCACGAGCCGGGCTGCGCCCCCGCCACCGCCGGGCACGGTGTGCAGGCCGGGGAGGGCGGTGCCTTCACCGACTCCGTCCCCGCGCTCGCCGCCGGCGGCCTGCTGATCGCCGGCGCGCTCGGCGCCGCCGTCCACCGGCTGCGCCGCCGGGACCCCGAGGGCCGCGTCTGACCCGCCGGTGAGCCGGTCCGGCCCGCGCTGTGACCGGCGCAACGTGTCCGGCGGCCATGGGGTGCCGTCCCACGGGGTACTCAGAGCCCAGGGGCACGACCGGCCCCGTACGAGCGCCCGGCCCCGCAGGGCCGCCGGACCCCGCACGGGACGCGACGCCCCGCCCGGCCCACGCCGACGTCCGGCGGCCGGGCACGGCACCGCGCCGCGGGCACCGCACCGGGCACGGCACCACCCCGGCTGGACACCGTGACCAGGCAGGACACCCGGGACCAGGCAAGGCTCAGAACCAGGCAAGGCTCAGAACCAGGCAAGGCTCAGAACCAGGCAAGGCATCAGGACAGGCAAGGCATCGGGGACGGACTGCGCGGAGGACGGCATGCGGAGGACGGCGGTGGAGGACCACGGGCCCGTCCGCTACGGCCCGCCGCTGCCCCTGGACGGCCTGCCGGTGCTGCCGGAACTCGTCTCGGAGCTCGCCCGGGCCGCCGACCGCGCCGACGCGGAGCCGGTCGGCGGCGGCCCCGCCCTGCTCGAAGCCGCCCGCGGCTACTGGGAGCGGCGCGGGACCCCCGCCGAGCCGGGGCGCATCGTGGCCGGGCCAGGCGCCCCGGCCCTGCTGCTCGCGCTGACCGCCGCCCTCGGCGGCGACGTCCTGGTGCCCCGGCCCTGCGCGGCCTGGTGGGCGCCGTACGCCCGCCTGCTGGGCAGACCCGTCTTCCACGTGGCGACACCCGCCGAGTGCGGCGGCGTCCCGGACCCCTACGCCCTGCTGGAGACCGTGCGCCGGGTGCGTGACGAGGGCGGCGACCCGCGACTGCTGGTGCTGTCCGTCGCCGACGACCCCACCGGGACCGTGGCGCCGCCCGAGGTGCTGCACGAGGCGGTGGAGGCCGCCGCGGGCGAGGGCCTGCACCTGGTCAGCGACGAGACCTGGCGCGACACGCTGCACACCCCGCAGGACACCGTGCTGGTCAGCCCCTCCGAGATGCTGCCCGAGCGGGTCACCGTCGTCAGCGACCTCGCCGGTGCGCTGCTGCCCACCGGCTGGCCGGCGGCCGTCGCCCGGTTCCCCGCCTCGGCCCTCGGCGACGACCTGCACGCGCGCGTGCTCGACGTCCTCACCGCGCTCGGCGCGCGCGTGGCCGCTCCGGTCGCCGCCGCGGCCGCGTACGCCCTGACCGAGCCCGAACCGGTCATCGCCCGGGTCGCCGCCGCCGTACACCTGCACGCGCGCGTGGCGGACGCCGTGCACGCCGTCGTGGTCGGGGCGGGCGGCCTCGCCCTCCCGCCCCGGGCCGGCCGTCACCTGTACGCCGATCTCGGCCCGCTGCGCACCGCGCTCGCCGCGCACGGCGTCGGCGACGCACAGGACCTGGAGGACTTCCTCGCCGCCCGGCTCGGGATGCCCGCGCCGGGCGGACACCGCTTCGGGGACGAACTCGGTGCCCTGCGCGTCCGGCTGTCCACCGGCATGCTGCTGAACGGTACGGACGCGCAGCGCACGGAATGCCTCACGTCACCGGAACCGTTGGAACTGCCACACGTGCAACGCGCGTTGGTGCTCTTGAGGTCGGTCTTCGACGATCTCCGTGACGACGCTCAGCGATGGGAGCCTCCTCGATGACGCAGCAGTCCGAGTCGACCACCACCGGCACGGTGACCACCGAGAACGCCGACGCCCCGGCCCCCCTGGCCCCGCTCGCGCTCCCCGCCCCGCCGCTCGCCGAGCCCCGCCCCCTGGGAGAGCGGCGGGTGTGGCCGCGGACCTTCCACGACCGGCTGACCTCACCCCTGCCCAACCTCAAGGCTCTCGCCCGGTTCGCCCGCGAGGGTTCCGTGCGGCCCGGCAGGGACGGCCTCGCCGACGTTCCCCGGCTGCCCTTCGCACCCGCCCCGCTGCCCCGGGTGGACGCCCGTACGGTCGCCGTCTCCTGGGCGGGGCACGCCAGTTGGGTGGTGAGCGTCGGCGGCCTCACCGTCCTGACCGACCCGGTCTGGTCCCGCCGTATCCTCGGCACCCCGGCCCGGATCACTCCCGTCGGGGTCCCCTGGGAGGCGCTCCCGCGCGTCGACGCCGTCGTCATCAGCCACAACCACTACGACCATCTCGACGCCCCCACGCTGCGCCGGCTCCCGCGCGACACACCCGTGTTCGTGCCGGCCGGGCTCGGACGCTGGTTCCTGCGCCGCCGGTTCACCCGGGTCACCGAGCTGGACTGGTGGGAGGCGGCCGAACTCTCCGGCGTGCGCTTCGACTTCGTGCCGTCCCACCACTGGTCCAAGCGGTCCCTCACCGACACCTGCCACTCCCTCTGGGGCGGCTGGGTGCTCACCGCCCCCGACGGCCGGCGCGTCTACTTCGCCGGTGACACCGGCTACGGCCACTGGTTCTCACGGATCGGACAGCGCTACCCGGACATCGACCTCGCCCTGCTGCCCATCGGCGCCTACGACCCCCGCTGGTGGCTCAGCGACGTCCACTGCGATCCGGAGGAGGCGGTCCGCGCCACCCTCGACCTGGGGGCGCGGCGGATGGCCCCGATGCACTGGGCCACGTTCGTGCTGTCCGCCGAGCCCGTCCTCGAGCCCCTCACGCGTGTGCGTGCGGCCTGGGAGAAGGCGGGCCTGGACCGGGACGACCTGTGGGACCTGCCGGTGGGAGGCGCACGGGTACTGGAGTGACACGGGTACCGCAGTGACACGGGTACCGGATGACACCGGTACCGGAGTTCTGGCTCTGCAGGCACCTGCGTCCTACAGGTGACGAAGTGCCACGGCCGCCCGGCCGCCCGGCCGCCCGGCCGCCCGGCCGTACGGGTACTCGGGCACTCGGGCACTCGGGTCCCGACGTCGTACGGGTCGTACAGGTCGAGGGGAGGCCCGCGTACCGGAGCACCTCGGGTACCGGTGTGCCACGGGCGGCGCACCGCCGCTGCAGCACCGCCGCTGCCGTACCGGCACGGTCGCCGGACCGGTGGGTTCCCGGGCTAGGCGGCCCTGGTGCCCCGGGCCCGGCGCCACAGGCTCGGGGCCGCGCTGATCACCACGGTCAGCGCGACCGCCGCGACCACGCCCTCCCAGGGCTCGGGGAACAACGAGCCGCCGAGGATCCCGATCAGCTGGTAGGTCACCGCCCAGGCCAGACAGGCCGGGAGGTTGCCCCGCGCGAAGCGGCGCAGCGGCCACTCCGCCATCAGACAGGCCAGCATCACCGGTATCCGCCCCGCCGGCACCAGTCGGGACAGCACCAGCACGGCCGTGCCGTGGTGGGCGAGCTTGTCCTGCGCCTGCTCGAGCCGCTCCTCGGGAGCCCGCGAGCGGATCGCCTCCAGCCAGCGCGAGCCGTTCTTCGACCGCATCCCGCGCCGCCCCAGCCAGTACAGCGCCGCGTCCCCGCAGAACGCCGCGAGCGACGCCGTCAGGAACACCATCAGCAGCGCGAACGGCACCGTCTGATGGACGGCGACCGCCGCCGCCGTACTCACCAGCGCCCCCGTCGGCACCACCGGCACCAGCGCCCCGATCAGCACCAGCAGGAACAACGACGGATAGCCGAGGGCCTGCTGCGTGGCCTCCGTCGGCACGACCGTGACGGTCGCGGCGAGCCACCACTTCACCGGGAGACCTCCGGCCGCACGCTCTCGCCGTGCCCGAGCCGGTGCACCACGACCCCCGGCGCGCGTTGCGCCGCGAGCCGCACGAACTCCTCGCCGGGAGCATGGAATTCATGGGGGCGCACGGCGTCCATGCCGATCGGCCAGTAGGTGCCGTAGTGCACCGGTACCGCGATGCGCGGCGCCAGCCGGACCAGTGCCTCGGCCGCGCGCCCCGCGTCCAGATGCCCCTCGCCGAGGTGCGGCCCCCAGCCGCCCACCGGGAGCAGCGCCACGTCGACCGGCCCGACCTGCTCGGCCATGTCGTCGAACAGCCCGGTGTCCCCGGCGAAGTACGTCCGGGCCTCGCCCTCGACCACGTACCCGAGCGCGGGGGAGCGGTGCCGTCCGACCGGCAGCCGCCGCCCGTCGTGGCGCGCGGGCACGGCCCGTATCCGCACGTCGCCGACGGTGGTCTCGTCCCCCGGCGCCATCTCGCTCAGCCGCAGATGCCGCAGGCGGCGCAGCCCGGGGACGGCGCGCGGCGCGCCCCGGGGCACCAGCAGGCGCGTGCCCGGCGCAAGGCGCGCCAGCGAGGGCACGTGCAGATGATCGGCGTGCAGGTGGGAGACGAGCGCCACGTCCGCGCGCCAGGCGCCGGGCGGGGGCAGCGCACCCCGGCGGCGGCGCAGATGCGCGAGGCGGCGCGCGAACAGGGGATCGGTCAGGACACGCACGTGCGAATCCTCGACCGTGCAGGTGGCGTGCCCCCACCACGTGATCTCCACCGGCACCTCTTTGCCTCCTTCGCGCGACTCCCCGAAGCCTACGGGCAGGAGTAGGGTCGGCGGCGAAACCCGGAGGTGAGGGGGACGCCATGGGACCGGTGCGGGTCACGGCGATCGCGAGTCTGACGCCGCTCGAGGAACTGGACGCCGATCCCTTCCTGGTGGACTCCCGCAGCCAGCACGCGATGTGCGCGCGGTGGGCCTCGGAGCGCGGCTACGTCGTCAGCCGGGAACTGCTGGTCCGCGGGCTGCGCGCCGACCACTGCGTGCTGTGGGACGGCATCCGGGCCGGCGTCGACCTGTTCGTCGCGCCCAGCCGCCGGGTGCTGGAGAGCGCGCTGTCGTCCGTGGAGGAGTTCTCCGCGGAGTGCGCGCGGCGCGGTGTGCGGGTGGAGACGGTCGGCAGCGCCGAACCCGCCTACGACGCGCAGATGAAGGCCCGGGTGCACCGGCGGCTGTCGATGCCGACGGCCGGCTACGACGGGCGGTAGCGCCGGGTGCCTGTCACCGCGATATGACAGGGTGGAGGGCGGCCCCCGGGCGTCGGGGCCGGAACGTGAGGTGTACGGGGCGTGCGTGGGGTGCGGTGGCGGCGGGCCGTCAGTCAGGCCGGGCGGAGCGTCGCGGTGTGGGGCGTCTCCACGCTCACGATGCTGGTGCTCGCGGGGATCCTGCCCGACTTCCGGCTCCAGTCCGCCGACGGCGACAGCGCCACCACCATCGCCGTGACCGCCGCCGTCGGCGCCGGGGTGTTCGGCGTGCTGTCGGCCCTGGCCTGGCCCCTGCTGGTGCGTCTGCTGCTGCTCGTACCGGCGCTGGTCCTCGGCCTGCTGGTGTTCTTCCTCAACGGCTCGCTGCTGCTGCTCGCCCTGCGCCTGAACCCCTCCGGGCAGAGCGAGGCGGCCCCGGAGACCGCCGTGATCGTCGCCGCCGTGATGTCCGCCGTCGCCTCCGCGACGGGCGGCGCCCTCGCCGTACGCGACGACGACGCCTACCGCCGCCGCCTGTACCGGCTCGCCGACCGCCGCCGACGGGACGGCGCCGCCTGCCCCGCCACGCACGGCACCGTCTTCCTCCAGCTCGACGGCGTCGGTCACGACGTGCTGGCCGCCGCGGTGCGCAAGGGGCTGATGCCGACCGTCGCCAGATGGCTGGGCAGCGCCCCGCGAGAGGGCCGTGGGCAGGGCCGCGCGGGCAGTGCGCCCCGCCCCAGCCACCGGCTCACCCGGTGGCACACCGACTGGTCCAGCCAGACCGGCGCCAGCCAGCTCGGCATCCTGCACGGCAGCAACCACGACGTGCCCGCCTTCCGCTGGTACGAGAAGAACACCGGGGAGGTGATGGTCTGCAACCGTCCTACCAGCGCCGCCGAGCTCCAGCGCCGCGCGGTCGAGCGCACCGGTGACGGCGGACTGCTGTCCGCCGACGGCGCGAGCCGCGGCAACCTCTTCGGCGGCGGCGCGGACGAGCAGGCCCTCGTGCTGTCCATCGCCGCCCGCCGACGCAGCCGGGAGACGCGGTCCCGGGCCGGCTACTTCGCCTACTTCTCCGACCCGGCCAACGCCGTGCGCACCGCGCTGTCGTTCGTCGCCGAGGTCGGCCGCGAGACGGGCCAGTCCACCCGCGCCCGGCTGCGCAAGGAGCGCCCACGCGTCGGGCGCGGCGGCCTCTACCCGCTCGTCCGCGCCTTCGCGACCGTCGTCGAACGTGACGTCGTGGTGGCCGCCGTGATGGGCGACATGCTCGCCGGCCGCACCGCCGTCTACGCCGACCTGGTCGCGTACGACGAGGTCGCGCATCACTCCGGGCCGCTCGGCCGGGACACCGAGCAGGTCCTCGGCCGCCTCGACCGCTCGCTCGCGCTCATCGAGAACGTCGCCGAGCACGCCCCCCGCCCCTATCGGATCGTCGTCCTGTCCGACCACGGCCAGAGCCCCGGCGAAACGTTTCGTGCCCGCTACGGCCTCACCCTCGGCGACCTGGTGCGGGCCGGCTGCGGGCTGGCCGTGTCCCGCAAGGCCGAACGCACCCACAGCGGCGCCGAGGCCCGTGCGGCCGTCCGCGCGGCGCTGCGCCGGCCCGTCGAGGAGGGCGGCGAACGCCACCGCCCGACCGGCCGCCGCTCGGAACCGATCGTGCTGGCCTCGGGCAACCTCGGCCTGATCTCGTTCCCGGACGTGCCGCACCGGATGAGCAAGGAGGAGATCGACGCCCGCCACCCCGCGCTGCTGACCACCCTCGCCAACCATCCCGGCATCGGCTTTCTCCTCGTCCGCAGCGAGGAGCACGGCGGGGTCGTCCTCGGCGCGTACGGGGCGGAGATACCGCTGGACCAACTCGACCGGACGCCCGGCCCGCTGGCCGCCTTCGGGCCCGGAGCCGCCGACGCCGTGCGCCGCACCCACGCCTTCCCGCACACCGCCGACATCATGGTCAACTCCTTCCACGACCCGGCCGACGGCGAGGTCCTCGCCTTCGAGGAACAGATCGGCTCCCACGGCGGCCTCGGCGGCGCCCAGGCCAGGCCGTTCCTGCTGTCCCCGCTCGCGCTGTCCGCACCCGTCGGGGACGGCGAGGAGCTGACCGGCGCGGAGCATGTGCACCGCGTCCTGCGCCGCTGGCTGCGCGAGTCCAACGGGCCCCAGGTACCGCTGCGGACGGCACCGGAGGAGAGCGCCGCCTGAAATTGGGCTGCGCCCGGGGAGCCGTACGCACACACTGTCCGTACCGGTCCGGTCGTCCGGATCCCGCGCGCTCGCGCCCCTTCCGCATCCCTTGAGGAGCCTTCGCTTTGCAGGCTGCCGTCACCGTCACGCCCTCCCGTATCCCCGAACTGCTCCTCGGTCTCGCCACCGTGCGGCCGGTGTTCCTCTGGGGCGCCCCCGGTATCGGAAAGTCCTCCCTGGTCAGGGACTTCGCCGAGTCGCTGGGGCTGGAGTGCGTGAGCCTGCTCGGTACCCAGCTCGCGCCCGAGGACCTGATCGGCGTCCCCCAGATCCGGGACGGGCGGTCGGTGTTCTGCCCGCCGGAGGCCATCGCCCGTGACGAGCCGTACTGTCTGTTCCTGGACGAGCTGAACGCGGCGACGCCCGATGTCCAGAAGGCGTTCTACTCCCTCATCCTCGACCGGCGGATCGGCAACTACGAGCTTCCCGCGGGCTCGATCGTCATCGGCGCCGGAAACCGGGCCACGGACAACGCGCTCGCCCGGCCCATCGCGTCCGCGCTCGTCAACCGCCTCACCCATGTCCACCTCGAGGCGTCCGCGAAGGACTGGCTGACGTGGGCCGCGGACAACGACATCCACCCGTGGATCCTCGACCACCTCACCGACCGGCCCGACCACCTGTGGTCCAAGCCGCCGAAAACCGAGGAACCGTTTTCCACCCCCCGTTCCTGGCACATGCTCTCCGACGCGCTGCACTCCTTCGGGCCCGACCTCGACGAGGACACCCTCACGGTGCTGGCGCACGGCACGCTGACGCCCACGCACGCCACCGCCTTCCGCGGCTACGTCAAGATCGTGCGCAGTCGGTACGGCATCGAGGCCATCCTCAAGGGCGAGGCCCCCTGGCCGCGCCGGGTCGAGGACCGTGACCTGCTCTACTACCTCGCCGACTCGTTCCGCGGCCGGCTCGTCAAGGAACTCCCCGCCGTCCGGGAGCACATGTCGGCGAAGGGCCGGCAGACCGCGTACCGCGCCAAGTCCCTGCTCGTGCAGCTCGCCGAGATATCCGTCGAGGTCGCCCAGACCGTCATCGCCTCGGACGCCGACGGCAACCCGGTGCTGCCCGCCTGGTTCCTGGTCGAGGCGGCCCGGGACATGCCCCGCCTGGTGGAGGCACGCCGGTGAAACGGGAGGACCGCGACAAGAAGAAGCGGGACCTCGCCGCGGAGGCGTTCGAGGCCGGGCGGCTGGCGCTGCGCGGCAACCCGGCGCTGGCCGCGGTCGACTTCGACACCTGCCGCCGTGAGGAGTGCACCATGGCTCCCCGCGACGGACTCGTCCGCGCCGACTCCAACGGCACCCTGCACGCCCACCCCACCCGGATCGCCGACCCCGAGGCCTGGTCCTGGTCCCTCGCGCACGCCGCCCTCCACCTCGGCTTCGGACACCTCCCGGCGTCCCCGGGCGAGCGCGCCCAGCCCGACCGGTACGACCTCGCCGCGCGCTGCCTGGTCGTCAACCGTTTTCTGCTGACGTTTCCGGTCGGCCGGGCCCCCGACGAGCTGCCGCTGTCGTACCCGGGCGGTGACGAGGAGCAGCTGGCCGCCCGCTGGCGGCGGACCGGACTCCCGGCCGCCTACGAGCACTGCGGCACCGCGGGGACGGCCGCCGACCAGGTGCTCGTGCGATGGACCTGGTCAGGACGCCAGATGCCGGACTGGCCGCTGGCCTTCGCCACCGCCCTGACCCGGACCGTGTCCGCCGCGATGGACATGGCGGGCGGCCGCCGTGCGTCCCTCCACGGCGAGGTGACCCCTCTGCGTCCCTGGGAGCGGGCGCTCAGCTGGTTCGTCTCGTCCTACCCGCTGCTGGGCGGGCTCGCGGCGGGCATCGAGCTCGTCGCCGACGCCGAACTCGCCCGCGCGCACGGCATCTCGATCGCCGCCGTGAACGCGGAGGCGGGGGAGATCTACATCAACCCGCTGCGCCGCTACGAGGACGAGGAGTGGCGGTTCGTCCTCGCCCACGAGATGCTGCACGCCGCGCTGCGCCACGGCGACCGCTGCGGCACCCGCGACCCCTATCTCTTCAACGTCGCCTGCGACTACGTCATCAACGGCTGGCTGCGCGAGATGCAGGTCGGCACCATGCCCGAAGGGCTGCTGTACGACGAGGAGTTGACGGGGCTGTCCGCCGAGGAGGTCTACGACCGCATCACGGTGGACCTGCGCCGCATGCGACGCCTGGCCACCCTGCGCGGCAAGGGCCTCGGCGACATCCTCGGCGCCCCGCTCGGCCCGCCCTGCGACCACGTCGACCTCGACGGCTTCTACCGGCGCGGTCTGGCGCAGGGCCTCGAGCTGCACCAGCGACAGGAACGCGGCTTCCTGCCCGGCGGGTTGGTGGAGGAGATCCGTGCCCTCAGCCACCCGCCGCTGCCCTGGGACGCCCGACTGGCCCGCTGGTTCGACGAGTTCGTGCCGCGCCCCGAGCCGGTGCGGACCTACGCCCGTCCCGCGCGGCGGCAGGCCTCCACGCCCGACATCCCGCGCGCCGGCCGCTGGTTCCCGCCCGAGGAGATCGCCCGCTGCACCTTCGGCGTCGTCCTGGACACCTCCGGCTCCATGGACCGCACCCTGCTCGGCAAGGCGCTCGGCGCCATCGCCTCGTACGCCGAGGCCCGTGACGTCCCGGCCGCCCGGGTCGTGTTCTGCGACGCGGCCCCGCACGACGCGGGCTATCTCCCGGTCACCGAGATCGCCGGCCGGGTCCGGGTGCACGGCCGCGGCGGTACGGTCCTCCAGCCCGGCATCGACCTGCTGCAGCGCGCCGACGACTTCCCGCCGGGCGCGCCGCTGCTCGTCATCACCGACGGCTGGTGCGACGTGCTGCGGGTACGGCGCGAGCACGCCTACCTGATCCCGCAGGGCAGTCGACTGCCGTTCACCGCGCGGGGGCCGGTGTTCCGGGTGCGGTGACGCGGAGTGTGATCGGATGGGGCACGGACACCCGTGCAACGGGAACCCCTGCACAACCTCATGCGAAAGGAAGAACCGTGGCTACCACGCGCTCCGCACACACGGTCTGGGAAGGCAACCTGCTCGAGGGCAACGGGGTCGTGACCTTCGACTCCTCCGGCATCGGCCAGCAGCCGGTGTCGTGGCCCTCGCGCGCCGAGCAGGCGAACGGCAAGACCAGCCCGGAGGAGCTGATCGCCGCCGCCCACTCCAGCTGCTTCTCCATGGCGCTGTCGCACGGCCTGGCCGGTGCCGGAACCCCGCCCACCAAGCTCGTCACGTCCGCCGACGTCACCTTCCAGCCGGGAGAGGGCATCACCGGCATCCACCTGACCGTGGAGGGCACCGTCCCCGGCCTCGACGACGACGCGTTCGCCGCCGCCGCCGAGGACGCCAAGAAGAACTGCCCGGTCAGCCAGGCGCTCACCGGTACGACCATCACCCTGTCGGCCAAGCTCGCCTGAGCCGCCGCCCGGGTCCGGGGCGCGGGAGCCGTACGAGGCCCCCGCGCCCCGTCGTGCCGTCCGGCCTCGCCCGGCAGGTCCCGGCCGGCTCAGACGAGTCCCGTCAGCCCCCTGATCGCGGACTGCGCCCACTCCTGCGCCCCGACCGCCGTCCCGGCCGCGAGGCCGGTCGCGACGGGGGCCAGGGCCCCCTTGAGCATGGTCACCGAGCGGCGGAGCCGGCCCGGCTCGGGCGAGTCCGGGCCGCTGATCTCGGCGAGGACGTCCTGGGCCGCGCTCTCGGCGTCCTCGCGCTCGCGGTCGCCGAGCCCGGCCGCGGGCAGCTGCCGCAGCAGCTCGGTCACCAGCGTCGCGAGCGCCTCGTGTCCCGGGGCGACCGTGCTGTTGAGCTGTTGGTTCTGGGTGGCCGTCTCGTTGTTCCAGGCGAACTGGGAGTTCGACACACCCCCGTTGAACACCGGACCGTCGTAGTGGTGCACCTGCTGCGGGTCGTTCATCGGCCGACTCCGTCCTGATCGCTCTCGTGGCTCTGGTCGCTCTGGTCGCTCTGGTTGTTCTCGTTGTGCTGGTTGCTCCAGCCGGTCTGCTGCTGGATGACGTTGGTGTTGTTCCACGCCAACTGGGCGCTGTGGACCGCCTCGACGAAGACCGGCCCGTGGTAGTGGTTCACGATCGTCGGCGGCGCGGGCGGCTCCGTGATCTCCCTGACCGGCAGCGAGGTGCGGAGTCCGACCAGTTTGACGCGGCCGTTGTGCTGCACGGCCACCCCCGTCGCCCCGGTCACGGCGCAGCCCGCGAACCGGCCGCCGCAGGCGTCGTCACAGAGCAGTCCGGTGGCCGCGCAGTCCTCGAAACGGCTGTCGGCGACGTCCAGATACGCCGAGCCCGTGCCGCACAGGCCGTACGACTCCGCGCCGGTGACGGTCAGGTTCCGCGCGACTAGCCGCGCCGTGCCGAACGCCAGGGCCCCACCGGTGCTCACGGCGGTGACCTCGCTGTCGTGCACGTGCAGCTGCGCCTCCTCGCCGGCCCCGAACCCCAGCAGCCCGCGCTCCGCCGACACCCTTCTCAGCGTCACCCGGGACTGACCGACGGCGGCCACGGCGGCCATGTCGAAGTCGCGGATCCTCACGTCGGTGAGCTCGGCCGTCGTACCGCCGTTGCCCCGCGTCTCCAGGCCGAACGGGCAGCGCTCGACGCGCACTTGGGCGAACACGGCCTTGCTCTCGTCCCAGACCCGCAGCGCGACGCCGGTCAGGTCGTGCACGTCGACGTCGGTGAAGTGGCCTCTGGCCTTGTCGGTGACGGCGATGCCGACGTTGCCGGCCGAGACGCGGCAGCCGGTCACCCGCGGGGCCCCGCCCCGGGTCGACAGCACCGCGACGTTTCCCGCACCGGTGATTTCGCAGTCCTCGAACGTGCCACGGCCCGAGTCCTGGACATGGATGCCGGTGTCGCGGCAGTCGGCGAACACACAGCCGCGGACCGTCGGGTCGGCACCGCTCGCCACCAGGACGCCGTTCTCGGCGTCGGTGACGCGGGTGCCCCGGACGGAGCCCCGGGACTGCTCGATGAAGGCCAGACCCGCCATGTGCGTGGCGACGACCGTGCACCCCTCGACGGTCAACTCCGCCCGGGTGTCCGCCATGACGGCCGCCTGCTCGGCGCCGGTGACCTCGCACCCGACGAGGTGGGCCCGGGCGTCGCTGACGCGCACCCCGTGGATCCGGCTGCCGTCGAACCGGCTGTCCCGGACCAGCACCCGGGCGTTCTCGATCACCGCGACCGCGTTGTCGGCGGCGTCGGTGAACCGGCACCGCTCGACGTGTCCGGCGGCGCCGGCGAAGACGGTCCGGCCGTAGCGGAACTCACTGTCCGTCAGCGTCAGGGACGTGCCCGGCCGGGCGTGCGCACAGACCCCGTCGTGCGCACGGATCGCCACCCGGTCCAGGGTGAGAATTCCCGCGTGGCAGTCGACGACGCCGGCGTCGGCGTCCCGGCCGACCAGCGTCAGCCCCCGGACCACGACCGAACCCGAGACATCGAGCACGGTTCCGCGCGGAACGCCCACCACCACGGAGCCGGCCTCACCGAGCGCGGCCAGCTCGATCTCGCCCCGGACGGAGAGCCGTTCCTCGTAGTGGCCGGGAGTGATCTCCACCCGGGCGGCCCGGCCCCGCGCGGCCGCGGCGCGCAGCGCGGACCCGATGTCGGGGTAGGAGCCGCGGCCCCCGTGCGGCGCGACCACGTACCTCTTGACCATGCCCGCGTCCCCCGCAGCGCCCGCCCGTGACGAATCGTCGACTCCCGGTCACCGATGCTACCGGAGGGGCCGGCGGCGCAGGGGGTGCGGGCGGGGGCCTTCACCCGACCTCCCCGGGCCGGGAACGCGCCCCGGTAACGGCTCAGGGCTTGCGGGCGACCCCCGCGTACACCGGCACGATGCCCTCCGCCTGGACCGCCACGTCCTCCGGCTCCGGGCGCCAGCCGGAGACCGGGATCACGCCCGGTCCGAGCAGTTCCAGGCCCTCGAAGAAGCGGGTGAACTCGGCCAGGGAACGCGGGTGGAAAGGCGTTCCGCTGCGCCGGAAGTTCTCGGCGGCCTTCTCGATGGCCACAGGGTTCAGGTCGGGCGTGACCTGCGAGAGGATCAGCCAGCTGCCCGGTGCGAGCGCGGCGACGTACTTCTTCAGCAGGCCGTGCACGTCGTCGCCTGCCGGGTCGTCGCCCAGGTAGTGGGTGAGCGCCACCAGCGACAGCGCGACCGGCCGCGTGAAGTCCAGGGTTTCGGCGGCCCGGTGCAGCAGCGTGTCGAGGTCGCGGACGTCGGCGTGCGCGTAGCGGGTGGAGCCCTCCGCCGAACCGTGCAGCAGGGCCTCCGCGTGCCGCAGCACGATCGGGTCGTTGTCCGCGTACACGACCTTGGACTCCGGGGCGACCCCCTGCGCCACCTGATGCAGGTTGGGCTCGGTGGGGATGCCGGTGCCGATGTCCAGGAACTGGCGTATCCCGGCCTCGGCGGCCGTGCGGACGGCCCGCTGCATGAACCGTCGGTTGGCCCGCGCCCCGCGCAGCACCGTGCCGTCCACCGCGAGGATCCGGCGGGCCAGCTCCTCGTCGACGGGGTAGTTGTCCTTGCCGCCCAGCCACCAGTCGTAGACGCGGGCCGGGTGCGGCCTGCTGGTGTCGATGCGGGCGGGTGCCTGCTCGGCCTCGGATCCGGTCATGCGGGTCTCGCCTCCAGGAGAGTGGGGAGCCAGGGGTCGGAAGTCAGGAGCCAGGGTCGGGAGTGAGGGGTGGGTGAGGGGTAGGGGAGCAGGGGTCAGCGATCAGGGGTCAGAGGCCGGACGTCAGCACCAGCCCGGGGCGACGGGACGCGTTCAGAGGCTTTCGCGGGCGTCCCGCAGGATCTTCTTGGTGTGGTGCGCGGACGCGGCGTGGGTCGTCATGTGGTCGAGGACCTCCAGGTGCGCGGAGACCTCCTTGCGATCGTCGAGGTACAGCGCGCCGGTCAGGTACTCGGTGACGACCATGTCGGGCAGTTCGGGCTCGGCGAAACGGAACAGCGAGAACGGCGCGGAGGTCCCCGGATGCGGGCCGGACGCGAACTCGGAGACCTGCAGGGTGACCCGGTCGCGCTCCGCGAACTCCACCAGCCGGTCGAGCTGTTCGGACATCACGGCGGCGTCCACGCTCACCGGACGGCGCAGCACCGTCTCGTCCATCACCACCCACAGATGGGGCGGGTCGTCGCTCTCCAGCAGCCGCTGGCGGGCGAGGCGCAGCGACACATGGCGTTCGATCGACTCCGGGGTCGTCTGTCCGACGGTCCCGGCCTCCAGTACGGCGCGCGCGTAGCCTTCCGTCTGCAGCAGCCCGGGTACGAAGTGCGGCTCGTAGGAACGGATCAGCCGGGCCGCGCCCTCCAGGCTCACGTACAGGCTGAACCACTCCGGCAGCACGTCGTGGTAGCGCTGCCACCAGCCGGGCCGGTTCGCCTCCTCGGTCAGCGAGACGAAGGCCTCGGCCTCCTCCTCGCCGACACCGTAGGCCTCCAGCAGCACCTGCACATAGGGGACCTTCAGGGCGACGTCGGCCGTCTCCATGCGCCGCACGGTCGCCGGGGCCACGCGCAGGGCGCGGGCCGCCTCCTCGCGGCCGAGGCCGGCCGCCTCACGCAACTCCTGGAGCCGCCTGCCCAGTACCACCTGGCCCACCGTGGGTGCGGGCCGTCGTTCACTCACCCCACGTCTCCCCTACGCCTCGAGGCACGCGGGCCAGTGTGCCACGTTCCGGCGTCACTCTCACGGGAACGGAGTCGAACATTCAACTGTATGTCTGCCCGAGGTGCCGTCAGACGACGAGTGCGTGGAGGTACTTGACCGTGGCGGGATCCGCCGGGAGGAACGTCTCGACGGCCAGCTCGGCGACCGTCACGTCCATGGGGGTGTTGAAGGTGGCGACGGACGAGATGAAGGAGAGCACCCGCCCCTCGTGCTCGATCCGCATCGGCAGCGCGAAGTGCTGCACGGGACCCGCCGGTTCGTCCACCGGACCGCCCGCCGTCGTTGGCCCGCCGTCCGCCACGGGGTACGCGGCGACCTCCTCGTACAGCTCCCGCAGCGGTGCCGAGCGGTACAGGGCGATCTGCCGCTCCATCTGCGCCAGCAGATGACCGCGCCACTCACGCAGGTTGCGGATGCGCGGTGCGAGACCCCGCGGGTGGAGGGTGAGACGCATCGCGTTGAGCGGGGGCGCGAGCAACGACTCCGGGACGCCCTCCAGCAGCATCGTGATCCCGCGGTTGGCCGCCACCACGTCGTACCGCGCGTCCATCACCAGCGCCGGATACGGCTCGTAGCCCTGCAGCAGCCGCTCCAGACCCGCACGCAGCGCGTCCAGCGCGGGGTCGTCCAGCGGGGTCTGCGGGTAGTGCGGGGCGTAACCGGCCGCCAACAGCAGGGCGTTGCGCTCACGCACGGGTACGTCGAGGTGCTCGGCGAGCCGCAGCACCATCTCCTCGCTGGGCCGGGACCGGCCCGTCTCGACGAAACTGATGTGCCGGGCCGAGGAGTCGGCGCGCAGGGCCAGCTCCAGCTGACTCATCCGCCGCCGCTCCCGCCAGCCCCGCAGCAGCGGGCCGACGCCGCGGCCGGCCGGGGCGTCGGAGGCGGCGTTCGTAAGGGGCGGGACAATGGTCATACGTAAGACCGTAGTTGAGGAGCGCTTGGATGAACGACTGGCGGAAGTCTTCCCTGGAGTCGACGGCGGTGTACCGCGCCCGGGTGCGGGGCTGCCTCCTCGGCGGGGCCCTCGGCGACGCCCTCGGCTACGCGGTCGAGTTCTCCTCCCTCGACCGGATCCGCGCGGCCCATGGACCCCGGGGCCTGACCGGGCTCGTGCCCGACGGCGAGGGTGTGGTCGGCCGCGTCAGCGACGACACCCAGATGACCCTGTTCACCGTCGAGGGCCTCCGTACGGCGGCCAGGAGGTCCCGGCTCAAGGGGATCGGCGGGGCGGAGACCGCGCTGGTGCGCCAGGCGTACGGCCGCTGGCTCGAGACCCAGCAGCGGCCGGCACCGGCCGACGGGGTCACGGGCGGCCTCCTCGCCGAACGCTGGCTGTACGCCCGCCGCGCCCCGGGCAACGCCTGTCTGTCCGGGCTCGCCCAGAGCCACGTCCCCGACCCGTGGGCCGAGCTGAGCGGCGCGCCCGGGCCGGTCAACCCCGGATCCAAGGGCTGCGGCACCGTGATGCGCTCGGCGCCCTTCGGTCTCGCCCACCCCTCCGCCGACCACGCCTTCGGCATGGCCGCCCGCTGCGCCCAGACGACCCACGGCCACCCCACCGGCTACTACGCGGCCGGGGCGCTGGCCGCGATCGTGGCGTACCTGACGCGGGGGGAGTCCGTCGAGGGCGCCACCCTGCGCGCCCTGCGGCTGCTCGGCCGCCACCCCGGCCACGAGGAGACCTCGGCCGCCCTGAACCAGGCCCTCGACCTGGCCGCCGAGGGCGATCCGAGCGCCGAGAAGGTGGAGCGGCTGGGCGCCGGCTGGGTCGCCGAGGAGGCCCTCGCCATCGGCGTCTACGCGGCGCTGGTCACCCACCGGGTGGAGGACGCCCTGCTCCTGTCCGTGAACCACTCCGGCGACAGCGATTCCACGGGGTCGGTCTGCGGCAACATCCTGGGCGCGCGGCACGGCGACGGCGGACTGCCGCACGAGTGGCTGGAGCAGGTGGAGGGCCGGGCCGTGATCGCCGCGCTGGCGGACGACCTGGCGGCGGAATGCCTGCGCGACTGAGCCGAGAGGCGTCCTGGTGACCAGGGCCGTCACGGCCGTCCTGTGGCACGCTGGACAGGTACGCGACATCAGGAAGGGAGCCGTGCCATGGCCGTCGAACCGCTGTCGCAGAAGGAGATCGAGGACCGGCTGTCCGAGCTGCCCGGCTGGTCCCTGGACGGCGACCGCCTCACCCGCGCCTACCGGCTCGGCTCCCACTTCGCCGCGGCCGCCCTGGTCGTCCAGGTCGCGCGGATCCAGGACGAGCTCGACCACCACTCCGAGCTCACCCTCGGCTACCACACGGTGTCCCTCGCCGTGAACACCCACAGCGCGGGCGGCGCCGTCACCGACCTGGACTTCGAACTCGCCCGCCGGGTGGAGGCCGTGGCGCCCGCGCACGGAGCACGCTGACCCGCGCGGACCGCACCGATCCGCGCTGACCTGTGCGACGGACGGGATGGTGCGGGCGGGACGGGCGCTGCGGGACCGTACGAGCAGGGCTGCGGTGGTCGGTGGTCGGTGGTCGGTTGGACGGTGGCACGGAACGGGGGGCGCGGTGCTGGACTACGACGAGGAAGCCGAACGCTACGACGCCTGGCGCGGCGGCGAACCCAGGGCGGCGGCCGCCGCGGAAGGCGTCCTCGGTCTCGTGCCCGCCCGGGCGCGCAGCCTGCTGGACGTGGCCTGCGGCACGGGCATCGTCACCCGGCGCCTCGCGGCCGGGCGCCCCGGCCTGCGGGTGACGGGTCTGGACCGGGCGCCGGCCATGGTCGGTCATGCCGCCGCCCGGTTGCCCGGAGCGGTCGTCCTCGCCGACGGCCGCCGACTCCCCTTCCGGGACGGGGAGTTCGACGCCGTCAGCAGCGTGTGGCTGCTGCATCTCGTCGAGGACGCCACGGACGCGCGGCGGATCGTCGCCGAGTGCGCCCGGGTGCTGCGGCCCGGCGGGGTGTACGTCACCACCGTCGACAAGGGGGCCTCCCACAACGTGGGCAGCGACATCGATGTCGTGCTGTCCTCGCGCCCGCAACGCCCGGCCTCCGACACCGCGGCGCTGGTGGCGTCGTACGCCGGCGAAGCCGGCCTGGTCCCGGCCGGGCAGGCCCGTTTCCCCGGGCGGGGGCAGGGCCGCAGCCCACGCCGGGCCATCGCGGATCTGCGCCGCGGCTGGTTCGTCACCCTGCCGCCCGGTCACCCCCTGGCCGACGGGTTCGCCGCCCGCCTCGCGGCGCTGCCCGACCAGGACCGGCCCCGCCCGGACCCCGCGTTCACGCTGAGGGCGTTTCGGAAACCGGTTCCCGGTTCGCTTCCGGACGGGTGAAGTCCATGATCCAGTTGGTCAGCCAGGTCTCCCCGCCGTCCAGCGAGAAGGCCTGCTCCCAGCGGGCGGAGGTCTCGCACACCCCGGACCAGACGAACCGGGCCCGCACGTCCTTGCCCTCGTGCGTGTCGTCGCCGTAGAACTCACCGCGGTCGCGACGGCCGCCGCGGGGTCCGTCGGCGTCGCCGAAGCCGCCGGTCATCGGCGGGAACAGCCTGCCGCTCCGGCTGGACGACCAGTTCAGCGACCACTGGCCGCTCTCCCGGTCGTAGAGCCTCAGGGTCAGTCCCTTCGCGCCGAGGTGCGGCATGTCGATCTCGTCGATGTTCGCGGCCCCGTCGAACAGCGGTCGGCAGTGCGCCGTGGACGGGAACTCCTCCCAGTCGCTTCCGGGGTCGAGGAAGTCGGTGCGCCGGCGGTGCCGGACCTCCCACGCGCCGTGCAGGAAGTCGAAGTCGTGCGGGCTGCTCATGAGCGGTCCCCCGTCGTTCCCTCGGGCAGGGAATCGGTCAAGTAGGCGTCGAGATCGGGGACTTCGGGCGCGCGGGGGATGAGCAGGTGCCGTACCCACGCGTCCCGTTCGTGCAGGATCGGCGGCAGCTCCCAGACGCAGCCGATCCAGGGCCGGTCGGTCGCGACGAAGTGGCTCGGGTCGTCGTCCGGGCAACCGAGCACCGGCTGGCCCGCGGCCGCGCCCCGGAAGTGCAGGACGTTGTCCCACACCCAGCTGTAGACGTTGAGATAGGCGCCGTTGTCGCCGCCCCGGTGCAGTACGACGAACCCGGCGGGTGGCGTCCCGTCCGGCGCCGGCAGCAGCTCGGGAAGGATCGCGTACGCCGCTCTCTCCACCTCGGGCGCGATGCCCGCCGGGTCGGAGGTGACGTGGTAGCGCTTGATCCACCGCCCCGCCACCTCGATCGGCGGGGGCACCGTGAGCAGTTTCTCCGCGAAGGGGAGTGCGGGGGATGGGGAGGGGACGGGAGAGGGAGCGGGGGAGGGGACGAGGGGGCGGAGATCGTGGGAAGCGTCGGAAACATCGGAAACAGAGGTCATGGGCAGGACGCTAGGCCCGCTTCACTGACACCATGTGTCAGTGAAGTCCAGCCGACTCGTGTCGATCCTGCTGCTCCTCCAGACCCGGGGCCGGATGACCGCCGCCCAGCTCGCGGAGGAGCTGGAGGTGTCGGTGCGTACCGTCTACCGGGACGTGGAGGCGCTGGGCGCGGCGGGTGTCCCGCTGTACGGCGACGCCGGTCATGCCGGCGGCTACCGCCTGCTCGACGGTTACCGCACTCGTCTGACCGGACTGACCGCCGACGAGGCGGAGGCGCTCTTCCTGGCGGGCGTCCCCGGTCCCGCCGCGCAGCTGGGCCTCGGTCCGGTCCTGGCCGCCGCGCAGCTGAAGGTCCGGGCCGCGCTGCCGCCGGAGCTGCGGGCGCACGCGGACCGGATCAGCGGCCGCTTCCATCTGGACGCTCCCGGCTGGTACACGGACACGGAAGCGGACGAGACGCCGTATCTGGCGGCGGTCGCCGACGCGGTGTGGAACAACAGGATCCTGCACACCGTCTACCGTCGCTGGCGTGAGCCCACCGACGTCGAACGCCGGCTCGAGCCCTACGGCCTGGTCCTGAAGGCGGGACGCTGGTACGTCGTCGCCGGCCCGGGACCACGCACCTTCCGTGTCGACCAGATCCTCGAACTCACCTCCTCCGACGAGGTGTTCACCCGGCCGGACGACTTCGACCTGGCCGCCCACTGGACGGCGTACCAGCGGGGCTTCCACGAGCGGTTGTACAGCGACGGGGCGGAGGCGGTGGTGCGACTGGCCCCGGGAGTGACCCTCGCCCGTGCGGTGCGACTGGACGGCCCCGCCGGGGCGGACGGCTGGACGGTGGCCAGGGTCCCGATCGAGTCCGTCGAGCACGCCCACGCCGCGTTCCTGCGTCTGGGCGCGGGCATCGAGGTGCTCCAGCCGCCGGAGCTGCGCGGGCGGATCGCCCGGACGGTGACAGAACTGGCCGCGGTGTACGGCAACTCGCCTGCGGGTGGCGGCGACTGAGAGACGGAACCCGTCCGTCCCTCCCGGGAGGTACGTCTCGTGCAGCACCCGCATCCGCACCCGCATCCCCGGCCGCACCCCGAGCCCCTTCCGCACGCGGAGCCCCCTTCGCGCGGGCACCGCAGACGAAGGGTCGTCCTATCCGCGCTGGCCGCCGTCACGGCCCTGGTCGGCGCCGGACTGACCGCACTCGGCGCCGGCACCGCCGAGGCCGCCACGGCCCGCCAGGTGGAGGCCCTCGACCGGGGCGTCGTCAGCGTGCACACCGACAGCGGCAACCTGGTCAGCTGGCGCTGGCTCGGCACCGACCCCGACAGCGTCTCCTTCAACGTCTACCGGGCCGGCACCAAGGTCAACGCGTCCCCGGTCACCGGCTCCACGAACTACTTCCACTCCGGCGCCCCGTCCCAGGCCGACTACACGGTCCGTGCCGTCGTGAACGGCGTCGAACAGGCCGACTCCGTCCACGCGATCCAGTTCCGCACCGGCTACAAGGACGTCCCCATCACCCCGCCGGCCGGCGGCACGACTCCCGACGGCGTCGCCTACACCTACGAGGCCAACGACGCCTCCGTCGGCGACCTCGACGGCGACGGGGCCCTGGACATCGTCCTGAAGTGGCAGCCGACCAACGCGAAGGACAACTCCCAGTCGGGCTACACCGGCAACACGATCGTCGACGGCGTCAAGCTCGACGGCACCCGCCTGTGGCGCGTCGACCTGGGCCGCAACATCCGCTCCGGCGCCCACTACACACAGTTCCAGGTGTACGACTACGACGGTGACGGCAAGGCCGAGATCGCCATGAAGACCGCCGACGCGACGGTGGACGGCACGGGCGCGGTGATCGGCAGTTCCTCCGCCGACCACCGCAACTCCGGCGGCTATGTGCTGTCCGGCCCCGAGTACCTGACCATGTTCAACGGACAGACGGGCAAGGCGATGAGTTCCGTCGACTACGTCCCGGCCCGCGGCACGGTCTCGTCCTGGGGCGACTCGTACGGCAACCGCGTCGACCGCTTCCTCGCGGGAACCGCTTACCTGGACGGTTCCCGTCCCTCGCTGATCATGGCACGCGGTTACTACACGCGTACCGTGATCGCCGCCTGGGACTGGCGCAACGGCGCCTTCACCCGGCGCTGGACCTTCGACACCAGTTCCTCCACCAACACCGGCAAGGGGTACGACGGCCAGGGCTCGCACAGCCTCTCCGTCGGGGACGTCGACGGTGACGGCAAGGACGAGATCGTCTACGGCGCGATGGCCGTCGACGACAACGGAAACGGCCTGTGGACCACGAAGACGGGACACGGCGACGCCCAGCACCTCGGCGACCTCGACCCCTCGCACGCCGGCCTCGAGTACTTCAAGGTCTCGGAGTCGACCGGCCAGCCCGCCGAGCTGTACATCGACCCGGCGAACGGCACCGTCAACTGGAAGCTGGCCGCCTGCTGCGACAACGGCCGCGGAGTGGCCGGTGACATCTGGGCGGGCAACGACGGTGCCGAGGTCTGGTCGGCCTCCGACACCTCGATCCGCGACGAGGCGGGCGCGACCAAGGGCCGGGAGCCGTCCTCCGTCAACTTCCTGTCCTGGTGGGACGCCGACCCCGTCCGCGAACTCCTCGACGGCACCCACATCGACAAGTACGGCACGTCCTCGGACACCCGCCTGCTGACCGGCTCGGGCGTCCACTCCAACAACAGCACCAAGGCGACCCCGTCGCTGTCCGGCGACATCCTCGGCGACTGGCGCGAGGAGGTCGTCTGGCCGACCAGCGACAACACGGCCCTGCGCATCTACTCGACGCCGTACGAGACGACGACGCGCATCACGACCCTGCTCCACGACACGATGTACCGCACCGGGCTCGCCTGGCAGAACACGGCCTACAACCAGCCCCCGCACCCGAGCTTCTTCCTGGGCAGCGGCATGGCGACGGCGCCCAGGCCGACGGTGTACAACCCCTGACGGCTGCGTGACGAGGCCCCGCCCGGGATCGGACGGGGCCTCGCCCCTTGTGTCGCTTGGTCAGTTCAGAGGTGTGGTCAACGCCCCGTAGAACGGGATGGAGGGCCAGCCACGAGAAATGAGCAGCTCGTTGATGGCGTCGGCGATGTCACGTTCGTTGACGGCCTGCGCCGTCGGCGAGGAGAACGCGGTGAGGCTGAAGGTCACCCGAAGGCTCCCCTCCTCCGGGCCCGGCGGGGTGACACCGCTGAACTCGATGCCCGCGCCCCACGGCCATTCCGTCGTCGACCCGGCCGCCTGCTCCGCGACCGCGCCCTCCTCGGCCTCGGCCTGGGCCGGGCCGGCGGACGCGAGGACCGCGCCGGCCGCCGCCGAACTCGAATAACCCAGTAGGGCTCGTCTGGACACTCCCATGGTTCCCTCCCAGCTCTTCTGCCTCCGGCCTGGAGGCCGGATCGATCGTATGAGCGAGAACCCGGGGCGTGGGCTGAACGAGATCATCCGGTTGGCCGGTACCGGTCAGCTCACCGTGCAGCTCTGTTCACCCAGCTTGAACGCCGCCGGTTTCGTGTTCGACCCCGACCAGCTGCCCGTGAAGCCGAAGCTCACGGACGAACCGGCCGCCACGTTGGCGTTCCAGCCGACGTTCCTCGCCGTCACCGCCGAACCCGACTGCGTGTAGTCGGCGTTCCACAGCTGCGAGACGGTCTGGCCGTTCGGGAAAGCCCAGTTGAGGTTCCAGCCGGACCAGGCGCTCGTGCCCGTGTTGGCGAGCCTGACGTCCGCCTGGAAGCCCCCCGACCACTGGTTGGTGATGGTGTACGTCACCGCGCAGGCGCCGGTCGGCGGCGGGTCGGTGGGGTCCGTCGGGTCCGTGGGATCCGTACCCCCGCCGCCGGTGTCGGAGGTGTCGCCGTAGAGGACACCCCGGCCGTTCGTCGAGACGTAGACGCGTCCGTACACCCGCGGGTCACCCGTGATCGCCGCGCCCGTCCAACCCCACTGGTGGGCATCGTCGTTGACACGGGTCCAGGTCACGCCCCTGTCCGTCGAGCGGAAGATGCCACGCACTCCGGCTATCTTCGCGCTCGTGTAGAGGGTCTGGTACGAGGCGCCCGTCGCCGCCTTGCCGAACCCGATCGTGTCGGCCTGCTCGACGCCGGACAGCTTGGTGAAGGTCGCGCCGGAGTCCGTGGAATGCCACAGCCCGTACGCCCCGTCGCTCGCCCCGCCCGCCAGCCAGACATCGCCCTTCGCGCCCGGCAGCGCCTTGAATCGCACGCTGTCCCCACTGGGCAGGCCGGTCGCCGCGGACCCGGTGAAGGTAGCCCCGCCGTCCGAACTCACGTAGAACTTGCCCGACTTGAAGCCGTAGAAGGTCTTGGGGTCGACCCGGTCGGACTCGACGATCGCGTCGGCCGGGATCCCGCTCGACGCCTGCCACGAGGTGCCGAAACCGGCGGTGTACTGCACACCGGCGCCCGCCGGGCTCCAGACGAAGCGGCTGCCGTCCGCCGCCGCGGCGACCGTCCCGCCCCCGCTGACCCCCGAAGGGTCCGTCCCCGCGAACCAGTTGGCGCCGTTGTCCGTCGAGAACGCCACATGCGGACCCGAGTCCAGGTTGCCGACCCGCACCACGGTGTTCGGGTTCGTCTCGGCGTAGTCCAGGCTCGTCGTCGACGTGAAGTTCGGGGAGGTGTACATCATCGACGGCACCTTCGTCAGGTCCGTGTGGCGGAAGCCGCCGATGTCGCCCAGCGCGCTGAGCAGCGGAGCGCCGGACGGCGGCGAGGCGATGTCCAGGACCGCCGTCTCCTCCAGCCCCTGCACCATCGGCTTGATGGTGAACTGGCCCCCGCTGTCCCAGTTGGCCAGGTTCTCCGTGCCGTACACCGTCGCGCCCGTGCCGTACATCATGCGGCTGGAGTTGAACGGGTCGATCTCCAGCGCCTCGGTCATCCAGCCGAGTTTGGGCGACTGTTCCGGCGGTGACGGGTTGGCGCCCCAGGTCAGCCAGGGCGACGACGCGACATCCATCGTGTACCGGTTCGCGCGGTTGGGATACGACGTGTAGTCCCACGCCTTCGTCCAGGTGCCACCGCTGTCCGTCGAGCGGAAGATCTGGGTGTCCGGCCACCAGGAACTGTAGGCGGTGGCCATGACGGTGCCGGGCTTCTGCCGGTCGATCGTCAGTCCGCTGAAGCCGTAGTACGTGTCGGCCTCCGCCACCGGGCTGATGTCCGTCCAGGTCCCGGTCGCCGTCGCGTACCTCCACAGCCGGCCCTTGCCGCCGTCGTACGGTCCTCCCTTGTCGCTGTATGCGATGTACAGATATCCGTTGACGGTATCCAGTACGCCCTTGTGCGCCAGGTAGCCCGTCGGCTGCCCGGCCAGCCGTGTCCAGGTCGCGCCCGCGTCCGTCGACCGGTACACCGCGTTGTCCTTGTCCGCCACGCCGACGTAGATCGTCTTCGTCGCGGTGCCGGACGACCCCGTGGACTCGTCGAAGGTGACCCAGACGATGCCCTGGTTGTCGGAGGCGTACCCGCTGGTGTCGGTCGGATCCTGCTGGTAGTTGCCGACGTTGGGGAAGTTCGTCACCTGCGACCAGGTGACCCCCGAGTCCGTCGACCGCCACAGGCCCTTGCCGCTCGGCGCGCCCAGATACAGCACGCTGTTGCGGTTCGGGTCGACCGCCAGGCGCTCACCCATGCCGCGGCCGGGCATGTTGCCGCCCAGCTTGTAGGGCAGATCCGTCTTCTGCCAGCTCGCGCCCCGGTCGGCGGAGCGCAGCACGGCCCCGTTGCCGGGATCCCAGCTGTTGGTGTACGTGCCGACCGCCGCGTACACCTTGTTCGGGTCGACGGAGTCGGAGGCCAGGCTCACCACGCCCGTGTGCCCCCAGTCCGCCCAGCCGACCGAGTCCAGCAGCGGCGTCCAGGTCTTGCTCGACTCCTGCCAGCGGTACGCGCCGCCGATGTCGGTACGGGCGTAGGCGAGGTTCTTCTCCTTGCGGTTGAAGACGATGCCCGGCACGAAGCCGCCGCCGTCGATCCGGGCGTTCTTCCAGGTGTACGACTCTGCGGCCAGCGTCGTACGCGAGCTGCCGTCCGCTGCCAGTACGGGCGGACTGCCCGCGATCAGGCCGGCGGCGAGCGCCGACAGGGCCATGAGGATGCCGGTTCTTCGCACGGTGGGGGTCCTTCCTCGCGAAACCATGTGTGCGGGGGATACGGGACGTGCGACTGCCGGGCGGCCCCCTGTGCGGAGGGGGCCGCCCGGCCTGGGCCCCGCCGTCCGGTGACGGGGCCACGTACGCGAAACCTCGAGCGCCCGCGTCGTCGGCCGGTGCCACCCCGCGCCCCCGGGCCCCGAAGGGGCGGCCAGGGGGCGGGGAGCCGCGTGACTATTCGAGAAGCTCCGCGTACGAGCCCATGGCCAGGGCGATGTCCGCCTGGGCCCAGAAGCGGTGGTACGTGAACACGGGCGCGGCTCCGCCCGCGAGGTAGCTCTGGATCTTCGACCAGGCCGGGTCGTTCTTGTAGAAGGACCGCAGCGAGGCGAAGGTCGAGGAGGAGTTGATCGCGTCGCCGTTCGGCATCTTGCCGCTGAAGGTGCTCGGGACGTACACGCCGTCGTCGAAGCGGTTGTAGTCGGCGCGGGTCTCCGGCACCGCGATGCCGAGAGCGTCCTGGTTGTTGGCCCACATACCGTCCAGGAGGGCCTTCGCCGTCGTCTTCGCCTCCGTGTCACCGGACTTGGCGGCGTAGTACGTCAGGGTCTTGGCGTAGGCGGCGGCCACGCCGACGTCGTTGGTGTAGTCGGCGACGGTGACGTGAAGTCCCGTGTTGGCGCCGGGACTTGAGGCGTTCCAGGTGTCGGGCTGGCCCGACCACTGGAGCGTGGAGGGGATCAGGAAGCTGCCGTCCGGGTTGATCGTGGTCTTGGACAGCGCCCAGTCGACCCACTTGTCGAGGACCGCCTTGGCGCTCGCGTTCCCCGTCTGCTGGTAGTACTCGGCGACCCGCTCCATGGACCACGCCTGTGGTCGTAGTACATGCCGTAGAAGGTCGACGTACCGGTCGGGGGAGTCGCGTAGCGGCCCGCCCAGCTGTTCGTCGCCCCGCCCGCGATCGCGCCTTCGCTGGACTGCAGCCAGCGGTAGAACTCCAGCTGCCGGGACAGCGACTTCGCCCAGTCCGCCTGGCCCGTCGCCGACTTGGGCTTCAGATCGGCGTAACTGCTGAGCGCGTAGGCGGCCAGCGGGTTCTGGTAGCCGCCGTGGGTGTGACTGGACCCGATGCGCCAGGCCCAGCCGGCGCTGGTGTCCGTGGCGCCGCCCCAGGCGTAGTACCAGGACATCAGGTAGTGCGAGGCGTCCTTGCCGGTGCCGGCCGCGCAGGCGGTCGGTCCGACGCAGTTGCCGATCTTCTTGAAGTACTTGTCGTACATCGAGTAGCGCAGGTAGTCGCCCATCTTCGCGGCCTTGCCGACGGTCGCGGAGACATCACTGCCCTTGCCCTGCGCCTCGGCCCAGACGTCCGCCCAGTACGCGGCCTGCACGGCCCGCGCGTCGGCGTCCGGGGCGTTGGTGAACTTCCACTGCTTGGCGTAGGAGGCGTCGCCGGTGAACAGGTCCAGATACCCGTTCGTGCCGCCGTACTTGAAGGCGTCGCAGGTCGGCTGCGGCACCGTCTCCCACACCGACTCCTGCGAGCCGCGCTGGAAGGTGTTGATGTACGACGGGCCGGTNCCGCCGTACTTGAAGGCGTCGCAGGTCGGCTGCGGCACCGTCTCCCACACCGACTCCTGCGAGCCGCGCTGGAAGGTGTTGATGTACGACGGGCCGGTGTCGGTCGGGCCGGCCTCGCACTTGCCGGGCGCGTTGCCGTAGCCGTAGACGTTGTCGACGTCCTGGAGCCAGTGCATACCGTAGACGTCGTCCGTACCGTATGCGGTCTTCAGTTCACCGGCTATCGGATCCGATCCCACGGACACACCCGTGTCCAGCTTCGCCGGGTACTCGTTCGGAGTGTCCAGCTCGGGTGCGTACGTCGCCGGCTTGGAGGCGTTGTAGAACGAGTTGGTCGGCTGGTCGGCGTGGGTGGGGATCATGTACTTCTCCATGATGTCCCAGGC
>NZ_LMEQ01000009.1:0-46702 GCF_001426425.1 Streptomyces sp. Root1310 | reverse complement strand
GGTCTCGTGCCCCTGGTCCGGGGCCTCGACGATCAGTGTCTCGACCGAGTGGTACGGGATGCCCTCGGGGGAGAAGTAACCGTTTGCCGGGTTGGTGATTTTGCCGTAGAGGTCGAGGAACCGGGCGTCGTACGCCTTGGTGCCCGCGATCTCGGTGGCCGTGACCGAGGCCTTCGCGTGCCCGGTGGCCGTCGACTCGAAGGTCGCGGCGCCCGTGCCCGAGGCGTTGGCCGTGATGGTCACGTTCTGGGCGGCGCTCCAGTTGGACGGCGTGAAGGTCAGGCTCGCTCCGCCCGTCACCGTCAGGCCCGTGTTGCCGGTGGTGCGAGCGGTCGTGACCGTCACGTTGGCCGACGGCTGGGTCGACAGCTTCAGCGAGTAGGTGCCCGTCTTGCCCTGCTGCACGGCGAGTTGGTTGGCCGAGGCGACCACGGCCGGTCCCGAGGCGACCGTGATGCCGACCGGCGTCGACGACGCCGAAGCGCCCAGGCTGTCGTACGCCTTGGCGACCAGGGAATGACTGCCCACGGACAATCCGGAGGCGGACAGCGTGTACGGCGAGCTCGTGTCCGTGCCCAGCAGGGTCGTGTCGTCATAGAACTCGATCTTGCTGATGGTCGCACTGTCGGCGGCCGCGGCGGTCGCCGCGAGCGGCACCGCGTCCCCCTGCGTGTAGACCGCGCCCGCGGTCGGGCTGGTCAGCACGGTGACCGGCGGCTGGTGCGCGCCGGCGCAGGTGGTGCCGTTGACCGCGAAGCTCGTGGGAGCGGCGTTCGTCCCGCTGTAGGTGAACTGCCCGCCCGTGCTGACCGCGGCTCCGGCGGCGATCGTCCCGTTGTACGAGGCGTTGTTCACCGTGATCTGCTGACCGGACTGCGACCAGCTGCCGTTCCATCCGTTCGTCAGCTTCTGGTTGCCCGCGTAGGAGTACGTCAGGGCCCAGCCGCTGATCGGGTCGGTGCCCCGGTTGGTGAGGGTGAGGTCTGCGGTGAAGCCCGAACCCCAGTCATTGGTCTTGTAGTCCACGCTGCACTGAAGCGCGGCCGCCTGGGCGGGAGTTGTACTGGTGCTCAGCATGGCGAGGGGGAGCGCGAGGGCCGCCAGAGCGGCGGTCCACAGGCGCCGCGCCCCGCGGCGTCTGCGTGAGGGATCCATGGTGCTGGTTCCTCCTTGCGGCTCGGAGAAGTGGGGGAGGAGCAACAAGCCTTGAACCAGTGGGAGCGCTCCCATAGTGGGGATGGGGGTGTGAACGGTCAAGGTGCTTGAAGAGTCGAAAAGATTCGACGACGGCTGTTGAGGGAAAGTCAGTGACTCCTCTGTTCTTTGCCGGCACTTGGCGCTAGCTTCGAGACACCAGTGGGAGCGGTTCCATCAGTCGACGCGTCTGTTCACGACGCGCCTGAGCTGCAAGGAGTCGCTCATGCGCCACCCCCCGCGTTCAGTACTTTTAGCCGTGACCGGCACGGTCGCCCTCGTTGCGGGTGCCCTGTCAACGGTCGTCACGGCGCAGGGAGCCGTGCCCGCGTGCACGGTCGAGTACTCCGTCACCGGTCAGTGGGACGCCGGCTTCCAGGGCGCCGTGAGGATCACCAACAACGCGGCGGCCCTGAGCAGTTGGAACCTCACTTTCGACTTCGCGGACGGCCAGAAGGTCACCCAGGGCTGGAGCGCCAAGTGGTCCCAGTCGGGCGCCACCGTCACCGCCGCGAACGAGAGCTGGAACGGCTCCCTGGGCACCGGCGCAAGCGTCAGCGCGGGCTTCGTCGCGTCCACCTCGAAGACGAACGCCGCACCGACGACGTTCAAGCTCAACGGCACGACCTGCAACGCCGGCTCCGACCCGAGCCCCACGCCCACCCCCACCGCACCACCCACGACGGATCCGCCGGACACCGGTGACGAGCCGCCCGTACTGCACGTCTCCGGGAACAAGCTCGTGGACGCCGGCGGAAACACCCGCCGTCTGCTCGGGGTGAACCGCTCCGGCGGCGAGTTCATGTGCGTGCAGGGGCGCGGCATCTGGGACGGACCGGTCGACGACGCCTCCGTCGAGGCGATCGCCGACTGGAACGTCGACACCGTGCGCATCCCGCTCAACGAGGAGTGCTGGCTGGGCCTTTCGAACATCAACTCCGCCTACGGCGGCACCAACTACGTCAACGCGGTCAAGGACCTGGTGACCCGCGTCGAGGCGCACGGCATGACGCCGATCGTCGAACTGCACTGGAACTACGGTCAGTACACGGGCAATTCGGCCGGCTGCTCGGATGTGCACGCCAGCTGCCAGAAGCCGATGCCCGACATGCAGTACACCCCGTCGTTCTGGACCTCGGTCGCCAACACCTTCAAGAACGACCAGGCCGTCGTGTTCGACCTGTTCAACGAGCCCTACCCGGACCGCGCCACCTCCACGGCCGCCCAGGCGTGGCAGTGCTGGCGGGACGGCGGCACCTGTCCCGGCATCGGGTACGAGGTCGCCGGTATGCAGGATCTCGTCGACTCCGTACGGGCGACCGGCGCCAGGAACGTCATCCTGGCCGGCGGGCTCGCGTACTCCAACGACCTGAGCCAGTGGCTGACGTACAAGCCCACCGACCCGACCGGCAATCTCGCCGCCGCCTACCACGTCTACAACTTCAACACCTGCGCGAACGAGAGCTGCTGGAACTCCACCCTCGCCCCCGTCGCGGCCCAAGTGCCGCTCGTGGCAGGGGAGATCGGGGAGAACACCTGCTCGCACGGTTTCGTCGATCAGGTCATGAAGTGGTTCGACGACCGCGGCCTGTCGTACCTGGGCTGGACCTGGAACACCTGGGACTGCTCCACCGGTCCGTCCCTGATCTCCGGCTACGACGGGACGCCCACGGCGTACGGGGCCGGCCTGCGCGACCATCTGCGCGCACTCGACGGATAGGCGCCCACCGGACCGATCAGCCGGATAGATCGAGCAGGGCCGAAACCGGCCTGTCCGCACGCGATCGACGGCCGATCAGAACCACCGAAGAAACGGACACCACCCGCAACCGAGAAGGAATCCGCACTCATGAGCCGTAGCAGAACAGCGGTACTCGCCGCGCTGGCGCTGGTCGCCGGCGCCTCGGGGACGGCACTCGCCGTCGTCCCCGGCGATCCGGGCATCGCCGCCATCCCGTGCAGCGTCGACTACAAAGTGCAGAACGACTGGGGCAGCGGCTTCACCGCCGCCGTCACCGTCACCAACAACTCCGCCGCCAAGTCGAGTTGGTCGGTGAAGTGGGCGTACGCCGGCAGCCAGAAGGTCACCAACGGGTGGAACGCGAAGATCACCCAATCCGGTACGGCGGTCACCGCCAACAACGAGACCTACAACGGGACGCTGGCGACCGGAGGTTCGGTCAGCTTCGGGTTCCAGGGCACCTACAGCGGCACCAACTCGATCCCGACCACGTTCACCCTCGACGGCGTGACCTGCAACGTCGACAGCGGTACCGGCACCCCGACCGACCCAGGCACCCCGACGGACCCCGGCACCCCCTCCACCAAGGTCGACAACCCCTACGCCGGCGCCAAGGTGTACGTGAACCCCGAATGGTCGGCGAAGGCCGCCGCCGAGACGGGCGGCAGCCGCATCTCCAACCAGCCGACCGGAGTCTGGCTCGACCGTATCGCCGCCATCAACGGAGTGAACGGCGGCATGGGCCTGCGCGCCCACCTCGACGCGGCCCTCGCCCAGAAGGGCAGCGGTGAAGAAGTCGTCCAGCTGGTCGTCTACGACCTTCCCGGACGTGACTGCGCCGCCCTCGCCTCCAACGGCGAACTCGGCCCGACGGAGATCGACAAGTACAAGACGCAGTTCATCGACCCGATCGCGACGATCCTCGCCGACAGCAAGTACGCCGGTCTGCGGATCGTCACCACCATCGAGATCGACTCGCTGCCCAACCTCGTCACCAACACCGGCAGCCGGCCGACCGCCACCGCGGCCTGCGACACCATGAAGGCCAACGGCAACTACGTGAAGGGCGTCGGCTACGCGCTGGACAAGCTCGGCGCGATCCCCAACGTCTACAACTACATCGACGCCGGTCACCACGGCTGGCTCGGCTGGGACGACAACTTCGCCCCCTCCGCCCAGCTCTTCTACCAGGCGGCCACCGCGGAGGGCGCGACCGTCGACGACGTACACGGCTTCATCACCAACACGGCGAACTACAGCGCCCTGAAGGAGAACAACTTCACCATCAACGACTCCGTGGCCGGCAAGTCGGTCCGCGAGTCCAAGTGGGTGGACTGGAACCGGTACGTCGACGAGCAGTCGTACGCCCAGGCCTTCCGGAACCAGCTGGTCACCGCAGGCTTCCGGTCGAACATCGGCATGCTGATCGACACCTCCCGCAACGGCTGGGGCGGCACCGCCCGGCCCACCGGACCGGGTGCCACGACCAGCGTGGACACCTACGTCGACGGCGGCCGCTACGACCGTCGTATCCACATCGGCAACTGGTGCAACCAGTCGGGCGCCGGTCTCGGAGAGCGCCCGCAGGCGGCCCCGGCCGCCGGAATCGACGCGTACGTGTGGATGAAGCCGCCGGGTGAGTCCGACGGCTCCAGCTCCGCCATCGCCAACGACGAGGGCAAGGGCTTCGACCGGATGTGCGACCCGACGTACACGGGCAACGCGCGCAACGGCAACAACCTGTCCGGTGCCCTGGCGAACGCGCCGCTGTCCGGACACTGGTTCTCGGCACAGTTCCAGCAGCTGATGCAGAACGCGTACCCGCCGCTGTAGGCCACCGGCCTCCACCCGAGTCGCCCCGCACGACAGTGAGGTGACACCACAGTGCGGTGAGACGACGGTGAGGTGCGACGACGGTGATCCATCGGGGTCGGTGGTCGGCCTGCCCGGGCCGATCACCGACCCCGGCGGTCACGAACTCCACCGGTGAGCAGTTCCTGTCCGGTCGCTCCAGCTCGTCGGGAGCGACCGGACAGGCGTGATCCGGTTTGCTGCAGGCGTCCCGATTGTTGCCGTACCGGCAACAAAGGTGGCCCCGGGCCGGTGCGTCGGAGCACGCTGACGGGACACCGGACGAGAGGCTGACACCATGGCGCACCACCCTCACGAGCCCCGCGACGACCAGCACGCCCCGGGCCCAAGCCACGCCCCCGGTCCCCCGCACGGTCAGGGTCACGGCCAAGGCCTCAGCCCCGGTCAGGGTCACGGCCACGGCCACGGCCATGACACCGACATCGACTGGGCCGAGATGGCCCCGCATCTCGAAGCCCAGGCCGAACTGTTCACGCCCCTGTACGAGCGGGCCCTGTCCTGGCTCGGGAGGGAGGTGACCGAGCCCGGGCTGATCGTGGACGTGGGCAGTGGCCCCGGGGTCGTCTCCTGTCTGTTCGCCGAGACGTTCCCCGGTGCGCGGGTCACGGCGGTGGACGGTTCCGCGCCGCTGCTGGAGCGGGCCCGGCAGCGAGCCGACCGCCTCGGGTACGGCGACCGTTTCGACACCCTGGCCGGTGAACTTCCCGATGTGCTGGCCGAGTTGGACTACCCGGCCGATCTGCTCTGGGCCGGCCGCAGTCTGCACCACCTGGGTGACCAACGCGCCGCTCTGGCCTCCTTCGCGGACCGCCTCGCGCCCGGCGGCACGCTGGCGATCATGGAGGGCGGTCTGCCGGCCCGGTTCCTGCCGCGAGACCTCGGCTTCGGGCGCCCCGGCCTGGAGGCGCGGCTCGACGCGCTGCAGGAGGAGTGGTTCGCCCGGATGAGGGCCGACCTGCCCGGCTCCGTCGAGGAGGCCGAGGACTGGTCGGCGCTGCTTGGCGCGGCCGGTCTGAAGCACGCCCGCAGCCGCAGCTTTCTGCTCGACCTGCCCGCGCCCGCCTCCGGCCGGGCCCGCGCCTACATCGCCGCGTCCCTGACGCGTCTGCGGGACGTCTTCGGTGACGCCCTGGGCGCCGACGACCGCGCCATGCTGGACCGGCTGCTCGACCCGCAGGATGAGGCGGGGGTGCACCGCAGGGCGGACGTTTTCGTGCTCGCGGCGCATACCGTGCACACGGCGGTGAAGCCGGTCCAGTAGCCGGCCCGGCGGTCAAGTCGGCCCGGCAGGGCTTGACTTGGAGAGCTCTCCAAGTGATGGACTGCGTGCCGCGCACCGTACGTCGCGCAGCGGCCAGCCGACAGCCGACAGTCAGCAGTCAGCAGTCAGCAGTCAGCAGCGTGACGCAGCCGACGTACGCAGCCAGGATGCGCAGCCGACGCAATGGGGGGCACACCATGAACAACGTCTCGGGCACTTCGGATTCTCCGGTCGCACTGATCACCGGCGGCGGCAGCGGCATCGGCGCCGCCGTCGCACGGCAGCTGCTGGACACCGGGTACCGGGTCACGGTCACCGGCCGCGGCGAGGAGCGACTGCGTGCCTTCGCCGCGGAACTGGGTGAGCCGAAGGGGCTGCTGACGGTGGCCGGGAACGCCGCCGACTACGACTGCGTACAGTCGGCGGTCGACCGTACGCTCGATGCATACGGGCGACTGGATACAGTCGTCGCGAACGCGGGGACCGCCACCCATGACTCGGTCGCCGAGGGTGACCCGGCGGGGTGGACCGACATGGTCCTGACGAACGTACTCGGTCCCGCGCTCCTCATCAGGGCGTCGATCGACGCCCTGAAGGAGACCCGGGGACGGATCGTGCTGATCGGGAGCGTCGCCGGCTTCGTGCCCACCCCGGGCAACATCTACGGGGCGACGAAGTGGGCGGTGACCGGCCTCGCGGAGAACACCCGTCGCCAGGTCACCGAGTGGGGTGTCGGCGTGACACTGATCGCGCCCGGCCGGGTGGAGACCCCCTTCTGGGACAGCTACGGCAGCCTGCCGCCCGGGCAGCTGCTGACCGCCGACCAGATCGCCGACTCCGTCGTGTGGGCCGTCGGGCAGCCGGCGGGTGTCGACATCAACACCGTCGTCGTACGGCCGATCGGGCAGCCCAACTGACCGGCCTGCCGACGCGTCGAGGGCGCCCCCCGGACCGGGGGGCGCCCTCGACGCGTGCGGGGAACCTCAGCCGACGTCGAACGTCGCCGGGTCAGGACCGATGCGCCGGTCCTCGTTGAGGGCGCTGATCGCCGCCAGGTCCTCGGTGTCCAGGCTGAAGTCGAACACCTCGATGTTCTCCTTGATCCGCGACGGCGTCACGGACTTCGGGATCACGACGTTGCCGAGCTGGAGGTGCCAGCGCAGCACGACCTGCGCCGGGGTGCGGTTGTGCTTCTGCGCGATGGCCACGATCGCCGGGACCTCGAGGAGGCCCTTGCCCTGGCCGAGCGGGGACCAGGCCTCGGTGGCGATGCCCTGCTCGGCGTGGAACTCGCGCGAGGCGTGCTGCTGGAGGTGCGGGTGCAGCTCGATCTGGTTGACGGCCGGGATGACCGACGTCTCGCCGATCAGCCGCTCCAGATGCGCCGGCAGGAAGTTGGACACGCCGATGGCACGCACCCGGCCGTCGGCGAGGAGCTTCTCGAACGCCTTGTACGTGTCCACGTAACCGTCGCGGGAGGGCAGCGGCCAGTGGATGAGGTACAGGTCCAGGTAGTCCAGGCCGAGCTTCTCCAGTGAGGTGTCGAACGCGCGGAGCGTCGAGTCGTACCCCTGGTCGCTGTTCCAGAGCTTGGTGGTGACGAAGATGTCGTCGCGGGGCACGCCGGAGGAGGTGATGGCCTTGCCGGTGCCCTCCTCGTTGCCGTAGATCGCCGCTGTGTCGATGCTGCGGTACCCGGCCTCCAGCGCGGTGGAGACCGCCTGCTCCGCCTCGTCGTCCGGCACCTGCCAGACCCCGAAGCCCAGCTGGGGCATCTCCACGCCGTTGTTGAGGATGATCGGGGGGACCTTGCTGCTCACGAGCTCTTGATCCTTCGGTTGTCCGTCAAAGTGGTACTCCCATCGTCAACGATCACGGCGAGTGATGCATTCCTGACCCCCGAATTCGCCTCGGGAGCCTGTTGCGGGAGCCCGCCCTGCCGTTGCGGGAGCCGGTCGGAAACGTGTTTCACGCCGCCGTCGGAAACCTTACGAGCGATACAGCGCGTCGACCTCGTTCGCGTAAGCGTTTTCGATCGCCTTGCGCTTCAGCTTCAGCGACGGGGTCAGCAGTCCGTGCTCCTCCGTGAAGGGCTGGGCGAGGATGCGGAAGGTGCGGATCGACTCGGCCTTCGAGACCAGCGTGTTGGCCGCCACGACGGATCGGCGTACCTCCGCCTCCAGGTCCGGGTCGCTCACCAGCTCGACCGCGGTCAGCTGGGGTTTGTTGCGCATCTGGAGCCAGTGTTCGACGGCCTCCTGGTCGAGGGTGACCAGAGCGGCCACGAACGGCCGGTCGTTGCCGACGACGATGCACTGGTTGACCAGCGGATGGTCACGCACCCGCTCCTCCAGCAGCCCCGGCGAGACGCTCTTGCCGCCGGAGGTCACCAGGATCTCCTTCTTGCGGCCGGTAATGGTGAGGTAACCGTCTTCGTCGAGTGATCCCAGGTCCCCGGTGGCCAGCCAGCCGTCGTGGAGGGTCTCGTCGGTGGCCTTGGGATTGTTGAGATAGCCCTGGAACACGTTTCCGCCGCGCAGCCAGATCTCGCCGTCGTCCGCGATGTGCACGGTCATGCCGGGGATCGCCTGGCCGACCGTGCCGTATCTGGTGCGTCCGGGCGGGTTCGCGGTCGCGGCCGCCGTCGTCTCGGTCAGGCCGTAGCCCTCGTAGATCTGCACGCCCGCGCCGGCGAAGAACAGGCCGAGTTTGCGGTCCATGGCCGAGCCGCCGGACATGGCGTGCCGCACCCGGCCGCCCATCGCGGCGCGCACCTTCGAGTAGACGAGCTTGTCGAACAGCTGGTGCTGCATCCGCAGACCCGCCGAGGGGCCGGGGCCGATGCCCCAGGCCTTCGCCTCGACCGCCTCGGCATAGTTCACGGCCACGTCGACGGCCTTCGCGAACGGTCCCGCCTTGCCTTCCCGCTCCGCCTTGCGGCGGGCCGCGTTGAACACCTTCTCGAAGATGTACGGCACGGCGAGGAAGAACGAGGGTCTGAAAGCCGCCAGATCGGGGAGCAGGGCGGCCGCGTGCAGCTGGGGCTGGTGGCCGAAACGGACCTTGCCGCGGATCGCCGCGATCTGCACCATCCGCCCGAAGACGTGCGCGAGCGGCAGAAACAGCAGGGTCGCCGCCTCGTCGCCCTTCTTCGAGTGGAACACCGGCTCCCACCGTTCGATGACGGTGTCCGCCTCGAACATGAAGTTGCCGTGCGAGATCACGCAGCCCTTGGGTCGGCCGGTCGTCCCCGAGGTGTAGATGATCGTCGCGGTCGAGTCGGGGGTAACCGCTTCCCGGTGCCGGTGCACCACCTCGTCCTCGATGGCGGCGCCGGCGTCGTACAGCTCCTGCACGCAGCCCGAGTCCAGCTGCCACAGCTGCCGCAGCCGGGGGAGGCGGTCGATGACGGTGGCGATCGTCATCGCGTGGTCCTCGTGCTCGACGATCGCGGCCGTGCACTCGGCGTCGTAGAGCATCCAGAAACACTGCTCGGCGGACGAGGTCGAGTAGACCGGTACCACCTGGGCGCCGATCGTCCACAGGGCGAAGTCGAAGAGCGTCCACTCGTAGCGGGTGCGGGACATGATCGCGACGCGGTCACCGAAGCGGATGCCCTGCGCGAGGAGACCCTTGGCCAGGGCGAGGACCTCGTCGCGGAACTCACCGGCGGTCACGTCCCGCCACTCGCCCCCCTCGTCCTTGCGGCCGAGAGCGACGTGGTGCGGGTCGTCCTGGGCATGCCGGAACACGACGTCGGCCAGACCGCCCACCGGCGGTGCCAACGCCAACGGAGGGTTGGTGAACTCGCGCAAACCCGCACCCCGCTTCTCATGGCCGCACAGCGCCGTGAAAGCTACCCCACCCGAGGGCGCGAGGGGAGGGGGGAAGAAAACGAGTGATGCTCTCGTCTGCGCTGGTCAGTGCCGGAAAATGGGCTCACATGGGGAAGGGTCGGACAGAAAACTGACGGAAGAGTAAGTTTCGGCACCGTAATCTCCACCGAATCTGCCCGTACCGCTTACTCTGCCCGCCCCTTCCCGGGGTCGGCGCGGCACGCGCCACTCAGCCCGCGCGGTCGTGACCACGGGCGGTGGCGGCGTCAAGGCCTGGGGGCCGCCCCTTCCTTCGACGCCGCGTGTGCATCCGTCGTGTCCGCCGCGCCGGCCACGGCCGCGCGCGGTGTCCTGACCAGGACGAGGACGAGTGCCGCGGCGACCAGGCCCGCGCAGCCCGCCGTCACCAGCGCCGCGTCGAGCCCGGAGGCGAACGCGGACCGCAGCGTGTGCTCGGAGAACGTGCCCCGCAGCGCGCCGGCGCCACCGCCCGCCAGCGCGTGGGAAGCGTCGTGCGGGAGGGTGTCGGCCATCCGGGAGGTCACCACGGTGCCGAACACCGCGACCCCGAGCGCGTACCCGAGCTGCCGCACCGTGTTCACGGCCCCGCCCGCCATCCCGGCCCGTGCCGGTTCCACCGCGGCCAGCGCGGCTCCGGCGACGGTGGGCGCGACGAAACCGGTTCCTACGCCCACCAGGACGAACCCGGGAACCAGCGCCGTCCAGTCCGAACCGGCGCCGAGCACGGCCTGGCAGAAACAGCCCGCGCCGATCAGCAGGAGGCCACCACCGATGGTCAGCCGGGCAGAAACGCCGTGGAACCGCTTACCCACCACGACCGCCGTGACCATGGCCGCCACCGTCATCGGCAGCAGCGTGAGTCCACCGCGTACCGGGCTCATCCCCAGCAGCGTCTGCATCCAGATGGACAGGTACGGCGTCACACCGAACGCCACGCCGTTGAAGGCGAGCGCGCCCACCATCACGCCCACGAACGCGGGCCGGCGCAGCAGCGACAGGTCGAGCAGCGGATGGGCGGCCCGCCGCTCCGCCAGCACGAAGCACACCAGCGCGAGCGCGGCGAGCCCGAACGAGGTGAGCGTCGCCGACGCCGTCCAGCCGTCCTCACCGGCCCGTACGACGGCGTACGCCGTCCCGCCGGCGAAGACCGCGAAGGTCGCCGTGCCCGCCCAGTCGACCCGCATCCCGCGCGGCCCCCTGGACTCCGGCACCGCCTTCAGCGTCAGCCACACCGCGACCACGCTCACCGGGAGGTTCACATAGAAGATCCATCGCCAGCCCGGCCCCTCGGTCAGCAGCCCGCCCAGTACCGGCCCGATCGCTGCGGCCGCGCCGCTCACCGCGCCCCACACCCCGAGCGCGGCCGACCGCTGCCGGCCCTGGTAGACCGAGCCGAGCAGCGGCAACGTCGTGGCCAGCATCGCGGCCGCCCCCACCCCCTGGAGGGCCCGAGCGGCGACGAGTGTGTCCGGTCCGCTCGCCACCCCGCACAGCAGCGACGCCGTCGCGAACACCACCACCCCCACCACGTGCACCCGGCGGCGCCCCAGGATGTCGGCGGTGGCCCCGGCCCCCAGCAGCAGCGCGGCCAGCGCCAGCGCATACCCGTCGACGACCCACTGCAGATCGCTCAGCGAGGCGTGCAACGCGCGCGCCATGTCCGGCAGTGCCACGATCACGATCGTCACGTCCAGCAACAACATGAATGTGCCCAGGCACACCGCTGTCAGTGGCCCCCATGTACGCATGTCCCACTCCTCGACATTTCTTCTGCGACGGATACGAAGCGCTCCGTACGATGGACGAGACGCGGCCGATCGCCGTGGTGTCCGGTGCGATATCGACGGAATCCGACGGGAGAGAGTGCCATGGAGATGGAATTCCACGCCCAGGGCAGGCTGGACAGACTGGATGTCCAGTTGCTCTCCGCGCTGGAGATCGACGGGCGGGCCTCCTTCAGCAGACTCGGCGGGGTCCTGGGCGTCTCCGACCAGACGGTCGCGCGACGCTTCCGCCGGCTCAGCGCCGAGGCCGGCCTGAGGGTCGTCGCCGTCCGGGACGCGGAACGCCTCGGCCAGGACCAGTGGATGCTGCGGCTGCGCTGCGTGCCCGACAGCGCCACGGTCATCGCCGACGCGCTCGCCAAACGCCCCGACACCTACTGGATAGGGCTGGGCTCCGGCGGCACCGAGATCGTCTGCATGACCCGGCCCCGTCATCCCGGCGACCACGACGACCTGCTCCTCGGCAAGCTCCCGCGCACCCCGAGTGTCGTGGAGATCCGCGCGCAGCAACTCCTCCACCGCTTCTACGGCGGGCCGACCGGCTGGTTGCGGAAGTTCGGTGCGCTGGACAAGGAGCAGATCACCGCTCTCACGCCGCGCCACGACGCGAACGCGTCAGCGGGGCTGGCAGGGCTGACAGGGCAGACGGGGCCGGCGGGGCTGACAGGATTGACAGGGCCGGCGCGGATCGAGCCCGAGGACGAGCCCCTGCTAGCCGTTCTGGAACGCGACGGCCGGGCCACCTATCCGGAACTCCAGCGGGCCACCGGTCGCTCCGAGTCCGCCGTCAAACGCCGCCTGGCCGCCCTGCTCGCCTCGGGTGCGGTCTACATCGACGTCGAGTACCACTCCGAGCTCCTCGGCTACCCCCTTGCCGCAGTCCTCTGGATCACCACGGCGCCCTCCGCGATGCACGCGGTCGGGCAGGCCCTGGCCACCCATGACGAGATCGCCTTCGCCTCGGCCACCGCCGGACCCTCCCACATCGTCGTCACGGCGGTGGTCCGGGGCACGGCGGGCCTCTACGCCTATCTCAGCGGGCCTCTCGGACGCCTGGAAGGCGTCCAGCACGTGGAGGCGACGCCGTTCATGCGACGCGTGAAGCAGCTGACGTATCAGCATGCTGGGCGGTAGGCGGTAGGCGGTAGGCGGTAGGCGGTAGGCAGTGGACCGTGGCCGCACGGCGGGCGGTGGTCTGCCGTAGGCGGTATGTGGGATTCGGTATGCAATGTGCGGCATATCGCGTTCCGGATACGGCCTGCGGTCTGCTGCCTGCCGGCCGTTCAGCCGGCGCCGCCTCCCGGCAGGTCGAGCCGCCGACCGGACCCTGCCGTTCGTCGGTGCAGTCGGTCGCCACCGGCCAGGATCGCCGCCGCCAGCGCGTCCGCGGCGCCCTGGGCCGAGGTGCGTCTGCGTCCGTGCACCAGCACGAAGTCGACCCGCCCCAGCTCCGGCAGCCCAGCCCGCTCCGGGATCCGCACCAGGCCCGGCGGGATCAGGCCTCGCGAGTGGGCCATCACGCCGAGTCCGGCCCGGGCCGCCGCGATGAGGCCGTTGAGACTGCCGCTCGTGCAGACGATCCGCCAGGCCCGCCCCTGCCGCTCCAGCGCCTCCAGGGCCAGGGCGCGGGTGATGCCGGGAGGCGGGAACACGATGAGCGGGACGGGGCGGTCGGCGTCCAGACGCAGCCTCTCCGCGCCGATCCACACCAGACCGTCGTGCCAGACCAACTCCCCCCGAGGGTCCTCGGGGCGTCTCTTGGCCAGCACCAGGTCCAGTTTCCCGGCGGCGAGTTGCTCGTGCAGGGTGCCCGACAGTTCCACCGTCAGTTCGAGGTCGACCTCGGGATGGTCGTAGCGGAAGCCCTCCAGGATCTCCGGCAGCCGGGTCAGTACGAAGTCCTCGGAGGCCCCGAAGCGCAGCCGGCCGCGCAGCCGGGTGCCGGTGAAGAACGCCGAGGCCTGTTCGTGGACGTCCAGGATCCGGCGCGCGAAGCCGAGCATCGCCTCGCCGTCCTCCGTCAGCTCCACGGAGTGCGTGTCCCGGGTGAACAGCGCCCGCCCGGTCGCGTCCTCGAGGCGTCGTACGTGCTGGCTGACCGTGGACTGACGCAGTCCGAGCCGCCGCGCGGCCTGCGTGAAGCTCAGGGTCTGGGCGACGGCGAGGAAAGTGCGCAGATGGGAGGGCTCGTACACGAGCGCCACAGTAGCCCGTCCGGGCTTTGTTATCGCAGAACGTGATGACAGTGAGAGCGGTATACCGGATTCCCGATCACGATGCGCAGGAGGACGATGGGGAGGGGCTCTCCGAGCCCGGACGCACGCCCATCGAACCGCACGTGGAGCACCGTGAAACGCCTGCACTGGCCGAGTCGGATGCCGGTCGACCCCTACATCCTGCTGTTGCTCGGCACCGTCGGCTTCGCGGCGCTGCTCCCTGCGCGCGGCGCCGCCGCGGAGGTGGCCTCGGGCGCTTCCACGGCCGCGATCGCCTTCCTCTTCTTCCTCTACGGCGCCCGCCTCTCCACCCGTGAGGCGCTGGATGGGCTGAAGCACTGGCGGCTCCACGTGACCGTCCTGGCCTGCACCTTCCTGATCTTTCCGCTGCTCGGCCTGGCCGCGCGCGGCCTCGTGCCGGTCTTCCTCACCAACCCGCTCTACCAGGGGCTGCTGTTCCTCACCCTCGTGCCGTCGACCATCCAGTCGTCGATCGCCTTCACCTCCATCGCCCGGGGTAACGTGCCCGCCGCGATCTGTGCGGGCTCCTTCTCCTCGCTGGTCGGCATCGTCGTCACCCCGCTGCTCGCGGCGGCCCTGCTCGGCAGCAGCGGTGGTGGATTCTCCGCGGACTCGCTGGTCGAGATCGTGCTGCAGTTGCTGGTGCCGTTCGTCGCGGGACAGCTGCTGCGCCGTTGGATCGGCGGGTTCGTCACGCGCCACAAGAAGGTGCTCGGGCTCGTCGACCGGGGCTCGATCCTGCTGGTCGTCTACACGGCGTTCAGTGAGGGCATGGTCCAGGGCATCTGGCACCAGGTCAGCGCCGTACGGCTGGGTGGGCTGCTCGTCGTCGAGGCCGTTCTGCTCGCCGTGATGCTCGTCCTGACCTGGTACGGCAGCAAGGCGCTGCGGTTCAACCGCGAGGATCGCATCGCCATCCAGTTCGCGGGCTCCAAGAAGTCCCTCGCCTCCGGGCTGCCCATGGCCAGCGTCCTGTTCGGCGCGCATGCGTCCCTGGCCGTGCTGCCGCTGATGCTCTTCCACCAGATGCAGTTGATGGTGTGCGCGGTCATCGCGAAACGCAGGGCGGCGGATCCGCTGGAGGAGTCCCGGGAAACTGCCGACGAGTGGGCACCGGCGGCCGCGAAGTGAGATCCTCGCCGGTCGCCGGTCGTCTGTAGACAGTCGGCGGCGGTCCGTGGGTGGTCGCGGGGCGACAGTATGCAATGTGCGGTCGATCGCATCCTTGCTTGCCTCGACCCCGACTCACGGCACCAGGACGACCTTGCCCGAATTGACGCGTGACTCGATCGTCGCGTGCGCCTCGGCCGCGTCCTCCAGAGCGAACCTCTTGTGGACGACGGGCTTCAGCTCCCCCTGCGCGAACAGGTGCCACAGCTCTCGGCGCCACCGCTCGTACAACTCCGGTTTCCCCCGCGCGATGTGGGCCATCTGGAAGCCGATCACGGACTTGGCGCCGACCAGCAGGTCGTATACCCGGACCGTCCCGCCCCCGGAGCTGTACGCCACGAGTCGTCCGCCGGGCACGAGGGCCGCGATGGAGGGCGCGAGCAGCTCGCCGCCGACCGCGTCGAGCGCGTAGTCGACGCGGACGCCCCACTCGTCCTGGTCGTAGGTGATGACGTCGTCGGCGCCCAGCGCCCTGACGAAGTCGGACTTCGCGGGGTCGGACACGGCGCCCACGACGCGGGTCGCGCCGCGTGTCCGCGCGAGCTGTACGGCGAGGTGGCCGACCCCGCTCGCCGCGGCCGTGACGAGGGCTGCCTCGCCGGGTTCGGGCCGGGCGGCGGTGAGCGCGCCCAGCGCGACCAGGCCGCTGCGTACCAGGGCCACCGCGTCGACCGCGCCGGCGCCGTCCGGCACGGGGGAGGCCATGACCTCGTGGAGGAGGGCGAAGTCGGCGTAGCCGTGGCCGAAACACAGGCCGGTCACGCGATCACCCACTCGGAACCGGCTGGCCGCGTTCCCGACGGCCATGACCTCCCCGGCGATCTCGCCCCCGAGCGGAATCGGTTCCGGGGCCTCCGTGACCTTACGGACGACGGGCAGCGTGACGCCTATCGCCTCGCAGCGCACGAGAAGCTCGTCGGGGCCCGGTTCGGGGGCAGGCACCTCCTCCAGGAACAGGGGGCCGCCGGTGGAGCCATATCGGACGCGGCGCATCACACCTCCAGAACTCGTTGGGATTTCCAACGATATCTGGAAGTTCATTGGGGAGTCCAATGAATAGTCGATAGGGTGTGACCATGTCCGAAGCGCCTCTCTCCGCCATTCGCTCGCTGCCCAGCTGGCTCCTGGGCAGGGCCGCCGCCCGGGGCCGCACCCTGGTGGCCGAGGCCCTCGCCGTCGAGGGCCTCAAGATGTGGCACCACGTGGTGCTGTCCGCCCTTCGTGACCTCGCCCCTGCCGCCCAGGCCGAGATCGGTCGCAGTGTCGGACTCGACCCCAAGGACCTCGTCGGCATCCTCAACGACCTGCAGCGCGCGGGGCTCGCCGTCCGTGAACCGGATCCGAACGACCGCCGGAAGAACGCGGTGTCACTCACCGAAGAGGGGCGACGGCTGCTCCGGCGCTGCGAGAAGGCCGCCCGGGAGGCGAACGACGCGCTGCTCGCCCCGCTCTCCGCCGCCGAACGCGACCACTTCATGGGCATGTTGATCCGGATTTCCGGTACGGAGGGCTGACGGCGGATAACGTTCCGTCATGACCGCAGCTCTTCCACTCGTCCCCGCGCGCAGCGCCCTCGTCCTCGTCGACCTGATGGACCGCATCGTCGCGTTGCCCCTGGAGCCCCACAAGGGAACCGAAGTACTGACCGCCGCCGAAGAACTGGCGGCGGTGTTCCGCTCGGCCGGCGCGCTCGTCGTCCTCGTCCGCGTCGAGCGTCCCGGCGTCACCGAGCAGCCTCCCGGCAGCGGGTTGGTCCAAGGGCTGTTTCAGGAGGGCGACTTGGAGATCGTCAAGCGGACCATCGGCGCATTCCGGGGAACCGGCCTGGACGATCGACTCCGCGAACACGGCGTGACCACCCTCGTGTTCGGCGGCATCGCCACCAACCTCGGCGTCGAGTCCACCGCCCGTGCCGCCGCCGACCTCGGTTACGACCTGGTCTTCGTGGAGGACGCGATGTCCGCTCTCACCGGCGCCGAGCACGAGGCCTCGGTAAAGCTCGACTTCCCTCGGCTGGGGACCGTGGCGCGCGTGAGCGACGTGCGATTCACGAGCGGCTGAGGCGGGGCCCCGCGGCGCAGGGGGCGCTCCCCGCCGGCCGGGGCCCCGCCGCCGTGCCGCGGGGAACCGGGTCAGCCCTGGGCGGCCGCGGTCCGCAGGGTGATGCGGTCCTCACCCGCGTACACGTTCATGGAACTGCCCCGCAGGAATCCCACCAGTGTCAGCCCGGTCTCCGCGGCCAGATCCACGGCCAGGGAGGAGGGTGCCGAGACCGCCGCGAGCATCGGGATGCCGGCCATCACGGCCTTCTGCGCCAGCTCGAACGAGGCCCGGCCCGACACCAGCAGGATCGTCCGCGACAGAGGCAGGTCCCCGCTCTGGAGGGCGCGGCCGACCAGTTTGTCGACCGCGTTGTGCCGCCCCACGTCCTCGCGGACGTCCAGCAGCTCGCCGTCCTCGGAGAACAGGGCCGCCGCGTGCAGCCCCCCGGTACGGTCGAAGACCCGCTGGGCCGCGCGAAGCCGGTCGGGGAGGCCCGCCAGCAGTTCGGGCGCGATCCGGAGCGGGGGAGTGTCGGCGATGGGCCAGCGGGCCGTCGTGCGGACCGCGTCCAGGCTCGCCTTGCCGCACAGGCCGCAGGAGGAGGTGGTGTAGACGTTCCGCTCGAGGGTGATGTCGGGCATCGTCACGTCGGGGGCCGTCCGGACGTCCACCACGTTGTAGGTGTTGGATCCGTCGACCGTCGCGCCCGCACAGTAGACGATATTCAGTAGATCGGATGCTGTGGCCAGGACGCCTTCGCTGACCAGGAAGCCGGCCGCCAGCGCGAAGTCGTCACCGGGCGTGCGCATGGTGATGGCCAGCGGCTTGCCGTTGAGCCGGATCTCCAGTGGCTCCTCGGCGACCAGGGTGTCCGGCCGGGCGGAGACCGCCCCGTCCCTGATGCGGATCACCTTGCGTCGTTCGGTGACTCGTCCCATGTCGTGATCAGCCCCGGTTCTGTACGTGCTGGTAGCCGAAGCGGCCCTTGATGCAGAGATTCCCGTGGGTCACGGGGTTGTCGTGCGGTGAGGTGACCTTCACGATCTCATTGTCCTGCACGTGGAGCGTGAGGTTGCAGCCCACTCCGCAGTAGGCGCATACGGTCGTTGTCCGTGTCTGTGCCGACTCGTCCCAGTTCCCGGCCGCTCGCCGGTCGTACTCGGACTTGAAGGACAGCGCTCCCGTCGGGCACACCTCGATGCAGTTCCCGCAGTACACACACGCCGAGTCGGTCAGCGGGGCGTCGTGCTCGACGGCGATCCGGGCGTCGAAACCGCGTCCCGCAACAGAGATCGCGAAGGTGTTCTGCCACTGGTCACCGCAGGCGTCCACGCACTTGTAGCAGAGGATGCACTTGTCGTAATCGCGTACATACAGTTCGTTGTCGATCTTCGGTTCCTCGTTCAGCCGGGCCGCGTCGGGGCCGAATCGATCCGGCTTCGCGTCGTACTCCTTGATCCATTCCGCAACCATTGGTGTCGTGGACAGGTCGACCGAGGAGGCGAGCAGCTCGAGAACGATCCTGCGGCTGTGCCGGGCGCGCTCGGTGTCGGTACGGACGTCCATGCCGGACTCCGCCCTGCGGGAGCACGCCGGCACCAGGGTCCGTGAGCCCTCGACCTCCACGACGCAGACCCTGCAGGCGTTCTTCGGGGTGAGCGTGTCGCCCTGGCACAGGGTCGGGACGTCCTTCCCGGCGGCCCGGCAGGCGTCGAGGATCGTCGCCCCCTCGGGGACCCTCGCCTCCTGCCCGTCGATCGTGAACTCCACCAGCCGACGCGGCACCCCCAGCGGTATCGCGGTCACAAGGCGGCTCCTGTGCGGACGGTCGCGGTCATTCGTACGCCCCCAGACGGTCGATGGCGGATTCCACGGCGTTCCACGCGGTCTGGCCCAGGCCGCAGATCGAGGCGTCCCGCATGGCGCGGCCGACCTCGCGCAGCAAGGTGATGTCGGTGGCGGCGTCGGAGCCGGTCCGATCCACGATCCGGTGCAACGCCTCCTCCTGCCGTACGGTCCCGACCCGGCAGGGCACGCACTGCCCGCACGACTCGTCCCGGAAGAACTCGGCGATGCGCAAGAGCAGTCGGGGCAGCGGGACGGTGTCGTCGAAGGCCATCACGACCCCGGAACCGAGCGTCGTGCCCGCCTCCCGGGTCCCCTCGAAAGTCAGCGGGATGTCCAGTTCGTCGGGCCGCACGAAGCCGCCGGCAGCGCCGCCGAGGAGCACGGCGCGCAGGTTCTCGCGCACCCCGGCGAGGGCGAGCAGGTCACCCAGCGTCGCTCCGAAGGGCAGTTCGTACACGCCGGGGTGGTCGACGCTGCCCGACACGCAGAACAGCTTGGGGCCGGTGGACCTGGGCGTGCCGATCGCCGCGTAGGCCGCGGCGCCCATGGTGAGGATCGGCAGGACGTTGACCAGCGTCTCCACGTTGTTCTCGACCGTCGGCCTGCCGAACAGACCCTTCTCCACGGGGAACGGCGGTTTCGAGCGCGGCTCGCCCCGGTACCCCTCGATGGAGTTGAACAGGGCTGTCTCCTCGCCGCAGATGTAGGCCCCGGCGCCCCGCCGGATCTCGATGTCGAAGGCGTATCCCTGGCCGAGGATGTCGTCGCCGAGGAGACCGCGAGCGCGTGCACAGTCGACCGCATATTGCATACGGTGCAGGGCGCGCGGATATTCGCCGCGGAGGTACAGGTACCCCTGGTGCGCGCCGACCGCGTACGCCGCGACGGTCATCGCCTCCACCAGCGCGTACGGGTCGCCCTCCATCAGTACGCGGTCCTTGAAGGTGCCCGGCTCGGACTCGTCCGCGTTGCACACCAGGTAGTGCGGATGGTCGGGCCCGGACGCCGTGGCCTGCCACTTGCGGCCGGTGGGGAAGGCGGCGCCGCCGCGGCCGAGCAGACCGGAGTCGGTGACCTCGCGGATGACCCCGGAAGGGCCGAGCGCGAAGGCGCGGCGCAGGGCCGCGTAGCCGCCGTGCGCCCGATAGTCGTCGAGCGACGACGGATCGACCACGCCGACCCGGTTCAGCAGGAGCAGCGCCGGGTCCCCCGCCTGGGGCACCGCGTCCGCCGCCGGCTCCTCCTCGGGCACCGAGTCGGGGGCGTTCGCGGCGAGTACGGCCGCCTCGACGCTCGCCGGAGCCGAGACCGCCGTACGCACCGGATCGCCGGCCTTGACGGCGAGTACGGCCGGGGCGCGCTCGCACAGGCCGAGGCAGGGGCTGCGCTCGACGCACACCCCACTGCTCCTGTCCAGGCGTGACTCGATCCCGGTACACAGGGCGGAGGCGTCCGCGGCGGCGCAGGCGAGGTCCGTGCATACGTGGAGCACGGTGGCCTGTCGCGGCTTGACCGAGAACATGGCATAGAAGGTGGCGACGCCGTACGCCTCCGCCGGCGGCACGGTCAGGCGGCGGCACAGATAGTCGAGGGCGCCTTCGCTGATCCAGCCGATTCGGTCGTTGATCGCGTGCAGCCCCGGCAGCAGCAGGTCGCGGCGGTCCCGGGCCTCGCGTCCGCCTCGCGCCCACCGCAGGTCCGCTTCGCGACGGTCGGCGCCCTCCCACGAGGACTCCGGTGGTCCGAACACGGCGTCCACGGCTGCCCGTTCGTCGTCCGTCGGTTTGCTGTCACCGAAGTGCAGGTCCACGACATCACCTCACGTAGGTCGGGGCCGGGAGCTTTTCGATCCGGATCGCCGACGCCTTGAACTCCGCCGTCCCCGCGATCGGGCAATTCGCCTCGATGGTGAGCTGGTTGGTGTCCACCTCGTCGGGAAAGTGCATGGTCATGAAGGCGAGGCCGGGCCGCAGGGCGGTGTCGATCCACACCGGCGCGACCACGGAACCGCGCCGTGAGCTCACCCGGACCTCCTCGCCGACGACGATCCCGTAGTGCTCCGCGTCCTCCGGGCACAGCTCGACGTACTCGCCGCGGCGCAGCGGGGAGGCGAAACTCCCGCTCTGGACACCGGTGTTGTAGGAGTCGAGCCGCCGTCCGGTCGTCAGCCGGATCGGGTACTCCTCGTCCGTGAGGTCGACCGGCGGATCGTGCTGGACGATTCCGAAGGGCGCCCGCCTGCCTCGCCGTTCGGGCTCCTTAGCCCACAACCTCCCGTGCAGATGGGCGGGTTCGATCCGGTCGATGCTCGGGCACGGCCACTGGAGGCCCTGATGCTGCTCCAGCCGGTCGTACGTCATCCCGTAGTGGTCCGGGGACACCGACCTGAGCTCGTTCCAGACGGCCTCGGCGCCGGTGTACTTCCACTCGTGACCGAGCCGTGTCGCCAGGTCGCAGAGGATGTCGATGTCCTCGCGCGCCTCGCCGGGCGGCGTCACGGCTCGCCGCACCCGCTGAACTCGTCTCTCGCTGTTGGTCGTTGTGCCGTCGGTCTCCGCCCAGCCGGCCGTGGCGGGCAGCACCACGTCCGCCAGTTCGGCGGTCTTGGTGAGGAAGATGTCCTGCACGACGAGGAAGTCCAGGGACCGCATCCGGCGTACGGCCTGCTCGCTGTCCGCCTCCGACTGGGCGGGGTTCTCGCCGATGCAGTAGACGGCCTTCAGGGAGCCTTCCTCCATCGCCTCGAACATCTCCGTGAGGTTCAGTCCGTAGTGCGGCTGGATGACGGTGCCCCAGGCCGACTCGAACCTCAGCCGGGCATCGGGGTCGAGGATGTCCTGGAATCCGGGGAGGCGGTTGGGGATCGCGCCCATGTCGCCACCGCCCTGGACGTTGTTCTGCCCCCGCAGCGGCTGCAGACCGGAACCGTAGCGGCCCACGTGCCCGGTCAGCAGCGAGAGATTGATGAGCGCGCGCACGTTGTCCGTGCCGTTGTGGTGCTCGGTGATGCCGAGAGTCCAGCACAGCTGGGCGCGCTCGGCGCGGGCGTAGGCGTGCGCCAACTCCCTTATGGCAGCCGCCGGTACGCCCGTCACTTTCTCCGCCAGGGACGGTGTCCAGGGCTCCACGAGCGCCTTGTACGCCTCGAAGTCGCTGGTCGCGCGCTCGACGAACGCCTGGTTGGCGAGACCCGCGTGGATGATCTCGCGGCCGATCGCGTGCGCCATCGGGATGTCGGTGCCGACGTTGAGGCCGAGCCAGCCGTCCGCCCACTCGGCGGTCGACGTCCGGCGCGGGTCGACCGCGTACATCCGGGCGCCGTTCCTGACCCCCTTCAGCACATGCTGGAAGAAGATCGGATGCGCGAAACGCGCGTTGGACCCCCACATCACGATGACGTCGGTGTGCTCGATCTCCTCGTACGACGACGTCCCGCCACCGGAGCCGAAGGCGGCCGACAGGCCGGCGACGCTCGGCGCGTGGCAGGTCCGGTTGCACGAGTCGACGTTGTTGGTGCCCATCACGACCCGGGCGAACTTCTGCGCCACGTAGTTCATCTCGTTGGTCGCGCGGGCGCAGGAGAACATTCCGAACGCGCCACGGTGGCGCTGCAGGCCCCGCGCGGTGCGTCCCAGCGCCTCTTCCCAACTCGCCTCGCGAAAAGGTTCGTTGCGGGAGTCCCTGATGAGCGGTCGGGTGAGCCGGGTGTAGGTCTTCGGGGTCCGGTCGCGTTTCCTCATGCGTGCTCCCCAGCGATCATGCGGCGCTCCTGAGCGCGAGCAGGTCCGAGATGGCGTGCACGGTGCGCAGGGTGGGCACTTGCACGCCGGTGATCTCCGCCAACTCGACGACGGCCGCAAGGAGTACGTCGAGTTCGAGCGGCTTGCCACGCTCCAGGTCCTGGAGCGTGGAGGTGCGGTGGTCGCCGACTTTCTCCGCGCCCGCGAGCCGGCGCTCGATGGAGACGCCCACCTCGCAGCCCAGGGCCTCGGCGACCGCGAGGGTCTCGCGCATCATCGTCTCGATGACCTGGCGGGTACCGCCGTGCAGGCACATCTGCCGCATGGTGGCGCGGGCCAGCGCGCTGATGGGATTGAAGGAGATGTTGCCCAGCAGCTTGAGCCAGATGTCGTTGCGCAGTGCCGGTTCCACCGGGCACTTCAGCCCACCGGCCTGCATGGCCTCACTGAAGGCCAGGCAGCGGGTCGAGACGCTGCGGTCGGGCTCGCCGACGGAGAACCGCGTGCCTTCCAGATGGCGTACGACGCCCGGCCCTTCGAGCTCGGTGGCCGCGTACACCACGCAACCGACGGCCCGTTCGGGCGCGAGTACCGCGCTGACCGCGCCGTCCGGGTCCACGCTCTCGACGCGCAGCCCGTCGTAAGGGCCGTCGTGGCGGTGGAAGTACCACCAGGGGATGCCGTTCTGGGCGGCGACCACCGCGGTGGAGTCGTGCAGCAGGGGCTCGATCAGCGGCCCGCACGCCGCGTACGAGTTGGCCTTGAGGCCCAGGAAGACGAAGTCGACCGGGCCGATCTCGCCCGGGTCGTCGGTGGCGTGGGCGCGGGCGGTGAAGTCGCCGCGCGGACTGAGCACCCGCACCCCGTCCCGCCTCATGGCCGCGAGATGCGGTCCACGGGCGACGAGATGCACGTCGGCGCCGGCGCGGTGGAGCGCTGCACCGACATAGGCGCCGATCGCACCGGCGCCGAGGACTGCGACTTTCATTGCGAGGGAGCTCCGTTCGGTCGAGGGTACCGAGGAACTGTCGAATCCTGTCGACGAAATATTGTCTACAGTATGGAGGATAGGGCGGCAAGGGTCCGCGCGGCGTCCGCGGCGGATCGCGGGAAGTCCGTGGTGGCGTGGCAAGGCGCGAAGCGAAGCGCGGGAACAACCTCGTAAGCGGTTTCGGAAACCCGGCTACGGAAACCTGTCGGCCCGACCGTTCGTCGCAGCCCGGATACCGTTCACCGCATACCGTCGACGCGCCGCCTTTTCAACGTCGCGCCGGTTCCTACCGTTCAGGACTCATGAGTCCCCCTGTCGCACCGGCCGGCTGGAGCCGCTGGCTCGTCCCCCCGGCCGCCCTCTCGGTCCATCTCTCCATCGGCCAGGCCTACGCGTGGTCCGTGTTCAAGCCTCCGCTGGAATCGTCGCTCGGCCTCAGCGGCACCCAGAGCGCGCTCCCGTTCCAGCTCGCCATCGTCATGCTCGGCCTGTCCGCCGCCTTCGGCGGCACGCTGGTCGAGCGCAACGGACCGCGCTGGGCGATGACCGTCGCCCTGGTCTGCTTCTCGTCCGGCTTCCTGATCTCCGCGCTCGGAGCCGCCACCGAGCAGTACTGGCTGATCGTCCTCGGCTACGGCTTCGTCGGTGGAATCGGCCTCGGTATCGGTTACATCTCTCCCGTCTCCACATTGATCAAGTGGTTCCCGGACCGGCCGGGTATGGCCACCGGTATCGCCATCATGGGCTTCGGCGGCGGCGCACTCATCGCCTCGCCCTGGTCGGCGCAGATGCTGGAGTCGTTCGGATCCGACAGCTCCGGCATCGCCCTCGCGTTTCTCGTGCACGGGCTTTCGTATGCGGTATTCATGACGCTGGGTGTCCTGCTGGTGCGGGTACCGCGTGGCGCGCACCCGGTCGCGGGCGGGCCCAGCGCCGTCGAGGGCGTGCAGGTCTCGGCGAGCAGGGCGGTGCGCACTCCGCAGTTCTGGTGCCTGTGGGTCGTGCTCTGCATGAACGTGACCGCGGGTATCGGCATCCTGGAGAAGGCCGCCCCGATGATCACGGACTTCTTCGCCGACACCTCCACCCCGGTCTCGGTGTCCGCGGCCGCCGGCTTCGTCGCCCTGCTGTCCGCGGCGAACATGGCGGGCCGGATCGGTTGGTCGTCGACCTCCGACCTGATCGGACGCAAGAACATCTACCGGGTCTATCTGGGCGTCGGCGCCCTGATGTACGCCCTCATCGCGTTGATCGGCGACTCCTCGAAACCCCTGTTCGTGCTGTGCGCCCTGGTGATCCTCTCCTTCTACGGCGGCGGCTTCGCGACGATCCCCGCCTACCTCAAGGACCTGTTCGGGGCCTACCAGGTCGGCGCGATCCACGGGCGGCTGCTCACCGCCTGGTCCACCGCGGGCGTGCTCGGTCCGCTGATCGTCAACTGGATCGCCGACCGGCAGGAGGACGCCGGAAAGCACGGCTCGTCGCTCTACACCCTGTCCCTGTTCATCATGATCGGGCTGCTGGCCGTCGGCTTCGTCGCCAACGAACTCGTCCGGCCGGTCCACGCCCGCCATCATCACGTCCCCGCCCAGAGGGAGGCCGCCGATGTCGAACGACAGCAGCCCGAGTCCGCAGCCTGACAGGCGCCCACTGATCGCCTTCGCCTGGCTGTGGGTGGGCACACCGCTGGCCTACGGGCTCTACGAGCTGGTACAGAAGGCCACGCAGCTGTTCACCAAGTAACCGGGTAGCCGTGTTCCTCGGGGGGCGGGTGATCGGCGGGGGACGCGTTCGGCGGTGGCTGGGCGTCCGGGGCTATGGGGAAGCCGACAACCCGGGAACCGGTTTCCTGTCGCTTCACGCGCCCTCGTACCCGTGAGTCACTGATCAGACTGGTGGATCCCGCTACCCAAGGCAACGAGGGGACCCCCCAATGAACGGCTCGCGCATCGCCGCCGTCGGCCACTACCAGCCCGCCAAGGTGCTCACCAACGAGGATCTGGCGGGCCTGGTCGACACCAGTGACGAGTGGATCAGGAGCCGGGTGGGCATCCGCACGCGCCACATCGCCGGCCCCGACGAGCCCGTGGACGAGCTGGCGGCGCACGCCGCCGCCAAGGCGCTCGCGGCGGCCGGCCTCGCGCCGAGTGACATCGACCTGGTGCTGGTCGCGACCTCCACGGCCGTCGACCGCTCGCCGAACATGGCAGCCCGGGTCGCCGCCCGCCTCGGCATCCCGCAGCCGGCCGCGATGGACATCAACGTCGTCTGCGCCGGTTTCACCCATGCGCTGGCCACCGCCGACCACACGGTCCGGGCGGGCGCCGCGACCCGTGCCCTGGTCATCGGCGCCGACAAGATGTCCGAGGTGACCGACTGGAGCGACCGCACGACCTGCGTGCTCGTCGGCGACGGAGCGGGCGCCGCCGTGATCGAGGCCTGTCCCGACGGCGTGGAGCCCGGCATCTCTCCGGTGCTGTGGGGCTCGCTGCCCGAGATGGGGCACGCCGTGCGTATCGAGGGGCAGCCGGCACGGTTCGCACAGGAGGGACAGAGCGTCTACCGCTGGGCCACCACCCAGCTGCCGCCGCTGGCGCGACAGGCCTGCGAGCGGGCCGGCCTCACCCCCGCGGACCTCGCCGCCGTCGTCCTGCACCAGGCGAACCTGCGCATCATCGAACCCCTCGCGCAGAAGATCGGCGCCGTCAACGCGGTGGTCGCGCGTGACGTCACCGAATCGGGTAACACGTCGGCCGCCAGCATCCCGCTCGCCTTCTCCAAGCTCGTCGAGCAGGGCGCCGTCTCCACGGGGGACCCGGTACTGCTGTTCGGCTTCGGCGGCAACCTGTCGTACGCGGGACAGGTCGTGCGCTGCCCGTGAGCGGTGGTGGGGCGCGGTCGCGGGTGGATTCCCGCGGGTGGGGCCCGGCGTACTGTGACGCGATCGACTGTGCCCGGCTCTGGCTACTGTGCGCCGTAGACTGTAGACGAAAGACAATCGATACTCGGCTGTAGACAGTCGATCGGCTACTGACAGCCGAGTGCATCAATCGATATGTGGCTTTCCGGTTGCAGTTGCCCGGTGTTGCCCAGGAGGGGGACCGACCGATGTTGTCGACAGGACTGCCGCAGGGTGCGGTGCCCAAACTCGAACGCCCCGGCCCGCTGCGCGACCGCGTCTACGAGGCACTGCTCGAACTCATCACCACCCGCGCCCTGCAGCCCGGCCAGCATCTCGTCGAGAGCGAACTCGCCACGCACCTCGGCGTCTCGCGGCAGCCGGTGCGTGAGGCGCTTCAGCGGCTGAACACCGAGGGCTGGGTGGACCTCAGGCCCGCCCAGGGTGCCTTCGTGCATGAGCCGACGGAGGACGAGGCGGATCAACTCCTCACCGTGCGGACGTTGTTGGAGGCGGAGGCCGCACGGCTCGCCGCGGCGCGCGCGGACAAGGCCGGCATCGAGGCCCTGGACGAGATCCTGGCGCAGGGCATGCTGGCCGTGGCCAGCGACGACGTGGACACCGCGGTCGCCCTGAACGCCCGCTTCCACGCGAAGATCATCGACCTCGCGGGCAATGCGGTGCTCGCCGAACTGGCGGCCCAGGTGGACCGCCGGGTGCGCTGGTACTACACGCCGATCGCCCGGCAGCGCGGCCATCAGTCCTGGATCGAGCACCGCGACCTGATCGCGGCGATCGCCGCCCACGACGAGCAGTCGGCCACCCGGCTGATGCGTGAACACACCGAGCACACCCGGCGTTCGTATCACGACCGCCCCAAGTCCTGAACCCGCTCGGGACGGATACCTCGCCGGGTTTCGACCGGTTTCGGGTGCGCCGGTTCCACTCTTTGTCCTGCGAGTGGAGAAAGTTGACGGCAATCCGTGCACAGCTTCTTCCCAGGTTCGGCAGGCGCTGCTACGTTCCCTCCGAAAGCCCGACACTGGTGGCCGAACTGAGGCGGGGAGGGGCTCGTGAGACGTATGACGGCACGGCCCGCGAACGCCCATCAGGCCCGTCTGCTCAAGCTGTTGCGGGACGGCGGCCCCAACTCCCGTGCCCAACTGGGTGATCAGGTCGACCTGTCGCGTTCCAAGCTGGCCGTGGAGGTGGACCGGCTCCTGGAGACGGGGCTGGTGGTGGCCGACGGACTCGCCGCCTCGCGCGGCGGCCGCCGCTCCCACAACGTCCGGCTCAACCCCGGGCTGCGCTTCCTCGGCGTCGACATCGGCGCGACCTCGGTCGACGTCGCCGTCACCAACGCCGAACTGGAGACCCTCGGACACCTCAACCAGCCCCTCGACGTACGTGAGGGACCGGTCGCGGTCTTCGAGCAAGTCCTGTCCATGGCCGCGAAGTTGAGGGCGACGGGACTCGCCGAGGGCTTCGACGGCGCCGGCATCGGCGTACCCGGGCCGGTCCGTTTCCCCGAAGGCGTGCCGGTGGCACCGCCGATCATGCCCGGCTGGGACGGCTTCCCCGTGCGGGAGGCGCTCAGCCAGGAGCTGGGCTGCCCGGTGATGGTCGACAACGACGTGAATCTCATGGCGATGGGGGAGCAGCACGCGGGCGTCGCCCGCACCGTCGCCGACTTCCTCTGCGTCAAGATCGGCACCGGGATCGGCTGCGGCATCGTCGTCGGCGGTCATGTCTACCGCGGTACGACCGGCAGCGCCGGCGACATCGGGCACATCCAGGCCGTGCCCGACGGCCGGCCCTGCGCCTGCGGCAACCGGGGGTGCCTGGAGGCCTACTTCAGCGGAGCGGCCCTGGCCCGGGACGCGCTGGAGGCGGCCCAGCAGGGCCTCTCGGCGGAACTCGCGGCACGGCTGGCGGCGAACGGCGGCCTCACCGCCGTCGATGTCGCCGCTGCTGCGGCCGCGGGGGACGCCACCTCTCTGGAGATGATCCGCGAGGGCGGCAACCGTGTCGGCCAGGTCATCGCCGGACTCGTCTCGTTCTTCAACCCCGGCCTGGTGGTGATCGGCGGCGGGGTGACCGGCCTCGGCCACACCCTGCTCGCCGCGATCCGTACCCAGGTGTACCGCCAGTCGCTGCCCCTGGCGACCGGCAACCTCCCCATCGTTCTGGGGGAGTTGGGCCCCACCGCCGGTGTCATCGGCGCGGCCCGGCTGATCAGCGACCACCTCTTCTCACCCGCGTAGGCCGCTACCCGGGACGGCCTCACCAGCACAGCGTGTCGCCCCGCCCTGCCCCGCTCCACCTTGCCCCGCGCCACCCCGCCCCGCCCCGCACTGCCAAGCGCTGCCCTGCTCTGCCCTGAGAACAACGGCTTGTTCTGCCCTGACTCCGGCCCGCACGTCCGCCGAGGGGAACCCACATGGCAACAGAACCACCCCTGCTCAGCATGTCCGGCATCACCAAGTCCTTCCCCGGAGTACGGGCGTTGGACGGCGTCGATCTCGCCGTCCAGGCAGGTGAGGTGCACTGCCTGCTCGGCCAGAACGGCGCCGGCAAGTCCACCCTCATCAAGGTTCTGGCCGGCGCCCATCAGCCCGACGACGGCGTCATCCGCTGGCAGGGCGACCCCGTCACCCTGCGCTCACCGATCGCCGCCATGCGCCTCGGCATCGCCACCATCTACCAGGAACTCGACCTGGTGGAGCACCTGTCGGTGGCCGAGAACGTCCACCTGGGACATGAACCCACGACCGCCGGATTCGTCGTACGGGGCAAGGCGGCGCGGGCCTCGACGAGCGCCCTGCTGAGGCGACTCGGGCATGGCGAGATCGATCCCGCCCGGTCGGTGGGGGAGTTGTCGGCGGCGCAACAGCAGATCGTCTCCATGGCACGGGCGCTCTCCCACGATGTGCGGCTGATCGTGATGGACGAACCGTCCGCCGCGCTCGACCCCGACGAGGTCGACAACCTGTTCCGTATCGTCGGCGACCTCACCGCCGACGGAGTGGCGGTCGTCTACATCTCGCACCGGCTCGAGGAGATCCGTCGCATCGGCGACCGCGTGACCGTACTGAAGGACGGCCGCGCGGTGGCGGGCGGGCTCCCGGCGAAGACGACGCCGACCCGCGAGGTCGTCGCGTTGATGACGGGGCGCAACGTCGAGTACGTCTTCCCCGAACGGCCGTCGGGTGATGGGGTCGCCATGACGGACGGAGCCGGGGGAGTGGCCGGAGCCGGTGCCGGGCCGGCCGACGGAACGCCCGTGCTGGAGGTGCGAGGGCTGGCCCGGGACGGTGAGTTCGCCTCCCTCGACCTGACCGTGCGGCCCGGGGAGATCGTCGGGCTCGCCGGACTGGTCGGCTCAGGGCGGTCGGAGATCCTGGAGACGATCTACGGAGCGCGGAAGCCGAGCGCCGGTCAAGTCCTCGTCGACGGAACGCCGTTGCGCCCAGGGAGCGTGCGGGCGGCCGTACGGGCCGGGCTCGGACTGGCCCCGGAGGAACGCAAGGCACAGGCCCTGCTGATGCTGGAGTCCGTCACCCGCAATGTCTCCGTCTCGTCCATGTCCCGCTTCTCGCGCGGGGGTTGGATCGACCGGCGTGCCGAACGGGGGGCGGCGCGGGCCGCGACGCGTGAACTGTCGCTGCGCCCCGACAACCCGTCCGTCCCCGTGCGCACGCTGTCCGGCGGAAACCAGCAGAAGGCGGTCCTGGCCCGCTGGCTGCTGCGGGGCTGCCGGGTCCTGCTCCTGGACGAGCCGACACGCGGCGTCGACGTCGGCGCCCGGGCCGAACTGTATGCGGTCGTCCGTCGACTGGCCGACGAAGGCCTCGCCGTGCTGCTGGTCTCCAGTGAGGTGCCCGAGGTGCTCGGCCTCGCCGATCGCGTGCTGGTGCTCCGCGAGGGCCGCGTGGTCCACACGGCGCCCGCCAGTGAGCTGGACGAACACCGCGTACTCGATCTCGTCATGGAAGGAAGCCCGGCGTCATGACGCAGCCCGTCTCCCCACCGCGGGACAGCACCGAGAAGGTGTCGCAGATCCCGCTCCCCGCCTGGCGCACGGCAGTGGCCCGCGCCGATGTCCGCACCCTCTCCCTGCTCGGCGTGCTCGCCGCGCTCGTCGTGATCGGCGGCATCACCAAGCCCGACGAGTTCCTCGACACCCGCAACCTGCAACTCGTCCTCACCCAGGGGTCCGTGATCGGGGTCGTCACCGTCGGGATGACCTTCGTCATCACCTCCGGGGGCATCGATCTCTCGGTCGGCGCGATCGTCGCGCTGGCCTCGGTGTGGGCGACCACGGTCGCCACACAGGAATACGGTTTCGCGGGCATCCTCTTCACGGCGGTGATCGTCGGACTGGGCTGCGGCCTGGTCAACGGTCTGCTCATCGCGTACGGCGGGATGGTGCCGTTCATCGCGACGCTCGCCATGCTGGCCTCCGCCCGCGGACTGGCACTCCAGCTCACGGACGGCCGGACACAGATCGTGACCGTGGAGGGGGTCCTCGACCTCGGCGAACGCGACGCCTATGTGCTCGGTGTCCCGCCTCTCGTGATCGTCTTCGCGATCGTGACGGTCATCGGCTGGCTGGTGCTGAACCGCACCACGTTCGGTCGCCGCACGGTGGCCGTCGGCGGAAACGCGGAGGCCGCCCGTCTCGCCGGCATCGACGTACGCCGCCAGCGGCTGTACCTCTACCTGCTGTCCGGCCTGTGCTGCGGCATCGCGGCCTTCCTGCTGATCATCCTGTCCGGCTCGGGACAGAACACCAACGGCAACCTCTACGAACTCGACGCCATCGCGGCCGCGATCATCGGCGGCACGCTGCTCACCGGAGGGCGCGGCACCATCACCGGCTCCGTGCTCGGCGTACTGATCTTCACCACGATCACCAACATCTTCGCCCTGAACAACCTGCAGAGCGACGTCCAGCAGATCGCCAAGGGCGCGATCATCGTCGCCGCCGTGCTGGTCCAGCGCCGTACCGCGAGCACGACCTGAGGAAAGGGTTCACCGTCATGCCAGAGCCGACACCGTTCACGAACCGCTTCACCAGCCGCAGAGGAATGCTCTTCGGGGCCGCCGCAGTCTCGGCCGGAACCCTCCTCGTGGGTTGCACCAGCAACGATCCCAAGGACGAGGAACCGGCCGCGAACGACCAGCCGGCCGCCGACGACAAGCCCGGCAAGCAGGTGACCATCGGCTTCGCCGGACCGCAGGCAGACCACGGCTGGCTCAATGCCATCAACGACAACGCGGAGAGCCGCGCGAAGAAGTACTCCGACGTGACGCTGGAGATCACCGAGGGCTCGAACGACACCGCCCAGCAGATCGGCCAGATCGAGACCCTCATCAACAAGAAGGTCGACGTGCTGGTCGTGCTGCCCGCCGACGGCAAGGCCCTCACCCAGGTCGGCCTGAAGGCGATGCGTGCGGGCATCCCCGTCGTCAACCTGGACCGGATCTTCAACACGCCCCAGGCGTACCGGTGTTGGGTCGGCGGCGACAACTACGGGATGGGTCTCAACGCCGGGCACTACATCGGGGAGAAACTCAAGGGAAAGTCCGACGCCCGTGTGATCGAGCTGGCGGGCCTGGACAACCTGGAACTCACCAAACAGCGCACCCAGGGTTTCGACGACGCGCTGAAGAACTACCCCAACATCAAGAAGGTCGCCCGCCAGGCCGCCGAGTTCACGGTCGAGTCGGGGCAGGCCAAGATGGCCCAACTACTGCAGGCGCAGCCGAAGTTCGACGCGCTGTGGAACCACGACGACGACCAGGGTGTGGGCGCGCTGCGCGCCATCGAGCAGGCCGGACGTGACGACTTCCTGATGGTCGGCGGAGCGGGTGCTCTCGCGGCCTTCCAGGCCATCAAGCAGGACAACGGTGTCCTGAAGGCAACCGTCCTCTACCCGCCGACCATGGCCGCCTCCGCCATCGACCTCGCACGCGCGCTCGGCCAGGGCAAGGGGGTCGGAGGTCTCGCCGAGTACGAGATCCCCGCCTCGATCACCCTCTACTCGGCGGTCGTCGACAAGACCAACGTGGACCAGTACATGTCCACCGGCTTCAAGTAGGGCGTGCTCTGTCCGGGGGACGGTCGCCCGCCACCCGGTGCGGCAGCGGTGCACGGGCTGTCGGCTGCGGGATACGAAGTGCGGCATACGAAGTGCGGCATACGGCATACGGCATACGGGCGACGAGAGGTCGGTCGAGGGGGCCATGCGCCGGGGGCGCTGCCGAGCGGCCTGAACCGCAGGCGTGGTGCGGAAGCCGAAGCCACCGACTTCCCCCGGGGGTTCGCGCCGGCTCCGTACGGCGCCGGCGCAAGCGCCGCCGGCTCTCCCCGCCACGGACCACCGGGTCCGGGGACGGTGCACTGCCCGATGGGTCGCATCAACCGCATCAACCGCATCAACCGCATAGACCGCATCAACCGCATCGACCCCGTTCGCCCCGTCGGCCAGGGGCGGCCTGGCCCGACGAGCCTGCCGCGCCCGAGCGAGCCCCGTCCGCGCCGAGCCCGCCGACCGGGCGGCATCAGCCCCGTCCGGCGGCACCAGCTCCCCCTGGGCCTCCGCCGGACGGCCCGGGCCCGTGTGCCCGACGGCGTCCCACCCCCCACCGTGCCACGACGACAAGGAGGACAACCGTATGGAACAGCCGCAGCAGTCAGCAGGGCCGGAGGCGGGCAAGCAGCCGCTCCGTGTGGGGATGGTCGGCTACGCGTTCATGGGTGCCGCCCACTCCCAGGGCTGGCGCACCGCGGGCCGAGTCTTCGATCTTCCCCGCCGTCCGGTCCTCGCCGTGATCTGCGGCCGCGACCCCTCCGCCGTGCGGGCGGCGGCGGACCGGCACGGCTGGGCGGCTACCGAGACCGACTGGCGTGCTCTGATCGCCCGGGACGACGTGGACCTCGTCGACATCTGCACCCCCGGCGACTCCCACGCCGAGATCGCCGTGGCGGCGCTCGCCGCCGGCAAACACGTCCTGTGCGAGAAGCCCCTCGCGAACACCGTCGAGGAGGCCGAGACCATGGCCCGCGCGGCCGAAGCCGGACACGCCCGAGGCCAGTTGGCGATGGTCGGCTTCAACTACCGCCGAGTCCCGGCCACCGCCCTGGCCCGGCGGATGGTCGCCGAAGGCCGACTGGGCACGCTGCGCCATGTGCGCGTGACGTACCTTCAGGACTGGCTGGTGGACCGCGAGTTCCCGCTGACGTGGCGACTGCGCAGGGAACTGGCAGGCTCCGGCTCACTCGGCGACCTGGGCGCCCACATCGTCGACCTCGCACAGCATCTGGCGGGCGAGCGGCTCGCGGGCGTCTCCGCGATCACCGAGACCTTCGTACGGCAGCGGCCGTTGCCCGATGGTCCGACCAGCGGCCTGAGCGCGGCCTCCGCCGACGGCACCGGAACCGTCACCGTGGACGACGCCGCCCTGTTCACCGGTCGCTTCACCTCCGGCGCGCTCGCCTCCTTCGAGGCGACCCGGTTCGCCACCGGACGCAAGAACTCCCTGCGTCTCGAACTCAACGGTGAACGGGGCTCGTTGGCCTTCGATCTGGAGCGCCTCAACGAGCTCTGGTTCCACGACGCAAGCGAACCGAGCACACACGCCGGCTTCCGCCGCATCCTCGTCACCGAACCCGACCACCCCTACCTGAGCGCCTGGTGGCCGCCGGGCCACGGGCTGGGCTACGAGCACACCTTCGTCCACCAGGTCCGCGACCTCGTGCACGCCGTCTCCGAGGGCAGCCGTCCCGAACCGTCCTTCGCCGACGGGCTTCAGGTTCAGCGCGTCCTGGCGGCCGTCGAGGAGAGCGCCGAGAAGAACTCCGTCTACACCCCGATAGCGGACTGAGGACCAAGGAGGGCCTGGAGCATGCCGCGTACGTTCACACTCTTCACCGGCCAGTGGGCCGACCTGCCCCTGGAAGAGGTCTGCCGCCTGGCGCGTGACTTCGGTTACGAGGGGCTGGAACTCGCCTGCTGGGGCGACCACTTCGAGGTCGACAAAGCACTCGCGGATCCCGCGTACCTGGAGTCCCGCCATCAACTCCTCGACAAATACGGGCTGAAGTGCTGGGCCGTCTCCAACCATCTGGTGGGCCAGGCGGTCTGTGACGCCATCATCGACGAACGCCACCGGGCCATCCTGCCCGCCCGTATCTGGGGCGACGGCGAACCGGAGGGTGTCCGGCGGCGAGCCGCCGCCGAGATCGCCGACACCGCCAGGGCCGCGGCCGCCTTCGGCGTCGACACGGTGATCGGCTTCACCGGCTCCGCCATCTGGCATCTGGTCGCCATGTTCCCGCCCGCGCCCGAGTCGATGATCGACCGCGGCTACGAGGACTTCGCGGAGCGCTGGAACCCCATTCTCGACGTCTTCGACGCGCAGGGAGTGCGGTTCGCGCACGAGGTCCACCCCAGCGAGATCGCCTACGACTACTGGACGACCGTACGCGCGTTGGAGGCGGTCGACCGCCGACCGGCCTTCGGCCTCAACTTCGACCCGAGCCACTTCGTGTGGCAGGACCTCGACCCGGTCGGTTTCCTGTGGGACTTCCGCGACCGCATCTACCACGTGGACTGCAAGGAGGCCCGTAAGCGTCTTGACGGCCGCAACGGGCGCCTCGGCTCCCATCTGCCCTGGGGCGACCCGCGACGAGGCTGGGACTTCGTCTCCGCCGGCCACGGCGACGTCCCCTGGGAGGACGTCTTCCGCATGCTGCGTTCCATCGACTACCAGGGCCCCATCTCCGTGGAGTGGGAGGACGCCGGAATGGACCGGCTCCAGGGCGCCCCCGAGGCCCTCACACGCCTCCGGGCCTTCGACTTCGAGCCGCCTTCCGCGTCCTTCGACGCGGCGTTCGGCAACTGAGCCGGCCGAGCGAACCGAGGCAACCGAGGCAACCGAGGCAACTGAGCCAACCGAGTCCCCCACAGGCTCACCTGACTGTTCATCCGCCACCGGGATGACGGCGCATCCCGGCATACGCACCCGCCCGTACAACCAGCCCCACTCTGGAGGCATCCGTGCACGGGAACGACCCCACCACCGGCACCCGCAGAGCCGAGACCCGCAGACGACGTCCATCGCTGCGCAGAGCCGTCGCCCTCCTGAGCGGCGCCCTGCTGGCCGGCGCGTCGCTCACCCTCACCGCACCCCAGGCCGGCGCAGCCGTCGCCGACCCGGTGGTCGCGGCGGAGGAGGACTTCCAGCAGGTCACCCTCGCCAAGGGCGAGGCCGAGGTAGGCGAGCCCATGTCGCTCGCCGTGCTGCCGGACCGCTCCGTCCTGCACACCTCGCGCGACGGCGAACTCCGGCTCACCGACGCCGCCGGCAACACCCGACTGGCCGGCAAGCTCGACGTCTACTCCCACGACGAAGAGGGCCTCCAAGGCATCGGCGTCGACCCGGAGTTCGCGGCCAACCGTTTCATCTACCTCTACTACGCACCGCCGTTGAACACCCCGGCGGGCGATGCTCCCGAGACCGGAACGGCCGCCGACTTCGCCCCCTTCGACGGGGTGAACCGTCTTTCCCGCTTCGTGCTCGGGACGGACGGGACGCTCGACGTCTCGAGCGAGACGAAGATCCTCGACGTACCGGCCTCGCGAGGCCTGTGCTGCCACGTCGGCGGCGACATCGACTTCGACGCGGCAGGGAACCTCTACCTGTCCACCGGCGACGACAGCAACCCCTTCCAGTCGGACGGCTACACGCCGATCGACGCGCGCGACAACCGCAACCCCGCGTTCGACGCCCGCCGTTCCTCCGGCAACACCAACGACCTGCGCGGCAAGATCCTGCGCATCAAGGTGAACGCCGACGGCTCCTACGCCATCCCGGACGGCAACCTGTTCGCGCCCGGTACGGACCGGACGCGTCCCGAGATCTACGCGATGGGTTTCCGTAACCCGTTCCGCTTCAGCGTCGACAAGGCCACCGGCATTCTCTACGTCGGTGACTACGGCCCCGATGCCGGCGCGGCCGACCCGGCCCGCGGGCCGGCCGGTCAGGTCGAGTTCGCACGTGTCACCGGCCCCGGGAACTTCGGGTGGCCGTTCTGCACGGGCGACAATGATCCGTATATCGCATACGATTTCGCGACGGGTGTATCCGGTGCGCCGTTCGACTGTGCCGCCCCGAAGAACACCTCGCCGCACAACACCGGCCTCACCGACCTGCCGCCGGCCCAGCCCGCCTGGATTCCGTACAACGGCCCGTCGGTACCCGAGTTCGGCGACGGTTCCGAGTCCCCGATGGGCGGCCCCGTCTACCACTACGACGCCTCGCTCGACTCGCCGGTGAAGTTCCCGCAGGCCTACGACGGGAGCTTTTTCGCCGGAGAGTTCGGCCGGCGCTGGATCAAGCGCGTCGTCAGCGACGCGAACGGCGCCGTGCAGTCGATCAACGCCGTGCCGTGGACCGGCACCCAGGTGATGGACATGGCCTTCGGGCCCGACGGCGCACTGTACGTCCTCGACTACGGCACCGCCTGGTTCGGCGGCGACGAGCACTCGGGCCTGTACCGCATCGAGAACGCCACCGACGGCCACTCCCCGGTCGCCCAGGCCGCAGCCGACCGCACGTCGGGACAGGCCCCGCTGCGGGTACGTTTCTCCTCCGCCGGAACGACCGACCAGGACGGGGACGCGCTCACCTACCACTGGGACTTCGGTGACGGCGGCACCTCGGCGGCGGCCGACCCCACGCACCGGTACAGGAAGAACGGCACGTACACCGCGACCCTGACCGCCGAGGACGGCTCCGGCCGTACCGGCAGCGCGAGCGTGCAGATCGTGGTGGGGAACACGGCTCCGAAGGTGGTGCTGGAGACGCCGAAGGACGGCCAGTTGTTCAGCTTCGGTGACGCGATCCCGTTCAAGGTGAAGGTCACCGACCCGGAGGACGGCAAGGCAATCGACTGCTCCAAGGTCGAGGTCACCTTCGTCCTCGGCCACGACAGCCACGGTCACCCGGTAACGTCGGCAAACGGTTGCACAGGCACCCTGCAGACCAGCGCGGACGGCGGCCACGACGAGGACGCCAACATCTTCGGAGTCCTGGACGCCGAGTACACCGACGGCGGAGGCGGCGGCCAGGCCCCGCTCACCTCGCACGACCAGAACGTCCTTCAGCCCCGCCACCGCCAGGCCGAGCATTTCGGTGACTCGGCCGGTGTCACGGTCATCACCAAGGACGTGGCGCACGGCGGCAGGACGGTCGGCGACATCGACAACGGTGACTGGATCTCCTTCACGCCGTACGTCCTCGGCAACGCCGAGAAGGTCACGGCACGTGTCTCCTCGGGTGGCGCGGGCGGAACGCTGGAGATCCGCGCCGACTCGCCGACCGGCACCCTGCTCGGCAAGGCCACCGTCCCGGTGACCGGCGGCTGGGAGACCTTCCAGGACGTCAGCGCCGACCTGTCGCGCACGCCGCGCGGCACCACCACGCTCCACCTCGTCTTCAAGGGCGGCTCCGGCGCTCTCTTCGACGTGGACGACTTCACCTTCACGACCGGCTGAGAGGAGGGCACGTGATGTATGCAACCCGCCGACTGGCCACCGTCGCCGCAGGCGTGGCGCTGCTCCTCGGCAGTGTCTCGGGCCCGGCTGCCTCGCACTCCGGGGACAGCGGGAGCAAGGACACGGGGAAGGGAAACAGCGGGAAACGGGTACTGGTCTTCTCCAAGACGGCCGGCTTCCGGCACGACTCGATCCCGGACGGCGTCGCCGCGGTGCGAGAGCTCGGCGTGACGGGCGGCTTCGGAGTCGACGCCACCGAGGACGCCGGTGCCTTCACGCCGGGGAACCTGGCGCGCTATGAGGCCGTCGTGTTCCTGTCGACGACCGGGGACGTCCTGGATGCCGCACAGCAGGCCGCCTTCGAGGGCTACATCCGGCACGGCGGCGGTTACGTCGGAGTGCACGCGGCGGCCGACACCGAGTACGACTGGGAGTTCTACGGCGGCCTCGCCGGCGCCTGGTTCCAGTCGCATCCGGCGATCCAGCCGGCGACGGTCGATGTCGAGGACCGCGCCCACCCGGCGACCTCGGGGCTCGCCCGCACCTGGAACCGCACGGACGAGTGGTACAACTACCGCTCCAACCCGCGCGAGCGGGCGCACGTCCTGGCCTCGCTCGACGAGCAGTCGTACACGGGCGGCACCATGAACGGCGACCATCCGATCGCCTGGTGTCAGAACTACCAGGGCGGCCGCGCCTTCTACACCGGGGGCGGCCATACGAAGGAGTCCTACGCGGATCCTGCATTCCGTAGACACCTCCTGGGTGGGATTCTGTATGCAGTCTCCGATGTGCAGGCCGACTGCCGACCGGAGAACGGATACCGTCCACTCTTCGACGGCACATCCCTGGACGGCTGGCAGCAGGCCGGGCCCGGCTCCTTCACCCTCTCCGACGACGGCACACTGACCTCGTCGGGTGGGATGGGGCTGCTCTGGTACGCCGGTCGCAGCTTCGGGGCGTACTCCTTGAAGCTCGACTGGAGGACCACGGCCGCCGGCCCGAGCGACCCCGGTGACGACAACTCCGGTGTGTTCGTGGGCTTCCCGCCGTCGGACGACCCCTGGTCCGCCGTGAACAACGGCTACGAGATCCAGATAGACGCCACCGACGTCCCCGAGAAGACCACCGGATCGGTCTACGGCTTCCGGTCCGCCGACCTGAAGAAGCGGGACCGCGCGCTGAACCCGCCTGGGGAGTGGAACACGTACGAGATCCGGGTGGAGGGCGAACGCCTGCGCGTCTGGCTCAACGGCGTGAAGATCAACGACTTCACCAACACCGACCCGGCGCGGAGTCTGCGCGACGGACACCTCGGCCTCCAGAACCACGGAGCCGACGATCAGGTGTCCTTCCGCGACGTCCGGATCAGGGAACTGCCCGGCCAGGGCCACTGAACGGCGGCGGGCGGGGGACGCCGTACCCCCGCCCGCCGTCACCACCCCGGCCTCGCGCGGCGCCGAACTCGGGTCTGTTGCTTGCCTGTTCGCCCGCCACTCCACCTCCTTTCTTCCTTCTTCTTCCTTCTTCTCCCTACCTCTCCTCTCCCTTCCTCCCTCCTCGCACCTCGGGGTTCGCGCACGACAAGGAGGCTGCCCATGTCCGCGTCCCTTTCCCGTCCCCCGCGCGTCGGCGTCTGGCTGATCGGGGCCCGCGGTTCCGTGGCCACCACCGTGGTCGCCGGATGCGCCGCCGTCACGGCCGGCCTGCACCCGCCGACGGGCCTGGTCACCGAGACGCCCGCCTTCGCCGACTGCGGCCTGCCCGCCCTGTCCTCCCTCGTCTTCGGCGGACACGACACGACCGACTGCCCGCTGCCCAAACGCGCCGAGCAACTCGCCGCCGGGGGAGTCCTTCCGGCGGGCCTCCCCGCGGCGGTCGAAGCCGAACTCGGCGCGGCGGACGCAGAGATCAGACCCGGGGGCCCCGGTGCGGGAGACACCCGAGGCGACGAGCGGCTGATCGGCGAGTTCGCCGCCGACATCAGCGACTTCGTACGGCGGCGCGGTCTCGCACGTGCGGTGGTGGTGAACGTCGCCTCGACCGAACCTGCGGCCACCGGTTCCGAGCTGCCGCCGAGCTCCCTCTACGCGGCCGCGGCACTGCGAGCCGGGTGCCCGTACGTGAACTTCACCCCGTCCACGGGACTGCACCACCCCGCGCTGGCACCCCTGGCGGAGTCGAGCGGGTTGCCGTACGCAGGCCGTGACGGCAAGACCGGGCAGACGTTGCTGCGTTCCGTCCTGGGGCCGATGTTCGCCCAGCGGGCCCTGGCCGTCCGGGCCTGGTCCGGCACCAACCTCCTGGGCGGCGGTGACGGAGCCGCCCTGGCCGACCCGGCCGCCGCCGAGGCGAAGAACGCGGGCAAGGAACGCGTCCTCGCCGACACCCTCGGGACCACTCCCGAGGGGCGGGTCCACATCGACGACGTCCCGGTACTGGGGGACTGGAAGACCGCCTGGGACCACGTCGCCTTCGACGGCTTCCTGGGCACCCGCATGATCCTCCAGACCATCTGGCAGGGCTGCGACTCGGCGCTCGCGGCACCGCTCGTCCTCGACCTGGCCCGCCTCGCCGCCCGGGCCCACGAGACCGGCCTGTCCGGCCCGCTCGGCGAACTCGCCTTCTTCTTCAAGGACCCCGTGGGCGAAGCGCCGTCGGCGCTGGCGGAGCAGCACGCGCAACTGGAGCGGTTCGCCGGACGGTTGAGGGGCGGCGCGGGAGCGGGCGACGGGAGTGCCGAGACCGGCGAAGGCCGCCCGCCCCGGGCGCGGCGCGATCACATGACGAGGTCGGGCGAGGAGGCGGGATGAGCGGGGGCGACGCGGTGCGCGGAGTCCCGGGGCGAACGGTCGCGGCGGCCGCCGTGCCGGAGGGAGGGATGGCCGCGGAGGTCGGTGCGTCGGGCGGTTGCGTGGCTTTTGAGGCCGACATGTCGGGCGGGAGAGCGGCTGCGGAGGCCGGCTCTTCGGGCGGGTGGGTGGCCGGAACGCCGGAAGGGTGGGTGGCTGCCGAGGCCGGTGGGTCGGACGGGTCGGAGGGGTCGGCCGATGCGGTGGCCCGGGTCTCGGAGCGGGACCGCGCCGCTCGCGTGCGGGCCTGGGCCGAGTTGCTGCGGCTGCCGGCACTGTTCACGGTCCCCGGCGACGCGCTGGCGGGTGCCGCCGCGCTCACCCGGCGCCCCGACCACCGGACCCTGCTCGCCATCGGCTCCTCCTGCTGTCTGTACGAGGCCGGCATGGTTCTCAACGACTGGGCTGACCGCGCGGAGGACGCCGCCGACCGCCCCCACCGTCCCCTCCCCTCCGGCCGTGTGAGCCCCGCCGCCGCCCTCACCGCGGCCTGCGCCCTCACCGCCGCCGGACTCGCCCTTGCCGCCCGGGCGGGACGACCGGCCCTGACGGTCGCGGTTCCGCTCGCGGCCACCGTCTGGTCCTACGACCTGGCCCTGAAGCACACGCACGCAGGTCCGTTCGCCATGGCCGCAGCCCGTGGCCTGGACCTCCTCCTCGGTGCCGCGGCCACCGGGGGACGCGCACGCCCGGCCGTCCGCTCCGCTGCACTCCTGGCCACGCACACGCTCGCGGTCACGACCCTGTCCCGCCAGGAGACCCGTGAGGGCACGCCGGCGGCAGCCCTGGCCGCCCTGGCCACGACAGGTGCCCTGACCTGGCTGCTGCAGCGTCGGCCGACGCCCGGCCCGCCGCCGAGCCGACGGTCACCCGACGGGCGGGTGCACGGTCATCGCGGAAGGCCGGAGCCAGGATCCGCACACCGCTGGCCCGCGCCGCCGACCGCAGGGCTCGCCGCCACCTACGCCGCCACCACGGCCCGCTCCTACCTGTACGCCTCCCTCAATCCGTCCCCTCCTCTCACCCAGCGAGCCGTCGGCGCCGGCATCCGCGGCACGATTCCCCTCCAGGCCGCTCTCATCGCCCGTTCGGGAGCCACCACTGCCACCGCCACCGCACTGCTCACGGCCGCTCTGGCACCGGTCGCCCGCAGACTCGCGAGGCGGGTGAGCATCACGTGAACCCCGGACCCGCGAGCCACGAGAGCGGCCCCGACGAGATGGCACCGGACATACCGGACACGAGCGGCCCCGACGAGACGGCACCGGACACACCGGACACGAGCGGCCCGCACCCGCCCTCACCGCGGCCTCCGGCATCGCTGCCTTCACCCCCGCTCTCGCCCCCGCTCTCGCCCACGACCTCTCTGCCGACTCCGCTCCCGCTCCGCTTCGGCTACGGCACGAACGGCCTCGCCGATCTCCGCCTCGACGACGCCCTCGCCCTGCTCGCCGACCTCGGCTACGACGGCGTCGGACTGACGCTCGACCATATGCACCTCGACCCGTTCGCCCCGGACCTCGCCGTCCGGATCCGACACCTCGCGCACCGACTGGACGCCGTCGGACTGGACGTCACCATCGAGACCGGCGCCCGCTATGTCCTGGACGCGCGTCGCAAGCACGGCCCCTCCCTCCTGGACCCGGAGCCGGACGAGCGCGCCCGCCGCGTCGACCTGCTGCTCCGCGCCGTGCGGATCGCCGGTGACCTCGGCGCGCACGCCGTCCACTGCTTCAGTGGAACCCTCCCGCCAGGCACGGCGGCGGAGAGCGCATGGCAGCGCCTCCCCGAGACCCTCGCCCCCGTCCTGGACGCCGCCGCGTCCGCCGGCATCCCCCTCGCCATCGAACCCGAACCCGGTCACCTCCTCGCGACACTGGCCGACTTCCACCGGCTCCGCCGGGCCCTGGACGACCCGGCGTCGCTCGGTCTCACCCTCGACATAGGCCACTGCCAGTGTCTCGAGCCACTCCCACCCGCCGACTGCGTACGCGCGGCGGCCCCATGGCTGCGCCACGTACAGATCGAGGACATGCGCCGCGATGTCCACGAACACCTTCCCTTCGGGGAGGGCGAGATCGACTTCCCGCCCGTCCTGGCCGCTCTCGCCGACACCGGATACCGCGGGCTGACGGTGGTCGAACTGCCGCGCCACTCCCACGCCGGACCGCACCATGCCGAAACCTCCCTCCCGTTCCTCCGCCACGCGGCGGCATCCGCTCAAGGCAGGGTCACCCAACCCGCCGCCGATCCGAAGTCACCCTGCTCCCCGGCCCCGGCCGCCCGCACCGGCGCCCGCACCGACGTCCGCAAGGCCGCCGCCCCCACCGCCGTCCCCGCCGCCGTCCCGGCCGACGGACTTGCCGTGGGTCCTCCCGACCGGCGGCGGTCACCCGCCGGCACACCACTCCCGGGCAGCCCGTCCCGGGCAGCGAACCTGCCCGTCGTGCCACCTGGCGAGCCCTCCGCCACCCCGGAAGGGAGTACTCCATGACCCGCCCCGACCCCGCCCCGGCGATCCCGGAAGCGGAACGCGCGGGCACCACCGTGGCCCGCACGCCCCTCGACGCCCTGCACCGCCACCTCGACACCCATCTCGAGGCGACCGCCCGCGTCTGGTTCCGCCGGGCCCTCGACGAGGCCGCCGCCCACCCGGGCACCCATGGCCCCATCTCGGTGTGGGAGTTACGCCTCGCCGAGGCAGGGCGCCGTTGCGGCGCTCGTCACGCCGACGCCGCCCGCGTCCTCATCCTCCGCGCGGCCCGCGCCGCCCCGGAGTCCCTGGCCCGCGTGTACTCCCAGGGCACCGCGGAGGAACGTCGCGCGGTCCTGCACGCGCTGCCCCACCTCGTGTCCGGGCCCGACGCCCTCCCGCTCGTCGAGGATGCCCTGCGCACCCATGACACCCGGCTCGTCGCGGCCGCCGTCGGCCCCTACGCCGCCAGTCACCTCGGCGCCCACGCCTGGCGCCACGCCGTCCTGAAGTGTCTCTTCGCCGGAGTGCCCGTCGACGAGGTGGCGGGCCTCGAACAGCGCGCCCGCGCCGACGCCGAACTCGCCCGCATGCTCGGCGACTACGCCACCGAACGCACCGCCGCGGGCCGTCCCGTACCCCGCGATCTGCACCGCGTCCTGGCTCTGACCCGTCCGACCGGTCCGACCCGTCCGACCGACCTGAGCCACCCGACGGCTCTGACCGATCCGACGGCTCTGACCGGCCCGACGGTTCCGACCGGCCCGAACGCTCCCACCTCGACCGGCTCGGGCGCGCCCGCCCCGGACCTCCACCGCACGGACCCCCCAGGCGCGGGCAGTCCCCACCGCCCGGCCCACCCCCACGGCAAGGAGTCCTGATGCGCATCTTCGACCCCCACATCCACATGACCTCGCGCACCACCGACGACTACGAGGCGATGCACGCGGCCGACGTCCGCGCGGTCGTCGAACCGGCCTTCTGGCTGGGACAGCCCCGCACCTCGACCGCTTCCTTCCTCGACTACTTCGACTCCCTGCTCGGCTGGGAACCGTTCCGGGCCGCGCAGTACGGCATCGCCCATCACTGCGCGCTCGCCCTCAACCCCAAGGAGGCCAACGACCCGCGCTGCGCCGCCGTCCTGGAGGAGCTGCCGCGCTATCTCGTCAAGGACCACGTCGTAGCCGTCGGCGAGATCGGCTACGACTCGATGACTCCCGCCGAGGACAGGGCCCTGGCCGCCCAGCTCCAGCTGGCCGCCGATCACGCGTTGCCGGCCCTCGTGCACACCCCGCACCGAGACAAGCTCGCCGGACTGCGCCGCACCCTCGATGCCGTCCGTGAATCCGCGCTGCCGCCGGACCGCGTCCTGCTCGACCACCTCAACGAGACCACCGTGAAGGAGGCGAAGGACGCCGACTGCTGGCTGGGCTTCTCCGTGTATCCCGACACCAAGATGGACGAGACCCGCATGATCGGGATCCTCCGCCTGTACGGGCCGGAGAAGGTCCTCGTGAACAGCGCCGCGGACTGGGGCAGGAGCGACCCGCTCAAGACCCGAAGGGTCGCCGACCTCATGCTCGCGTCGGGCTTCACCGAGGACGACGTCGATCTCGTCCTGTGGCGCAACCCCGTCGCCTTCTACGGGCTCAGCGGCCGTCTCGCGCTCGAGGTGACCGCCCCCGAACCCACCCACGAGGGCAATTCCATCCTGCGTGGCGGGGAGTGAACGATGCGTTTCCGGCACCCCGACGGCACCACCGTCCACCTCGCCTACTGCACCAACGTCCACCCCGCCGAGACCCTCGACGGAGTCCTCGCACAACTCCGCGACCACTGCGAACCCGTCCGGCGCCGCCTCGGCCGCGACCGGCTCGGTGTCGGGCTGTGGCTCGCCGGGGATGCCGCCCGGGCCCTCGACACCGACCCCTCGGCCCTGCGCGGCCTGCGCACCGCACTCGACCGGCGGGGCCTCGAGGTCGTCACCCTCAATGGCTTCCCGTACGAGGGTTTCGGCGCCGAGGAGGTCAAGTACCGGGTGTACAAGCCTGATTGGGCGGACGCTGAACGCCTGGAGCACACCACCGCACTGGCCCGTGTCCTCGCCGGGCTTCTCCCCGACGATGTCACCGAGGGCACCATCTCCACCCTGCCGCTCGGCTGGCGCACCGCCTGGAACGCGGCCCGCGCCGCGACGGCCCACTCCGCCCTGCGCACTCTCGCCGAACGCCTGGACGCGCTGGAGGAGCTGACCGGCCGCTCCGTACGGGTCGGTCTGGAGCCGGAACCCGGCTGCACCGTCGAGACGACCACCGACGCCCTCGCCCCGCTCGCGGCCGTCGGCCACCCCCGTATCGGTGTCTGCGTCGACACCTGCCATCTCGCCACCTCCTTCGAAGACCCGCACACCGCACTGGACGCGCTCGCCGAGGCCGGCGTCCCCGTCGTCAAATCCCAGCTGTCAGCCGCCCTGCACGCCGAACGCCCCTGTCGCCCCGCGGTCCGCGAAGCCCTCGCCGCGTTCGACGAACCCCGCTTCCTGCACCAGACCCGCACCCTCACCGGCACCGGCCTGCGCGGAACCGACGACCTCGGCGAGGCACTCGGCGGCGCCGCGCTGCCCGACACCGGACCCTGGCGCGCCCACTTCCACGTCCCGCTGCACGCGGCCCCCGCCGCGCCTCTCACCTCCACGCTCCCCGTACTCAAGGCCGCGCTGGCCCGCCTGGTCGGCGGTCCGCACCCGCTGACCCATCATCTGGAGGTCGAGACCTACACCTGGCAGGCCCTCCCACCCGAACTGCGGCCCCGGGCAAGAGCCCAGCTCGCCGACGGCATCGCCGCCGAGCTCGCCCTGGCACGCGATCTCTTGACCGACCTCGGCCTCAAGGAGCTCCCATGAGCAGCCCGGCATCCGGCGGCACGGGGCCCCGGGACCGGCCCGGTCGCCCCACCCCTGCCCCCAGGACGCCCGTACCCCTCCTCGTGCTCGACGTCGTCGGTCTCACCCCCCGTCTGCTCGATCACATGCCCCACCTCAAGACCCTCGCCCGGGCGGGCTCCCTCGCACCGCTCGGAACCGTGCTGCCGGCTGTCACCTGTGCCGCGCAGTCCACGTTCCTCACCGGCACGCTTCCGGCGGAGCACGGCATCGTCGGCAACGGCTGGTACTTCCG
>NZ_LMEQ01000008.1:0-89276 GCF_001426425.1 Streptomyces sp. Root1310 | reverse complement strand
GGGGGGCTGTCCTACTCGGCCGGCAGACGGAGCATCGGTTCGAAGGCCGCGTCCTCCTCGCCCTCGACCGAAGGGAGGAAGCCGTCCGGGACGGTGCGGGCGGCCGTGGTGAGGAGGCGGGCCAGGACCTCGGGCTCGGTGGCCGGGGGGAGGCGGAGGGCGGCGAGGAGGCGGTCGCGGACCTCGGGGTGGTCCGGGTTGTCCTCAAGGTAGTCGGCGTTGAGCGCGGGGGGACGGAAGCCGGCCAGGGCGTCGTGCCAGGAGGGGAGGACGATGGCCAGGGTCAGGGCCTCGGCGAGGGACTCCGCGATGAGGGAAGCCTGGCCCTCGGAATCGGTGTAGAGGACGGGGCGGACGCGGTCGGAGCCGGCTGGGCCGCAGAGGTAGTGGGTGCCTCCCGCGTTGCAGCCGGCCACGGGCTCCACCGGGAGACCGGCCGGCAGGGCGATCGACTCGATGGGGTCGGTCCGCGTGAGGTCGAACTCACCGTCGCAGGCGAGGTACGCCTCGACCTCGGGGTCGGCGGCGATCCGGCGGAGCAGGGCCTCGTCGGAGAGGGCGGCCGGGTTGAGGCCGCGGGCGGCTTCGGGGGTCAGGGGGTGGCCCGCGAGGACGTGGCGGACGGTGTCGAGGGGGACGGGCCGCCCGTAGTCCTCCTCGAAGTGCGCCTGGACGGCCTCGGGGGAGCGGTCGGTGAGGAGGCGGAAGAGGTGCCTGGAGCCGTCCGGGTCCGGGCTGCCCGAGGGGAACTCGATGCCCGAGCCGGTGCGCCAGGCGCTGCCGCCGGTCTCCCACCACAGGCAGGCGGTGACCCGCGGGGCGCCGAGGCCCTCGTCGACGAAGGCCGGGACGTCCAGGAGCGGGCGCAGCGCGGCGGGCACCTCGTCGATGACACCGGGCCAGACCTGTTCGTCGTCCGTGGCGTACGGGCTCATCTCCGACTCGTGGTCGAAGCCGCGGACGAGCACACCGGCCGGGGTGAAGAGGACGGAGAAGTCGTCACCCGAGCCGTTGTCCATCAGGGCCGCCTCCGTCCCAGGCCCCCAGGTGGTGGAGAAGGAGTAGCGGGAGAACCGCGGGTCGCGGCAGATCGCCTGGTCCAGCACGGCCAGCGCACGCAGGTACGCGCGGAACTCGGCCGGGTCCGGGAGGAGGGCGGCGGTCGTGTGCACGGTGTCCATGGGCTCATGTAAGCAGCCGGCACTGACATCCAGGGCGGCGGTTCGGTCACACCTGCTCTCTCACACAGGGAACGAAAAGCCCAGCTCACGCAGGCGGGGCAAGCACACTGCGAGGCATTGCTCTACAGACGCGGCATCGGTTCGCACAAGGACGTCCTCGCGCAACGGCGCTCCACTGGCGACGAAGGTCCGCTTGCCCCTCTGCCATCCGCTCAGCGTCGGCCTTGAACAGCACCGTTACGCCCTGTTCAGCCAGTGCTTCCATAATCGCGACGACGTCCACCGGCATTCTTTCCTCCCGAAGCGCTTCGAACGCGCCATCGGACGAACATACTCACCCCGGGCCGGACCCTGGACACCGCCCGCATGACCCAAAGTGACCGATCGGGGCGCTCTGAGCTGGAATACGCGACACCTCAACATGCGAGCTCACCAGTCGGATGAGCTGGCCGCGGCCGCAGTCGGGTTCTGGCCCGTCCTGCCTCAGTGTGGTCGGCACTGCCCACGGGTGCGTATACGCGAACAACAACCCAGGGACGCCGAGTTCGGCGTGTGCGGTGCACGTAAGCCCGTGTGGGTGACCCCCTGTCCATCTGGGGTCACCCACACGCATGCCGCAAGGCACTACTCGTGCCAGCGGCGCGGGCTTGCCGCGCCGGAGCGGTGGCCTACTGGCGTCGGCGTGCGCCAACACGCTTTCTGCCGTGTCTCTTTGCTGTTGTCTAAAAGTGCACCCAGCGGTGAGGGCTCTTCTAAATGCTACCTAGCAAATCGAACCTGAGCATTGTGGCATCAGGGCTGTCGAGTCCGCAAAGCCAACCTGCACGCAAATGAGCCAATCCCATCTGTCGCTGCTCACTGGCGGTGCCCCGCCAGGGGGATGGATCGCGTTGCGGCGATGCTGACTGGGCCGCATGCGGGGTGGGCGCCTGCGGCCCTTCGCAGGTACTCGGATGTGGGAGTGGAACAGGCGTGAGCCAATGAAGGGATTGAGCGGGCATTTCGGGCACAGGGGCCGATCTGTGCATTGCGGCACCGGTGCAGGCCTCTGAGACACTAGCTCTGCCCGCAGGTGGCGCAGCGCCAACTGTGCCTCCATGTAAGCGGGTTGCACCTAGCGGCGAGGGTGCCCGTCCTGTAGCGGCGCACCCTCACAAACTCCACAGAGGGCTCTGACATGTCAAAAAACACACATTCCCGAGGCGCACCCAGCCGTCCCGCGCCTCCCCAGGCGACACCCCCGCGCCTGACCATCTGTCACGTCCTGCCTCTCACGGTCTTTCCGATGGTCGGCAGCACGCTGTACGCCCTGGGTATGCCGATGGCGGATGTTCCCGTCTTCCTCGGCTGGTGCGGTGGCATCGGCGCTGCCGTGACCCTCGTGAGTGCCGGCGGCCGCCATGCGCTGGTTGCCCTAGCCCATGCCGTCCTGGCCGCGGTCGGCTCCAAGTAGGCCGGGAGGTGGATGATGGCACGCCCGGAACGTCCACTGGCTGGGCCACCGCACCGCACCGCCCTTGCCCGCTACCTTCGGGAGATGCGGGCCTCAGCGGGGCTGACGTACATCACGATGGCCGCGCACCCCAACAGCCCCTCACCAGCCACCCTGAAGCGCACTGCTGGGGGCCTGTCCGTGCCCACGTGGCAGCAGATCTCCGCCTATTGCTCCCTGTGCGCTAACGTCATCGACGCCCGGGAGGCAGCTCGCATGCTCCAGCAAGTGTCGTACCTGTGGAAGCGCGCGCGTATGGAACAGCGCGGCACTCTGGCTTTGCGGGGCAGGCCTCCCGCGCTGATCGTGGACCGTGCGCATTTAAGCCTTGCCCTCTTCGTTCTCTATGAACGCGAGGGAGCCCCGCCGCTGCGGACTATCCAGCGACGAGGGGGAGGGGCTGTCCGCCTTCCGCTCAGCACAGCCGCCCGAATCGTCAATCGGCAGGCACTACCGGCGGACAAGAACCAGTTGATTGCCTTCCTCGAAGGCTGCAGAGTTCCGGCACAGCAGCAGGGCCAGTGGGAGAAGGCCTGGAGCAAGGTCATGCGCAGCTGAGGGCTCGACAACGATCGTCCTCGCCGCCTGTCTCCATCAGGGTGCGGCTGCCTGGTGAACTGAGTGGCCTTGGCAGCCGCATCACTCCGGCTCCATACTGCGGTGGCAGATCCGAACGTGCAGAGGTTGCAGGGAGGCTGGTCTTGTCGGATCCGGTACGCACCTGGCGCAAGAGTTCCGCGAGTGAGAACACTAATTGTGTAGAAGTGTGCTTGAGTGGCGATGGTGTGCTCGTGCGGGACTCCAAGTCTCCTGATGGGTTCTTGCTTTCCATGGGCGACACCGGTTGGCGGAATTTCCTCTCGGCTATCCGGGGTGATCAGGCGGCGTTCCGCATGACCCGATTTCTCACACCGAATCAGGTGCTACCTGCAACTTCGTTGACGGGCCGTGCGTATTCGTTCTCTACCTCCCAAAAGGCTTCGAGGTAGTCCTCGACTGTGCGCTGAACATCGACAGTGGCCTTGTCGTGAAGGATGACGCTGCCGTCAGGGTTCTCCAGGTATACGATCCGGTCCTGTTCCGAGCTGGGAAACTCGAAGATCACGTACGCTGAGCGCAGCAGCGGGTACAGGCCGGCTTCATAGGGGATCATGCCGATTCTTACGTGCGGAAGTTGGGCGATCTCTTGAAGATGTTCGAGCTGTGCGCGCATCACCGTGGCGTTGCCGACAACCCGTCTGAGGGCGGCCTCATCGATCAGGAAGTGCAGCTCCGTACCGCTAGATGTCTGCAGCAACCGCTCCTGGCGTCGCATGCGCAGCTCAAGTAGCTCTTCCTTCTCCGGCACCAGAGACTGAGTCAGGATGGCGCGGGCATACTCCTCGGTCTGTAGCAGGCCCGGAATGAACAGGATTTCGAAGTTCCGGACGATCGATGCGGACGCCTCGTAGCCGAGATACGACTTGAATCCTTCGGATAGGACGCCGCGGTACTCCTGCCACCATGGCTGACGCCGGGCTTCCTGAGCGTGGGCGAGCAGCTCGGCGGCCGTGTCGTCGTGAATCCCGTAGAAACCGATCAAGGCCCTCAGGTCGGTAATGGATATTTTCGTCCTACCGGACTCTAGTCGCATCACCTTCGACAAGGACCACACCATTTCGTTGGCTACTTCTGGTTGCGAGTACCCCGCGTTCTTGCGTGCTGCCTGCAATTGGGCACTAAGGCGCCTGCGTAGATATATGGGGTCGGCGTCAGGCATGAACACCCCCTCTAGGCGCCTCAAGTCATTGCGGTCAGATTTTGCGGCTCGGCGTTAAGTGACCGGAGGCGTTAGGCTACGCGCATTTGTGCCACGTGTCACTATGCTGCCTCGAGTCTGAATGCAGAGGTCTAGCGTGTGAGGAAGAGCGGTGACGTGAGAGAATGAGTGAAGCTACCGTGCAACTTGTGATCAGCTGTCAATTCGTGGGGTGGCCGGTCGAGGATGGATAATTCCGAAGATCCAGCACTGTGTCCGCCGCACGGAGGAACGTACCGGGATGGTCGAGCAGCTCGACACAGCCACCGATAGGGACGCCCATGTCCCCCCGATTATCTCGCTGGCGCTGTGCCTGGAAGCGGTGGAGGGCCTGCAGCAGCGCGCCGACGCGTCCGAGGTTGCACGCAAAGCTCACCGACTCGCCAACGCAGACACCGTCTTCGAAGGCCGGCCCACTCCGCCACCGGTCCGCATGCCCTGGCCAGACCGTCTGCACGCTGCAGTGGGCGCCTACCGCATCCACCAAGCTGCCTTGGCCGGCTACTGTGCCCGCCCGCAGGCCACCCTCGGCGAGGATGCCCGGCCGCCGTGCGGGCTGCTCCTGCCTGTGATGTACGACCGGCTCGTGTACGGCCTGTTCGGCCTCGTCGGCCACGCCCTCGACATCGATCTCCATGACCACGCTGGCCTCGCCGACGGCGTCCGGGACCTGTACGCGGAAGCCGGAGCGGCCTCGCCGCATCTGAAGGAATGAGTCCGTGGCGGTGCCGCTGATGATCAGCTCAAGACCCCCACGTGTACGACGGCAACTTTGTGGTGGTCAGCGAGGGCCGACATCCAAAGCCGAACGATCTGCGGCTGCGGCTGAACGGGGATCTTGGTGAAACGGCTCAGGTCAGTACCGCGCCCCGCGGGAGGTGTCGAGCTGGATGGTGGCACCAACAGGTCTCTGACCAGCGTGTTTTGCGTGCAATGTGGCGTGATCATGTTCACTTAGCCTTGTGAAATCTTGTGGATGTCTTGTGATTTGTTTGGAGATCCTTTAGGAATTGCCCACTCGTGATCTTTTGGGTGGGGGGATTCCGTGCGTCCGGCACGTCCGCTGGTTCTTGCTGTTGTCTTCGTCCTGGCGGTGTTGGCCGGGACGGAGCAAGTAGCTTTCGCTGTAGGTCAGTCCGCGGGTGTCGGTTCCGAGGAAGCCCCCGACCAGCGGTGGGGTTCCGCTGCGGGGCGCGGTCACACCGCCTCCGCGCAGGCGACGGACGCCTCCGCGAAGGGCGGGCGCGACGGGGCGCTTACCGGGCGGGGTGAGCTGCCGGTTGAGCAGGCCGACGGCGTTACGCGTCTGCCCAGCACCGCCCGGACACCCAAGCCCGGACAAGCCGTTGAGGTCGAGGCGCCCGGAACTGTCACTTCGCAGGGCTTCGACGCCAAGCGCAGCAAGGAGGTGGTGGGGGAGCGTTCAGAGCGAGAGCGCACCTATTTCAACCCGGACGGCACTTACACCACCCGCTTCTACACGGAGCCGGTCAACTTCCTTGCCAAGGACGGCAGCTGGAAGCCCATCGACACGACTCTCGTACCCCAGGAATCGTCGGGGCCCAGCACGATGAGCGCGGGGGAGGAGGGCTGGGAGACCGGTTCGACCGAGGCGCAGATCGAGTTTGGTGGAACGGCCGACGCCGACCCGGTGGTGCGGATGCAGGTCGACGAGGGGGTCTCCGTCGGCTACGGACTGGACGACGCGCACCCTGTGGCCGGGCAGGCCGAGGCCAGCACTCTCACCTACGAGAACGCGCGCACCGCCTCGGACGTGGAGTTCATCGCCGGCAGCGACTCGGTCAAGGAGACCCTGGTCCTCAAGGACGCCGGCGCGCCCACCGAGTGGCGCTTCCCGCTGGAGCTGGAAGGCCTTACCGCGCAGCTCGACGCCCACGGCAATGTGGTGTTTGTCGACGCTGAGGGCGCTGTTCGCGCCTGGACTCCCGCCGGCTGGATGCAGGACTCGAACCTCGCCCCCGACTCCAACGAGGGCGTGATCTCCTCCGGCGTCACCTACAGCCTGGCCGTGGAGAATGGTCGGCAGGTTCTGGTCGTCACGCTCGACAAGAACTGGCTGTCCGCGCCTGAGCGGGTCTTCCCCGTACGTGTCGACCCGTCGGTGCAGAGTGTGGCCGCCACCTCGGGCACGTACGTGGAGTATCCGTACACCACCAACTTCGCCTCGGACACGGTCCTAAAGGTGGGCACGTACGACGCAGGCAGCCACAAGGCGTCGGCATTCCTGCGCTTCGCGGGGCTCGAGACCACCCTGAAGAACGCCTGGGTGGTCAGCGCCAACCTCGCGCTGTACAACACCTGGTCGCAGTCGTGCACCGCACGGCCGGTGACTGTGCACCCGATCACCTCGAACTGGGCTGAGTCCACCACGTCGAAGTGGCCCGGGCCCTCGACGGGTGCCTCGCTTGCGTCGAAGAGCTTTGCGCACGGCTGGCGGCCCTCGGGCGCGGAGACCTGGTCCTGCGGTGCCGCGTGGGAGACCATCAAGCTCGGTGCCGCCGGCCGCAAGCTGGTCGACGACTGGACGCACGCCCGTAAGAACAATTACGGGCTGGCCGTGAAGGCGTCGGCCACCGACTCCAAGAGCTGGAAGCAGTTCGGCTCCGACGACTACCCGGGCGGCAAGCCGAGCCTGGACGTCACCTGGACCAAGTACGGCGCCGCCTACTCGCTCGGCGACTTCACCGCCCCGGTCACCGCCACCACCGAAGGCGTCGAGAAGGTCACCGTCACCAACCAGGGACAGGCGACCTGGCCCGCGAACGGCAACTACAAGCTGCGCTATAACCTGTTCGACGCCGCGGGTAAGGAGATCACGGACAGCACGAAGATCCGCTGGACGGCGATGCCGCAGGCCATCTCGCCCGGTGAGTCCATCACGCTGGACGCGAAGGTCGCCCCGCTGACCCCCGCCACCTACACCGTGCAGTGGACGATGGAGGAAGTCGGCGTCAGCCGCTTCACCGCCGCCGGCGTACCGGGAGCGGCGGTCAGGCTCTCCGCAGTGAACATCCCACCGCAGCTCACGGCGGAATCGCCCGGCAGCGGCATCACCGTCAACACCCTCACCCCGACCCTGTGGGCCAAGGCCACCGACGCGGACCGCTACCCGAAGGCGGCCCTGCAGTACTCCTTCGAGGTCTGCGAGGTCGAGGGCAGCAACCTGCGCAAGGACTGCAAGACCGGCACGCGCGGCGACGGACAGCAGTGGGCGGTGCCGTCCGGCTGGCTGTCCTGGGACAAGACGTACGCCTGGTACGGGTACGCCTACGACGGCTCCGCCACCTCCACCCGCCCCGGCGCAGCACTGCTGACCACGCAGGTCCCGCAGCCCGCCGTGACCAGCCATCTCGGCGGCGCCGACGAAGGCAAGGAGATCGGCACCCGTGACGGCAACTACGTCACGGCCGCCACCGATGCCGCACTGACCACCGTGGGCCCCGAACTGTCGCTGACCCGCACCTACAACTCCCTGGACCCGCGCACCGGCGGAGCGTTCGGCACCGGCTGGTCCACCCGCTGGGACATGCAGCTGCGCGAGGAACCGGCCACCGCGTCGGTCCTCATCACCCTGTCCGACGGCTCTCAGGCCAGGTTCGGCAAGAACGCCGACGGCACCTACACCGGACCGTCCGGCGGCTCACTCACCCTGGCCCGCCAGTCCACGGACTGGATCCTGCGGGAGCGCTCCGGCGCCACCTACCGCTTCCTGGCGAGCGGCGTCCTCACCAAGATCAGCGACGTCGCGGGCCGCAGCCAGAGCATCACGCACGAGAGCGCCACCGGCGGCCCGGTGAAGAAGGTGACGGACGACCTGTCGGGCCGCTCCCTGTCGTTCGGCTGGACCGGCCAGCACGTCACCACCGTCACCACCAGCGCCATCGATGCCAACACACCGGGCTTGACCTGGTCGTACACCTACACCAGCGATCAGCTCACCAAGGTGTGCCCGCCGACGTCGACGACCAAGTGCACGATGTACGAGTACGCCACCGGCTCGGTCTACCGCAGTGGCGTGCTGGACTCCGCTCCCACGTCCTACTGGCGGCTCGGCGAGGCCGAGGGCTCCGTGGCCGCCAGCGAGGCCGTCTCACGCACCGGTCTGAACGACGCGGTGCACCGCGACACCCAGCTCGGCGCAAGCTCGGCGATCGAAGGCACGGCGGACACCTCCGCAGGCTTCGACGGCGCCGACTCGGTCGTCGAACTGCCGGCGGACACGCTGAAGACGTCCGCCTTCCCGACCATCGAGGTGTGGTTCAAGACCACCACGGCGGCCGGCGTGCTCGTCAGCTTCCAGAACGCCGACGTGGGGGAGAAGCCCACCACCGCGCTGCCCGTTCTGAACGTCGACGGCGCGGGCAAGCTGCGCGGACGCTTCTACCTCTCCGGTGGCGTCTCCGCGGTCCCCATCACCTCCCCGCAGGCGGTCACCGACGGCGCCTGGCACCACGCGGTGCTGACGGCCGCCGCCAACACCCAGAGCCTCTACCTGGACGGCGTGAAACTCGGCTCGATCAGCGGCGTCATCGCCGAACAGTCCCGCGAGTACGCCTTCCTCGGCGCCGGCTACGCCAACGGCGGTTGGATGGACATGGCCGCCGCCTGGTACCCGTTCACGGGCCAGATGGACGAAGTCGCCTTCTACGACCACACCCTGGACCCCGCGACCGTCGCCGAGCACTATGCCGCACGCGCCTTCGTGGGGCAGCTGACGAAGGTCACGCTCCCGTCCGGCCGACAGCACGCCACCGCGACCTACGACACCGTCAGCGGCCGGCTCACCGAGCACACCGACGACAACGGCGGCACCTGGAAGGTGTCCGCGCCCACCTACTCGACCTCCTCCTCCACCTACGCGGACACCATCCAGCGCAGCACCCCGACCGGTTACTGGCGCCTGGGCGAGCGCGGCGGTGCCGAAGCCGCCAGCCCCCTGGGCGAGGACCTCGCCGGCAGCTACCTGGACGGGACACACCTCGGCAGCGCGGGCATCTTTTCCGACGGCGACGACACCGCGGCGAGCTTCACCGGCGACGGCGCGGTCGAGATGCCGGCGGAGTCGCTGGGCACCAGCACCGCCATGTCGCTCGAGCTGTGGTTCAAGACAGCCAGCCCCGGAGTGCTGGTCAGCAACCAGGACGCCGACCTCGGCGACACCCCGGCCGGCTGGCGGCCCATGCTGCTGATTGACTCCGCAGGCAAGCTCCGCGGCCGTCTCTCGGGCACCGGAACCAGCCTGCTGTCGAAGGAGACCCTCACCGACGACACCTGGCACCACGTTCTGCTCACCGGCAACGCCGGCATGCAGGCCCTGTTCGTGGACGGCGCCCTCCAGAGCACCACAGCCACCGGCGTACCAGCCGACCGCTACGCCCACGTCTTCGTCGGCGGCGGCTACTCCTCGAGCGGCTGGGACGGCCAGGCCTCGGCCTACCGCAACTTCACCGGCCAGATCGACGAAGTCGCCTTCTACGACAAGCCGCTGGTGACCTTCACCCAGACCGCGGGCGTGTGGAAGTACGTCCCCGTGGCAGCGGGCCAGACGGACGCCCCCAACCAGCACATCCAGGCCCGCCGCAGCCTGGTCGCCGGGCGCGGCGATCAGTACGACGGCGTCGCGCTCGCCGATGCCCCAGCCGCCTACTGGCGCCTGGGCGAAGACGAAGGCACCGCCCTGGGCAGCGAGGTCGGCGGCCCCGGAATGTACGCCACCTTCCGCCCGGATGCCGGCGCCGCCTCACAGCTCGACCAGAGCGGCGTGTTCGGCGCGGGCGACGACCGGGCCGTAAAGCTCAGCGGCGGAGGTGCCGTGCAACTGCCCGCGTCGACCCTGGCGGGTACCGCGGACATGTCCGCAGAGCTGTGGTTCCGCACCACCACCGCCTCCGGGGTCCTGCTCGCCTTCCAGAACGCGGCAGCCGGCCAGACACCCACCTCCGCCCTTCCCGTCCTCAACGTCGACGCCGCAGGCAAGCTGCGCGGACGGTTCTACCTCACCGGTGGGGTGTCCGCCGTACCCATCACCTCACCCGCCGCGGTCACCGACGGCGCATGGCACCACGTCGTCCTGACAGCGGCCAGCACCACCCAGAGCCTCTACCTGGACGGCGTGCAGCTCGGCTCGATCACTGGCGCGGTCGCCGACCAGAGCCGCACCTACGCCTACCTCGGCGCCGGCTACGCCAACGGCGGCTGGATGGACCTGCCCGCCGCCACCTACTACTTCAACGGCCAGCTCGACGAAGCCGCCCTCTACCGCGGCACACTGACCGCCGACCAGGTCTCCGCCCACTACCGCGCCCAAGCCGAGGCCGCCGACTCCGGCCTGACCTCCACCGTCAAGGTCACCGACCCGCAGCAGCACACCAGCACCACCAGCTACGACGCCCTGCGGGGCCAGCGCGTCCTTGCGGCGAAGGACGCCACCGGCGCACTCACCTCCTACGCCTACGACACGGCCGGCAACCTCCACACCGTCACCGACCCCAACGGGCACGCCACGGTCACCGGCCACGACGCGCGCGGCAACGCCGTCTCCAGCACGACCTGCCGGGACGCCGACTCGTGCTGGACGAGCTTCTCCTCCTACTACCTCAACGCCAGCGACCCGCTCGACCCGCGCAACGACAAACCGCTCACCCTCAGCGACCAGCGCTCGAGCGACTACAAGGACACCCGCTACCGCACCCAGTACGCCTACAGCACGCTGGGCCTGCCTACGACGGTGACCCGCCCCGACTCCTCGGCCGCGACGACGACCTACACGGCAGGCACCGAGGCTGCCGTCGGTGGCGGCACGGTCCCGGCCGGCCTGGTGCTGACCCAGACGACGCCGGGCGGCGCCAAGACGTCCTACCGCTACTACGTGAGCGGCGACCTGGCCGAAGTCACCTCGCCGTCAGGGCTGGTGACGTCCTTCACCTACGACGGCCTGGGCAGGAAGACCGCCGAGAAGCAGGTCTCCGACGCCTTCCCGGCCGGCGTGAGCACCAGCTACGCCTACGACGCGGCCTCGCACGTCGTCACCGAGACCGGCGCCGGCGTACAGAATGAGATCACCCAGGTCACCCACACGGCCGTGACCAGCCGATCCTTTGACGAGGACGGCAACTTGCTGTCGGAGTCGACGAAGGACACCACCGGCGGCGACCCGGAGCGCGCCGTCACCTACCACTACGACGCCCACGGTCTCAATGACAGCGCCACGGACGCCGAGCAGAACGCCACCCAGTACGAGCACGACGAACTGGGCCGGACCGTCGGCATGACCGACCCGGCGGGCACCCACTACACGTACACCTACACGGCCCGCGGCCAGCACGCCACGACGGTCCTGGACGACTGGACAGGCGACCCGTCCGGCAGTACTCGCGACCTAACAGTGACCTCGAACGCCTACGACCCGGCCGGCCGCCTCGCATCCACGACCGACGCTATGGGCTCCACGACCACGTACACCTATTACGACGACGGCCTCGCGGCCAACACCACCGCCAAGCAGGTCACCCAGGCTGACGGCACCCGCCACGACATCGTGCTGGAGTCCGACACCTACGACCCGGCGGGCAACCTCACCAAGCAGGTCACCGGCGGCGGCACGACCACGCAGACCTTCACGGTCGACGCACTGGGCCGCACCCAGACGAGTGTGCTCGACCCCTCCGGCCTGAACCGCACCGCCACCTACACCTACGACGGCGACGACCGCGTCAAGGAACAGACCCAGACGATCTCCAGCACCAAGAAGCTCACCACGACCTCCGAATACGACCCGGCGGGTAACGTCACCAAGCAGACCGTCACCGACGGCACCACTACCCACATCACCACCGGCACCTACGACGACCGCGGCCTGCCCCTGACCTCGGTCAGCCCACGCGGCAACGCCACCGGCGCCGACCCGGCCGCCTACACCACCACCTACCGCTACGACGCGCTGGGCCGCCCGGTGCAGCAGACCGCCCCGGCCGTGCAGACCGAAGAGAACGGCGCGGCAGCCACCACGGCAAAGCCGACCACGATCACCGGATACAACACCTTTGGCGAGGCCACCGACGCGCAGGACGCCCGCGGCAAGTTGACCCGCACCGAGGTCAACCGCCTTGGCCGCACGACCGCCGTCACCCTGCCCGACTACACCCCGCCGGGCACCTCGACCGCCCTGACGGCGACCGCACGCACCACCTACACGGCGCTCGGTCAGCCGCAGACGGCGACGGACCCCCTGGGCCGCGTCACGCGCTACACCTACGACCAGTTCGGGCAGCTGACCGCCCAGACAGACCCGGCTGCCGACGCTGCGGCGGCGGTGTCGGCGGAAACCGACCCCGACCTGCTCAACCCCGAGAGCGCGGACGGTGGCAGAGTCACCCGCATCACCTGGACTCCCACCGGTCTCCAGCTCTCGGTCACCGACCCGATGGGCGCACGCACCGAAGCCACGTACGACGAACTGGGCAGGCAGCTGACGGCGACGACCGTCGAGCGCTACCCGACCAGCGCCAACCTGGTCAGCCGCTACACCTGGGACGACGCGGGCAACCAGACCGTGTCGACGACACCGGCGGGCATCAGCACGACGAGCACGTACAACGCGGCCGGCGAGCCGAAAACGTTGACCGACCCGGCCGGCACGACCAAGTTCGACTACGACGGCCTGGGCCGCCAGACGGAGACCACGGACGCGACCAACCGCCGCACGACCACGGCCTACGACGCCCTCGGCGACATCACGGCCAGCACCGACTACGGCACCGGCACGACCGCCCTGCGCACGGCGACCGCCGAATACGACGTCGAAGGCAACCGCACGGCGGCGATCCCCGCCGGGAGCAAAGCCCGATCGACGTACGCCTACGACGCACTGGGCCGCACGAGGACCCAGACCGAACCGGTCACCGCCACGACATCGATCACGACGACACTCGGCTACGACGCCGCAGGCAACCTCACCCGGCTGACGGACGGCCGCGGCAACAAGACCGTCTACACCTTCAACAGCCTGGGCCTGCCCGAATCGACCATCGAGCCGTCCACGACCGCACACCCGAACACCGCCGACCGCACCTGGACGACCGTCTACGACAAGGCCGGCCAAGCGGTGACGGAGCTTCTGCCGGGCGGAGTGAAGCGTGAGCGCACGTACGACGGCCTCGGCCGTCTGACGAGGGAGACGGGCACGGCCGCGGAGGCTTCGACGGTGACCCGCACCATGGGTTACGACCTGACCGGCCGCCTGACCTCGATCGGCACGGCGGACGGCCTGACCCGCAACACGTACACCTACAACGACCAAGGCGCGCTGCTCACCGCCGCAGGCCCGGGCGGCACCTCCGCGTACGCCTACAACGCCGACGGCAGCATGACGCAGCGCACCACCACGGCAGGCACCACCGACTACACCTACGACGCCGCCGGCCGCATCGACACCGTCCGGGACTCGATCACCGGCAACAACGTCCTGTACGACTTCGACGCGGCAGGCCGCCCCAGCCTGGAGCAGTACGCCACCAGCCCGACAGGCACCGCGCCGTACACGATCACCGCCAAGCGCACCTACGGCTACGACGAACTGGGCCGCCTGAACACCGACGCCGTCACGTCGGCGGACGGCACGACCAGCGTGGCCTCCACGACGTACGGCTACGACCTGGACGACAGCCTGACGTCGAAGAAGACCACGGGCACGGCAGGCGCGGGCACCAACACCTACACCTACGACTACGCGAACCGCATGACGTCCTGGACGAAGGACGCCACGGCAACCACGTCGTACGAGTGGGACGCGGCGGGCAACCGCACCAAAGCAGGCACGACGACAGCGACCTTCGACGCCCGCAACCGCCAGCTGACGGACGGCACGACGACCTACACGTACACCGCACGCGGCACCCTGTCCTCAACCAGCACCGGCAGCGGATCCACCCGTGCACTGACTTTCGACGCCTTCGAACGCAAGATCACCGACGGCGGCGCAACATACGCGTACGACTCCCTGGACCGCATCCAGACCCGAGGTTCAACGACCTTCACCTACGACGGAGGCTCCAACAACCTCGCCGGCGACGGCACGACCGACTACAACCGCACACCGGACGGCACCCTTCTCTCCCTCTCCACCGGCACAACGAAGCAGTGGGCCCTGACCGATCAGCACACCGACCTGGTCGCCGGCCTGACCACGGACGGCAAGTCGGTGAGCGGCTCGACCTCCTACGACCCCTTCGGTAAGGAATCGGCAACGAACGGCTCCACCCCGGCGGTCGGCTACCAGTCGGGCTGGACCGACCCGGCGAGCGGCGATGTCAACATGGCCGCCCGCTGGTACCAGCCGGGGACGGGATCCTTCGGGTCGCGGGACACCTGGCAACTGGATCCGGCGCCTTCGGCGCAGGCCAATCGGTACACATACGTCAACGGAGGACCGCTCAACGGGACCGACCCGACCGGGCACCTGCTGCATCCCGACGGAGGTGGAGGGATTGGGCCTATCTCACTCTCAACGCGCGTTTCCATCAGCCGGAGCTACAGTTTCCAACCCCGCTCCGGGCCCGGGCAGGCACGGAGAGCGCCGCAGCGGGGCATGAGGCTGCCCGCAAGGTCAGGGGGATCCTCATCCTTCGCGATGGTCGGCGGCAGTGTCGGTAGCCTTGCAGAGGTACTGCGCAAGCAGGCCGGCTCTCTCGCTTCGGGACCGGAGGTGGGATGGTCCGGGCTCGTCGATACCCGATCCGGCCGTGGGCCGGGCACGGGTACTGGTACTGGCAGGGGAGGCGGTACCGGCACGGGTAGCGGCGGAGGCAGCGGTAATTGCCCGCGCAGCTGCGTGATCATCCCGCCGGCACCACCGATCGACCAGAACCCCAACAACGGCCCGGACCCGGCGACGGCTCCGACGCGGGACAGGCCGGTACCGGACTGGGAGGACCAGACCTGGTCTGCCGGACAGGGAGTCAGCGGGACGATATCGGCCCAAATGATGCTCGATCTCGCGGGACTCACTGCGTACATTCCGCTCGAAGCCCTGGCCGCACTCTTCTCCGGTGGGAACGGGTCAGAGACAGGCAGCCGCACAGCCGGGGACTGTCGCGAGGAAGGCAAGGGCTGGGTGCGCTACGGCGTTGTGGACAGCACACACGGCAACCGGGCAACCACCATGAACAGCTGCCTTGACAGCGCCTACCTCGCCGCAAACGAGGGATCGCCCGTTAGTACCCTGTCCACCGGGTACCACTGGGCCAAGGGCAAGGTCAACGAATGGGGCTACCCGCTAGACTCCTACTGGGTCAATGCCTGCCACCTGCTCTCGAAGCAACTCACCGGCACGGGCCGCGACCCCGCGAACCTGTCCACCTGCACGCGTCCCTCGAATGCCATGGTGCGAGGTGATGACCGCATCGAAGAGAACTTCCGCTACTACGAGAAAATCGTAATGGGTGCGATCAAGGGCAAAAAGGTGGTGCAGTATTCTGTGACGCCGAACTACACCGGTGACCGGGTCGTCGCCAGCTCCTGGACGTTCAACGCGACCGCATGGGACAAGAACGGAAATCAATCCGTACTGTTCACTGATGGTGAGGTCCATAACGAACTCGGCGGTAAGAATCTCGGCCTGCAGAACGACGAAGACGGAAATCCCGTACCCGTCCGGTAGGTACAGGGAGGAGAGCAGTATTTATGGCAGCGCGAAATAGCTTCGAGGTATTGACGGAACTGCTTCCTCCGTGGCCGGGCAGCGGCCTGGCCGTGGACTGGGCAGCGGTCGAGGAAGCCTGGGGGCTTGAGTTTCCCTCCGACTACAAGAACCTCATCACCCACTACGGCGATGTGCTCTTCGGGGAATATCTTGAGGTCATCCCCCCCTCCACCGTCACGCCGGCAACGTGCGACGAGCCCGGCGCGCCGCGCGGCGGCATGGGTTTCATCACGGCGGACACCCGTGACACCTGGGCGGACACGGAACCCACTGGAATCGACGCCGAACCCGAGGAATTGGTGACCTGGGGAGCCGCGATCAGTGCCGACCTCTTCTGCTGGCTCACCCGCGGCGAACCGAGCAAATGGCCCGTACTGGTCTACAGTCGCGGCGACGACGCCTGGACCCAGCACGACTTCGGCATGACGGAGTTCCTGGTCCGCGTACTGACTGCGCAACCGGGCGTCGAGACGATGGAGGGGACGATGTTGTGGGGCGACAGGAATCCTTCGTATCTCAATTCCGCGGAACGTCGCCGCGCGCAGGGAAAGTGAGCATTTCCAGTAAATGACCACAACTTTGTGTGGTCACTCAAAATGGTGCGGTCGTAATCTAACTAAGGATGGTCCCGTAAACGATCTCTGGCGCAGCCTGGGCGTGGGGGTCGGCGCGCGCGGGCTGCTCGGCTACCCGGCGAGGGTGAGGTTGTGCAGGCGGGCGATGCCGAGCATGGCGTGGTGCACGCCGTCGCCTTTGAGGCGGCAGTCGCGGAGGATCTTCCAGCCCTTCATCCGCGAAGGTGTGCTCGACGCGGGCGCGGACCTGTTTGTGGGAGCGGTTGTGATCCTCTTTCCAGGCCGGGAGTTTCTCGCCCCTGGTGCGTCGGACCGGTCTAGATGCCTCGGTGGCCGACGATAAGTGAACCGTCTTAGGCTCAGTGAGAGGAATTGGTAATGTCGCATCCTGTGGTCGATCGTATTCGGCAGGTGCTTCCGCCTCCACCGTCGGGCGGCGACGCGATCGATTGGGAGATGCTCGCTAGCTCTACTGGCTGGAAATTTCCGACAGACTATAAGGAGTTTGTCGAAATCTACGGAGGTGGGGAGATCGATGAGTACCTGTCCGTGCGTACCCCGCCTACTGCTGATGGATCTCCCTTCGGGAGGCTCTTGGAGGGTACGGATCCGGCTCTCACTCCGGACTGCCGTGCGGAGTTGGCCCCCAGCCTTCCGGCTTCTGAGGAGTTAAGGCTGCTGCCATTCGGTGCGACAGCAACCGGCGATGTCGTGTTTTGGTTGATCGAAGACGCTCCGGAAAATTGGAAAGTCGTCATTTTTAGGCGGCAGTCACCCTCCGGGACGAAGCGATGGTCAATTTTTGACGGTGGCATGGCCGATTTCTTTTGGTCTCTCCTGAATGGGTCTCTCGAGCCATTCAGTCAGAACTTTTCGGACGAGTCGCACACGTACCTTAGTTGGCGCGACGACTGAGGAAATGGCGATCGTAGGGCAACTTACTCTGAGGTGTGGGTACGCCCGTGTTGGCGAGTGTTCAACACTTGAATCCCATACCCGAAATTTTTCCGAACTCTGAGACCGTGTCTGAGGTCTTTCGTTTCTTGGTGGGGCTGCGGTCGTTTGAGCCGTCTGCGGGGCACGATCGAGGTGGGTATCCGTCTGATCTGAAGGACGAGCAGTGGACGCTGATGGAGCCGTTGCTCCCGCCAGCCAGAGTGGGGCCGAAGGGCGGCCGGTGGGAGAAGCATCCGCGACGCCGGATCGTTGAATGGCAACGAAGGGACGGAGAGCAGGGCCTTGGCCCCGCGTCGTGATACTCGCCGGACTCTGTCCAGACTCGGTTTCGGCGTGGGCGTCCGTGTCCGGAACGGCGTCAGCCCCTTCGATCTGGCCGCCCGCCCAGCCTTGAACCCTCCGGAGTCACGAGATGGCGCAACATATCGAACTTCTCACCCGTTTGATGCCGCCTCACCCAGGTGCGGGGGACACAGTCGACTGGGGCCCGTTGGAGCAGAGTTGGGGAGTACGGTTCCCCGGCGACTACAAAAAATTCATAGCCCGCTATGGAGCGGGGGCTATCAGTGACTATGTGGTCATATTCTCGCCAGAGTGCCGGGCCGAGGACGGGGCAGAGCCTGCCTTCCAGGGGGTGGAGGAGGAGACGCTCAACGCGCAGCAGCTCTGGAGTGCCAAGGCTCCCGGAGGGGCCGGTAGTGATCGGGTGATCGTCTGGGGTTTCGACTCCAGTGCGGACATCTTGTGTTGGCATGTCGCGGGTGACGATCCTGATGGCTGGCCTGTCATGGTCTGGAATCAGGATGACGTGGCCTGGCAGGAGTACCCGTGTGGTGTGGTCGAGTTCCTCTGTCGCGTGCTGGATGCGGATTTCGACGAGTGTCCCCTCGGGGGACTCACACTCTGGGGTAACGCGTCGCCGCGCTTTTTGCATCGAGACGAGGAACGGCGACTGCGTGCTTCCGGTCTTGACCCGTGGACAGGGGAACTGGACCCCTTCGCCGGGATGTTCGGCGCCTGATACAGGCATGCCGGGCGTCATCCAGGTCTCGTCCTTGAACTCGCGGAGGTCGTCGTCGCACTCCGCGTAGACCAGTCGGGCGGCACGGGCTGCTTCTTCGACCGACTGGCCCGCACATGCTTGAGCCAGCTCATCACCGACACGTACGTTCCTGGGCCACGCGCATGGCACCCCAGCCGCGCGGGGCGGCGATGAGGATCAGCATGGGCAGCAAGGCGGGATGGAGGACGGCCAGGACGCCGGCGGTGGCGATCAGCGAGATGAGGCCGTTCAGCCGGCGACACAGACACCGATCATGCGGCGGGCGGAGCCCGGACCGTACTGGGCGACGTCGACGAGCCGCCGGAAGTCGGGGTCGTCGATGGCTTCCAGTTCGACACGTGCGGCGGCGGCCAGGCATTGGGTGGTGGCGATCCGCTCGACCATGGGTTCCAGGCGCCCGGCGCGAGAGGTCGACCACGCGGCCAGGGCGGAGTTGACCACGCCGATGGCGGCTGCGGCCAGCAGGCCGGGCAGCAGCGCGTGAAGTCGTTGGGCGGCGTCGCCGCTGCTGGCGAGCAGGGCGTGCATGACGGTGTTGATGGCGAGCAGGCCGACGGCGGCGGCGATGCCCTGGCCGATCTCGCTGACCGCCACGGCGAGCAGCGCCCGCCGGTCGGCGCTCCACGCCATGCGCAGGGCGGCGCCGACAAGGGTGGGCATGGAGCGCAGTGCGGACATCATGGTGAGGTCCAGGCCGGCGTGTTCGTGGTGGGAGCAGCCCAGGTCGTAGCGCAGCGGTCCGCCGAACAGCTCCTGTTCGGCGTCGGAGACCTGGGGTTCGGCCATCTTGACCGGTCCGAAGAACCTTTTCACTGTGCGCCTCCCGGGGTGGGCCAGTTCAGTGCTCGGTATGACGGGCCGTGGGTGAGCATGCGGAAGATGGCGACGGTGTAGGGGTGGCAGTGCGGCGGGGGTTTCTCCATCGGCACCCAGAACAGCCCTTCGTGCTTGTCCGGCTCGGCGTTGTACGGCTCACCGGTCCAGGACTGCGCCACGAACACGGCGGTGATCCGATCCGTGCCCAAGGGTTCGTGGTAGTGGACCAGGCCGCCGAACTCTTGCTGGTCGGCGCTGATGCGGACGCCGGTCTCTTCCTTCGCTTCGCGCCGTGCCGCGCGGTCCAGCGGTTCGTCTGCCTCCAAATGGCCTCCGATAACGGTGAGCTGTCCCGTGCCAGGTCCGTGTCGGGCCTGCGGCGCACGCACAGGGCAGTGCCGTTCGCCCGGAGCAGGATCTGCGCCACGTCCGCGATCAGCGGGTGAGAGGCTCTCTTCAACGCCGTCCCTCCTGCATCAGTTGCTTGACAGTGGCTCGGCCGCGCACGCCCGCAGGCCGGTCACCCAGGGGGAGCATTGCCTGACCTGTCGTGTAGACGTAGCCACCGTGTCAGGCGTTATGCCTTGGCCTTGGGCCGATTCCTCGGCTGGGTGAGGGAGGTGCCATGCTCGCGCGGATCACCTCGTCACTGAGCCGTAGGGCTCGAAAGAGTTGGGCGCGATGCGGGGCGGGCAGGGCGCCGCTGCCGAACGCGCATGCGCGGACAAGTTCGCGGGCTGCCTGAGTCTCCTTGGCGGACACCAGTTCAGTGAAACGAGAGTTCGCCAGGCACTCGCGCGCGGCGTAGCCGTCGGTCGCGACGGTGACTCGGCTGTGCAGTTCCTCGGCGATGCGATGTACCGCAAGACTGTTGGGCTGGTGGTGGAGATCCAGGATGGTCAGGCCGAGCCGGGTGTCGAACACGGTCGTGCCGGGATCGGGCTGGCGTTGGATGTAGGTGTCCACCAGTTCGGAGAGCAGGGAGCCGACGGGGTGGTGAGCGAGCTGATGGCATATCACCGCCAGGCAGGACGTGACGGCGTCTTCCCAGGGCTCACCGGGGGCCGTCTGCGCCACGATGTTGGCTGCGTCAGCCGGGTCGTGGCCGAGGGCCGCGACTACGGCGACCTGGCGGCCGTCGAGCATGCGCTGTCCGATGCCGTTGTGCTTTTCGATGTGGGCCAAGGCATCGTCCCAGCGGCCGGCGGTGGTCAGGGTGCGGGTGCCGTCGGCCAGGACCACCCGCCACAGCCACGCGCGTACCTCGTGGCGGTCGGTGTCGCTGGTGGTCAGCTTGGCGGGCATGTGGATGCCCTCGAACTGGGCGTCTGTGCCGTCACTGATGGCCTTGTAGAGCGTGAGCAGGCGGTGCCTGCCGTCCTCGGTATTGCCCGCACGGATTTGGAGGCGGGCGAGGTTGACCACTGGTTCGAGCGCCCGGATCGCGGTCATGGCCGGGAGTGGTGCGGCGTGAAGGTAGGCGGCTGCGTGCTGGTGGCACCACGTGCGTGCGAGATGGGGAAGCCCGATGTCGGAGGCGAGGAGAGCGGCCTGGTTATAGACCGAGGACGCCAGGCCCGGGTCCGCTTTGGCGACCGCACTGTCGGAGAGTTCGACCAGGGCGTGAATGCGTTGGGGGAGGGGCAGGCAGGCGGGGCGGAAGCGAGAGATGAGGGGGAAGCGCTGGGCTACGGGGCCGTGCGGGTCCATGAGGTCTCCCCAGGAGTGAACGGCGAGGAGCACGGCGTGGGGTGCCCGTCGGCGGGCGGCGGGCACCCCACGCTGATCGGCTACTGCCAGGTGACGAGGACGCGGTTCAGCGGGGTGTCCAGGACGAAGACACCGGGCTGCTGCTCGATCGCAGGGCCGTCGAGCGGAAGGATCTCGAACGTTGCTTCACGGCCGCGGTATGCGCGGTCCCAGGTGCGGATGGCGTCGGCGACCTTCGCGACCAGTTCCTCGCTGCCGGGTCCGTGGCCGATGACACCGAACTCCCAGAGCTTGCCGCCCTCAGGCGTCTTCTCCTCGGACAGGCGCCGGGCGAGGTAGGTGACCGCGCCCTTGTCCACGGCCGCCGTGGAGGACGGGTACGGGTCCTCGGTAAGCACGGTGCCCTTGGCGGTCGTCGGGAACAGCATGCGGATCAGCCCGGAGGGCAGGGAGCAGGAGACGAACAGCTCCATCCACTCCGGGCTCTCCATGGCGCGGACCGTCATCCCGGTCCACTCCTCGGTGCGCGGCCGGTCCAGGACACCAGTGAGGGCGTCGGCGTCGATCTGCTGCCCGGCCGGCGCCTGGAGCCGTACGGTGCCGTCCGCGGCGAGCGGGACGACGCGCCTGTCGTCGTCGGCGATGCCGCGCCTGAGCGGCATGAAGGTGTTCATCTGCGAGCCGGACGACACCCACCGTCCGTCGCGCTCCCCGTAGACGATGGAGCGTGAGACGCTGCCCTTGAGCCGCTGAGGGGTGACGAGCCGGCCGCCGGGGGCGAGTTGTTCGAGCCAGGCGTGCGGGATGCCGTGTGCGCCCACGGTGGCGATGATCCGGTCGTACGGTGCTTCCTCGGCGTGGCCGAGGGCTCCGTCGCGGGTCAGTGCCTCGACGTGGGTGAAGCCGGTGGCGGCGAGGTGCTCGCGGGCGCCCTGGACCAGGTCGTCATCGACGTCGAGGGTCGTGACGTGTCCGTCGGGGCCGACGATGTGGCCGATCAGGGCGGCGTTGTATCCGGTGCCGGCACCGAGTTCGAGGATGCGCTCACCGGGCTGGGCCTGGAGCTGGTCCAGCATGAGGGCGACGACGTCGGGCTGCGATGCGCAGGAGATCGATGTGCCGTCGGTGTCGTACTTGATGTTGACCGGAGCGTTGGCGTAGACGTCGCTGAGCGGCGTCTGCGGGACGAACAGATGCCGGGGCACGGTGCGCAGGGCGGTTTCGACCGCCAGGGTGCGGGCGTGGCCGTCGGCCTGGATCTTGTCTACCAGGGCGTTGCGGAGCCGGGTGGCCTCGGCCTCGGACGTGGTGAGCGGGACGGTGTTCACTGCCCCGACGCTAGCGGCCTGGGAACCGGTCGCTGCCGTGGACGCGGTGTTGCCACTTGATCTCATGACTGCCTCTCGTGCCGTGTGGAACAGGGTGTGCTGATCTGCGGTGGGCAGACCTGCACGGTTGGCGTGGAAGATCACGTGGTGGGCGATGACCGCGCGCACACCGCGGGTCAGCTCCCCTTGGACGGCCAGGTAGGCCAGCGTGGTACCGGCGCGCTCGAAGGCGGCGATCCACTCGGTGTGGCCGTCGAGCGGGCCGCCTTCCCGGCACAGGCTGCGGGCTTCGGCGGACATCAACGTCTGCATGGCCGCTGGCAGGGCGACGGACCGCTCGGGGAGGGGCGCGCCGGGGTCCGGGCGCAGAGCAGCAGCCTTGGCCCAGGCGTCTCCTTGCTCGAACCAGTCGAGGTTCGCGGCGCGCATCAGGCTGCTCATCAGCAGCACGGCTGTCTCACGGCGGCCCAACTTCCGTGGCGCTGGCTGGTAGTCGAGCAGGTGGCGGCTGTCCTCGTGGAAGAGGGTGTGCGCGGCCGTCATCGCGGCGGCGCCGCCGAATGCGTCGGTCTCCGGTTCGTAGATGCCGGTCGTCCAGGACTGCGCGATGTTGTCGCGGACCAGGTTGTCCAGTATCGCCTTCACGGCCGGGGCGGGGCGGTCGGCGAGGTACCGCAGTGGCCAAGGCTGCTTGTTCATGAACCACCAGCCGGTGAGCTGGTCGCCTTCCGCCTCAAGGAGCACCGGTGCGATGCGGTCGGCGGCGGCTCGCCGCGCGGCCTGCCGGTCGGTGAAGGTGATGTTGTGTTGCTGCCAGCGGCCGGGAGCCATCCAGCTCCTCTCGGGCTTACGCGATGAGCAGGCAGGCGTCCCAGCCGTTGCGTGGTGGCACGGCACTGGCGGCGCTATGAACTGCCAGCGCTATCCCGGCTGCGCCATCGAGGAGGCCGGGCCCCGCGCGGTCGTTCACGGTGATAGCGCGGCGTGCGCCGAGGGCGAGCAATGCCAGGACGGAGCCGATTTCGTGGGCCATGCCGTTGTTGCCGTGTCCGCCCGGGAAACGGTCGTCCATCCGCTGGTTTTCGGGTAGCCATGTGGCCTTCCGCAACGGGGGAAGTCGGCCAGCTTCACAGTGATGGGCCCGCTGCTGCCCGAGTTCAGTTTGGTCGTGGCGTCGTAGAAGTTTGCGCCGTGGACATGGATGGTCAGCGGTGGGAACGATGCCCGTCCTCCCGGAGGCGAAGGAACTCCCGGGCGCCGCGCAGGGGGGTGCGCAAAGACCGTTGGGTCGTCCGACTGTCGAGACGCACGTCAAGAGCTCCGGGAACGGTGCTCTCGGCTCGGAGGCCGGCGGGCAGCCGGGAGGCGTCGAGACCGTCGCGCCTTGCGATGAGGACGCCGAGTTCGTGGCGGCTCAGGGCATCGGATCCCGCGGCATGGTGGATTCCCACAGTGCCGCTCAGCGCCAGTTCCAGCAGTGCGGCGGCCAGGTCTGAGACGTGGACCGGGCATCGAATGTCGTCGGTGAACAGGGCTCCGTCGACCGTACCAGCGGCGAGTTGGTGGACCAGGCGCTCGTGCACGGAACGCCCGTGGCCGATGATCAGCGACGTGCGGACGACGGCGGCTTTCGGGTGCACCGCGAGTACCCCGGTCTCCGCGGCTGCCTTGGCTGCGCCGTACGGGGTGACGGGGTCCGGGAGACAGGACTCGTCGTAGTGGACGCGATCGGCGCCGGAGAACACCGCGTCGGTGGACATGTGGACCATGCGGGTTCCGCGCTTCGCTGCGACTATGGCGAGCTGGAGGGGGCCTTCTGCCGTAACTGCCCAGTCGGCCCCGCCGCTCGATGCGTTGATGACGACGCGCGCGTTCACCTCGGCCATGATGGCGTCCAGGCTTCCCGTGTCCCGCAGATCGAGCGGGCGCCACGCGCTTGGTGAGGCGGTTCCCGCCTTGGTCGTGTACGTCGCGACTGTCGTGTGTCCCGCCGCACTCGCCTGCCGGACCAGCTCGGACCCCAGGAAGCCGGACCCACCAACGATCAGAATCGTCATGTGCGTCACCGTAGTCCCGCAGGCCCCATCGGGACGGCGGCCACCCGGTGTTCGGGTGACCGCCGTCATCGTCCGGCCGGGAAGCGGCTATGTCTGCGGCTGCCAGACGTAGCGGACATCGGGCTCGCGCTCGTCGTTGCGCTGACCGTCGGTGCGCTCGGCCTCGGTGAAGCCGTGCCGCCGGTAGAAACGCCGGGCCGCGCCATTGACCTGGAACGTCCACAGTGACAGGCCGTCAGGCTGCTGCTGTTTGGCCAGGGACATGAACCGGTCGCCGAGGCCCCGTCCGCGCCATCCCGGTTCGAGGTAGAGCTGCTTCACCTCCTCTCCCTTGAGCACCAACAGGCCCACCACGCTGTTCCCGGTGACGGCGACCCAGGTCTCGTACTGCGGCACGAGCACGTGGGCGAACCAGTCCCGCACGTCGCGTTCGTCGTGTGCGCAGCGCACGTTCGGCAGCGCCGCGGCGTAGGAGCGCAGCCACACATCGGCCGCGGCGCATGCGTCGGCGGCGAAGGCCCGGCGAAGGAGAACCTCGTTGCTGCTCATGGCGCGGCCCGGTTCTACTTCCCCGGCCGCCCGAGCTGGCGAACAGTCCATCCTGCCGCTCGCCAGGGCTCAGGGTCGAGGGTGGTCCGGCAGTCGACAAGCAGGGGGTTGGCCGGGCGGTCCACCAAGGTGTGGGGAACGGCCTGCCGGTATTCGGGCCACTCGGTGGCCAGGACGACGAGGTCCGCGCCGTCGAGGGAGGCGGCCAGGTCGTCGGTGTAGTCCAGCTCCGGGTTGCGGACCATCGCCGTGGGCACGGCTTGCGGGTCGTGGACGGTGACGACGCCGCCGGCCTGCTGGAGTACCTGGCAGAGGGCAAGGGCCGGAGAATCGCGTACGTCGTTGGTGCCGGGCTTGAACGCGGCGCCCCACACGGTGATCCGGGCGGCCTTGATGGGGCGGTCGCCCAAGGCACGGGTGATGAGCCCGAGGGCGACGTCCGTGCGGTGCTCGTTGATCTCCTCGGCGGCGCGCAGGAGGGCCGCGGCCTGCTCGGCGCCGAGCTGCCGGGCGGAGGCGGTGAAGGCCCGGACGTCCTTGGGGAGGCAGCCGCCGCCGTAGCCGATCCCGGGCCGCATGCCCCCGGCGCCGATGCGGGGGTCGATGCCGAGGATGTCCACGATCTGGGAGACGTCGCCGCCCGCGGCCTCGCACATGTCGGCGACAGCGTTGATGTAGCTGATCTTCAAACCGAGGAACGTATTCGCGGCGCCCTTGGCCAGTTCGGCGGTCTGCGGGTCGGTGACGAAGATCGGCACGCCCGCGTCGATGATCCCGGCGTACACCGCGCGGATCGCCTTCTCGCCCTCCGCGGTGGAGACGCCGGCGATGAGCCGGTCCGGGCGAAGGGTGTCCTCGACGGCGTGGCCTTCGCGCAGGAACTCCGGGTTCCATACGACGTCGACCCGGTCGCCGGCGGGGGCCAGGCGCTGCGCGAGGGCGGTGACCTGGATGGTGGTGCCGACGGTGACGGTGGACTTCCCGACGATCGTGCACGCGCGGTCGAGGTGGGGAGCGAGCTGACGGATCGCGCCGAAGACCTGTGCGGTGTCGTAGGAGCGGCCGTCCGCGTCGATGGGAGTGCCGACACCGATGAAGTGCAGCTCGGCGAAGTCGGCGGCCTCGCGGATGTCGGTGGTGAAGCGCAGCCGTCCGCTCTGGGTATGGCGGGCGAGCAGTTCCGGCAGGCCGGTCTCGTAGATGGGGCATTCGCCGGCGTTGAGCCGATCGACCTTGGCCTGGTCGACGTCCACGCCGATGACCTCGTGGCCGAGCTCGGCCATCGCCGCCGCGTGCGGGATGCCGAGGTGACCGCAGCCGATCACGGAAACACGCATTGCAGGTCGTCCTTGTCTCGTCGGGGGCACACCGACTTCGGTGGGCATCCAGACGCTATCGGTTGGCGAGCACGCCCCAAGTCGGGCTGCTCACGGGTTCGTTGGAGTGTTCGATCGGGTGACGCGAGTCAGGTCGGGGCGCCGACGGTTCAGCTCACGGCGTCCAGCGCGCCGGACAGCGCGATGGACAGGAACTCGATGTCCTCGTCCGTCGACGTCAGCGGGGGCGCGACGACGAGCCCTTCGCTCTCGGGCTCCCCGGCGCCGGTGAACGGGTAGAAGAACCCGCCTCGGTCCTCCACGGCCTTCATCACCGGCCAGAGCTTTCCCGGGGCGACCTCCACCCCGTAGAGGAATCCCCGCCCGCGGATGTCCAGCACCGGCCCGACACCCCTCAGCGACGTCATGGCCTCCCCGAGGCGGTGGCCGCGCGCTGCGAAGGCGACGAAGTCCATCTCCTCCAGCTCGTCCAGGACACCCAGGCACGCGGCTGCCATGAGGGGATGGGTGGCCATGGTGCCCATTGCGGGCAGCGGGTCGGAGTCCGCGTGCCGGACCCACTGGGCCATCTCGGGTGACACCAGCACCGCGCCGACGCTTGTGTATCCGGCGCCCAGCCCCTTGGACAGGATCACTATGTCGGGCTCGCAGCCGTCCCAGTGATGGCTGGCGAGCGGGGTTCCGGTGCGCCACATTCCGGTCAGTACCTCGTCGTGGATCACCAGGACGTCCCGCTCTCGGCAGATCTCCGAGACCCGCCGCAGGTAGCCGTCGGGCGGCACGAAGCCGCCGCCCGTGGTCCCGTTGATGGGCTCGATCAGTACCGCGGCGACGTGCTCAGCTCCGCGGCGGTCGATCTCCTTCGCGATCTCGTTGGCGCACGAGGCGTCGCAGTCGCGGTCCGTGTGAGGGTGCGTCGGCGGGTAGGGCGCCGGGAAGCCGGGGCATAGGCCGAGAGCGTCCTGCGGGCGGGGCCTGCGGGCGTGGTTGCCGGCCAGGGCGAGGGTGAGGGCCGACATCCCGTGGTAGCTCAAGGTCGAGGTCAGGATGTCCCCGCGCCGCTTCCCGTTACGTACCCGGGTGATGTTCCGCGCCAGGCCCAGGGCCACCTCGACGCCGAGCGTCCCGCACGTGGTCAGCGCTACGGAGTCGTCAGGTCGGCCCACGGCGCGGCACAGACGTTCCATCAGTTCCATCTGGATGTGGGGCTGGACGACGGCGGCGCCGCCGAAGGAGTAGCGGAAGAACTGCCTCTCGATCCTGGCGTGGACCTTGGGGCTGCTCTGGCCCACGTTGGTGCAGAGCAGCCCGCTCGATCCGTCGAAGATCCGGTCGCCGCCCGCAAGGTGCAGCCATGGGCCCTGTGTTCCTACGACCTCGAAGTCCGGCATGGGCCTGGATGACGTCAGCAGCCGCTCACGGTTTTGCGCGTACCGATCCACTTGGGGGAGTCCCTTCTCGGGTGTGCTCACGGAGGGGGCCGCGCGCGAGCGCCGTGCGCGGCCCCGGGAAACCGTGCCGATCAGGCGGCAGCCTGGGCGACGGGGACGGTCACGCCGAGCTGGTGGCACAGTTCGATGAGCGTGGGGATGGCCTCGGCCTTCACGATCACGTCACCGTCCTGCGGGCCCTCCAGCGGGTAGGGCATGTACGTGCCGAACTCCTCCAGACCTTCGGTGTCGATGTAGAAGACCTTCATGCCGCGCTCGCGGGCCCGCTTCTGGACCGACCGCCGATCGGCGTGCAGGCCGACGACCAGGAGCGCCTTCGCCTCGGGGTGGAACGGCACCGGCGGGATCTTCTGGTCGTAGCGGCGCACGAAGTGCTCCGCGAGCCCGGCCCGTGCGGCGAGCAGATCGAAGTTGTGCTGCATCACCGGGCCGACGAAAACTCCGGCGTCGTGCAGGGCCTTGAGCGCGTGGTGCGCAGCCGTCGGTTCGGCGAGGAAGCTGACGCGGAACATCGTGACCAGCTCGTCCGCCTTCGCCGTGGCGTCGAGCAGCATCTCCCGCACGAGCGTGTCCTTCTGCGGGCTCAGGATGAACGGGTGCGTCTGCTTCATGACGTTGTCGGTCCGCTCGGTGACCCGGTATGCCTGGTGCAGGAAGTGCAGAGGTGGCACCCCGGCCTCTACGCTCGTGCCGCAGCCGAGCTCGATCTGGAACGGCAGGTAGTTCTTCAGCTCGCTCAGGTCGTCGGCGTAGGTGGGGTTGCCGCGCTCGTCCTTGATGCGGGTGCCGCCCGCCAGGACGTTCCACGGCATCTGTCGCACGTTGCGCGTCACCGCGAAGTCCTCGGAGACGAACACCACGTCGAGCGAGCAGAACCCGGCCGGCGTCTCCCGCGAGGCTCGCTCGTCCTGCGGGTGCGTGTGGTACGGGGTGACGGTGACCCGCAGGTCGCCCTTCGACCACATGGCGTCATCGACCTGCCGCCATCCGCCTTCGGCGAGCCAGGAGCACACGTTGTCGCGGTACTCGCCGATCTCGGCCTTCGGGGCGAGGACCGACGCGTACAGGTACAGGTCCGAGAGAACGAGCCGCGGCACCGGGAACGTGTAGTCGAGGTCGAACCGGTAGCGGTAGTGCACGATGCGGCGGCGGCCCTGCTCGTCCTCGGACCATCCGGACTGCACGGCGTTCGCTGGGTCCTGCGTCCGGCGCCAGATACCCTCTTCGATCGCCCGGGGCCGTTCGTGTTCGGCGCCGGCGAAGTGCTTCTCCCAGGTGGCCACCTGGGTGTCATCGAGTTGTTCGATCACGGGATAGGGAAGGAACATCTCGTCCTCCTAGTGAGCGGTGTTGGAGTAGCGCGTGCTTCCCGGTCCGGGCTCGGCTGCCATTCCGCTGCAACGCGGGGAGGCTGCTGCATGTGCGGTCGCGGGGCCGTGCTCGACGGGAAGTTGGAGCCCGCCCCGTCCTGCGCCAGGGGCAGGACGTGGCCCGGCAGCAGGCCGGGGCGGGAGTCTGAGGGTGCGGCGTTGGCTTTCTTCGAGAACACCGCCGGCATGACGGCCGTGGTGCGCGGCCAGCAGAACGTGCAAACGCCTCAGGATCTGCAGAGGCCGCCTGCGCGCGGGGGCCTGCGGGCCGCTGCCGCGCGGCTGGCGTGAGGGGCGCTGGCCGTCCTGCGGACGGAACGTCGCACAGGATTCGGACAGGCGATCGTGGATGTAGCCGTACGCAAGCTCTCTCCTTCGGGGAAGGGTCAAGCGAGGGGGGAACTACCGGACCGGCTGGCCATTGGCAGATGCGCGGTGCGTGTCTGCTTCCGCCATGGCCTGCAATTCGGCAGGGGACACGGACGCGACACCGTGGACGCTGTGCACGGTGAAGCTGGCCAGTGTCCAGCGGATCTCCTTGTCCCCGATGTGGACATGCTGGAGTTCGCCGGGCCGGCTCCCGGGGTGAGGGAGAGGAGTCAGCGTCTTCGGGTCATGGACGATGCCAGCCACACCCCACAGCACGGAACGCTTCACAAGCGCGGCCGCATAGCCGCGCCGCAGAGGCGGACAGTTTTGCGTCGCCTCTACTGCGCAGAGGGGGTGCACGGGCGGTGCAGTGGTGGTTTCCCCTTCGTAGATCGGGGTGGTGCCTCCCACCAGCTGAAGGGTGCGTCCTTTGCTGAACCATCCGAGAACGCATTGTCCGCACAGCTGGCAGAGGTCGTTGCGCATCGCCAGCTTTTGCCGGTGCGAATTGTTGCGCAGGAAGTCCGGTCGGCCGCAGCCCTGGGCGAGGCCGGTGCGTACCCACAGCGCTTCCAGGCGTCGGTCGGCCATCTCGTTCTCGTCCACATAGCCGATGCGTTGGCCGCGGGGGCCGGGGACTTTGATGATGCGCGTCTGGGGGACGTGCTCCGCGGTCCACGAGGTGAGGTACGGAACCCGCATGCCCCGCCACAGCAGCGGCTTCACCGAGCCACCGTCCCCGCAGCACTCAGGGAGGCCGCGATCGTTGCACCGCCGGAATTGGCAGGACAACACCTTCGGCACTGGTTCGTTTCGGATGTGCCTTCGACGCTGTCGAAGACGGGCGGTGTGAGCGCAGCACTCTCTTGGTCAGGGGAATCAGCGTGGTGGCTTGGGCCCCCTGCCCCGCCCTGGACCAGGGTCCGGTCCGGGGAACGAGAGGGCTGAGGGGGTGCTGCGCCAGGAAAGAGGAAGGCGGGATGGTCGGGCTGCACCGTTGTTGTCCTTGGTCTGCGTCGCGGAAAGCTCTCGGTGGTTCACCCGGCGCGGGGCGGCTGTAGCGCGCTCGCAGAGGAGGGCGCGTCAAACAGTCGTCCCCGCGCCGGGCTGGTATCCCGCGCTGGGCAATGGGGGTGCCTGGCGAGGGACGTCAGAGGGCGGCACGCCCCGTCATCCGAAGCGCTGCATCCAGCCGATGGGTGTGCTGGCCTCATCGCGGGTCGGAACGAGGTCGGGACGGTGCCAGACCTTGTTGAAGGCATCGAGGCCGTGCGTGGTGACGATTTCCTCCACGCTGTCGACGGCCCTGGTGAAGTACTCCAGCATTTCGGTGCGGTGAGGGTTTGCGGCAAGGTCTCTGTAGCGGTGAGTGGCGTGCGGGTTGATCTCCTTCAGCGACACCGGGGCGCCGAGGAGTTTCGTCGTGATCTGCCGGTCGGCCCAGTAGGCGTGCCCTTCCACGAGGAAGCCGTAGTCGCGCTCGGCTATGCCCCGCAGCTCCGGGTAGTAGCTGTCCTGTAGCCGCCACATCGCACCGTGGTCGGTGGCGTGCTGGGCGATGTGGGTCAGCTCGTGGCAGATGACCTTGGTGAGCACGGCCTGGTCGTTGAGCCGGCCGGCTTCGCGCATGGACTGGGGCAGGATCACCAGCTCGAACCGGCCCGGGCGGAAGTCGACGACCTGGGCGCCGATCAGGGGCCAGATCCGGTGCCGGCCGTTGCACTGGGTGTAGTGCTGTACCTTCGCCTGGCGCCTGCGCCTTCGAGGTGCGCGCAGTTCGCGGGCTTCGGCCCGCAGCAGCCGTGCGCTGCGGCGCTGGTGCGCCTTCAGCCATGCACGCGGGGACATGGTCCGGATGACCACCCTGTCGGGCAGTACCAGTCCCGTCACCGCTTCGACGAGCGGGGCGGTTTCGGCGGCGACGGCCTCAACGCGCTGCGCCAGGTCGTCGAATCTGCGGCCTGCGTCATGGCGGACGGTGATGTTCATGCGTTCCTCTGAGGAGGGGGTGGACGGACAGGGGCGTGGGGGTGTGAGCCCCGCCGCAGCCCTGGCCTGGACGGTTGGCCTGCGGCGGGGCTGGGGGCCCGCGCACGGCAATGCGGATGTACGGGGGTGCCGTGCGCGGGGGCTTTACAGGGCGGGCGCCGGGTCTGCTCGGGCGTGCCGGGTGAGGTGGGCGAGGCGGACGGACCACTGCGTGTGGTCGGTCTCCTCGCCGGGGTGGCCGTGTTCGTGGAGGAGGTTCTGCGCGAGGCGGATGCGCTGGACTTCTCCGGTTCCGGCGGGGGCGTAGGTGGTCTGCATGTCGCGCCAGATGCGCTCGAGGGGGTAGTCCTCGGTGAGGGCGTTCGCGCCGTGCAGTTCCATGGCGTCCCGGCCGGCTTCGGCTGCGAGTTCATGGCCGATGGCCTTGGCGGCGATGAGTTCCATGTCGCAGGGCAGGCCGCGGTCGAGCATGTCGACGGCGTGGTAGGCCAGGATCCGGGCCATGATCGCCCGGGCGGACATGCGGCCGAGCCGGTCACGGACCACCCCGAGGTCGGCGACCGCCCCTTTGTAGCGGGGCCGGTTGCTGACGTGCTGTGTGGTGAGGGCGACGGCCGCTTCGTGCAGGCCGAGGCTGACCGCGGCCAGGTTGGGTCTTCCGTACAGGACACTGCTGGACTGGGCGATGTCGAAGCCTTGTCCCACCTCGCCCAGGATGTTCTGTGGTGGGATGCGGACGCGGTCGAAGCTGATCAGGCCGTAGCTGAAGCCGTGCAGGCCGAGCTTGCTGGTGTGGCGATGCACGTGCACGCCTCGCTGGTCGGTTCGGACGAGGAACGCGGTGAGGGCCTGGGAGGTGCGGGCGCCGGGCGGGGCGGTGCGGGCGACGACGACGTTGAGGCCGGCGAGGTGGCTGTTGCCGACATGGGCCTTGGTCCCGGACAGCACCCAGGCCTTGCCGTCCCACTCGGCGCTGGTGGTCATGCCGCCGATGTGGCCGCCTTGGTCCGGCTCGGTCACCGCGATCGACATCAGCACGCTCCCGTCGGCGACGCCGGGCAGCAGCGCGGCGTGCTGGTCGTCGCTGCCGTAGTGGAGGAGGGCTGCGACCGGGATCAGACCGGCCTGGAGGATCGCGGCGGCCGCGCCGGAGACGCGGGCGAGGCGGTGGATCAGGATCGTCTTGGCGACGTGTCCGGCCTGCATGCCGCCGAACGCGGTGGGGACGGTGACGCCGAACCAGCGGCGGCCGGCCATGAGCCGGGCGATCTTCCGGTCGACGCGGCTCGGCGCGCTCTCCATGCGCTCCACCAAGGGAAGGACCTCCTCTTGGGCGAAGGCGTCGGCGTCCGCCCATAACGCCTGGTGGGCGGGTGTGAGAAACCTGTCGAGGGTGGCGGGCGTGCGGGGCACAGGCACGAGTGGTTCCCCCCTTTCCTTCCTTGCTGGGCGGGCGGCTGCGGCCACGGCAGCGGCGGTGACCGTGACGGTTGAAGCCGGGGCCGGTGTGGGAACCCGGCCGCGGGCGGGGTCAGGGCAGGGGGGTGGGGATGTGGAGGAGGTCGGCGGCCGCGCGGGCGCCGTCCTTGACGACGGCTTGGAGACGGCGGGCGTCGTCGAGGGTGCGTGGTTCGGTGTCGATCACGCAGACGGTGGCGAGGACCAGGCCGGTGGCGGCGTCGATGACGGGCTCGCCGAAGTAGCTCTGGATGCCGATGGCGTCGCAGACATGGTTGCTGGCGTAGCGGGGGGAGGCGGCGACGTTCGGCAGCGGCAGGCCGAGTCTGCGCTGGACGACTTCGGGGCAGTAGCCGTGGCCGCGGCTCATGGTGCGGCCGACGAGGGGATAGCCCGCCTCACTCGGGGGGTTGCGCAGGCCGATGAAGGTCTGTTCCTCGCTGAACGCGTTCACCATCGCGTAGCGGAATCCCGCGCGTTCGCTCATGGTGTCGGCCAGCGCGTCGAGGTCCTCGTGGTCGTGCAGGCGGATGTCGAGTTCCCGCAGGCGGGTCAGGCGGGTGGCCATGTCGGTGAGTTCGGTGCGCGGGTCGGCGGTGAACACCTCCAGCCTGCGTTCGACGGCCCGCCACGCGGAGGGCGGTGCCGGTGGGGGTGGGGTGGGGGTGGTGGGGTGGCCGGGGTGGAAGGTCATCATGCGTCCAGGAGGGCGGTAGGGGCGGCGGGTGCGGTGTCCAGCACGTGCTGGACCAGCGCGAGAAGGACGCCGGCCACGGAGTCGGGTTCGCGGGCGTCGCAGAACAGCACCGGCACGTCGTCGTCGAGGTCGAAGGCCTCGCGGATCTCGCCCAGGCTGCGCGGGGCAGCTTCGGGGAACCGGTTGACGGCGATGAGGAAGGGCAGGCCGAGCTGTTCGAAGTAGTCGGCTGCGGGGAAGCTGCTGGCGAGTCTGCGGGTGTCGGCCAGGACGACGGCGCCGAAGGCTCCCTCGGCGAGGTGGTGCCAGAAGCTCCAGAACCGCGGCTGCCCCGGGGTGCCGAACAGGTAGAGCTCGACGGGGTCGGGCAGGTCCCAGCCGACGCGGCCGAAGTCGAAGGCGACCGTGGTCGTCGTCTTGGCCTCAACGCCGTCCAGGCTGTCGACGGGCTCGCTCTGCGCGGTCAGGCGCTCCTCGGTCCGCAGCGGCGGGATGTCGCTGATGGCGCCGATGGCGGTGGTCTTGCCGACACCGAACCCTCCGGCCACCACCAGCTTCACCACTGCACGCTCCGGGCCCTGCGGTTGGACCGGCATGCGGGTCACCCGGCTTTCGCGGCAGCGTCGGGGAACTTGAGCCGCAGCGCGGCCGCCACCGCATGCAGCATCTGCACGTCGGGGCCCTGACCGGACGGCACGTCCGGCACCGGGACCGTCAGCACGCCCGCGTCGATCAGGTCCGAGGCCAGCACCCGGACCGCGGCGACGTGCAGGCCGGCCATCCCGGCCAGCTCGGCGAGCGGCCGCCGCCTCTGCCGGCACAGCTGAACGATCCGCACACTCTCCGCGGGCAGCCCGGGGCGCGGCGCGCGTCGGCCCGGGCCCAGAACGGTGTGCAGGCTCAAGGAGTGGCGGGCGCGGGTGCGGCCGTCGGTGACCGCGTGCAGGCGCACGACCGTCGCCGTCTCGTCCGCCTGCACGGCTCGTAACGGCCCCGGAACGGTACGGGAGTTCACTCGCCACCACCGTCCTGGCCGTGGCGGGCACGCACGGGGGTCGTCATGAACGGGGCGAAGTTCTGGATCAGCCGGCCCACGCTGTAGGCGATCGTGCCGATGTTGGCGTCGGTACGGGCCAGCACCACCAGCACCGTGGGCACCGTCCCCCCGCCCTTGTTGAAGGCGTGCCCGGTACCGGCGTCCGTGAGGAGGAACAGGGCGTCGTCGCGTTCCACCAGCACCTGCCGCGCAGGCAGCTGCGCACCCATCGGCCCGGCCACGCTCTTGGCCAGCGCGGCCATCCCGGAAAACGTGGCGGCCAGCTGGTCCACCCAGCCGATCTCCATGTGCGAGCAGAACACCTGGGGCAGGCCGTCCCGCGAAGCGAGCAGGGCATCCGTGGCGCCGGGGGTGTCCTTCACGAACTCCTCGAGCAGCCGCGAGATCTGCCCCCGGACTGCGTCGGCGGACACGGCGGAAGAACCTGTGTCGTGCATGTCGTGAGCCATGGCGAAATCACTCCAAACAAGAGCGAGAAAGAAGGGGGAGGGGAGGTCAGGATTTGGTGGTTGGGGCGGCGCCCGGAGCCGGGCCTGCTGTGAGTCCGGTGCTCAGGCCGGTTCGCCACTCGGCTGCGGCCTGAGGGTTCGCCGCCCGGGCCGGTGCCGCAGGGGTAACGCTGGCGTCCGGCATGGGCCGGGCCACCCGCTGACGCCTCGGCAGCGGGCCGTCACCACCGGACACCGCCAGCTGCTGCGGACCGCGGCCGCCCGGGCCCGGCGCGGACCGTGCCGCCTGCTGCCGCCCGGCACCGGCGGGGGAGGGCCCCGCCACGGCGGCCGGCGCCGCGGCAGGGAGCGTGACGGTGCCGAAAGCCGGCTCGATCGGCACGAGATACCGCTCAGGGATGACCACGTGGGCGGTGGTCCCACCCATCGCGTTCACCACCAACTCGACCTGCAGACCATGCCGGGCGGCGATCTTCGCCGTAGTGATCAGCCCGAAGCACCCCGCCCGCACCATCCCCGCCACATCAGCCTGCCGGGGATGCGCCAGGAGATGATTCAGCATCGCCCTCTTCCCGGCATCCATCGGCAGCACCGCCCGGTCCTCGACCTCGATCAACAGACCCGCCGCCACCTTCTGCGCCCGCACCATCACCGGGGTCGCCGGATCAGAATGATCCAGCCCGTTGTCGATCAACTCGGCCAGCAGATGCGCCACATCCGGATGCACCTGCGCAGGCAGCGCGAACACCGTCCCGACCTCACCGTTGACCAACTGCACCCGCGGGTACTTCACCACCTCCGACTTCGCACCCAGCAGCACCTTCGCCACCTGCACCGGCTGCCGCGTCTCCCGCAGAGAAGCACCGCCCAGGACCACGGACACGCTCTCCACCATCCGCCGAAGCCGCGTCGCCAAATGATCGGTCCCGTAACTCCAATTCAGCAGCACAGGGTCGTCGGTCGACCGCTGCAACCCCGTCAAGTACTCCAGCATCTGGTCGATCAAAACGTGCTGGCGCCGGGTCAAGCTGCGATGCATGTCGACCAGCAACGCCGCCTGCGAATCGTCATGCACCCGCAACAACGCACCCGCACCCTGCACATGCAACTGGCCGACCAGATCGACAACCCTGCCCACCGCACCCTCGCCGGCCGACGCAGGCTCCAGCGGCAGCGGCGGCCGCACCCCCTGACACAGCTGATCCGCCGTCCAGACCATCGTCGCCTCAGCAGCGCCCACCGCCTCCGCGACCCGCTGAAACTCCGCCTCGAGCCGACCCTGGAGAACCGCGGCCACCGCCCGCGCGCGGACGAGGCCGACCAGCACCGCCCCGAGCACACTGCCGGACACCGCGACGACGACTTGCACGGGGCCTAATCGGTACAGCCACGCAGCCAACAGCGTCACGCCGAGCAGGACGAGCACGCTCACCAGCGGCAAGATCAGCACACCGCTGACCGCGCCGAGCAGGAAGCGGTCCTCCTCGGGACGACGGCCTCGCCTGCGGCGATGAGAGATGCGACGGGACGACATTGAAGATCCTCAACAGTCGGGTTCTGACGTAAGCGGGAAAGGGCTACCGAAGTCGATTCGACGGTCACATCGGGACACTGCGGAACCGAGGTCCGCGGGACCGACCGAGCGGCGGCCTGTCACACGGGACGAGGCCAGCCAGCGCGACGGGGCAGGGTGGTCACGGTCAGGGTTGCTCCGGCGGTACGACGAGGCTGCACCAGGTCTCCGAACCGTCGCCGCTGGTTCCCCACCTGCCGCCGTTCTCCTGGACCAAGGCATCAACCAGAGCCAGACCACGCCCCGATTCGGCGTTGCCGTCAACGTCCTTGCGCCGAGCGCTGCCCGGCATACCGTCGGCGACAGCAATGTGCAGGACGCCGTGCTCGAGGCGGAGGCTCAGAGTGATCTGGCGGGTGCCGCTGTGCAGGACTGCGTTTGTCAGCAGCTCCGAGACGATCAGCAGCACTTCGTCGATGAGCATGTTCAGGCCGTAGCACCTGAGTTTGGCTGCCACGGCCCGGCGCATGACCCCGACCTGGTATGCATCCTGTACGCGGGGTGGAGCGTCACCGGAGCGAGGGGCGATCGCGAACCGCGTGTCCATCACGTCGCTGGTGTGGTCCGAAGACCGGTAATGCTCTCCTACCGCCGCGCTTGCCACGGCGCCTCCCTGGTCGGTCGTCACGTGGTGACAACGCAACCAGCAGGCCAGCGGCGGATACGACGCCAGCGCGATGCAAGAACGATGTAAGTGGAATTCGAGGTAGTAAAGCCGAGCCTGAAGGCGCGCGATGGCCTGCCCGCGGTTCGTTCCTTGGTAGAGAACTCTGTTTGATGCCCGTGCTGTCCTGCTATAACGATGCCCCTACCGGGCTACGGCCTTAACCTCCACTGCGTTTGGCGCGGCGTGATCACGGTTGTGGAAATGGCGGGTTCAGGGCTTTCCGGGAAGCAAGCCGTGGCTCCTGACGGCCAAGCTCAGTCGTTGTGCCGCATTTGAATGGGCGTCAGCATCGGCTGGTGATAGGGGCCGGAAACTGGGCCGCTGGGACACAACGGCGTCAGATTGATCACTCGTGCAGGCCGGGGGCTGTGACCCGCGCTGTCTGTACTGGTCGAGCCCCAACGAGCGAGGCGAGCCATGTCGCTGCTTGCTGAACTACGAAGTGACACCTGGCAGTCGAGCTGCCCCAGCATGGTCATTGCGTCTGCGCCGACCGATTGGCAACACGCTTCAGAAGGAGTCCGCTCTGCTACCCCATTCCCCGGGCAACTCCCAAGGCAAATCAGCATCTTGGTTCCGGCAAACCCTCAGCAGATTCAACCCGGAGGAGCAGAAGGTCATAGACCGGCCCGTCGGGTTCGTTGCGGTACGGGCCGGCGTACCGGTAGCCGAGCCTGTCGTACAGCGAGCGCCCACTGGCGTTGTCGGGACGTACCAGCAGCGAGGACCACTCAGGGTTGATCGATGTGACGAGTGCGGCGTGTAGACGGGTACCGATGCCCCGGCCCTGCCAGGCTGGGGTGACCGCAAGCTCGCACAGCCCCATCAGACGACTGGCGCGGACAGATTCGGGGATCTGGGGCAGCAGTTCGCTGCCGAACCAGTACTCCGGCGTGCAGGGAAAGGCGTACCCGAAGCCGACCATGGCGCCGTGCGCGTACGCCGCGACCAGCGTGAAACCCTCCCTGTGGTGGTGGACATGTCCGAGGACCTGACGGCGCAGCGCGGGTACGGACAGGCCGTCGGTGGCGGCGCCAGGGGTGTCCACGATCTCGGGGTGGGCGTCGGCCCAGAGGTCGGCGACCGTGTCGACCAGCGGTGCGACCTGGCCGGGTCCGTAGGTGCGGATCACGACGTCTGTGTGGGTGCTGGGGGTGCTCACGCCCGTCCTCCTGCGGTGGCGGTGATGGTTCGGTACTCCTCGATCCAGTCTGCGACTGCAGGGACGCGGTTGTGCCGCTGGAGTGCACCCGCAACATTGTGAAGTGCTTGCAATAGCCGGTCGGAGCGCACCTCGGGGAGGAATTCCAAGACCTTGCCCGCGGCCTCGGCGGCGGCCTCCGGTTCGGGCCGGCCCCTCACGGCATGTTGGATGGCTACGTCGGCGGTGTACAGAGCAGAATTCCTTGCAAATGTCCCCCCGTGCAGCATGACGGCCTGCTCGGCCCCGGCGGCGGCGCGTTCGTGCTGTCCGAGATCAGCCCGGGCCAGGGACTCCAACCCGGCGAGTTCGCCGGGTGCAAAGAAGCCCAGCCATGCCGGGTCTGCATCGCTGGGCCCCTGGGCATACAGACGATGGGACTTCACGATCGCCCGATCCGTCGCGCCGGCGTCACCAGCGAGTGCCCAGCCTCCGGCCTCGCGCATATGGAACAGGGACAACAGCCGGGCGGAACCGATGTGGCGGGCGACAGTCTGCGCACCCTGTGCGGCGGCGACCGCCTCACGCGGCCGTCCCTGGGCCTTGGCCAGCAGGCTCAGGCAGCCGAATGCATGGCTCTCCAGTTCCGGGTCATCGGCAATCCGTGCGGCCGCGAGTGCCTCGCCGTACAGCGAGTGAGCGTCACCCGGGCGGCCGGAGTCGTACGACAACCACCCGGCGGCGATCGACAGAGCGCCGACGGCCGAGCGGAGTTTCCGCTCGGTCTTCCCCGTGTAAGTTCCGGTCTGTAACCACTGGTAGGCGGTGTGCAGGGCCCGTGAGGCGGCCTGGCGCAGCATCGCCGAACCGTGGTCGTGGTCCTGCTCGTACAGCACGGACACGGCCCGGGTAACGGCACGTACGTGGGTGGCACCAATCTTTCCCGGAGACGTGTCGTCAGCGCCGAACGGCAGCCCGAGGGCGACGCCCGCGCCGTCGAGCAGGAAGTCACGCCGCTCCACCGGATCACTCTCCTCCCGTGGCACGGTCACAGTATTCACCGTGCCCGCAGAGGGCGCCGGGCTGGTACGAAAACCCAGTTGTGCCATGCTGCGGCCGGTCATCTGGGTAAGGATCCGCCGGTAGACGGCGCGGGGACAGTCGACCTCCCCATCTTCCCAGGCTGCCACTAATCGGGTCTGGCACCCGACGTGCTCGCCCAGCTCCTCGCCAGCCTTGCGGACCGCCGAGGCGAACTCCATTCGGCTCATCTGGAAGTCCAGCTCGCGCACCTGACGCAGCACGGTATTGGGGAGCGCTCTGCGAGGGTCGGTCATGCCGGGCTCCGGAGTCCGCGAAGTGGAAGGGCGCGGCCACGGTACCGCGCTCCTTCCCATTTCATGCCCGGCCTTGGCTAACGCTCACTTGCCTGGACCGACTTACATCGTTCTTGCATTGCTCTGGCGTCGAATCCACCTGGGTACAGGTGCTTGGGTGGTAAGTCACATGACGCCTAATCAGGGATCTAGGAGGCGGCCTTAGCAGATGCTGCGAGCAGCGCGAGGCGATGGCCAGAACGTCGGGGCCACCAGCAAGGGGCCAGCTCATCCGCCAGACATAACACAGGGGCCGGCCGCCCCTTCCAACGCTCCGGCAGCGCGGCCCGCTCACCTGTCTGGCACTGCGTACCATGCGGAGCCGCCTCCACCTGGACCCTTTACGTGCCCGTGCCACACACATAGGAGACGCGATGTTTGTACATTCCGACCGTCTGCCCACGAGCGTAGCCATCCCGCAGGGCATCAACACCCCGAAGCCGTGGGGCATCAGCCGCATGGCGCCGTACCCGACATCGGCTCCCGAATACACACGGGTAGAGCTGAACCCTGTCACCCAGACCGCCATATTCTTCGACGGCTCAGGCCAGGTGATGGAGATGCCCGGCCACGGCACCAGCACCGGCACCAGTCCGGCCACGGGAACCAGCCCCGACGGCAACGGCTCCACCCAAGACAGCGACACAGGCAGCGACAACGACCAATGAGCGATCAGCGTCCAGTGCTGGTCGTCACCAGCCTGTATGACCCCACAGCCGACGTGGTGATCAGTGAGCTCCACGACCGGGATATCCCAGTCGTGCGGTTCGACTCGGGAGACTTCCCCGCATCGCTGTCGGTGGAAGCGGAGATCACTCAAAACGGCATCCAGGGACGCATCAGCACCCCGACGCGCAGTGCCGACCTGGCCCACGTCCGCGCGCTTTACTACCGCCGCCCAACCGGCTTCGCCTTCCCTCACCTCGACGATCAGGACGCGCGGTTCGCCATCACCCAAGCCCGATACGGCCTCGGCGGTGTGATCGCCGCGCTCCCTGACTGCCTGTATGTGAACCACCCTCACCGCATTGGCGACGCCGAATTCAAACCGGCCGGCCTCGCCGCCGCGGTGCAGGCCGGCCTCCAGACTCCGCCTACTCTCATCACCTCCCAACCCGAGGCTGCCAGGACCTTCATCGAGCGCCACGGCCCGGTGATCTACAAGCCCTTGCATAATCCCGCCTATCACGTCGACGACGTCTCCTGCACCGTCGAGATTGCCGAGACGGCTGCCGGAGACATAGACGACCGGGTGTCCGGCACCGCCCACCTTTTCCAACAGCGCGTACCCAAGACAGCGGACGTCCGCGTGACAGCGATCGGACCTCACATCTTCAGCGTCCGGATCGACTCCGACCTGCTGGACTGGCGCACCGACTACAGCCACCTGACCTACACCCCCGTATCCGCCCCCGCGCAGATCGAGATCGCGCTTCACGACTACCTCAACCACTTCGGACTGCTCTTCGGCGCATTCGACTTCGCTCTCGACGCCGAAGGCCAATGGTGGTTCCTGGAATGCAACCCCTCCGGCCAGTGGTACTGGCTACAGAACGAGACCGGACTGCCCATGTGCGCAGCCCTGGCCGATCTACTGGAAAGGAAATCGTGAGCGACCACGAACCACTCCTGCGACAGCTCATCGACGCCGTGACGGCCGACGGATCCCTGCGCACGGACCCGTGGAAGAAGGCTGCTGAGGCCGTACCCAGGCACGAGTTCCTGCGCACCGGCTTCTTCCGCGCAGTGCCCCACACGTCGCCCACCGCCTGGGCCCCGGTACTTCAGGACCAGGATGACTGGCTCTCCGCCTGCTACGCCGACGAATCCCTGGTCACACAGATCGCTGGCACGATCAGACCAGCCAATATCCACGGCGAGATCATGCGCGAACCCACCAGCTCCAGCACGCTCCCCTCGCTCGTACTGCGCATGCTGGAGGACCTCCTCGTAGAGCCGGACATGAACGTGCTGGAGGTCGGCACCGGAACCGGCTACTCCACCGCCGTGCTCTGCGCGCGCCTGGGCGATGACCACGTCACCTCGATCGAATACGACGAGGGAGTCGCCCAGCAAGCTCGAGACGCTCTCAGCCGACTCGGCGCCTTTCCCACTCTGCTGACTGGCGACGGTCTTGCTGGCCACGAGCACGGCGCACCCTACGACCGGATCATCGCCACCTGCGCTGTACACACCGTGCCCGCGACCTGGCTCGAACAGACCCGGCCCGGCGGGCACATCCTGACGACCATCGGCGGCTGGCTCAACGCATCCGAACTGGTCCGCCTGACCGTCCACGAAGACGGCACCGCATCTGGGCCAGTACTGAGCGGACAGGTCAGCTTCATGCTCGCCCGCCCCCACCTGCCGCGACCCATCGGCCTGCTCCCCGACCTCAGTGCCGGCAACGAACGCGAAGCCCTCATCGGGGCCGACGTCCTCACCGACTGGACCACCCGCTTCGTCGCACAGTTCGCCGCGCCCCAGGCACAGCACATGAACCTGCGGCAGGGCGAGCAAGACGAGGACGTCCTGATCGATGCCACGACCGGATCGTGGGCCGCGCTCTACGAAGAGAATGGTCGCTGGATCGTCCGGCAGGGCGGTCCTCAACCCCCCTGGGACGCCATCGAAGACCATCTGGGCCGCTGGCATGCCGCCGGAACTCCGGCGATTCAAAAGGCCGTAGTTCGGGTCACCGCGCAATCCCAGAGCATCCACTGGGGGCATGCATGATCACCCCGGGTGGGATTCGGCTGAACCTGCCCCGCGATCGACAGCACCCGCCAGGATGGGTCGGGTGACCCGCACCGCAGACCTCTGGCACCACTACGGCCGCCCCCGGCACACCACCGACCGTGCCGTGCCCAGCGGCTTCCACTGGAGCTGGGGCCAGGCCAGCGGACCTGGAGCAGAAATCCTCGGCGATCTCACCGGCCGGTGCGTAGGCGATCTCGGTGCCGGGGCGGCCCGGCAGGCAGCCCATCTGGCCGTCCACCATCACCCCGCCCGCGTCGTCGCCGTCGATGCCTCGCCCGCCCAGCACGCCATGGCCGGCGACCTGTACGGCCACCTCACCCCGCAGCTACACCTCGCCCTTTGCGACGTGCCGGCCCACCTCAGGGCCAGCCCCGACACCTACGACGTGCTCTACAGCGTTTTCGGCGCCGTCGACTTCACCGAACCGCGCGAGCTGCTGCCCGCAGCCGTACGTGCGCTGCGCCCCGGTGGACGGCTGGTGTTCTCCACCCTCGCCCATCACCTCGGCGGCACGCCCGCCGACCCCGACGTGCGGCACACCGAGATCGGTGCGAAGACACCGGACGGCGCGGCGGCCGTCCTACGCCGCTGGGTGCTTCAGGAACACGTGTGGACCACGCTCCTCGACGAGGCCGGATTCACCCGGATCACTACCGAGGTGCTCCCCGGCGGACCGGGGCCGCGCGTCGCCGACACGCTCCTGGTAAGGGCGTTTCGCACGGACGACCAGCGGGCCGTCTGACACGGCGGCCGACTGGTTTGTTCCCAGCCGGATACGGGCCGGAGCTGGCCGCCCCCCCCACTACATCCTCATAGGTTGTCATCCTGTGCGACAGCAGCTCGTGCTGGGCAGCGCAGAGGCACGCGTTCACTGCACAACTGCGCGCTCGGGGACAACAGGTCCCAAAGAAGCCTGACTTCCCGTCGTGACGCTGAAGCGTTCCAGGTCAGCCCCTCCAGCAGTCCGGACCGGCGTACACAACCGTCCAGATGGTGGGGAGCATGCCCATATGCGCCCCCCGTGCATCGCCACCAGAGCTCCGACCGCAGAAGACACAGCCCGCACGTGGGTAGGGAATCAGCAACACAAAAAGGCCCCCGAAGCAGGCGCACGGCTTCCCAACCGACCTGCCTCGAAGGCCAATCCCCAGGCAACCCTGGAAGGAGAAGTACGTTGACCGCACCTCTCTGTGAGGCATACCCGACCCAGTGCGCCACACACGGCGCAACCCGGTGGCATCACATCGTGATCACTATCGTGATCACTGTGACCGTGGCGGGATGCGCCGGAATGAGCCCCGAATGGCTCACGGCCATAGCCGCACTCCTTGCTGCTACAGCCAGCAAGTAGCGCCACGCTCCCTGCCCGGTCCGCCCGGGCAGGGACCCGCGCCACGCTCACGGGTACGGCCTGCCACGCGGCGCCTGCCCGAGCAACCCTCACCCCTGGCGTCTCCAGCTGAACTCGTTGCCGCAGCCGCGGTCGGCCGCCGGGGGGAACACTGAAGCCGCCAACGAACCACGTTCGAAGAAGCAGGCACAGGCACTGCCCGCCTCGGGCGGCAGGGATCGCGGTGAGCTGCGGCCCGCTCGGAGATCGTCACAGCAGCACAGGGTGCGCATGTCAGTGCTGCGTCCACCGGAGCGCGGGGGCGGACGTGCTGGTCTACCGGTACCAGTACTTGACGCCCCTGTGGTGGGAGCACGTACCGCGGGAGTGAGCACTGTAGGAATAGGTGCCGTCCTTGCACTTCGCCGTCGCGCCGCGTGGGTGCGGGCTGTTGGCCTTGCACACCCCCGTGGTGTGCCGGGCGCATGACGCCGCGACCGCATCCGTCGCAGCCGCCAACGGCGCCAGCAGTGCCCCCGCCACGACGACCGCCGTCACCACACCCTTCAACCTGGCCAGCATGAAAGCCCCCTTTCGTTCAAACCGGAAGACGCGATCATCCGCCTGCTGGCCGCCGCCGTGCGGCGGTTGACAGCGCCGGTGACCAGGCTGTGACGGACGTGAACGAACAGACACCGAAGGTTCGACCCACCAGAACATTCATCCGATCCGACCTGCCTTTCCATCGACCAGTGATCGGCAGGCCCGCCCTGAGGGGCCCTCTGTGAGGGCTACCGGCGCAGAACGCCGGCGAGGCCCCAGGCTGCCGCAGCGACGGTGCACAGGGTGAGTCCGGCGGGGACGTTGCCGACCGCGAAGAACGTCAGGGTCACGCCGAAGGCGGCGAGGCCGGCGATGATGAGGCTGTAGACGGCGATGGACGCCATGGCTTTGCAGAAGGTCTCGGTGATCTCGCGCAGCCGCCTGTGACGGCGTTCGCGGGCGACCTGGCGGACACGGCCACGGGAGGCCTTGGTCCGGCCCTTCTGTGTTGCCCAGTGATGCCTGGCGGCCTCGAGGGGTGCGTCGAGGTTGACCTCGTTCTCCGCGACGCTGACCTTGGCCATGGCGCCGTGGGCGGGGCGCAGCCCGTTTGACGCGGATTCGGGCAGCGGCTGCCGCCGCGGGTGAGACAAGTGCGCCTGCGGGTCGGGGCATTGGGATGGCATGGCGTTCTCCAAAACGGATGTCGAGCTGGCCGCAGGCGCGGCCGGCGTGTTGCCCAGACTCGGCTGCTGCGGGAACTCGACTCCGGGTTGCGATGACGCCCTGCACGGGCCGGGGGAGAGGCACTGCTCACGAGGCGTCCGCTGCACGGCAGGCAGATGCCGGGTGCGATGAGCCGCGACCGCAGTGCGAGCGGCGAGAGAAGAGTTCAAACAGGCTGACGCGGGCCTCTGGCGCGATGCCTACACCTGGTGCCACCGTGCAGCCCAGACTGGAGTTCGCTGGGACGTCGAGCTGGCTATGACCAGCCTTCAGGAACTCGACTTCACCGACCAGGCCGAACAGCTCAGGCGCTCGGACTCGACACCGACAGCGCCGCTCCCTGGCGTCTCACCCCACCGCCCACAGACGCGGCCGTTGGCGCGGTCGCGTGTGAGATGTGCGCTGGCCGTCGTGACGGAGGGTGATTGCGCAGGGAACATGCGCTCTGCCGGGCTGACGGTATGCAAGAAGAGCAGTGCGCTGGCGGTGTGGTCAGCTGTGCCGCGTGTGCTCGCAGCAACAGGACGCCAAGTAGGCCATGCTGTCAGAGGCTTTGCGGTCTCAGCCGGAAGGGTTGAGCAGCCAGTGCATGAGTTCGTGGGCTGCACCAGAGAGCAGGCCGGGTGGCCGCGGCACAGGCAAGCTGGATGCGTTCGCGGCGGGTGAGGATCTTGCCGGGCACGGTGGTCTCCTGCCAGTACATCGATGGGGTATGCGTACAGGGGCTGGGATCACTGTGGCGGCGGCGGGCTGATCGGCTCTGCAATGCAACAGAGATGCGTTACGGGGGGAGGTGGCCTGAACAGAGGCTATTAGGGTGTGCCTCAGTGGATGATGTCTGGATGAGTCGCTACGGGCACAAGGAGCGGGGCGGATCGATGCGGGTGATCCCGCGCCCTGTGGTTCCGGCGGGGCCGCTGCGGGATCTGAAGGATCTGCTGTACGAGTCCTATCTGGCTGCCGGTCCGCCGACGCTGGATGAAATGGCGGCCGCTCTGGGGGATGCGGATGCCGAGGACGACATGGTGAAGGCAGCGCCGTCCCGAGACACGATTCAGCGGATCATCAAGCAGCCGGTGCTGCCAGCGCGGCAGGGTGACGTCGTTTCGCTGGTGGCTGTGCTGACACGCATGGCGGGGGGTGAAGCGGAACCGGCAGCTCAGAGAGCTGCCAGCTTGTGGCTGGATGCACGGCTGGAGCGTCCGCTCGGGCTCTCGATCGGCGGACTGGATCCGATTGATCTGGAAGTACACCGGGCGATTGAGGTTGAGGAGAGCCAGCGCCTGCCCGGCGTGCCGGATCTTCCTACCTATGTGGCGCGCCCTCATGACTGGGTGCTTGGTGAAGTGGTGCACAAGGCGGCCCAGGGCGAGAGCCAGCTCGTGATGCTGGTGGGCGGATCTTCTACTGGCAAGACACGGGCTTGTTGGGAGGCAGTGCAACTGCTGCCGGAAGACTGGCGGTTGTGGCATCCCATAGATCCCGAGCGGCCGGGTGCGGCATTGGCCGACCTGCCCCAGGTGGGATCGCGCACCGTGGTGTGGCTCAACGAATCCCACCATTACCTGTTCACTGCGGACCAGGCTGTAGGTGAGCAGGTCGCCGCAGGGCTGAGGGCATTGTTGCGAGATCAGGCCCGCGCCCCGGTGCTGGTGCTGGGAACAATCTGGCCGGAATACCGCAATAGCCTCATGGTGGAGCCCAAGCCAGGTGGCCCGGACCCGCACGCCCAGGCGCGGGCTCTCCTCACCGGCCGTGAACTGACCGTGCCAGCGGCGTTCGATGAGACGGCGATGCTTGACCTGTCGAAGAAGGCCCGCAGGGATCCTCGCTTGGCGTACGCCCGCGACCGGGCCGAACAAGGCCACATCACCCAGTACTTGGCGGGCGCTCCGGAGCTGCTGTCCCGGTTCGAGGCAGCGCCACCTGGCGCCAAGGCTGTGGTTCTGGCCGCCATGGACGCCCGACGAGCGGGGCACGGGCTCGACCTGCCCCACTCGTTCCTCGGCGAGGCCTGCGAAGGCTACTTCTCCGACCAGGAATGGGATCTCCTTGCGGAGAACTGGCTTGAGGAAGCCTTCGCCTACGCCACCCGACCCGTCCGCGGAGCCCGTGGCATGCTGACACGGCGGCGCCCCCGCAGAGGGGAGCCCTCCTCCGAAGGCCCCCTCTATCGACTTGCCGACTACCTTGAGCAGCAGGGCAGACAGACCCGGCGGACCCAGCGGATACCGCCCTCGGTCTGGGAGAGCGCACTGCGGCACAGAGTGTCCGGACGCACGCTCGCACCGTTCGCACGATCGTGTGGTCTGCTGCGCGTCGCCTTCCACCTCGAGAGCCAAGCCGCCGCGTCCGGCCTCGGCGAGAGCGCGCGCCGTGCCGGAGATGTCCTCCGAAAGGCCGGCAGGCTGAAGGAAGCACTGCCGTGGTATCAGAAGGCCGCCGATGCCGGAGACGCAGAATCGGCCTTGCGGGCAGGCCAGTTGCTGTGGCAGCAGGAACGCTGGGGTCCGGCTCTGGACTCTTTCCGCTGGGCCGCGGACATGGGGCTGGCCGACCTCGCCAAACAGAGGGCGTGGGCCATGGTCCACTATGCACCGCACCTGCGGCCCCAGGCCTGGATGGGCCCCCAGCCGGAAGCAGGGCCCTCTCTCAGCGGCACGTCCACAAGGTCCGCGCTTCGCAACCCCCACGCAGAAGAACTCGACAATCTACTCGCCCAGGGACAGACCGAGGCAGCCCTGACGTTGGCGCGAACCTTGGGTGTCGATCTGCCCCCGATATTCAGGCGCGGAGCGGCGAGCCTCATCAAGCAGGGGTTCATCGATGAAGCGATCAAGTGGTATGCACTTGCCTTCGACGCGGGAGACGCCGGCGCTGCATGGCGCGTCGGCCGGCTCCTGCGCGAGCAAGGACACGACGATGAAGCAATCGAGTGGTACCAGCGCGGTGCATACGCCGGAGATCGTACCGCTCTGCAGCGCGTCGCCTACCTGATGCGAGAACGCGGCCGACTTGACGAGGCAGTGGAGTGGGCACGCAAGTCAGCGGACACCGGTGACGAACACGCCATCCGCCTGGCAGCCGACCTGCTACGCCTTCAGGGCAAGGAGCACGAGGCTGACCGGCTCCTTGCATACGGCTGGGAGCTGGACGGCACGATCGCCGATTCCTGGGGGCCGTGGAGCGCTGAAGATGAACGGTGAAATCCATGCTCCTCAGACACAGTCCCCGCAAGGGGGTCAGCGTACCGGGACGGTCTGCAGGTAGGTGAACCCTCACCAGGTCAGCGATCCGCCCCATGATGCCCCCGTGCTGACTGCGCGGGATGGACATGCCGACGGCGGGGGAGCAACAGAACGACACTTCAGCAGAGGGGGCGTTCATGGGCACGGTTCTGCTTGTCGGGTTAGCTGCCATCGTCATCGCGATAGCAGCGGCACGCATGGTGCGCGCCGGTCGCCGCGAGGCACAGGCGGAGAAGGCGCGGCTGGCGGAGGAAGCCGGCCGCCAGGCCCGCCGCTCACTGGAAACGGTATGGACGATGGATGATCGCCAATTCGAGGAGTTCGTCGCCCATCTGTGCCGCCGGGATGGCTGCACAGACGTGAAGCGGGTCGGCGGCGCCGGCGACCTCGGTGCCGACGTGATGGGACTCCTGCCGGACGGGCGCTGGTTCGTCATCCAGTGCAAGCGCTACGCCAAGCATCGCACCGTCGGCAGCCGCGACATCCAGACGTTCAACGGCACGGCGCGCCTCGAGCACGGTGCCGACGTTCCCGTCTTCGTTGCCTCCTGTGTCTTCACCAAGCCTGCCCGCGCCTTCGCCGCCCGGCACGGCCTGTGTCTGATCGACATCAACCTGCTCGGCTTCTGGAACAGCGGAACCCCGCTGACGTCGTTCCTAGACCTGGACATCGGCCGCTCTGGCAGCCACCACAGGCTCCGTCCCGACGCCGAGTAGAGCATGAGCCTGTCCTGGGAAAGCAGCGGATTGCGGTCTGCAGGAGCGCACGGCGCGCCTCCTCCGACTCCCCGATCACGGGGAGGGGTCGCGGATCTCCAGGACGTCGATCTCGAACCCGGCGAGGATCTCGCGCTCGATCGCCTCGCTCAGACCGAGCTCTGCGAGCCACGCCCCGTACGCGCCCTCCGGGTCGTCCGCCATGGTCGCGATCTCCGCCTCCTGGCCGTCCGCGCCCTTCTGCGGGCGGGCCGCGGCGAGGATGCGCAGGGTCACGGTCAGGTAGAGCCGAAAGTCGGAGGGGATCCGCTGGTTGTCGTGGATCGCCGCCCACGGCCTGCCAAGATCACCGGCGGTTCCGTGCGCCTCATCCACGATGGCGAGGTCGAAGCCACTCATGCGCTGGCCGTACAGCCGCTCCCCGCCCGCCAGAGCGGCTGTCACGAACAGAAGCAGATGACGTGACTTTCGAGGCCTGGTCACGAGGACGAGGACGACTCGAAGACGTCATAGGGCCGCTCGTTTGGATCAAGGGGGCGGGTGCGGCGGGAATTTCCAAGGTGGCAATCTGGGGCGATGCAGCCCTGGAGCCCGTCTGTCGAGAACGATCTGCGGCATCTGCTCAATAAGTGGGACCCGATCGGTGTCGCCGACGACGTGCAGGACGAGTACGACTGCATGCTCGCCCCCTTGCTCCAGCGGCTCCGTGGCGGTGCCAACGAGACGGAGATCGGTAAATTCCTGCGGCAGGAGGTGGAGGAGCACTTCAGTCTCGATCCTCTTGGCGCGCGACCGGAAGCGATGGCCATCCGAGTGATCGCCTGGTGGACAGCTGTTGGAATAGCCAATGGCAACAGCGCGTAGCCGCTCCCTTTGAAGCTCCTCCACCACCCGGTCGTCGGCGACCTCGACCTGCCCTTCGAAACCTTCCCCCTCCCCGACGGCCCAGCCATTTCCTCCTCACCTACACCGCCGAGCAGGATGCCCTGAACCTGCTGGCCAGCTGGACCGCGACCGACAACGGCACCGAGCGGTCCGCGGCGGTCACCCAGCCCGCCGACTCGGGCGAGACACCCGACTGACCGACGAGCCACGCGAGTCGATCTGCGGCATCTTTTGCGGGGTAGCGGCAGCATCCGCCACCGATACATCAAGGGCAGGAACGGCACAGCCGTCTACGCGAGACCGCTGGGGTGACGTTGCATTCCAGCTTGCGGCAGTGCGGACAAACGGACAACTGCCAACCCCCGCCATAATTTCGGCTCCGCTGCCCAGCCGGGCGGCAGGTCGGGGTCGGCGGTTGGGGCGGTGGGGAGGTGCCACGTCACCGGAGTTCTCTTCCACCGGACGGCCGTGGCGTTCGGGTGTACTCCGGGACGGTCCGGCACGCGGTGCCGGGCGTGCTGAGCGGTCAGGCGCGGGTGCTGGTGAATCGAGCGGTCGGTCCCCAGCGTTCTAGGACGGGTTCCATGCACCACTGGCAGACGGGGCTGCCGCCGTGGCCGTATTTCCAGGTCTTGCGCTGGCATGCGGCGCAGGGGCCGACCTGGCTTCCAAGGCAGACGAACGCGGACGGGTCGGGGTCTGCGATGGGAGGTGGGGGCGGGAGAGTGCTCATGGCGCTGGTGTCCTTGCGGCAGGGGACGGTGTCGGAGGGTCTTGGTGCCGCGGGGTAAGCCGGGGATGTCGAGCTGGGTGTCGGGGCGGCAGTGGGTGCAGGGCCGCAGGCCGTCGGCGAGGAGGCGGCGTGCTTCGTCACGGTCGACCGGCCGGTGCCGTTTGCCCGCCATATGACAGTCACCGGCGTGGACCTGGATCGGCGGGCGTCCGGCGCCGATGCCGAGTTCGACCGTCCAGTCCGGCGGCTCGGGACGGCTGCGCCGGCCGCGCTCGATTTCCGCCTGCCGCTGCTGCACGGCGGCGATCTTCGCGTCGATGCGGGTCAGCCACAGCGTGTGCCACACCCGCAGGGTCTCCAGACGCGGCAGGTCCTCGGGCAGATCATCGAACACATATTTGATTCTAGGTGTACGGGCTTGCCGGTTCGACTGAGGGTGCGCGTGACCTCGTGCAGCGAAGATTGAGCGTTCTCACTGAAGATTGAGTCCCTGTTCACTGCTTAGCGCTTTCGGGCAAGGCGGAGCCAGGCAAGCGTGCACAGCGGCAGTGCCAGTTGCGCGGCCACCGTGAGCCACAAGTGGTGAGTCCAGGCCAGCCATATCAGCAGAACAGGGCTGGCCAGCGAGGCCAGCATCAGCGCGCAGACAAGAGCCACCTCGTCCGACCTTGCCGGCGGTCCGCTGTGCGTATTCAGAGCTCGGCCGAGTTCCCGTATGAACGCGCGCCCGGCGCACGCCAGGGTGAACGTCCACAGGATCGCGACGGCGACGGTGGCGGCGATGGCCAGTGCGGCGTCTACGAGCAGTTCGGTCTGCGTCCACCCCATGCGGGGAGTCTGCGGGACCGGACGGCTTGGAGCCTGAGTAGCCGTACCCAGATCTGCCCTCTTCCGCCGCCCTGTGGGTCACAAAAAGCTCGTGTGGGCCAGCTAGAGCACCACGGACCGCCACGAGACTCAGCCGCCTTTGAATCACTCAACCTTCGCTGCGAGAGGTCAGCGCGGGTCCGTGGGCCCGTGCTGCGCAGCCGTGCCCCCTGGTGCGTCCCTGCGGGCGGCGGGGCTACGCGTCGGCCTGGCGCGGGTGCGGGCTGCTGGCTAGGTGAGGGCGTCTTGGATGTTGTCGGTACCGGTGATCTCGAGGAGGTGTCGTAGTTGGCGGGGTGGGCCTGCCCCACGGAGCGAGGTCATGTGGTGGATGCGCAGCAGGAGGTTGAGGAAGGTGGAGTCGGCGAAGGAGACGCCGGAGACGTCGACCACGACGCGGGGGTGTCTGCGGGCGGCGGTGTCGAGTGCTTCCTCGAGCGGGGCGATGGTGTTGGTGTCGTAGTCGCCGTGTGCCACGACGACTCATGTCCCGTCCCGCTCGTACTGCACCGTGGCTTTGCCGTCGGGTCTGTGGCTCATGTCAAGATCATGCTCCGGCTACCGGCGAGGGTGGTAGGGCGCGGTGAGCGGTGGCCGAGCAGGGGTCAGGCGCTGCGTGGCCGCCGTGCGTGTCCGGTCGTCTTCTTCGCTGCGGCGTCCTTCTTGGCCGGCTGCTTCTTCCCCGCCGCCTTCTTGGCCGTGGTCTTCTTCGCGGCCGTCTTCTTCGGTAGCTCGTGGACGTCGGCGTCCTCGCCGCGGGAGGCCTTCGCCTTGGACACGGATTCCTCGAGCGCGGCCATCAGGTCGAGGACCCGGCCCGGCTGCTCTGGCTCGGGCGCCTCGGGGAGCGGCTTCTCCTCCCGCTTGGCTTCGATGATCTTTTCCATGGCCTCGGTGTAGGTGTCCTTGAAGTCGTCGCCTTCGAGGTCGTCGCGGGACATGGACTCCATCAGGGCGAGCGCGCCCTTGATCTCCTCCTCGGAGACGTCGACGGGTTCGGGGAGGAGTTCGGTGGGGTCGCGGATCTCGTCGGGCCAGTGCATGGCGTGCAGGTCGATGGCGCCGCCGCGGACCCGGAGCATGCCGAGGCGCTCGCGCCCGGACCACGCGTATTTGGCGATGGCCACCTTCGACGAGCGGGCCAGTGCCTGGCGCAGCAGCTCGTAGGGTTTGGCCGCGACCTGGCCGGCGGGGGAGAGGTAGTAGCCCTCGCCGATGCGGATCGGGTCGATGTCGTCGGCGGCGACGAAGGCGTCGATCTCGATGGCTTTCGCTGTGGGAAGGGGCAGGTCGCGCAGTTCGTCGTCGCTGATGGCGACGATCTGGTCCTTGGCGTACTCGTAGCCCTTGCCGATCTCGGTGTTCGCCACCTCGCGGTCCTCGAGCTCGCAGATCTTGCGGGTGCGGATCCGGCCCATGTCCTCCAGGTGGTACTGGTGGAAGCGGATCGAGTGGTTCTCGGTGGCAGACTGGACGTGGATCGGGACGGTGACCAGGCCGAAGCTGATGGCGCCGGACCAGATGGTTCGGGGCATGGGAGACCTCCGCGACAGGCCCCGAGCAGGAACAGCCTACGAAGAGCACGCGTGGCCCGCACCAGTTGGTCATGGCGGGGGAGTCGGCGGTTCGGCCGGCTGCTGCGTCTGCGACGCCGGATCAGGTGGTGGGGGAGCGGCGGCCTGCCGGATACGGGCGATGTGGTCCAGACCCGCGGTGTAGTCCCCGGCTTGGACAGCCTTGTCGAGGAAAGCGTCTTCGCGTCGCCGTCGCATGGCTTCCGTGCGGGTGCTGGTGCAGGTGGTGATGAGGGTGGTGATGGCTGCGGCGGCGGTCGGGAGCAGGAGCGGGAGCACGATCCACCACGGGGCGTGGGCGAGGGCTGAGGTGCCGGCGGCGAGGCCGGAGAGGACGTGGCCGGGGAGGGTGGGGGTGGTCATTGTCGGCTCCTGGTCGGGGTGCGGTGGTCGCTGGTGTTTCACCCCCTGTGTGTGGAGCCGCGGGCAGGGACAGCGTCGGGAGCGGCCGGGGGGGGGGCAGGCAGGTTGACGGGGGTGGCGGTTAGCCGCGCAACCTTGCTGGACCGGCGGCACTCTCGCCTGCCAGCCGGGCGTATTCGAGGCCTGTGAGCTGCGACTTCCTGCCCATGTGAAGCCTTGAATCCCTGTTCTGCGACGGATAAGGGAGTCGGTGACCTGTCGGCGAGGCCAGGGCGTTGAGGTATCGGCGAACTCGTCGCCCGCGCACCTGTCCGGCCCCGCGAGCGGCTTCCGGCTCCTCGGAACGTTTCCAGCGAGTCGAGTGCCTGCCGGTTCCTGAGCCGGTGCGCATCCTGCACCGGGGCCGGCTTAGATCCGCAACCCCGTTCACGGTGCCGGCAGGCGGCCCGGCGCCGCCCCGCCCGGGCGAGCTGGCGACGTCCAGGCATGCCGAAAGCCGCGCCCGGCCCGGCGCGGTCAAACGTTCACCACATAATGAGGCGTCTAATTTCACAGTGCTGTCAGAGCGTCAATTAGCCTCCTCAAAATCGAGTTCCCGTCGGTATTTGTGTCCGACCACAATTCATTTGGTCCCGGTGGAGCGCCGGGAAGTTCCATGACGGCCAACCGAGGCCGCCCCGCCTCGTGACAGAGCCCCGCGGCAACGGGCGGCGCCGCCACGAGCAGGGACCAGGTGCCGTCGGCGGTCTCGGCGGTGCCGAAGCTCGTGGCGTCGGCGATCAGCGATGTCAGTGCCGCGTCCGGGTTCCGTGCTGCACCCACGACGACCGTGACGGAGGTGCGCAGCGTGAGGTAGGTCCGTACCGCTTCCCGCAGCCGTTCGTAGTCGAGGCTCTGCAAGGAGCAGGAGGACGTTCTGAGTTCCTCCATCCTGTGTTCGGCAGCGGCCCTCTCCCGTTCCGTGTCCCAGGCATCCCAGAAATTGGCCGGCCGCCGGCACTCAAGACTTTCGAGGAGCCGCGGCCATTCGAATCGCCGGTCGATGAGCATGTGTTCGGAGTTCAGCCAGAGAGGCATGATTTCCCGAGAATGCCGCCGCTTCTTCGGTGTCATGCCTCTGCCCAGCGCGCGGCCGACCAGGAGGACGGTGGAGAAGGAGCGTCGTGTTTCTTCCCAGTAGTCACTGTAATGGTCGCCCGCATAGCGTTTCCATGCCGCAATTGGAAGATTCGGCGCCCCCTGCGTGTAGATCTCTTTCCGGATTTCGTTTCTGAGTTCGGCCTGTTGTGCCGCCCAGTTTGAAGACGGCCCGGCCTCCTCGGTGCCTTCCCCGCTTTCCTGTGTCTCCTCGTCAGAGGCGAGGAAACGGCCGCTGTCCGAGAGCTCTTCGATCTCCTCGGTCAACGGCTCCACGGCCCTTTCGTGCAGCACGGCCAGACGCCGCTTCAACTCCTCCACGGGCACGGGGGTGAAGCGCTCGCCGACCGCACCTCCGGGCTCCTCCTCGCCCGCCACCGGCTTCTGCATCAGGTACCAGTAGGCCGCCAGACTGGCACTCTGCGTCTTTCCGCTGCCCATGTACATCACCTCGGTCGCCCCGTCTGCCGCCAGCCGCTGTTCGTCGTCGTAGTTCATCACCGCACCTCCGCTTCCTGGTCGACCAGCTTCCGCAGGCGCCTTTTCGCCCGGTGCAGGCGGACCCTGAACGCACCTTCCTCGATGCCCAGTTCCTTCGCCTGTTCCGCGGATGTTGCCCCCCAGGAAGCCATGATGATCACGCGTTGGTCATCAGGCGACAGCCTGCTGATCAATTCCTCGATCCGGCGGGCATCCATGCAGGGTTCCGGTTCCCCGTCCTTCGGTGCGGGGCGTACGAAGACGGGCGCGGAAAGGGCGCATGGAATTTCCGGGGTGGCCATCCGTTTCCTGACGAAGTCGATGTGCCGCTTGGTGACGCGATCCCACAGGAAGGCCGGGGGGTCCAGGACTGCGCTCCAGTTCCGCTGTGTCTCGGCGAACGCGGTGGCCACGATGTCCTCCGCGTCCGCCTGCGCCAGGCGGGTCTCACGCGCCAGCAGCCGGCGGACGGTCGGGTTGTACGCGGTGAGGAAGAACGACTCGAACTCGTCCGCGGTGCGGGGCGCTTCACTGCTCACAGCTCCCTGACTCCGTCATCTGTCACTCGTCCGGCTGCGCGCCGACTCGGGGACGCACAGGAGGAGGTCGCAGTGACCTGCTCGTAGGGGAGGACGAGCCGCATGGGCCGTTTGTTACAGGGAGTTGAGGACCAGTTCAATCCTCGGGGTTGCGAATTGAGCTGAGCCTGATCCTGAATCACCTGATACTCATACGGCCTCGGCTGAGTCTTAGAGGTCGTCTCAACTGGCTCTAAAACTAGACTGACCCCTTGTGATGGCCATGGTGGAGCGGCTGGTGCCGGACGCGTTGTGGGAGTTGTTCCAGCGGGTGGTTCCGGCAGCACCGGTGCGACCACAAGGCGGAGGGCGACGTCGATACGGGGACCGACAGATGTTGGCTGCCATCGTGTTCGTGGCCAAGACCGGTTGCACGTGGCGGCAGTTGCCGCCCGGCTTCGGGCCGTCCGGGTCGACCGCGCACCGCCGTTTCACCGAGTGGAGCCGAGCTCGAGTGTGGGGCAAGCTGCACCGCTTGGTCTTGGACGAGCTCGGCGCTCGTGGCGGACTTGACTGGTCGCGGTGTGCAATCGACTCGGTGAACATGATGGCCCTCAAAGGGGGGACCTGACAGGTCCGAATCCCGTAGATCGCGGGAAGAAGGGATCAAAGATCCACTTGATCACCGAGCGGACCGGTCTGCCCCTCTCCATCGGCATCTCGGCTGCGAACACCCACGACAGCCAAGGGCTGGAGTCCCTGGTGCGGGGCATCCCACCCATCCGATCCCGTCGTGGGCCGCGCCGCCGTCGACCGGCCAAGCTCCACGGCGACAAGGGCTACGACTTCGACCGGATACGCACATGGCTCCGCTCCCGCAACATCACACCGCGCATCGCGCGCCGAGGCATCGAATCCTCCCAACACCTTGGCCGGCACCGTTGGACCGTGGAGCGCACCGTGGCATGGCTGTCGGGGTGCCGCCGCCTGCACCGCCGCTACGAGCGCAAGGCAGACCACTTCCTGGCATTCGCCGGCATCGCCGCGGCTCTGATCTGCTATCGCAGGCTGACAGCCTGACCGGTGAGACCTCCGAGCTGGGATGATCCTGCCGCAAAGGACGACACACCAGCGAGGAGCGCCATGACCGAATACCTGCCCGCAGTCATGGCGATGCTCGGCCCGGCCCAGAACCGCTACGCGGACCCCACCGCCTGGGACCTCCTCCACGCAGAACTCGGCATCCGGCTGCCGACCGACTACCAGACCCTCGTGGACGCGTACGCTCCCATCCAGCTCAACGGCCACCTGTCCTTGCGCCACCCGGCGACCGCTCGCTGGAATCTGGGCGACTGGATACGGGAGACGGCCCGTGCCTGGTCCGAGATTCCCTGGGACAACCTTGACCCGGACGAGGACCCTCGCCTGTTGTTCGGACTCCCGGAATTGAGCTTCGGTACCTGTAACGGACTGTGGCCGATCGCCAGCACCGACCGAGGCGAGGCCCTGTTCCTCATGGCCACGGACGGCACGCTCTCCGGGATCCTGGTCGAAGACGGCGAAGGTGGCTGGGCACGGTACGACATGAGCTTCGCCGAATGGCTCTACCGCTACCTCATCGGCCAAGACATGGCCGGCCCCAACACCTCAGCCTTCTGTCCCGGCCCGGTGCAACTGTGCCGCTTCCCGATGACCGCCGACGAACGGCCAGAACCCTGGAACGGGCCTGAGCGCGGCATGTAACCCCGCTTGCCGCGACAGTTACAGGCACCCACCACGTTACTTGGAAAGCGAAACGGGACGGCCTCTTAGCTGGTTCTCGGCTCATTTTCTGTGGGAGGCCCTGTGCGAGTGATGGTGGAAACTCACGACGAAAGCCCGCTCGCCGCGGCGCTCCTCAACGCGATCCGGCAACCCGACACCACGGTCGTCGTCTGCGACCCGGTCTGGACGCCGGAACGTGCCGAGCAGTTCATCCAGGAGATCTCCGAGTCTGGCCGGCGGCTGCTGTGCGCGGCCGCCGACGGCAACGGCCGGGTCGACGCCGAGAAGTTCCGTGAACACCACGGCGAAAGGGCGCTGTACGGACCGTCGGCCGTCCTCACCAAGACCGTCAACCGCGGCATCCGCGAGGGCTGGCTCCCCGAAGGCGCCGAGCTGCCGCTCTCCTCCACCTTCGATGGCCGCTCCTCCTGGTCCAAGACCGACGGCTACCGGCTCCCCGCCCATCTGGCCGCCATCTTCCGCGACGCCTTCGACCGGGTCTACCCCGCCGGAGCCGAGTCGCTGGAGGGCGTCATCGACCACCTGGCCGAGGTGTACGAGCAGGCCGGCCGAGAACCCGTACGCGCGCGAGCGGGCCGAAGCCTTCCTCGAAGCCCATGCCGACGCACTCACCGAGTGGGCCCTGGAACGCGCCCGCGCAGAGAAGGGGACGAGCGTATGACTCGCCAGACTGGCGAGCCGCTCGACCGCATGCGCCTCAACCCGACGTACGAGTCGGCGCGTTGGTTCGTCAGCGGTGCCGACTGTCAGCCCCGGGATTAGGGCACGCGGACCGGTCGTCTTGCGGAATGATCCTACTCGACCTGCCCGGGGATTAGGATGTTGTCAGGGAGATCGATTCCCCACAGATCGGCGACACGCTGCAAAGCTTCAGGGGGAAAGACTCCGTTGGTGAGTTGAGTGACGATGGCCACAATGCATGACGGAATGAGGCCGGCCGCTCGGAAGGCTCCAGCCTCAATGATTCCCTCTGCAATGTCCTCGGGGGTGAGGCTGGCGGTGACTCCCCCTTCAGGGGTGAGTTTTAGCTCAACGGCTGCCTTGTTGAGGCAGGTTTCTGAGAGACTGGCTATGAAGGCCAGGAGGTCGTCGTGGGTAAAACCTTCTACCGCTGGCGGGGCAGGTTGTGCAGGTCGTGAAGGGACGCCGCCGATTGAAACGGTGCCAGGAAGGAACTCTCCCGGGTCCTGCTGGGTTCCTGCTCCCTCGTCCGCGGCGTGGTCTTCAGCTTGCCCCCTGGGCGCAGTTGGATGATCTTCCTCGCCAGGTTGTGCGGGAGCGGTCGCGACTCCATTTGTGTTCGTGCTTGTGGTCTCGTGCGGGTCTGGCTGATCTGCCGCGAATGTGGGGCTGACCGCACCGAGCGTGGCGGCACCTGACAAAGCGGCTGTGGTTAGGGCTGCCGCACACCGTTTCGAGATATTCATGGAAATCACCCTGAGGGTGCTGCGGAATTCAACATCATGACGTCCGGCGAGTATGCGATGTCTCGCCTCGCCTTGTGCGCCCAGGTCAAATGATGGCTGTCAAGATTTCCTCATTTCATCTAACCATGGGCGGTCATGTTCCGCACCCGCAAAGACAGTTGATTGAGCAAACATACGGATGTCCCTGGTCGTCATCGACCTGGGGGATAACGGACCAGATGATCGAGACGGCGGCCGCCGCCCTCTCCCGCGGGAACTTCGAGGTGGACGCGGACGGCCTCGACGGCCACCTGTTCAGCATCGTCGAGAAGGCCGCCGGCTCTCTGCATCGCGACCGGCACCGGCGGGACTTCCCGCACGCGGCGAATGCCGACCTGCTGACCATGGTGGCGGCCCTGCGGGACGTGCTGGGCTTCTCCCCGACGCCGACCGGGGCCGAGGTCAAGGCGTGGGAGCAGCGGCAGGGCGCATTGAAGAACGGGGCGAGCGCCGAGCGGGTGGGCTACCCGGTGACGTTCCTCGACGGCCCGTACGAGGGCGTGGAGTTGATGCTGGAGGGCCCGTCGGGGGCGTACCCGGAGCCGGGGGACCCGTTGGGGTGGCTGGTGGGGGAGAAGGGCGGTTGGGTGGCCGGTCCGCTGGCGTACGTGCCGCTGTCGGTCGAGGGCCCGCACGCCTACACCCAGCGTGCGCTACAGGCGGGATGACGCGCCGCTCCCCGATGGGCGGTGGCCGTACGGGATGCGTACGGACGAGCCCGCCCCGCCGGAGGGTTCTCGGCCGCCGACCCACTGGTTCGCTCGCGGCGCGTCGGTGTAACGCTCACGCAGGTCATCACGTCTATCCCGTGCACGGCCCCTGCATCGGCGCCCGCCGATACCCGCTCAGGCAGGGGCCGTGCGCCGGGAGACGCGATGAGCACAGCCACCATGGCCCGCGCAGACGTGGCTGCGCGAGGCGTCCCTGTTATGGGGCCGCCGCGAGGGCAAGACGCGGTCCTGCAACTACCTCCGGCACGAACACGCCCGACGACACCCCCAGCATCCCGGACAGCGACAAGGACGCCTCGTGACCCGCATCTTCCTGGACGTGCACGCCCTGCAGACCGTTCCGCCCCAGCAACCTCAACCGCGACGACACCGGCGCACCGAAGACGGCCGTGTACGGGGAGTGCCGCGGGCCCTGGTTTCCAGTCAGGCGTGGAAGCGGGCGACCCGCACCTACTTCGCCGATGAGCACCTCCTGGAGCCGAGCGAGCTCGGCGTGCCCACGAAGAACGTCGTGGAGGTGCTCGCCGAGCGGATCGCCGCACGCGATGAGTCGCTGCGCGGAGAGAGGGCGCTCGTGCTCGCCGACGAGACGGTGAAGGCGACGGGGCTGAAGACCGAGGTGTCCAAGCGGAAGGCTGACGCTGCCAAGGAGACCGGCGAGACCCCGGCGCCGGAGGCCAAGTATCTGGTCTTTCTCTCCGCCCGCCAGCTCGAGGGCCTGGCCCGTCTCGCCGTCGACGGCGCCGCCGACATCACGGCCTTCCTCAAGCAGAAAGCGAACAGGGACAAGGCCAGGGAGATCGCGGACAGCCGCCACTCCGTCGATGTCGCCCTCTTCGGCCGGATGGTCGCCGACGCCGACGCCGGCGACTTCAACGTCGACGCTGCCAGCGGGCTTCATCACGGCCGACCGAGCGGCGCCGCGTGCGCCATGTGGAAGCCGCCGGCGTGGACCTGGACGGCCGTCGCCGATGCCGGGTGCCAGTGTCCATGCGGCGGCTCGGGGCGGTGGAGGGGCACTTGTTTGCGCAACGCTGTGACCTGTGCTGGTCGGGCCTGTGGTTGGGGGCACTGCGCAGACCAAACCGGGTGCGCAATCACCTGATGCGCATCGCCTATGGCGTCTGTGGGTCCATCCAGCCGACTCGGTGTTCGGGATCGCGCACGGGGCGCCGCACAGCCGCGGCGGGTGCGTGCTGGAGCAGGTCGGCCATGGGTGCGGCGAGCACGGTCACCTCCCGCGGGGAGCGGGCGACCGCGAGGTCTACGTCTGCTACGTGCAGGGCGCGCACACGGGTGTCGAAGGCTGCCGGTCTCCCCGGAGACTGTCACGGCCAGGCACCCTAGAGGACCCAGATCAACACCCGCCCCGAACCGGCCACTCCAAGGAGAGCCACCCAGGTGTCGTCGCTCTCATCGACATGGCCGAGCCATTTGATTGCCGAGCGCTGCGTCGAGTCCTCACAGCGGCTGGGCCGTTACGGCTGGGTTGTCGAGCGGACAGTGAGCCTTTTCAGCGTTGACGCTCCAGGGTGAGGATGGCTGCGGCGATGGCGGTCATGCGGTTGGGGCTGCAGCGGGCCCGGCGGAAAATGCGCCAGGACTTCAGCCTCGCGATGCTCCGTTCGACCGGTGCCCGTGCCGCTGACAGCGCCCGGTTGATCGTCTGCTGGGTCGTGGTGAGGTCCCGGTTCGGGAGCCGTCTGATCGGTGTGGTCACCCAGGGGCCGGCGCCGATGTAGCCGCGGTCGGCGAGGATCGGAACGCCCTGGCGTTCGCAGATCCGGATGATGCGGTGGGTGCGGGCCGCGGTCAGGTCATGGGTGCGGCCGGGCAGCGCCGGCGAGATCCACAGCAGGTTGCCGGTGGGATCGGTCACGACCTGCACGTTCACGCCGTGGCGGCGGTGCTTCTGTGAGAAGTCGGCCCGGCTGTCGCCGACGCGGTCGCACTCGGCGAGGGTTCCGTCGAGCAGGACATGGTCGGGATCGGTCTCGCGCAGGACACGCAGCAGTCCGGGAGCCCGGCCGGACAGGTGTTGGACGACGGCCTTGACGTAGGCGTGGGCGGTGCCGACGGATATACCGAAGCCGGCCGCGATCTGCGCGAGCGTGTCGTGGCGGCGAAGATAGACCAGGCCCACGAGGGCACGCTGGTGAGGCGGCAGCTTGCAGCGTCGGTCACCCTCACGGGTGACGATGAGCATGGATACCCACTCGACCAGAGCGTGCGGCAGGTCGAGTGCGGCAGGATGGGGAACCAACAGGGCTCCTGTGCCGATGGGTTGAGACTTCGAACACCTCCCTCAACGGCGCGGGAGCCTTGTGCGTTGCGGTCCTCATCCCGACTCGGCCTGGGTCACTCGATCAGTGGCCACTCTGAAAGAGCTCAGTGTCCTGGCTCGCCGGGTGCCGACGACTGCACCGTCGCTTCGTCGGCATCGCCGCAGTCCTCATCTGCCACCGCCAATTACCAAGTGAGGCTTTCGGCGGGCTTCACCTGTCCTCCTCGACCAAGCGGAAGCCGCACGAGCCGCAGACCGTATGCCCGTCGGGTGCCGTCCGCTTGCACTGCGGGCAATGAAACGACGGCGGTCCGGCAGGGGGAACGGTGGGAGGAGGACTGGTCGGCCAAGCCCAACGACCCCGCTGAAGCACCTCGAGAATCCGCATCCCTTCATGATGCTTCGCGGTGGTCGCTAGAACGAGCACCATTGATGGACCAGCGTCTCCACGCTCGGGGTTCGGGCCCTCGTGGTCGGGGTTGCGCAGACCATGAACGGGTGCGCAGTCGCCTGCTGCGCACCGGCTACGGCGTCTGTGAGTCCATTCAGCCGACCCGGTGCTCGGGATCGCGCACGGGGTGCCACACGGCCGCGGCGGGTCCGTGCTGGAGGAGCCGCTCCCCGCCGCTGGCCTCCACATCCGCCGTTCTCGTCCGCGTCATCGTCGGCAACTCCCGCACGCACACGGTGCGGTACCGCACTGATGCGGCACCACGTTTACAGCGAGCGCACCAGCCGGCCGCGACACAAACCGTCAGCGTCACGGACACCGGATCCAGCGGGGCACGCCGATGACTTTGCGCTGTACCGGGAGAAGTTCCAGCGGCGCTCCGGCCAGGTTCGAGGCGTTTCAGGCTGCCGCGTAGGAAGATGCCGGGCCAGTGGACGCGGCGCGCCCCAATGATCCCGGGCCTGGACTGTATCCGCGTCCTGCGGGTCAGCGGCTGCCGCCCGCGCTCTAGCTACGAACGCCATCGTCACAACTACCTGACCTTCCTCGGCCTCGCCAAAGCTGTCTGCTGCTACAAACAGCTCATCCGCCTCACCGCATAGAACGTGGTCCTTATGGGTCCCCGAACTGTCAGTGCCCCCTGCTTTGATACGGGTTGCCGTTCGCTGGAGGGGAAGCATGACCCGCACTACACCGCCACGCCCGTTTGATGTTACTTCGGCCTTTCCGGAGCTCGTGGGGATGTCCCGTTCTGCTACCCGGCTGCACCCCCGAGCCGGTTCTCCCACCGTTCACGACAGTTCGGTGGGCGGTCCGCTGCTCTGGCCGGCTGATGAGGCGTGGGCGACGTGCTCGCAGGAGCACTACGCCCGTCGGCTCAACACGCCAGAAGAGGTGCGCACGCTGCGGCGGATACTCACGAAGGCGTGGCGGCGCCAGAAGCCCGGAGACGTGCTGCTCACCGAGGAGGAGAGGACCGTTGTGGAGCGGATCCATACCGGCCATGCCCCTCGACTGCTTCCCACTGGCTCACATCCCCTGATTTCTGTGGCGCAGCTGTACGCGCGAGATGTTCCTGATATGACGTGCCCGCAAGACGCTGACCTGCTGCAGGTGCTGTGGTGTCCGTTCGACGACGCGGTCGAGGGATGCTCGGAAGCTGTCCAGGTGCGGTGGCGTCGAGCCGCCGATGTGACGGACATCCTGGTTGCCGTGCCGGAGCCGGCGTACATCGGTAATGACGACCTGATCCCCACACCGTGCGTGGTGCATCCTGAACAGGTTCTCGAATATCCCTCTGCTGACGAGCTGGAGGAGGAACTGTGGAGGCGCCTTTACCGGTGGGAGGACGAGATAGGACTCAGCTATCGGGGTGATCTGTCAGGTGCGCCTGGCTGGAAGGTCGGCGGTTGGGCCGCCCCGTTCACATTCAGGGAGCCTGACGAGGAGGATGAACGCCGGTGTCCGAATTGCCAGGCTCCGACGTCGCCGTTGCTCACCGTCCCCAGCGGCGAGTGGGACGGAGAGAGCGGCAGCTGGCGGCCTGCAGGCGACGAGCCTGAGGCCGATGCGCCCCCGTACCCCGGCAACGTCAACCCCACGCAGGTGACGGTGAGTCGGGGCTACACCCTGCAATTCTACGGATGCACCGGTGATCCCCGGCACCTTCCTGTCACCGTCGTGCAGTGACTGTCGTCTGCGCAGGCCGCCCTCGCAGCATCTGGGCCGTCACCGTTGGTTCGTTGAACCAACGGTGTCCTGGCTGGCCGCGAACAATGCTGCTCCGCCATCCCTGACCGGGGGGGGGAGCCGCGGCGGGCCATGCCGACCACGCAGCGGCAGGGCCCGGCAAGGGGGTCCACCAGGGGAGCAGGAGGCGCGCCCTGCGCACGCACACTCGCCACCACCCACTACGAAGCACAGGGATGGTCGGTCGAGAACCTCGGGAAACCCTACGATCTGCGCTGCACCCGCGGCACCGAGGAACGCCACGTCGAGGTCAAGGGCACGACCGGCGCAGCAACCAGCGTCGAACTCACCATCAACGAGGTCCTGCACACCCGGGACAACGACAACACCGTCGACCTCTACGTCGTCAGCGACATCAAGGTCGACACCGCCACCGACCACTACACCCCCAGCGGCGGCACGGTCTCGCACTACCCCGACTGGGAGCCAGCCGAAGAAGACCTCCGGCCCCGCAAGTACGAGTACCGCCTACCAGACCTCACCGCCTGAACACAGACCTCCGTCCGCAGGAAACGAGTCAAACGGGCTGACGCCTGGCCACATGTCCTGGGTCCAGAGGAGCTCACCGTGTGATCCAGGTGATCTGGCCGACGGGCAAATCCAATTTCGGCGGCGAGCGTTGACACTGTTTTGCGCGAGCCCGACGTCGGATGGACGCTTGTGGGAGGTCCTCCAGCCGTCCGTCCGGGAGCCGGCCCGCTGCTCCTGCTGCGGACCGCGGGGGCGGGCTACGCTGCGCAGCTACCGGCAGAGCCCCAGCGCAGGAACCTGCTGGATCCCGCATCATCGACGACGGTGACTGCGTATTGCGCGTAGCGCCATTCCTTGCGGGCTTGGGATTCCGTGAGGACCGCCTGGCAGGCCCTGTCGGCTGCGAGGGCGGCCCACCGGTCTCGTGTCGCCTCATCCCACGCGGGCTTGTCGGCCCATACGTACATCACGGCCTCGTCGCGGGCGAAGCCGATGGACATGTTGCCGTTGTCGAGCCAGTTGGGATCGCTGATGATGCGGGAGTTGCCCTGCCACTCGGAGATGATGCTGTCGACCGTCTGTTCGGCGACGCGGATCTCGTCCTTGTCCGTGCTGGGGATGTGCGCCTGCTTCAGGCCGGACTTGGTGGGTTGCCAATCCGAGTCCTGTCCGGCGGCGGGAGTGCGCCGGTTCTGGACCGATGTGTCGCAGGAGGTGTTGGTGCGGAAGTCGTCCTCCCATACGATGCTCGGGCCTTCCTCACGGGCAGTGTCCACGACGATGTAGTCGTCGTAGGGGAAGTCGGGGTAGGACTTGGCGAGGTCCTGCAGGCCCAGGCACACCGTCGAGGCGACTTCTTGCACCGCCACCGGGGACAGCTCCTGGCCGCTTGTCGCGACGTACACATCTCCTTTTCGCTGGTGGAAGGTGATGGCACGGTTGAAGTCGGGATAGGCGACGGGATCCAGCCAGGCCCCCGTCCCCATCGCCCCGAAGGCGTCGTTCTCGGCAGGGGTTCTGGCCGGCCGAGATTCCTTCCACGCGGTGAGGGACGCCTCGTCCGGATCGTCCGTTGCCGTACTGGCGGGGCTGTGGCTCCGGGCAGCGCTCTGTGCGTTGTTCGTCGCGTCTGTGGTCGGGCTGGAGAGGAGTGCAGGGTTGGCCGTGGAACTCTTCGTCCCGGGGTTGTTGCCTGTCTGGATGAGAAGAGCGCCCACCAGCGCTCCGCTCAGGGCTGCGGCTCCGACGACCACGGCGATCGTACGGCCACGGCCCTTGCGTCGTCGGGCGGGAGCCCGCCAGGCGGGGTCGTCCAGGGCGGGCATGTCCCACTGGGCTGTCACCAGGTCGTTCACGGCGGTGGGGATGTCCGTGGCCGGGTGCAGAGCCTGGGTTGTCTGGGTGGAGAGCAGCGCCGTGCATTTCTCGGCGAGTATCGCGGCGGAGGGGCGGTCGTCAGGTGTTTTTGCCAGTGCGGACGTCACGAGCGCCAGGAGGTCGTCAGGCATGCCTGTGGTATCGGGCTCGCCCGATATCACGCGGTAGGCGACTGCGTCGGGAGCTCCGGTGCCGAAGGGCAGGCGTCCGGTGGCTGCGTAGGCGATCAGGGCTCCCCAGGCGAAGACGTCGCCGGCGGGGCCCGTGATCCCGGTGTGGTAGGCCTCGGGGCTGATCCAGCCGGTGGTGCCGGTCATGACGCCGGTGCGGGTCACCGAGGTGCCGTCCAGGGCGTGGGCGATGCCGAAGTCCAGTACCCGGGGTCCGGAGGGGGCGAGGATGACATTGGCCGGCTTGACGTCGCGGTGGGCCACACCGGCCGCGTGAACGGCTGCCAGTGCGGCCGCGGTTCCGACCGCGAGAGCGTACAGCCGGGCTCCGCAGAGCGGGCCGTCGACGCTGATGTGCTGGCCGAGGGTGGGGCCGGGGATGTATTCGGTGGCAAGCCACGGGGCGGCAGCATCGGTGTCGGCCGCGAGCAGCGATACCAGACAGGGACCGGCGACCCGCCGGGTCACCTCGACTTCCCGCCTGAACCGGGCGCGGAACTCGTCGTCGTCGGCCTGCGCGGGATGGATGAGCTTGACGGCGACCCTCAGCCCATCGGGATCCAGGGCTGCGTGGACCGTGCCCATGCCGCCCGAGCCGAGTCGTCCGATGATTCGGTAAGGGCCTATCCGGGCCGGGTCACCAGGCTGTGCGGGGTGGACACGCGTGGGCAACGAGGACTCCCGGAAACAAGGTGGAACAGGCTGTGCTGGTCAGGTCCGTAACCTTTCCATGCCGCGATTCCAAGCGAAAGCCCTGCCCCTGGTGAGGAAACGTCGGCGCGTCAACTGCCCGGCCAGGCGAGATACGGAAGGCCGGAATCTGGCCGCCCGCCCGGGTCCTGCGGCACTGGATTTTCCCGACACCCCTTCCCTCACCCCGCCCGCACCCAGCAGAGCCGATCACCACAGCCTCCTCGCTGCCGGGCGGCAGGGCCTTCGCGGAGCGCGGTGATTTAACATGCTTGGGGCGTGTGGGCGAATGAGTGCCGGGGGTACGACGTGGCTGTCTACGAACTCAAGAACCGCCTGGTCGTCGGTATCGCCTCCAGCGCGCTGTTCAACCTGGCGGAGGCGGATGCCGTCTTCCGCGATCAGGGAGAGGAGGCCTATCGCGCCTACCAGGAGGAGCACCTGGACGACACGCTGGACAAAGGGGTGGCCTTCCCTTTCATCCGCAGGCTGCTGTCCCTGAACGACCTCTCACCCGATGACCCTCTGGTCGAGGTCATCATCTTGTCCCGCAATGATCCCGACACCGGGTTGCGGGTCATGCGGTCCATCCAGTCCCACGAACTGCCCATCAGCCGGGCCATCTTCATGCAGGGCCGCTCGCCCTACCACTTCATGCCCGCCCTGAACATGTCCCTGTTCCTGTCCGCGAACGAGGATGACGTCCGTGAGGCCGTCGCGCTCGGGCTGCCCGCTGGCCGCGTGCTCGGCCCGGCGGTGGCCGACGAGGGCGATGACCAGGACCTGCGGATCGCCTTCGACTTCGACGGAGTCCTCGCCGATGACGCCTCGGAACAGGTCTACCAGGCCGGCGGCATCGAGGCCTTCCGCTTCCATGAATCGGCGAACGCCGCCACCCCGCACGATCCGGGTCCCCTGCGTGGCTTCCTTGCAGGCGTCAACCGCCTCCAGCTGCGTGAGGAAGAACAACGGGCACAAGACGACGACTACAAGATCCGCGTCCATGTCTCCCTCGTCACCGCCCGCAACGCACCCGCTCACGAACGCCCGGTGCGCAGCCTGAAGGACTGGGGCGTGGCCGTCAACGACGCCTTCTTCCTCGGCGGCATAGACAAGAGCACGATCATGGAGGTCCTCAAGCCCCACATCTTCTTCGACGACCAGGTAGGCCACCTGGCCGGCACCGCCCGCAGCACGCCCAGCGTGCACGTCCCCTTCGGGAAGATAAACGAACCGGATCACCCGGCGACTGAGCAAGCACAGCAATGAGGCCCGTCTCGGACCGAGTCCGCGCCGCGCAGCGCAGCGGCCGGGGTCCTTGTGGCGGTGGATCACCACGTTCTGCCGTACTGGCCCCTCCAGGCAGTGACGTCGGTGAAGGCCTCCTGGGCGCGGAGGAGCTGGCCGCCGAAGCCACCGGCGCGCAACAACGGCCAGGTATTGGTGAGTTCCGCCTCGATGGCGACGAGCCCATTGCCGTCGTGGCCCCAGGTGGAGTCGAGGAAAAACTCTCCGGCCCAGGGGTTGGCGAGGTCGGGCTTGTCGGTGTCCATGGCGATCATGGAGGCCAGGAGCTCGAACCGGGAGGATGCTTCGCGGTAGGCGATGTCGCTCGGGGTGACCGAGGATCGTAACGACGAAGGCCCCGGCGGGTTCGCCGAGGCTGAGCCACTGGCGGTCGCCCTTCGGGGCGCCCGAAGATCGCAACGAACAGCAGATGGCCGCCGAATCCATGGGTCTGTTTGGCTGGCGGTCGCCCCTCGGGGCGACCGAGGATCGCAACGACGCGTGGACGACGTACACGCCGACGTGGACGGTGCGCTGGCGGTTGCCTTTTGGGGCGACCGAGGATCGCAACCACATCGTCGCCGGTCCCATCATGGACAAGCTCGCGCGGCTGGCGGTCGCCCTCCAGGGTGACCGAGGATCGCAACGACGAACCCGGGCTGCGCTAGCTGGCCGCGAACTGGTCTGGCGGTCGCCCTTCGGGGTGACCGACTCAGCGCAGGTGTCGGCTGCTGGGCACTCGCCGTCCTGCGCCGCTGACCTCTCCTAGAACCGGTCCGGGCGCCCGCCGTCCTGGTGGCGTACCGGGTTCACCCAGCGCCACCAGGCCGTCAGATCGCCGGCCTGCATCCGGTAGGTGGCTGTCGGCGACGGCTGAAAAGTGGACCAGTGGCGACGCTTGGGTTCTAAGAGGTCGTTTTCGCCCATTGTTTCATCCCGGAATCTGCTGTTTGGTCTGCGGTGTCGGGTCGCGCCAGGAGATGGTGTTCTCGCTGGTGAGGCGGCGGGTCATGAGGTCGGCCATGGCGATGTGGATCATGGCTTCGGATCGGGCGGGGAGGGTTTCGTAGTCGCGGGCCAGGCGACGGTGGAGCATGAGCCAGCCGTAGGTCCGCTCGACCACCCACCGCTTCGGGATCGGGGTGAATCCCCTGGTCCCGGGCTTGCGTTGAGTGATTTCCATGTCGATGCCGAGGGTGGCTGCGTGCTCGACGAGGTGCTGGCGGTAGCCGCCGTCGACCCACACCTTGCGGATGCCGGGGTGTTCGGCGGCGAGCTGGTCCAGGAGCTGGGTGCCGGCGGCGGAGTCCTGCACGCTCGCCGCGGTGACCAGCACCGCAAGGAGAAGGCCGATCGTGTCGGTGACGATGCTCCGCTTCCGCCCGACGATCTTCTTCCCGGCATCGATGCCTTGGCCCGTGGCGAGCACGCTGGTGGAGGTTTTCACGCTCTGCGCGTCGATCACACAGGCCGACGGTTCGGCCTCCCGTCCTTCCTTTTGTCGAAGCAGTTGCCTGAGCAGGCCGTTGAGCTGGGCGAACACGCCTTCCTGCTGCCACCTGGCGAAGTAGCCGTAGACCGTGTTCCAGTGCGGGAAGTCGTGCGGAAGGTAGCGCCACTGAACCCCGGTGCGGTCCACATACAAGATGGCGTCCATGATGTCGCGCAGATCATGCTCGGGCGGCCGGCCGAAGTCCAGAGCCCTGCCGCGGCGCTCGAAACGCCAGGCCGCCAGCACCGGCTCGATCAACTCCCAGCGGGCATCGGACAGATCACTCGGATACGGGCAACGCTTCGGCATGCTCGTGATGTATCGCCGCGGACCGAGTGCGCCCAGGCGCACACCAGGGTCGGCGCCTGACACAACGCGAGGGCCACGCCGCTCCGGCATGGGCCCTCGCGCGCGGTCCCTGGCGGTCGGCTACGCCGCTGCCCCGGGCAATCAGACATCCCTGCGGCTCGGCTTGGAACGCACCGTCCAACGACGCTGTGGCCTCGCTGTCACGCGGGTGGCGCTCCACAGTAGTGGTCACTCGCCTTCGTGGTCGTCAGCGGGCGCGTCGTCTGTCCCTTCTGCGCGGGCTTCCGGGGTATCCGGCTGCTCGAGTTCATCAACGGCTTCGTCACGGCCGCTTGGCTGGTGCAGGTTGGCGGCGATGTCCAGCTTGGGCATGGAATCCGTCACTTGGCGGGCGAGGCGTTGCACTGGGTTGTCGATCAGCTTCAGCTGATCGGCAACCACCTGCCGGGCGAGGCGCTGGGCGGGGGTGTTGATCAGCTTCAGTTGCTCGGCCGCCTGCTGGGCGAGGCGCTGGCCCGGCGTATTGATGAGCTTCAGCTGGGCAGCCATTTGCTGGGCGAGGCGCTGGGCGGGCGTGTTGATCAGCGCGGCCCTAGCAGCGGCCTGCAGGGCGAGTTGGTTGGTGGCCGTGTCGAGTTTCGCGAGGGAGGGCGCAAGCTGTTCAGCGATCAGGCGTTCAGCAGGGGTCTGAACAGCCAGAGCCCTGCGTTTGGCACCCGCGACGATGTCAGCGACCTGCTTCTTGAGCGCCTGCAGAATCCTCATGCATGACTCGTCCCCGGTGTCTGGTGGTGAGGGCTCCTCCGAGGTGAGCAGAGTCGGAGCCTCGTCGTCGCGTGCGGAGAACAGAACCTTCATCGACCACACGCACGCGATGTAGCCGACCGGTGCCTCCACCTCGTCGACAGCGGGCCCGTACAGCACCCATTGCGCGTTAGCCGTGTACCAGACGTCGCTCTCGATTTCGTGGCCCGTGACGTCCGTGACGCTGAGCAGCTCCACCTCGGGCTGGGCGAGCCACGCGTACCACTCTTCCGCCGATTCTCCCTCACCAAGGCCGACGAAGCCGGTGAGCGAACTGAGATCCATCGCCGTCTGCGCCACCCGGTCCTGAACGGCCGCCGACTTCAACAGCTTGGCTGCGGCAGCCTCCGCGTCTGCCCCAGACACCTCCTTGGTGAAACGGGAAACGACCTGGTCGAAGTCCGTCAGCAGGGTGAGGCGGTCCTCAAAGCCGCGGATGTCCTCATTCATGGGGTACCGGAAGGCGGACCCATCGCCGAAGTCGCTGCTGTTGTTCGTGACGAACCAGACCTGCTCCTCTGGATTCTGCTCAAGGAACTCCAGGACGGAGAACCAGATCGCCGCATCGCGGCCCCCCTCCGAATGATCCTTGACACGCTTTGCAGGGGGAAGCGCTATCGCTTCGCGCTGGAACCCCCTGCGGATAGCCGCGTCACTCGTCTCGATCACCTCGAAGATCTCGCGGTAGGCCTCCCGCCAGCGATCGAGAAGGCGCTCCAGGTCCAGCGGCTCCAGCGAGCTCTCCGGCTCCCAGGGAAGATACGCGCGCAACTTCGCCAGACTGTTCAAAACTGCGTGGTACTTGTCGGGGTAGAGGCGAGCCTGGTGGGCGGCCATCTCCTCCAGCACCATCCAGGGCACAGCGACCCGGTGGTGCTTAGACTGCCGCAGCTTCCGAATGAGGTCAGCACGCGGACTCACCGGTGACAGATGGTTCACCGCGTTCGTGTCGAAGATGATCAAACAAGCCTCCCTGCTCGTACGGACGCAGTATCTCAGCGGCAACCTGCGGTCTGTCCGAGCGAGGGGGTCGGCGCCTGACACCGCGCGAGGGGCCACGCCTGACTTCCGGGATGGCCCCCGCGCGGTCCCTGACAGCCGCTACGCCCAGCCCAGTCCAGCCCGAGGTCAGCCAGGGCCTGGAGCCTGTCTGCGGCGAGCTTCCCGCGCGTGCTCTTGCTATTACTCAGAAACACACCGAGCTTCACAGAATGTTCCTGGCCGTCGACCATGATCCGTTCTACGTGGGAGCGGCTGACCAGCTCTACAGACTGATGTAGCTGCTGCGACTCGGCCCTGCGGCCGGGGGAGCGACGACCCAACGGATTCAGGCGCTGTTGTCTTCACGGGTGGCGAGAATGGGGACGACGTCAGCGTCCGCGTGAACGCGTTGGGCGTACTCGATGCTGTGTGTGTGGTCGGAGGCGTAGTCTAGCCGTTCCCGCTGCGTGCGCAACCGCTCCTCACATGCGTCGATGATCGCTCCCCAGGTGATGATGCGGATGGTTACCCGACCGTCGTTCTTGACGTATCCGTCTGGGTACTGCCACTGCACCACTTCGTCGATGGAGTTGCCGACCAGCCAGAAATCCCAACGAGTTTCCTCGTCGTGGCGGTAGCGCTCGTCCTGGGTGACGGCGTAGGCGTAGCTGTTGATCTGGGCGACCTCTGTCTCGGACAACACCGTGCTTGGTCGCTTGAGTTCCACGACCAGATGCTGCTTCGAACGGCCGGCGCCTGACACACAGGAGAGCAGAAGATCGAGTCTCCCGCTCGTTCCGTTGTGTAGCTGGACCCTCTGCTGGGGCACAGTCCTGCCCTCCAGGCGGGGAATGTGCCGGTTGAGCGCCTTGGTCAGCCCGATCTCGGAGACGGCGTGACTGTACTCATCGCCGAAGATCCACAGTTCCTTCTCCAGCATGCGGTGCAGCTGGTCCTTCTCCCGCAGGGTGTACCGGGAGTCGAACTCGAACAGCAGCTCCCGCAAGGTCTTCAAGGCATCGATGCGGTCTACCGTCTCTGCGTTGGCGGCGATCAAGTTCGCCAGCGGGGTGCGATCGACCAGGTCCTCCAGCCGCTCCTTCTGCGATCCTGACAGGTCGAACAGCTCATCGAGAACCTTCGGCATCGCGGTGGGCTGGCGCCGCAAAGCCTCGCGGAGCAGCACCATCTGCGTACGGCGCGCCGACTTCGGCCCCTTCAGCTGGCGACTGACGAGGCCGGCTACCTCGTTGAATGTCTCCCGCTCAGCCACTTCCACCGGACCGCCCGGCTCTCCGCTATAGGGGTAGATGCCTTCCTCTATCCACTGCTGCACCAGCTTCCGAGTCCGTTCCCGCTCTTGCTCGCGGAAGTAGGCGCGCAGCCGGGTTCGAGCGGCCTTCACCGTGCTGCCGAGCAGGGAGTCCGCGTGTTCGAACTCGCCTTCCAGCAGGTCGTGGTCGGTTAGGTTGGCGAACTTGTCCCACAACACGTAGGCGGTGAAGTAGAAGTCGGGTGCCTGGATCTGGGCCAGCAGGGTCACACGGTGCACACCGACGGCGTCGCAGATCAGCAGCTCCCGCCGAGGGGGCTTTATCTTCCACTCGACGATACGCAGGAGCGGTCCAGGGCCGCTGGTGTCGATGCCGATGTCCAGTTCTTCCTCGAAAGGATCGCCCTGAATCGCTTCGCTCGGATCGAGAGCAGTGCCACACCACCACACGGTCGCGGAGGGGTACTTACTCAGGTACATGGCCAGTCGACTGGTCAGCTCCTCCCGGGCCCTGTCAGCGGTAAGACGCAGCTTGCGCTGGGCTTCTCCGACAACCCGAACAATCGTGCCCGGCGCCTTGGACGATACTGGCATGCGTTCGTCAACATCGAATTCGCTGTCGCCATGTTGGAAACGGATGACGACCTCGGTCTTGCCACCGGGACCGCCCGAGACAGAATTCCACGTTGCGGCTGAGCCAAGAGCCAGCACCCGGAAGCGTCCGAAACCGTGGCGGCCATGCAGTTGTCGACCGCTCTCCGTGCCAGGTGCGCCCCGCTTCCCCGACCCGCCCATCCCTTTGAAGGCGGACTCCACCGTGGCTGCCGGAATGCCGTGCCCGTTGTCCTTGACGACAACAGCTTGGACTCCGCCGAAGTCATCGAGTTCTAGATCGACATACACCTCGGTGGCATCAGCATCCAGACTGTTCCAAACCAGTTCCTCCACAGCTCCCAGTGGGTCCGTGCGGCGGGCAACCTTCTCGATGAAGTCGGGACGCACTTCCACAGGAATCCGCATGCGCGAAGCATGTCACCAGCTCCCGTCAGTCATCTACCAGGCGACCAACACGAGTGGGCAGCCCTCTGTGCCACCTGGTGACGTCGTTGCGATTGCCGCCGGTCAGCGACACCGCGAGCGGGATGCCCTGTCCGTCGACGATGAGGTGGTGCTTGCTGTCCGGACGTGCGCGGTCGACCGGGCTGGGTCCGCTTTTGGGCCCCGTCGGGCGGCGCGGACGTGCGAGGAGTCGATCACCGCCCTTGACCAGTCCAGCTGGTCTTTCGACCGTAGCTTCTCCAGCAGCAGCACGTGCAGCTGATCCCAGACGCCGGCCTCGTTCCAGGCCGCCAGGCGCCGCCAGCAGGTCACCCCCGAGCCGAAGCCCAGCTCCTGGGGCAGGTACTCCAGAAACGGCTCGATCAGTGCCCAAAGTTCATCCGACACGATCCACGGTCGCGACTGACGTTTCCCCAGACCAAGGGTGTGCCAACTTAACGGCTGATTTTGGTTGTTGAGTCAGTTGTTGTTCGGGGTCAGGCGGCCTTCGAAGGCGATCTGGAAGGCGTTCAGGGGCGACTTCCAGCGCATGGTCCACCTCTTGCGGCCCTTGCCGGTTGGGTCCAGGCTCATGGAGGGCCGTGTAGATGCACTTCAACGCGACGCCCTTGTTGGGGAAGCGTCCACGGGCGCGGACGGCCCTGCGGAAGATGACCTTGCGTATCTCGACGTCGAAGGAGAGGAAGGGGGCGAACTCGGGCCCAGGCGTTCTCCCACAGCTTGTCTGTCCGGCTGTGGCGGGTGGTGTCGGGGTGTGTCGCTTGGCAAGAAAATCGAACAAGCGATCTAATGCGGGTATGGACGGCACCGACTTTTCCGACGATCTGCTGCAGACACAGCGCGCCTGGAACACGACCTACCGCGCGCTCGCCGCGCCCCGGCCCCGCAACGTCACGGCGCTGCGCCGCCGTCTGCTCCGGCTGTCCGTGCGCCTGTGGTGGCACCCGTACTGGACGCAAGACCGGCCGGCCGGGAGGAGCTGCGCCGCCAGGACCGCGTTCTGGAGCGGCAGCGGTGAACCGGCGGCCGCAGCATCTGACAGCGCGGGAAGAGGAGATCCTCCGCGCGATCCTCCATTCCATCCCGGACCGCGGCTGCGCCGCCCGGCATCGGTGGCCTATCGCCTGGCCAACCTCGAGGAGCGCGGCGCACTGGTCCGTGACGGGCGCCGCTGGCAGAGCTGCCGTCTGAGTGGCTAACCAGGACGACGCAGCGGCGGTGCGCACAACGCATCGGCCAAGCGCAGCGACGTCCTGGGGTTGCCGCGGGTCCGGCTCAACCTGGCGGCCCGCCTGCCGGCCGACGGCAGACTGGATGCTCCGGCCCGATCTGGTCTGTGTCGGTGCGGAGTCCGGTTCCGAATCATGGAACCCAACGTGGGTGCTGTGGTGTCCCGGTGGTCATGGACAGCGCTCTTTGGGCCGCTCTGATCGGGGCGGCCGTCACTGTGATCGTGTGGATGCTCAGCGCCCGGGACGCCGCGCAGCGGACCCTGGCTGCGGAAGACCGGCAGCAGGCCCGGGCCGGCCGCGAGGCGTTGGAAGCGCAGGCGGATGAATTGGTGGCAGCCGTATTGGCGGTCCAGGTGGCAGGAGCCGCGCACGACCATCTGTACGGCAGCTGGAAAGCCCGGGTACCGGCGGCACTGAGCACTGTGGGTGCTCTGGCGGCGGCCTACCTCCGCAACCAGAACAGGGAGCCCACAGCGGCGGCCCTGGTCTCCGGCCATGGGGAGGCGGCCGCCTCCCTCGCGCAGTGGAACCGGGACAGCGCCCTGTCCGCGGCTGGACTGACGGTGCCGCTGACACGCCTCGGCGTGGCCGTTCCACCACTGCTGCGCCGGACCGAACCCGGCATCGCAGAAGCCGCGGGCAAGCTGCTCGAAGCGGCCACCAAGCACTACACGGACACCGCCCGCATCGATCGTGCCCTGGAAGCCTTCATGGAAGCGGTTCGTCCTGCGCTGGCGCCCCCCGCCCCGCCCCGGCGGTGGTGGCAGCGGCGGGCGACTCCCGGCTCAACGCGTTGAGTTGCGGGCCTGACCTGCCATGGACGGAGCTCAGTCAGGCCACGCGGTGTCTGTTCATTTGTCGTCTTCGTCCCGCTCAGGCGTCTCGGCTCCTGGCTGTCAGTTGAGGACCTGGAGCTCCGCGAGAGGGACCTGGACCTGGGTCTGCCGGGTTTCGGTGAGCTGGCCGGCCTGTCCACCGCCGCCCGTGGTCACCTGCCAGTCGATCGTCCAGGTCGACGTTGCGGTGACCCGGTAGCGGCCCCCGGTCTGGTCGGCGGAGGTGCGTGTGTAGGTGTGTCCGCACGTAGGGGAGTCCGACTTGCCCGCCGCCGCGGTGTACGGGGTGCCGGGTCCGGTACACGTCACGACGGCGCCGTCGCCCATCGCCCACACGATCTTCGAGACCTTCGCGGTCGCGGTGACCGTCACCGCGCCTGCCGACGCGCTCGCCGTGTTCGGCCCGTAGGTCGTGGCGCTCAGGTTGACCCACATCCACATCGGCATCCCCACCAGGTACCGCCGCGCTGCTCTCGGGCTGGCGATGTCGGGGCCGGCGAGCTGCATGGAGTCGACGGCTCGCTGCGCGAGGACGGCCGGGTCGACGGTAGTCGCTGCGGGGGGTGGGTCGGCGAGCCACTGGTTGCGGATGATGGTGTTGATGCTGTCGAGGTAGTGGCAGGTCTGTTTGTAGACGGCGCCGTCGCCGGGTGTGTGTCCTTCCCAGTCCAGGGATTCGGCCGGCGGCTGCGGTGCCAGCAGCTCGTACACACACGTCCACGGATTGCTGCTGGCACCACTTGCGCTGCCGCCTTGGGGCTCGCTGCCCGCATGGCCGCCGGTGCTGCCGCTGTCCTGGCCGGGGTCGTCGGCTTCCACCTCGCAGATGAAGACGTCGCACTCCACGCCGCCGCCGGGCCCGTCCGCGAGGGCGGTCGGCGCCGCACCGATGACGGCCAGGGCGGCGAGACCGACGGCGGCCGCCGTGCGGGGGAGGGTCAGCACTTCTTGCCCTGCGGCTCGTCGCGGACGACCCGCCAGCCCTGCGGCCACTTCTCCACCGTGGTGGCGATCAGGTACTTCGTGAGCCGGTTGGCGGGCAGCTCGACGGGCTTGCGGGTGTCGGCGACGACGGGCTGCCACTGGGAGACGTCCAGGCAGCTGGACAGCATCACCTTGGGCGTCTTGCTGTCCAGGTCGGTGCCGGTGACCGCCGACTGCGAGACGGTCACCTTGCCGATGTAGACCCGGTTCCGGGCGTGCGCACGCCCTGCGGCGTTCTCCGCGACAGACAAGGCCTCGGAGGCGGCGTACTGCTTCAGACCTGCGGAGGTGCCCTCACGGTCGGCGTAGAAGGCCTGCATTTCGCCCCAGTAGCCCTGGTAGACCTCGAGTGCGGTCGCCTTCGCCTCGGCTTCCGGGTCCGCCGGCGCGGACGACAAGGGCGCGGCCGACGCCGTGAGGGTGGGGGCGGTGGACTCCGTGGCGGCGGTGTCGTCTCCGCTGCTGCACCCGGCCGCGGCCGCGCAGAGCACCGCTGCCAAGGCGGTGAGAAGGGTGCGGGTGCGAAGCGCTCCGCTGGCTAACGGGCCGGTGGTGGATTGTCTGGTCACGTTCCCTCTCCGTCATGACACGGGTGTGGTGCACGTGTGCAACCGCAAGGCTACGCATATGCCTGCCAACTTCCCAAGCAGCTCAGGGAGTTCACTCCATGCTCATCCGTACCCGGCCGGCACGGCGCCAGGGCGCCAGGCGGCGCGCAGTTGACTCCGTTCTGCGCAGCCGGGCGACCGCCAGCGCAGGCGACAGCGCGTTTTGCAGCCGGGTGGCTGCGCAACAAGCCTGGTCGCTGATTGCGCAGCACCGGGGAGGTGGGCGGCGGCCGTGCTCAGCCAGCTCTCCTGCGCAGTCGGCGGGGCGGTGGCAGGGCACCTGGGGCCGGGGTCTGCGCAGTGTCTGCGCAATGCGCTGACCTGTGGTGGTCGGGCTTGTGGTCGGGGTCCCGGCCTACAGTGGTCGGGCCTGTGGTCGGGGGCATTGCGCAGGCGTCGGGAACAATTGCGCAGACCACCAAGCGCTGTGCAATCGTCCTGCTGCGCAACAGCTACGGCGCTTGAGGGACCATCCAGCCGACCCGATGCTCGGGGTCGCGCGCGGGGCGCCAGACGGCCGCGGCGGGCCGTGGTGGAGGAGGTCGGTCATGGGTGCGGCGAGCACGGTCACCTCGCGCAGGAAGCGGGCGACCGCGGGACGGATCGACCGCACGGCCGGGGCCTGCTGTCACACGCGGTGTCGGTGTACGAGGCGCCCAGGGCGATGCCGGTACAAGGCAACGCCCGGCGCAGAAGCCGGTCTGGTTGTCCAGCAGGTGAGGGTGGGGCGAGGGCGGTGGGCTGGTGGGTGGTGTCAGCGCTGTTGAGCGATGGGGTCAGCTTGGTCTCGACCGTTGGGATCGGTGAAGGTGGTGATGTGGTCGAGGGTGGCGTGGAGGTCGGTGATGGCTGTGCCGCTGGTGGGTGTGGTCCACCGGTGGGTGCCGTTGGTGCGGTTGATGGCGTGGAGCCGTCCGTCATTTCCGCCGATGTAGAGGGTGTTTCCGACGACTTGGGGGTCTGCGGTGATGTAGTCGCCTGTGAGGGTGGACCAGACGCGGGCGCCGGTTGTGGCGTCGAAGGCGCAAAGGTGCCCGTTGCTGCCCGTTGCGTAGACGTGATCGCGGTCGATGGCGGGTGTCTTCCGGGTGAAATCTGCGGGTGCCGACCAGCGGGCGGCGCCGGTGGCGGCGTCCAGTGCGTAGAGCGGTCCGAAGTGGTCGGTGAAGTAGATCAACCCGTTCGCTGCCTGCATGGTCGGTGTCCACATCGGGTACTTGATGGCGGTCTGCCACAACTGGCGGCCGGTGACGGCGTTGAAGCGGCGGATGCGGTACCCGCTGTCCCAGACTGCAATAGTTGCGATGCCGGTTGCCACTGCTGCTTCGAACTTCAGGTCTACCTTCCACCGCGGGACACCGCTGAGACAGTCGATACCTTGCGTTTCTTTATCGCTGACGGTCAGGCAGCTGCCGCTGATTTCCATGAGGAATTCACTGTCGGTGTGCCAGAGCACGGCGCCGGTGTGTGTGCTGAGCGCGGCGGTCACCCGCTCCGTCGTCCCCGCCTCGATGACGACGTACAGGACATCGGATGTCCTGCTCAGCGTGGTGCTGACTACGCCGAAACGATCGGGGTCGGCGCTTGTGGGCCGCAGGTCCGACAGATTCCGTTCCCACTTGACGGATCCGGTGCTGCTGTCGCGGGCCTGGACGACGGCGTCCTCTTGACCGGGGTAGACGGCGTGATCGTCTGCGGCTATTGGCCCCCGCATTCCAAAGTCGACGACGGGGGACGGTTGCCGCCATCGCGTGGTTCCGGTGGCGATGTCCACCGCCCGGATCGTGTTGTAGTCCTGGATGAAGAAGGTGTCACTGGTGACCGCATCGTGGTTGGTGTCGTAGGGGAAGTTGGCTGTCCACCGGACGGGCGGGGCCTGCTCGACAGCTACGACGACATGCTTTCCCGCATGCCTGTCTTGTGAGGCAGGCGGCGTGCGCGGCGGGGGTGCCGCGGTCGTGGCGGTCAGCGCCAGCAGCAGGACAGTGGCCGCGGCGCGCAGCCGGCGGTTTCGCAGAGCGCGGACACCCCGCTGCGTCCAAGTCATACGCCCGCGCTCCACGGCGTCCGCTGCGGCGTCATCCCTGCTGCCCGGCAACGACCCAGAAGCGCCGACCGGCCTGCCGGGGATGTGCCGCGCTCGTCTCCCGGTCAGCCGCCTCTTCGGGGAAGCCGACACCGGCGAGGGGTGCACGGCGGCCGCCGTCGCGGATTCGGCTGCCGGCCGCCCATGCACATGAGTGTCCTCTCCTGGCCCCTCCAGCCTGGACTGATGGCTGGGCGGGGCATTGTCCGGGTTGTCCAGATCCAGGGCTTGGACAACCCAGACCGCGCCTTCGATCACGGTCGCGGACTCGTCGTTTGGAGCCTCCGGCGCTTGAATCCCCAGACGTCGGCGTACGCCCGCGAGCTGCTTGTGGCGTGCCGTCCGCCGGTTGTCGACCGTTTCCAGGAGCGCTTCGTACTCCCACTGCTGAGGCTGCTGATGATCGCCGGTGGTGCGCGGATCATCGCCCGACGCGTCGTCGCTGGCGGTGTCGTGCTGGTCGGCGCCGGAAGGGGCGTTCTGGTTGAGGGCGTGAAGAGCCCGCCGGTAGCTCTGCGCCTGATGGCGGACGTCGGCGAGGAGTACCTCCGCGGACGAACGGTCGAGGAACGCCAGTTCCAACCGCTCCTCGGCCTGCGCGAGCGTCCTGGTGAACCCCTCCAGGTCTCGCTGCACCGCCGCAACCGACCGGGCCTGCCCCAGCGCCTTGTCCCGCTCCGCCTCCAGCTGCGCGCAGCGCTCCTCGAGCGAGGTGATCGTCGCTTCGAGTACGCGGATGGTGCTCTGGTTGTCCAGCAGTGCTTGCTGGACCTCGATGTGGCCGTGCCGTGCGTCGTCCAGGCGGATCTGCAGCTCCCGCACCGACAGACCCGCCCCGCCGGAGGCGACGGCACGGTCCTTTGCCGCAGCCGCGGATGCAGCCGCACGAAACAGCTCCCGGCCGCGTTCCAACTCCCTCGCCTGCCGGGCCGGATCGGTGATCAGGCGGGTGACCACCTTGCGCAGCAGAGGCAGGGGGATCGGCTTGCGGCCGTTGCGGAATTCTCCCCATGTGGCGCGCTGGTAGGTGTTGAACTCAGCGACCAGCTGGTCCAGGGTCCTGCCCGCGGTGATCTGGCGCAGCCATGCTGCCAGGGCATCTCCCTGCGGGCTGACTCCGGCGAGCGGCCCCTCTCGCCGCCCGACCCGCGGCTTCGGCTGCTGACCGTCGGGCATCCCCCACGCCCTCCCGTTCCTCGTCCAGGCGCGTCCACCTCCTACACGCCCGCCCACCTGCCCAGGCGCCTCAACCCCGTCGTGGACAACGATCCTTGCCCCCAGGCTGGTGCTCCACCCTCACACACCACGCACCAAGGCAGTCCCCCATGCACGCATCGCAACAGAACCGCCTGATCCCGACCACTTGCCGCCCGCTATCGATCAACCTGACCGGGATCACGCAGTCCGGCTTTGGGCCACCACTGCACCCTCAGATACCCCACCGCCAGTGAAGACCTTCGAACGGCAGATTGCGCTATCCGCCGCCCGAGGCCGTCCGGTCAGCCGTTCGCCGACCGGCCCGTCAGCCCGAGCCCACTATCTGTGGCCTGGCAGGCCATCTTTCGCTCTCACCGACCAACACAGGGGAATCCACTTCCGTGTCCACACTGGCGCTGCTCGTCGTCCTGCTGCTCGTCCTTGTCGGCCTCCTCGGCGTGGGCGCCCTTACCTATCTCGCCCATCGACACCCGGCCTGGGTGCAGCCGCTACTTGTCGGGCTCGCGGCAGTGACGGCCCTGGCCGCGCTGATCACCCCGGTTGTCGCGCGCTGAGGCCTTGTCTCCAGGCGTGTGCGCAATGCTGTGACCTGCGCTGGTCAGGCTTGTGATCGGGGTTTCGGCCCACCGTGGTCGGGGGCATTGCGCAGATCAACCCAGGTGCGCAATGGCCTGCTGCGCCCCCGTCTACGGCGTCTGGGGGTCCATCCAGCCGACCCGGCGTTCGGGGTCGCGTACGGGGCGCCACACGGCTGCGGCGGGGCCGTGGTGGAGCAGGTCGGTCATCGGTGCGGCCAGCACCGTCACCTCCCGCAGGAACAGCGCTACCGCGAGGTCGACGTCGGCCGCGTGCAGTGCACGCAGACGGTTGTCGATGCCGGCGGGGCCGGTGCCGTCCAGGACGAACAGCAGCCGCGGGAAGAGCGGATAGTGCCGCCGCCACTCCTCCGGGACCGCCTCCATCGTGCGGCGCCGGCCAGCGGGCGCAGGGGTGTACTGGTGAAGGCGGGCGTAGCCGCGGAATTTTGATGCGAGGCGTTCGGGGCCCATGGTCGCCCGGTCGACCTCGAGGAACGCCCGCAGCATCGAACCCCCGCCCCCGTCTCGGCTCCCGCGCTGGTAGTACAGCAACGCGTCCGGGATGACCGCCTCGCCGCCCCCGATGGGATGATGCACCTCGGGCAGGAAGTCCAGCGGCCGGCACACCTCCCCACGACGCCGCGCGTCCAGCAGGAACTGCAACCCCGTCTCGGTGACCGTCAGCGTGTGGCCGACCCGCAGCCGTACGGCGGTCGGGTCCGACACCAGCCGCGGCGGCCGCCGCCCCCGCAACTCCGGCCACTCCAACGCCACCTGCACCCCGTACTGGCTCGGGAACCACACCCGGGTACGCCCCGCCTGCGGCAGGGTGATGCGGTCGACCAGGCCCTCGGTGCGGAGCTTGGCGAGCCTGCGGCGCGTCTGCTCGATCCGCACCCCGGGGGCGATGATCTGGTGCATCTGCTCGGTGGTGGCCATCCGGTACTGCACCAGCACCGCCAACGCCAGCCGGTCCCCGGCCCCGGCATCCACATAGACCTTTGTCATCGTCGGCAACTCCCGCGCGCGTACAGTGCGGTACCGCCCTGCTGCGGTTCCGCGCGTACGACCGAGCGCACCAGCCGGCCCCGACCACACCACCGACCACCAAGGCCCGACCACGGTCACGGTGTGACAACACCGCCCGACCGGGCCGACAACCGGCCCCACACCAGCACCCTGCCCCCACGGCCCCTGACCGCATCACGACAGCTCACCAGACGATTCCCGGCCTGGTCGGCAGCGTGGCATCCCCTCCGCCCGCACCCCTCGCTAGCGCTCCTCGATGAGCGGCCGGCCGCAAGCGCGGACGACGTCGCCACGCGACCGGGTACGGAGCCGTCACGATCAGCCGGAGTCCGGCTCACGACCGTACCTGCTGGATCCCTGGTGACGCTGCTGGCCGTCAGTACCACGGCGGCGGGACCGATCAGCTGGCGCTGCTGTGGGATTACTCGGCCCGCCCACGCCCCTCTGATTCGAACGGCCTGGTGCGGCTGACGGTTCAACCCGAGGTGTGCTCAACGATCAGGTCACGGCACTGCCGCGCACGCTCAGCGACATTCCCCACGGCAGAGAACTCAGCCAGATAGCTCAGTACTTCTGTCAGAGTGTCCGGCGCTGGTTGGGCAGCCAGCAACGCCTCGGTTGCCTCCGTCACAGGGCTTTCCGGTTCGACGAGCAAGGCTCGAAAAAGGCCAAAGACCGCCGTATCAACTTCGTCCAGCGGGATGGAGGACACGAGCAGCTGCTTCCACTGTTCCGCACACGCCTCGAGCCCTCCCTCTACGGTGTCGAGCATAAGCTTCTCGAACCTATAGAAAAGCTCTTCAGGATCCGCTTCCACTGCCCGCTCCAGGTCCACTCGCGCCCTCTCGTAGTGGCCCGCGTGCCGGTGTGCCTTCCCGCGAGATGCGAGTGCCCAGGTGTAGGTGGGGTTGATGTTGAGTGCGGCTGTGAGATCGGTGATGGCCTGGTCGTAGTGGCCGGCCAGGTGGTGTGCTTGGCCGCGGGTACCGAGTGCCCAGGCATCGGTGGGGTTGATGTTGAGTGCGGCTGTGAGGTCGGTGATGGCCTGGTCGTAGCGGCCTGCGCAACGGTGTGTTTCGCCGCGATGGCTGAGTACCCAGGTGTAGGTGGGGGCGATGTCGAGTGCGGCCGTGAAATCTGTGATGGCCTGGTCGTAGTGGCCTGCTTGCCGGTATGCCTCCCCGCGATGGCTGAGTGCCCAGGCGTCGGTGGGGTTGATGTCGAGTGCGGTGGTGAGGTCGGCGATGGCCTGCTCGTAGTGGCCAGCCTGCCGGTGTGCTCTATCACGGGAGATAAGTGCCCAGGTGAGTGTGGGGTCGATTTCGAGTGCGGTGCTGAGGTCGGCGACGGCCTGCTCGTAGCGGCCCGCCTCCTGCTGTGCTTGGCCGCGGGTACCGAGTGCCCAGGCGTCGGTAGGGTCGATTTCGAGTGCGGTGCTGAGATCGGTGATGGCCTGGTCGTAGTGGCCTGCTTGCCGGTATGCCTCCCCGCGATGGCTGAGTGCCAAGGCGTGGGCGGGGTCGATGTTGAGTGCGGCTGTGAGGTCGGTGATGGCCTGCTCGTAGTGACCGGCCTGCCGGTGCGCCTCCCCGCGGGATGCAAGTGTCCAGGCGTCAGCGGGGTCAATTTCGAGTGCGGCGGTGAGGTCGGCGATGGCCTGCTCGTACCAATCCGCCTGCAGGTGCGCTAGGCCGCGGGATACAAGTACCCAGGCGAGTGTGGGGTCGATTTCGAGTGCGGTGGTCAGGTCGGCGATGGCCTGCTCGTGCCGGCCCGCCTGCAGGTGTGCTTGGCCGCGGGTACCAAGTGCCCAGGCGTAGGCGGGGTCGATCTCGAGTGCGGCAGTGACGTCGGCGATGGCCTGCTCGTAGTGGCCGAGCCAGCGATGGGTTTCCCCGCGACGAGCCCAGGCATGGGCATTACGCGCGTTATGCGCGATAGCGCGGCCCAATTCGGTGAGTGACTCCTCCTCCCGGTCACCAAGGTAGAGCTGGATGCCACGGTAGGTATAAGCCCAGCTTCTGATCTCAGCGCTCAGCTGGCTGTGGGAGAGCAGGACACCAAGACAAACGAGCCCAGGCTCGTCGCCGACGAGAGCACCCCGCAGGCGCCTTGACCAGTCGAACAAGCCTGTATCGGCAGTGTCCTGTGCGGCTTGTTCCAGCATCTCGATCCATTGCCGTAACACGGCGGTGTCCTGGCCCGCAGCATGTACCACCTGTTCGAGGGCGGGCGTCAACCCCGTTCCGGGGTGGGCGCACAGCCGGTGGTAGGTCTCATCCAGACGATGCCGGTGCCACTCAGATTCTTTCCACCGTTTGGCTTCGGGGAGCCGTTCTTCAACCGCGGCACGCCAGGCGGCATGAGTGTCAGCGAGCTGCAGATGCGCCGAAGCCCATCTCTGAGGGGAGTGAGTGCGCTCCTGGCGGACCATACTGGCGCGGACCACCGCGTGATACTGCTTGAAGCCGCCGCGGCCGCTGACGAACGGCTGCCCGCACAACCACTCCCACAACCCTTCTGCCCCGGGCCCGGTTGCGGCAGCGAAAACGTCTTCGTTCAGATGCAACGGCAGCGCACACGCGCGCACAGCCTTGCGCTGCTCAGGGTCCGTGATCCACTGCACGAACCGCTCGACCGCCACGTCCACGAGGTCCCCGCCGGCGTCCACGTCCTCCACCGTGTGGGGACGGGCCAGAGCGAGGAGCTCCACAAGCAGCGGCAGTCCCATGGAAAGCCGCAGTACCGCTTCCACCACGTCTGCATCGGTTACACCCCGCGAGGTGAGCAGCGAACGTGTCTCGGTCTCGGTGAAGACCTCCAGCGGCACGTCCGCGACCTGCGCCCGCAGCGGCGCCCACGCCCGCTCCGCGAGTTCGTCCCGGCCGGCCAGCACCACGATGACGTTTGCCGGCACTGCACCGAATTCCTCCTCCAGGAGACTCAGCAGCCACCCGTCGAGGTACCGGGCCGTCTGTTCCCAGGTGTCAAAGAACAGCACCACCCACCGATGCCGACGGCACAGCCGCTCGAGCTCGGTGACGAAAGCCCGGCTCAGCCCCGCCTCGTCACCACGGGCTCCCCTCCGCCGGGCACGAGCTTGGGACGCCGACCGGAGACGGTCCAAGCCCTGCGCCGCGGCATCCGGATCCGCCAGCGCGGTCACCATGCCAGCCCCTGGTATCAGCGACGCAGCTCCCAAAGCGGCCTGGGCCACCACTCGGCTCGACACCGACACCTCACCCTCCACGGGCATCGGCTCCGCCTGCGCAGCCTGCTCCCGCTGGAACTGCTCGACAGCCTTGCCGAACTCCTTGCACGGACCCACCTGCTCCGCCAACTGCCTGGCCAGCTCGACCAAGGCCTGCTGCACGCCGTGGACGTCGTTATCGTCCACGACCGCCGTCACCGCATCCACACGCCGGGCCGCCTCCTGCCACTGCCGCAGCAGCGTCGACTTCCCTACCCCACCCACACCACGCACGTGGAACAAAAACTCCGCCGGATCCTCCTGAGACTGCGGATCCTTCGACAAGTTCTCCGCGAACAGTGCCAACTGCGCCCGCCGCCCCACGAACCGGGCCTTCGCGCGCTGCCGGATCAGCGCACCCCTCGACAGACCCTGATCCCCCGACCCCGGCATCTCTGCACCCCCGTCACTTCGCCCACGCTGCATCAGACGCAGGACATCAGTCTCCGATCCGGGCATCCTGTTTGTCAGCCGAGCGCAAGAGACCGCACCCGCAGGGTGCTTGTGGCGTCTCGCGTACGAGCGAACGCACCTCAGCCAGCCGCCAGAGCCCGATCCCAGTCACGGTGCGACAACACTGCCCCCGACAGGGCTGATATCCCCGCTGACAACCCCGCTCTCAGCGGCACGCACGCCTCTGGCCCGCTCCTGTATCACCGCAGTTCACCACGACGTTTTCCGCGTGGTCGGGAGCCTGACATCCCCCTCAGCACACCCCAACCCCCGGTCCAGGAACAGAAAAGAGAAGCGGGAAGGGACGGGTGGGTGGGCGCGCGGCCGGGGGATCGGGGCGGCTGGAGGCTGGTTGCGCGTCGGCGGGGCCTCCGCGCCTCCGAGCACGGCCCGGAGAGTCCCGGGCACCGGACAGGCCGGAGAGGGCGCAGCAGGGCCTACAAGCCCTCTCCAACCGCGCCTGAGGTCTCCGCTTCATATAGGGCGCGGGCCTCGGCCACGGCACGCTGCCAGCTGCGCGCCACACCCCCGTGCTCTCGAGCCAGACGCGCAGCCAGCCCCCGGCGGGGACCGCCTTCCTCACGCAGCGCGGCCAGCGCCACACTCACCGCCTGCTCCCGCTGACTCCGATCAGCGCTGTAACTGCCCTGCCCGTCACCGGGCTTGCGTCCGGCCGCACCCAGCCGGCCCGTGCCGACGTCCTGCTGCCAGGCAGCCCAGAACGATTCCACCGCCTGCTGATCGAAGTAGTGCGTCGTGCCGACCGTGACCACGATCTCCGGATGCCGGCGCTCCACCGGCTGCGTGTGCCGCTGCGCGTACCACCGGGCCAGCGTCGCCGGAGACGCCCCCGTCAACTCCCCGATCCACACCCGGCTAACCACCCACCGCCCCTCATGCACCCGCCGCGACGGCACCCTCCCCGACACGACCGCCCCCTCCCACACCCGCGCACCAGGCGCAGCACCCATCCGGCACAAGACAACATCCCCTAGGATAGAAGAGCTTCGCTGAGAGAAGCACACCGGCGGGGAATTCCCGGACCAGGTTTGCCGACCTACCGGAAACAGAATTCCCCGCCACCCAAAAACCAAAAACCCGGGGCGCAGCAAACGCCCCTTCCTATCTCATCCCCCCCGCGGAGCGGGTGGCCCGGCGCTGCGCGCCGGGCAAGAGAAAAGCCCCGGCAAGCCGGGGCTTTCAAGACCTGGTTTCCCGCAAGCAGGAAACCAGCGGGGCACGGCGCTGCGCGCCTTCGGCGGGGGCACCGGGCCGTTGGTCCCCGGCACCCCCGCCGCGCGCACCCCGGGACAGCCTGGGAGGGACCGTCCCGGGGCAGGGACGCGGGCCGGGTCGCCATCCGCAGCCCGCGAAGCCGCTACACGATCCGGTAAGCCTGAGGCGGATAGATCGCCTCACCCTCGCCGTCGCCGTCGTCCTCGGAGTGCACGCCCGGAGCATCCACGAACGCCGCCTGCGCACCGTCCCCGACCAACTCCGCCGCCTCAGCGGCACTGCACGCGTTCAGCACACCCCAGGCCAGCCGCCACGCCCGCACGGTGGCCGGGCGGTCCAGCTCGGTCGCGGGGGAGCGCAGGTACATCACCCCGTAACTCAGCGTCTGGGCCAGACCGCACGCCAGCAGGAAGGCGAAGTTGTCGAAGTACTCACCGTCCGCCCCCACCAGGTCGTCAGGGCTGCCGATGCCCTCCACCGTGAGCGGCAGAGCGGCGGACAAAGGCCGCTCCTGCCCCTCCATGTCCACCCCGAGCCGAAGGACGTGCTCACCCGGGGCCAGACCCCCCATGACCCGCGCCAGCACATAGTGTGCTTCGCCCCGGGCCTCGGCGAATACCTCCATCGAAACCGGCTTCAGCTTCATTCGTGTTCCCCTTTTTTGTCCGCTGAGAGGTTCTGAGACCGAGGAAGTTGCCGCTTCTTCGGACACTATTATTCTTCCTCTGTCGAGGGCCCCCTAACCGTTCATTATCGGCCGTCTCGCATGGCCGATAATGAACGCAGAAATATCCAATGACTACTGAAAGGGGCCCAGGCCGGGGCACAGCCAGAATCCCAAAACCTACACACTGCATCATTTGATGCAGTGAAGTGATACCCGAGCGCTCAAGGAACGGTCTCCCCGTCGGTGGAGCGATCGTTACACGCACGAGACGAACCTGAAAACCTGACCCACCGTCATTTCCCCCAAGGATCCGATTACACCCAAGAGAACCTCCGAAACACGGCATGACGACCACTCAGCAACAGTTCACCCCCGACCGGCAGAAGCCCAGGACACAGCAGGCCAGAACCCAGACCCTACACAGCACGCGACATGATGCACCCTCACCCCTCGCTGCCCGGCGAAGCCGGTAGGGCGGGAGCGCAGCGGACGCCCCCGATTCCCGCTTGCGGGAATCGCCCTATCCGTGCTTGCGCGGATAGGCTCGCTCTAGAATTCCGTTTACGGAATTCATTCCCGCGTTTACGCGGGAATCGCATTGCGCTTGCGCAATGCGCGCTCTATGCCCCCGGCTTGCCGGGGGCATTACCCGCTCCGCGGG
>NZ_LMEQ01000007.1:0-225710 GCF_001426425.1 Streptomyces sp. Root1310 | reverse complement strand
AGAGCTGTTCATGGATCCCCTGGATCCCTACGTGAAGGTCAAGGCGGCGGGTGCGCTCGCCCGCAAGAAGCTCGGCCTGCGCTACCGCATGGCGGTGGTCCCGCTGGATCCCTCCCCGGTGCGCGGCAGCCACGGCAGGCTGCCGCAGCGGGCCGAGGAGGGTCCCGTCCTGCTGTGTTCACGCCCCGGTGAGGTCACCGGCTCCCTCGCCGCCACGGAGGTCAAGCCGCTGCTGCTACGGCTGGSGGGCATCGCCTGACGCCGAAGCCCGGTACCGCTCACGTCGGCCGTCTGCCTCCGCCGTCGCCCTCACGCGGAGGCGGGGCCGTCCGACCGCGGGGGCCGGACCGTGACGAGACGGGTGAGGCCCGACACCGACAGGACCCGTTCGAGCAGCGGGCCGGCGATGAGCTCGATGCGGTCGGCGTGGGCGAACAGGACGTTGAGACCGGCGCTGTCGAGGTATTCCACATCCGTCAGATCGACGACGACCGGCCCCGGTACGCCGTCGATCGCGGCGGCGAGGGTGCCGCTGTTGCTCATGTCGATCTCGCCCGCGACGGTCAGCAGCGTGCCGCCGTCGGAGTGTCCGCCCTGCGTGAGAGTCAGCTGAGTGGGCATCACAGGATCCTCGTGTGCATCTCGACGGTGGTGCCCAGGGGGCCGGGTGTGATGGTGACATGGTGTGACAGGGCCTTCATGATGCCGATGCCCCGGCCGCGGTGGGGCGAGCCGGCCGGATCGCCGGGCTTCCAGACTCCGCTGTCCGCCACGATCACCCGGACGGTGTCGGAGAAGGCGTCGGCGTGCAGGCGGACGGTCCCGTCGGGGGAGGCGCGGTGGCCGTGTTCCACGGCATTGGCACAGGCCTCACCGGCGGCGATCAGCACGTCCTGTGCGGTGCGCCGGGGCAGGTCGCACCGGGTGAGCCAGTCGCGCAGGGCGTGACGCGCGACGGCGAGCTGGCCGGACTCCGCCGGAAAGGAGAACCGCAGCGGGCCCGGATGCCGGTAGAGCAGCAGGGCGACGTCGTCGTCGTAGCCGCCTGCGGGAGCCAGCTCGGACATGAGAAGGTCGGCCAGTTCACGGGCGCCGAGGTCGCGGCCGTCCCGCAGCACCTCGCCGGCCCGGTCGATACCCACGTCCAGTGACTGCCGCCGACGCTCGACGAGACCGTCGGTGTAGACCAGGAGCGAGGAGCGGGCGGGGAGCGAACAGACGTGCTCGGGGCGTTCGTGGGAGGGGCGGATCCCCAGCGGCAGCGCGTGTCCGCCTTCGAGCAGGCGGGTGCCGCCGTCCGGGAGAGCGAGGACGCTCGGCGGGTGGCCGGCGCTCGAATAGGTCAGGCTGCCCGTCCGCGGGTCGAGAACACCGCAGAACACGGTCGTGCACATGGCGCCGGGGATGCCCTTGGCGAAGTGGTCGAGAGCCATGAGGGTGCCGGAGGGCCCGAGATCCTGGAGGAACAGGGCACGGCAGGCACTGCGCAGCTGGCCCATCACGGTGGCTGCCTGCAGGCCGCGTCCGACGCAGTCACCGACCACGATGCCGATCCGGTCGCCCGGCAGCGCGATGACGTCGTACCAGTCGCCGCCGATCTCCAGCGGTGGGGTGGCCGGCTCGTACCGCGCCGCGAAGCCCTCGGGCAGCAGGGAGGGACCGAGGATGGCGCGCTGGAGGGCCAGCGCGGTCTCGCGCTGCTGATCGATCTGGTGGGCACGGGTGAGCGCCGAGGCCAGATGCCCGCCGAGCAGCGCCAGCAGCAGTTCGTCCTCACGGCCGAAGCGGCGCGCCGGCTCCAGCTCGATCCACAGGGCCATCGGGCCCGCGGGGTGTTCGAGGAGGATCCCGGCCCCGTTCTCGCCGAGGACAGGAGTGAGCAGGGGATGGTTCTGCAGTTCACTGATGGCCCGTCGGCGCTCGGCCGGGATGTCCTGCCAGACCATGGGGCGGGTGGCGGTCACGTGCGGGTGGCCGTCCCCGGTGAAGACCGCCGACAGGACGTGCTCGGCGTGCCACAGCTCCCCGAGCCGGTCCAGGGCCGCCGCGAGCGCCTGGGGGAGGCCGACGGTCTCGGCCAGGCTGGTGCTGAGGGAGGCGAGGGCGCTCTCGCGCTGCACGGCATGCAGTTCGGCCGTGACGTCGCGGAACGTTCCCACGATCATCCGACGTCCGCTGTCGGGATCGCGGGCGTCGTTGAAGGCGGCTCTGACGTACAGCCGGTGTCCGTCCCGATGGGTGAGGGGAAGGGTGTGGTTGCCGTGGCCGTGGGTGAGCAGGTGGGCGAAGGCGTCGGCCACCGTGCGGTGGGCCGCGGGATCGGTCGTGGCATCCGGCCACCAGGGATGGTCCGGCGCGTAGGGCACTCCGTCGGGCCCGTGGCCGAGCATGGTGGCGAACGCGGCGTTGACCTCGAGGACGGTCCCGGTGTCGTCCATGACGAGCAGGGCCTCCTGGAGCGAGTCCACCAGGGCGGCGCGCCAGCGCACATGGTGGGTGCGCAGCCGTGCCAGTTCCACGTTGGCACGTACCCGGGCCAGCAGTTCGGCCGCGGCGAAGGGTTTGACGAGGTAGTCGTCCGCGCCCGCCGACAGTCCCTCGATGGACGCCTCCTGCCCTGCCCGGGCGGAGAGCAGCAGCACGGGGACCGAGGCGGTCCGGGTGTCCGATCGCAGGGCGCCGACCAGGGTGAGACCGTCCATCAGCGGCATCATCACATCGCTGACTATCAGGTCCGGAGCCGCGGCCCGGGCGGCGGTCAGGGCCGCCAGCCCGTCGCTCACCGCGTCGGCCCGGTAGCCGGCGCCGGTGAGGATGCGGACCAGGTACTCGCGCATGTCGGCGTTGTCGTCGACGACCAGGACGCGTGCGCGCACGTCCGGTCCGGAGACGGCGGAAGGGGACGAGGTGTCGTGCGTGGCCCTGTCCCGCACATCCTTGCCGCTGCCGGCCGGGAGCCAGCGCAGAGCCTCCTGCACGTAGGGGACGGCCACGGCCGACGCGGAGCGGGTCCGGGACGACTCGTGGACGGAGTCAGCGGGCAGGTGCGCGGACCCGAACGGCAGCCGGACGGTGAAACGCGTACCCCGGTCCGGAGTACTGTCCGCCGTGATGGTGCCGCCGTGCAGCAGGACCAGTTCCCGGACGAGGGCCAGGCCGATACCGCTGCCCTCGTGGGAGCGGGCCCGGACGCCGCTGATGCGGTGGAAGCGTTCGAAGAGGTGCGGCATCTCGTGCGCCGCGATGCCGACACCGGTGTCGGAGACCGTCACCACCGCCCGGTCGTCCTGCGCGCGGACCGTGACGCCGAGGGAACCGTCGAAGGTGAACTTGAGCGCGTTGCTCAGCAGGTTCAGCATCACCTTCTCCCACATGTCCCGGTCGACGTGGACCGGCCGGTCCAGCGGGGGGCAGTCGACGACGAGGCCGAGGCCGGCCCTGTCGACGGCGGACCGGAAGACGCTGGTGAGTTCGGCGGTCAGCGCGGCCAGATCCACCGGTTCGTAGCAGGCCTGGACCCGGCCGGCTTCGATGCGGGAGAAGTCCAGGAGGGTGTTGACCAGTTTCCCCAGGCGCAGCGCGTTGCGGTGGATCGCGTCCAGTTCCCGCCGGACGTCCACGTCGGCGTCCGCGAGGTGCCTCTGCAACTCCTCGACCGGCCCGGAGATCAGCGCCAGGGGGGTGCGGAACTCGTGGCTGATGTTGGAGAAGAACGTGGTCTTGGCACGGTCGAGTTCGGCCAGTTCCTCCGCTCGCCGTTGCTGCGCGCGGTAGCTGCGGGAGGAGGCGATCCCCGCGGCGAGGTGTCCGGCGACGAGTTCGACGAACCCCCGGTACTCCTCGTCGAGGGCACGGTATCTGTTCAGCGCGGCGACGAGGAAGCCGTAGGGTGTGCCGCCCGGTTCCACCAGCGGTACGGCCAGGGCCTGTTCGGGCGGATCGGGCCAGGCGCCGGCGGGCAGGTCGCCGAAGGGGTCGGCGTCCAGCCGCACGCACACGGAGGCGCCGTCCGCGAGGGCTGCCACGGGCCATGGGCCCGAGTCCTTCGACAGCCGTTCCGGAGCCGCCGGCCGGCCCGCCGGCCATCCCGTCGTACAGGCCAGACGCGCGCCGTCCTCGTGCAGGAGGTAGGTGAGGGTGAACGGCAGGTCCGCCAGGTTGCGTTCGAGCTGACGGCCGAGGAAGGCGAGCGTCTCCGCCTCCGTGCGCACGACACTGGGATCGGAGCCCAGGTCGCGCAGGGTCGCCATCCGGCGTGCGCCCACGACGCGCTGGGTCTCCTCGCTGACGACACACAGCATGCCCACCACGGCGCCGGCGTCGTCTCGCAGCGGGCTGTAGGAGAACGTGTGATAGGTCTCCTCCCGGTACCCGGACCGCTCCAGGAACAGCAGCAGCGCCTCGTCCCACGTCGCTTCGCCCGAGGCGAGGACGTGGTCGATACGGGGGCCGACATCGGACCAGATCTCCGACCAGACCTCGCGGGCCGGTCGGCCCAGCGCCCACGGGTACTTGCGCCCCAGCGTGTTGCGTCGGTAGGCGGCGTTGCAGAGGAACGTGAGATCCGGCCCCCACGCCATCCACATGGAGAAGCGCGACGACAGCAGGATGCGTACCGCCGTCAGCAGGCTCTGGGACCAGTCGGTCGGCGGTCCGAGGGAGGTGGCCGCCCAGTCGACGGTGGCGAGGTCGTCGCCGATGTCCGGATCGGCGGCGAAGGCCTCCGTCCAGTCGGCACTGCCCGGATCATTCACACCTCTGTCCGCGTACGCCACCTGATACCCGCTTCTCGTCCGTGATCGGTTCGCAAGCCGCACCCGAGCCGCACCGAAGTCGTACCGGTGTCCGCTGCTGATCCTTTTGCCACTACGACGCGCCTGTCCGCCCTGGAGCTCCGACAAATCTATTCCGCCAGGTCGGCGGATCCGGATGCATCGCCGATTCCGATCAAGGTTTGTTCGCTCCGCGGCCGGCGCGGCACGGCCGGGAGCGGCCTATGTGGCGAGGGTCCGTCGCCGTGCGCGTGCCGCGGACAGCTCCGCGGCGGCCCGGCGGGCACTCCCGGCGAGATGGGGTGAGCCCCACGCGAGCGCCGTGCGTTCGGCCAGCGCGTAGTTCTCGGCCGCCGCTCCTTCCTCGCCGAGGAGCCGGTACAGGTCGGCGAGGGCGTGGGCGAGAGGACGGGTCGCGTAGACCGCGCCGGCCGCGCCGGCCAGCTGGTGCCGGAGGGGCAGCAGGTGCTCGACCAGCGCGGAGGCGGTGTCCTGGTCGCGGTGCAGGACGGCGAGCTGGGAGCGGAAGTCGAGTTCCATGCCGTAGAGGTGATCGGTGACGGGTTCCGCGGGAAAGCTCACGTCCCGCGCCTCGTCGAGCCGGCCGAGGCGGGCCAGGACGAGAGCGAGCGCCACCCCGACCGGGGCACCCACGGAGTCGTACACCGCGCGCATCACCGGCTCGATCTCGGCCGTACGGCCCTGGGCGAGCCGGATGGTGGTCAGTCCCAGGGTGCGCAGACCCTGGGCGTGGTGTGCCCCGACGCGCTGCAACAGGACGTCGGCCTCGGCATACCACGACTCCGCCTCCTCGAAGCGGCCCGCGACGCCCGCCAGCATGGCCGAGGTGGCGGCGTTGACGCCCTGCGCCCACACCATCCGGTAGCGGTGCGCGAGCACCAGGCCCTGCGCGTTGTGCCGCCGTACCGCGGCCGGATCGTTGAGGGTGGCGGCGGTCATGGCGTCGAGGTTCTGGCACACCCAGCGGTAGGCGGGGAGATCGTGCGCACGGGCGAGCTCGCGCAGTTCGGCGACCAGAGGCGGCCGTGCGTCACCCGGTGCCTCGTGGGGGAGCAGCTTGGCGGACGTCATCAACGCGGCGGCCAGCAGCCGGGGTTCGCCGTTCGCGCGGGCGAGGCGCAGTTGTGTGCGGGCCGCCTCCAGAGCCCGGGGTGAGTCGTCGGCGGCCACCGCGTCGACGAGAGCCTGGAGCACACCCGCGCGGGCGGGATCGTCCAGGCCCGGATCGGACGCCAGCTCCTCCAGACGGGCCAGCAGGGCGGGGTCGTAGGAGCCTCCCAGCCTGCTGTGCCACGGGGAGGGTTCGATCCAGGCCCCGAAGACCGCCGCGACCAGGTCGCCCCGGTCCGCCTGCTCGGCCAGTTCGACCGCCCGCCGCCGGGTGCGCCGGGCCGCGTCCGTCGAGCCGGCCCGTACCTGCGCGCCGAGCAGCCGCACCAACAGGCCGACCGCGCGGTCCGGTTGCGCGTCGAGGCCACCCGAAGCGGTGGTGTGCACCTCGATCGCCTGGTGGATCAGCCCCACGGCGATGTCGTGGGCGTAGCGCCGCTCGGCGACCTCGGCCGCCCGCAGCGCGTAGCGGACGGCCAGGGGCGCGTCCGCGGGGCTGCCCGCATGCGTGAAGTGGTGTGCCAGGGCGGCGAAGTCGTCGGGGCGGTGGCGGCACAGCACCCGGGCGATGCGCGCGTGCAGACGTGAACGCCGCACGCCGGACAGGTCGGTGTACACGGTGTCGCGGACCAGCGCGTGCACGAACCGGACGCGGCCGGGTCCCGGCGCGGTCAGCAGCTCCGCGGCCAGGGCGGCGTCGAGCCCCTCCAGCATCTCGTCCTCGCCCGTGTCCGCCGCGTCGAGCAGGAGCGACACATCGGCCTCCAGCCCCACCGCGGCGGCCAGTCGCACCGCGGACCTGGCCGCCGCGGGCAGCAGGGCCAGGCGTCTGCGCAGGACGTCGCGGACGCCCTGGGGAACTTCGGAGATCGCGACCAGCGCCCCCTCGCTCGCCAGCAGACGGGCGCTCTCCAGGACGTAGAACGGATTGCCGCCGGTGCGTTCGGCGAGCGCCGTCACCGTCGCCGCGTCCACGGGTGCGCCGCACACGGTGTCCACCATGGTGGCGACGTCCCGCGGCGGCAGGCCGCGGAGCGCGATCCGGTGCGGCACGCCGGGGGCGAGGTGGGCGAGCGTCTTGACCAGGTGCTCGCCCACCTCCGCCGGACGGTAGCTGGCGACGGTGAGCAGGGGCACGTCGGTGACCGCGGCCGCCGCTTCCAGCAGGGCGAGCGTCTCGCCGTCCGCGCGGTGCAGATCCTCCAGGAGGACGGCCAGCGGAGACCCGGCGGCCGCGGCCCGCAGCCAGGCGGCGAGCGCGCGGTGCATCCGGAAGCGTCCGGCGGTCGCCTCGTCCGGGCTCGTGGCGGCCACATTCTCCGGGTTGCGCAGCAGGGCCGCCAGTTCCTCGGGCCGGGCCGGCGGCACTTCGCGGGCGAGCGTGCCGAGCGCCTCCACCCACGCCCAGGCGGGCGGCGCACCCTCGTACTCCGGGCAGTGCCCGACCACCACCCGCCAGCCATCGGACCGCAGACGGCCTTCGAGCCGGCCGAGCAGGGCGGACTTTCCCGCCCCGGCCTCGCCGGTGACCAGCACCACCCCGCCATGGCGCCGCGCGGCCCGCGCGGCGGCGTCCACGGCGCGCAGTTCACCGCTCCTGCCGACGAACAGGTGCTGCCCGGGCCGTGGTGTTCCGGCGGCGGCGAGGCCCGGCTCGGTCACGGCCGGCTCAGGGGCGGGAGCGGGCGCGGGACGCGCGAGCAGGGGACCGGACACGGAGGCGCGCAGCACGTCGAGCCGCTGGGCGAGCACCGCGTGCTCCAGCTCCGTCAGCATCGGACCGGGATCGCAGCCGAGTTCCTCACGCAGCGCGCCCGCGGCCCGGCGCAGCGCGGAGAGCGCGTCGGCCTGCCGGCCGCAGGCCCAGTGGGCGAGGACGAGCAGCCGCCACCCCTCTTCCCGCAACGGGTTCTCCCCGACGAGGAGTTCGGCCGCCAGAGCCGCCTCGGCCGCCCGCCCCGTGCGAAGATCGGCCGCTACGGCGAGTTCGCGGGCCTCGGTACGCAACTCGGTGAGGAAGGCCACCTCCGACGCCGCCCACCCCTCGTCCGCGTGCTCCGCGAAGGCCGGGCCCCGCCACCACCCGAGCGCCTCGGCGAGCAACCCCCGGACCTCCTCGGCCGACGCGTGGCGCGCGCGCTTCACCCGGTCCTCGAAATGCCAGGCGTCCACGGCGTGCCGGGGCAGCCGCAGCGCGTATCCCGGCGGAGCGGTGACCAGCACGGTGGCCGGGGCGCGCGCGGGCCGCCCCGGCTCCAGCGAACGGCGCAGGTTCGACACATAAGTGTGCAGGGACACCGTGGCCTTGGCGGGCGGCGCTCCCCGCCACAGTTCCTCCGCCATCCGGTCGACCGCCACGACGCTGCCACGAGCGGCTGTCAGCAGCGCCAGGACAGCCCGTTGCCGCGGAGTACCCAGTTCGACCGGCCTACCCCCGACATCGGCGCCCAGCGGACCCAGGACTCGAATGCGTAGCACGGCGCGCGAATCTACCCGAGTGGCCGGACCGGCCCGTCAACAGACGATAAACGCGAGGCTGACCGGCTCCAAGTGGCACTCCAAGCAGACGCCAAGAAGGAGGCGGACCCTGGGAGGCCGTTACCGAAAACCGATCGCTGGAGCCGGCAAGCGTGTCCCCCGACAGCACCATTGACGAACCATCCACAACAGCGCGTCCCTACACCCACGAGATGATCGTGGTCCACCGGATCTTCCGCCGAGAGTCGGCGCTCCTTCCTCGGCTGGTGCGCGCCGTGCCCGACGGCGGGGCGGCACGCGCGACGAAGGTCGCGCACCATCTGCGCGAGTACCTCGAAGGTCTGCACAGCCACCACTCCCTGGAGGACGAGCTCGTCTGGCCGCTCCTGCGTGAGCGCGCCCCGGACGACGCACTCGTCGCCCGCATGGAGGAGCAGCACCGGCGAATCGACGAGACCCTGGTGGCCGTCACCGACTGGATGCCCGCGTGGGAACGAGCGGCCGACCACATCGCGGGTGAGGAACTGGCGCTCGCGCTGGACGAGCACCGCACCGCGCTGCTCGAACACCTCGACGACGAGGAGCGGCTGGTCCTCCCGCTGATCGCCGAACACCTGACGGTCGCAGAATGGGACCTGGTCGGCCGGCGCGGACTGGAGCGGGTCCCCAAGGACAAGCTGCTGCTCGCCCTCGGCGCGCTCCTCGAGGAGGCCACGCCGGCGGAGCGCGCCTACTTCCTCGGCAGGGCCCCGCTGGTCGGTCGGCTGCTGTGGAAGACAGTCGGCCGGCGCCAGTACGCCACCGCCTGCCGCGCCCTGCGTGCGCCCCTGGACGGGGGAGCGGGACGGTGACCGTACTCGACTCCGCCCCGCACGACGTCCTCGACGCCTACCGCACCTGCGAGTTCGTCACGCTCGGGCGGGACGGCACGCCGCTGGCCTGGCCCACGGCCGTCCGCCGCCGCGAGGACGGGACGCTCCTGCTCACCACGTCCCTGGCCTTCGCGCAGAAGGCGCTGAACATACGCCGGGACGGACGTGTCGCCCTTCTCTTCTCCGATCCCACCGGCAGCGGCCTCGACCACGCCCCGCAGATCTTCGTCGCCGGACGGGCCGACTGTCCCGACCAGGTCATGACGGGACCTCAGGGCGCCGAGGACTACTGGCGGACGCTCTTCGAGCGGCAGCCGCACAGCCGCGCGTACGTGACCGCTGCGATGCGGCGGCTGATGGACTGGTACTACCTGCGCCTGCTGATCACGGTGACTCCCGAGCAGGTGATCGTACGGCCACCGCTCCCACCGCTCCCACCGCCTCCCCCGTCCGAGCGGCCCGGCCCGCGCGGGCGGAATCCGCTTCCGGGAGCCGACCGGCTCGCCGGCTTCCCGAGCGCGGTCCTGGCCGCCCGCGACGCCTTCGGAGGGCCCGTACTCGCCCGGACCCGGCCGGTGCCGACGGACGAAGGCTTCGTGGTGGACCTGCCGTCCGACTGCGCCGCCGTGCCGGGCCCCGCGTCCCTGCTGGTGCACCGGCACGACGACCGGCTCAACCACATGGACAACGCGCTCGTCCGCGGCGAGCTGCGGGCCGATGGCGACGGACGGCTGCTGGTTCCCACCAGGGTGGTGGAGCCGATGGGTTCGGGACGTCCGATCGACGCGGTGCGGCTCCTTCGCCGCACGAAGCGCACCACCCGCCGCTACCTGGAACAGCGTGGCCTGCAACGGCCTCGGGTGCAGTGGGACGAGTTCAGGACGATCGCGGCATCGGCATCGGCTTCGGCTTCGGCATCCGCACGGCGGCGGCGCGAGGCCTGACCGCACGACCGGCGGCAGAGAACGGCGAATGGGGCGGACCCTCGGGTCCGCCCCATTCCCCTCTGCGTCGGGCTACTCGACCTTGGCCCAGTCGAGCGTGCGTTCCACCGCCTTCTTCCAGCCCGCGTAGCCCTCCGCGCGCTGGTCTTCGGACCACTGGGGCTCCCAGCGCTTGGACTCCTGCCAGTGGGTGCGCAGCTCGTCGGTGTCGCGCCAGAAGCCGGTGGCCAGACCCGCTGCGTAGGCGGCGCCGAGCGCGGTGGTCTCGGCCACCACCGGACGGCTGACCGGTACGCCGAGGACGTCGGCCTGGATCTGCATGCACAGGTCGTTGGCCGTGACGCCGCCGTCGACCTTGAGCACGTCGAGGTGGACTCCGGAGTCCTGTTCCATGGCCTCGACCACGTCGCGGCTCTGGTAGCAGATGGACTCGAGGGTCGCCCGGGCCAGGTGGCCGTTGTCGTTGTAGCGGGCCAGACCGACGATCGCGCCGCGGGCGTCGGAGCGCCAGTACGGAGCGAACAGGCCCGAGAACGCGGGCACGAAGTACATTCCGCCGTTGTCCTCGACGGTGCGCGCCAGTGTCTCGCTCGCCGCCGCATCGTTGATGATCTTCATTTGGTCGCGCAGCCACTGCACCGCCGACCCGGTGACGGCGATGGAGCCCTCCAGGGCGTAGATGGCCGGGCTGTCGCCGAACTGGTACGCCACGGTGGTCAGCAGACCGTGCTGTGAACGGACCAGCTCCGTACCGGTGTTGAGGACCAGGAAGTTGCCCGTGCCGTAGGTGTTCTTGGCCTCGCCCGGCGCGTAGCAGACCTGGCCGACCGTGGCCGCCTGCTGGTCGCCGAGCACCCCGGTGATGGGGATGGCGGCGCGCAGCGGCCTGGAGGAGCGGGTCACGCCGAACGCCTCGCGGTGGGAGGACGGGCTGATGGTGGGCAGCATCTGCCGGGGGATGTCGAAGAAGCCCAGCAGCTCGTCGTCCCAGTCGAGGGTCTCCAGGTCCATCAGCATGGTGCGGCTGGCGTTGGTCACGTCGGTGGCGTGGACGCCGCCGTCGGGACCGCCGGTCAGGTTCCACAGCACCCAGGCGTCCGTGTTGCCGAAGAGGGCGTGGCCCTGTTCCGCCGCCTGGCGGACGCCGTCGACGTTCTCCAGGATCCACTGGATCTTGCCGCCGGAGAAGTAGGTCGCCGGCGGCAGCCCCGCCTTGCGGCGGATGACGTCGCCCTGGCCCGAGCGTTCCAGGGCCGCCGCGATGGAGTCGGTGCGGGTGTCCTGCCAGACGATGGCGTTGTAGTAGGGACGTCCGTTGCGCGGGTCCCACACCACGGTGGTCTCCCGCTGGTTGGTGATGCCGATCGCGGCCAGATCCTCGGGGGAGAGGTTGCCGTGTCGGAGCGCGTTCTGCATCACCGAGTTGGTGCGTTCCCAGATCTCCACCGGGTCGTGCTCGACCCACCCGGAGCGCGGAAGGATCTGGGCGTGCTCCAGCTGGTGCTTCGCCACCTCGTTGCCGGCGTGGTCGAAGATCATGAATCGGGTGCTGGTGGTGCCTTGGTCCACCGCGCCCACGAAGTCAGCCATGGGTTGCCGCCTCTGCTGTGGGTGTCATTCCTCGGGGGCCGGAACCCGGCCGGGGGGCTCGGGCTCCGCCGTCGGCAGGAACCGACCGATGAAAGCCTTGTAGATGCCCGCACCGAGCAGGCCGCCGATCAGGGGACCGACGATCGGCACCCAGAAGTAGAGATTCCCGTACTGATCTCGCCATGCTGTGCCGTAGCCCGTGAAGAAGCTCGCCAATCGGGGTCCGAAGTCACGTGCGGGGTTGATCGCGTAGCCCGCGTTGGTCCCCCACGCCATACCGATGGCCACGACGATCAGGCCGACGATGAACGGGGCCAGATTGGCACCCGGTGGCGTGTTCAGCAGGTCCGTGACCGCCAGGATCAGCAGGAGCAGGATGGCCGTGCCGATGATCTGGTCACGGAACGCCCCCCACTCGTGGACCGGCAGATTCGGATTGCCGTTGGCGGGGAGCGTGGAGAACACGCCCTGTGTCTTGATGGTGTGCCCGGGGTCGGCCTTCGCCAGTGCTTCGGTGTAGTTCCACCGCACGATGAGGGCCGCCACGAAGGCGCCGGCGGTCTGGGCCAGCGCGTAGGGCGCCACCTTGCTCCACGGGAAGCCCTTGAACGTGGCCAGGGCGACCGTCACCGCCGGATTGAGATGGGCGCCGCTCAGTCGCGCCGCCACGTAGACACCCAGGGTGACGCCGAGGCCCCAGGCCCAGGCGATGCTGTCGTGGTTTCCGAGTCCTCCCGGCGGCGTGGTGAGCGCTCCACCGGCGACCACCTGGGCCACCACACCACAGCCGAAGAGAATGAGAATCATGGTGCCGAGGAACTCGGCCGACATTTCGCCGACCAATCCCAACCTTTTGAATCGCTCAGCCATGGAAGCCCGCTTCCCGCCGGCGCTGAGCCGGCACGTCGACTGCTCGAGCTCTCCCGGACAACAGCATAAGGCGATCATGGACCAAGCGCACAAATGTGTCGTTTCATTGCTTTCCGCACCTCCCCGTCGCCGCTGCCGCGACACCTTCGACTACGGGCCGCTCACCGTCCGTGAGTGGCCCGTAGTCGAAGGTGTCGACAGTCGGCGGATCCCCTGGTACGAGCCGGCGGCATGCCCGCGGAAGGCGTACCGGACAGGTCTGTCCGGCCGGTCCACGGCGGTGTCACGGGCCCGACACGGGTCCGGCAGCAATCACGGCATGCCGAACGCGCCCGGACTCGAGGTGATCTCCGGGGCGGCGAAGTCCGGCACAGCGCGAACAAAAGACTCCGAAAGCGCCCATCCGGCCTGTCGGCGGCGGCTCCCGCCTAACGTCGACCGGATGCTCAAAGCCTTTCTGGTCAACGTCCTCCCGGTGGTCATCGCGGTGACCGCCATCGCCATTCCCACCTGGCTCGGCATGCGGCAGACCCGCATCAGCCGACATGCGAACAACATTCAGCCCATGATCGATCTGCTCGCCGAGTTCCGGTCGGCCGCGTTCCACGACCAGCACGACTACGTGTGCTCCCGACTCCCGCAGGAGCACGCCCCGGACGGCGGGGTGCGCGGGCTTCCGCACGACGCCAAAGCGGCCTTCTGCAACGTCGTGTACTACTACCAGACCCTGGCCAACCTGACCGTCTTCAGGATCGTCGACGAGGAAGTGTTCCTCCCGCTCCTGCGGCACCGGATCCTCGGCGTCTGGGAGGCGGCGAGGCCCTACGTGGAACGCGAACGCGAACTGCGGGGCAGGGACGGCTCCTACCTGTCGGCCATGGAGGAACTCGCCTGCCGGACCGCCGAGCTGCCGCACACGTACCTCCACGACCGCATCGCGGACAGCCGGTCGGGGCGACGGTGGTGGACGCGGCGCCCCCGCTGGGGTCGCTCACGCCGGACCGCCTGAGGCGGCCGGGTGGCCGTTCGCCGGATCGAGGGGGCGGGCGTCAGCGGGCGGGCTGGATGTCGCCCTGGGTGGTCAGGGCGACGGAGTCCTGGTGGGCGAAGGCGCCCGGCGGGATGCCCGGGAGGTGTCCCGCCGCCGCGGCGGGCTCGCGGGTGGCCGCGGGGCCCAGGGTGAGGCGGGAGACGATGCGATAGCGGTCGCCCCGGTAGACGGAGTGGACGTATTCGACGGGCCGGCCGCCGGTGTCGCTGGTGAGGCGCTCGAACAGGAGTGCGGGGGACAGGTGGGGCACCCCGAGGAGCTTGGCCTCCGCCTGACTGACGACGGTGGGTTCGATGGTCTGCACGGCTTCGCTGACCTGGATGCCGTGCCCGTCGCGGAGATGGTCGTACAGGTCGCCGGCCTCCAGTTCCCGAGCGGTGAGGGCGGGGACCAGGTCGGCGCGGATGTGCAGGTGTTCGATGGCCATGGGGGCGCCGTCGACGAGGCGCAGCCTGGCCGCGTAGACGACGTCGGCGGCCGGCGACAGACGCAGCTTGCGCCCGACGCGGGCGCCGGCGGCGATGGTGGTGAACTCCAGCAGGCGGCTCGACCAGGTGCCGGAGGCCCGCGGGAGGGCCATGGTCCGCTGGTCGGAGACGAGTTCCTGGGTGATCTTCTCGGGCGCGACGAACATGCCGCGGCCGTGCTCGCGCACGAGGAGGCCCGCGGCGACGAGTTCGTCCACCGCCGCTCGCAGCGTCGGCCGTGAGACACCCAGGTCGGTGCACAGGGACCGCTCGGAGGCGATGGCGTCGCCGGGGCTCAGCGACTCGATGAGTTCGAGGATGTAGTCGCGGACGCGTTCCCGCTTGAGAACCGCCCCTGACCCGCCAGCGCTCATGTGCCGCTCCTGCCCGACTGCGTGTGACGCCATGCCATGCCCTGCGGTGCCCGCCGCCTGCCGTTGCCTTCCGCGACCCTGCCTCACGGTGCTGCCTGCGATGTCACCTGACCAGCTTCCCATTGTTGACCACTCGGTGGGCACTGGTCAGATGCAGTCTAGCCACTCCGGGCTCCTCGGGCAGGTGATTCCTTACGTGATGCGCACAAAGCCCCGGAGAACGAGGGGGGTTGACGCTTCGATTGGTCTATGCCACCTTCATCGACCAACGAGAGGTCACCTGACCAGTTGTCAAGTGGTCAGGTTGCCCGGCGCTTTTCTCCCAGGGGTGAACTGTGAAGCTCCGCATGCTTGCAGGTGTGTGCACGCTGGTGATCGCCGCAGGCCTGAGCGCCTGCAGCGGCTCCGATTCGGCCGGAGGTTCCGCCGAGGGCACGACCACGATCGACGTCTGGCTGATGCGTGACAGCGTCTCGGCCCGGTTCCAGAAGGAGTTCGTCCAGGGCTTCCGGGCCGCTCACCCGGACATCGGGGTCAAGGTGCAGATCCAGGAGTGGGACGGGATCGGCGAGAAGATCACCGCCGCCCTCGCCAGCAACGACGCCCCCGACGTCATCGAGACGGGTAACACCCAGGTGGCCCGGTTCGCGGAGAGCGGCGGACTGCTCGACCTCAGCGACAAGGTCGACGAACTCGGCGGTGGCCACTGGCTGCGCGGGCTCGCCGAGCCCGGCGCGTACGAGGGAAAGCAGTACGGCATCCCGTACTACGCGGCCAACCGGGTCGTGATCTACCGCACCGACCTGTTCCGGAAGGCCGGGGTCGACCCCGCCGCCATCAAGACCCGCGACCAGTGGATCGCCGCCACCGAGAAGCTCAACACGGGCGGCACCCAGGGGATCTATCTTCCCGGGCAGACCTGGTACGCGCTGGCCGGGTTCATCTGGGACGAGGGCGGAGACCTCGCCAAGCGGTCCGGCGACTCCTGGGAGGGGACCCTCGACACCCCCGAGGCGCTCCGCGGCATGGACTTCTACAAGAAGCTCCAGGCCCTGGGCAAGGGACCGCGGGACTCCGACGAGGCGGAGCCGCCCCAGGCTGAGGTCATGGCCGAGGGGCAGGTCGCACAGATCATCTCCACGCCCGGCGGAGCCAACGTGGTCATCGAGAGCAACCCCGAACTCAAGGGCAGGCTCGGCTTCTTCCCCATCCCCGGAAAGACGGCGGACCGGCCCGGGTCGGTGTTCATCGGCGGCTCCGACCTGGTCGTCCCGGCGGCCTCCGGCAAGCAGGACGCCGCGTTCACGTTCATCAGGGAACTGACCGGTGACGCCTGGCAGCGCAGACTCGCCGTCGCCATGAGCTACGTGCCCAACAAGACGACCCTGGCCGACGCGGTCGCCTCCGATCCCGGCGCCGCGGCCATGGCGGCGGGTGCTGCCGTCGGCCGGGCGACGCCGAACACCCCCGGGTGGGCCGCCGTGGAGGCGAAGAACCCCATCAAGGACTACATGACCGCGGTACTCACCGGCGCTGACGCCGGGGCCGAGGCAGCCAAGGCCTCCGAGTCGATCACCGAAGCCATGAGGTCGGGCTCCTGAGCCGCTCCCCGCTCCCCGCCTCCCCGCTCTCCCCTCTTCCCGCGCCCAGAACCGGAAGGAGACGACGTCGTGTCGATCATCCGCGAACGCGCAGCGACCCGCCTCCCGCTCGGCCGCCCGTCACGCCGGCGGCCACGGCGGGGGTCACAGCGGTCGGACCCGCCGGGCCCGGGCCACGGACACCGCGGGCGCCGGCTCCGGCCCGGCCGCGCATGGCCGTACCTGCTGGTCGCCCCGACCGTGCTGGGGATGCTGTACCTGCTGGTGTACCCCCTCGCCCGCACGGTGCTCATCTCGTTCCAGGACTTCGGGCTGCGCCAGCTCATCCGCGGCGACGCACGGTTCGTAGGGCTCCGCAACTACGAGACGCTGCTGACGGACGGACACTTCTGGCAGGTCGTGCGCCGCACCTTCCTGTTCATGGCCGTCGACGTCGTGCTGATCATGCTGCTCGCCACCCTGGTCGCCCTGGTGATCGAACGGCTGGGCCGACTGGGCCGCACCGCGGTGCTCAGCGCGCTCGTGCTCGCCTGGGCCATGCCGGTCATCGCCGCCACCACCGTCTTCCAGTGGCTGTTCCACTCGGAGTTCGGCATCGTCAACCACACGCTGACCGGGCTCGGCTTCGACTCCTTCGACCGCTATCCCTGGTTCGCGCACGGCCCCGCCGCGTTCACGATCCTCGTCCTGCTCATCGTCTGGCAGTCCGTGCCGTTCGCGGCCATCACCCTCTACTCGGCGCTGGCCACGGTGCCGTCGGAGCTGTACGAGTCGGCTCGCATCGACGGCGCCCCGGCCGGACGCATCTTCCGCTCCGTCACCTTCCCGATGATCCGGCCGATCTTCATGCTCGTCCTCTCCCTCGAAGTCATCTGGACGTTCAAGGCGTTCGTGCAGATCTGGGTGATGACGAACGGCGGGCCGGGCGACGCCACCACCATCCTGCCGGTGTACGCCGTCCAGACCGCCCTGTCGAGCCAGCGCTACGACCTCGGCTCGGCGGCCTCCATGGTCACCGTGCTGCTGATGGCCGCGGTGCTCGTCCTCTACTTCCGCCAGCTGTTCCGTCAGGAGGGCGAAGCCCTGTGAGCCCGCCGCGCCCCCGACTTCGACGCCTTCCGCTCCACCTCGCCGCGGGGACGACGATCGTCGTCTGCCTCTTCCCCGTCTACTGGATGGTCGTCACCGCGTTCAAACCCAACCGGGACATCCAGTCCGACAGCCCGCGACTCCTGCCGCGGGCCTGGACCCTTGACCACTTCCGCACCGCCGTCGACGCCGACGGGTTCACCCTGTTCTGGCGCAACAGCATCCTGGTCACCCTGGCCGCCGTCCTGCTCGCCCTGGCGGTGGCGCTCGGAGCCGCCTTCGCCGTGGCCCGGATGCGATGGCGCGGCCGACGCCAGTTCATGCTCATGGTGTTCATCGCGCAGATGGCACCGTGGGAGGCGCTGATCATCCCGGTGTACATCATCTCCCGCGACACCGGCATGCTCGACCGGCTGCCCACGCTCACGCTGATCTACTTCATGATGACGCTGCCGTTCACGATCGTGGTGCTGCGCGGTTTCATCGCCGCCATCCCCTCCGAACTGGAGGAAGCGGCGCAGGTCGACGGCTGCACCCGGGCCGGCGCCTTCCGGCACATCGCCTTCCCGCTGCTCGCCCCCGGCCTGATGGCCACCTCGCTGTTCGGCTACATCACGGCCTGGAACGAGTTCACCTACGCCAACTTCCTGATCATCAAGCACCAGGACAGCCGCACCCTGCCGGTCTGGCTCTCCTCGTTCCAGAACGTCTTCGGCACGGACTGGGGCGCCACCATGGCCGCCTCCACCCTGTTCGCCCTGCCGGCCCTGGCGGTGTTCCTGCTGCTCCAGCGCCATGTGACCGCCGGCTTCGCGGCCGGAGCCGTCAAGGGCTGACCGTCCCGCCTTCCCCGCACGCGTGACCCCCGGGAGACAACCGTGCCCGCACCCCCTCTGGACGCCACGCTTCTGCCCCGGCCGACCAAGGCCCGGGGAAGATCGGGACAGTTCACGTTCACCACCGACACCTGTCTGCGCGTCGGCGAAGGTGCCGAGGACGCCGCACGGCTGCTGCGCACGCTCCTCGCCCCCGCTACGGGCCTGCCGCTGCGCCCCGCCGACGACGCGGAGGTCGTCCTCGCCCTGGACCCGGACCTGACGGGCCTCGGCCACGAGGGCTACGGCCTCACGGTCGGTCCGCACTCCGTGCTGCTGCGCGCCGCGCGGGTCACCGGCCTGCTGCGCGGGGTGCAGACCGTCCGGCAGCTCCTGCCCGTGCAGGCCCTGGCCCGGACACCGCAGCACGGGGTGCGGTGGACGCTGCCCTGCGCCGAGATCACCGACGTCCCCCGCCATCCCTGGCGCGGGGCCATGCTCGACGTGGCACGCCACTTCCAGCCGGTGGAGTACCTGCGCCGCTACGTCGACCTCCTCGCCCTCCACAAGATCAACGTGTTCCATCTGCACCTCACCGACGACCAGGGGTGGCGGATGCCGGTCACGGCCTACCCCGAACTGACCGAGATCGGCGGCCACCGCGCCCAGTCCATGACCGGGACGACGGGCGACGAATTCGACGGCATCGCACACAGCGGCGCCTACACCCGGGCCGAACTGGCGGGCCTGGTGGAGTACGCCTCCGCGCGTGGCGTCACGGTCATGCCGGAGATAGAGATGCCCGGTCACGTCCGCGCCGCCCTGGCCGCCTGTCCGCGGTTGGGCAACGATCCCGGCCGGACCCTGGAGGTGTGGACCCGGTGGGGTGTGTGCGACACCGTCCTCGGCGTGCACGACGAGGTGCTCGACTTCTGCCGCACCGTACTGGAAGAGGTCATGGAGCTCTTCCCGTCGCCGTACCTCCACATCGGCGGGGACGAATGCCCTCTCACGGAGTGGGAACGCAGCCCCCGGGCCCGGGCACGTATCGCGGCCGAGGGCCTCGACGGGCCCGCCGACCTGCACGGCTGGTTCCTCGGCCGGATCGGGGACTTCCTCGTCCGCAACGGGCGGCGCCCGGTCGGCTGGGCCGAGAACGGCACCGAACTGCCCCCGGGCTTCACCGTGATGGCATGGCGCGACCCCGCGCACGCCCTCGCCGCCGCCCGCCGCGGCCATGACGTGATCAACGCCCACTACCGGGCCACCTATCTCGACTATCCGCAGAGCGCCGGTCCCCAGGAGCCTCCCGGCCAACCGGGAGCCGTCGTGGGTCTGCGGGACGTGCACGGCCACGACCCGGTGCCCGAAGGCGCGGCTCCGGACGTCGCCGCGCGGGTGCTGGGCACGCAGGCCCAGATGTGGACCGAGTACGCCGCAACTCCCGAGCGCCTCGAATACCTCAGCTATCCGCGCCTGTGCGCCCTGGCCGACCGCGGCTGGAGCGGCCCCACCGAGTGGGACGACTTCCGCTCCCGCCTTGACCTGCACACCGCCCGGCTCGACGCGCTGGAGGTCCGCCGCCATGCGTGAGCCGCGCGCGGACCGTCCTGACCCAGCACAGAGCACAGCACCCGACCCCGGAAAGGATCACCATGAAGTCGAGATACCGTCCGAGCCGGCTCCGCGTCGCCGCGGCCTCGGCCGTGGCCGTCGCCCTGGGCGCCGCCGGCCTCGCCGCCCTGCCGGTCACCGCCCGCGCCGCGGCCGCCGACGTGGCCGTCCAGTACCGCACCAGTGCCACGGGCGCCACGGCGGACCAGGCCGAGCCCTGGCTGAAGGTCAGGAACACCGGTGACGGGGCCGTCCAGCTCAGCACCGTCAAGGTCCGGTACTACTTCAAGGCCGACAGCGCGGGCGCGGGCTACCGATTCGCCTGTTCCTGGGCCGTGAAGGGCTGCGCCAACATCACCGGCACCTTCGGTGCACTGGCCCACCCCACGGCGACCGCCGACCGCTATCTGGAGATCGGCTTCACCCCGGGCGCGGGCGCCCTCGCGCCCGGCGCCGACACCGGGGACATGCAACTGCGCTTCCACCGCGCGGACTGGCAGACCCTCCGGCAGAGCGACGACTACTCGTTCGGTCCCGCGCAGACCGCCTACGCGGACTGGTCGAACGTCACCGCCCGGCTGGCCGGCGCCACGGTGTGGGGCACCGCCCCCGAAGGCAACGACCCGACCGACCCGCCGACCGACCCACCCACCGACCCGCCCACCGGTGGGCAGAGCCTGTTCGACGACTTCGACTACACCACCTCCAGCGACCCGAGGATCACCGCGCACGGCTGGAACGTGCGCTCGAACGCGGGCGGCCCCGGAGTGCCCGGCGCCACCTGGGCGCCGGAGAACGTCACCTTCGCCGCCTCGGCCGGCAACTCCGTCATGAACCTCCGGACGTCGACCGCGGGGACGGCGGACAGCACCAAGCAGACCGAAGTCCTCACCAAGGCGACGAAGTTCAAGAAGGGCACCTACGCGGCCCGGGTGAAGTTCTCCGACGCGCCGCTCTCCGGGCCCGACGGCGACCACCTCGTCCAGACCTTCTTCACCATCAACGACCTCACCGCCCCGATGGCCGACGACTACGCGGAGTACGACTTCGAGTACCTGCCCAACGGCGGCTGGGGAGAGCCCTCGGACATCCTCTACACGACGTCCTGGGAGACCTACAACCCGGATCCGTGGCAGGCCGTCAACCAGCACACCGAGTCCCGCCAGAGCTACGCCGGCTGGCACGACCTCGTCCTGACCATCGACGACAGCAGCATCACCTACTACGTCGACGGCCGGCTCTTCGCGGGCGTCCATGACGCCGCCTACCTGCCCGAGCGCCCCATGTCGATCAACTTCAACCAGTGGCTGATCGACCTGGCCGGCCAGACCGCCACGACCGCCCGCGCCTACGACCAGCAGGTCGACTTCGTCCTCCACGTCAAGGACCAGGTTCTGACTCCCGCCCAGGTCACCGCCAAGGTCAGCGCCTACCGCACCGCCGGAACCACGTTCGAGGACACCGTCCCGGCCGGCTAGGCCACACGCCTGAGACCTCCCCTCAGTAAGCCCCCGGCTGGCCGGCTGGGACCAGCCGGGGGTGGTGACCGTCCTCGGACCGGGTCGGCGGTGCAGCCGGGCGATCGGGAAGGCGCGGGTCTCTCGGGGCCGCTGTCTCCAGGGCTCGCGGGAGACGTTCCTCCAGCCATGCACCGCCCGTACGGCGCTCCGGAGTTGCCGATTTCATGGGTACGCGCGCGACTGTTTATGATCTTGGTCATGTCTGTGCAGAGCTTTGACAAGAACCTCTCCCGTAAGCAGAGACTTCAGGAGAAGCAGCGCCGTCAGCTGGCGGTGGTGGACACCGTGGACAAGGCCGAGACCAAGGTCCGCAAGGCAGAGGTCGAACTGGCCCAGGCCGTCACCGAGGCAGTGCAGGTGTTCGGCGACGAGCAGTCCGCGTCCGAGGGGCTCGACATGCCGGTCGAAGCGATCCGGCGCTTCCTCGGCATGGCCCGGGACGAAGCATCCAGCACCGACACCGTCGTCGAGGTCGCCGACAAGGCCTGAGTCCGCGCGAGCGCACCGGAACGGGGCACGCGGCGACCGGTGTGCCGTGCACGGCGGATGTGGCCACCCCGGAGCCCACGGCCTTCAGGACGTCGCCGTCGGCGATGATGCGCGGGAACGGCGTCGGCGGAGTCGATCCGCCGGGGCCGGCGCCCGGCGCTCATTCGTTCTCCGTCATGATTCTGTATGCCTCATGGCGTACGTCCGCGTTCCCGTGCCCGCGGAGCAGGCGCAGCAGCGACCGCCACTCCTCGGGCCAGCCGAGCGAGCCGCCCGTCCCCTTCACGATGCCGACCGCCAGCAGGCCCGTCGCGGTGCCGCCGTCACGGGTGAACCGGTCGGCGGCCGTCAGCAGGGCCTCGGCGCGCTGCGGAACGGCGCGATACGCCGAGGACGGCCGCAGCCGGTCGGACGTGTGGACCGCGACGGTCGTCCCGGCGCCCTCGAGAGCGTCGGCGAGGTCCCGCAGCCGTTCGAGCAGTGCGGTCGGCTCCTCGGTGTGATCGGCCAACTGTGCCAGCAGGTGGGCGCGTTCGGCGGCCAGCAGGGGTTCCGACGCCAGCTGCTCCGCGACCGCTTCGAGCAACTCGGTTCGCACTCCGTCGACGTAGCCGAACGACGTCAGGTTCCGCAGCCGCTGCAGGGCCGGCTGGTCCCGGCCCGCCAGTGCGTCGCAGCCGCCCTCCGTCGTGTGCATCGCGGCCAGCAACTCGGCCACCGCGCCGTGGAACATGCTGCCCGGCGCGGCACCGCCCACGGGGTGCGGCAGTTCGGACACGGCCAGATCGCGCATCACCCACCCCGCGAACTGCCAGTGCGTACGCTCGCCGAGGTCGCAGACGGTACGAGCGATGCGGCCGGCCAGCCCGGTCGAGTAGCGGCACCACACTCCCATGGCGTGCAGCAGGGCGTAGCCGCCCCCGAAGCCCTCCGTGAGGGCGAGCGACCTGTCGTACGCCGCGACGACCACCGCGGCGTAGGCGCGGCGGTGCGTCTCGGCCAACTCCCAAGGAGTGACGGCCAGAAGGGCTTCGTGCACGGGCCGGGCGTCGTTGCGTGCGACGTCGTCGAGCAGGGACCAGGCCTCCGGCTCGCCGAGCAGCGGCGGCAGTGCGCGGACGACGGCGGCCCGCACATCGGGGTGGCGGTCGGGAGCGTGGAAGGCGCTCGCCAGCAGGGACACCGCCCGCCGGGGCGGCAGGAAGCGCGCGGCGAGCCGTACGGCCTCCTTGCGGGAGGTCACCTTCGCGGGCCGCTCCCCGGTGAGCAACGCGCCCAGGGAGAGGGCGAGTTCGGACGGGGCGGTGCAGCGGGCGGCGCGGGACGCCGCGTACACGGCGACCCGGGCCCGGTCGCTGCCCGCCTGGTCCAGCAGCGCCGGCAAGGTGTCGTGCGGCCGGTCGGTCCAGGGCAGGGCGCCGAGCGCGGCCTCGGCGACGACCACCTCCGGGTCGTCCTTGTGCGCGAGCGCCAGCGCGCGCCCGAACTCGGGCACCGGGGCCGCGGCCCGGATCAGGGCGGCCCGTTCGTCGAGCGGAAGGGAATCGTCCGCGACCGCCTCGCCGGCCAGCCGGACCGCCGTCCGCTGCTGGCGGGGCAGCCAGCGGTCGCTGTCGCCGAGGTCCGGCAGCGGGCGCCGGGCCCCGACCACCAGGAAGCGCCCGTGCGGCGCGGACGCGTCGAGCATGGAGTCCAGCAGATCCGTGCGCCGCCGGGTCAGCACCCGCCGCACGGGCGGCAGGACGACCGACGACGGTTCGAGCGCGACGATCGCGGCGACCCGTTCGCCGCGGGTCGCCGGTGCGGCCAGCCACAGTTCGGCCGCCGCCCGGAACGTCTCGTCGTCGCCGCGTTCCAGGGCCGTGAGCAGCCTCTCCTGGAGCTCGGGCAGCCGCCGGGCGCGTGGTCCCAGTGCGGCCGCCAGGCCCAGCAGCAGCCGGAAGTCGGCCCGTCCGGCCCCGGCGTCGAGCCAGGGGCGCAGGGCCTCGAACACCTGGTGCTCCTGGCCCCGCCGCAGGACGCGGTGCAGCGGGCCGAAGTCGGGTACGCCGACGCGGCTCGTGATCCCCTCCAGGGTCCGCAGCGCCCAGTGCCGCAGCTCCGACGCCCCGTCCGTGGCGTGCTCGACCAGCAGACGTACCGCGAGGGTGCGCAGCGCCGTCAGGGTGTCGGCGGAACTGTCCCGTGCCTCGAGTGCGCCGGCGGCGATCACGTCCAGCAGCGGGACGTCGTCGGCGCCGAAGAGTCGCGGGTGCGTCTCGGCCAGCGCGCCGAGTGCCTCGGCCCGTACCGGGTCCCGCTCGTTGCGCAGCCGGCGGCCCGCAGTGGTCAGCAGCTCGGTGATCGCTTCCCGGCCGCCGTCCCGGGCGGCGCAGGCCACGAACAGCGGCCAGGCGGCGGCCCGGTCGTCGGCGTCGGACCGTCCGATCGCCGCGAGCAACGCGGGACGAGCCTCGTCGATCGGGCCGTGGGCGAGGGTGTCCAGGTCGTCCCACCAGTAGCCGGTGCCGTCGAACTCGGCCGCCGCACGCCGGACTTCCGCCCAGCGGCGCTCGCGCGGCAGCAGGCCGAGGACGCTCAGGGCCGGGTTCCCCCGCGCCCCCGCACCGGTGACCGCGTCCACGAACGCGGGGCGCCGACCGGGTGGGACGGCCTTCACCAGTGCGGTGAAGTGGGCGCCGCGGTTCAGCCAGTGACGGCCCAGCGCGGTCAGCGACGCGGGTTCGGCCCGGACGAGCCTGCGCAGCACTCCGGGCGGCGGCATCGGCTCATGGCGTTGCTCCCGGCGGTCGGGGGAGGTGATCCAGCGGATCACGCGCTCGGCGTCGGCGCTGACGAGGGGGCCGAGTCCGTTGTTCAGCGCGGGCGGCAGACTGCCGGGGCCGTGCCGCTCCAGCAGCGTCATCACCCGCTCGGGGCGCAGCGGCGCAAGTGCCGCGACCGTGGTGGCGTGCAGTCGCCACCAGTCGTCCCGCTGCTGTCCGCCCGCCCGGTCGGCCAGGGTCTGCTCGGCGTGGTCCAGCACCGGGTCGGGATGCCGGCACGCGAGCCGCGTCCAGCCGTCGACGGCGTGTGCCAGCCCCGGCAACTCCCGTGCCACGAAAGGGGCAGAGCAGGCCGGCAGCAGCCGTGCGGCCTCGGCGTCGCCCCACTCCGCGCGCAGTCGCGCCACGAGCCGTTCGGCGAGCGCGGTACGGCCTCCCGCGCCGAGCAGCCGGGCCAGCCGCTGCCGCAGCACGGCCGGTGCGTCGTCGTACGCCGCCTCCACCGCACGGTCCGGTACGGGCAGGTCACGTGCGGCGCGCCGCGCATACCCGGCGACGACCGGGTCCGGGTCGGCCAGCCGCTCCGCGAGGAAGTCAGCGTCCCGTCCGACGAGGGCAGCCAACGCCGCGAGCCGCCGCTCGTACGGCCCGCGTCCGTCCAGCTCGGTCAGCAGCGGGGCGAGCGTCCCGTCGTCCGCGAGGCTGCGTGCGGTCCGCGCCGTCAGGGTCAGGCGCGCGGGGAACGGCAGCGGTTCGAGGGCGGAGAGCAGTTGCTCCGCGTTGATCGGCATCCGGCGATTGTGCCCGGCACGATGTGTTCACGCGATCGAATATGGCGGCCCGCCTGCGACGGCCGTGTCCGGCCGGCCCTTCGCGATCCTGCTGACCCGCCGCCGACGCCACGGCGGCATCCGCGCGCACTCCCTCCCGGGGCACCGCCCGGTCCGGGTCCCGCCGCGCACCGGCCCCGGTCGGCGGCTCACCCCTCGAACGCGCGGCGGAAGCACTGGACAGTCCTGCCGAGCGAGCACGGTGATCCCCGAACGCTGCCCGGTCAGCCACTGCGTACGAGGCGGCTGTCGATGCCGCGTCATTACCGCTCAGGGGATGGTCCGGGGGAAGACGGACCCTGGTGCTGCGGGGCCGGGAGGTTCCGGTAGCGCACGGCGAGGGCCGCGATGTCGTCGTCGAGCCTTCCGCCGGCGTAGCGGAGCAGGTCTCTGCGCAGCTCGGCCAGCAGCTCACGGGGAGGGGCCGCGCGGTGCCGGAGCATCCAGTCCGGCAGCGGGAAGAACGTGCCGCTGCGGTCGCGGGTCTCGGTCACGCCGTCGGTGTAGAGCAGCATCTGATCGCCGGGGACGAAGGCCACGGTGTCCACGTAGTAGTGGTCTCCGAGGAGCCCCGCGAGATTGAGGGGCGTGGACGGGCGGGTGGGCTCGAGAACGTGGATTTCGCCGCTCTGTACGAACACCGGTGGCGGATGACCGCAGTTGAGGACCTTGACGTGCCTGCTGCCGGAGGGGATCTCGGTGATCAGGGCGGTGGCGAAGTGCTCCTGCTGATCGTCGGCGGGGATCGCGTCGCTGTAGCGGGTCATGGTGATCTGCAGGCGACGGACCAGCCCCTTCAGGTCGGGCTGGTCGTACGCGTTCTCCCGGAAACAGTTGATCACTGCCGCGGCCGCCCCCACCGCTGACAGGCCCTTGCCGCGCACGTCGCCGATGAGCAGGCGGACGCCGTACGGCGTGTCGGCGACCTCGTAGAAGTCGCCACCGATCCGGGCCTGCTCCTGGGCCGCCCGGTACAGGGACTCGATCTCGATCCCCTGGATACGGTGCGGCAGCGGGCGCAGCAGCACCTTCTGGGCCGCGTCGGCGACGAGCCGGACCTGGAAGAGCGTCTCCTCGCGCTGGAGTCGGAGATGGCTCGCATAGGCGGCCGCCAAGGTGACCGCGGCGATCGCGGCAACCGTGTACGGCGTTCCCAGATCGGAGTGGACGAAGCTGATGCCGATCATGATCAGAAGGCAGAACGCCCCCAGCAGGATCGTCGGGAGCACCGGCCACAGCGCGGCGGCGAGGGCGGGTGCCGCGGGCAGGAGACGGCTGAAGGCGATCTCTCGCGGAGTGGAGAAGGCGAGGACGGCGATGAGCACGGTGACGAACACCGGTGACAACAGTACGGCCTTCCGCTGGCCGCCGTAGGGACGGTGGCGGCGCCGGAGCTGCACAGGCCTGATCACAATTGAGATCTTATCGGGACGAAGTGGGTGACGAACGGATCCGCCACTCTGCGATCACCCCTGGTTGGGCGCTCACTCTGCGATCACCCCTGGTTGGGCGCTGCCGAACCACGATCCCGTCGCCGGGGCGGGAGACCGGCGCGTGACGCGTGGCCGTGCGGGCCGCCGTGAAGCCGTCGTGGCCGCCCGCACGGCGTCGCGCTCAGGGCTTGGCTGTGTACACGACACCGGCCAGGTTCTGGGCCGCGGAGCCCCACACCTGGTCGTACAGGGAGGAGTCGACGCCGAGTGTGTAGAGGAGCCAGGCGGTCGTGACGCCGTAGGTCAGTTTGAGCTGGGCGGCCCGGGTGATGGTTCCGCTGTCACAGCCGATGCCCGAGCTGTCCTCGAACCCGCAGTGGAAACCACCGGTGATGACGCGCAGTTGGGTGGCGACCGGTTTGGCGTCGTACATCTTCCGCTGGTTGTCGGCGACACCGGCGATGCTGTCGGCGCTGCCGCCGACGTACTGGACGGGGATGCCCAGCGTGCCGGAAGCGCTGACGGCGGATGGGCTGGTCTCCGCGGCCGCGAGGGTGGAGACGGACTTCACGGCCGGGTTCCGGCCGGCGGCGACCAGTGCCGCGCCGCCGCCCATCGAGTGCCCCGAGACGGCGAGTCGGCTGGTGCTGACCGCGCCCGCGAACCGTGAGCCGGTGGTGCCGTTCTGGGCGGTGAGCCAGGTGAGTGCCGCGTTCAGGTCGTCGGCGAACGCCGAATGGCTGGGGAACAGGCCGCCCTGGGACTTGGGCGCCACGGTGATGATTCCCCAGGAGGCGTAGTGCTTGAGAAGGCTCTCGTACTGGGTGATCGCCTGGAAGAAGCCGTGCCCGAAGGCGATGCCGGGGTGGGCGCCGGAGGCGACCGGCGCGTTCGCCCCGGCCGTCGTGCCGGGATACCAGACCCGTGCGCTGTACGAACGGCCCGAGGCCGAGACCGTGAGATCGGTGTAGGCCACGGGGAACGACCCGGTGGTGGAGGGGTCCGCCGCGCGCACCGAGGTCGCCGCCTCCGAGGCCTGGGCGGCTGGTGCGAGGGTGAGGGCGGCGGTTGCGGTCAGCAGCAGCGCGGTCATGGACCGCAGGAGCATACGGAACACGAGATCACCTTCTCTGGGGGGAGGAAACAGTGATTTCCGGTGGTGCCTCTCCGTGCTGTCTCGCTCACTGGAACGTGCTGATCCCCGCAGATCCGCCGGCGCAGCACTGCGGGCCGCGGGCCGCGGGCTGCGGTTTACGGTTTGCCGGCTGCAGGCCTGCAGACCTGCGGGTCGCGGGTCGCGGGTCGCGGGACGAGTTGTGGAAGCTCAGCCGCCGAAGCGCAGCTCGAAGTCGCGCAGCGTGATGCTGATCAAGGGGGCGCGGCGGCCGAGCGCGCCGAGTCGGCTGTCGGCCGGTGCCGTCCACTCGGCACGCGCCGGGCGCAGGGAGGCGCTGCTGCGGACCCGGCTGGTCTTGATCCGGCCGTCCAGCGTCTGCGCCAGCTTGAAGGCCAGTGGCCAGCGGCCGGGCAGGCTTCCCCGCTCGGTGTACCGGCCGGCCGCGAGCGTGCCTCCGCCGGTCTTGGCGGCACACGACACGCCGTCGGACCGCTGGACCTCGAAGATCGCGATCTCCTTGGGGATGCCCCACAGCGCGCGGCCACCGGCCAGGGAGGTCTCGCTGTCGACCCAGATGTCGGTGATGCAGACGCGGGGCCGCGCCCCGTCCCGCACCAGGACCGCCCGCAGCAGTTCGTTGTAGTGCAGGACGCTGTCGTTCTCGTAGACGACCCAGGCCGCGCCGACCAGGCCGCGGCCGGCGACGGTGAGGTGGCGGGTGCCGGGCGCGACGGGGGGAAGCTCCGCGCGCCGCACCAGCCAGAGAGACAGGTACATCTGACCTGCCAGGTGCCAGGGCTCATCCGGGTAGGGGGTCATTCCGCGTCCGTTCCGTGGGGAGGGTGGAGGCGCCAGGCACCCGGGGCGGTGGCCGGGACGGCCGGCCGGTGCGGGGGGACGGGTGTGACCTGGCGGTACGGGAGGCCGGGGCCGGGTCGGGGGTCGGACTCTCCTTGGTTGGGCCACAGGGCGGTCGCCCGCTCGGCGAGGGCGGTGATGGTGAGCGAAGGGTTGACGCCGAGGTTGGCGGAGAGCGTGGAGCCGTCGATGACGTGCAGTCCTGTATAGCCGTGGAGGCGGTGGTAGGGGTCGATGACGCCGGTGTCGGCGCTGTTGCCGACGGTGCATCCGCCGATCAGGTGACCGGTGGTGGGGATGTCGAAGAGGTCTGCCCAGGTGCCGCAGGCCTGCCCGCCGATCCGCTCGGCGGCCGTGCGGGCGGCTCGGTGTCCCGCGGGGATCCAGGTCGGGTTGGGTGCGCCTTCGCCGGGCCGGCTGCCGAGGCGGCGCCGGCCGGTGCGGGTGCGCCGCAGGTAGGTGGTCACCGAGTTGTCGACCGACTGCATGACCAGCAGAACCACGGACTGCTGGGACCAGCGGCGAGGGTTGTGGAGCGCGGGTAGGCGGCGGGCGTCGCGTGCCATGGCGGCGAGCCCCACGAGGAGGCGGGACCGCCCCGGCACCGGGTCGACGAGCATCGCGCCGAGCAGCCCGAGTAGGTTGCTGCCGCGGCCGTAGCGGACCGGCTCGACGTGGGTGGTGTCGTCCAGCCGGACGGAGGAGGTGATGGCCACGCCGCGGGAGTAGTCCGCGTCGCGCGCCCGGGCGCGGACTGCGAGGACGGCCTCCGAGTTGGTGCGGGTCAGCCGACCCAGCCGGGGCGAGATGTCGCCTAGTGAGCCGTCGTCCTTGAGGGTGTGCAGCAGACGCTGGGTGCCCAGCGCGCCGGCCGCGAAGATCACGTGGCGTGCCGTGAGCGTCCGCCGCCTGCGCGGGAGAGCCCCGGTGCGGACCGAGGTGACGGCCCAGCCGTCGCCGGCGCGGGTGACACCCGTGACGGTGCGGCGCTCCATGACTCGCGCGCCTGCCCGTTCGGCCAGGCCGAGATAGTTCTTGGGCAAGGTGTTCTTCGCGTTGTGCCGGCAACCTGTCATGCAGGCGCCGCAGTTGACGCAGGCGTTGCGCGCGGGCCCGGCGCCGCCGAAGTACGGGTCGGGCACCGGCGTGCCGGGCGCGGCGTCGGCCGGCCCGAAATGGACTCCTACCGGGGTGGGGCGGAAGGTGTCGCCGCAGCCGAGTGCACGTGCGGTGTCGCGCAGCAGCAGGTCGGCTTCGGTGAACACCGGGTTCGGTGTGACACCGAGCATGCGGCGGGCTTGTGCGAAGAAGGGGGCCAGTTCACGGCGCCAGTCGGCGAGGGAGGCCCAGTGCGAGCCCTCGTAGAAGGCGGCCGGTGGTTCGTAGAGCGTGTTGGCGTAGCCGAGGGATCCGCCGCCGACCCCGGCGCCGCTCAGTACGAGGATGTCCCCGAGCAGGGACGCGCGGAGGATGCCCGTGCATCCGAGGCGGGGCGCGAACAGGTAGTTCCGCACGTGCCAGGACGTCCGGGGGAAGTCGGTGTCGGCGAAGCGCCGGCCGGCTTCCAGGACGCCGACCCGGTAGCCCTTCTCGGTGAGGCGCAGCGCGCTGACGCTGCCGCCGAACCCCGACCCGACGACGAGGACGTCGTAGTCGAAGGCGTTCATGCGTCGTCTCCCGCTCTGAAGTCGGCCAGCAGCGGGGTGACGAGACGTTCGAGGTTCTCGCGCCGCACCTGGGGATGGACCGCGGTGAGCGGAAGGGGGCTGTCGAGTCCGGGGACGTGCGGGAGGAGCGCCAGGTGGGGGAGGAGTACGAGCAGGAGCGACAGCAGCGCGTCCAGGTCGGCGTCCTTGCGCAGGCCGCCGGCGGCGACGGCTCGTTCCAGGAGGGGGCGCAGACCGGCCAGGTATATGGCGTTCACGGGCACCCGGACCGCGTCCCTTACGGCGGGGTTCATCTCCATGTTGGTGGCGGCGGTCACCCCGCGCTCGAGCGGCTGCCCGGCGAAGTAGTCGAGCCAGGCCTCCAGCGCGTCGACGAGATGGGCGGAGAAGTCCCTGGTCCCGTCGTAGTCGTCGAGCCACGGCTGCATGTGCCCGTAGATCCGGAGCGAGGTCTGTTCGGCGACGTAGGTGAAGAGATCGAGCTTGCCCGAGAAGTACTGGAAGAGTGATCCCTTGGCGACCCCGGCCTCGCGGGCGATGACGTTCAGGCTGCCCGTCGAGTAGCCGTGCGAGCCGAACTCGTCCATCGCCGCGACCAGTACCCGCTCGCGGCGGGCCGGCGACAGCCGGGTCCAGGTGGGCGTGGGCATGGGCGCTCCTCCGTGTGACCGGGCGGTCATGTGACCGCCCGGTCATGGTGGAGGCGCCGGTCACCGGATGTCAACGACTCTGACAGGCATGGCTGTTGGGGTGTTCACGTGCCCATTGACAGGGAGTGCCGGGCCGTCCAGCCTGTGGTCGGCCAGTGATATGACCGGCTGGTCACAAGGAGGTCGGCATGCAGAAGGTGTGTGTGATCGGGGCCGGTTCGTCCGGGATCGCCGCCTGTCAGGTTCTCGCCGAACGGGGCATCGCCTACGACTGCTTCGAGCTGGGTTCCGACGTGGGCGGCAACTGGCGCTACCTGAACGACAACGGGCGGTCGTCGGCGTATCGCTCGCTCCACATCAACACGTCCCGCCAGATCATGGAATACGCCAGTTTTCCCATGTCGGACGAGTATCCGGTCTATCCGGGCCACGCCCACATAGCGCGCTACTTCGACGCGTTCGTGGACCACTTCGGACTGCGCCCGTCGATCAGGTTCCGCACCGAGGTGGTCGAGGTCGCCCCGGCGGGGGACAAGTGGGCGGTGACCTCTCGTCCCCGCGGCACGGACGACCTCGAGACCGGAACGTACGACGCCGTCCTCGTCGCCAACGGCCACCACTGGAAGCCGCGTTGGCCGCGACCCGGCATCGCGGGGGCCCAGGAGTTCGAGGGCACGCAGATCCACTCGCACGACTACCGCGTACCCGAGCCGTTCGCCGGCCGGCGCGTCCTCGTACTGGGCATCGGCAACTCGGCCTGCGACATCGCCGTGGAGACCTCGCGTGTCTCGCGGCGGACGTTCCTCGCCATGCGCCGGGGCGCGCACATTCTGCCCAAGTACCTGTTCGGCACGCCCACCGACCATCTGACCCACTCATGGCTGGCCAAGGCGCCCCTCGCCGTTCAGGACCGCGGGCTGCAGCTCCTGCTGCGTCTGAGCCGTGGCCGCCTGGCGGACTACGGGCTGCCCACCCCCGCCCACCGAGTCCTGGCCGCCCATCCGACGATCTCCGACGACCTGCTGTCCCGGCTCGGCCACGGCGACATCACCGTGAAACCCGCACCGCGAAACGCCGACGCCGACCATGTGTTCTTCGACGACGGAAGCGTCGAGGAGATCGACACGATCATCTACTGCACGGGGTACGACATCGCGTTCCCCTTCCTCGACGACGAGCTGCTCGACGCCACGGACAACGATCCGGGGCTTTACCACCGGGTCGTCGCGCCCGACCGGCCCGGGCTGTTCTTCATCGGTCTGGTCCAGCCGCTCGGTGCCGTCATGCCGCTCGCCGAGGCCCAGTCGCACTGGGTCGCCGACCTCCTGGAGGGGCGGTGCGCGCTGCCCGGGCGGGAGGAGATGCTCGACGAGGTCCGCACGTACCGCGCCCGGACGGCCCGGCGTTATGTCGCCTCGACCCGCCACACCATCCAGGTGGACGCGCAGGCGTATCTGAGGGAACTGGCCAAGGAGCGCAGGCGGAGAGCGGTGACGCGGTAGCGGAACGGAGCCGCCCCGCTTCATCCGGCCTCGGGTGTGCAACCGGCCTCGGGTATGCCACCGCCCTCGGGGTGCCCGAGCGGTACGGCTCGCGGCGAAGGTTCAGGAGAAGTGCGGCGGTCCGCGGCGGGTCCGCCACCCCGGCGACCGTGCCGGGCGAGCCCTCCCGACGGCGGACGAACGCGCGTGGCCGACCACGGAGATCGGTCACCCGCGCGCGCACCGCGCTGCGTCCGAACGGGTCGCGCGAGCCGAGGTCCGCCATGCTGGGCGAACGCGGCACCGACGTCCGCGTGACGGGACGCCGGAAGAGCCGTCACCCTGGAAGAGCCGTCGCCCTGGAGGAGACGTCACACCGGTCGGGCCGGACGTCAAGGCCACAGGAGGTACCCGGTTCCGTGCAGACATTCAGCCGCTTTCGGCCCGGGGCGGTCCCCACGTGGTTGCGTGACCACGATCCCGAGCTGGCGGCAACGCGGCGGGCCGGGCGGACCGCCCTCGTCATGCCTGCCCTGTTCGCCCTGTGCAGCCAGGTCATCGGCTCGCCGACGATGGCGACCTTCGCCGCGTTCGGTTCGTTCTCGATGCTGCTGCTGGTGGACTTCACCGGGCCGATGGTGCAGCGACTGCGGGCACACCTCGGGCTGGCCATGGCCTGGGCCGCCCTGATCTGCCTGGGCACGGCCGTGGCCGACGAGACCTGGCTCGCCGTCGCCGTCATGGTCGTCATCGGCTTCCTGGTGCTGTTCTCCGGCGTGGTCAGCTCCGTCCTCGCGGGTGCCTCCACCGCGCTGCTGCTGGCCTTCATCCTCCCGGTGACCTCACCCGCACCGTTCTCCGAGCTGCCCGACCGGCTCGCGGGGGCGGGCCTCGCGGCGGCCGCCTCCCTGCTCGCGATCACCTTGCTGCGGCCCCGCCCCGCCGCGGACCCGCTCAGCGCGCCCGCCGCCCAGGTCTGCCGTGCCGCCGCCGAGCAACTGCGCACCGACGCCTCCCTCCTGGCCGGCGGTCCGGGCGCGCCGAGCAGCGGACAGTGCCGTGCCACGGCCGACGAGGCGTGCGCCGCGGCAGCCGACCTGCGCACCGTGTTCGACGCCACCCCTTATCGCCCCACCGGCCTGTCCACCAGCTCACGCGCCACGGTCCGTCTCGTCGACGAACTGACCTGGCTCAGCGGCATCCTGGCCGACAGCGCGCCGTCTCCCGACGGCCACCCGGAATGCGACGCCGACGCCCGGTCCGTGCGGCGCGCCGCCGCGGATCTGCTCGACGAGGCGGCCACCCTGCTCGACGCCCCCGACGGTGCCCCGGACGGGCTGCACTCCGCCGCGGAGAAGCTGCGGACGGCCATGGCCGGCATGGAGCGCAACGCCACCACCCGGCTTCCCGTGCACCGGGGCGGAGCGGGCACGCCGTCGCGGGCGCATCCGGTCATCGGCGCCCTGGACCTGTCGTTCCGGGCGCAGGAGCTGGGGTTCGCGACCCTTCAGATCGCCGACAACGTGGACCTGGCCGCGGCGGCCGAACGCCGGAGCTGGTACGAACGTCTGCTCGGCGGTGAGCCCGGTGCGGGGGCCGCGCCGCTGGCCGCGGCGCGTGAGCGGGCGGCCGCGCACCTTCAGCCGCAGTCCGTCTGGCTGCACAACAGCCTGCGCGGAGCGGTCGGTCTCGGGATAGCCGTAGCCCTCGCGAACGTGACGGGCGTCCAGCACTCGTTCTGGGTGCTCCTGGGCACCCTGTCGGTGCTGCGCTCCAACGCCCTGAACACCGGGCAGAACGCGGTGCGCGCCCTGGGCGGCACCGTCGCGGGCTCGATCATCGGCACCCTGCTGTTGCAGCTCATCGGCGACCACGGCACGGTTCTCTGGTTCCTGCTGCCCGTGGCGGTGTTCCTCGCCGGCATCGCCCCCGCCGCCATCTCCTTCGCCGCCGGTCAGGCGTCCTTCACCATCACGCTGGTCATCTTGTTCAACATCGGCCAGGACCCCGACTGGCACATCGTGCTCCTGCGGATCCAGGACATCGCGATCGGCTGTGCGGTGAGTCTGCTGGTGGGGCTCTTCTTCTGGCCGCGTGGCGCGACGGCTGCGGTCGACCGTGCGCTGGCCGAGGCCTACCGGGAGAGCGCCCGGTACCTGGCGGGCGCGGTGGAGTACGCCGTCGGACGCTGTGGGGCCGAGGCCGTCTCCGCCGATGCCGCTCTGCGGGAACGCCTCGAAGCCGCGGCGGCCGCGCGAAGGCTCGACGACGCCTTCCGCAGCTACCTGGCCGAACGCGGCCCGAAACCGGTACCCCTGGCGGAGATGACCACCCTGGTCACCGGCATCGTGGGGCTGCGCCTGGCGGCGGACGCCGTGCTGGGACTCTGGCAGCGGGCCGGCACGCCGCGGCCCGCACCGGACCGCACCGCAGCCCGGCTCGTCCTCCTGGGCGCCGTGGGCCGCGTCGCCGGCTGGTACCGGGACCTGGCCGCCGTCCTGGGCCAGGACACCCCCGTCCGGGCCCCGCTGCCGCGTAATCCCGTGGCCGAGGCGGAGCTGGTCGAATCCCTCCGCCGCGAACTGAGCGACGAGCACGGGCAGGCCACGGACACCGCCGTCCGCATGATCTGGACCGCCGACCACCTCGACGCCGCCCGCCGCCTCCAACCGGGCCTGGTGGCCGCCGCGGGGACGGGCAAGCCGTCCTGAACCGCTTCGTTCCAGGTTCTCGGGGCGGTCGGCCGGACCCGGAGCACCGGCTGGTGCCGAACTGGACTCCCGTCCACACGCCGTTCGCACGGGCGCGGCCGACGGCCTCCCCTCAGCCTGGCGTCTCCGACCCGCGCGAGGCAGACCGCGTTGATCAGGGGAACAGCCAGACCGCGCTGATCAGGGGAACAGCAGGGCCCCCACGTCCGGAGCGCCGCGACCCGTTCGGGGCGACGGCCGAGGAGGCCGACCCCGCGCCCGTGGGAGTTGTTCGGGACAGCACGGACCGTCCCGCCGGGAGCGGGGACGGCGACCTCACCGGGCCGACGGGGACGCGACCGGCCGGACCGGATTGGCCGTACCGGATTGGCCGGACCGGACCGGCCGTACCGGATTGGCCGGACTCGACCGGCCGGACCCGACCGGCTCTGGCTGGACGCGGTCCTGGCTAGACGCGGTCCTGGAAGACGCAGCTCCACACGTAGGTGCCCGCGACACTGCCGTCGGCGCGCACCGCCTGCAGCGTGTAGAAGTGCGCGGCCCCCCGCGCGGCCGTCGTGTCCGTGTAGTCGCGGGTCTGTGCCGGCAGGAGCCCGACGTGCAGCGGCTCGTACGCCTGCGTGGCCGCGTTCCACCTGCTGACCCGGTAGCCCGCGACCGTGTCGCACTCGGCCGTCCTGTCGCACCGCCAGCTGATCGACGGCCCGTCCTCGTCGGGCCCGCCGATCACGGTGCCGTGGCCCAGGCTGCCGAGGTCCCAGTCCCGGGCGACCGTGACGGACGGCCGGACATCCAGCTCGGTGGCCTCGACGACCGTGACCTTCGGGTCGCTCGGGGGCAGCGCGTTGCCCCAGAGGTCCCTGGCGACGACCGCGTACACATACGTCTCGCCGTCCGGCAGATCGCCGCAGAGGACCGCCAGCGGGTCGCTCGTGCCCTCCCGGCAGGAGGCGGTGGTGAGCCACTTGACCGTGCCGTCGGCCTGTCGGACGCCGGTCCAGACCGCGTAGCGCTCGACGTCGTCCTCGGTCGAGGCCGACCAGCGCATGAGGATGCCGTCGGCGCGCGGGGTGGCCGTCACGCCGGTGACCGGACCGGGTGCGACGCGGTCGCCGGTGCGGACGACGAGCGGGGCGGACAGCGCCGACTCGTTGCCTGCCGGGTCCACCGCCGCGACCGCGTACGTCACGTACGTGCCCGCCGGCATGTCCAGGTCGTGGCAGAGGCCGCCGGTGCTGGTCTCGTCGCTCCCCTCGGCGCAGGTCACCGGGGTGAGCGCGGCCGGGTCGAGGGTCTTGCCGGGCGAGCGGTAGACGCGGTACGTCCCGCCGTTGTCGAAGTCCTCGTAGAAGCCGTCGGGCTGCTTCCAGTACACATCGGTGTAGCCGACGCGGACGACGGAGCCGAGGGAGGTCGGGGACTTCGGCGGCGTACGGTCGACGCCGTCGCCGGTGACGGCGGCGTATGGCGACGGGTTGCCGAGCGCGTCGAGAGCCCGGACCCGGTAGAACCGGGCGGTGTTCACGGGAGCGTCGGTGCGGTACGACGTCGTGGCCGTCGTGCCCAGCAGCTCGAACGGGCCGCCGGCCGCGGAGGCGGCGTACACCTCGTACGTCGCGGCGTCGGCGGCCCCCTGCCAGGCCAGGGTGGCCCACCAGGCGTCGCCCGTGACCGTGAGACCGGTCGGCGCCGCCGGGCCCGTGCGGTCCACGGTCACCGCGGTGGCGTCGAGGCTGCCGACGGACTCGCGGCCCGCCTTGTCGACGGCGCGGACCTCGTACAGGAAGGTCTGGCCCGTGGCGGGCGTCGCGTCCACGAAGGACGGGGAGGTGAGCAGCGACGAGCCGCCGGCTCTCGCCCACTGGGTGGTGCCCAGCCTGCGGTAGACGCGGTAACCGGCGAGGTCCATCTCCTTGTTCGCGGCCCAGCGCAGGGTGGTCTTCGCGGTGTCCCGGTTGTACGCGGCGGTGAGACCCGTCGGGGCGAGCGGCTTGACCGTGTCGACGGCCGCCTCCGTGCGCGGGGCGTACGTGAACGCGGCGTGGGCGAGCCCCGTCCAGGCGACGTAGTCCACGCGGATCGTGTGCTTTCCGGCCGGGATGGTCAGGTCGACGGTCTTGCGGGCGGTGGTGGAGACGTTCTGCCACAGGCTGATCTTCCGCACGCCGTCGACGTAGACGCGCATGCCGTCCTGTGTGGCGGCGGAGAGCCGGAAGGGGCCGCCGGAGCCGAAGTCCCGGGTGAGGGACCAGCGGACGGAGAAGTTGTCCTTGGGCAGCGTGACGCCCGTCGGGTCGCCGTACCCGTAGTTCTCGTTGACGGCGGCGTCGCAGGCGGTCAGTTTCGGCGTGCCGCTGAAGGTGGTGTTGCCGAAGTACTGCGCTCTCCAGACGGGAGAGGCGCAGGTGACGGCCGCGGAGGCCGGGGCGGCGATCATCAGATCGCCGGTGGCGGCGAGGGCGGCCGTCGCGGCGAGCGCGGTCAGCCGGGTACGAGTCATCACAGAGGGTGGGGCCCTTTCCGGACCAATGAGAATCAGATGGCGCGTGTGTGACTCATGAGGCGGGGGCAGGGTTGCCCCCACTCCCTCGACTTCTCCACGCACGTCTGCCGCACGTCGGCCGCACGTCGGCTGTACCGGTGCGCGCGGACGACGCGGACGCGACAGCCTCACGCCTGCAGTGGACCGCGACACCGCCCGAGGAGGTGAGACCCATGAACGCTGTATCGACGTGGGCGCTCCCCCTTCCCGTCACGGCCGGCGACTGACACAGGCGTCGCCGGGAGTGCCTTGACCACAAGGCACTCCCGAAAGGCAACACCCATGAACTCTTCGCAGTTCACCGCCGAGCCGTCGCCGAACGACACGGCCGAGCGCGACTTCACCGCGGGCGACGTCCCCGGGGTTCTCCGGTCGCCGGCCCCCGGCGGCGAAGGCGCACCCTTCATGTTCGACGTGATCATCGCCGTGGCGGCTTCCGTGAGGTGGGCGGCCCCTGCCAGGTGTCGTATGCGCATGCGACACTGCTGCACATGTTCGGAGTCGTCGACCTTCCCACCTACCTGGCAGGACTCGTCCTGATAGTCCTCCTTCCAGGGCCCAACTCTCTTTACGTCCTGTCCGTCGCCGCGCGGCGCGGGGTACGGGCCGGGTACACGGCCGCGACCGGCGTGTGGTGCGGGGACACCGTGTTGATGACTCTGTCCGCGGCCGGGGTGGCCTCGCTGCTCCAGGCCAACGCCGTACTGTTCGCGATCGTGCGGTACGCGGGCGCCGGCTATCTGACCTGGCTGGCGGTCGGGATGCTGCGGGCCGCCTGGAGGATGTGGCGGACGCGCCGTGAGCGGGTGCCCGCCGAGGACGGCCCCGCCGAGGTCTCCGTCGAGCGGCCCTTCCGGCGGGCGCTGGTCGTCAGCCTGTTCAACCCCAAGGCGATCCTGTTCTTTGTCGCCTTCTTCGTGCAGTTCGTCGACCCGGGGTACGCCTACCCGGCGCTCTCCTTCGTCGTCCTCGGCGTCTTGGCCCAGCTCGCCAGCGTGCTGTACCTCACCGCACTGATCTTCGGCGGGACCCGGCTGGCCGGCGCCTTCCGACGCCGCAAGCGCCTTACGGCGGGCGCCACCTCGGCGGCCGGCGTGCTGTTCCTCGGGTTCGCGGTGAAGCTCTCCCTCGCCGGCGCCTGACCTATGAAGGCGTCGTTCGCCGCCGCCCGACTCTTGAAGGCGTCGTCGCCGTACGACACCTGAAGGGCCTCCGGAGGGCCGCGCCGCCGTGGGTCCCGCCCGTGGGGTCAGCGAGCCTGGACGGCCGCGGGCTGCGAGGCGCGGGCCACGACGAAGAGGAGCAGCCCGCAGGCCGCCACGAGCAGCCATCCCGGATGTGACGCGGCGGCGAGGCCGGTGGGGCCGGCGTCCGCGACCAGGCCCCCGGCGAGGGCGATACCGACCGCCGCGCCGACCTGGCGCGCGGTGGAGGTGATCGCCCCTGCCACGCCGGCCCGGGAGCGCGGCAGACCGCTGACCGCGGTGTTGGTGAGGGGGGCGTTGGCGAAGCCGAACCCGATGCCGATCAGCAGGTGGGCGAGGAGAATCAGCGGCACGCTCGTGTCCTGGTCCAGGTTCGTCAGGCACAGACCGCCCGCCGTGGTGAAGGTGCCCGCGAGGATCAGTGGACGCCGCGGTCCGAGGCGCCCTACGAGGGCGCCGGACCAGGGTGCGCACAGGGTGGCCCCGAGTGCCATGGGCAGGGTCGCGGCGCCGCTCGCGAGCGGTGTCCAGCCACGGGTGTGCTGGAGGTAGAGGGTGTTGAGCAGCATGCTCACGTTCAGTGCGGCGAACACCGCCATGGCGCCCAGCACCGCCGTGGCGAACGGCGGCCGGCGGAAGAGGCCGAGGTCCATCAGGGGTTCAGCGCGGCGCAGCTCGACCAGGACGAACCCCGCCGTCGTCGCGGCGATCAGCGCGTAGCCGGTGAGCGCCACGGGCGAGGCCCAGCCGATACCGGGGCCTTCGACGAGGACGCCGACGAACAGGCCCAGGACCACGGTGAGGAGCGCCTGTCCGGGCAGGTCGAGGCGCCGCGCGCGCTCGGCGCGGGACTCCGGCACGAACACGGCGACCAGGACCAGGGCGGCGACGACGACCGGCGCGTTGATCCAGAACACCGAACGCCAGCCGAACGCGGCGATGAGCGCCCCGCCGGTGACCGGGCCCGCCGCCATGCTGAGCCCGAACACCGACGCCCACACGCCGATCGCCCGGGCGCGTTCCCTTGGGTCGGGCATCGCGTTCACCACGATCGCCAGGGCCACCGGGCTCAGCATGGAGGCCCCGATCCCCTGAACGGCCCGGGCGGCAACCAGCACGCCGAGGGACGGGGCGAGGGCGCAGATGAGGGAGGCCAGGCCGAACACGAGCAGGCCGCACTGGAAGACCCGGCGGCGTCCGAAGCGGTCCGCGAGCGCGCCGGAGACGATGAGGAGGCTGGCCAGGACCACGGTGTACGCGTTGACGACCCACTCCAGACCGTGGGTGCCGACGCCGAGGCCGTGCCCGATCTCGGGCAGGCCCACGTTGACGATGGTGGTGTCCACACCCACCAGGAACATACTGAGCGCGCAGACGGCCAGGACCGTCCAGCGTCTGCGCGCGCTGAGCGGGGAGGGCGGAGCGGCCAGGGATGTCGTGAGCACGAGAGTTACCCCTTCTACGGGTCTACGGGTCTGCGGGTCTGCGGGTCTGCGGGTCTGCGGGTCTGCCGGTCGGGTCGGTCGGGCGGGATCGGCTGCGCCCAGGCTCGGACCGGGGGAGGCTCCCGGCCCAGGAACTTTGCGAAGACTGCAAAAATGGCCGTATGGACGCCGACCTCGCGGAACTCCTCGACAGCATCGGGCCCCGGTTGCGTGCCCTGCGGCGCGACCGCGGTCTCACCCTCGAAGCCCTGTCGGAGGACACCGGAATCTCCGTGAGCACGCTGTCGCGTCTGGAGTCGGGCCGACGGCGCCCCACGCTCGATCTCCTCATCCCGCTGGCCCGAGCCCACCGCGTGGCGCTGGACCAACTGGTGACGGCTCCGGCCACCGGTGATCCGCGAGTCCATCTCAAGCCCCGCAGCCGGGAGCGTGGAAGCGTCCTCGTCCCGCTGACGCAGTACCCGGGCCGGGTCCAGGTCTTCAAGCAGGTGCTCTCACACCGCGAACCGCGACTGGTCACCCACTCCGGCTACGAATGGCTCTACGTGCTCGCCGGCCGGCTCCGGCTCATCCTGGGGGAGCGCGAGATCACCCTCCGGCCGGGCGAGGTGGCCGAGTTCGACACCGGCGAACCCCACTGGTTCGGCCCCGCCGACGCCGAAGCGGTGGAAATCCTGCACCTGTTCGGCCCGCACGGCGACCAGGCCGTCGTCCGTACGGGCCCGGCGGCGAACGGCTGAAGGGTGTCGAAGGGGGCGCGGTGCCAGACTGGCGCCATGGGGAAGCCGCAGACGGTCGACGAGTACATCGAGGGCTTCGCGGGGCAGGGCCGCGAGGTGCTCGAACAGGTACGGGCGCTGGCTCTCGAGGCGGTCCCCGCGGCGAGCGAGGCGATCAAGTGGGGCCATCCCGCCTGGGTCCACCCGTCCGGCACGATCCTGTTCATGGCCAGCGGCCACGCGAAGCACGCGAACGTCGTGTTCACCCCCAGCACCCGCGAGGCGTTCGACGCCGACCTCGCCGGCTTCGCCACCGGCAAGGGCTCGGTCAAGCTCCCCTACGGCGAGCCCGTGCCCAGCGCCCTGCTGCGCCGGATCATCGCGTTCCGCGTGCGCGAGCACGAGGACGACGGCGTGCTGTGGATGTGACGGCCGCAAAAGGCGAAGCGAGAAGGACGATGAGTCTCGCCGCGGTCGTCGGTCTGCATTCCCAGGACGCGATCAACCGCACTCGATCCAGGAGACCATCATGACCGCCACCTACACCTTCGACGTCTTTTCGAGCCTCGACGGCTTCGGAGCCGCCAGTGGCGACTGGACCGGCTACTGGGGCAAGCAGGGCCCCGAACTGCTCGACCACCGACTCGGCCTGTACGCCGAGGAGCAGCGGATGGTCTTCGGGGCCAACACCTACCGGGCGTTCGCACGGATGCTGGCCTCGAGCGCCGAGGAGTCCGAGGTGCGTGACCCATGGGTCACGCGGATGAGGAGCCTGCCGGCGACGGTGGTGTCGACCACGCTGGAGGAACCTCTCGACTGGCCGGACGCGAAGCTCCTGAGCGGCGATGCCGTCGACGTCGTCGCCCGGCTCAAGGAGGAGTCCGCGGTGCCGTTGCGCTCGCACGGCAGCCTGTCGATGAACCGGGCGCTGATGGCCGCCGGTCTGGTCGACCGCGTCCAGGTGACGCTCTTCCCCGTGATCACCGGTCGGACCGGGCTGGACCCGATCTTCCAGGGTTCGGCCGACTTCGACCTCGAACTGATCGAGCACCGGACGCTCGACGGCCACACCCAGGAACTCGTCTACCGGCCGACCCTGCATCCCTGAGTCGCGCAGGACGACCAGGGCCGGCGGACCGTCGCTGTGTCTCTTCCCGGCGACGGGTGCCGACCGCAGGGCCCGCGTCGTCAGGGCAGGATCGAGTCGACGTATCCGCCGTCGACCCGCAGTGCCCCGCCCGTCGTGGCCGAAGCCTGGTCGGAGCTGAGGTAGACGACCATGTGGGCGATCTCCTCGGGCTCGATCAGCCGTTGCAGGAGCGACTGCGGCCGGTGCTTCCGCATGAACGCGCGCTGGGCCTCGTCCCAGGGCAGGTCGCGGTCGACGAGTTCGTAGACGAAGTCCTCGATCCCGCCGGTGTGGGTGGGGCCGGCGATGACCGAGTTGACGGTCACCCCCGTGCCCGCCGCCTGTTTCGCGAAGCCGCGGCCGACGGCGAGGAGCGCGGTCTTGGACATCCCGTAGTGGATCATCTCGGCCGGGATGACGACCGCCGAGTCGCTCGCGATGTACTGGATCCGGCCCCAGCCACGCTCCGTCATGCCCGGGAGGTACAGCCGGGTCAGCCGTACGGCAGCCAGCACGTTCACCTCGAAGTAGCGCCGCCACTCGTCATCGCTGATCTTCAGCGGGTCGGCGGAGCCGAAGATGCCGAGGTTGTTGACGAGGATGTCCACCTCGGGCAGCGCCTCCAGGACTCGCTGCGCGCCCTCCTCGTTCGCCACGTCGGCGGCCACGGGCACGAAGGAGGCTCCGGGCACCTCCGTCGCCAGCCGCGCCACGCTCTCGGCGACCCGCTGCTCGTCTCGGCCGTTCACCCCTACGCGGGCGCCGGAACGTGCGAGCCCGGCGGCGATCGCCGCGCCGATGCCCTGCGTGGAGCCCGTGACCAGGGCGGTGCGTCCCGCCAGATCGATCTGCATGTGCAACCAGTCCCTTTGCGCGTCTGTCCGTCCGTCCCGCGTGCCGGTACCTCTGCCGTCACCGCCAGCCTGGCGGCAGGGCGATCGGCTCGCCACTCCGGACGATGCCGATGCCGATGCCGACGGCCTCGGCTGCGTATGCCCGGTCGGCGACGGGGGACACGCGTGTCGGGCTCCTGTCGTGTGCGGGACTGACTGCCGTCCCTTCCCCGACGTACCGCGCCGAGCGGCAGAAGTTCGAGGACCGCGCAGCCGTCGACGCCGAGCCGCAGCCACCCGGCCGCGGACTCCACATGCGGACATCCGGGCCGAGTCGGCGAGGCTTCCGGTCGGGCCGCCCGGCCGCTCAACTCGCACAGCCCGCACAAAGAATCTCTGGTCAGCCGGGGGGAGGAAGCCGTCGAGTCGGGTCGTCAGGTGCCGGCATCAGGTGCCCCAGGACGGCGAGTTCGCGAACTGTGCTGGTCGAACACTGTTCGGGGTGATCGAAACTCTCGTATAGTGACGCCCGGTTGATCACCGACTACAGACTTCTGTGCACTATCTGCCCCTTAGGACAACACAAGGGTCGCGTTCCCGAGCGGCCACCCGAGGACCTGAGCGATGACCGCGCCCGCCCCTTCCGGCGACCGATCCACCATCCGTTCGCTGCTGCCCCTACCCCTGTTGACCGCCGCCCTGTCCGCCCTCGCCGTCGTAGGGGCCGTCACGTCCGTACCCGAGTCGGCGCAGGCGCTCGTGGGCTGCGGCGGCGCCATCGCCGCGGTTCTGCTGTGTGTGGCCGTCACCGTCGCCGTACACGCGCGCCGCACCACGCGCTCCGTACGTGCCGCGCTGCGGACCGCGACCGCCGAGGCCGAGCGGGCCGCCCAGGAGCGCGACCTCCAGGCGGAACGATGGCGCCGCGAACACCAACGGCACACCGACGCCACCGCACACGAACGAGCCCGGCTCGCCGAGGAGTTCACCAGGGAACGCGCCGTACGCGCCCAGGAGGCCGAGGCCGAACGGGCCCGGCTCGCGGCCGAGGTCCGCAGGCTCTCCGGGCAGCTCGACCAAGCCCTCGGCGACCGCGACACCGCGATCGCCGCGACCGCCAACGCCGCGGCCCGGATGCAGGCACTGGCCACCGGCACCCTGGCCGACCTGCGCGCCATGGAGGAACGGCACAGCGACGAGGACGTCCTCGCCGACCTGCTGCACCTCGACCACCGCACCGCCCAGGCCGGCCGTCTCGCCGACTCCGTCGCCGTCCTCACCGGCGCGCGATCGGGACGCCGTTGGGCGCGCCCCATCTCCATGGAGTCCGTGCTGCGCGGCGCCATGGGCCGGATCAGCGGCTACCAGCGCATCCGCCTGCACTCCGTCAGCGACACCGCGGTGGCCGGGCACGCGGCCGAGGGCGTGATGCACGCGCTCGCCGAAGTGCTCGACAACGCGGCCAACTTCTCGCCTCCCAACGCCGAGGTGCACGTCTACGTCGAGGAGGTGCCGGCCGGCGCCATCGTGTCGGTGGAGGACAGCGGGCTCGTCATGAGCGACGTCCAGCTGCGCCGCGCCGAACAGGCAGTCTCCGGCGACGCGGGCGGACTCGGCGGACTCACCGGCACCCGGCTCGGCCTCGCCGTGGTGGGACGCCTCTCCCGCAAGCACGGAATGAAGGTGTCCTTCCGGCCCTCCGCGCGGGGCGGCACCGGTGTGCTCATGCTCATCCCCCAGGACATCCTCACGGCGGCGCCGTCCCCCGTGCGGCGCCCGGCGGACCCGCCCGCGCGCAACGCCCCGGCGCGCGCCCCGCTGCCGGACCTCGGGGCGCCCGCCCCCGCCGAAGTCGCCACGGCTCCCGAGGAGGTCCCGCCGCAGGAGGCCGGCGCCGACGCCGCCCCGCAGACGGGCGACGGGCTGCCCAAGCGCCGGCGCGGCCGCACCCTGGCCGCCGCGGAGAGCGCGCGCGCCGCCGCCCAGAGCGCCGAGCGCCGCACGGACCCGCCCGAGGACATCCGCGTCCGTGCCAACCGCTTCGGTGCCTTCCGCCAGGCGGTGCGCGCCGCCGGTCCGGCGGAACGCACAGGCGGGCACCCGCTGCCGGCCGCCCCCGACGACTCGCACACCACGCCGTCCCCGCAGACCGAGACGGCGCCCGGCAGTTCCACCCCCTCGCACCCGGAAGGCGACACCACCTCATGACCGGCACGACCACCGCCGACGAGAAGCTCACCTGGCTCATAGAAGGACTCCTTGAGCGCACCCCGGGCGCCCGGCACGCCCTCGTGCTCTCGCGCGACGGGCTGAAGCTGTGCCGTACCCCGGAACTGACGGTCGACCAGGCCGACCAGCTCGCCGCCATCGCCGCCGGCATCCAGTCGCTGTCGCACGGCGCCTCGGTCGAGTTCGGCGACGGCAGCGGAGGCGTGCGCTCCTCGATGACCGAGTTCTACGGCGGAACACTGTTCATCGTGGAGGCGGGTGAAGGCGCGCACCTGGCCGTGGTCACCACCGAGGAGGCCGAACCCGGACTCGTCGGGCACAACATGAGCGAGCTGGTGGAACAGCTCGGAGAGCACCTGACGGCCCCGCCTCGCACGGCGTGAAGCGCCCCGGCAGGGACGACGCCCCCGACCGGCTCTACACCCTCACCGGGGGGCGCAGCCGCTCGGGGCCCGACAGCCCCTTCGACCTGGTGACGCTGGTGGTGGCCGAGAGCGACCCCACCGTCGGCATGCAGTCCGAGCACGCGGCGGTCCTCAGACTGGCGCGGGCGCCCACCGCCGTGGTGGAGGTCGCCGCCGAACTGGGGCTTCCCGTGAGCATCACCAAGATCCTGCTGTCCGACCTGCTCGCCGCCGGACGGGTCAGCGCACGCCACCCCCGCAACTCCGCCCTTCCCGATCCCGACGTCTTGGAGCAGGTGCTCGTTGGACTCCGCAACCTCTGACGTGCGCACCCCCCTGGGTGCCACCGCCGACAACGGTCTGAAGATCGTCGTCGTGGGCGGCTTCGGCGTCGGAAAGACGACCATGGTCCGTTCGGTCAGCGAGATCCGTCCCCTCAACACCGAGGAGACGATGACGAGGGCCGGCGAGACGGTCGACGACATCAGCGAGATCCGCGGAAAGACCGCGACCACCGTGGCCTTCGACTTCGGCCGGATCACCCTCGACGAGCGCAACGTGCTGTACCTCTTCGGCGCGCCCGGCCAGGAACGCTTCTGGTTCCTGTGGGACCGGCTGTTCTCCGGCACCCTCGGCGCGGTCGTCCTGGTCGACACCCGGCGCATCGACGACTCCTGGTACGCCATCGACCGTCTGGAGCGCCACGGTACGCCGTTCATCGTGGCCTGCAACGACTTCGGCGGCGCCCGCCACGCGCACAGCGATGTCCGCGAGGCGCTCGACCTCGATCCGCAGGTGCCCCTGATCGACTGCGACGCCCGTACCCGGGAGTCCAGCAAGCAGGTCCTCATCACGCTCGTCCAGCACATCCAGAGCCGGTACGCCGGGCAGAGGGCCCACACCGCCGCTTCACCACGGGAGTTCGTGTGAGCACCGACGCCGTTCCGCTCAGCGGTCCGCGCTTCCAGACCGAACCCGCCCGGCTGTACCGGGAGATGCGCGCGCAGCACGGCGCCGTCACCCCCGTCCTGCTGGACGGCGGGGTCCCGGCCTGGCTCGTCCTCGGCTACCGCGAACTGCACCAGGTCACGGGCGATCCCGTGCTGTTCAGCCGCGACTCGGAGCTGTGGAACCAGTGGGACACGATCCCCGGTGACTGGCCCCTGCTGCCGATGATCGGCCGCAAGCAGCCGTCGATCCTCTACACGGTCGGCGAGCGGCACCGCGAGCGGGCCGCCATGATCAGCAACGCGCTGGAGGCGAGCGACCCGACCCGGCTGCGCCGCCACGCCGAGCGGTTCGCCGACGAGCTGATCGACGCCCTGTGCGCCGAGGGAACGGCCGATCTCATCGGCCAGTACGCCATGCTGCTGCCCGTACGCGTCCTGGCGCGGCTGTACGGCTTCTCCGACGAGGACGGACCGGGCCTGGTCACCGCGCTCAACGACATGATCGACGGCCGGGAACGCGCTCTCGCCGGACAGAGTCATCTGGCCTCCTCCATGGGCGAGTTGCTCGCCGCGCGCCGGGCCGCGCCCGCCGACGACGTCGTCTCGCGCATGCTGGCCGACCCCGGTGGCTTCACCGACGAGGAGGTCGCCCAGGACCTCATGGTGATGATGGCGGCCGGGCACCAGCCCACCGCCGACTGGATCGGCAACTCGCTGCGGCTGATGCTCACCGACGGCCGTTTCGCCGCTTCGCTCTTCGGTGGCCGCAACAGTGTCGCGGAGGCGATGAACGAGGTGCTCTGGGAGGACACGCCCAGCCAGAACGTCGCCGGGCGCTGGGCGTCGCGGGACACCCACCTCGGCGGGCAGCACATCCGGGCCGGAGACCTGCTCATCCTCGGTCTCCAGGCAGCCAACTCCGACCCCCAGGTGCGTCCCGTCGGAAACGAACTCACCGGCGGCAACAACGCCCACTTCTCCTTCGGCCACGGCGAGCACCGCTGCCCGTTCCCGGCCCAGGAGGTCGCCGAGGTCATCGCCCGGACGGGGATCGAGGTCGTCCTGGACCGGCTGCCCGACATCGATCTCGACGTCCCGGCCGAGTCCCTGACCCGTCGCCCCTCGCCCTGGCTGCGCGGCCTGACGGAACTGCCCGTGCGGTTCACCCCCACCCCTGCCCTGGGAGGCAACTGATCATGACGTCCGGAACCGAAGAGCTGCGGATTCCCCTGGATCCGTTCGTCACCGACCTGGACGGGGAGAGCGCCAAGCTGCGGGCGGCGGGACCGCTGGCCGCGGTCGAGCTGCCCGGCGGGGTGCCGGTGTGGGCGGTCACCCGGCACGCCGAGGCCAAGGCGCTGCTGACGGACCCCCGGCTCGTCAAGGACATCAACGTGTGGGGCGCCTGGCAGCGCGGCGAGATCCCGCCCGACTGGCCGCTGATCGGCCTGGTCAACCCCGGCCGTTCCATGCTGACCGTGGACGGTGCCGACCACCGCAGGATGCGCGGCCTCGTCGCCCAGGCCCTCACCCCGCGCCGGGTGGAGGCGATGCGGGAGCGGATCACCGAACTCACCGGACGGCTGCTGGACCGGCTGCCCGCCGACGCCGAAGTCGTCGACCTCAAGGCGGAGTTCGCCTACCCGCTGCCGATGTACGTCGTCGCCGACCTCATGGGCATCGAGGAGAGCCGGCTGCCCCGGCTGAAGGTGCTGTTCGAGAAGTTCTTCTCCACCCAGACCCCGCCCGCGGAGGTCGTCGCGACCCTCGTCGAACTGGCCGGGATCATGGCCGAGACCGTCGCCGCCAAGCGTGCCGAGCCCGGTGACGACCTGACCAGCGCGCTCGTCCTGGCCTCGGAGGACGGTGACCGGCTCACCGACGAGGAGATCGTCTCCACGCTCCAGCTGATGGTCGCCGCCGGCCACGAGACCACCATCTCCCTGATCGTGAACGCCGTCGTCAACCTCTCCGCCCACCCCGACCAGCGGGCACTGGTCCTGTCGGGGGCGGTGGACTGGTCCGCGGTGATCGAGGAGACCCTCCGCTGGTCGACGCCGACGTCGCACGTGCTGATCCGGTTCGCCACCGAGGACGTCCCGGTCGGCGACCGGGTCATCCCGGCGGGCGACGCGCTCATCGTGTCCTACGGCGCGATAGGCCGCGACGAGGAGGCACACGGCCCCTCGGCCGGCGACTTCGACATCACCCGCGAGACCCGCACCCGCCACATATCCTTCGGCCACGGCCCGCACGTCTGCCCGGGCGCCGCACTGTCCCGCCTGGAAGCGGGCGTCGCGCTGCCCGCGCTGTACGCCCGCTTCCCCGGGCTGGACCTGGCGGTGGCCCCGTCGGCCCTGCGCAACAAGCCGGTGGTGACCCAGAACGACCTCTTCGAACTCCCCGTACGGCTCACCTCCCCGACCGCCTGAGGAGTTCACGAGCGCCCCTCCCACACCCGTGCATCCGTACGGCCGTGACGCGAGGAAGAACCGGGTGACGCGCTCCCGTCCCGTGACCCCCCGAGCCGGGACGGGAGCCGTCACCGGCCCCTGACGACGGGACGGACGTCCGGCGCACGGGTGGCCCGGCGCCCCACCCGGCCGAGCGACGGAGCGGGGTGTGGGGCGGGCCTCGGGCCGACCCTGCGGGACCCCCGGCCCGCAGCCGACGGTCCCCGGCCCGCAGCCGACGGTCCCCGGCCCGCAGCCGGCGGCCGGACGGCGATCTAGACCTTCGAGTCCTGCTTCCAGTCCTCTACGAGGAGTCCGAGCAGCACCTCGTCGAGGAACTCGCCCATCACCCAGGCCGAGGAGCGCAGCACGCCCTCGCGGACGAAGCCGTTGCGCTCGGCCGAGCGCAGCATCGCGGCGTTGTCCGACAGCGTCTCGATCTGCAGTCGCTGCAGGCCGCGCACGACGAAACCGTACTGGCACAGCACCGCGACCACATCGGTGCCGTAACCCTTGCCGCGGGAGGAGGGCAGCAGTCCGAGGCCGATGTGCGCGGCCCGGTTGTGGTTGTCGATGCCCCACAGCGTCGCGGTTCCGACCAGGGTGCCGCCCTCCAGCTCCACCACGGAGAACTTGACGCTGCCCTGCTCCTTGTCGTCCACCACGAGCCGTGGATCCTTCGAGCCGGGCGTGATCGGCCGCCACGGCCCGCCTTCCGCCCGCGAGGAGTTGACCACGTCGTCGTAGAGCTCGGTCCGCAGGATCGGGATGTCGTCCTCGTGCCGGGCCCTGAGCCCGACCTTGTCGCCTTTGAGCATGCAGGTTTCCTATCCGGCCGGACCGGTCCGCTGCAATCCAATAAGCATGCCGGGACCGTGCGCGGCGACGCGGATCCCCGGCGCCCGGACCTCGCTCCCGCACGCTCGCCCCCGCGGTCCTCGGGGGAGGTGGCCGAGGTCCCGACGAGCAGTCGGTCGGACCGGACCCCGTCGTCGCGCGCGGCCTGGGGCGGAGGGTGCACGGGTGGTGACGGTATGCTCACGCGGTGGGCCGGAAAACCCGTCGCGCCGTCCGAGGCGCCGGCGGAGGATCGGAGAAGGCCGGTCCGGCCGGGCGCGGGGCCAGAAGGAGGCGATGGGATGCGGCAGGCGAGTGTGCTCGATGTCGGGTGCCACAGTGCTCTGCTGACGGTGGTGCGGCGGCGCCCGGGCGCCGACCTGGAGCCGGTGTTCTCCCGCAAGGTACGCCTGAGCCTGCACGAGACCCTCGACCGCAAGGGGCGGCTGGACAAGGCAGGAGTGAGGAGCGTCGAGCGGGCCGTGGCCGAGGCCGTCGACGCCGACCCGCGGCTGCGCGGGCAGGACGTGTTCGCGTTCGCCACCTCCGTCATCCGGGACGCGCCCAACTGCGACGAGATCATCGCGAGGGTGGCACGCACCACGGGCACCCGGCTGCGCGTCCTGGCCGGCGAGGAGGAGGCGCGGCTGGCCTACGTGGCCGCCCGCCGTTGGGCGGGCCCGACGGCCGGCCGGCTGCTGGTCCTGGACATCGGGGGCGGCACCGTGGAGATCGCCTCCGGCAGCGCAGAGCAGCCCGGCGTCGTGCACTCGCTGCCGCTGGGCGCCCGCAGGATCACCCGGGACTGGCTTCCCGGCGGCATCGCGCCGTCCCCGCGCCGTCTGGCCGAGATCCGGCAGCACCTGCGCCGGTCCCTGGAGGGTGTCCCCGGCCTGCCGCAGGCCGAACCGGGCGGGCGAGTGCTGGCCTGCTCCAAGACCTTCGAACAGCTCGCCCGGCTCGCCGCCGCCCAGAGCAAGTCACCCCGAGGCGCACGGCTGCTGGCGCTGCCCCAACTGCGCACATCGGTCTCCCTGCTGGCCGACGCGGGACCGTCCCGTCGCGCCAAGCTGCCGGGCATCTCCCGGCACCGCGCCGAACAGTCCCTGGCCGGAGCCCTGATCGCACAGGCCCTCATGGAGGCCTGCGGAGTCAGGAATGTCGAGATCTGCCCCTGGTCCACCCGTGAGGGACTGCTGCTCGAACGCCTCGGCGAGCCTCCCACGCCCGCCGGGCGGCCCCGCGCCGTCGCCTGAAACCGACGGCCGTCGAGAGCGCGGGCGTCCGGAACCCTCCGGTGACAGCCAGACCGCGTGCGTACACGCTGAACGCCGAGAGCGCCAGGCTGCTCCACCAGGCCGCGCGCGCCCCTGCGAGCCGGTGACCTCGGGCGATCGGTCGGCGACACCGCACCACGTGTCCGACGCCGCGCCGGTGGCTGGTCGCGCTGCTGTCGCCGCGTTCCCGGGAGCGGGTGGCCGCGGGCACGGAGACCGTCGCCCCGACGCGGCACGACGAACGCGGCACGACGGACGCGGCCCGTCCGCGCCGCCGTACGGTGCGCCTTCGCTTTACTGGAGACGTCAGTTGGGTGATGCTGACCCGGCGTTGAAGGGATGATCGACACGCCAGGGACGGGTCGGTCCGGAGGGGGAGACCGCCGTGGTGCGCGTAGTGCTGCTGGGACCGATTCGGGTGTACGCCGACGATGTGACGCCGGTCGGGGTGGGTGGCGCCCGGCTGCGGATGCTCCTCGCCAGGCTCGCCCTCGAAGCGGGCCGGACGGTGTCCGTCGACTCCCTCGTCGACGGCCTGTGGGGCGAACAGCCGCCCAACGACGCGGCCAACGCGCTCCAGGCGCTGGTGTCCCGGCTGCGCAGGGCGTTGAGCGGGTCCGCGGCGGTGGAGTCCGCGCCCGGCGGCTACCGGCTCGCGGTGCGGGCCGAGGACGTGGACGTTCACCGCTTCGAGGATCTGACCGCTCGGGGCCGCCGGGAACTCGCGGCCGGACGGGCCGGCCAGGCCGCCTCGCTGCTCGGAACGGCCCTCGGCCTCTGGCAGGGATCCGCGCTCGCCGATGTCCTGGACGCTCCTTTCGCCGGCCCCGTGGCGACCCGGCTCGACGGCCTGCGGACCGCGGCGGCCGAGGACCGCTGCGATGCCGAGCTACGGCTCGGACGGTACGGAGAAGTGCTGACGGACCTCGAAGCGGCCGGTGCCGAAAGGCCGTTGAGCGAGCGGGTCGCCGGGCTGCGGATGCGGGCGCTCTCCGCGGCCGGACGGCAGTCCGATGCCCTCGCGGTGTACGAGGCGATACGTGAGCGGCTCGACGACGAGCTCGGCGTCGTCCCCTCGACCGAGCTGCGCGAGGTCCATCTGGCCCTGCTGCGAGGCGAGTTGGAGACACCCGCCGGGCGGGCCGAGGCCGCCGCGAGCCGCCTCCCGGCGAGACTGACCAGCTTCGTCGGCCGCGACGACGAACTGAGCCGGCTCGGCAGGCAAATGGCCCACAGCCGGCTCGTCACCATCGTCGGCCCCGGTGGGGCGGGCAAGACCCGCCTCTCCTTCGAAGCGGCCACCCGGGACCGGGCCCACGCGCGCGGCCGGGTCTGGTTCGTGCCGCTCGCCGGGGTGAGCGCACCGGACCGGCTGGCCGACGCGGTGCTCGGCGCCCTCAGCTCGACCGACGGCCGCCTCTACGATGCCGGCCGGGGGCGGCCGGCCGGCCCGGTCGAGCGCATGGCCGGGCTCTTCGGCAGCGGCGACGCCCTGCTGCTGCTCGACAACTGTGAGCACCTCGTCGACGCGGCCGCGGAGCTTGCCGCCGAACTCCTGCACCAGATGCCGGAGTTGCGGATCCTCGCCACCAGCCGCGAGGCTCTCGCCATCACCGGTGAGTCCCTGTGCCACCTCGGCCCCCTCGACGTACCGACGGGATCGCCGGAGCCCGCCGAGGCCGCGCAATCGCCCGCCGTCCGCCTCTTCGTCGAGCGGGCCGCCGGAGTCCGGCCGGACTTCACGCTCGACGACATGACCCTCGACGCCGTGGTCGAGATCTGCCGACGGCTCGACGGCATGCCGCTGGCCCTCGAGCTGGCCGCGGCGAAGCTCCGCTCGATGAGCGTCGAGCAGATCGCGCGTCGCCTCGACGACCGCTTCCGGCTCCTCGCCTCGGGCAGCCGCACCGCCCTGCCTCGCCAGCGCACGCTGCTCGCGCTCGTCGAGTGGAGCTGGGACCTGCTCGACGAACCCGAGCGGATCCTCGCCCGCAGGCTGTCGGTGTTCCCGGGCGGGGCGACCGTCCCCGCGCTCGAAGCCGTGTGCGCGGACCCGTCGCTCCCGGCCGCCGACATCCCGTACGTCCTGGACGCCCTGGTAGAGAAGTCGCTGGTCGACCATGCCGACGACGGCGCGGGCGAGCCGCGCTACCGGATGCTCGAGACGGTACGCGCGTACGCGGCGAGAAAGCTTGCCGACGCCGAGTCCGGGGACGCCCTCACCAAGCGCTACGCCGCCTACTTCCTGGCCCTCGCGGAAGAACACGAACCCCGTCTTCGTACCGGCGAACAGCTGCGGGCGATCGAGGTCTTCGACGCCGAACACGACAACCTCGTCCTCGCGCTGCGCCTGGTCGTCGACGCCCGGGACGCGAGCCTGGCCGCTCGATTCGCCGAGGCGATGTTCTGGTACTGGGGGATCAGGGGGATGGGTACCCGGCTCGACACGTATCTGGCGGAGGTCGCCGGGTCGGACACCGCAGAGGCAGGGGAAGGCGTACCGGCACCGGAACCCGTACGGGTACAGGATTCCGTACCGGTACGCCATGCCGTACTGGAACGGCATTCCGTACGGGCACGAAGCGCCGTACGGGCAGGGGGCGGCGAACGTCCGGCCGTCGAGGGCGAATCTGCGACCGCACGGGAGTTCCACCCGGCCGTACTGCTCCTGCGGATGTCCCGGGTCTCCTTCCCCGCGGGCGCGCCGGGGTCGGGCGAAGCCGCGGAGCGGAGCGCGCTCGACTCGCCCGATCCCTGGGTGCGCGCCAGCGCCCACCTGGCGCGGGACTTCGCCCTCACCGAACAGGGTGATCTGGTCACCGGCGCCGAGTCCCGGATCGAGGCGCTGCGCGGCTTCGAGGAGGTGGGCGACCGCTGGGGGCTCGTGATGAGCCTGCTCCCGATCGGCCGCGACCACTCGCTGCGCGGCGAGTATCCGCAGGCCATCGCCACCTTCGAACGAACCGTGGCACTCAGCTCCGAGCTCGGCACCGAGGACTACCTCTACCTCAGCAAGGCCAGGCTCGCCCGCGAGCGGCGGCGCAGCGGCGACCTGGCAGGCGCCTTCCGCGATCTGCACGCCGCCCACCGGCAGGCCCGCGAGCAGGGACAGCTGCGCCTGGAGGCCAACATCCTCGTGGGCCTGGCCAACGTGTACCGCAGGTCCGGTGACCTGGCGCAGGCCGACGCGACCCTCGACCGTCTCGAGGCGCTGAGCGCTCGGCGCCCCTCCCTCAGGGAACTGGCTCGCGACCTGATCGTCAGCACCCGCGTCGAGAATCGTCTCGCCGAGGGGGACGCGGCGCGGGCCAGGGCTCTGCTGCCCGAGGCGGCCGGCGCCCTGTTCGGCCAGGGAGCGGGCGCGGCGCTCGCCTGGGTGGCCGAACTGCTCGGCGGACTGAGGGCATTGGAGGGCGCCCCCGAAGAAGGCGCCAGGTCGCTCGGCATGAGCCAGGTGATGCGCGGGGCCTTCGACTGGGGCGAGCCGGAGTGGCGCGAGCTCGTCGACCGCATCGTGGCGACGCTGGGCGAGGAGGGCTTCAGGAAGGCGTTCGAGGACGGGGCCGCGTACTCCCGTGAGGACGCGCTGCGGTGGCTGGAGGCAGAGACCTTGCGGACGGTACCGGGGCTCTGACGAGGTGCGCGGCCATGCGGACGGCCGGGCGAGGTCCGCACACGGGGTGCGGACCTCGCCCGGCCGGGTCGGTCACCGGAGGATCATCCGGCGTTCTTGCGGTAGGCGTGCATGGCCAGCGGGAAGAAGACGGCGATCACGCCGGCCATCCAGGCGAAGGTGCCGGCCAGGGAACCGGCCACCGGGCCACCGTTGAGCAGACCGCGGACCGTGTCGGCCACCAGGGAGACGGGGTTGACGTCGGACCAGGCCCGGAGCCAGCCGGCCATGTCGTCCCGGGGGACGAAGACGTTGCTGGCGAAGGTGAGCGGCAGGATCAGGATGGTCATGAGGCCCTGTACGGAGGCGGGGTTCTTGATGAGCATCCCGAGGTACACCGAGATCCAGGAGAAGCTGAGGGCGAAGCCCACGAGCAGGGCGAGCGCGGTGAGCGAGGCGACCGGGCCGGCCTCGACGCGGTAGCCCATGATCAGGGCGAGGACGACCAGGGTGCCCAGACAGACGACATAGCGGACGATGTCGGCGAGGACGGCGCCGATCAGCGGGCTCGAGCGGGCGATCGGCATGCTGCGGAACCGGTCGAAGATCCCGGTACTGGCGTCCGCGCAGAGCGAGGCACCGATGCCGACGCTGGCCTGGAAGACGGCCATGACCATGACGCCGGGCGTGACGAGCTGCAGATAGCCGTCGGTGTCGCCGCCGGACATGGCCTCCCCGAAGAGGTAGATGAACATCAGCAGACTGATGATCGGGGTGAGGATCACGTCGACCAGCTGGATCGGCGACTTCATGAACTTGGTGACGCCGCGGCCGGCCAGGGCGAGGCTGTGCCGCGCGGTCTGCGCGAGGCCGATGCGGCCGGGAAGCTCGGCGTTTGCGATGAGGGGCTGGGCGCTCATGGCGGGTCCTCTCGGGAAAGTCTGCACGGAGTCAGGGGAGTCAGGGGAACCAGGGGAATCGGGGCGGCTGGGGGAGTCGACGGAGCTGGGGGCGGTCTTGGGCGGCCGCGAAGTCAGACGGCGACGGGCTGGTCGCCGGTGACAGCGGGCGCGTGTCCGGTCAGGGCGAGGAAGACCTCGTCCAAGCTGGGCAGTCGCAGGCCGAGTTCGTCGGCGGTGATGCCGACGCCGTCCAGGCGGCGCGCGACCGCCGCGACGATCATCGGGTCGTCGGCCGGCACGGTGAGGACGCCGGAGTCCCGGGCGGGGGCGTGTCCGGTGAGCTCGGTGAGCATCGCGGCGACCTGCGGCACATCGGCGGCCACGGTGGGCCGGACCTGGAGGATCTGGCCGCCCACGCGACGCTTGAGCTCACCGGGGCGGCCCTCGGCGACCTTGCGCCCCTTGTCGAAAACGGTGATGGAGTCGGCGAGTTGATCGGCCTCCTCCAGGTACTGGGTGGTGAGCAGCACGGTGGAGCCGTCGGCCACCAGCTGCCGTACGACCTCCCAGACTTCCTGCCGGGCGTGCGGGTCCAGACCGGTGGTGGGCTCGTCCAGGTAGAGCACCTGGGGCCGGCCCACCAGGGAGGCGGCCAGGTCCAGACGGCGTCGCATCCCGCCGGAGAAGGTGGCGATCGGCTTGCGGGCCGCCTCGGCGAGGGAGAAGTCCTCCAGGAGCGTGGCGGCCCTCGCCTTCGCATCGCGCCGGGACAGGCCGAGCAGCCGGCCGATGAGCACCAGGTTCTCGGCGCCGGACAGGCTCTCGTCCACGGAGGCGTACTGACCGGTCAACCCGATCAGCTGCCGGACCTTGACCGGGTCCTTGACGATGTCGTGGCCGCCGACGGTGGCGTGTCCGCCGTCGGGGCGCATCAGCGTGGCCAGGATGCGCACGGTGGTGGTCTTGCCGGCGCCGTTGGGGCCCAGGACGCCGACGACCTTGCCGGCCGGGACCTCCAGGTCGACGCCGTCCAGGGCGGTGAAATCGCCGTACTTCTTGACCAGCCCCTCGGCCCGGATCGCGTACGTCATGTTCAACAACTCCTCGTCAGATCCTCGTCGTTCTCGATGACCATGACGATGCCGGGAGTCGCTGACAGTCCGCGGACAGCGCGCTGACGGCGGTCGCCGACGCTTGTCAGGGAGTGTCAGGCGGTGTCAGGCGTCGTCCCCCTTCGGGTGTGCGGTGGGGGGAGCGCGAGCTGGGACGCTCTCGCCGTCGAGGGACGCTTGCATGGCGCGGAGGCGCCGATGCCGGAGGGTGCCGTTGCCGATGGCCCGAACGAGGAAGACCACGGTGAACAGGGCGCATCCAATGGTCTGCCGGGGCCGGAGGTGAGGGCCGCCAGCCCGCCGAAAGGGAAGTTGACGGTCCGACAGTTGAGCGTCACGTAGGCGGGACGGTGGGGGACCGGCATGGGGGTGTGTGCCGTATCACGCCACAAGAAGCCGTCCAAGTTGTCTGAGTCACAGCGGAAATGTCCATTTGGCGTCCATGCTCGATGGCGACAGCGACTCCCGGACGGGAGCCCGCCGGCATGGGCGCGAGGTTCCAAAGTGGCCCATGGCGCAGCCTTCGTGACGTTCCTCCTCGTTTCCTCGGAAAGGTGCCCATCATGGCCGCATACCTCTGTCCCCCTGCCGTGATACACGGCGAGCACGCCGTGGAGACCAGCCAGATCGTGGCGGAGGTGCGCGACCGGCATCCGCACGCGGCGTGGGCACCGCGGATCGACGGCATCGCGGCCAGTACGGGCATCGAGACCCGCGGGTGGATGCTGCCGCTGGAGACCGCCGTCGCGCCCGGGAAGGGCAGCGGCCTGCGTGATGTCGGCAACGGACCCGCTCAAGAGGCGCTGGCGCGCGAAGGGTTCAGCGGACAGGACGTGGGCCGCGTGATCGCCGCCCTCGAAGCGATACCCGCGCCGCAGACCGTCCAGGAGCGCACCGCGCCGGCCTGGGAGGCCGTGCAGTCCTACGGGGAGCGTGCGGCGCGCGGTGCCCTGCAGATCGCCGGGCTGGACGCCTCGGACGTCGACTGCCTGATCACCAGTCACTCCACCACCCCGGCGCTGCCGGGTCTGGACATCGCCCTGGCCGACAAGCTCGCGCTCCGCGACGACGTGATGTTGCTGCCGGCCACGCAGTGGGCCTGTATCGCGGGGACCCGCTCCCTGGCCCTGGCGGCCGATCTCGTGGCCGCGGACCCCGACCGGGTGGTCCTGGTCGTGATCGCGGAGGCGCTGAGCACGACCTACCAGCCCGCCGACGACACCATCGAGTCGCTCATCGTCCGGTTGCTGTTCGCGGACACCGCCGTCGCCGCGGTGGTCACGGGCCGCCCGAGGAGCGAGTCGGTGCTGCGGCTGGACGCCTCCTGGAACCACACCCTGCCCGGCACCCAGGACCTGCACCGTCTGGAGACGCGGGCGGACGGCACCCACTTCGTGATGGACCGGCGCGGGCCGCGCGCCGTCCAGGAGACGGTCACCGCGATGTGGGAGTGGCTGCGCCTGCGTTACCAGGACGACCCCGACGCCTGGCACCCCGATGTGCTGCTGGCGCACCCCGGCGGGACCCGGGTGCTGGAGTACATGGAGCAGACGATGCCCGACGCGTGGCCGTCGGGGCTGCTGGACTACAGCCGGGACAGCTACACCAGCGGCAACCGCGGCGGCGCCGCCGTGTTCGACATCCTGAGGCGGGCGCACGACGCCGGGCAGAAGCCGGGCAGCCGCGCCGTCCTGTACGCGGCGGCACCGGGCCTCACCGCCACCGCCCTGGAGGGGGAATGGCTGTAGCGCGAGGTCGCGCCGCGCTCGCGCGAGCGCATCCGGGCCGCGCCCATCCGCGGCTGCGTCATCCGGCGACCTCCGCCCACACCACCTTGCCGGTGTCCGTCCACCGCACACCCCACCGGGTGGTGAGCCTGTGCACGATGTGCAGCCCGCGCCCGGCGTCGTCGAGGAGGTCGCCCCGGCCCAGCCGCGGTCTGCCGTTGCCGGTGTCGCCCACCTCGCACAGCAGGACGTGACCCGCCCTGATCAGCCGTACCGTGACGGGGCCGGCGGCGAAGCGCACCGCGTTCGTGACCAGTTCGCTGACCAGCAGCGTCACGTCGTCCCGGGTGTCGCTCCTGCTGTCCCACCGCCGCAGCAGCGCGGAGACGTGCGCGCGGGCACGGGCGGGCGCGTCCGCACGGGCGGGCAGCCGCCAGGTCGCGGTGTCCTCCTTGCGGTAGCCGATCATGCGCGCGAGCAGCAGGGTCACGTCGTCGCGCTGACGCACCGGCGCCAGCGTGGACACCACATGCCGGGCGGCCTGCTGGAGGGTGTCCCAGGGATGCACCGTGGCCACGGTGTCCGCCAGCCTGGCGATGCCCTCGTCGATCGACAGGGCCGGGTCCTCCACCAGGCCGTCGGTGTAGAGGGCGAGCAGGGAACCCGGAGGCGCGTCGAACGTGTGCACGTCGAACGGCTCCCGCAGCGCGAACTCGACGCCCAGGCCGGGATGGGGGCGGACCGCGAGCGGGGCCGCGCGACCGTCGGGAAGGACGAGGACCGGCGGGAGGTGACCGGCGCTGGCGAGCGTCACATGGTGGCCGACCGGGTCGTAGAGGGCGATGCAGCAGGTGGAGCCGAGGGCGCTGTAGCCGGCCGTCAGCCCGGACTCCGCGTCGTCCAGCAGCGTCACGGTATCGTCCAGATGTTCGAGCACCTCGTCCGGTGCCAGCCCCGCGGACAGCAGCGCGCGGGCCTCCATGCTCAGCTGGCCCATGGTCGCCGCGGCTCCCAGGCCGTGCCCGACGACGTCGCCGACCACCAGCGCGGTACGGCCGTCCGGCAGGGGAAAACTGTTCACCCAGTCGCCGCCGACGCCCGCGCTGTCGGGGGTGGCGGGCTGGTAGATGCTGGCGATCTCCAGGGTGTGGCCGCCCGTGCGGGGCAGCAGCCGGCGCTGCAACGCCAGCACCTGCGTGTGCTCGCGCTGGTGCTGACGGGCCAGGTCGACGTGATGGGCGGTCCTGGCCACCAGTTCCTGGAGGTCGAACAGCTCGCCGTCGCGGAAGGGGCGGTCCGCCCGTCGCCAGACCTCCGCGACACCCAGTACGACGGGTGGCACGCTGTCCAGGACCAGTGGCATGCACGCCACACCCGCCGACCGGTCACCGGGTACCAGCGCGCGGATCACGCGCGGACTGCCGAGCAGCCGCTCGACCGCCTTGCGGTCGGGTATGACGATGGCCTGCGGGGCGTCGTCCCGCAGTACCGCCTGTGCCAGCAGGCGACTGGCGTCACTCGGAAGATCGCCGCCCGGGGTCACGTAACCCTCGGGCCACGCCCGGTCCGGTACCAGGGCTGCCCGCCGCAGCCGGATGCGGCCCTGCGCCTGATCGGTGACACCCTCGCCCGTCCACACGGCGAAGTCGAGGTCGACGGCGGCCACGTCTCCCCAGGCCAGCAGCGACTCCGCCAGTGACTGGGCGGTCTCGCCGATGTCCAGTGAGGTGCCGATCGCGGTCTCGGCGGCGTACAGGTGCAGCCTCCTGGCCATGGCGATCAGGGAGACGGTCAGACCCTCCTGAGGCGCAGCGGCGGGCAGGATGCTCAGCGAGACCACCAGCTCCGACCCGTCGGAGCGCCGCAGGCGCTGGATCCGGGCGACGTGCGCCTCACCGATCTCCAGGACCTGCCGCAATCGCCGTGTGACCGTCGGTACGTCCCCGGGGGGCAGGAGATCGGCGAAGAGGCTCCCGGGCGCGGCGTCCAGACCCGCGAACACGGCGGCGTCCAGGTTGCAGCGGGTGATCCTCAGATCCCGGTCCAGGTTCACCACGCCGAGAATCTGGTCGTGCCGGTCGGCCGCCGGGCTGTCGGCTGCGCGTCGGCCGGTGGTGTGCTCGCCCGCCGCGTTGTCAGGACCGGCGGCCGCTGCCGCTCCGCCGCGCGAACCGTAGCGCCCCAGGGCACTGCTGACCAGGTCGAACGGCGATGAGGACGAGGGCGACGGCGTGGAGTCCATGCGGCTCTCTCGGCAATCCCCGGCACAGCGCCGGGGCTGTACTCGGACCCGTGCGACCGGGCCCCGAGATCCCTGACCGCACACCTCATTGAATAACACCGGAGGTCGCTTCGCCCACCAGCGGATCGCACGGTCACCGCCGGCCGTGAGCCATGCCGCGACGGGCGGGGCCGTGCTCATGACGCCGAGAGGGGAGCGGGCGCCGCCCGCCGGTACTCGTCGACCACCGTTGTGTGGTGCCCCGTGGTTCATGCGGGCGGGAAGTCGGGGCGGGCGAAGACGGGTCCCGTCCAGCCCAGCTGCTCGGGCTACGGATCGCTGGTAGGTGAGTGCGCTCCGACGCTCGGTCACTGCCGGTGTGTGACGGTCGGCGGCTTGTCACCTTCGCGTAACCGCTGCGGCTTGCCGTCGCCGGATTACGGACCCCCGGACACCTGAGTGTCGCGGCGTTCCGTCGCACGGCCCGCGGCCCCCAACGCGCTGTGGTCGGGCGGGCAGGGGCGCGGGCATGCCCGACGGTCGTCACGACCGGAGTGCCAACCGACCGTCCACGTACGGAAGGACCTTGGCGCGCGGCAGGTGCACGAGAACCTCCTCGCCGACCGGAACTCCCTCCTCCCGCGGCGTCTTGGCCCTGACGAGTTGCCCGGCGACCTCCACCTCGAGCACGCGCTGTGCGCCGTGGTCGCTGACCCCCCGCAGTCGGCCGGGGAAGGTGTTGAGGCCGGGGGTCGTGACGACCCTGACGTATTCGGGCCGGACGCCGACCTGGACGTCGGTCGTGCTGTGGGGGATGTCCCAGGCGACGGACAGCGTCCGGCCGCCCAGCTCGAAGGGCCCGTCGTTACGGTCGAGGGCAAGGAAGTTCATCGCCGGTGAGCCGATGAAGTAGCCGACGTAGGTGGAGGAGGGCGCCTCGAAGAGCTGCTCCGGGGTGCCCTGCTGCACGGCGCGGCCATCCTTCATGACCAGCAATTCCTGCGCGAAGCTCATCGCCTCGTACTGGTCGTGGGTCACGTAGATCACCGTGGGCTGGAACTGTTCGGTGATCTCACGGATCTTGCGCCGCAGCGAGTGCTTCAGCTGCGGGTCGATGACGGTCAGCGGCTCGTCCATCAGGACGGCCGCCACGTCGTCACGGACCAGGCCGCGGCCGAGCGAGATCAGCTGCTTGTCGTCGGCGGTGAGGCCGCGGGCGGGTTGGCGCAGCCGATCGTGCAGGTCCAGGGCCTCGGCGACCTGCTGCACCTTGGCGGCGATCCTCGCCTTGTCCCAACGCCGGCACTGCAGCGGGAAGGCGAGGTTCTCGTAGACCGTCATCGACTTGTAGATGACGGGGAACTGGAAGACCTGGGCGATGTTGCGCGCCTTGGTGGGCAGGGCGGTGACGTCGAGGCCGTCGAACAGCACCTGTCCCCGGGATGGTCTGACCAGGCCGGACAGGATGTTCAGCAGCGTCGTCTTGCCGCAGCCCGAGGGTCCGACCAGCGCATAGGTCTTGCCGGACTCGAAGGTCAGTTTCAGCGGCTTGAGAGCCCACTGCTCCTCCTCGGCACCCGGCGTGTACGCGTGCCCGACGTCGACGATGTCCAACTGCGCCATATCAGCGCCCTTCCACTGAAGCGAGATCGTACGAAGGTGTTCGCACGAGCGTCCCCTGCTCGTCGAAGGCGAACAGCCGGTCGGGACGGAGTCGAAGTCTGACCAGGTCACCGAGGGCGACGTCGTGGATGCCCTCGATCCGTACGACGAAGGGGGTCTCGCCGACGACCACATGGACGAAGGTCTCGGAGCCGGAGATCTCGACGAAGGTGACCTCGGCCTCGACCCCACCGGAAGCCAGGCTGACGTCGGTGGCGCGCAGGCCGAACTGGTAGGCACCGTCGGGCAGGTCGGCCAGGTGCGCGGAGACGTGCGTGGCCTGGAAGCCGGTCACCATGACCTGGCCTCCCTCGGTCCGGCCCGCGAAGATGTTCATGGGCGGATCGTTGATGATGGACGCCACCGCGGTGGTCGCCGGATGTTCGAAGACCTCCTGCGGTGTGCCGGTCTGGAGGATCCGCCCCTCGTGCATGACCAGGACCACGTCCCCGAGCATCATGGCCTCGGCGGGTTCGGTGGTCGTGTAGATGACGATCGTGTCGCCCTGGTCCGAGAAGAGGGCCTTGAACTCGTCGCGCAGCTGTTCGCGCAACTTGTAGTCCAGGTTCGCCAACGGTTCGTCGAGCAGGAGGATGCCGGTACCGCGGGCCAGGGCGCGAGCCATCGCGACGCGCTGCTGCTGCCCGCCCGAGAGTTGGGAGGGTTTGCGCTTCTCGAAGTCCGCAAGCCCCACGCTCGCCAGGCTCTGCCGGACCCGTCGCTGGACCTCGTTCCGTGACAGCCCGGCCCGCTTCAACGGGAAGGCCACGTTGTCGAACACGTTGAGATGCGGGTAGTTGATGAACTGCTGGTAGACCATGGCGGTGTCGCGCCGCCACACCGGCGTCCTCAGGAAGTCGGCTCCCGCCCGGGTCAGCGAGCCGGAGTCCACCTTCTGCAGGCCGGCCAGGGCCCGCAGAAGCGTCGTCTTCCCGGCCATCGTCCGGCCGATGACGGTGTGGAGCCGTCCCGGCTGGAAGGTGGCGGTCACGTTCTTGAGGTGGTCGACGCCGTCGACGGTCAGACACAGATCAGTGGCGCTGAAATTCATCGGACCGCTCCCGACAGGTTCCCCTTGGACAGTAGGCGCTCCACCCAGAGGGCGAGCAGGATCAGCGGTGCCACGCCGAAGAGCGCGGCGGCGGACAGCGTCCACCACGGTGGAATGGAGGAGTTGAGGGCGACGACCGCCTGGGGCAGGGTCTGGACCTCGGTGAAGGTCAGCCGGAAGGCGAAGAAGAAGTCGTTCCAGCCGAACACGGCGCAGAACATCGCCGCCACGGTCAGCCCGGGCAGGGAGTTCGGCAGGATCGCCCGTACGAAGGTCTGGAACGGGGGACAGCCGTCCAGCATCGCCATCTCGTCGATCTCCCGGGGGATGCCGTTGAAGAAGTCCACCATCACCCAGACCGCGATCGGCAGCAGCAGTGCGACCGTCACGATGACCAGGCCCGGGATGCTGTCCAGGAGGCCACCCCACTGCAGGAGGTAGAAGAAGGGGATCACCAGGACGACGGGCGGCATGATCCGTTGGGAGACGAAGAAGAAGACGATGTCGCTGTTCTTGATGAAGCCCAGCCTGAACCGGTACCGGGAAAGCGCGTAGGCGGCCAGGGATCCCAGGGCCAGGCTGATGGCGGACGCGGCGACGGTGATGATCGCGCTGTTGATGAAGGGATCGATCACATCGATGCCGCCGGCTCCGCCGAAGATGTTGCGCCAGCCGGTGAGAGTGGGCTTGTACTGCACCCAGGGAAGGTAGGTGGGACCGCCCTGGACGGCGTTGGCGTTCTTGAAGCTGGTCGTCATCGCCCAGAAGAACGGTCCCGCGACGAAGCAGGCCCACAAGGCGATCACGGTGTACTTGAAAACGGGGTAGAGGCGTGACCTCATGAGTCCCCCTTCAGCTTGAAGGCCCTGGTGAGCAGGGCGGCGACGACCGTGAGCGTGACGATCATCAGGACGAGGTAGGTCAGGGACATCGCCCCGCCGTAGCCGGTCTGCTGATCGCGCAGCCCCTGGATGTAGAGGTAGTAACCCGGGGTCTCCGTGGAGGACCCCGGCCCGCCGGACGTCAGCACGTAGACGCTGTCGGACAGCTTGGACGCCTCGACCAGCCGGATGATGACCGCCGCGACCGAGACGGGCGCCATCAGCGGGAAGGTCACCTTCCAGAAGGTGCGCCAGGTGCCGGCGCCGTCGATCGCGGCGGCCATGAACGGTTCCTTGGGAAGGCTGAGCAGGCCGGCCAGGAGCAACAGGAACATGAAGGGGGTCCACTGCCAGACCTCGACGGTCATCAGCGCGACCAGCGCCGGACCGGACTCGGTGAGCCAGGGGATTCTCGGCAGGTTCAGCATCCCCAGCAGGTCGTTCGCCGGTCCCAGTGACTCATGGAAGATCGTCTGCCAGATGGCGGCCATGACCACGGGCGTGGTCATCATGGGGACGAGAAAGAGCACCCGCCAGAATCTGCGGCCGCGTGCCTCGCGCCAGACCAGCAGTGCCATACCGAAACCGATGACGTACTGGATCAGGACCGTGCCGCCCGCCAGCAGGATCAGCCGGTTGACGGAGGCCCAGAAGCGGCTGTCGTGCAGCATCGCCGTGTAGTTGGCGCCTCCGATGAAGTCCATCGCAGGATTGCTGACGTTCCAGCCGGAGAAGCTGACGCGGATGGTGAACAGAAGCGGGAAAATGATGATCAGAAAGAGCGTGAGCAGTCCCGGCAGCAGGAACATGCTCTTGTGCCGGCGCAGGCCGTCCATGGTTCTCCTTGCGGAAGGGGGCGGGCGCCCCCGGGTGACCGGCCGGTCCGGTCCGGCCACCCGGGGCGTCCTGCGGTCGGATCAGGAGTAGTCCTCGAGCGCGACCACGTTGCGATAGGCGCTTTGGACCTTGTCCTTGCCGATCTGATCGGTGATCTTCGACCATTCCTCGGCCACGTCGTCCAGTGCCTGCTGCGGGGAGCTCTGTCCCGCCAGAGCCGCGGCGACACCGTTGGCCAGCGCGGACATGTACTGGTTGACACCGGGAACGCGCAGGTCGAAGACGCGGTTGGTGCTCTTCTCCATGCCGGCGAGCGTGCGCACGTACGACTCGGCGACGTCCTTGTCCCAGCCCTGCTTCTCCCAGAACTCCGCGTCGAAGTGGGCATAGCGGTAGGGGTTGACACCGAATCGGCCGATGGTCAGGTCGAGGGCGGTGTTGGCCTCGTTGCTGAAGAAGCAGAGGTAGTCGAAGGCCATCTGCTGGTGGCGCGAGGCCTCGGCCACCGCTGAGGTCCATCCCCAGGTGAAGTACGGAGCCTGGTTCGTCTTCTTGTCCCACGACTTCGTCGTGCGGTTGTAGACCTCCGTGGAGCCCGGCAGCGGCGCCGCCTGGACCTTGTTGCGGATCCTGCTGTCCGACTGCTGGGCCTGGATGAAGGCGTCGTCCCATGAGTAGGACATCAGCGTCTGGCCGCCTCCGAAGGAGAAGATCTCGTCTCCCAGGCCGAAGTTGGCGCCGCCGGGCGCCCAGGTCGACCTGGCGCTCACCATGTCGTCCAGCGCGCGGACGAAGCCCGGCGTGTTGATCAGCGGCTTCATGGTCTTGAGGTCGAAGAAGACGCCGCCCTTGACGTCAGGGTTCTTCACGTACGGTGCCGCACGGCTGATGAACGCGGAGAAGGTCAGGTCGTCGCGCTTGGTCACCTCGGCACTGCCGTAGTTGGCCTTGTCGTCGCCGTCGAGGTCCTTGCCGCTGAAGAACTCGGCGATCTCCTGGTACTCGGCCCACGTCCTCGGGACCTGCAGTTCCTTACCCGTGGCCTTCTTGTACTCCGCCTGCCGCTCGGGGTCCTTCAGTACATCGGTGCGGACCTTGAGGTAGTGGCGGTCACCGTCCACCGGGTACTGCACGACCTTGCCGTTCCAGGTCGCCACGTCCATGTAGGCCGTGGTGACGTCCTTCATGCCGGGGCTGTCCAGGTACGTCTTCGGTACCGGGGCCAGATACGGGGCCATGTCGCCGATCCACAGGGACGGGTAGAACATGACGTCGTACGCCGGCTGGCCCGCCTGGAGGGGTGTGAGGATCTTCTGATGGAGCTCGCCGAAGGGGACGTTGACCACCTGGACCTTCCCGCCGGTGATGTCCTCGAACTGCTTCGCGTGCAGCTGGGTCGGCTCGCCGATGACGGGAACGGCGTGGCTGATGATCTTCAGTGTCTGTCCGGAGTAGTCCTTGCGGCTGATCGAGTCGTAGCTGCAGGGTCCGGGGACGTCCCTGACCTTCGTATCGGGGTAGTCCTTGCCGTACTTCTGGTAGCTGATCTCCGAACCGGGCTTGAAGAGCCCGGTCTTCTCCTTGGGCTTTTGCTGTGCCTCGTCCTGGGCGGTGCACGCGGTGGCGGTCAGGGCCGCGACGGCGGCGACGGCGACCAGGGCCTTGTACGGTCTGCTGCGCATGGGGCTTCTCCTGCGGTGTCAGGGGATCAAGATCGCTCGGCCGCGTACGGCCCCGGTGTCCAGGTCGTCGAGGGCCTGCCGGAAGGAGGCGAGGGGGTATCGCTGGGTGTGCAGGGTGACCTTGTCCCGGGCCGCCAGGACCATCAGCTCGGAGAGGTCGTTGTAGGACCCCACGAGGTTGCCGATGAAGTTGATCTCCGTGGAGATGACGTCGATCGTCGGCACGTGGAGGTGGCCGCCGTAGCCGATGACGTAGTAGTTGCCGTTGCGGCGTAGGCAGGCCACGCCCGTCTCGACAGCGCCCCCCTCGCCGACGAAGTCCAGGACGGCCTCCGCCCCGTGACCGCCGGTGAGGTCCCGTACGCGGTCGGTTTCGCTTCCGTCCGCGACGAGGGTGTGGTCTGCACCCAGTACCTCGGCCAGGGCCAGGGCCTCCGGGCTGCGATCGATGACGATCATCTCCACCGGCGACAGGGCCCGCAGCACCTGAATGCCGATATGTCCGAGTCCGCCGGCGCCGATGACCACGGCCTTGTCCCCGGGCCGCAGCACCCGGGCCGCCTTGGCGACGGCGTGGTACGCCGTGAGCCCGGCGTCGGCCAGGGCCGCCACCGAAGCCGGCTCCAGGGACGGGGCGAGGGGCACGACAGAGCGGGCGCTGGTCTTGAGGTACTCGGCGTAGCCTCCGTCGGCGTCGATGCCGGGGAAGGCCGAGTTCATGCAGTGCACATCGTCGCCGTCCCGGCAGGCGCGGCACAGACCGCAGGTCACCAGCGGGTGCAGGATGACCGGGTCACCGACCTTGACATTGGTGACAGCCTGCCCGACCTCAGCGACCCAGCCGGCGTTCTCGTGACCGATCGTGTAGGGAAGGGCGACCCCGCTCTTCTCCTTCCACTGGCCTTCGAGGATGTGCAGATCGGTCCGGCAGACTCCGGCGCCCCCGATCTTCACGATCACATCCAGCGGACCGGTGATCTGCGGGTCCGGCACGTCCACGAGCACGGGCGGCTCGTCGTACTCGATGACCTGCACGGCTTTCATGGCGGCTCCCTGCGAGTCGGCGGGTGGGTGGTGCGCCGATTACACAGGCCGCCGCTCGCAGGTCGATGTCTCAGAATCCGTCCGCGAATGTCTCAATGTGATACACGCCGTAGGTGTCACACCGTCGAACTGGTCCAATCACTGCACCGAGGGATTGTGACGCGCGCAGTACGGGAGTGTTAATGCCCCGCCAACAACCCGGACGCTCACTGAGAGCAGCCAAAGAGCTCTACCTGGAAGTCACCAAGGATCCAAGCGCCCGGCCGCTCGTGGTGGCCTCATGGCATCGCTCGATGGAATACGAGGTGATGCCGGGCAGCCTCGACGCTCCGTACCTGGACAACCCCAATCTGGACAGCCACCTCGCCAGGGCGGCGCTGCCGATCCTGGACAGGCTGCACGAGCAACTCGCCGACGACCCCGTCTCCACGATGGTCACAGACCGCAACGGCGTGGTCCTCTCCCGAAAGGTCTCCCACGAGGGGCTGACGACGAACCTCAACCGCGTACACCTGGCACCGGGCCATGTGTTCGCCGAGCGTTACGTGGGCACCAACGGCATCGGGACCGCGCTGGCCAGCGGCCGCCCGGTCATGATCGCCGGAACGGAGCACTACGTCGAGGCGCTGCGGGACTTCCGCTGTGCGGCCGTACCGATCCTGCATCCCACCCGGCGCACCCTGCTGGGAGCCTTCAACCTCACCACCATCCGTCAGGGCTCCGACGGCATGCTGATGGCCTTCGCACGCTCGGTCGCGGCTCAGATCGAGGCCGAAATCGCGGCGATCACCTCGCGGCGCGAGCGGGCTCTTTTCCACGACTACATGGAGGCGTGCTCCTCGGCGCGACCGGGACCCGTGCTGGCCCTCAACCGTGATGTCGTCATGATGAACGAGCAGCTCAGTGCCGCCGTGGCCGGGCCGGATCACCATGCGCTGCTCGACCACGCCCGTGAGATCGCCGACCATCCCCGGCTGGAGGGGACCCGTAGCATCGCCCTGCCGTCGGGACGGGTCGCCGAACTCAGGGTCAGTCGCTGCCGGCGCGAAGACCGTGACGCGGGCGCCGTCTTGCGAGTCCGGCTGATCGGACGGTCCCAGCCCACACATGCGGTTTCCGCCGCGCCCGCCCGCCCCGACCTGGGACTGGTGGGCTCGTCCCCGCAATGGCTGCGGGCGGTCGCCGACAGCGAAACAGCGTTCGTCGCCGGGACATGGCTCAATCTCCTGGGCGAAGCCGGCGTCGGCAAGAGGACGCTGGTCGAGGCCCTGCACCGGGCCCACGGCGCCGGACGTCGGCTGGAGCTGACGCAAGCGCCGCTGTCGGATGCACCGGCCGTCACCGAGCGCTGGCTGCACGACATCGGAGAGCTGCTTGGCGTGCCGTCCAACGTGCTCGTCCTGAGCGACGTCCACCTGCTCGGCGACCGGCTGCGGCAGCGGCTGGCGAACCTGCTGGTGCGGCTGGACGGCAGCGCGCCCGGGCAACTGGTCGTGACCGGCCAGCCGTCGCTGGTCGGCGCCGACGACCAGCTCGATCAGCGCTGTGGCGCCTCGGTGGAGGTGCCTCCCCTGCGTCATCGCTATGGGGACACCGAGCACCTGGCGCGGTTCTTCCTGCGCAAATACCGGCCGAGCGGCGAGAGCAGACTCTCCCCGGATGCGCTGACCGTGCTGCAGCGATGCCCCTGGCCGGAGAACGTCCGGCAGCTGGAGTCGGTGATCCGGGGCCTGGCGCGGCGGCCTTCGGGCCGGATGATCCATGTGGAGGACTTGCCGCCGGAATGCCGGGTGTCGTCGAACAAGGTCCTCACCACCATCGAGGCGCTGGAACGTGATGCCATCATGCGTGGGTTGGTGAACCGCGACTCCAACGTCCAGCGCACCGCGCAGGACCTCGGGATCTCCCGCGCCACGATGTACCGCAAGATGCGTCGCTACGGGATCGTCCCGTCGAGCCTGACGTGACGGGCCGCTCCGGCACGCAGCCCGTGGCGTGCGGCGCCTGCTCGGCTTCGCAGCCGGGTGGCGGGATCCCGGGGCCCCTACCTTCCGCCGCCGGCTATTTGGTCCGCAGCATGAGGGCGAAACGCGTGTTGTCGCCGTAGACCCCGCTCTCATCGCCGCGGATCCCGTACTGCTCCTGAAACAGAGTCACCGCCGCTCGGAGCCTCGTGTCGTAGCGGCCGTCGATCGGGCCCCCGCTATAGATGTCCGGTATCTGCAGGAGACGAACCTGCAACTCATAGACCCCATGGCCGCTGTCGCCCTGGCGTAGGACGCCCGTGCCCGGAATTTCGGGGAGCCGCGGGTCCGGTGTGCCGGGCTGCGAGGGGTCCGGCCGCCCTGGAGCCCGGGGCGAGGGGTCCTCCGGCGCGGGAGTCAGCGGCAGTGGGGTTTCCATGTGCCCGGGAGACGAAGCGGAGCGCGAAGTCTCGGCGTTGTGGTCGATCAGCAGCAAAGAGGCGAGGAGCAATCCGCTGGCCGCGCCCAGCCCGTAGATTCCGATGACGCGCAGGTTCCTGGAGCTGGTGGCTCGCCGCCGTCTGCCACTGGTCGTGCGTCCGCGCGGGCCGACAGATGGCGGATATCCCCCGGAGGGTGGGGTGGCGAGCGGGACAGCCGGATGGTCGGGGACGTCCGACCAATCGGTGCCCGAACGGGGGCTTCTGCTCCGCCCGCTCTCCTGCCAGGGAGCCGGAGTGGGAAAAGCCAAGGGCGGTGCGACAACCTGCGGGCCCGGTCCACTGGCCGAGGGCGGCCTCCCCACCGGCGGCGGAGGGACGGCCTCCAGCCCTCTGGGCAACCCCGGTGTCTCCGCCACGACAGGGTGGGGGGTGCCGGCCTGGCGCGGGCCGGCGGCCGACGGCCGTTCGGCGGCAGTCGGCCGGTGGGGCCCGGGACGCTCAGGCCGCGCGCCTGACGGCACACGTCTGACCGGCAGTGCCCGGCGGGACGCGGAGGAAGCCGGGGTCGAGGACGAGGGCGACGTCGGAGCCGGCTGGGGCGAGCGGGCATCCCCGGTCGGCGGACGCGGCCGGCTCTGGGGTCGAGACGCGCCCTCGGCGCGTTCCTGCTGCTGTTCGCGCAGGAGGTCGGCGCGTGCGGCGTCCAAAGCGTCCAGCACGGCTCGGAAGGAGTCCCTGAGCTCATGCGCGATGTCAGGGTCTGAGGCGGGAGTCCGCTCAGGACTGGCGTCGTTGCGATCCACGTGTCCTCCTCAGCTTCTCTTGTTCTGACGGGCCGTTTCTTTCGTCAGCGGCGGTCAGGGACCAGGCGCCGGGTACTGATCACTGCGAGGGCCTCTGCGCAGGGCGCCACGCCGGCGGTTCCCCCGCTTCTTCTCCGGGAGGCAATACGTAGGCCGCGCGGCTTTGTCTTCATCTCGCGGCCGGTATGTAACCCACGCCTCATGCGAAGCCCGGGCGGCCCGCGTAGCGGAACAAGTCCCAAGTGCCGCCCAGCGCGCCAGGCGTCTCCAGAAGCCGGTACGGCCCGTTGACCCCGCCGCCCGGTCTCCTGTGCGGTGGCCGGGCGGAACGCGCTTCCTCCAGATCGCGAAGCACTTGGGCCTCGTGGGCGAGCATGCGCTCTTCGGCCGCGGGTGATTCGCGCCAGTCGATGTCGTGCGAGCGTTCGCGCTGATCCTGGTTGGTGCGCGGGGTGGTGGCCGGAGCGTCCGGGGCGCGGGGGCGAGACAGCCGTCAGGGTGCGACGCGGCCGGGGTAGGTGTGAGCGGTCCACCAGGCCACCGCGCCTCCCCAGCCATGGCCGACCAGGCCGAACGTGGCCAAGCCCCGTTCTTCGGTGACCGCGACCGCGTCGTCGACGAGAAGGCTGATGCGATAGTCCTCGGGCCGCTGGGGGCGGGCGCCGGGGGAGTGGTCACGCTGGTCAGGCGCCACCACCGGTGGCCGTGCGCGGCCATGGCGGCGACCTGGCGTTGCCGCACCAGCCCCGTCTGCGGGAAGCCGTGCAGCAGCACCGGGCGGTCTTGGGGCGGACCCGCCGTGACCGCGTCGCACACGCCCACCCGTGGAGAGGCTCAGCTGGGTCACGCTCCCCCCTTCATACCGACGGGTCGGTACCCTTCAGGTGGTAGTTCGACTGTCAAGGCCTGCCCGCGGTTGAACATGACGCCGAATTCAACTATAACGATCGGAAGGTCGACTCCCTGTCACCGCTGCGGACGCACGTCATCGCTCGATCGAGGAGGCGGTCACGAGCCCTCTCCACGCCACAGTTGGCGTTCGGCGCCCGCTGTCGGCCATCGAGCCCGGCTCGCGGCGCTCGGAATCCCGGCCCCGAGACTCCCGGACCAACCGGGTCAACAGGAAACAGTGAGGCGACATGAGGGAAGCAGTCATCGTTTCGACGGCGCGGACGCCGATCGGCAAGGCTTACCGCGGCGCGTTCAACGACACCCAGGCGCAGGAGCTTGCCGCCCACGCCCTGTCGCACGCGGTGCAGCGCGCCGGGCTCGAGGGAGGCGAGGTCGAGGACGTGGTCTTCGGCTGTGCCGTGCAGCAGGGGTCCTCGGGTTTCAACGTCGCGCGTCAGGCCGCTCTGCGTGCCGGGCTGCCGGACCTCGTGTCGGGGATGACGATCGACCGGCAGTGCTCGTCGGGCCTGATGGCCATCGCGACGGCCGCGAAGCAGATCGTCACGGACGGCATGCAGGTCGCTGTCGGCGGCGGTGTCGAGTCGATCTCCCTGGTGCAGAACGACCACATGAACACCCATCGCATGGCGGATCCCTGGCTGGTCGAGCACCAGCCGGGCATCTACATGCCGATGTTGCAGACGGCAGAGATCGTCGCCGAACGCTACGGCGTGAGCCGGGAACGGCAGGACGAGTTCGCGCTGGTGTCACAGCAGCGCACCGCGGCGGCGCAGGAGGCCGGCCGGTTCGACCGGGAGATCGTCGCGCTCACCAGCACCAAGAAGGTTCTCGACAAGGAGTCCGGGGAGTTGCGGGACGAGGAGGTCACCCTGGCCCGGGACGAGGGCAACCGTGCGTCGACGACTCTCGACGGCCTGGCCGGGCTGGCGCCGGTGCTGCCCGACGGTCAGGTGAGCGCGCGTTCCAGCGTGACGGCGGGCAACTCCTCGCAGTTGTCGGACGGGGCTTCGGCGTCGGTGCTGATGGAGGCGAGGGAGGCCGAGCGCCGCGGACTGGAACCGCTGGGTGTCTACCGGGGTATGGCCGTTGCCGGATGCGGGCCGGACGAGATGGGCATCGGTCCGGTGTTCGCCATTCCGAAACTGCTGAAGCAGCACGACCTCACCATCGACGATATCGGCCTGTGGGAGCTCAACGAGGCCTTCGCCTCCCAGGCGTTGTACTGCCGGGACGAACTGCACATCGATCCGGAGCGGTTCAACGTCGACGGCGGGGCCATCTCGGTCGGACATCCGTACGGAATGACCGGCGCCCGGCTGGTGGGACATGCCCTCGTCGAGGGGAAGCGCCGAGGCGTCCGCTACGTGGTGATCTCGATGTGCGTCGGCGGCGGCATGGGTGCGGCCGGACTGTTCGAGGTCGTCTGAGGTCCCGCTCCCTGCTGGACAACGTGGCTGCCGTCGCATCGCGCGGCAGCGGGCCGACCGTGAGAGAGGCGTGGATATCGTGTCGAGGGAAGTGGACAGGGCCCGAACCGCGGTCCTGGTGGACTTCGGAGGGGTCATCACCTCCAGTGTGCTGCAGGCTTTCACTGACTTCGGCGCCTCGCTCGGCGGCGACCCGCGTCTGCCGCTGGACCTCCTCGGCCGGGACCAGCCATCACGCGCCCTTCTGGCCGACCACGAGTGCGGCCGTATCGGCGCCGAGGACTTCGAGCGAGGATTCGCCGAACGGCTCCGCGTCCACGGCGCGGACGTACAGGCCGAGGGGCTCACGGCCCGGATGCAGGCGGGCATGTCGATCGATCAGGACATGCTCGCCCTGCTCGGTGATCTTCGAGCCGCCGGCCGACCCGTTGCGCTGGTGTCCAATGCGTTCGGCACCGGAACCTACGACGGCGTCGACCTCGCCGCCGTCGCCGATGCGGTCGTCATCTCCGCCGAGGTAGGGATCCGCAAGCCCTCCCGGCGGATCTACGCGATCGCATGTGAACGCCTGGGCGTCGATCCCGGGGAGGCGGTCATGATCGACGATCTGCAGCAGAACCTCGACGGGGCGGCACGGATCGGAATCGGGGGCGTACTGCACACCAGCGCCGCCGACACCCGCCGCCGACTCGCCGAACGTTTCGGGATCACCGCCTGACCGCCCGCCTCCCCGGAAGGCGTCGCCCACCGCCTCGCAGGTTGTGACTGTGGCGTCGGATTCAAGTAGGGTCTCGCGGATGGACAGCAGAGCGGCCGGGGAGATCGACGGCGAGAAGGTGCCTCCCATGGCGCCCCTCGCCCCCCTTCGCGAGCCGCCCGCGACGAAGCGCGGAGCGCGGACGCGGGCCGCCCTGGTGACGGCCGCGCGGAAGGTGTTCGAGCGGGACGGCTACCTCGACACTCGCCTGACGGACATCACCAAAGAAGCGCGATGCGCGGCGGGATCCTTCTACACCTACTTCGCCAACAAGGAGGAGGTGCTCGCCGCCGTCCTCCTGGAGGCGCAGGAGGACATGCTGCACCCCGGCATGGGCCGGGTGCAGGATACCGATGATCCCTTCGCGGTCCTCGAGGCGAGCAACCGCGCGTACCTCGAGGCGTACAAGCGGAACGCGAAGCTGATGGCCCTGCTTGAGCAGGTAGCGCAAGTGGAGCCGGAATTCCGTGAGTTCCGCAGCCGGCGCGGTGACGCGTTCATCCGCCGCAACGCCCGCGGGATCGCCGACCTGCAGGCGCGGGGCGTCGCCGACCAGGAGGTCGATCCGATGATGGCCTCCCGCGCCCTGTCGGGCATGGTCAGCGTCATGGCCTACAACGCCTTCGTGCTGGGCGAACGGCAAGAAGAAGGCGCCCCGGTGGACTTCGAGGAGCTCGTGTCCACGGTCACCCGGCTCTGGGCGAACGCCCTGAGGTTCCCCGGCCACTGCTGACCCGGCAGCCCGGACCGCCTGCCTCATCACACCCGGCACCGTCGGGTGTTTCTTTTTTCTCGTCTCCTCCTGGGCCGTCGCCTCCGCGTGGGGGCCGCGCTGCGTTCCTCGTGCGGTGCCGTGTGGCTCACTCTTGAACCTGACGCCAGATTCAATTATACAGTTCGGCGAGGGCACGGTCTGAAGCAGAGTCCACGCCGACCGTCCGGGAAGCGCCGTCGGCGCAACGTTCCCTTCCTAACCGTCAGGAGTTCGGATGTCCCTGTTCGAGATGCGGGATCGCGCCAAGAAGTACCAGGCGGACCTGCTCGAATTCATGGATGCACATGTCTACCCCGCAGAGGCCGTGTACCACGAGCAGATGCGCGCGTCGGGCGACCCGCACTTCCACCCGCCGATCATCGAGGAACTCAAGGCGGAAGCGCGCAAGCGCGGACTGTGGAACCTGTTTCACCCCCACCCGGAGTGGGGCCCCGGGCTGACGAACCTCGAGTACGCGCCGCTGGCGGAGATCATGGGGCGCAGTCACATCGCCCCCGAAGCGTGTAACTGCAACGCTCCCGACACCGGCAACATGGAGGTGCTCACGCTGTTCGGCAGTGACGAGCACAAGGAGAAGTACCTCAAGCCCCTGCTCGACGGGACGATGGCCTCGGCCTTCGCGATGACCGAGCCGCGTGTCGCCAGCTCCGACGCCACCAACATCGAGTTGCGGATGGAGCGCGACGGCGACGCGTACGTGCTCAACGGCCGCAAGTGGTTCGCCTCCAACGCCCTGCACCGCAACTGCAAGGTGCTCATCGTCATGGGGAAGACGGACCCCAGCGCTGCTCCGCATCGGCAGCAGTCGATGATGGTCGTCCCCATCGACGCCCCTGGGATCACGGTGATGCGCGGCCTGCCGGTGTTCGGCTACCAGGACCGTGAGGGGCACGCCGAAATCGACTTCACCGACGTACGGGTGCCGGCCAAGGACGTCCTCAAGGGCGAGGGCGAGGGGTTCGCGATCAGCCAGGCCCGGCTCGGGCCCGGTCGCATCCACCACTGCATGCGGGCCATCGGCGCGGCCGAGCGGGCGCTGGAGCTGATGTGCCGGCGTGCGCAGTCACGGCTGACCTTCGGCAGCCCGGTTGCCGAACGGTCCAACATCCAGGACTGGATCGCGGAAGCGCGCATCGACATCGAGATGATCCGGCTGCTCACCCTCAAGGCCGCGTATCTGATGGACACGGTCGGGAACAAGGAAGCGCGCACCGAGATCGCGGCCATCAAGGTGGCCGCCCCGAACATCGCGCTGAAGATCATCGACCGTGCGATCCAGGTGCATGGAGCGGCGGGAGTGACCGAGGACTTCCCGTTGGCGATGATGTACGCGCAGCTGCGGACGCTGCGGCTGGCGGACGGTCCCGACGAGGTACACAAGCGGGCCATCGCCAGGCACGAACTGCGCCGGTACCGCGACGGGGCCGCCACGGCGGCGAGCGGCACCAATGCCCCCGGCGGCCACGAGGCGGGGGTGAACTGACATGGCGGGGCTGGATCTCACCGGTCGCACCGCCGTCGTCACGGGCGCCTCCCGCGGCATCGGGTTGGCGATCGCCCAGGCCATCGCAGCCGCCGGCGCGAACGTCGTCCTCACCTCCCGGTCTCAGGAGGCGGCGGACGCCGCCGCGGCCCAGGTCGGCGGCACGGCGATCGGCGTCGGTGCGCATGCGGTCGACGAAGAAGCGGCCCGGCGCTGTGTCGATCTGACGCGCGAGCGCTTCGGTAGCCTCGACATCCTCGTCAACAACGCGGGGACCAACCCGGCCTTCGGGCCCGTCATCGACCAGGACCACGCCCGGTTCGCCAAGACCTTCGACGTGAACCTGTGGGCTCCCCTCCTGTGGACAGGGCTGGCCACCCGGGCCTGGATGGGCGAGCACGGCGGCGCCGTCGTGAACACCGCGTCGGTCGGCGGCATGACCTTCGAGGCGAACATCGGGTTGTACAACGCGTCGAAGGGCGCACTGATCCACCTCACGAAGCAACTGGCCCTGGAACTCTCGCCCAAGGTCCGCGTCAACGCGGTGGCGCCGGGCGTGGTACGCACGAAGCTGGCCGAGGCGCTGTGGAAGGACCATGAGGAGACCCTGTCCGCCGCGACGGCACTCGGGCGTATCGGGGAGCCGACCGACATCGCCTCGGCGGTCGCCTTTCTCGTCTCGGACGCCGCGAGTTGGATCACCGGCGAGACGATGGTGATCGACGGCGGCCAGCTCCTCGGGGACCCGCTGCCGTTCCGGCAGGAAGCCGGCGCCGGTGCGTAGAGGGGATTACGCCGCAATCGATGCCGAGGTGTACACCAGGTGGGCGCTGTCGCCCTGAGGCAGCAGGCGGAGCGGGGTCTCCGGGGAGCGAGGCGTCGTCGGGCTGTGGCCGATCATGTCGTCCCAGCCCGACGCCGGGCGTGTCAGCCGGGCGCCGCGACAGCGGGGCGCCCCCGACAGCCGGGGCTGACAACCGGGCGGGGCCGACCGGATGCATGCCGGGACCAGAGGGGTGCCGGGCGTGTCAGCCCGGCGCCGCCGACAGATGGATCAGGATGCCGCACACCTCGTCCACGATCTCCCGGGCTTCCGTCTCGTCCCCGCAGTCGCCCAGCTCGCGCGCCGCCCCTCCGATGACGGTGGTCAGCACGCTCACCCGGACCCGGCCGGCGCGTCGCCGCTCGTCGATCTCCAGGAGCCGGGCATTGCGCCGCACCCACGCGCGGTCCCACTGACGCCGCAGCGCGTCGAAACCCGCGGGGCCATCGTCTTCCACGAGGAGTCTGCCGAGCCTCCGGTGGTCCCAGGCACCCTCCAGGTAGGCCCTGGCTCCCGCCACGAAGAGGGCGACGGGGTCGTCCACACCACGGTTGCGCTCGGCGGTCAGCGTGGTCGCGGTCCGACGCTCCTGCTCCTCCCGGAACTCCTCCCACAGGGCGAGGTACAGCCCTCGCTTTCCGCCGTAGTGCTGAAAGAGGCTGCCCACCGGGATGCCGCAGCGCGTGGCGATCTCGGTGAGACCGGCGTCGGCGTAACCGCGCTCGGTGAACACCCCCAGCGCGGCGTCAAGCAGAGTGCGCCGCAGGTTTCCGTCCTGCCCGGCCTGTTCCTCAGGCAGGCCCACGCTCCCCTGCCCGCCCGGCCTCTGACGTGTTGCCCCGGCCCCGGCAGACTCCACCATGCCGCTCACTCGCATTCCCCGCCTTCATCGGCCCCGTCGCGGATGGCGAGGGCGACCAGTAGTTCCAGGAGGTCGGCGATCCGGCGTGGATTGCGGCCGGTGCGTTCCTCGATCCGGCGCAACCGGTAGTGCGCCGTGTTGTGGTGCACTTGCAAGCGGTCGGCTGCCAGCCGCAGGTTGAGGTCCGCCTCCGCGAAGGCCCGTATGGTGGCGGCCAGCGTGTCGCCACGTCTGCGGTCCTCCTCCAGCATCGACCGCACCCGGGGATCGACCAGCTGGCGCGCGAGGTCGTCGGCGCGCAGCGCCAGGTAGTCGAACGGGGACAGCCGGGGCAGTGCTGCCACCCCGCCCCCGCTCGGCACCAGGTCGAGGGCGGCCCGCGCCTCCTGGTAGGCACGCGGAAGTTCACCTGCGCCCCGGGCGACCGTGCTGATCCCCATGGAGAGCATGGTCCCGGCCCGCGCGAGCCGCCGCTGCACGGTCTCGAAGTGGGCGCAGATGTCCTCTGCGTCCATGCCGGCCCGGACCACGGGAACGGCCACCACCTCGCCGTGGCGCACGACGACCAGCGTTCTGCCGGCCCAGGGCCCGGCGACGCTGATCGACGCGCTGGCGGCATACCCGTTCTCGGCCGAGGTCGGGTCGCCGGTGCGGGTGTCGCCGACGCACACCGCCACGACCGCCATCATCGGCGAGCGCGGTCCGACGCCGTACGCCTGAGCCGCGGCCATCAGCGGACCGCGCGTGGGTGCCACCCCGGCCAGAAGCTGGTCCAGGAGATCCCGCCGCTCCCGGTCCGCGTCCGCCACCACGTGCTGCTGGTACTCGACGTAGGCCTGCGCGGCATGGGTGCTGGCGTAGTCGACGTACCGCATCAGCGGGGTGACGAGGGACAGCGCGGCCTGCTGGGCCTCGGCGGACGTGCCCGCGCAGTCCAGCAGCGCGTCCCACAGCACCTGCCGGCCGACCCGGAAGGCACTGATCCAGTCCTCCAGGGCGAACCCCGCGCGTGCTCGGCGCATCGCTGCCGCGCGGCTGAAGACCAGGTCCTCGGGGGCCATGTCGCGATCGCCGGCCAGCGCCGCGAGCTGCATCCGGTAGTGCTCGAGCACCTGGTCCCGTACGTCGCCGAAGAACCGTTCGTCCTGCAGTGCGTACGACGGGATCTCCGTACGCATCACCTCGACGGCGGTCTCCGCGACCTCCTCGACCCGGTCGTGGACGGCGTGCAGGATCCGCCGCCGCTCGCGGTGGAGCGGTTCGGAGAGTCGGGGATCGCCCAGTGCGGGACCGCGCGGCATGGGGCCGATCGTCGCCGCCCTCCTCGTGCTTCGTCAACAGGTTCCACGTGAGACATCTCCCGGCACCTGTGCGCGGCGCACAGTTCGGCCACCGAGAAGTTGGGTGCTCACACCCAATGTGCGCCCGCGACGCCCCCACCTACTGTGACGCTCGCCCACCCCCCAGCACGTCGGAAAGGGCGTCACTCATGCTCGCGGTCGAAGACATCACCGTGCGCTTCGGCGGGATCACGGCATTGGACGGTGTCGCTTTCACCGTCGAGCCGGGCACCGCCGTAGGGCTCATCGGGCCGAACGGAGCCGGCAAGACCACCTTGTTCAACTGCCTCACCAGGCGCTGTGCTCCCGACGGAGGAGACGTGCGGTTCGAGGACGAGGACCTGCTCGCCCTCCCCCCGCACGCCGTGGCCGGGCGCGGCATCGCCCGCACCTTCCAGAACCTGGGCCTGTTCCCGCAGCTCACGGTCCGGGAGAACGTCATGGTCGGCGCCCACAGCCGGGGGCGCACCGGACACCTCGCCGCGGCGCTCCGGCTGCCCCGCGTCCGGCGGGAGGAGAGGGCACTGCGTGACCAGGCGGACGACTTGCTACGGCGGCTCGGCCTGGCGGACGTCGCCGACCATCCCGCCTCCGGACTGCCGTTCGGCACGCTCAAACGCGTCGAACTCGCCCGGGCGCTCGCGGTACGGCCCCGGCTGCTGTTGCTCGACGAACCCGTCAACGGGCTCAGCCACGGCGAGGTGGACCAATTCGCGGATCTGGTCCGCTCGGTGCGCCAGGAGTTCGACCTCACGCTCGTGGTGGTCGAACACCACATGGCCTTCGTGATGGGCCTGTGCGACAAGATGGTCTGCCTCGACTTCGGCCGCAAGATCGCCGAGGGCACGCCGGAGGAGATCCAGCGCGACCCGGCGGTCGTCGAGGCCTACCTGGGGGTGGCCGCATGAGCGAGCCCACCACCGACAGCACCGAGGCCGCGGCGGGTGCGGAGCGGAACTTCCTGGAGGTTGCCGACCTGCACGCCGGATACGGCCAGGCCCGCGTGCTCCAGGGCCTCGACTTCTCCGTCGCGCGCGGCGAGGTGTGCGCGATCCTCGGACCCAACGGCGCGGGTAAGACCACGACGCTGCGGGCGCTGTGCGGCATGGTCCGCGGCCGAGGCTCGGTCACCTTGGACGGCACCGAACTGCTGGGCCGCTCGCCCGAGCAGGCCGCCAGGCTCGGCGTGGCGCATGTACCCGAGGGCCGGGGCACCTTCAACGACCTGACCGTCGAGGAGAACCTGCGCATCGGCGCCCATCTGCGCACCGGCCCCCGGCGGCGGGGCCGCGCCGAGCGTGCGGCCGTGGCGGCCGACCTGGAACGGATCCACGACTACTTCCCCAAACTGCGCCAGCGGTCGAGTCAGGCCGCCGGCAGCCTCAGCGGTGGGGAGCAGCAGATGCTCGCGATCGGCAGGGCGCTGATGCTGCGGCCCTCTCTGCTGCTTTTGGACGAGCCGTCCCTGGGGCTCGCACCGCTGGTCACCCGCGAGCTGTTCGAGATCGTCCGTGCCGTCAACGAGGAGGAACGCACCACCGTGGTCGTCGTCGAGCAGAACGCCCAGCTCGCGCTGGACATCGCGCACCGGGCTCACGTACTGGAGGCCGGCCGCCTGGTGCTGTCCGGGCCGGCCGCGCAGATCCGCGAGGACGGGCAGGTCGCCGAGGTGTACCTCGGTGTCTCCGTCCACTCCCGGAAGGCCGGGTGAGCGCCGTGACCGAGCTGCTCCAACAAGTGGTGGAGGGCCTGGGCTCCGGCGCTGTGTACGCCAGCCTGGCGCTGGCCCTGGTGCTGATCCACCGGTTCACCGGGATCGTCAACTTCGCACAGGGCGAGCTGGCCATGCTCTCGACGTACGTCGCCTGGCAGCTGGTGGCGTCCGGGATGCCGTACTGGCTGGCGCTGCCGGTCACTCTCGCGGTGTCCTTCGCCGGCGGCATGCTGCTCGAGCGGATGGTCATCCGCCCTGTTCAGGGCGCGCCCGAGCTGACGGTGGTCATCGTCACGGTCGGCCTGTTCATCTTCGTGAACGCGCTGGCCGGCCTGATCTGGTCGTTCACCGTGAAGGACTTCCCGCAGCCCTTCCCCGACGGAGGACTCGACCTGACCGGTGTGCGTATGGACTGGTCGACACTCGGGATCATCGGTGTGGTGGCCGTCGTGATGGGCCTGCTGTATCTGCTGTTCCAGCACACCTCCATCGGTCTGGTGATGCGGGCGGTCGCCTGCAATCCGGCCTCCGCCCGGCTGTCGGGCATCCGGGTGGGCCGGGTGCTGATGCTCGGCTGGGGCCTGGCCGCGACGGTCGGCGCGGTGTCGGGCGTCCTCGTCGCCCCGGTGCTGTTCCTGGAGCCCAACATGATGGGCGGGGTGCTGATCTACGCGTTCGCCGCAGCCACCCTCGGGGGCTTCGACAGCCCGGTCGGTGCGGTCGTCGGCGGCCTGTTCGTGGGCGTCGCCGAGACGCTGACCGGGGCGTACGTGGACGTGATCGGCGCCGATCTGAAGGTGGGCGTCCCCTTGGCGATCATTCTGGCGGTGCTGCTGGTGCGACCACAGGGCCTCTTCGGACGGGCGGCGGTGGAACGCGCATGAGCACCATCACAGCGTCACCCGGCACCGACCGGGTCCGGTGGCTGCGGCCCACGCTCACCGTCCTCGTCGCGGCGGCGGTCGCCCTCGGCGCACCCTTCTGCTTCGCCCCCTTCCAGGTCTTCCAGCTGACCATGGTGCTCGTGTACGCCGTGGCGCTGTCCGGCCTGAACCTGCTGACCGGCTTCGGCGGGCAGATCTCGCTCGGACACGGCGCGTTCTTCGCGGCGGGCGCCTACACGGCGGCGGTCATGCTCGACCGGTACGACACCGGCCACCTGGCCACGCTGCCGGCCGCGGCCGCCGGATGCTTCCTGCTGGGCCTCGGGTTCGGAGTGCCCGCGCTGCGACTGCGCGGGCTGTATCTGGCCCTGGTCACCCTCTCGTTCGCAGTGTTCCTGCCGCCCCTGCTCAAGCGGCTCGAGCCGGTGACTGGCGGCTCCATGGGCCTGACCGTGAACAAACTGCAGCCGCCCGCGTGGAGCGGGCTGGCCGAGGACCAGTGGATGTACTTCGTCGTCCTCGCCGTCACCGCGGTGGCGCTGCTGCTCGCCCGCAACCTGCTGCGGTCCCGGGTCGGCCGGGCGCTGCTGGCCGTGCGGGACAACGAGAGCGCCGCCGAGGTCATGGGCGTGCGGCTGGCGCTGCACAAGACCCTCGCCTTCGCGTGGAGCGCGATGTTCGCGGGTGTCGCCGGCTGTCTGTACACCTGGGTGATCGGCTTCGTCTCGCCCGACTCCTTCAGCTTCGTCCTGTCCATCACCCTGCTGGCCGGCCTGGTGGTCGGGGGTCTCGGCTCGCTGTACGGACCCCTGCTGGGTGCGGCGTTCGTGATGTACGTGCCGAGCGTGTCCTAGGACGTCAGCGAGGCGGCACCGGGCTTGGTGTTCGGCCTGCTGATCATCACGGTGATGTTCGTGGCCCCGACGGGACTGGCCGGTCTGCCCGGCCGTGTCCTCGGCGCAGTCGCCCGTCGCCTGCCCCGCACCACCGCTGCCCTCGACCGGACGTCACCGGCCCGATCCGTGCCCGATGCGGAGCCGAAATCCCAGGCCCTGTCCGGACCGTCCGCGCCCCACACCGCGACCCACACCCCTGCGGACCCCGCAGTTGCCGACGCCGAACCCGTGGGTGCACCGCCCCGTACAGAAAAGGAATGAACCACATGCGCAAGACAACCGCTCTGCGGGCGGCCGCGGCAGTGACCGCCGCCCTGCTCACCGCGACCGCCTGCAGCGGCCGGCGAGGGCAGGATGCCCAGGAGACCGCCGCCGACGGCGCGTGCAAGGGCCAGCAGACCACCGGCATCACCGACAAGACCATCAAGCTGGGCGGGATCTACCCGCTGTCGGGACCTGCCTCCGCTTACGGCACGATCAGCAAGGGCGCGGCCGCCTACTTCAGTTATGTCAACGACAAGGGCGGCATGGACGGCCGCAAGGTCGAGTTCGTCGTCCGCGACGACGGCTACCAGCCGCCCAAGGCGGTCGAGGAGGCCCGCAGACTCGTCGAGCAGGAAAAGGTCTTCGCGGTGTTCCAGACCCTGGGCACCCCGTCCACGGCAGCCGTGTGGGACTACCTCAACAAGCAGAAGGTGCCGCAGCCCTTCGTCGCCACGGGCGCCTCCGCATGGGGCATAGGGGACCAGCACCCCTGGACCATCGGCTGGCAGCCCAACTACGTGGCCGAGGCACGTGTGTACGCCAAGTACCTCAAGGACGCGAAGCCCGAGGCCAAGGTCGCGGTCCTCTACCAGAACGACGACTTCGGCAAGGACTTGCTCGGCGGGTTCAAGAAAGCCGTCGCCGGCAGTGGCGTCACGGTGGTCGCCGAGGAGAGCTACGAGGTCACCGACCCTTCCGTGTCGGCACAGATGGCGAGCCTCGCACGCTCCAAGGCGGATGTGCTGCTGGACGTCACCACCCCCAAGTTCGGCAGCCAGGCCCTCGCCGCCGACGCCAAGAACCCCAGGTGGAACCCGCTGCACATCGTGAACAACGTGGCCTCGTCCGCCGCTGTGCTCAAGCCGGTCGGGTTCAAGAACGTCCAAGGCGTGGTCTCGGCCACCTACTTCAAGGACCCCGCCGACCCGCAGTGGGCCGCCGACCCGGAGATGAAGGCGTACAAGGACGCGCTGCACAAGTACGCACCCGACGCCGACCCGGCCAACCAGTTCAACGCCTACGGCTGGGCCGTCGCCTCCAGCCTGCACCAGGCCCTGGACGCGATGAAGTGCCCGACCAGGGAAGGACTGCGGGACGCGGTGCGCAGCCTGAAGGACGTGAAGGTGAACATGCTGCTGCCCGGGGTCACCATGTCCACCGGCCGCGGCGACGCCTTTCCGCTCGAGACGATGCAGCTGATGCAGTTCAAGGGCGAGCGGTGGCAGTTGTTCGGCAAGCCGGTCGACACCCGCAAGGAGTTCGGCCCGGCGGCGAAGTGAGCCGGCGGGGGCGGTCCGCGTCGATGCCCCGACACCTGCGGACCGCCCTCGCCCCGTCACCGGGGCCGGGAACCCCGTGTGCCCGCTCCCGACGTCTGCCGGGCACGGCGGCACCGGACCGGGCCGCCGGCTGCGCAAGAGGCAGTCGCTGCCCGGTCGCCGTCATACGTGCCACGCCCGCTCCGCCCGTCAGCCGCCCATGGTCCGCAGGCCGTCGAGCCGTCGACCGACGCCGCTCACCGGATGCCACGGTGAGCCCACAACGTGATGCTCCGCAGGCCATCCGACATTCCGACCAGTCGGTACCACGCCACACCCTTCTTCCCCAGCCCCTACGGAGCCGAGCCGCACCGAAAGGCCACGCGATGACATATCCCGATGACCGGCGGTACCCGCAGCCGGAATGGCAGCAGCCGTGGACCGAGCCGTACGGCCGCGCCCCTCGGTACGCCTCGTACGGGCGGGATCCGGGGCAGGAGCCCTCCCCGTCCGGATACGACGACTCTCCTTACGAAAGGTACGGGCAAGCCGCCCCGCAGGAGCCTTACGCGCACGAAAGGCATCCGCACAACGCCGACCTCGCCGCCCTCCGCTCGGCCTACCGCGTCCTCCGCCGGGTCTCGACGTTCACCGCGCTCGGCTCCTTCGTGGTGTATGTGGTGCTGTCCTGCTACGCACGTGGGCTGATGGGGGCCAGGATCACCGGGGAACTGAGCCTGGGAATGGCCCTGGGGATCCTTCAGCTCGTCGTCACCTTCGCGGCGGTCTTCTCGTACGGGCGCAGCGCACGACGCTCGGTGGACCCGTTGGCCCAGGCCGTCAGGGATCGGGCGGCCGCCCGGCCCGCGGGGGTGGTGAGATGACCGACTTCGGCTCCGGGTCGCAGGCCATCGTCCTCGTCCTCTTCACCGCCCTGGTCACCGTCACGCTGATGATGTGTGTGATGACGGGACCGGACCGCGACGATCTGACCGACTTCTACACCGGCTACCTCTCGCTCACCCCGTTCAAGAACGGCCTGGCCATCGCGGGCGACTACATCTCCGCGGCCACGGTGCTGAGCACCACCGGCATCATCGCGCTCGCCGGATACGACGGCTATGTCCTCACGGTCAGCACCGCGTTGTCTCTGGTGCTGCTGATGTTCCTGCTGGCCGAACCTCTGCGCAACGCCGGCAGGTTCACCATGGGCGACGTCCTGGCCCGCACCATGCCCGGGCGGGCCGTGCGCATCGCCTCCTGCGTCGTGACGCTTGCGGCGACCCTGCCCTTCCTGGTCGTCCAGCTCTCCGGGGCCGGGTCGCTGCTCACCTTCATCCTGGACATGCCGCACGGGGCGGGCGCCAGGACGGCGTGCATCGTCATCGTCGGCAGCCTGATGATCATTTACGCGGCCCTCGGCGGTATGAGGGGAACCGCGCTCCTGCAGATGATCAAGATCGTCATCCTGCTGGGCACCAGCGTCGTCGTCGCCGCCCTGGTCCTGAACCGCTTCGGCTGGAACCCCGGAGACCTGTTCAGGGCCGCCCAGCACGGCAGCGGCGCGGGCCCCGCCTTCCTTCAGCAGGGCCTCCAGTTGGGCACCTCGACCGCCGACCGGCTGGATTTCGTCGGTCTCCAGATCACCGTGGTCCTCGGTGTGGCCTGCCTGCCCCACATCACCATGCGCCTGTTCTCCTCGCAGGACGTGCCGGCCGTGCGTCGCTCCATGTCGTGGGCCGTCGGCACGGTCACCACCTTCTGCCTGCTCGTGATCATCGTGGGTACGGGCGCGGCGGCCCTGGTGGGATCGCGGTCCATCATCGCGGCCGACCCGCACGGCAGGACGTCCGTGCTCATGCTGTCGCAGGTGCTGGGCGGGGCCCCCGCCTCCGCGGGCGCGACGATTCTCTACTCGGCCGTGGCGGGAATGGTGTTCATCACCCTGCTGTCCTCGGTCGCGGGGATGACCTTGGCCGCGGCCTCGTCGCTCGCCCACGACCTGTTCGCCCATGCGGCGCGGCGGGGACGGGCGGAGCCGCGGACGGAGATGACGGTGGCGGCGTGGACGAGCGTGGCCGTGGGAACCGTGGCCATCGGGATCGCCGCCCTGGTCCAGAACTGGGACGTCGGCGTGCTGACCACGCTGGCCGTCTGCATCGGGGCGTCCGCGGTGGCTCCCGCGCTGACCTACTCCCTGTTCTGGAGGGGGTTCACGCGCACCGGCCTGCTCGCCACCCTTTATGGCGGCGCGGCCTGCGCGCTGGTGCTGATGGTCTTTTCCAAGGCCGTTTCGGGCACGCCGTCCGCCGTCTTCCCGAACGCCGACTTCCACTGGTTCCCCCTGCAGTCCACCGGACTGGTCTCCATCCCGTTCGGCTACCTGGTGGGCTGGCTGGGCAGCCGCCTGGACCACCGGCGCCGCGCCGCTGACAGCAGGGAGAGCCGACAGTTGTACGAGGAGAGTGAGGCACGTCTGCTCGCCGCAGCCGAATGACCCAGGTGGCGGGGGCGGGCCGGGCAGGCGGCCTCGGGGCCGCCGCCGCAGTCCGCCCAAGCGCCCCAAGCCTCCGGCGGGGGCGGTACGGCGGCCGGATGCCGACACGCACGCCGATGTGTGGGTCGGCCGCCGCATGGCCGGCGACGATCAGGTGAGCGTGTCGGCCAGGGATTGTTCGGTCCACACCGTTTTGCCTTCGCGGGTGTAGCGGGTGCCCCAGCGTTCGGCCATCTGTGCCACCAGGAACAGGCCGCGCCCGCCCTCGTCGGTGGTGCGGGCGCGGCGCAGATGGGGGGAGGTGTGGCTGGTGTCGCTGACCTCGCACACCAGAAAGCGTTCACGGATCAGCCGCAGGGTCGCAGGGCCGGTGGCGTACCGGTAGGCGTTGGTGGCCAGTTCGCTGGCGATCAACTCGGTGCTGAACGCCAGGTGTTCCAGACGCCATTCGGCCAGCTTGGCCGAGGTCAACGCCCGAGCCCGGGCAGCGATGGCAGGCTCCAGCGGCAGCTGCCAGGAGGCGACGTCCTCCGGTGGCAGCATGCGGGTGCGGGCGATCAGCAACGCGATGTCGTCGCTGGGGCGCGCAGGCACGAGCGAGTCGACCACGGCTTGGCATGTCTGTTCCAGCTCGTCCGCAGGGCGGGTGAGCGCTGCGCACAGCTTGCTCAGGCCGACGTCGGCATCGATGTGGCGTTCGCCGATGATCCCGTTGGTGTACAGGCACAGCAGGCTTCCCTCGGCCAGGTCGATCTCCCGGGCCTCGAACGGCAGGCCGCCCAGGCCGAGCGGTGGCCCCGCGGGCAGGTCGAGCAGCGCCACCTGTCCATCAGGAGCGGTCACCACCGGCGGCGGGTGGCCGGCGCGGGCCACGGAGCACCGCCGGGAGACAGGGTCGTACACGGCGTACAGGCAGGTGGCGCCGACGACCTGCTCGCCCACGGGCTGTTCGCCGAACGCTTCCTGTTCGGCCGCCAGCAGGGTGACCAGGTCGTCCAGGCGGGAGAGGACCTCGTCCGGTTCCAGGTCGAGGCTGGCGAGCGTGTGGACGGCGGTACGCAGCCGGCCCATCGTGGCAGCGGCGTGGATGCCGCGTCCCACCACGTCGCCGACGACGAGGGCGACCCGAGCCCCGGACAGTGGAATGACGTCGAACCAGTCGCCACCCAGGCCCGGGGCCGCGCTGGCCGGGAGGTACCGCAGGGCCACCTCGACGGCCGACTGGTCCGGAACGGCCCGGGGCAGAAGGCTGCTCTGCAGGGTGAAGGCGGCCTGCTGCTGCTGGGTGAACCGCCGGGCGTTGTCGATGGCGAGGGCGGCGCGCGAGCCGAGTTCCTGGGCGAGGGTGAGATCGTCCGCCTCGAAGGCATCGGGGCGGCGCGAACGCCACAGGGTCAGCACGCCCAGCACCAGGCCACGTGCGGCAAGAGGTACCACGATCAGCGAGTGGGCGCCCAGATCCGGGGCGTGGGCCCCCAGGCGGCCTTCGGCCGAGAACGAGTCGGACGGCAGGACCGGTTCCAGGACGGGCCGCCCTTCGGTCAGGCATCTTGCCTGAGGTGTGTCGGGTGCGAACTCCACCGGCGCGCCCTGGGGGTGCGGTGGGCCGGGTTGCTGAGCGCCGACGCCGCAGACCCCGACTCGTACCACAGGTCCCGCCAGTGCCCGCGCCGGTTCCTCACCACGTATGACCGGCTGAAGCAGGTCCACTGACGCATGGTCGGCGAGTTGCGGCACCATCACCTCGGCGAGTTCCCGGGCGGTCTCTGCCACGTCGAGCGTGGTTCCGATACGACTGCCGGCCTGGTCGAGGAGCGCCAGCCGACGCTGGGCCCGGTGGCGTCCGGTGATGTCCTCGACCATCTCGGCCACGCCCAGGACGCGGCCGGAGGGATCCTCCATCCGGAAGGCCGAGACCAACGCGACCCGCTCTCGTGCCGGATCCGCCTCGAGGCGGGCGAACTGCTCGGAGTAGATCAACGCTCGGCCGGTCTCCAACACCTGGCGTACACGGTCCGCGGCCCTGCGCGCGTCGTCGGGAAGGAGCATGTAGCCGGTCGGCAGACCTCGAAAATCTGCCGCCGGGACGCCGGTGAAGCGTTCGACGGCCCGGTTGACGCGGAGAACCCTGAGGTCGGGGCCATGGACGACCAGGCCGATCGGACACTGGCGGTACAACCCGTCCAGAATCGCGCGGTCCCTTTGCCAGTCCAGGACGTCGGCCGCGAGTGCCCCGGCGACAAGCCACTCACGGCCCCGGTCGTCGCGGGAGAACGTCTGGGCCCTGAGCCCCATCTCCACGAACCGTCCGTCGCGGTGCCGCACCTTGAGCACCCCGAACCAGCCGCCGTCTCTCCGGCAACTCGCCGCGCCCTCCCTGACAGCCGGCAGATCGCGCGGATCGACGAGGACCTCCACGGCCGGACGGCCGATCACGTCTGCCCCCGGATGACCGAGCAGTTCCTCCGCCCGCCGGTTCCATCCGACCACGGCACCCCGGTCGTCGAGCACCGCAAGGGCGGCGCGGCGCGGGGCGAACGGATCGTCGTGGCTTGCGCTGAGCTCCGTCATCCGCATCTCCACCGCTGGCTGACCTGCCGATACTCGTAAGCCTAGTGAACCTGGTGGAGCCGCGCGCGCTCCCGACGTGGCGGGCGCGGGTGATCATGGCAGGCCCGACCTCCGCTGTCAGCGCCCTGCGGAAACCGCGCGTGATGTGGCTCTTTCCCGTCCACAAACCTTCGCGGCGCACCCGGTCACCCGACCGTGTGCGCCGTAGGGAAATGCGTTATCGGCGGGCTCGGTCCTCGCCCGAGCCCGCCGATCACGCCGTGCCCGCTGTGCCCGCTCCCTGGCGGAGCGGGGCTCGTGTCGCGTTGTCAGCGCTGGAGTGTCAGCAGACCCGGACGGTAGGGCAGGAGGCCGTAGTCGCCGCCGGAGCTGGGGCTGCGCCCCTGGTAGAGCAACTGCAGACCGCAGGGATCGACGGTCATGGTCTGATCGGGCCCGGTGCGGATCAGTTCGCCGTGGCTGATGTCGTTGGTCCAGGTGGCGCCGCTGTTGGCCTTGCCCGCGAAGGGATTGCTCTCGGTCGCGGCCTGGGGTGTCCATGAGCCGTTCAGGCTGGTGGCCGTGAACGAGCGGAAGTAGCGGCCCTGCGAGCCGATCGCTTCGACGATCATGAGGTAGCGGTTCTGGCCTTGCAGCTTGTAGACCTGCGGGGCTTCGAACAGGTTGTTCGTCGTGTCGCTCATGACCACGGTCGAGGTCGTGCCGAAGCTGCCCGGGAAGTTCCCGATCGGCATACTGGCCCGGTAGATCTTGCCGTTGTCACCGGCGAAGAACAGGTACATGTTCGTCCCGTCACCGATGAGCGTCTGGTCGATGGGTCCGGTTCCGGAGCCGGAGATGCTTCCGGAGAACAGCACCTGCGGGGACGACCAGCCATTCGGGTTGGTGGGGTCGCTCGACGTCCGGTAGGAGAAGGCGGTGCCGCCCCACTGGTAGGCGAGCACCCAGATGTTCTTCGGCGCGAAGTAGAAGAGCGTGGGCGCGACGGTGGAAGCCGACATGGTGTTCTGGCCGGCCGAGGCCATCTCCGACCAATTGGTGAACAGGCCGAAGTTCATCGAACCCCAACTCGTCCCCGTGTCGTGCGTCGTCGCATAGACGAGTTGCCTGCCGTTGTAGGGGACGACGGTGAAGTCCTTGAGCGAGACCCACCCCGCCTTGGGCTGCGCCAGCGCGCCCGATGACGACCAGCGGTACGTCGACGGAAGATCGCACGGGCCGGAGCTGTCGCCGCCCACCTTGACGAGCTGCCACTGCTGGTTGGTGCCGCCCCAGTCGTCGTACTGGACGGTGTTCGCGTTGTCGGCGGTGGAGGCACCCTGTATCTCGAGGGCCTTGTTGCTGTGGCGCGAGATGAACCTCACGTAGCCGTCCGAGCTGTCGGCCAGCCGCCACTGCTGGTTGGTGGCGTTGAGGTCGGCCCACTGGACGATCGAGCCGCCGTTCGCGGTGGACCAGTTGTAGACGTCCAGCACCTTGCCCGAGTGACGGGACTTGATGCGGTAGTAGCCGCCCCCCGAATCGACGAACTGCCACTGCTGCTGGCTCTGATCGTTCCTGGTCCACTGGGTGATGCGGGCGCCGTCGTTGGTCGCCATGTTGTAGACATCCAGGGCCTTGCCGCTGTTGCGGTTGACCAGCACGTACGAGGCGTTGGGGTCCACGGTCGCCGCGCCGGCGGGCTGGGCGCCGAGGAAGGTGGCCACGAGCAGCAGGGGTGCCAGGACGGCGAGTAAGCGTCTCAGACGGACCGGGGGCGGGTGGTGGCGAAACCACATCAGAGGGCCTCCTTCTGGGGGCGTGGGGGGTGAGGTGACCCCGATGAACCGCGGAGCGGACGTGCCGGGCGGACGTGCCCGAAGACGGGGAGAACTTCGAATGTTTCGAAGAATTCCCGGATGCTGTGACGCCACAAGCTAGGAATGTGGGGCCCTCCGGTCAAGGCCTGTCGCCGATCTGTCCACAAACAGCGCCTCCCCTCTTGGGCTTGAAGAGCTGCCTCGTCGAGCGGAACCACTCCGGAGTCTGCGGATACGGCGCGCCCGGCCCAAGGTGATCGCGCGGAGGAGAGAGGCCTGTGAGGCGGCGTCGGGCTCGTCCGGATTCCGGAAAGTTTCGAAGGGGGAACCGAAACTTCTTCGGCGGGGAGTATTGACGATCCATCGTCAATACCTCAATCATCCCTGTCTGAGGAACCGGCCGCAGTTCGGAATATCGAACAATAACCCTGGTCAATCTGAGCCGCACGGCAGCTCCACGCACGGCTGCACGACAGATCCGCGCACCACAGCACCCGCGCCACCTCGTTTCCCTCCGGTGAGGTACCGCCCGCCGTTCGCCACCCGACCGCCGACCGGGTGCCGTCCGTGCCGGTCGAGATCGTCCCGGTCGAGATCCTCCCGGTCCCGTGACCACGGTGTCCGGTGATTCCGTGCTGCCCGGGTTCCGGCCCGCCCCGTCCGTCTGCCGAGTGGGAGCGGACGACGCATTTGCCTGCGCTTCGGTCCTTCCGTGATTTCTACCTTGGAGGCACAGCCATGGGCTCGTACGCCCTTCCCAGACCCTTTGTCCGCCGGAGGATCCGCGACCTGCTGTTGGCGCTGTTCGTCGGCGTTCTCGGTACGGTCGCCGCACTGGTCGCGCCGCCGGCCGCACACGCCGCGGAGAACACGCTCGGCGCCGCGGCGGCGCAGAGCGGCCGCTACTTCGGCACCGCCATCGCCTCGGGCAGGCTGGGCGACTCGGCCTACACGACGATCGCGAGCCGTGAGTTCAACTCGGTGACCGCCGAGAACGAGATGAAGATCGACGCCACCGAACCGCAGCGGGGCCAGTTCAACTTCACCGCCGGTGACCGCGTCTACAACTGGGCGGTGCAGAACGGCAAGCAGGTGCGCGGCCACACCCTGGCCTGGCACTCCCAGCAGCCCGGCTGGATGCAGAGCCTCGGCGGCAGCACCCTGCGCCAGGCGATGATCGACCACATCAACGGCGTGATGGCCCACTACAAGGGCAAGATCGCCCAGTGGGACGTCGTGAACGAGGCCTTCGCCGACGGCAGTTCGGGAGCCCGGCGCGACTCCAACCTGCAGCGCACCGGCAACGACTGGATCGAGGTCGCCTTCCGCACCGCGCGCGCCGCCGACCCGGCCGCCAAGCTCTGCTACAACGACTACAACGTCGAGAACTGGACCTGGGCCAAGACCCAGGCCATGTACGCCATGGTCCGGGACTTCAAGCAGCGCGGCGTGCCGATCGACTGCGTCGGATTCCAGTCGCACTTCAACAGCGGCAGCCCCTACAACAGCAACTTCCGCACCACCCTGCAGAACTTCGCCGCCCTCGGCGTCGACGTGGCCGTCACCGAACTCGACATCCAGGGCGCCGCGGCCACGACCTACGCCAACGTGACCAACGACTGCCTGGCCGTCCCGCGCTGCCTCGGCATCACCGTCTGGGGTGTGCGCGACACCGACTCCTGGCGATCGCAGGACACGCCGCTGCTGTTCAACGGCGACGGCAGCAAGAAGCCCGCCTACACCGCCGTCCTCAACGCACTCAACGGCGGCTCCACCACGCCCCCTTCGGATGCCGGACAGATCAAGGGCGTCGGTTCGGGCCGATGCCTGGACGTGCCCGGAGCCAGTACCACCGACGGCACCCAGCTTCAGCTGTGGGACTGCAACAACGCCACCAACCAGCAGTGGACCTACACCGCCGCCGGTGAGCTCAGGGTCTACGGCAACAAGTGCCTGGACGCCGGCGGCACCGGCAACGGCACCAAAGTCCAGATCTACGGCTGCTGGGGCGGCGACAACCAGAAGTGGCGCCTCAACTCCGACGGATCCATCGTCGGCGTCCAGTCCGGCCTCTGCCTCGACGCCGTCTCGGGCGGCACCGCCAACGGCACCCTGATCCAGCTCTACTCCTGCTCGAACGGCGCCAACCAACGCTGGACCCGCACCTGATGGGACCTGCCGCGAACGAAAGGGTGACTCGATGAAGACGCACGGTGCGGCGTCCCCCGCCCCTCCACGAAGGCATCGCTGGTGGTCCCGCGTCGCCGCCGTGGTGGCGGTGGCCCTCGCGATCGGCATGCTCGCCGCGGTGGATCCGGTGCCCGCGGAGGCGGCCACGGTGGACACCAACGCCTGGTACGTCCTGGTCAATCGCAACAGCGGCAAGGCGCTGGACGTCTCTGGCGCGTCCACCGCCGACGGAGCGCGCGTCGCCCAGCGGACGCGCAGCGACGGAGCCAACCAGCAGTGGCAGTTCGTGGACGCCGGCGACGGCTCCTACTGCCTCAAGGCCCGGCATTCGGACAAGGTTCTCGACGTGGCCGGCGCCTCGGCCGCAGACGGTGCCGTGATCCAGCAGTGGGCCGACCACAACGGGGCCAACCAGCAGTTCCGCCTGGCCGACTCCGACGGGGGCCATGTCCGGCTGATCAGCCGCGCCAGCGGCAAGGCGGTGGAGGTGCAGGGTGCCTCCACCGCCGACGGCGGCAGCGTCGTCCAGTACACCGACTGGGGCGGCGCCAATCAGCAATGGCAGATGACCAAGCTGTCGTCCGGTGGCGGCGGTGGCGGATGCGGCAGCGCCCCGACTCTGGCGAGCGGTACGCACACGATGACGAGCGGTGGCAAGAGCCGCAGCTTCATCCTCAGGGTTCCCGCCAACTACGACAACAGCCACCCCTACCGGCTCATCTTCGCGTTCCACTGGCGGGGCGGAACCGCCGGCGACGTAGCCTCGGGCGGCACGAGCGGCAGCGCCTGGTCGTACTACGGCCAACAGGAACAGTCGAACAACGGCGCGATCCTCGTCGCCCCCCAGGGCCTCGGCAACGGCTGGGCGAATTCGGGCGGTGAGGACATCACCTTCGTCGACGACATGATCCGGCGCATCGAGGGCGGCCTCTGTGTCAACCCGGCACAGCGTTTCGCCACGGGATTCAGCTGGGGCGGCGGAATGAGCTACGCACTCGCATGCAGCCGGGCGAACGTCTTCAGGGCCGTCGCGGTCATGTCCGGCGCCGAGATCAGCGGGTGCGGAGGCGGCACCCAGCCCATCGCCTACTTCGGAATCCACGGCGTCGGCGACTCCGTCCTCGGCATCGCGCAAGGACGATCCCTGCGCGACAGATTCGTCAGCAACAACGGCTGCACCCCTCAGAGCCCGCGTGAGCCCGCGTCGGGCAGCCGCACGCACATCACCACCACCTACGCGGGCTGCCGTGCCGGATACCCCGTCCAATGGGCCGCGTTCGACGGAGGCCACATCCCCGGTCCGGTCGACGGCTCCACCGCCGAAAGCGGCGTCGCCACCTGGACCAAAGCAGAGATCTGGAGGTTCTTCGCACAGTTCCGGTGACAGCGCACCGCGGAGTGGAGCCAGGACCATCCTGGCTCCACTCCGCGGACGCCTGTTCCGGACAGAAGGACGGAGCGGCCTGAGCGAAATCGCGCCCGAGCGGTCGGATCAGTAGCCGTAGATCATCTTGTAGGCGACCTCGGGGAGGAACTGTCCGGCCGAGGAGCCGCTTCCCACTCCGCAGTTGCCGTCGGACTCACCCGGGACCTTGATCCACAGGAGCATCTCGGCGCCTCCCCCCAGCCGGGTGGGGGTGCCGATACGGCGGCCCGAAGGGTTGCACCACTGGCCGTTCGAGCCGTTGCCGTTACGGCTGGTGTCCACGACGAACGGCTTGGTGTAGCCGTACCGGGCGTTGAGTTCACTGTTGACGGCGTTGCCGTACGCGGTGTTCTCGGCCGTGGTCAGGTAGTTGGAGACGTTGAGCGAGAAGCCGTGGGCCTGCCGGAGGCCTGCCTCGTGGAGGCGCCGGGCCATGGTCGCGGCGCTCTCCCAGGCCGGGTTGCCGGAGTCGAGGTACACCCAGGTGTGTGGAGCCTGGCGGTTGAACTCGGTGAGCGCGCCGGTGAGCATGGCCTCGCGTTCGTCGATCTGGGCCTGGTTCATGCAGCCGTAGTCCCCGAGGGAGTCCGGTTCCAGGACGACGACGGCCGGGCGGTTCCCGATCCCGCCCGCGAACTGGGCGATCCAGTTGGTGTAGGCGGACGGCGAGGAGGCCCCGCCCGCGGAGTGCCCGCCGCAGTAGTCGCGGTTGTAGATGTTGTAGGCGACCAGGACGGGCAACTTGTCCCGGGCGTCGGCGGCGCCCACGTACGCGCCGGTGGCGGTGCCGATGGTGCCGCTCCAGGAGCCGAACCAGCGGGCCGTGGGGGTCTTGGCGATCGAGGCGTCGATCGCGGGCGCCCGGCCGTCGCCGGGGTTGGCGGTGACCCACCGCTTCGCGCTGGAGTCGGGGTCGACGTAGAACCCGTTGGTCATGGTCGTCGGGTCCGCCGCCTGGGCGGACGGGGCGGTGGCGAGCGCCAGCGGCAGCGAGAAGAGCGCTGATGCCAGGGCGAGCAGTGTGCGGCGCACGACGGTACCTCGGTTCTCTGACGGGGATGTGTCCGATGGTCGGCGGTGAGCGTGGGGAGCGCTCGCTCGGGAGCGCTCCCCACGTGTCGGTCCGGTCAGCAGGTCGAGTTGGTCTGGGTCAGGAGGCCGAGCCGCCAAGGGAGGAGGTTGTAGTCACCGCCCGCGTTGGGATTCAGGCCCTGGTAGAGGTACTGGAGCCGGCACGCGGGAATGGTGAGTGTCTGGTCGTAGCCCGCGCGGATCATCTCGCCGTGGCTGATGTCCCGGGTCCAGGCGCCGGCGGGGAAGCCGACGTTGTTCGCCCGGGCGAAGGGATTGCCCTCGGAGGCGGCGAGCTGCGTCCAGGAGCCGGCGAGACCGGCGGACGTCCAGGAACGGAAGTAGCGCCGCCCGTCGGAACCGATGGCCTCGACCAGCAGCAGGTACTGGTTGCTGCCTTGCACCTTGTACACGTTGCTCGCTTCGAACAGCGCGTTCTTCGAGTCCTGCAGTGCGATGACCGTGTTGGTGAAGCCGTTCGGGAACTGGCCGACCGTCGTCTGCGAGCGGTACAGGTGTCCGTTGTCGTCGGAGGAGAACAGATAGCAGTTGGCGCTGTCGCAGATCACCCACATGTCGACCCAGTAGCCGTTGCCGATGTTCTGCCGGATGATGTCCGGCATCGACGGGTAGAAGTTGCGCGGGGCGCTCCACCCGTTGGGGTTGCTGATGTCGGGGTTGGTGGAGTACGACGCGTTGCCGGTCTGGTAGACGAGGTACCACAGGCGCTGGGGCGCGTTGTAGAAGACCTGCGGCGCGGCACGGTAACCGGCGCCGATGGCCGTGCGGTCGAGGTAGTGATGGGTGGCCGAGCCGGCCTGGGACCAGTCGGCGAAGTTCAGGTAGACCAGGTTGTAGCCGGAGGAGCTCGCGGTGCTGGCGAACACGTGGTACTTGCCGTTGTAGTGGACGACCGTCGGGTCCTTGATGCCGGCGATGTTGTGGGTCGAGTCGGACTTGGGCGCGATCAGCTGTCCGCTGGAGCTCCACGAGTAACTGCCGGGCAGGGCACGCGTGTCGGGGGTGCCGCGCGTGGTGGCGGCGGGCGCGGTGGTGGCGGGCGTGCCGCCCAGCGCGGTCAGCGCCGGGTTGTACGCCGACTTCTTGTTTCCGTTGCGGTCGAACAGCAACGGGTTCTCGCTGCTGCGCCAGGAGTCGCTGTCGCGGATGCCCCAGACCGTGATGCCGGTGCAGCGCGCGACGTTCATGCAGGCCCTGACGGTGTTCGCGTACGCGGTCGGTGAGGCCTGCGCGATGTCCAGTTCGGTGATCTGGACGTCCACGCCGAGGGCGGCGAAACTCGACAGCGTCGTCTGGAAGCTGCCGGGGGGACCGCCCGCGCCGAAGTGGGCCTGGAGGCCGACGCAGTCGATGGGCACGCCGCGTGCCTTGAAGTCGCGCACCATGCGGTAGACGCCCTGCGTCTTGGCGGCGTTCCAGTCTTCGATGTTGTAGTCGTTGTAGCAGAGCTTGGCCGCCGGGTCGGCCGTACGCGCCGTGCGGAACGCCTGCTCCAGGAAGCCGTCGCCGAGCACGTCCCGGAAGACCGAGCTGCGGAGCTGTCCGCCGGAGCCGTCGGCGAAGGCCTCGTTGACCACGTCCCAGGAGTGGATCCGGCCCTTGTAGTGGTTCATCACGGTGGTGATGTGGTTGTTCATCACGCCGCGCAGAGTGGTGGCGTCCCTGATGGAGCCGACCCAGCCGGGCAGTTGGGAGTGCCAGACCAGGGTGTGGCCACGCATGCGCTGACCGTGGGACGTCGCGCGGTTGACGATCTGGTCGCCGGGGCCGAAGTTGAACGAGCCCCGGGACGGCTCGGTCGTGTCCCACTTCATCTCGTTCTCGGGTGTGACCGAGTTGAACTCACGGTCCAGGATGCCGGTGTATGTACCGTCGCCGAGCCGGCCGGCGGCCACGGCGGTTCCGAAGTACCGTCCGGACTGGGCCGCCTGGGCGCCCAGGGTCGAGGCCCGAACGGCGTCGGGCGTGTCGGCCGCGCCCGACGCCGTCCCGGGTGTCGCCAGGACGGTCGCGGCCAGCAGGCCCAGGACCGAGGCCCGGCGACAGCCGATCCGTTTCAGCGGGTTCATGGTTCTCCTCGTGGGGTGGGTGGGGGGTTGTGTGGTGCGTTCGGGGTTGTGTGGTGCGATCGGTGGACCTCGTCAGGGCGTGGTCAGCTCGAACCGTGCGCAGCGGACCGCGCCGCCGAGTGCCTGCGTGGCGTGGTGGAAGAGGGCGAAGCGGTAGCCCATGAAGAACCGCCAGTCGTTGCCCAGGACGAAGGCGGGTCCGAGGCGGGTGAAGGTGGTGCCGTCGGTGCTGTAGGAGAAGGTGCCGAGGCGTCCGGTGCCGGGACGGATGTCCGCGCTCGCGCGCAGCCAGACGCGGCTGCCCGAGAGGGCCGCGCTCGCGGCCTCGGTGCCGGTGCCGGTGGTGTTCCAGTTGGTGTCCATGGTCAGCCCGTTGACCATGCACACCCGCGTTCCGGCGGCGTCGCGCTTCAGGCCGATCCATGCGGAGGAGTCCCGCAGCAGCGCGAGTCCGGCCCGGTCGCCGTTGCGCATCTCGGTGTGGTCGAGCTGGACCGTGGCGGTGGAGGCGGGGCCCTGGATGCGGTGCGTGAGTGTGTTGCGGGCCCAGTAGAGGTCGTTGGTGACGGTCGCGGTCCGCAGGGTCAGGCCGTTGTTCACCGACCATCTGGTGTTGTCCGGGTTGTGGTTCCACTCCCATCTCGGCTTGAGGGCCGTGCCGTCGAAGGTGTCGACGCCGGTCATGGGGGTGACCGGACGGGGCGGAGGGGGCACGGCCGGGCCGGGGTACGAGGTGCCCCATGCGCCGTTGACGAGTTGCACGACCGGCCAGCCGTCCGCGGTCCAGGTGACCGGTGCCAGGGCGGGCATCCGGCCACCGGGGTACGCGTCGACGAAGGCCAGGTAGTACCAGGCGCCGCTCTGCGTCTGCACCAGCCCGCCCTGGTGGGGCACTCCACCGCCGGCGATCGGTCCGGGCAGGTCGAGGAGGACCTGCCGCATCGTGTAGGGACCGAAGGGACCGCTCGACGATTTGAGGATGTACTGGCCGTTCGCGGGGCGGGTCAGGAAGATGTAGTACTGCCCGTTGATCTTGTAGAAGCGGGAGCCCTCGAGGGTGCCGACGCTCGACGGGGTGGTGAACACCTGCTGCGTACGGACCTGGTTGCGGCCGTCGGGCGAGAGCTGGGCCACGCTGATCGTGGTGTTCCCGTACGCCACGTACAGGGTGTCGTCCGTGTCGACGAGCAGTCCCGCGTCGTAGTAGGGCGTGCTGATCGTCGTGAGTCGGCTCCACGGCCCCTCGGCGGCGGTGGCCGTGTAGACGTACGTCCTGGCGAAGTCGATCTGGCCGAGCCAGTAGAACGTCCTGTTGCTCGGCCGGTAGGCCAGCGACGACGCCCAGATGCCCCGGACGTAGCCGCGGGCACCGTTCAGGTCGTACTTGGCGCCGAAGTCGAGCACGGGCACCGAGTGACCGGCGATCTCCCAGTTGACCAGGTCGTACGACCGCAGGACGGGGGCGCCCGGCGCGTAGTGCATGGTCGAGGCCGAGGCGTAGAAGGTGTCGCCGACGCGGATGACGTCGATGTCCGCGAAGTCCTGCCAGATCACCGGGTTCGTGTACGCCGCCGCGGTGGCGAGCGTCGGCCCGTGGGTGGAGGCGGTGCCGTGGGCCGCCGTCGGAGGAAGCAGGGCACCGGCGGTCAGGCCGGTGGCGGTCGCCAGTGCGCGGCGACGGGAGAGAATGTGATGGGTCCATGACATTTGCACGTGTGGCGTTCTCCTTCTGTGCCCAGCCGTGGGGGGTTGGAGTTGCCCGGAGGTGCTCTGTCGGTTCGTACGGAGCGGCTGCGCTTCGGTTCGTACGGAGCGGTTGCGCTGCATACGAAATGCCGAACAAGGATCGGCTTGTCGAGCATTCAGGATGATAGGAGGCGGGCGAATCCCGTCAATACCTCGCGCATGAATCGTTTGAAGCTTCGAAACATTCGAAGCGGAGCATGCGAGGTTGCCGCAGGCCAATTGCCCGGATGGTGCAGATGAGCCACCCTCCGCGCTCCTGTATGGCCTGATCGTGGAGGTGGTTCGACGATGGGGTTGACATGTTCGATCGCCTCCCTAGTATCCGTGAGGCCCTCAGTTTCCGAATGCTCAACGAAATTTCGAACCGACCTTCTCTTCTATGTAGTGTCATGAGCGTGACATCGATCTTCGTGTCGCCGTCCCATGGCGCCCTTCCGGGAAAGGGGGCACCTCGTGCCCAGACGATCCGGCGGACGACTTCTCCACCTCCTCGCGGCGGCCGCGTTGACGGCCACCGCGGCCGTGACCGCTTCCGCTCACTCCACCGCCTCGGCCGCGCCCGGCAGCCCGGCGCTCACACCACCACTGGGCTGGAACAGCTGGAACAGCTTCGGGTGCGGGATCACGGAGGCACAGGTCCGCCAGGCCGCCGACGCGATGGTGTCCTCGGGCATGCGGGACGCCGGCTACCGCCATGTGGTGGTGGACGACTGCTGGTTCGACCCGCAGCGTGACGCGGCGGGCAACCTGCGGGCCAACCCGACCAAGTTCCCGAGCGGGATGAAGGCGCTCGGGGACTACATACACGGCAAGGGCCTCAAGTTCGGGATCTACCAGGTGCCGGGCGAGCGCACCTGCGCACAGACCAGCGGCGCCTACCCCGGGTCGACGGGCAGCAGGGGGCACGAGGCCCAGGACGCCACCACGTTCGCCTCGTGGGGGGTCGACTACCTCAAGTACGACTGGTGTTCCTCCAGCGGCACCCGCGACGAGCAGGTCGCGCGGTTCACGCTCATGCGCGACGCCCTGCGCGCCACCGGGCGGCCGATCGTCTACAGCATCAACCCCAACAGCTTCCACGCCATCACCGGCGCCACATACGACTGGGGCCAGGTCGCCGATCTGTGGCGGACGACCGAGGACCTGCTCGACATCTGGCAGAACGGCAACACCAACAGCTATCCCATGGGCGTCGGCAACGTCCTGGACGTCACCGCGCCGCTGGCGGCGCAGTCGGGTCCCGGACACTGGAACGACCCCGACATGCTGGTCGTGGGCCGTCCCGGCCTGTCACTCACCGAATCCCGCTCCCACTTCGCTCTCTGGGCGCTGCTGGGTGCCCCGCTCATGGCCGGCAACGACATCCGCACCATGTCCGCCGACGTGAGCGCGATCCTGCGCAACCCGCGCCTGCTGGAGGTGAACCAGGACCGGCTGGGCGCGGGTGGGCGCAGGGTGCGCGACGACGGCGACGCCGAGGTGTTCGTCAAGCAGCTGTCCGACGGTTCGGTCGCGGTGGGCCTGTTCAACCGGGGAGGCAGCACCGCGACGGTCACCACCACCGCGGGGCAAGCCGGCCTGTCCGGCGGGCCGTTCACCCTCACCGACCTGTGGACCGGCGGCACATCGAGCACCTCCGGGCAGATCTCGGCGAGTGTCCCCGCGCACGGCGTGGCCGCGTTCCGGGTGAGCGGTGGCAGCCCCCTGTCCGCCACCACCTCGCGGCTGCGCGGCAACGCGTCCGGCCGCTGCCTGGACGTCGACAACGCCTCCACCGCCGCCGGGGCCACGGCGCTGCTCTGGGACTGCCACACGGCCGCCAACCAGCTGTGGACCACGTGGTCCGGCGGCGAGATCCGCGTCTTCGGCGACAAGTGCCTGGACGCCTACGACCAGGGGACCGTCAACGGCACCCGGGTCATCACCTGGCCCTGCAACGGCCAGGACAACCAGAGGTGGACCGTCGGCTCCGACGGGTCGATCCGCAACGTCCACGCCGGGCTGTGCCTCGACGTCGACCGGTCCGGCACCACCAACGGAACCCCGTCGGTCCTGTGGAGCTGCAACGGACAGAGCGGCCAGAAGTGGACCCGGCCGTGAGCAACCGCGGCTGAGAAAAGGGGAGTTCGGCGATGACGCCCCGCCGGGCTCCGACACCTCTCAACGGCGGGGTCCGCGCCATGCCGGAGGCGGCGCCGCCGAAGTGAGTTGACCCACGGTCTCTCCGACGGCGGCCTGACGCGACCACATCGTTGGTTAGGGTGACGGGCAGAGGCCGAGCAGAGACTGATTCCGATGCCCTCGACCAGGGCGGGGGACAGGCCGGCGAAGCTCGGGGACGGGGCGTCGCGCCGGCGGCGGGTGACACGGGGGCGGCCCCGACGGGAGGGCGAGGTGCATCGCATCTGCCGGATGAACCGCGACGGTGTGCGACGGGTGGGGCACGCGCCCGGCCCGGCCGGAGGTGGCCGCGACAAGGACCTGGAACAGGGGAGACGGGAAGCCGCTGCGGGACGACCGGACGCGGTGACCGCGTGATGGGCCGGCCGGCGCCCGCGGTGCTGCCCCCGTCGCTGCGCGGTCGGCTCGGGCTGACCGGGGTCCTCGCCGCGCTGGTGGTCGCCGCGATCGGGATCCTGTACGCCGGGCACAGCGAGCCCGGCCGGGTGGACAGGTGGATCGTCCGACCGACGGCGGACAGCGTGCGGCCGCCGTGGCGGAGCGTCGCTCTGGCGACGGACTTCCTGGGGGAGCCCGCCGGAGCGGCGATGCTGGTCGTGGCCGCCGTGACGGCCTGTCTGCTGCTTCGGCGTCCACGCGCCGCGGTGCTCGTCGTCGTCGGCGCCGGCATGGCCGTGGTGACGGCGACGCTGCTCAAGTCCCTGGTGGGACGCACCATCCACGGCGACGGCAACCTGTCCTACCCGAGCGGGCACACCGCCTTCCTCACCGCGCTCGCCCTGGTGGCGGCGTTGCTCACGACCGGCCGTCTCGGCCTCGGCAGGACGGCCGGCACGGTGCTCGTGCTCGGCGCGGCGCTGGTCGCCGGCGCCGTCATGGGCTGGGCGCAGGTCGCCCTGGGCGCGCACTACCCGACCGACGTCCTCGGGGGCTGGTGCACCGCGCTGGCGGTGACACCGGCCACCGCGTGGCTGGTCGACCGGACGGCCGACCGGCTGAGCGGCGGACCGGCCGACCGGCCGGCCGAGCGGATGGCCGACGCCGGTCGGGAGCGTCGCTGACGTCGCGTCACGCCAGGCGGCGGAACACGGGCCGCACCGGCCGTCCGGCCAGCCAGGGAGTGGGGTCGGCGGCGTCCAGTGCCTTCCGGTACACCGCGCAGGCCTGGGCCACCACGTCGACGGTGCGATCGATGTCCGCCTCGTCGAGCGCGCTGCTCACCACGAACGACGGGGCCAGCACCCCGCCCGCGAGGAGCCGGCGCAGGAACAGGGTGCGGTACCCCTGCGACGGCTGCCCGTGCTCGTCGAGGGTGGCGAAGACCAGGTTGCTGGCCCGGCCCCGGACGACGATGTGGTCGCCGACTCCCATGGCGGCCGCGACGTCGCGGACACCGGCGGCGAGCCGCTCGCCGAGGGCGTGCAGCCGCGCGGTGACGCCCTCTTCGACATAGGTGGTCTGCACGGCCATCGCGGCTGCCAGCGAGTGCGTTTCGGCACCGTGCGTGGTGGACAGCAGGAACACCCGGTCACCGGAGTGACGCAGCCCGCCCAGCTCCATCAGATCGCGGCGCCCGGCCAGCGCGGAGACGGCGAATCCGTTGCCCAGCGCCTTGCCGAACGTGGAGAGGTCGGGGACGACGCCGTACATGCCCTGGGCGCCCGCCTCGGACCAGCGGAAGCCGGTGATCATCTCATCGAAGATCAGCACACAGCCGTGCCGGTCGGCCAGCTCGCGCAGCCCGGCGAGGTACCCGGGCGGCGGCTCGGTGTGGGTGGCCGGTTCGAGGATCAGACACGCGACCTCGTCCTGATACCGGGTGAGCAGCTCCTCCGTGGCGGCCAGATCCCCGTAGGGAAACGCCACGGTGAGCTCGTTGGTCGCCGCCGGAATACCGGCGGACATCGGCGTGGTGCCGATGAACCAGTCGTCGACGGAGAAGAACGGATGGTCGGCGCAGAGGGCCACCCGCGAGCGCCCGGTGGCGGCGCGGGCGAGGCGCACCGCGGCGGTGGTGGCGTCGGAACCGTTCTTCGCGAACTTCACCATCTCGGCGGTCGGCACCGTGGCCAGGAAGCGCTCCGCGGCTTCGACCTCCATGATGGACGGCCGGACGAAGTTGCTGCCGCGGTCGAGTTCGCGCCGCACCGCCTCGATGACGCGGGGGTGGGCGTGGCCGAGGCTGACCGACCGCAGGCCGGAGCCGTACTCGATGTAGCGGTTGCCGTCGACGTCCCACACATGGGCGCCGCGGCCGTGGCTGATGACCGGGGCAAGGTTCTCGGGGTACTGGTCGTCGCCCTTGGCGTAGGTGTGCGCGCCCCCCGGGATCAGGGCGTGCAGCCGCTCGTTCGCCGTCCGCGACCGGGGCAGGAGGAGTTCTGCGGTGTGTTGGGTGTCCACGCCGACCTCATCTTTCTTTACGTTTCTCTGTGCTTCAGGACCTCGGCGAGGCTCGGCGCCTCCCGGTCCCGTCGGGACATCGAGGTGACCGGCAGCGGCCAGGGGATGGCGAGCTCCGGGTCGTCGAAGGCGATCGTCACGTCCTCGGCCGGATCGTGCGGGCGGTCGATCCGGTACGAGGTGTCGGTGGTCTCGGTCAGCGCCTGGAAGCCGTGTGCGCACCCCGCCGGGATGTACAGGGTCACCTGCGTATCGCCGGACAGCTCGAACCAGGCCCGGTTGCGGTACGTCGGTGAGTCCGGCCGCAGGTCCACGACGACGTCGAAGATCCGCCCGTACGAGCACCGCACCAGCTTGGCCTCGCCGGCGCCGGAGCGCAGGTGCAGACCGCGCAGCACGCCCCGGACCGAGCGGGACAGGCTGTCCTGGACGAAGGCGTCCGGGTCGAGGCCCACCGAGCGGACCACGTCGGCGTCGAAGGTGCGGCAGAAGAAGCCGCGTTCGTCGGCGTACGGCGTCGGCTCGAAGAGGTACGCGCCGGTGATCTCCGGGACTTCGGTCGCCTTCATGACGCCTTCCGTAAGGTGGGGGAGTGGTCGGCCGCAGGGAACAGGGCCGCGGTCAAGGAGTCGAACTGGCGGTCGAGTTGCCGGGAGACGGCCAGGTTCCGCTCGTCCAGGGTCTGCCGCAGCTCGGCCGAACGCTTCTCCAGCGCGCGGAACTGCTCGAGCAGCCGGTCGGCGTCCACCTCGCGGGCCGGGTGGCAGTACGCGCCGAGGCCCATCTCCGCCATGAGCGAGTCGCTCTTCGCCGCGTAGCACAGAGCGAGCACCGGCGTACCGGTCTTCAGCGCGCAGATCAGGTTGTGGTAGCGGATCGCCACCACGCTGTCGGCGGCCGCCATCTCCTTCATCAGGTCGGCCAGTGAGGACGGCTCGGCAGCGGTGACCAGCGGGGAGTCCACCGCGTCGAGGATCGCGGCGACCACCGACGCGTCGCACTCGTCACCGGTGAGCAGCCGGACAGTCCTGCCCTCCTCGACCAGCGCGCGGACGAACCGGACCGTCCCGTCGAGGTAGCGCCGGTATATCTCCTCGGCCCGGGCGCGGTCGTCGTTGCCGCCGTGGAAGTCCATGACGCCGACGCAGACCGGGCCCGGCGGGGCCGACGGGTCCGGGGGCGCGCTCGCCCGTGGCGTCGGCAGGGCGAACGCGAGGTCCGGGTGGACCTCGTCGCGCGCGGTGTCCACGCCCATCGCCCGCATCGCGTCGCGGGACTGCGCGTCCCGGTACGACCGGTACGCGGCCAGCCGCGCCGACCAGCGCACCAGAGCACGGGTCGGCCGGTCGCGGATCGTCGCGGCGCCGACGCCGACCAGCGCCACCCGCGTGCGCAGCAGCCGGCCACTCGCGCAGAGCAGGAACAGCGAGTACGGGAAGCCCCAGGGCCGCAGCGGCAGCGTCGCCTCCAGGACGCCCATGCCCGGCACGATCACCACGTCGTGCCGGCGTACCCAGGCGGCGGTGCGGAAGACGTCGACGAACTTGCCCAGGCCCTTCGCCGCCATCGCGCCGGCACGCGAGGCGGTGCGGTACTCCCCGCGGTACCAGTGCAGCCGCGTCGCGGGGATCCCGAACCGGGTCGTCACGGCCTCGGGTCCGCCGCACAGCGCGTCGACGGTCGCCTCCGGGTGCGCGGCGCGGAGATACCCGAGCACGGCTTCGAGCGATCCGTCGTTGCCGAGGTTGCCGGAGCCGAGCAGGCCGAACACCCCCACGCGCACCGGCGCCCCGTCCGCGGCCGTCATGTCAGCCGCCCCTCACGGCCGGCGACGAGCGCGTCGACGGAGACCGTGAGCAGGGCCGGATCGACCGGGGCGCGGTCCTCGATCCGCTCACCGGCGCCCGGCCGGACCCGGCTGGTCATCCAGGCGGCGAGGTGGCGGTAGCACGCGCGCCGGTCGGCCGGGGACAACGGCGCCCGCCGGATAGCCGAGGCGAAGCCCCACACGTACTCGGCGAGCAGCCGGGGCGTCGGGTGCAGCGGGCCCGCCCGGCGCGGGTCCAGGTTGACGCACCGCGAGCGCTTGGAAGGGTTCGCCCGCTCGGCGCGGGTGGGGTGGTCGCGGCGGAAGTACAGCAGCTCCGGCACCTGGTGGAAGGGCCCGTGCAGAGTGATCTCGGCGACGTAGGTGCGGTCCGCGTGGTGGTAGCTGTCCATCGGTTTCACCCGGCGCAGCATGTCCGCCCGCATCACCCCGTAGAAGTCGTCGCCGCCCGGCTCGAACAGCAGACTGCGGAAGCGCTCCGGCGCGTGCGGCGAGTCGGTGGCGAGCCCGTACTCGTAGGGGACCGTCACCCGCCCGTCGCCGTCGATGACCGCCTGGCCGGTGTGCGCGAGGATCATGTCCGGCCGCTCGTCCAGCGCCTGAACGCAGTGCAGCAGCAGGTCCCGGCCGTACAGGTCGTCGTGCGAGGCCCACTTGAACAGTTCGCCGCGGGATTCGGCCAGCACATGGTTGTGGTTCGGCGTGGCGCCGATGTTCCGGGGCAGCCGGATGTAGCGGATGCGCGAGTCCCGCGCGGCGTACTTGCGGCAGATCTCCTGCGTCCCGTCGGTCGAGGCGTTGTCGGAGATGACCAGCTCGAAGTCCTCGTAGGTCTGCCCGAGCAGGGCGTCGAGCGACTCGGCCAGGTACTCCTCGCCGTTGTACACGGGCAGGCCGATGCTCAGCCTGGGTTGCGCGGTCATGAGGTCCTCACTTCGGGAAGTGGATCGTGATGGTGCTCGCGCAGGGCCGACCGCAGATGCAGCCACCACACGGCAGAGCTGCTGACGGTCGCCGCGGCGACGCCCCAGGCCGAGCCGACCGTGCCGGCGGCGACCGCCCCGCCGAGCCCGCCGCCGACGTAGCAGGCGGAGGCGAACAACTGGCAGCGCAGGCTGCGCCGGGCCGCGCCGAGCGCGCGCAGCCCGGCCGCCGCGCCGGTGCCGAGGCCCGCGCCCGCGACACCGAGGGTGATCGGCACGATGAGCTCCGAGGCCGAGTGCCAGACACCGCCGAGCACCAGCTCGCCGAGCCGGCCGGGCATGAGCAGCAGCGCCCCGCCCCAGAGCAGCGCGCCGACGGCCTGCCCCCCGCCCAGCAGGAGGCAGAATCGGCCCAGTCGATGCGGGGCCTGCCGCAGCACCCGTGCCGCCTCGGGGACGGTCACCAGCGAAAGCCCCATGAGCACCGCCAGGAACGGCCCCAGCAGGAGCTCGGCGCCCCGCACCGCACCCACCGCGCCGACCCCGACGATCGCGCCGAGCCCGTACGCCCGCAGCTGGCTCGCGCCACTGAGGCTGACGTTCTCGACCAGATACCGGTAGCCGAGGTCGCGCTGCTCGCGCAGCCACCCGCGCGCCTCGGTCGTCCGGGGCCGGATGCCGGACTGGACGTAGCCGTACCCCGCCGCCACGGTGGCGGACGCGCCCCAGGCGAGCACGAACGCGGCCACGCTGCCCACACGGGCCGCCACCACCAGGGCCGGGACGAGCGCGACACCCCACACGACGTCGTTGACGAACGCCTTCCGCCCGGCGCCCGCGGCGAAGAACGAGTACCGCCAGGCGTCCTGGAGCAGCAGCCCCGGCAACATGACCCCCAGGGCGGCGAACGCGGGCCCCAGGCGGCCGCCGAGGCCGAGCCCGGCCACCAGACACACCGCGCCGATGGCCGCACCGACGCCGAGTGCCGTACCCGTCGACCGGGCCACCGCCCCGCGCCAGGACGCGTCCGGCACGCCGCTGAAGCGGACCACGAGCGGATCGGTGGCCAGCCCGCGGGAGACGTTGAGCACCACGCCGTACGTCACCCAGGCGAGGCTGAACACGCCGAACGCGGTCACCCCCAGCGAGCGGGCCACGTAGATGCCCACGGCGAAGTTGCTCACGCTGGAGGCCGCCTGGTCGGCCAGTCCCCAGGACAGCCGGCCGACGAGGGCCCGCCTGGCGGATCCGGCCGGTGGCGCCGTTGTCTGCGGGTTCTCCCCCTCGGTGGTCATCGGCGTCATGCCTTGATCAGCCCGGCGCCGTGCAGGGCGTCGGCCGCGACGGCGACCGTGTCGAACGGCAGCCCGGACCGCTCGGCGACGTCCAGCAGACTGTGCTCGCCGTCGGAGAGGTTGAGCACCCAGAGCATGGCCATCTGGGCCTGCTTGGTGTCGCTGCGGCCGCCGAGCGCGTCGTACAACCCGCGTCGGCCCAGCTGCGGCTCGCCGTAGGGGCTGAGGTTGACGTACCGCCGGTTGCGGTCAAGGACGGCGAACGCCTCGCGGCAGAGGGCGAGCGTGTCCGCCATCGCCTCCGGGGAGACGAACTCCAGGTTGTCCGCCGAGGTGTGGTACTCGGGGTAGCCGGCGTACGGGGTCCGGCTGAGCGAGCCCACGCCGAGATCGAACCCGGGCGAGCAGAACTGCCTCTCGTCGTAGCCGTACGGGGTGAACTCGGTGATGTGGTGCGGGCGTTCGGAGGCGGGCAGCACGTGTCGCATCACCCGGTCGATCTCCGCGTCGCCGCGCCTGCTCTGCTTGTACGTCAGCCGGCCCGGGTCGCCGGCGCAGGCCAGCACCAGCCCGTGCCTGACCCGTTCGATCCGCTCCGCGTTGCGGGCGAGCCAGGTGATCGCCCCGATGGTGCCGGGCGCGAAGATGAACCGGTAGGTGTAGTACGGCGTCCGCTCGGCCAGCGCACGGGCCAGGAAGGCCGCCACCGCGATGCCGGCCAGGTTGTCGTTGGCCAGCGACGGGTGACAGACATGGCAGGACACGATCACCTCGTCGGACACCTGCCCGGGGACCACGTGCTCGGCGTAGGTGAGGTGGCCGTCCGCCAGCGTGGAGTCGATGCGCACCTCGTAGTCGCCGTCCGGCAGCGCGTCCAGGGTCTCCTGGGCCAGGCAGAACCCCCAGTCCGGCTTGTAGTAGCTGGTGCGGTACGGCACCCAGGCCGGGTGATCCGGCAGGGTGTGCAGGTGTCCACGCAGTTCGGCCAGCGGCATGGTCGCCGACACCGGCACGCTGTAGCCGAGCACATGCAGGCTGGACGCGGCGAAGTCGACGACCCGGCGGCCGGCCGAGTCGGCGACGTACGCGTCCCGGATGTTCCACTCCTGCGGCACCGTCCAGTCGAGCACCTGCGTCCCGGTCGGCACCTCGTGCACCTGCAGCGGGACGTACTCGTCGACGATCTCCAGCGTGGCGCGCACCCCGTCGCCGGTGATGCTCCGGCACAGCGGGTACAACCGCTCCACCAGCGCGTACATCTGCTCGCCGGCCGCGGTCATCGGCGCCACCGCAGGGTGTCGTCGACGGTGCCGGCGTCGGACGCGGCGCGCAGCACGGCGAGCCGGGTGAAGCGCTGTTCGAAGCTCTCCCGGGTCAGCCCGTGTTCCCGGTAGGCGTCGGCGAGTTCGAGGGCTCCCCGCTTCACCGTCCACTCGCAGTCGAAGCCGGGCACCGCGGCGCGGAACCGTGAGAAGTCCACCCGGTACGACCGCGGATCGGCACCGTTCTCCCCGGTGATCACCACCTTCGCGCCGGACACCGCCTCGGCCACCTGGTCGGCGATCTCCGCGACGGTGACGTTGTTGAACTCGCTGCCGATGTTGAAGGCCCGGTCGTGCACCGCCTCCCTGGGCGCGGTCAGCGCGGCCGCGAAGGCCCGTGCGATGTCGGCGGCGTGCACCAGCGGGCGCCAGGGGGTGCCGTCGGAGAGCACGAGCACCTCGCCGGACAGGAGGGCGTGCCCCACCAGGTTGTTCAGCACGATGTCGGCGCGCAGCCTGGGCGAGAAGCCGAAGGCGGTGGCGTTGCGCATGTACACCGGGGTGAAGTCGCCGTCGGCCAGCTCGTGCAGGTCGTCCTCCACCCGCACCTTGGACTCCGCGTACGGCGTCACCGGCCGCAGCGGGGCGTCCTCGGCCACCAGGTCGTCGCCGCCGGCGGCGCCGTAGACCGAGCACGTCGACGCGTACAGGAAGCGCCGCACCCCGGCCTCGCGGGCCAGCCGGGCCAGGCGTACGGACGCGTGGTGGTTGATGTCGTAGGTGAGTTCCGGCGCCAGCGACCCCAGCGGGTCGTTGGACAGCGCGGCCAGGTGGATCACGGCGTCCACCCCGGCCACGTGCTCGGCCGTGACGTCGCGCAGATCCACCCGCGGCCCCGGCGGGTCGGCGGGTCGCGGGCCCAGCACACAGTCGGCGAACAGGCCGGCGTCAAGACCGACGACCTCGTGCCCGGCGGCCGCGAGGACCGGGGCCATCACGGTGCCCAGGTAGCCCTGATGTCCGGTCAGCAGTACGCGCAAGGTTCATTCCCCCAGGTCGAGAGTGAGTTTGGTGACGGCGAACGCCTCGGCGTAGCGCGCGTGGCATTCGATGCCGCGGATCCGGGCCAGACCGAGGAAGGCCTCCCGGTCGTACCAGGGCCGGTGCCGCTGCGAGGGGTAGTGCTCCTGCAGCAGCCGCACCTTCTGTTCGGCGATCTCCGGCGACAGCGGCTGGTACGCCGTGGGACGGCCGAGATCGCCGTCCCACTTGACGATCTCGTAGCCGAGCACGAGGTGGTCACGGAACGCGGTCGGTATCAGCTTCGCCAGGCCGCGGTGATCCTGGTGCGCGTCAGCGGTGCGCGGGGCCAGCACGAGATCCGGCTCGGTCTGCCCGCGCAGCTCCTCGACCGCCGCCTTGGCCTCCTCCCAGTGCGCGGGCAGCCGGCCGTCCGGCAGCTTGTGCACGGTCAGTCGCAGGTCGGCGCCCGGGCAGAAGGCGGTGAGCGCGGCCTGCTCCTCCTGCTCGCGCTCACCGCCGCCGCCGGAGAGCACCAGCGCGTCGACGCGGACACCCGGGTGCGCCCGGCACAGCGTCAGCAGCGTGCCGCCGGCGCCGATGGCGATGTCGTCGCAGTGCGCGCCCACCGCGACGATCCGGTTCAGGCGCCCGGCCCCGAGCCGGATCACGCGGTCCCCGCCCCGGCGCTCGCTGCCGCGCCGTCCCGTTCCCACACGGCCCAGGGGCGGTCGCCCCGGGTGTAGGCGTCGTCGAGCGCGGCCCGCTCCTTCACGGTGTCGGTCGGCTTCCAGAAGCCGCGGTGCTGATGCGCCACCAGCCGTCCCCGCTTGGCCAGTTGGGCGCATCCGTCGGCGACCAGGTCCCCGCCCTCGGGTATGTGGTCGAAGACCTCCTGGCGGAGCACGAAGTAGCCGCCGTTCTCCCACAGCGGCAGCTCGCTCACCGCGGTGATGCCCCCCACCAGCCCGTCCTCACCCAGATCCACACAGTGGAACGACGACTGCGGCGGCACCACCATCATCGACGCACCGGCGTCGCGCCGGGCGAACCGGTCGATCATCTCCGGCAGCGGGGCGTCGGTGAGCACGTCGGCGTAGTTGGCGAGGAACATCTCGTCGCCCTCCAGGTGGTGCCGCACCCGGCGTAGCCGCTCCCCGATGGGTGACTCGATGCCGGTCTGCGCGAAGGTGATCGTCCAGTCGGCGATGTCGGTGGACAGCAGCTCGGGCCGCCCGCCCCGCAGCACGAAGTCGTTTGACGTCGTCTCGTCGTAGTTGAGGAAGAAGTTCTTGATGTGGTGAGCCCCGTACCCCAGGCACAGGATGAACTCCGTGTGCCCGAAGTACGCGTAGTAGCGCATGACGTGCCAGATCAGCGGCCGCGGACCGACCATCGCCATCGGCTTGGGCATGTCGTCGGAGGCTCCGTTGCGCATCCGCAGCCCGTAGCCGCCGCAGAACAGTACGACCTTCATGCCTTGACCTCGACAATGCTCAGTTCCGGTATGGGAAAGACGAGTCGGCCGCCCCAGGTGTGCACGAAGGACAGCTGCTCGACCAGCTCGGCCCGCAGGTTCCACGGCAGGACCAGGACGTAGTCCGGTTCGTCGGCGGCTATCTGCTCGGGCGACAGGATCGGGATGCGGGTGCCAGGGGTGAACCTGCCGTGCTTGTAGGGGTTGCGGTCGACCGTGTACGGGAGCAGGTCGGGCCGGATGCCGCAGTGGTTGAGCAGGGTGTTGCCCTTGCCCGGGGCGCCGTAGCCCACGACCGTCTCGCCGCGCTCGGCCGCCTCGATCAGGAACCGCAGCAGATCCCGGCGCACCTTGGCCACCCGCGCGGAGAACTCGGTGTACCCGGACAGCTCCTGCAGCCCGGCGGCCTTCTCGCGGGCCAGCACGTCGGCCACCCGCCCGGTCGGCTCGCCGGCCACCTCGGCCGGCCGGGCCCACAGCCGGATGGAGCCGCCGTGGGTGGGCAGCAACTCGACGTCCACGAGGGTGAGTCCGCCGCTCGCCAGCGCCCGGGTCGCGGAGGCGACCGTGTAGTACTGGAAGTGCTCGTGGTAGATCGTGTCGTACTGGTTCTCCTCGATCAGGGTCAGCAGGTGCTGCACCTCGATGGAGACCCAGCCGTCGTCGGCGACCAGGGCGCGCAGTCCCTGGGTGAACCCGACGACGTCGGGGATGTGCGCGTACACGTTGTTGGCCACGACCAGGTCCGCCGGGCCGTGCTCGGCGCGGACGTCGGCGCCGGTGGCCGGGTCCAGGAAGTCCGTGCGTGTGGGCACACCCGCCTCCCGCGCCGCCGCGCCGACGTTCACCGAGGGCTCGACGCCGAGGCAGCGGATCCCGCGGTCCACCACATGCCTCAGCAGGTACCCGTCGTTGCTCGCGACCTCGACCACGAAGGCGTCGGCGCCCAGACCCAGCCGCCGCACGGTGTCGTCGACGAACGTGCGCGCGTGCTCCACCCAGGAGGTCGAGTAGGAGGAGAAGTACGCGTACTCGCTGAACGTCTCCTCCGGTGTGATCAGCGGAGGTATCTGCGCGAGCCAGCAGTCGGTGCAGACCCGCAGGTGCAGCGGGTACGCCGGCTCCGGCCGGTCCAGTTGGTCCGCGGCGAGAAAGCTCTCGCACGGCGGAGTCGCCCCGAGATCGACGACGCTCTCCAGCGCCGCCGAGCCGCAGAGTCGGCATCGTGTCATCTACTGCCCCCATCCCGCCCGCGCGGGTGACCCCACCGCGAGCCAGTGATCCTGTCCCCTGTCGGCGGCGGGCTGTCCCCGCCGCCGGACCGACCCGCGATCGCGGAGCGGTACCCCTCCACCAGGCGCTCGAGGCCGACGGCCGGGCTGAAACCCTGCTCGTAACGGCGCCGGGCCGCCCGGCCCATCTCTTGGTTGCGGTCCTCTCCGGCCGCGATCCGGCGTATGCGGGACGCGAGCGACGCGGAGTCGCCCGGCCGGTGCAGCAGTCCGGTCACCCCGTCCTCGACCAGTTCGACGAAGGCGCCGTGACCGGCCGCGACGACCGGGACCCCGGCCGCCATCGCCTCCACGACCACCAGGCCGAACGCCTCCAGCCACGTCGAGGGAGCCACCACGGCGACCGACCGCGCGATGGCCTTCTGGCACTCCGCCGTGTCACAGAGGCCGACGTACCGGACGTCGTCCCGGCCCGCCGCCCAGGCGGTCACCTCCGGCTCCAGCGGGCCCGTACCGGCGATCACGAGCGGGACGCCCACCCCGCCGTCGGCGGCGAGTTCGTCCCACGCGGCCATCAGCAGCCGTACGCCCTTGGCCTCGGCGAGCCTGCCGAGATAGAGCACATGCTCGCCGGGGCCCGTCCGGCGGGCGTCCGGGTCGGGCACGAAGTTGTGCTTCACCGCCAGCCGCCCGGCCGGCATCCCGGACCGCACCAGGACGTCGCGCTGGGCGGCGGAGATGCAGAAGAACCGCTCCACGCCGGACCACCAGCGCCGCCGGTTGACCGACAGGCTGACCGCGAGCGGCACCGTCGCCAGCCGGGAGCCGCGGTAGCAGCCGTGCCGGACGGCGGGCAGCGGGGAGGACCCGACGCACTCGGTGCACGGCCGGCCGTCCCGCTGCAGCGTGCCGGGCGGGCAGACCTGGGTGTAGTTGTGCAGCGTCGCGACGGCGGGCACGCCCGCGTCGGCGCAGGCGGCCAGCACCGCCGGCGACAGGAGCGGGAAGACGTTGTGGACGTGCACCACGTCCGGCCGCTCGGTGCGCAGCCGGGCGGCGAGCTCCGCGCGGACCGCCGGGTTCCACGGCACGAGCAGCGGTATCGCGGCCTTGCCCGGCAGGGACCGGGCGGCGATGTCGTCGCTGCGCCGCTCGAACACCTCGACCCGGTGGCCGGCCTCGCGCAGCAGCGCCACCTCCTGGTCGACGACCTTGTTCTCCCCGCTCGGCTGCGCCGAGGCGTAGCGGTTGTGCACCACGAGTACGTGCATGCTCAGGTCACCTCCGATCTCACGGCCCGTTGCGGGGTGCGTCGTTCGGGGACTTCGGGCGTCGAGAGGGGAGCGGCCCCGGCAGGCGCCGCCAGCAGCGAGGCGGCCACGGCCAGATGCAGCAGATACGGCGAGGCGTCGCCCAGCCCGGCCTCCGTGTACGACGCGATCGCGCAGTAGCTGATCAGGAAGATGGCGCAGGCCCTCGACAACGACGGCGGCCGCAGCAACGCGACACCCCCCAGCACGATGATGATCGCCGCGACCAGGGCGACGCCGGTCATGCCCTGCTCGTGGTAGACGGCCAGCCAGCTGTTGTCGATCGGCAGCCCGCCGAACGACTTGTCGCCCAGGCCCGCGCCGAACAGGTACTCCGACGTCGTGCGGGGTGCCGCCAGCAGGGCGTGCCAGACCTTGGCCCGGCCGGTGAGGCTGGTGAAGTTCTCCTGGCTCTGTCCGCGCAGGAACCACGCCTGCAGCGCCGAGCCGAACCCCACCGCGGCCACGGCGCCGCACAGCACCGCCCAGGCGAAGAACCGGCGGGCGGCGGCGCTGGTCAGGACGAGCGAGCTGATCGCCAGCGCCAGCCCGATGAGCAGACCGAGCGTGGCCGTCCGGGTGTGGGTCAGCGCGAGCAGGACGAGGGCCGGCACGATGACCACGGCCGCGCTGGCCCGGTCGGTACGGCGCCCCAGGACGAGCAGCACGCTGAGCCCGATGATCACCGCGGCGTACTGTCCGATCTGCGGCGGGGTGAGCGGCCACAACGCGCCCACCAGCCGGCCGCCGTAGAGCTCGGGCAGGGCGGCGCCCGGTGAGATGACCGCACCGGCGGCCACCGACGCGAGGACCACGAAGTACATCCTGATGTGGTGCCGGACGAACGTCAGGCCGCCGTCCCACCAGCGGCTGAGCAGCCACAGCGTGCCGACGAAGAGCGCCAGCCGGGCGCAGCGGAACAGCGCGCCGAACCCGGACTCCAGGTCCGCGCTGGAGATCACGCTCGGTACCAGCAGCAGGGTGAGCAGGAACCCGAAGGCGCTGGCCCGGATACGCAGCCGGAGATTGACCGCGAGCGCCAGCGTGAACGCGGCGACCAGCGCGCCCATGGTGACCATCTGGATGAGCGAGCGGGGCAGCGGGACGATGGTCTTCGCCCCGGCGGAGCCGAGCGTGTTGAGGATCAGCAGCCCCCAGACCGTCCCGACGATCTTCGACGTGTGGTCCGTGCCCATCTCAACCACCCGCCCGCGCGCGGAAGGTGCTGCCCATGTCCTGCTGGTACGGCGTGCCCTGCCACTGGACGGAGTCGAGTATCCGGCTCGGGTCGTGGGCGACGAACTTCCACGGTCCGAGGTAGACGTTGTCGTGCCAGCGGTTGTGCTGCTCACGGGTGATCGCCTCGGCCACCCGCTCGCCCTGGTACGGCGACCAGTCCGGATAGGTGCCGTAGTTGGCCAGCACAGCCATGCGGTCGCACTTCACCGTGCAGTCGACGACGGACTTGTCCAGCACGAAGCGGTTGCCGTGGATGTCCACCCGCTGGGTCTTCCACCGGCAGTCGGCGTACAGCGGGGCGGCGGCGATCGCCGGCTGCGCGCAGCGGCCGGTGCTCTTCACCAGCAACGTGCAGTCACCGGAGGAGGTGTTGGCCGGGCTGTTGCAGAACCGGTCGGCGTTTTCCCACAGGGTGATCCCGGACCAGTTGTTCTCCAGCACGTTCCGGTAGATCTCGATCTTGTCCGTGCGGGCCCGGATCCGTGGTTCGCCGCCGGACTCGGACAGGTAGATCGTCGCGAACGGGAAGTTGTCGCCGCGGTCGGCGTACCTGCGGCCCTCGACCCAGTTGTTCCGCCGGATCGTGTTCTTCCGGATGACCGCGTTGTAGCTGGTCTCGTAGATCAGCGCGGCACCGTCGTTGGCCTCGAGCACGTTGTCCTCGATGCGGAAGTCGTTGTTGTTCGTGTCCGCCCATAACCCGGCTCCCCGGTTGTCGTGCACCCAGTTACCGCGTATGTCGGCACCGTCCACGGCCCAGAACTTGACGCCTCCGGTGCAGCCGCAGCCCGGCCGCCGCCGCTCCCAGTCGTCCCTGTTGTTGCCCACGATCTCGTTGCCCTCGAGCACCAGGCCGCTGATACGGCCGGCGGCCTTGTACGCGTTCATGCCGTACTGACCGTTGCCGCGCAGGCAGCTCGCGCTGACCCGCTGGCGGGCGCCGGCCATCAGCCCGGCGCCGGAGTTGTTCTGGATCGTCGCGTGCTCGATCACCCACCCGTCGGCCGAGTCGTGGTTGACCACGCCCTCGTCGTGCGGCGCGACGAAACCCTGCACGGTCAGGTGGCGGATGGTGACGTCGGGGGCGGTGCCCCCGAACGCGTACTGGTTGGTCTTCCGGCCGTCGAGCACCGCGCCCGGCGCGCCGAGGTAGCTGTCCCCCTTCTTGGGGATGACCTGGGCGTAGCGGTCCGGGTCGAGCCGGTGCTTGCCCGGTCGAAGCCAGAACGTCGTGTTCGGGGGACTGCTCTTGGTCTTCGCGGCCAGGTCACCGGCCACCGCGGGGTCGACCGTCACCGCGCCCGCCGGTGCCTTGGCCGGCCCCGCCGCGGGCTCTGCACACACCCGGGCCACGGACGTGGCCGGCGCAGAGGTCGGCTTCGGCCGCGCGCCCGACGGGCTCTCACAGCCGGTCGCCGCCAGCAGGGCCAGCGCCAGCGGTGCCGCCGCCAACGCCCAGTGCCGCCTCTTGATCCCCACGCGCCCCCCTAGCCGCGGAACCTGAGCACGGTGGTGAACCCCGCCGCGCCGTCGGCGAAGCCGGTGCCGACCAGCGTCGTGGCGGGTTCCCTGCGCCCGAAGCCGGGGGAGTACCAGCCCAGCGGCGGGTCACTCTCGCCGCGATGCGCCCGCCAGTTCAACTCCCCGGGCAGCTCGAGCGCCGCGGAGCGGTCCTCGCCGTCCCGGGTCCAGGTCAGCTGTGCCCGGTTCCCCACCAGGTCGGCGGCGATCGCCGGGCCGAGGTGGAACGCCAGCCGCACGGTGCGGCGCGGGCCGCCCCGCACCTCGTCGACCACTCTCAGCTCCTGGCTCTCGGCCGTCAGTTCCACCCGGCGCCGGTGCACGGAGCGCTGGTATCCGTCGTGCTCGGCGCACCAGCGGGCCGTCCCCCCGCCGGAGGCGTCGGAGGTGTCCACGGCCAGGACGCGGCTGCGGGCATGCCGGGTCCACAGGAACGGGCCGCCGGAGACGGACTGGTCACCGCCGTCCAGTTGCAGGGTGTTGTGGCCGAGGGTCGACCGGAAGTACTGCCGCCACTCGGGCTGCCCGTGGTAGCAGTACGTCCCCGGGTCGGCGAGCACGTCGACCCCGTCGTGCCGGACCTCCACGGACAGCGCGTCCGCGTGCGCGTGCGCGGCGATGGACAGGAATCCGTGCGGACCTCCGTCGCAGCGGCACCAGATCTCCCCCGGGCCCCGCAGGATGGTCATACCCGCGTCGGCGAAGTGGGCCGGCCGGCTCGCCGGGCGGGACACGGCCGGTGCCGTTCCGTGCGCGTACGGCCGCACGAGCGCGGCCAGCAGCGCGGTGCGCACGTCCGTACCGGTCACCGCCGGCCACCAGGCGAGCCGGCCGAACACGGCGTCCCCGGTGGCCAGCAGCGAGGCCCAGCGGTCGGTGCCCTCGCCGTCCACGACCAGACCGTGCCCGTCGTCCGCGTCCCCCTGGCGCGGTGGCCGCAGCCTGCTGTCGACGATGGCGGCGAGCGCGTCGGTCATCCGCAGCAGCACCAGCCGGATCGACGCGGGGACCTGCACATCTGCGGCATCCGCCTCGGCCAGCGCGGCCAGGCCGAGCTCCAGCACCAGTCCGTGGTACTCGGTGGCCAGCTCGCGGTTGAGACCGGAGGTGAAGGTGTTGCGGCGCAGCTGCAGCTCCAGCGAGCGCAGAGCGTCGGCCCGCCAACGCGCCGAGGCGGGGAACCACCCGAACGCGCAGGCCGCGGCGAACTGCCCGGCGGCCTCGGCGACGACGTGGTTGTTCGCCGAAGACCCCCGGCTGGGGAAGGAGGCCAGCCAGTGCTGGTGGTGCCAGATCTGGCGCAGCGCCACCGGGTTGTCCTCGAACAGAGCGGCCACGCCCGGCCAGCCGTCGAGCAGCCGGCGGATCCACACCCAGGACAGCAGCCGGATGCCCAGCTCGATGCCGCTGGTCCAGTGCACCCCGCGCAGCGGCGCGTTGCCCGCCCACCACGACCGCAGGTGCTCGGCGACCCGCTCGGCGTACCGCTCGTTGCCGGTGACCGCGTAGGCGGCGGCGAGCACGGTGAGGTACTGATGCCGGGACAACTCCCAGATCTGCTTGATGTCCCCGGTCGCCTCCTCGTTGCGGTAGGGCACGTCGAAGGCGTAGCCCCACGGGGCCCGGCGCCCGGTCTTCGGGTCGTACCACCAGTCCGGGTCCACCAGGTCGTCGCGTTCCACCCCGAAGAACTCGGCGTGCCCGGCCATCAGCCGGTCCGCCTCGGCGACGAGACGTTTCGCGGCGTCCGGTGACACCGCGGCGATCGTCCCCGCGGGCAGTACCGCGGTGAACCGCGCGCCGGTCACGGTCGGGCTGTCCGGCCGCGCCGACCGCCACCGGCGCCTGCGCACCGCGTCGCCCGCCCGGCCGCCGATCTCCCGCGGCCCCATCCGGGACAGCCGCCGCAGATACCAGCCCGGACTGCCCGAGTTCACCGTCATCGCGTTCTCGCCAACGTCACCGGGGCGCCGCCGACCAGCGCGGCCTGCACGGCGAGGGTGGCCGCCGTGGTGGCCACCAGCGACTCCAGCGGCACCGGCATCGGCCCGCCGGTCCGCACGGCCCTGACGAACGCGGCCAGCTCGGCGGACTGGCCCTTGTCCCGGGCCTTGGGCAGCCGAGAGCTGACCCACCGCTTGCGGCCGGCGTCGTAGACAGCGGCACGGACGAAGTCGTCGAGCCGCAGCACCTTGCCGTCCGCGACCAGGTCCAGCGTCTCCTTGGGGAAGCCGGGGGAGCCGGTGGTGACGTAGCTGATGGTGGCGGTGGACCCGTCCGGGTAGCGCAGCACGACCTGCAGGTCCTCGTTGCCGCCGGCGGCGACGGCGTACACCGAGACGGGGTCGGCCTGAAGCAGCCAGCTCGCCGTGTCGATGAAGTGTCCGCCCTCACCGGCGAACCGCGAGCCCTCGGTGCCCTGCTGGAGGTACCAGCTGCCGTGCTGCAGCCGGCCCGCGTTGACCAGATAGCGCAGGCTCGCCGGGCCGGTCCGGACGCCGAACCGCTTCCCGGCCTCCTGCAGCAGCGGCGCGAACCGGCGGTTGAAGCCCACCTGCAGCCGGTCGTTGCCGGACTCCTCCACCGCCGCGAGCACGCCGGCCAGCTCGTCCTGGGTGAGGGCCAGCGGCTTCTCGACGAACACCGCCTTGCCCGCCAGCAGTGCCCTTCGGGTCAGTTCGGCGTGCGAGCTGTGCCGGGTGACCACGAACACCGCGTCGATGGACTTGTCGCCGAGCACGGCGTCGAGATCGGTGGTCGCCTCGGCGAAGCCGAACTTGCGCTTGGCGTTGGCCGCGGACAGCGCGGTCGTGGTGACGACGGTCGACAACGCGACGCCTTCGCGCTGTGCCAGGTGCGGCAGCAGCATCGACGTCGCGTAGTTCCCCGCACCGACGAACGCCAGCCGCACCGGCGCCTTGGCGGGCCGGGCCGGGGCGGACGCTCTGCCGCTGCGCGGCACCTCGGGCACGGTCACCGCCGGGGCCTGAGCTTCGCCCGCTTCCTCGTGCTGCTCCGGGTAGCGGAACAGCACGGCCACGGCCTTCAGTTCACCGTCCTTCAGACGCTGGTACGTCTCGACGGCGTCGTCGAAGTCGGCGATGTGGGAGACCAGCGGCTCCACGTCGACGCTGCCGCGGGCCAGGAGATCGAGGAAGCACGCCAGGTTGCGGCGCTCGGTCCAGCGGATGTAGCCGATCGGGTAGTCCCGCCCCTCGAGTTCGTACTCCGGCTCGTAGCGCCCGGGGCCGTAACTGCGGGAGAACCGGACGTCGAGTTCCTTCTCGTAGTACGCGTTCCACGGCAGGTCCAGGCGGCACTTGCCGATGTCGACGACCCGGCCGCGGTCCCGGCTCAACCTGGCCGCCAGCTCGACGGGTTGGTTGCTGCCGCCGCCGGCCGCCAGGTACACCTGGTCCACGCCGTGGCCGTCGGTGAGTTCGGCGACGGCCGTCTCCACGGCCGCGGACGCGGGATCGCCGCAGGCCGCGGCGCCCAGGCGTTCGGCCAGCTCGCAGCGCACCGGGTCGGGGTCTGCTCCGACGACGCGGACCCCCGAGGCGGCCAGCAGCTGCACCACCAGCTGCCCGATCAGCCCGAGGCCGATGACCAGCGCCACCTCCCCGAGCTGCGGCTCGCCCTGGCGGACGCCCTGCATCGCGATCGACCCGACGGTGCCGAAGGCCGCGTGGCGCGGCGCGAGGCCGTCCGGCACCCGGGCGTAGAGGTTCTTCGGCACCCAGTTCAGCTCGGCGTGCAGCGCGTGCTCGTTGCCGGCGCAGGCCACGAGGTCGCCGACCTTCACATCGTCGATCCCGGTGCCGACCTGCTCGACCACCCCGCACAGCGAGTAGCCCAGCGGCGTGTAGGAGTCCAGTTTGCCCATCACCTTGCGGTAGGTGGCGGGCAGCCCGTTGGTGGCCACGCTCTGCATGACCTTGGCCACCTGGTCCGGCCGGGAGCGGGCCTTGCCCAGCATCGACATGCCGGCCTCGGACACCTTCATGAGCTCGGTCCCGGTGGATATCAGCGAGTAGGCGCTGCGGACCAGCACCCCGCCCGGCTTGCATCCCGGCACCGGCACGTCGAGCACCGCAAGCTCGCCGCTTTTGTAGTTCTGAACAACCTGTTTCACCCGAAGTCCTCTGTCTCTACTGTCTCTACGCCGTCAGTGAGAGTTCTGGCCGGCCCGTGAGGTCGCGTCGCGATACCAGTACTCAAGGGTCAGCACGTGCCACAGATGCTTGGAGAAGTCCCGCTGCCCGGCGGCGTCCTCGGCGACCATCCGCGCCAGCGCGTCGCGGCGCAGGAGCCCGGAACGCACCAGCACACCGTCGTGCACCACCTCGCGCACCAGCGGCGCCAGATCCCGGCTCATCCAGGCGCGCAGCGGGGCGCTGAACAGGCCCTTGGGCCGGTACACGATCTCCCGGGGCAGGACCGAGGCGGCCGCCTCCTTGAGGACGGCCTTGCCCTGCCGTCCGACGATCTTGCGATCGCCGGGGAAGGCGAACGCCGCCTTGACCACCTCCACGTCCACGTAGGGCACCCGCACCTCGGTCGACGCGGCCATGCTCGACCGGTCGGTGTAGGCGAGGTTCAGGCCCGGCAGGAACATCCGGGCGTCGCCCAGGCACATGCGGTTGACGAAGTCGTCGAGCTCGTTGTCCTGGTAGACGTCCGCATGCTCGGTCAGCACGTCGTCGACCGTCCCGGCCAGGTCGGGATCGACCAGGGCGAGCAGCTCGTCCTGGTCGTACATGGTGTAGCTGCGCCGGAACGCGGTCTCCTCCGGCAGGTCGGCGAAGGACAGGAACCGCTTCGCGAAGCGCACCGACCGGTAGCCCCGGCGGGCCGTGGCGACCGGCAGCCGGTCCACGGCCCGGGACAGGCCGCGCCGCAGGGGCCGCGGGACGCGCTGGTAGCGCAGCGCGAGCAGGTTGGCCAGGTGCTTGCGGTAGCCGGCGAACAACTCGTCGGCCCCCATCCCCGAGAGCATCACCTTGACCCCGGACTCCCGGGCGGCCCGGCAGATCAGGTACGTGTTGATCGCGGCGGGGTCGCCGATCGGCTCGTCGAGGTGGTACGTCATCTGCGGCAGCAGGTCGAGCACGTTGGGAGCGATCTCGATCTCGTGCAGGTCGACACCGAACCGTTCGGCCACCTGCCGGGCGTACCGCAGGTCGTCCGGCATCGCCTCGAACCTGGCGTCCTCGGCACGGAACCCGATCGTGTAGGCGGAGATCCCGGGCCGGTCGCGGGCCGCGAGCGCCGTCAGATAGCTGGAGTCCAGCCCGCCGGACAGGAAGGTCGCCACGGGTACGTCGGAGAGCAGGTGGCGCCGGGTCGACTCCTCGACCACGGCGGCCAGATCCGGCTGTTCGCCGCTCCGGGCCCGCTCCTGCCCCTCGGCGGCGACGTCCTTGAGATGCCAGAACCGGCCGCGGTCCACCCGGCCGTCGGGCCGGAACCGCAGCCAGCTCCCCGGCGGCAGCTTCTCCGCCTCGCGGAACGCGCACCGCGAGTCCGGCACCCAGTAGTAGAGCAGCGAGGCCACCAGCGCCGCGTGGTCCACCTCCAGCGAGCCGCCGGTCGCGGCGGCGAGCGCCTTCAGCTCGGAGGCGAACATCAGACCCCCGCCGCGCCGGAGCAGGAACAGCGGCTTGATGCCGAGCTGGTCGCGGGCGAGCACCAGCTCACCCGTTCGCTCGTCGAAGATCCCGAACGCGAACATGCCGCGCAGCCGGGGCAGGCAGTCCGTGCCCCAGCGCCGCCAGGCCTCCAGCAGCACCTCGGTGTCGGAGGTACCGCGAAAGCGCACCCCGGCCGCCGCCAGTTCGGCCCGCAGCTCGGGGGCGTTGTACAGCTCGCCGTTGTACGTCAGGACGAGGCCGCCCGAGACCATCGGCTGGGCGCCGGTCTCGGACAGGTCGATGATGGACAGCCGCCGGTGCCCGAGGTGCACTTCGCCGTCACCGGCGGGGTGGCTGTACCGGCCCGCTCCGTCCGGACCGCGGTGGGCGAGGGTTTCGGTGAGCCGGTCGGTCACGATCTTTCCGTCCGGCCATCGGTAAGTGCCTGCGATGCCACACATGTCTACCGCGCCTCCTGGTCGTTGTCCGGGACGCGTGCCGCCCACATCGGCAGTCGCTCCGTCCGCCGCTGGCCCGTCCCGTTCTGTCGGGCCTGCAGCTCGTTCTGGCCGCGCAGCGCGGTGTGCGGCCCGTCCCACAGGGTGCCGTCGGTCCGGTCCCGCGGATCGGGGTCGATCAGCACCACCCCGATCACCGCGATGCGCTGGTCCGCGAGCTGCCGCGCCACGGTGTGCAGCCATGCGGCGCTGCCGTGCCCGGCACGCACGACGAGTACGGTCCGGGTGCCGAGGTACCGGAGGTCGGTCCAGGCCGTGCCGGGCGCCACCGAGCCGACCCCGATCCGGCGCTCCTGATGCGCCGGCTCCGTGGCCCGCTCGCCGCTGACCACGATCGGCTCGCCGCTGACCACGGTCGGGTCTCCCGGCTTCGGGCGGCGGCCCGCGAGCCGCAGGCCCGGCAGGCCGTCGACGACGACCACGGGCCCCTCCGCCGCCAGTGCCCCGGCGAGGTCCAGGGCCAGCACGCCGGTGCCGCGCGCACAGCCCAGTTCCAGCAGCGACACCGGTTCCGCCGAGCCGCGCACGGTGCGGGCCAGGGACGCGGTGAGCCGCGCGCGTGCCTCCCGGACCCGACGGCGCCGCCACAGCCCGGCCGACCGGTGGGGCAGTTCCGCGATGACCGAGGCGCCGAGGTTCGCCGCGATGTCCCGGCGCAGCACGGGGCGGTCCGCCACCACCGTGCGGACCGCGGCCACCGCGAGCCCGAGGGCGAGTCCGAGGACGAGCCCGACGGCGCCGTTGGTGGCGGCGTTCCTGGGCAGCGAGTGCCGCACCGCGCGGGGGGCGTCCACGATCTGGGTGCCGGCGATGAGCTGGGGGGTGCCGATGCGCGCCTCCGCGGCGCGCTGGTCGAAGTCGGAGATCCGCGAGGTGAGTTCGGCCCGGCGGGCGAACAGCGACTCCAGGTTCGCGGCCGCCTTCGGTCCGCTGTCCGGTGATGCCTCGCCGATCTCCTTGTTGACCTGGGCGAGTTCGTCCCGTAGGCGGTCACGCTGGTCGGCCAGGGCCTTGGCCTCGGCGCTCGCGGCCTGCTGGATCCGCCTCACATGGTCCGAGATGAACGCGTCGGCCAGCGCCTTGGCGCGGGCCACCGCTTCCGCGTCGCTGTCACCCGTCACCGTGATCTGCAGCAGGTTGTTGGTCAGGCCGATCCCCCCGTAGTCCCGCATGAAGTCCTCCGGCTTCTCCGGGGACTCGAGGGACCGCAGGGCACTACCGGCGATGCGCGTGGTCTGCAGCAGCGCCACGTCGGTGCGGATCAGCGTCCCGGGGTCGTTCGGCTGGTCCTCCTGATGCGCGACCAGCACCTTGGTCACGGCGGTCGGCGGCGGCGGCATCAGCACCGCGACCGCCACCCCGGCGAGCAGCCCCAGCAGCGCCAGGGAGCACCAGAAGCGCCGGCGCCTGCGCACCGACACCACCAGCGCCTGAAGGTCCAGCAGCGGAGCGGCGGCCGACGACTCCGAAGTCGTATGCGTCGTCACTGTGCACCTCCTGTCGCGTCGTCGCCGACCGCGAGCGCGGGTGCCGGCGTGGCGGCACGGCGAGGACGGCCGACGGACCGCGTCGGACGGGCCCAGACCGTGCCGGCGAGGACGATGCCGACGACCTCGTGCTTGGCGTCCGCACACGCCTCGGCGATGCCGGCGAGTTCGCCGGCCGTCCAGCTGCCCGCGCTGAGCACGACCAGGGCACCGGACTCGTTGTCGCGGTCCGGCACCATCGGCTGGGACACCGAGACCTCCACCACCCGCAGCAGCGGATCGCTCTCGGCCTCGGCGACGAGCTGTCCGGCGGCCCGGCGGGCGATCTCGTCGCCGTCCGGGACGACCACCAGCAGCCGCCGGGGAGAGGGCAGCCGGTCCCGGACACGGGCGCACACCCGCCGGTAGCGGAGCTGTCTGCCGGCCTCGTCGCCGGACGCCTGGGGGGCGGGTACGTCCCACCGGACGTCGACGCCCAGCAGCCGGCGGATCCGGGCCCGCGCGCCATGGCTCCGCGGCCGGTGCGCGGGGCGTTCACCAGGTACGTCGACGGTACCCAGCAGCGTCGAGCCCAGCGCCGCGGCGATCTCCGGTTCGGTGCGCAGCCGGCGACTCATCCGGGCGGCGGTGAGATGGCCGATGACCGCGAGCAGGAAGAACAGCAGCGCCCCTCCGACGACGAGCTGGATCCTCGTCGGCGGGGCCTCACCGGTCGGCCGGGCCGCCGACCCCATGACAACCATGTTGGCCTGGGTGGCGGCCGGGTCGGTCTGGTCCAGCTTGTTGATGGCTTCCTGCAGAGCGGTACGCAGCTTCGAGAGTTCGGTGCGGGTCTGCACGCTCTCCACGGTCTGCCCCGGACCGGCCTCGTCGGCCAGCTCGGTGATGCGGCGGCTGGTCTGCACCACCATCTGCCGCAGCGCCTCGGGCGCCGCCGCCTCGGGGTCGGTGCTGTCGCCCGCGATCTGCGCGGCGAAGGTGACGAACTGCTGGGCCACCTGGTCGGAGAGCTGCTGTGCGCGCTCGGGGGTGTCGGCCGTGCCCGAGATCTTGATGATGTTCCCGTCGGCGGCCTTGGCGCTCACCCGGTCCCGCAGCTCGGTGCCGTCGACCCCGGCCCAGTCGAGCTTGGCAGCCGCGCGGTCGACCACCACCGAACTGGTCGCGATCTCCGCCTGGGTCACCAGCTCGCGTTCCTCCCACGCCCCCGGCAGCAGTACCGATGCCGACGTCGTGTAGCGCGGCGGAAACAGCAGGGAGGTGCCGTAGCCGACGAGCGCGCCCACCACCACGAGGAGGGTGAGCAGCCGTCGGCGCCGACGGACGATCCGCCCGATCGTGACCAGGCGTATGGTGTCATCGCTCAACGGCGCGGCCTCTTCCCAGCACGGTGCGGTTCGCCCGCCGGCAGCGGAGCGTGGTCACGGCAGGCGGCGGCGTAGGCGTCCAGCAGCGATCGCTGGGAGTTCCGCCAGGAGAGCGGCCCGCTGATCCGCTCCTGGCCGATCTTGCCCATCCGGGCCCGCGTCTCCGGGTCGTCCAGCAGCAGCGTGATGAGCCTGGCGAACTCGGACTCGTCGTTGGCGGGCGCGTAGACGGCGGCCTCACCGGCGGAGACGCGCGCCTCCCGCAGGTCGAACGAGACGATCGGACGGCCCATCGCCATGTACTCCAGGACCTTGTTCATGGTCGACACGTCATTGAGCGGATTGCGCGGGTCGGGGGAGAGGCACACGTCCGCGGTGGACAGGTAGCGCACCAGGTCGGCGTCCGGAATGCGCCCGGTGAACTCCACCTGCTCGGAGAGCCCGAGCCGCCGGGACAACTCCACCATCGCGTCGAAGGCGTCGCCCGCACCGACGAACACCGCATGCCAGTCCGTCCGTCCGAGTTCGTCGCGCAGCCTGGCCAGGGCCCGCAAGGCGTAGTCGACCCCGTCCTGCGGGCCCATGACGCCCAGATAGCACAGCAGATGAGGCTTGCCGCGCTTCAACTCGGGCTCGGGCGGCACGGGTTGGAACCGGTCGGTCTGCGGCGCGCTGCGCACCACGAACACGTCAGCGGGCCGTCGACCGCCACGGCGCACCGCGACGTCCCGGTAGCTCTCGTTGGTGGCGAGCACGATGTCCGCGGCCCGGTAGGTCAGCCGTTCCAGCGCGCACACGGCGCGGTACAGCAGATCCTCGCCGCGGTCGAACCGGGAGAGGTACAGCTCGGGTACCAGGTCGTGCTGGTCGAAGACGAACCTTGCGCCGCGCCGCTTCAGCCACAGGGCCGGCAGGAACAGCAGGTCGGGCGGGTTGCAGGCGTGGACCACGTCGACCGGGCCGACCTTGCGGGCCAGCCGGACCGTGTGCCACAGGGCCGATCCGTACTCCCGCAGGTAGCCGGCGGGCCCACCGGTGGCCGCGCGCAACGGGTAGCGATGGATCCGCACCCCGTCGATCTCCGCCTCCGGCTCCGTGTCCCGCTTGCTGCCCTGGGGACAGATGACGTGCACCTTCCAGCCCGCGTCGCGCAGCGTCGTGCACTCCTGCCACACCCGCCGGTCGAACGGCACCGACAGGTTCTCCACCAGGATCAGCGCGCTCCGGTCCGGCCGGTCGGCGCCGGCTCCGTCACCGAACGATCTGTCACCAAGCAAGGCCCACGTACCCCGGTTCGGCCCGCCGCGCTTCGGCGTCGGGAAGGTGGATGAGATCGACGATCACCGTGCCGTCGCCATGGGGCAGCGCCGCCAGCACGGCCGGATCCCTGGTCCCGACCAGGCACACGTCGGCGTGCTCGAGCACCTCCTCGACGGAATCCGCGAGCAGCTGCGCGAGGTGCGGCAGCCGGGTCTCGATGTACTCGCGGTTGGCGCCGAGCAGCCGGGAGAGACTCACGTTGGCGTCGTAGATCTTCAGGTCGTACCCCTTGCCGAAGAGTCTCTCCGCCAGCTCGACGAGCGGGCTCTCGCGAAGGTCGTCGGTGCCGGGTTTGAAGGACAGCCCGAACAGGCCCGCCCGGCGTTTGCCGGTGCGCTCGACCAGCTCCACCGCGCGCTGCAGATGGTCGGAGTTGGAGGGCAGCACATGGGAGAGGATGGGCACCGAGACGTCGGCCCGCTGCGCCGCGTGCACCAGGCTGCGCAGGTCCTTGGGCAGGCAGGAGCCGCCGAAGGCGAAGCCGGGCCGCAGATACGCGGGGCTGATGTTCAGTTTGCGGTCGGCCAGGAACACGTCCATGACCTGGTGCGAGTCGACCCCGAGCGCCCGGTACACCGCGCCCAGCTCGTTCGCGAAGCCGATCTTGAGGCCGTGGAACGCGTTGTCCGCGTACTTGATCGCCTCGGCCGTCGGGACCGGCACCCGGAACACCTCGCCGGGCAGTCCGCCGTACAGCGCCAGCACCGCGTCGCCGCTTGCCTGGTCGAGTTCGCCGATGACGGTCTTGGGCGGGTCGAAGAAGTCCCGCACGCTCGTGCCCTCGCGCAGGAACTCCGGGTTGACCGCGACCCCGACGTCCACCCCGGCCGTGCCGCCGACGGACTTCTCCAGGATCGGGACCAGCAGGTTCAGGCAGGTGCCCGGGAGCATGGTGCTGCGGAACACGACGGTGTGCCGCCCGCCCCGCTCGGCCAGCGCGGCGCCGATCTGCTCGGTGACCCGCTCCAAGTACGTGGTGCACAGGCTGCCGTTGGGCTCCGACGGGGTGCCCACGCAGACCAGCGACACCTCGCTGTCCATGATCGCCTCGCGGACGTCGTCGGTGGCGCGTAATGCTCCGGTCCGCACGACGTCGGCGATGAGCTCGCCGATCCGCTCCTCGACCACCGGGGCCTTGCCGTCGTTGACCAGGTCGACCTTCACCTGGTTCACGTCCACCCCGATGACTTCGTGTCCCATGCTGGCCAGGCACGCGGCCGATACACAGCCGACATAGCCGAGCCCGAAAACGCTGACCTTCATCTCCCGTTCCTCCCCCCAGGCAGGCCCTTGCGGCCTGCGGTCCGCGCGCCGGCGGGCCCGTCGTGTGGCGGCCTCCCGCGCATCAGTAGGCCCCCTGCCCGTAGAGCACCGCACGCAGCGTCTTCCACAAGATCACGGTGTCCAGGGCGAGCGACCAGTCCTCCACGTACCGCAGGTCCAGCCGGACCGCCTCCTCCCACGACAGGTCGCTGCGTCCGCTGATCTGCCACAGGCCGGTGAGTCCGGGCTTGACCAGCAGCCGCCGTCGGATGTCCGGGCCGTACGCGGCGGACTCCTCCGGCAGCGGAGGCCGTGGACCGACGAGCGACATCGATCCGGTGAGCACGTTGAAGAGCTGCGGGAGCTCGTCGAGCGAGTACCGGCGCAGCACCGCTCCCACCCGGGTCACCCGCGGATCCCGGCGGAGCTTGAACAGCAGGCCGGCACCCTCGTTGAGGGCGGCCAGTTCGGCACGTGCCCTGTCGGCCCCGGCGACCATGGTGCGGAACTTGAGAATGGTGAACTCGCGGCCGTCCTTGCCGACCCTGCGCTGGCGGTAGACCACCCCACCCCGGCTGTCCAGCAGCACGAGCAGCGCGACGCACAGCATCAGCGGCGCGAAAAGCACCAGCAGAATCGTTGCGCCTATTCGATCGACGACTCCTTTCACCGCCCGGCGGCCCCCGGTGAAGGTCGGCATGCTGACCCGCAGCAGGGGGATCCCGAGCACCGCGTCGATGTGCAGCCGCGGGCCTGCCACCTCCATCAGCACGGGAGCCACGACCATCTCGGCGTCACTGCCTTCGAGGTTCCAGGCCAGCCGCTGCAGCCGGTCAGGTGACCAGTGCGGGTCCGGTGTGACCGCGACGACGCGGTAGCCGTCGCGGTGGACGTGGCCCGCTACGTCCGACAGCCGGCCGACGACCGGCACCCCGTCGATTTCGTCGCCGTCGAGCCCGAGAGCGTCCGTCGTGCATACCCCGTCCACCCGCCAGCCGAGGTGCGGGAACTTGCGGGTTCGGCTGATCAGGTCGCGCACGGTGGCCGGGCTGCCGGCTGCGAGCACCGGTCGCAGGCACTGGCCTTCCTTGCGCTGTTTGTGCAGCCAGAGGCGCAGCAGATACCGCGCGGTCATGGTGACGAGCGCGATCGCGGGGATCGCGACGAAGATCCAGAGTTTGATGTTGCGCGAGGTCAGAGCGATCCCGCCGAGGGCCAGTACGACGGTCGCCGTGAACAGCGAGCGTCCTAGCCGGCGGAATTCCTCGGCGCCCTGGCCGAGCACGGCCGGCGCCCACGACCGGGTCACCGCGAGCGACCCCAGCACCAGCAGCTCGGTGCCGAAGGCGAGAATGCCCCACTTCTCATGCCAGTTGGCCGCGTCCCGGGCCCCGAAGAAGTTGCCGATCGCCGCCACCACGAAGGCGGTGGCCACGGTGTCGCTGGTGATCACGGAGCGGCGGTACCGCTGCTCCCAGGCGATCGCGGGCTGTCTTGTCGCGCCGTTCGGCAGACGCTCACGCGTCGACGGAAACGGGCTGACCAGTCCCCCTTGCCGCACAGAACCCCCCAAGGTCCCCAGTGGTTCGACGTGTTCGCCTAACACTGTTCCTCCCCCCGGGAGGCCCCCGCCCCCCGTACTGTCCTCCCCTGGGGAGGCCCCCGCCTCCCGCACTGCTGCTCCCCCCGGGAGGCCCCCGCCTCCCGCGCCGTTCCTCCCCTCCGGAGGCCCCCGCCCCCGCGCATGACATTCCGGCTGTCTCAGAGGTGCTTGAACAACTCGCCCTGGCGGAAACGGACTTGCGTGTCCTGCCGGACTCTCGGGGTGCCCGCAGGCCCGTCGAAACCTCGGGTGATCCCCGCACCCAAGGCCCTCTCGGGCTCCACGAATCGATCACCCCCACGTCCGGCGCCGGAGCCGCGAGTGCCGGCTCTGCATAGCGCTGGACCAATAGATGATTACGGGTCGCCTCATGTCCGAACCGCTGAAGCACGGTCAATCTAGACCATCCGGCCCGGTAAGAAGAGAGGGTGTGTGCAATTTGTGTTCAAGCTTTGGGACTTGATCCATCGATCGATGACCACCAGCGAACGCTTTGCGCCACCGGGCGCTGCGGCTGCTCGCCCGGCCTCCCGGGCGCGGCTTCACCGAAAAACGGATCAGATCCGTCCGGGCATGGTCATCCAGCGCCACTGGGTGAAGAGTTCGAGGCTTGCCGTGCCGCCGATGCGGGAACCGTTGCCGGAGATGCCCATCCCTCCGAAGGGAGCGTTCGCGGCGTCCTTGGCCGTGACGTCGTTGATATGGGCCATGCCGGTGCGCAGTTGCTCGGCGACGGCGGTCGCTCGGGGTACGGAGTGGGAGTGCACCGCGGCCGTCAGGCCGTAGGCGGTGTCATTGGCGAGTTCGATCGCTTCCGCCTCGCTGCGGAAGGGGACGACCGGCGCCACCGGCCCGAAGATCTCCTCGGTGAAGGCCGGTGCGGTGCGGTTCACGCGGTCCAGCACGGTGGGCGGGTAGAAGAGCCCGTCGCGTCGCCCGCCGGTGAGCAGCCGTGCCCCGGCGGCCACGCTCTCGTCGACGATGCGCTCGATCCGGGCGGCCTGCCGCTCGCTGATGACGGGGCCGATCGTGACGCCCTCCGTACGGGGGTCGCCGAGGCGCATGGCCTTCGCGTGTCCGACGAGTGCGACGGTGTAGGCCTCGACCAGGTCGGCGTGGACCAGATGGCGGCCTGCGGCGACGCAGGCCTGACCCTGGTAGCCGAACGAGCTCGCCGCTCCGGCCATGGCGGCGGCCTCGACGTCCGCGTCCTCGAGCACGATGATCGAGTTCTTGCCACCGAGCTCCAGGGAGACCCGCTTCAGCGCTTCGCCCGCCACGCGGGCCACCGCGCGGCCGGCCTCGGTGGAGCCGGTGAAGGAGACCATGGCGATGTGCGGATCGGCCGCGACCGCCTGCCCCGCCTCGGCACCTCCGGGCAGCACGTGCAGCACCCCGTCCGGCAGCCCGGCCTCCTCGAACAGCCGTGCGACGAGGATGCCTCCGGAGACGGGTGTGAGCGGGTCGGGCTTGAGCAGTACGGCATTGCCCAGCGCGAGGGCGGGCGCCAGCGCGCGCATCGCGAAGAGCAGGGGAGCGTTCCACGGGGTGATCACGCCGACGACCCCCAGCGGCACCCGCCACGCCAGACTCCCGCCGCCGGAGACCCGCGGCGTCAGTACCTCCCCCTGGGGCAGGGACGCGAGGGCGACGGCGTGCGTCAGCTGGGCGAGGGCGGCGGCGATCTCGTAGTCACCCTTGGCCGGGACGCCGGCCGATTCGCGGACGATCCAGTCGCGGACCGTCGCGCTGTGCCTCCGCAGGGCGGCGGAGGCGCGCAGCAGGATCTCGATCCGTCGGGAAGGCGTCGTCGCGGCCCAGTCCCCGGCCGCGTGCGCTGCCCGCGCACCGGCCCGCGCGACGTCCGCGGGGCCTGCCAGACCCACCTCGGCCAGCGGGCGGCCCGTGGCCGGTTCGATCACCTGCCGTGTACCGCCCTCGGAGTCGCGCCAGCCCTCGCTGTAGATCTTCCCGGACCAGTCGGCCGGAGCCGGCCACGTCTCCTCGCCGATGACAGCCATGGATGCCGTCCTCCGTCCGGGGTCGGTGTTGCCGTGCTGCCGCGAAGACCGATTCACGGGCATCTGTCACTGTTGTTGTCTAGTGTCGTGATAAATGCAGGTGTGGCGCACCTGGGCCCCGGATCTATCCCGGGCGGCCGGCCCCCAGGTGTGCGGGAGGCGAGATGACGTCATGACCGGAACCCCGCCCGCCGGGGACGAGGACCGCGGTGCTTCGTCGCAGGAGATCGTCGACGAGGCGTCCACGGCGAGGGTCACCGTGGACGGGCACGGCATCGTCACCGCCTGGAACGAGGGCGCACGACTGCTGCTCGGCCACCGGGCCGCCGAGGTCGTCGGCCGGAGCGTGGCCGCGCTCCTCCCCGACGCGTCTCCCACCGAGCTGCCACGGTCCGTGACGGGACTGCGCAGGTGGAGCGGGACGGTGACGCTGCTGCACCGTGACGGCCGTCCGCTCACGGTCGGCCTGCTGGCTCACCGCCGGGACGGCGACGGCGACGGCGACGGCTGGCTCCTGGTGTCACCGGTGAACCGCCCGGCGCCCCTGGCCGAGGACGACGCGTTCGTCCGGCGCAGTTTCACCCAGGCCCCCTGCACCATGGCCCTTTACGACACCGGACTGCGGCTGCGCCGGGCGAACGCGGACATGGAGCGTGTGATGGGCCTGTCCGAGGAGGTGATGCGCGGGCTGCGGGTGACGGAGCTCGTCCGCGATCCGGAGAGTGAACGGACCGAAGCGGGGATGAGGCGGGTACTGGAGACCGGTCGGCGCCAGGAGCTCGCGGCCGCGCTGCACCTCGTCGGCCAGGAGCGCCAGAGCGTGTGGTCGATGTCCCTCGCCCCCGTGCGGGACGCCGTGGGGCGGATGGAGGGGGTCCTGCTCACGGCGCACGATGTGACGGAACAGCACGTGGCGCGGCGGAGGTTGGCGCTGGTGAACGACGCCAGCGTGCGCATCGGCAGCACCCTGGACCTGGCACGTACGGCTCAGGAACTGGCCGATGTCGCGGTCCCGTGGTTCGCGGACTTCGTCACCGTCGATCTCCTGCCGGCGATCGAGGGCGGTGAGGATCCGCCGCAGGGGCCGCCGCACGGCCCGGTGATGCTGCGCCGGGTGGCCTGTCAGTCGGTCCTGGACGGCTGCCCCGAGGCCGTGGTGCGGCGTGGGGCAGTGGCCGCGTATCCGGCCGGGTCGACCGCCGCCGAGTGCCTGGCCGCGGGCCGGCCGCTCATCGAGCACGTGACACCCGAAGCCCTGGCCGAGGTGGAGCGGCACACCCCGCAGCGCGCCGAACGCATGCGGAGATTCGGATTCCACTCGGTGCTCGCGGTGCCGATGCGGGCCCGTGGGCTCACCCTCGGCGTGGCCACGTTCTCGCGTCACCGGCAGCCCAAGCTCTTCGAACAGGACGATCTGCTGCTGGGGGAGGAGATCACCGCCCGCGCCGCCGTCTGTATCGACAACGCCCGCCGCTACACCCGCGAGCGCGCCATCTCCCTCACGCTGCAGAGCAGCCTGCTGCCCCAGGAACTGCCCGAGCAGGCAGCCCTGGACGTCGCCTCCCGCTATCTGCCCGCCGACAGCAGGGCGGGAGTGGGCGGAGACTGGTTCGATGTCATTCCGCTGTCCGGCGCCCGGGTGGCACTGGTCGTCGGAGACGTCGTCGGCCACGGCGTCCAGGCGTCGGCCACCATGGGACGGCTCCGCACCGCCGTACGCACCCTCGCCGACGTCGACCTGCCGCCCGACGAGTTGCTGACCCACCTCGACGACCTGGTCAACCGGCTCGCCGCCGGCGCCGACAGCGCGGCCGTGACCGCCGGTGACATCGGGGCCACCTGTCTGTACGCCGTCTACGACCCCGTCTCCCGGCACTGCACGCTCGCCCGCGCTGGCCACCCCGTGCCCGCCCTCGTGACGCCGGGCGGCGGCGTCGAGTTCCTGGATGTTCCGGCGGGCCCTCCGCTGGGCCTCGGCGGTCTGCCCTTCGAGTCGACCGAGCTGGAGTTGGCGGCGGGCAGCCTGCTCGTCCTCTACACGAACGGGCTCATCGAGGCCCGTGGTCGCGACACCGACGAGGGCGTCGACGCGCTCAGGGAAGTGCTGCGCGGGCCGACCGAGGACCTGGAGGCGACCTGCGACGCCCTGCTGCGGACCATGCTCACGGACCACCCTTCCGACGACGTCGCACTGCTCGTGGCCCGCACCCATGCCCTCGACGCCTCCCACGTGGCCACCTGGCAGGTGCCGCCCGACCCCGCCATGGTTGCCGACGCGCGGAAGAAGGCCTCCCGACAGCTGTCCGAGTGGGGTCTGGAGGAGGCCGCGTTCGTCATCGAGCTGGTCGTCAGCGAACTGGTCACCAACGCCATCCGGCATGCCCGACCCCCCATCGAGCTCAGACTGATCCACGACCGCACGCTTGTCTGCGAAGTCTCCGACGGCAGCAGCACGGCCCCCCACCTGCGTCGGGCTCGCACCTTCGACGAGGGGGGCCGCGGGCTGCTCCTGGTCGCCCAGCTCACCCAGGGCTGGGGCACCCGCCAGACCGACGACGGCAAGATCATCTGGGCCGAGCTGGAACTTCCCGCCGGTGGGAGCGGATGAACGTCGGTTCCGGAACTCCTCATCGGCGGAAGCGGATCGAACGTCCGACACGGATATCGCCTCTCCCGTCCGGGAGGACGCTCAGTCGAGACAGAACTCGTTGCCCTCGATGTCCTGCATCGCGATGCACGACTCGTTCTTGTCGTCGGCAAGCAGCAGTTGCACGCGCACCGCGCCGAGCGCGACCAGTCGAGCGCATTCGGCCTCGAGCGTGGCCAGGCGCTCCTCACCCACGAGTCCGGTGCCGACCCGCACGTCGAGATGCACCCGGTTCTTGACGACCCGGCCCTCCGGAACGCGCTGGAAGTACAGTCGCGGCCCCACACCCGAGGGGTCCACGCAGGCGGACCACTCACCCCGCTCCTCGGGAGGCAGGGAGCGGTCGAAATCGGCCCACGTCGCGAACCCCTGCGGTGGCGGCGGCATGACGTACCCCAGCACCTCGCACCAGAAACGGGCTACGCGCTCAGGTTCCGCGCAGTCGAAGGTGACCTGGAACTGCTTGATCGATGACATCGGCGCACCCTAGCAGGGGGACTCGGCCGCCCATTTCCCGGTGGGAATGCGCGTGTTGACCGAGGCCCTGCGGTCGACTTCGGCGGACGCGCCGGCGTGGAACGCCCGCCCTTGCCGACGGCGGCGGCTCACCGCGTCGGCATCACCGGGCGTCGGAAGACCCGGGAGACGGACGATGGCGAGCCCCCGGAGCGTCGACGCGGTCCGGCTCCGTACGAACCGGACCGGATGCCGGGCGGTCTTCGACGGGACCGCGGGAACATCCGGGGACGGGAAGCTCCCGTCCCAGACGGGCCAGCGGGGACAGCGCCATCAGCACGGGGGACGACATCATGCCTGCGGCCGTCACCAGGAGGCTGGTGCGCGGCCCCCACTCCGCTGCGAGCCATCCGCCGAGCAGAGAGCCGAGCGGGGTCAGCCCCATGCCGACAAAGGTGATCGTCGCGGCCGCGCGGCCTTGCAGTCCGGCCGGAGTGACGGCCTGCCGGACGGCCATGACGGTGACGTTCACCAACTGGCCGCCCGCGCCGAACACGAAGTTGACCGTCAGAAGCACGGGAAGCGTGACCGCGGCCGAGCCGTGCAGGGCGGGCACACACAGGAACGCGCCGTCGCCGAGAGCCGCCGCGGACATGAGCACCACGCCATGGCCGAACCGGCTCGGCAGACGGGCGGCCAGCACAGAGCCGAGGAGAGCGCCGGGCCCCATGGCGGCGATCGCCAGCCCGACGGCGGTGCCCGACAGGTGCAGTTCCCGTGGGAGGAAGAGCAGATAGGCGGTCATCATGGCGGCGAAGGAGAACTGGAAGGCGGCCGAGGCGAGACACACGGTGCGCAGCGAGGTTTCGCCGACGACGAAGCGGAGGCCCTCATGGATCCGCCGGAACACCCGAGGGGGTCGATCCGAGCGCTCCGGGATCGACTCGACCCGACGGATCCGCCGTATCGACAGGAACGACAGCGCGAAGAACAGCGCGCCGGAGGCGGCGGCGACCGGTGCCGACAGCAGTGACACCAATGCGCCACCGAGAGCGGGACCGCCGATCTGCGCCGCGGACCGGCTGCCCTCGAGCGCGCTGTTGCCCCGGACCAACTGATCAGGCGTCACCAGCCTTACGACGGACACCTGGTAGGCCACGTCGAAGAACACGGACAGACCGCCGACGACGAAGGCGACCACGAGCAGTCCCGACAGGCCGAGCCCACCGAGGAGACCGGCCACGGCGGCGGCGCCCAGGGCCAGGGTCCGGCCGGCATCGGTCAGCACCATCACCGTGCGGGTCCGCCACCTGTCCACCCACGCGCCGACGAAGAGCGAGAGCAACAGGATCGGAACCTGCCCCACCGCGCGCAGCACGCCGAGCTGCCCGGCACCGGCGTCGAGCGTCAGGACGGCGAGGAGCGGCAGAACCACCAGACTCGCGTGCTCGCCGAATTGGGAGGCCGTCTGACCCACCCAGAGTCCGCGGAAGTCGTCGTCCCGCCACAGACCCGACGAAACCGACCGACCGGACTCGGACACAGCGGAGGAGGCCGCGGAAGGGGAAGGAGCGGAAGAGGAGGAAGCGGGCGGCACAGGAGTCCCTTGGGATCGCCGACGACGAGGCCCGCCCCCTGGCGCGCAACAGGCGCGCTGACGGTCCGGGCGGGAAAGGCTCGCTGTGCCGCAACATCAAGGGCAGCACGCGATGACAGGCCGATCACGGCCACAGCGTCAACGCGCGCTCTGACGACCGATCATGTCTTCGCTCCTCGTGGCTCACTCGTCGCACCCGCACCCTAGCCCCCGACGCTCCGGCGCGAAAGGTGACGGTCCCGGGGTCGACGGTCCCGGGACAGGCCGCTGGACCACCAGGTCCCACGGCCGAGGGTCCGTTCACGGCGCCTGCAGAGCGTGGCACGCAGGCCGCGTACAACGGGTAGTACAGCCGGTCGGTCGGCGGCAGTTCCCGCAGCCACGGCACCACCCGAAGCGCGACGCATCCATGGGCAGTCGCTTTCCGGGAGGCCGGCGGTGGGGCGTGCGGGAGACCACCCGCCCGTTCAACGGCGGCCTGAGCGCCCTCGTGCTCTCGGTCGGCGAGCCCGCCGGGGTGGCGGGATCACCGGTATCGAGGGCGTCGTCGTCGCGGAAGACCGTACTTCCTCAGCCGGCGGATCGGCCGGAACGGGTGTGAGTGTGGATATGAGGGCGACTCGGCAGGAGAGGGGTTGGGGAGACAGCCTCTCGGGCTCTTCGCCGACCATGGCGGCGAAGAGTTTCCCCACGCTCTACGTGATCTTCGCGCAGCGCTTTCGCTCGGCCCAGGGTTGCCCTGCCGGTCCGGCCCGGCCCGGTCCCGTCCGGGACAGCCGTGCAGGAGACATGCCGCTGCATGGAGAACCGGCGATGACGACCACCCGCCAGTCAGCCGGGCCGTGCCGCTCGCCCCAGGAGGATGCTCCGGACCAGCCTCATGGGGGGCGGTCAGGAGTTCATGGCCTGCTCGACGGTCGGGTGACAGGGGATGAGCGCGTCGATGCCGACCAGTCGCAGGACGTGCAGCACGGGTTCCTGCGCGGCGGCGATACGCAGCCACCCCTCGGTGGCGCTGACTGCCTGGTGGGCGGCGACGAAGACGTTGATGCCGCTGGAGTCCATGAAGGTCACGCCGCTGAGGTCCACCACGATGCGCGACGGCCGTGTCGTGCCGTCCCCGATCAGCAGGGCATTACCGAGGACGTTCTTGACGTCATGGTCGATCTCGCCCTGAACCGTGACGATTCGGACGTCGTCCACCATGCGATGCTCGACGGACAGCCTGCCCGGCCGGCCCGCTTGTTCGATGTCGGTCACCGTCTCCTCGACTGTGCTTGGCCTTGCCCCTGTTCGGGGCGTGCACGGACGATTCTGCCCCACCGCCCGGGCCAAATACACTCGGGCGGCTGTGCCGAACAACATGCCTCTGACATGTATGACGGAATCGGGGGTAGCGCGCGTAAAACGGGGAATGAGGGCGAGGCCAGTGGGATCCCATGCCGATGGTGACGGTTGTACGGCGCCGGATGAACCTTTGATGCGTGTCGGCCACGCACTGGGCGGAGACGACGGCTGCATCGCCGACGCCCGTCACCACGCCGCCGCCTTCCTCGACCGAGCCGGCGCCGACCATCGCCTGCCCGTGTCCGCACGGGTCCGGGACCTGACCCAGCTGGTGGTAAGCGAGCTGGTCACCAACGCCCGGAAATACGCCCCCGGGCCCGTCCTGATGGAACTGCGCATCACCACCCGCGCCGTCGACGTCGTCGTGTGGGACAGCGACCCCGTCGTTCCCACGGCCCGGCCCGCCGATCCCGGCCGGATCGGCCAGCACGGCCTGGAGATCGTCAAGGCCGTCGCCGAGGCCCTCGTCGTCGAGCAGAGGCCGGTCGGCAAACGCATCACGGCCCGCATCACCCTGCTCGACCCCCTTGCAGCGGCCCCGCCGCCCGCGGTCTGACGCGGCGGCCGCCGCGGCCCGTTGCCGCGCGATGCGCGCCGAGGCTCCGTCGGGGCCGAGCGGGCAGCGGCGGTCCGGACCACTACGCTGAATCCCTTGACGCGGGGGAGGGTTCATTGGGGCGGCAGATCCCACTCGGGGAGGACTTCCGGCGGTTGTGGGGCGCCTACGGGGTCAGTGCTGCGGGCAGTGCCGTCGCCATGGGGGCACTGCCGCTGGTCGCCCTCCTGGTGCTGCGCTCCTCGGCGTTCCAGGTCGCGCTGCTTGCCGCTCTGTCCGCCGTGGCCAGTGCGGTGATCGCCCTGCCGCTCGGTGTCCGTATCGAGCACCGGTACAAGCGGCCCGTCATGATCACCGCGGATCTGGCCCGCTGCGCGGTGCTGATGAGCGTGCCGGTCGCGGCGGCTTTCGATGTGCTGACCTTCGCCCAGCTGTGTGTCGTGGGCATCCTCCAGACGGCAGCGTCCGTCGCGTTCGACGCGGCGAGCGGCGCGCATCTGAAGGCCCTGGTCCTGCCCGAGCACCGGCTCCGCGCCAACAGCCTGTTCGAGACCACCAACTGGATCAGCGTCAGTGCCGGACCACCGGTCGGCGGGCTCCTGGTCGGTGTCCTGGGCCCCACCGCCACGATGGCGGTCGACGCCGCGTCGTTCGTCGGATCCGCCCTTGGCGTCCGCCGTATCCGGCGGCCCGAACCCGCGCCACCGGCACCCGGCGCCGCTGCCCGGCCGGGCCACGACATGGTCGCCGGCTGGCGCTACCTCCTGCGGCATCCGGGACTGCGCCCACTGTTCTACAACTCCCTGCTCTTCGGCGGCTCCATCATGATGGCGTCGCCGCTGATGGCCGTCCTGATGCTGCGCGACCTCGGCCTCGCGCCGTGGCAGTACGGCCTCGCGCTGGGGCTGCCGTGTCTGGGCGGAGTGCTGGGCTCTCGCCTGGCCCCGCCGCTGACCCGGCGGTTCGGGCAGCGCCGGATCCTGTTGCTGTCCGGAGTCGCCCGCACACTCTGGACGATCCTGCTGCCGCTGGCGCCTGCCGGTGCCCTCGGCGTGTTCATCATCGTGTTCGTCGACTTCGGCCTGCTCTTCGCCGCCGGCGTCTTCAACCCGTCTTTCACCACCTACCGCATGGAGGCCACACAGGACGCGTTCATGTCCCGCGTCGGCGTTTCCTGGTCGGTCAGCTCGAAGACGTGTCAGGCGGTCTTCATGATCGTCGGCGGCCTCCTCGCCGACGCGGCGGGCGTCCGCGGCACGCTGCTCATCGCCGGTGCGCTGTGCATGGCGAGCGCGCTCCTCCTGCCATGGCGGAAGGCGCGCATCTCCACCGGAGGCGTTCCGGGACCCGCGGGAGAACCCGTCCCGGAACCGACCCCGGCCCCATCTCCGGCCCCGTCTCCGTCCCCGTCCGATTCGCCCTGAACGAGGATGCGTGGCGGGTGGGCAGCCTTGGCCGGGGGAACGGGGAGGCCACCGGCGCCGAGCCCGTGACGGACCCGGTGGCGGAGCCCGTGACGGACCCGGTGGCAGCCGGGCGGACGCCCTCCCGTCGCGGAGCGGCCGCGAGGCCCGTACCTACGATGGGAAACGCGCGACGGCACCGGTCCTCGCCCCTGACCTCCGGGAGAAACGCAGACCATGAGCAGCGAACGCGACCGCTGGGCGGAACTGACAGGCGGACAGGCCGGCGAGGAGTACGCCCTGCGGTTCGAGCGGCTGGCGGAGGCGGGCCACGACGTCCACGGCGAGGCCGCCTTCTGCGACGCGCTGCTGGAACCCGGCGGGCGGGTCCTCGACGCCGGCTGCGGCACCGGGCGGATCGCGATCCGGCTCGCCGCGCTGGGTCACCGTTGCACGGGCGTGGACCTCGACCGCTCCATGCTGGCCGTCGCGCGCCGCACCGCTCCCGACCTGGCATGGCTCCACGGTGACCTGGCCCGCTTGGACGGCCTCGGTCTGGAACCCGGCTTCGACCTGGCGCTCGCCGCCGGAAACGTCATCCCCTTGCTCGCCCCCGGCACCGGAGCTGCTGTTGTCCGGCAACTGGCCGCCGTACTGCACGTCGGCGGACTGCTGGTCACGGGCATGGGGCTGGACGCGGAACACCTTCCGCTGCCGGAACCGACCGTGACACTGCCGGAGTTCGACCACTGGTGCGCGCAGGCCGGACTGACCCTGCGGCAGCGCTTCGCCACCTGGGACGGTGACCCCTACATCCCGGACGGCGGCTACGCCGTCAGCGTGCACTCCCGCTCCACCGACTGAACGCGAGAGAGCCCTCCCCAGGCCCCGCCCGTGACGTCACGTCGGCCGAAGCGACGGCGGGCGTGGCCTGGTGATCCGGCAGGTCCTGCTCACTTCCTGTGACCGGTCTTTGCCGGTGCACATTTCGACGTAACCCACCCGCACCGCTCCGTTAACATGTTCGAGCTCGCGATGAACGCCCCCATGCCCGTCCTTCGCCGGGAAAGCGCGCCATTCGGCGTGCCGAGCAACGTGGTCCGTCACAATCAAACACATTGGTTAAGTAATTGACATACATATCATTGCGGGCGTTTTCGCGAATAAAAGGAAGAACTGTCCGCTTCGTGGGGCGTCATCCCCGGGCGATACTGTGGGCCGCGGTCGGCGGGGTCGCCCTCGGATTCCTCATCGCGCTGGAAGTCGCGGCACGTCGCTACGGTCTGCCGGGGCCGATCAGCAACCAGGCGGGGGAGCTGATATTCCCGCCCAGATCGGGTTTCCTGCTGTACGCCAGTCTGGCGTTGATGATGGTGGTTCTCACCTGGCGGCAGCGGTTCATCGCGCTCGGTGCCGCGATCGGCATCGACGCCGTCTTCTTCCTGGTCCGGCGGGCGGTCGACGCCAAGGTGACCGAAGGCCACCCCTTCGGCAACGGCGCGTTGTGGGTGCTGCTGGGCTGTGCGGTCGTCGCGGTGACGCGCCGCACCGGCGCGGAACGTGCCCTGCTGCTGAAGGGCGTCGGGCTGGGCCTGCTGCTGCTGGCCGGCCGGAAGACCGGCGACATCTGGCTGATCATCACCTCGAAGACCCGGCCCATGGTGCTCGACCAGTACGTGGCGACCGCGGACCACGCGCTGGGCGAACCGTCGTGGCTGGCCGGCCGGATCATCACCGCCACCGGCTCGATCGGCTTCAACCTCCTCGACATCGTCTACGGCCAGCTCGCGGTGGCCGCGGTCGTCGTCGCGCTGTACCAACTGCGCAACGTGGCGGTCGAGCGTCGCTTCCCGGGGCACCACCTGGTGCGCACCTTTCTGGTGATCGGCCTCCTCGGACCGGCCATCTACATGATCTTCCCGGTCGTCGGCCCGGTCTTCGCCTACGGCACCGGAGCCGAGCACTGGGCATCGGTCAGCCTGTGGTCGCACACGCCGTCCAGCGAGCAGTGGGCGGTGGCCGACCTGTGGCCGGTGACCCCCTCGCCGATCGGCAGCCCGCGCCACATGCCGTTCGACGAGACCACCCCACGCAACTGCATGCCCAGCCTGCACACGGCGTGGGCCACCGCGATCTTCATCCATTCCCGTAAGGGCCCGCGATTCTTGCGATTCGCCGGTACGTTCTGGCTGATTGCCACGCTCACCGCGACGCTGGGATTCGGCTACCACTACGGAGTGGATCTCATCGCCGGTGTGGTGTTCGCTTGCACGATCGAGGCGGGGCTGCGCTCGCTCGACCGCGGGTGGGACCGATCGGGAATCCGGCTGGTCGCCTACGGTGTCACGGTCTTCGTCGCGCTCCTGTTGTCCTACCGCTACCTGCCGCTGCAGATGGCGGAGCACCCCTGGGCGTCCGGACCGCTCCTGCTGCTGGCGATGACCTCGGTGATCTACGGCTACGCGCGGACCACCGCGCTGTGGGACCCCAAGACCGCACCAGCCCGGCAACCGGAACCACAGCCCGAACTCATCTGAACCGTGTTCCACCGGGCCGCAGGCCGAGTGCCGCTCGGATGGCCTGCGGGCCGGTGCCGCTCAGGCGGGCTGCGGGCCGGGTGCCGCTCGGGTGGCCTGCGGGCCGGTGCCGCGCGGGTGGGCCGCGGCGCCGGTGACCGGCGGTGGCGGCGGCAGCTCGGCGCATGACGGGCAGCGGGCGGTGGGGCCGCGAGCAGATCGCCGGCCTCACCGACCCGGTCCCGACCCTGCCTTCCAGACCTTTGCGAGCCGGGTCGCGGGCGAGGCTCAGCCGGGCCGGTCGCCCTGCGGCCGCGGAGCGCCCAGGGCGCGGTCGACCGCCCGCGGCAGACGCTCGGACACCTGGTCGCCGAGCCGTTCGAACTCGCGCTTCAGCAGGGGACCGGCCAGCCGGGCCAGCCCGTGGAAATCGATCCGCGCCCGATAGGTCAGCCGCGTGACTCCGGCGTGTTCCTCGAAGCGCATGTCGTCGGTGGAGGTCGCCGTCTTGTTCCGCCCCACGAAGGTGAGGCGCTCCGGATCCCACCGGACGAGCCGGTACCGCAGCTCGGTGCGACGCCCTCGGAACTCCGACACGTTCCGCCACTCCGCCCCCACGGACACCGCGCCGCCGCCCAGCCGTTCACAGGTGACGGTGCCCGGGTCCCACATCTCGGTGTGCGAGAAGTCCGCGAGGTACCGCACGACCTCGTCCAAGGGATGGCGGACGGTCATGACACGCTCGACTTCGACCACGGCTGCCTCTCTTCGCTCGCTGGACCGGTGGCGCCGCTCGCTGCACCGGTGGCGCCGACCGGTCGCGTCACGTTCTGTTTCCGTCTGTTTCCGTGGTCGCACGCCCGACGGATGCACGCCGTTTCCAGGGCCCCGGGGCCGGCCGCACGCCGTCACCCGGGACGCAGCAGACGCTCCAGGGGACCCTCCCAGCTCATGTGGGCGGATTCCTCCCCCGCGGGCACCGACGCGAACGTCTCGTCCAGCCACTCACGAAGCTCGTCGGCCGGCACGAAGAGCACCGCAGCGGCGAAACTGCTCCGCAGCAGGATCCGGACTGCGCCCAGACCATGGCACGGACAGGGCGGCCAGACCCGGACGTCACCCTCGCCGGACGGCACGCGCAGACCGGCGTACAGCAGATCTCGCGAGAAGATCCAGGGCGCGATGTCGTCGGGCGAGCCGGGGAAGTCCATGCGGACGGCGAGCGGATCGGCGGGGTCGTGGACGAAACGGACCCTGAGCTGAACGGCCTCGTCGGCGCTGAGGAGCACCCGGATGGACAGCGTGCGTCGCAGCACTTCGGGTTCCCGCACGGAGCGGCAACCGTTCGTCGGATCGGTCGGATGGTGCATGACGCCTCCCGGAGTGGGTGAGGCCACCTCTGCAGGCCCGCCCGGACGACACCCTGGCCGGCCTCTTGCTCCTTCTTCGCCGTGACCGGGCAGAGCAGATGCGGTGCGCGCAGCCCTACGGGTGTTCGCGGAGTTGCAGGAGTCCGGCGACGGAGAAGCACAGGGCGCCGGCGAGGGTGCCCCCGTTGGCGATGTCGGCGTTGACCAGGCTGCCCGTGGCGGGGCGGGTGTAGGCGGCGAGCGCCGAGACCATGAACAGGACGGAGCCGAGCTGGTTCACGGCGACGATCCACCAGCCGAGATCGCGCGGGCGCACGCAGGGCCGTCCGTGGCAGATCTCGACGAAGCCCAGATGTCCGGAGACCAGGAAGAGCATGCAGCCGATCACGTCGGGCGCCCAGATCAGCCGGTTGACCTGGTGGACGTTCAGGCCCTGGAGGAAGGAGTCCAGCAGGTCGACGGCGAAGACGAGCGTGCCCGCGAAGAGGACGAAGGCGCTCAGCCAGTCCACGCGCATCGGCTCGTAGCTCCACCACCGCCAGGGGTGGGTGACCAGCGGACCTTCGCCGCCCTCGCCGCCGACGACGTGGCGCGGCGCATTGATCACCTGGAGCAGGGAGACGTAGCCCCCGGTGTTGAAGAAGAGGCCGCCCGCGAAGTAGATCGAGGCGCACTGCGTGGCGTTGCCGGAGCCGAACTGCGCGAAGGCGGCACCGGTCGCGAAGAGTGCTCCGCCGATGACGAAGGCGACCGCCGCGACGGCGTTGAGTCTGCGCAGCCTGGCCATGCCCACGGCGTCCGCACGGGTGTGCCGGGCGGTCGCCTCGCCCGGAGGACGCACGGCGAGCAGTCCGCGCCGCCGCGCGAGCCGTGAATCCCACACCGCGGTGCCGCCGCCGGGAAGGCGCCAGGTGAGCCGGGTGGTGAACGGTCCTGCGCCCTCGGCGCGCTGCTCGGGCTGCCCCACGGGCCGAGGGTAGACCGGGGGCGGGCTCCCGGAGTGGGCGCAACGCCGTGACGCGCGGGCTCGCGCCACACAGGAGCGGATCCGCTTCGCCGTGGCAGGCAGACCGGTTCTCCGGCAGGCTCCGGCAACGGCAGGGCGTGCCGGGCCGGTGGGTCGACGGCGAGGTGGACCGGTTCGGCACCCATGACCCGGCGGCGGACTCCGAGCAGTCGCTCCCGGGCGCCGCGCAGTCCTGGCGTGCACATGGGGTGCTCCCCTTCGGTTCGGTCGGCTTCCCTTCGGTTCAGTCGGGGTGTGCCGAACCCGGATCCCGTTCCGCCGCCTCGGCGACGCGTTTGATGTTCGCCAACCGCCGGTCCCAGTCGGCCGCGAGCGAGGCCATCCACCGAGCCGTCGTGTCCAGTGCCGCGGGCCGCACCGCGTAGCGGACCTCGCGTCCCACCCGGCCGCCGGAAACCAGCCCGGCGGCGTCCAGGACGGCGAGGTGTTTGACCACTGCCTGCCGCGAGACGGGCAGTCGTTCGGCGAGGGTCGTGGCACTGGCCTCGCCCTGGGCGGCCAGGAGGTCGAGCAGTCGGCGCCGGGTCGGGTCGGCCAGCGCGCCGAGGACGCTGTCGACGACCTCGGCGGCTCCGGGACGGTCTTCCGTCACGTGCCGGACTGTTCGGCGCGTGCCTTGAGCGCGTCGAGCTCCAGAGGCCAGCCCGCGCTGTGGTCCTTGAGGTTCTGACTGCGCAGTTCCTCAGAACCCGCGAGTGCCGAGAACCCGCTCTCGACGACGCGGAGTCGTGTCCGCTCACCCTCCTGGGTCAACGTGAACTCCACGAGGGTGCTGTTGTCCTCGCGCAGTTCCTCCCCGGGGAAGGCGCTGGTCCAGCGATACGACAGGTAGGTCGGCGGCCGGACCTTCTCCACACGCACCGGGAAGTCGCCGTGCTCGGGGTTCTTCGCCACCATCGTCTCGCCCTCCCTGGCCACGGTGCCGGGCAGACTCGCCTTGTCGGCCACCCAGAAACCGGGCTGGGCCACCAGCGACCAGACCCGCTCCAGGGGTGCTTCGATCAGGGTTTCGCGTTCGATCCGGTCCTCGCTCATGAGGAACTCCTTCGTCGTCACCGTCTGATGCAACTCCAGGGTTGCACATCGACCCTTGAAGTGCAACTGAAAGGTTGCACCTTGCTGGGTCGCCTCGTCGGGCCGTCGATGTCGGGTGACGTACGGGAGGACCGGGCGGCCCCGAGTACCGGTGGGGCCGCCCGGCAGGTCGGTCCCGACGTCAGGTGCCTATTCGAGAAGCTCCGCGTACGAGCCCATGGCCAGGGCGATGTCCGCCTGGGCCCAGAAGCGGTGGTACGTGAACACGGGCGCGGCTCCGCCCGCGAGATAGCTCTCGATCTTCGACCAGGCCGGGTCGTTCTTGTAGAAGGACCGCAGCGAGGCGAAGGTCGAGGAGGAGCTGATCGCGTCGCCGTTCGGCATCTTGCCGCTGAAGCCGCTCGGGACGTACACGCCGTCGTCGAACCGGCTGTAGTCACTGCGGGTTTCGGGGACGGCGACGCCCAGGGCGTCCTGGTAGTTGTTCCACATGCCGTCCAGCAGCGCCTTCGCCGTCGACCTGGCGGTCGTGTCACCGGACTTGGCGGCGTAGTACGTCAGGGTCTTGGCGTAGGCGGCGGCCACGCCGACGTCGTTGGTGTAATCGGCGACGGTGACGTGAAGTCCCGTGTTGGCGCCGGGACTTGAGGCGTTCCAGGTGTCGGGCCGGCCCGACCACTGGAGCGTGGACGGGATCCGGTAGGTGCCGTCCGGGTTGATCGTGGTCTTGGACAGTGCCCACTTGACCCACTTGTCGAGGACCGCCTTCGCCTGCGCGTTCCCGGACTGGTGGTAGTACTCGGCGACCCGTTCCATGGACCACGCCTGGAAGCCGAACCACTGGTTGGACGGCGGTGGTCGTAGTACATGCCGTAGAAGGTCGACGTACCGGTCGGGGGAGTCGCGTAGCGGCCCGCCCAGCTGTTCGTCGCCCCGCCCGCGATCGCGCCTTCACTGGACTGCAGCCACTGGTAGAACTCCATCTGCCGCTGCAGCGACTTGCCCCAGTCCGAAGTGCCCGTGGCCGACTTGGGCTTCAGGTCGGCGTTGGAGTTCAGGGCATAGGCGGCCAGCGGGTTCTGGTAGCCGCCGTGGGTGTGGCTGGAGCCGATGCGCCAGGCCCAGCCGCCACCGGTGTCGTTCGAGCCGCCCCAGGCGTAGTACCAGGAGAGCAGGTAGTGCGAGGCGTCCTTGCCGGTGCCCGCCGGGCAGGTCGAGGGCCCTGCGCAGTTGCCGATCTTCTTGAAGTACTTGTCGTACATGGCGTACCGCAGGTAGTCGCCCATCTTGGCGGCCTTGCCGACCGTCGTCGAGACGTCGCTGCCCTTGCCCTGGGCCTTCGCCCACACATCGGCCCAGTAGGCGGCCTGCACGGCCCGCGCGTCGGCGTCCGGGGCGTTGGTGAACTTCCACTGCTTGGCGTAGGAGGCGTCGCCGGTGAACAGGTCCAGGTAGCCGTTCTTTCCGCCGTACTTGAAGGCGTCGCAGGTCGGCTGCGGCACCGTCTCCCACACCGACTCCTGCGAGCCGCGCTGGAAGGTGTTGATGTACGACGGGCCGGTGCCGCCGTACTTGAAGGCGTCGCAGGTCGGCTGCGGCACCGTCTCCCACACCGACTCCTGCGAGCCGCGCTGGAAGGTGTTGATGTACGACGGGCCGGTCTCCGTCGGGCCGCCCTCGCAGGTGCCGCCCGGGGTGTTGCCGAAGCCGTAGACGTTGTCCACGTCCTGGATCCAGTGCATGCCGTAGACGTCCGACGTGCCGTACGCCGACTTCAGCTCACCGGCGATCGGATCGGATCCCACCGAGACCGACGCGTCCAGCTTCGCCGGGTACTCGTTCGGCGTGTCCTCCTCGGGTGCGTACGTCGCCGGCTTGGAGGCGTTGTAGAACGAGTTGGTCGGCTGGTCGGCGTGGGTGGGGATCATGTACTTCTCCATGATGTCCCAGGCGCCGTTTGTGAACGGACCGCGGTAGCGCCCGTACCGNCTCGGGTGCGTACGTCGCCGGCTTGGAGGCGTTGTAGAACGAGTTGGTCGGCTGGTCGGCGTGGGTGGGGATCATGTACTTCTCCATGATGTCCCAGGCGCCGTTGAACTTGGTCCAGTCGCCGGTGATCTTCCCGTACATCGCCTGCAGCCACAGAAGGTAGCTGTAGGCCTCGGAGGTGGTCTCGTGCCCCTGGTCCGGGGCCTCGACGATCAGTGTCTCGACCGAGTGGTACGGGATGCCCTCGGGGGAGAAGTAACCGTTTGCCGGGTTGGTGATNGTCTCGTGCCCCTGGTCCGGGGCCTCGACGATCAGTGTCTCGACCGAGTGGTACGGGATGCCCTCGGGGGAGAAGTAACCGTTTGCCGGGTTGGTGATCTTGCCGTAGAGATCGAGGAAGCGGGCGTCGTACGTCTTCGACGCGGGCAGCTCGGTCGCGGTGACCGTCGCCTTGGCGTGTCCGGCGGCCGAGGCGGTGAAGGTCGCGCTGCCCGTGCCGGAGGAGTCGGCCGAGATGGTCACCGGCTGAGCGGTGTTCCAGTCGGCCGGCGTGAAGGTCAGCGACGAGCCACCGGACACGGTCAGTCCGGTGTTGCCCTCCGTGCGGGCCACGGTGACCGTCACGTTCGCGCTCGGCTGCTTGGACAGCTTCACCGAGAACGTTCCCGACTTGCCCTGCTGCACGCCGAGTTGGGCAGGGGCCGCGACGACGGCGGGGCCGGACGCGACCGTGATGCCGACCGGGGCCGAATCCGCGGAGGCGCCCACGCTGTCGTACGCCTTGGCCACCAGGGAATGGCTGCCCGCGGTCAGGCTCGAGGCCGACAGCGTGTACGGCGCGCTCGAGTCCGTTCCCAGAAGCGTGGTGTCGTCGTAGAACTCCACCTTGCTGATCGTGGCGTTGTCGGCCGCCGCCGCGGTCGCCGCGAGCGGGACGGGGTCCCCCTGCGTGTAGACCGCGCCCGCGGTCGGGCTGGTCAGTACCGTGACCGGCGGCTGGTGGGCGCCGGTGCAACTGGTGCCGTTGACGGCGAAGGCGGCGGGGGCGGTGTTGGCGCCGCTGTAGGTGAACTGCGCGCCGGTGGTGACCGCGGCGCCCGCGGCGATCGTGCCGTTGTACGAGGCGTTCTTCACGGTGATGGTCCGACCGGACTGGGACCAGGTGCCGTTCCAGCCGTTCGACAGCTTCTGGTCGCCCGTGTAGCCGTAGGTCAGGGTCCAGCCGTCGATCGCATCCGTGCCGCGGTTCGTGAGGGTGAGGTCGGCGGTGAAGCCGGAACCCCAGTCGTTGGTCTTGTAGTCGACGCTGCACCGAACGGAGGCCGCGTGCGCGGCGGTGGGGCCGGTGGCGAGCATCGACAGGGGCAGGGCGAGCGCGGCCAGGGCGGCGGTCCATAACCGTCGACCGGCTCCGCGTTTGCGTCCGGGATCCATGTGCTGGTTCCTCCTTGCGGCGTGCAGCTCGGGGAGAAGTCAGTTCCAGAACCAGTGGGAGCGCTCCCATTAATGGGGGCGATCCTGTGAGCGGTCAAGGTGTTTGAACGCGCGAAGTAGTTTGTGAGTGCCTTTGAGTTCAAGTCCTGACGTGGGACTGGGCATTGAGGCGAGTTGCCGCTATGTTCCTTCCCACCAGTGGGAGCGGTTCCATTCAGTCGACGCGCCTGTCACGGCGCGCCCAGCTGCAAGGAGTCGCTCATGCGACACCCCCCATGTTCAGCACACGTAGCGTCGCCTGCGCCGTCGCGCCTTCCCGCCGGGGTGACCGTGCCCGCGGTGACGGCCCAGGGAGCGCCTCCGGCCTGCACGGTGGAGTGCCCGGTCCCCGGCCGGTCGGACACCGGTCGCCGAGGTTCCGCGGCCGAGGATCGCAACAGCCAGGCGTCACTCGTCAGGTGGGAGCTGTACTTCGGTCTGCCCGGCGATCAGGAGGTCACCCGGGACCGGGACACCCGGTGCTCCGGGGCCGGTGTCACCGTGACCGCCGCCGACGGGAGCGGGAACGGCGGGCACGGTTCCGGCCCGAGCGTCAGTACCTGATCGCCCGCTTCCCGGGCCGGACACTCGCCCCGCACCGACCGTCGTCGACCACGGCTGGCCGGCGGGCACGACGGGCACCACAGGACGGCCCGCGACGTCGACGCGGAGCCGACTCCGCCGCCGGTCCGCCCCCGACCGCTTCTCCGCTTCTCCGCTTCTCCGGTTCTCCGGTTCTCCGAACGGCGCGCCGACCTCCGCCTACGACGGGACACCCACCACGTACGGCGGTGGGCTGCGCGACCACCGGCGCGCCGTCACCCCGTAAACCCCACGGAAACAAAGGAAACCCACACAGATGAGTCGCACTCGAACGTCGATGCTCGCCGCCCTGGCGCTGGTCGCCGGGGCCTCCGGAACGGCCCTCGCCATCCCCTCGGCCGGTGCCGCGGTCACGGCCACCCCCTGCACCGTCGACTACAAGGTGCAGAGCCACTGGGACACCGGCTTCACAGCCGCCGTGACCATCACCAACAACGCCGCTGCGAAGTCGAGTTGGTCGGTGAAGTGGTCGTATGCCGGCAACCAGCAGATCACCAACGGCTGGAGCGCGAAGATCAGTCAGAGCGGTACGGCGGTCACCGCCGCCAATGAGAGCTACAACGGCGCGCTGGCGACGGGCGGTTCCGTGAGCTTCGGCTTCAACGCCTCCTACAGCGGCACCAACGCCATACCCGCCACGTTCACCCTCGACGGCGTCACCTGCAACGTCGACGGCGGCAGCGGTGGCGGCGACGGCGGTGGCGGTGACAACGGTGGGGGCAACGGCAGCCGGGTAGAGAACCCGTACGTCGGCGCCAAGGCGTATGTGAACCCGGAGTGGTCGGCGAAAGCCGCCGCCGAACCGGGAGGCAGCCGCATCGCCGGCCAGCCCACCGCCGTCTGGCTCGACCGGATCGCCGCCATCAACGGCGTGAGCGGCGGCATGGGTCTGCGCGCCCACCTGGACGAGGCACTGAAGCAGAAGGGCTCCGGAGAGCTCGTCGTCCAGCTGGTCATCTACGACCTGCCCGGCCGTGACTGTTCCGCCCTCGCCTCCAACGGCGAACTCGGCCCGAACGACCTCGACAAGTACAAGTCCCAGTACATCGACCCGATCGCCTCGATCCTCTCCGAGGCGAAGTACGCGGGCCTCAGGATCGCCACCGTCATCGAGCCCGACTCGCTGCCCAACCTGGTCACCAACGCCGGCGGCACCAACACCAGCACCGACGCCTGCGTGACCATGAAGAGCAACGGCAACTACGAGAAGGGCGTCAGCTACGCCCTGGACAAGCTCGGCGCCGTCCCGAACGTCTACAACTACATCGACGCCGCCCACCACGGCTGGCTCGGCTGGGACAGCAACCTCGGCCCGGCCGCGCAGCAGTTCGTCAAGGTCGCCACCACCAACGGCGCGAGCGTGGACGACGTGGCCGGCTTCATCGTCAACACCGCCAACTACAGCCCCGTCAAGGAGCCGTACCTGAAGGTCACCGACAGCGTCAACGGGCAGACGGTGCGCCAGTCCAAGTGGCTGGACTGGAACCAGTACGCGGACGAGCAGTCCTACGCCCAGGCGCTGCGCGACAAGCTGGTCGCGGCCGGATTCAAGTCCGGCATCGGCATGCTGATCGACACCTCCCGCAACGGCTGGGGCGGCTCGGCCCGGCCCGCCGGGCCCGGTGCGCAGACCTCCGTCGACGGCTACGTCGACAGCAGCCGCATCGACCGGCGCATCCACGCCGGAAACTGGTGCAACCAGAGCGGAGCCGGAATCGGCGAACGGCCCACCGCGGCCCCGGCCGCCGGAATCGACGCCTACGTGTGGGTGAAGCCCCCGGGGGAGTCGGACGGGTCCAGCTCTGCCGTCTCCAACGACGAGGGCAAGGGCTTCGACCGGATGTGCGACCCGACCTACGGAGGCAACGCCCGTAACGGCAACAACCCCACCGGTGCTCTGTCGAACTCGCCGCTGGCCGGGCACTGGTTCTCCGCCCAGTTCCAGCAGCTGATGCAGAACGCCTACCCGCCCCTGTCGTAGCCGCGTGGTCGGAATGAGTGGACCCGCCGGGGCCGGTCCCTGCCGAACGACCGGCAGGACAGGCCCCGGTGGGTCGTCCGTTTCCACGCACTGACAATCCCTCCTCGGCCGCGAACGCCGGGCCGGTGGCACGCGTCTCGTCACCGGATCACCAGAGAGTCCTTCCCCACCCACACCTCCACCCCCCGGTCGGCTTCCGGGCGACGCCCCCTCGGCCGGTCCCGGCCAACGCCGGCGCGGACGCGCTCGGCACCGGCCGCCACGCCTCGCCGGCACCGCGCGGCACTCCACGCAACGACCGTGCCCCGGGCGGACGTTGCGCTCGAAGGCCGCCGACGACGGACGCGCACGGCGCCACAGGCCTCGGACCAGCCGGGCTGCGACCCCGCGTCTCGACTCGCGCACCGTGCCGGACCGCCGAGAGGTCACCGAGGACACCGAGCGAGCCGTGCACGGTTCCCCGCTCGTTCCGTGGTCCGCCACACCTCGCCGCATCCGGTTGCCCGGTCGTTCGGCCATGCCGCCGGGGAAGTCTGTGTGCCGCGTGGGGTCGGGCCGTAGGATTTGGTGATCTCGTGGGGGAGGTGGTCATGGGCAGACGACGTCCTGGGGGGCCGACGCTGGAGGAGGTGGCCGTCCGCGCGGGGGTGGGGCGGGGCACGGTCTCTCGCGTCATCAACAACGCGGCCGGTGTGAAGGCGTCCACGCGCCGGGCTGTGCAGCGTGCTGTCGAGGAGCTCGGGTATGTGCCCAATCTCGCCGCGAGGTCTCTGGCAGGGCGACGGGCCGATGCCGTTGCCCTGGTCCTGACGGAGCCGGACTGGAGGCAGTTCGCGGAGCCGTTCTTCTCCGAGATCGTCCGCTCGCTGGGGGATGCGCTGGCGGACACCGGGATGCAGTTGCTGCTGACTCTGGTCCGTTCGGACACGGAGCGGCAGCGTTTCCTGGAGTACGCGCGGGGCGGCCGGGTCGACGGGGCGCTGCTGGTGTCCGTGCATGCCGGGGACCCGCTGCCGGACATGCTCGCCGAGGCGCGGTTGCCGACGGTGATGCTGGGACGCCGTTCGGGCGACGAGCACGTCAGCTACGTCGACGCGGACAATGTCGGCGGTGCCCGCAGCGCCGTCGCCCACCTGCTGAAACGGGGCCGGCGAGAGATCGCCACCATCACCGGGCCGCTCGACATGTACGTCGCCCAGTGCCGATTGCGCGGCTACCGGGAGGCTTTGGCCGCGGCGGGCCGGGGCGGCGAGCGCTCCTGGGTGGCCGAGAGCGACTTCACGCAGGAGAGCGGGCGCCGTGCCATGGCCGAACTCCTCGAACGCCACCCGGAGATCGACGGGGTCCTCGCCGCCTCGGACACCACGGCGGTGGGTGCTCTGCAGGCGCTGCGCGCGGCGGGACGGCGAGTGCCCGAGGACGTCGCCGTGATCGGTTTCGACGACTTTCCGCTGGCCGAGCGGACCGAGCCGCGGTTGACCACGGTCCGTCAGCCGCTGGAGGAGATCGGGCGGGCCATGATCCGCCTGCTCCTGGAGGAGATGGAGGAGCCCGCCGTCGCCTGGCGCCACGTCATCCTCCGCACGGAACTGGTGGTCCGCGAGTCCTCCTGACCGCCCCCGGCCGGTCGTCCCGGATGCCCCTGCGGTCGTCCTGACCACTGCCGTTCGGTCTCCGGACCGCCGCCGGTCGATCGTCCTGACCGCCCTCGGCCGGTCGTCCCGGATGCCCCGCCGTCGTCCCGGCCACTGCCGGCCGATCGTCCCGACTGCCCCCGGCCGTCATCCGGCCGTCATCCGATCGTCGTCCCGATCATCGTCGGTCGCCGTCCCGGCCGCCGCCGGGCGAGCGGAAAACCCGGGAGCGCTCCCAAGCGGCACGTGAAGAACCACTGCACGCTCCCTCCGACCTGGCATCTTCGGGAACTCCGCTCTGACACCGTCGAATACTTGCGACGGGTTCCTGCCGACAGTCTTGTCAGGAACATGGAGCCTCCCTAGAGTCCCTGCCGAACCGAGGGAATGGGAGCGCTCCCATTGCTGCAGTCGTGGGAGCGCTCCCCGCACCTACTTCCCCCACTCCCTTCGGAGAGGATCCGCATGCGACCGTCACCGCACCATGCCCGCAGGGCGCGTGGCCTGTTCGGCGCCCTGCTCACCTCGCTCGTCTCGCTGGCCGCGCTGCTGACCACCGCCTCGCTGGCGCAGGCCGACACCACCCTGTGCGAGCAGTTCGGATCGACCACGATCCAGGGCCGCTACGTCGTCCAGAACAACCGCTGGGGCACCAATGAGACGCAGTGCATCAGCGTCTCCGACTCGGGATTCCGGATCACCCAGGCCGACGGCTCGGTCCCCACGAACGGCGCCCCGAAGTCCTACCCGTCCGTCTACAACGGCTGCCACTACACCAACTGTTCGCCCGGAACGAACCTTCCCGCCCAGCTCAGCACCATCTCCAGCGCGCCCACCGGCATCTCCTACAGCTACGTCGGCAACGCGGTGTACGACGCCGCCTACGACATCTGGCTCGACCCCACGCCCCGTACCGACGGCGTCAACCGGACCGAGATCATGATCTGGTTCGACAAGGTCGGATCCGTCCAGCCCGTGGGATCCGCTGTCGGTACGGCCACCGTGGCCGGGCGACAGTGGCAGGTGTGGTCGGGCAACAACGGCTCCAACGACGTGCTGTCCTTCGTCGCACCGTCGGCGATCAGCAGCTGGAACTTCGACGTCATGGACTTCGCCCGGCAGGCCGTCTCCCGCGGACTGGCCCAGAACAACTGGTACCTGACCAGCGTCCAGGCGGGCTTCGAGCCCTGGCAGAACGGCGCCGGACTCGCCGTGACCTCGTTCTCCTCCACGGTCAACAAGGGCGGCGGCAACCCCGGTGACCCCGGCACCCCCGGCGGCTCCACCGCCTGCAAGGTGACCTACGCGACGAACGTCTGGCAGGGCGGTTTCACCGCCGACGTCACCGTCGCCAACACCGGCACCTCTCCGGTCAACGGCTGGAAGCTCGGGTTCACCCTGCCGCCCGGACAGCAGATCACCAGCAGCTGGAGCGCCGGCGTCTCCTCGTCGTCCGGAGCGGTCACGGCAAGCAGCCTTGCCTACAACGCCCAGATCGCGCCCGGTGGTCAGGTGTCGTTCGGTTTCCAGGGCAGCTACGCCGGTTCCTTCGCCAAGCCTGCGGGCTTCAGCCTCAACGGCACCTCCTGCACCACTGCCTGACAGCTCGGCTCATTCCGGGATCCGCCCGCCCTCCCCGTGGAGCGGGCCGGCGGGTCCCGGCCCACGCACCGCGCCGCCCCACCCTTCAGGCCCCTCCCGGCTCCCGGCCCCCACCGGAAAGGCCCCGCCCATGCGCCTTCTGACCGACTGCCGCGGTCCGGCGACGGCCGCTCTGGCCCTCTGCGTCGCCGCTCTGACCCTCGTCGGACCGGCCGCCGCCGTGTCGGAGCCCGCGCCCCGCTCGTCCGCCGCCGGTCTTCCGTACCAGGACGCCTCCTTACCGGTCGCCGACCGCGTCGACGACCTGATGTCCCGTATGACGCTGGACGACAAGCTCGGCCAGATGACGCAGATCGAGAAGGACGCCCTCGTCCCGCAGTCCGACCTCGCCACCTACCGCATCGGGTCCGTGCTGTCCGGAGGCGACTCGACGGTCAGCCCCAACAACGCGCAGACCTGGGCCGACACGTACGACGGTATTCAGCGCACCGCTCTGACCACCCCGCTGGGCATTCCGATGATCTACGGTATCGACGCCGTGCACGGCCACAACGCGGTACGCGGCGCCACCCTCTTCCCGCACGACATCGGACTGGGCGCCACGCGTGACCCCGCCCTCGTCCAGCGCGTCGGACGGGCGGTCGCCGAGGAGATGTCCGGCACCGGCATCGACTGGGACTTCGCCCCCTGCCTGTGCGTGGCCCGCAACGACCGATGGGGCCGCACCTACGAGTCGTACGGCGAGACACCGGAACTGCCCTCCGCCATGACGACGTTCGTCAGCGGACTCCAGGGTGACACCCTGGGCGCCGGACCCGCCTCCGTGCTCGCCACCGCCAAGCACTATCTCGGCGACGGTGGCACCACCGGCGGCGTGGACCAGGGCAACACCGAACTGTCCGAGACCGAGCTGCGGGCCATCCACCTGCCGCCGTTCAAGGAGGCCGTGCGCCGCGGCGTGGGGTCGGTGATGCTGTCGTACAGCAGCTGGAACGGCGTCCGGTCCCATGCGAACAGGTACCTGGTGACCGACGTTCTCAAGGGCGAGCTGGGATTCACCGGGTTCGTCGTCTCCGACTGGGCGGCCGTCGACCAGTTGGACGGGCAGAGCGGCTTCACCGGCGCCGAGATCGGCACGGCCGTCAACGCGGGCGTCGACATGGTGATGGTGCCGCACGACTACAGGAAGTTCCTCACTCTGCTGCGCGGCGAGGTCAGCGCGGGCCGCGTCCCGCAGTCCCGGATCGACGACGCCAACCGCCGCATCCTGACGAAGAAGTTCCAACTCGGCTTGTTCGAAAGGCCGTTCACCGACCGGTCGTACACCCCGGCGGTCGGGTCGGGCGCGCACCGGGACCTGGCCCGGCAGGCGGTGCGCGAGTCCCAGGTGCTGGTGAAGAACGACGGCGGGATCCTGCCGCTGGCCAAGTCCGCGAAGCTCTTCGTCGCCGGCAAGTCCGCCGACGACATCGGCAACCAGAGCGGCGGCTGGACCGTGGGCTGGCAGGGCGGCAGCGGCCCTGTCACCGACGGCACCACCGTCCTCCGGGGCATCCGTGCCGCCGTCACCGACGCGTCCCGGGTCACCTACGACCGCCATGGCAACGGCATCGACGCGAGCTACGGCGCCGCTGTCGCCGTCGTCGGCGAGACACCGTACGCCGAAGGCAAGGGTGACCGGCCGAACGGCATGGGCTTGGACCAGGAGGATCTGCAGACCCTCGCCCGGCTGAAGGCGAGCGGGGTGCCGGTCGTGGTGGTACTCGTCTCCGGTCGGCCGCTCGACATCTCCGCCCAGTTGCCCGACTGGAAGGCGCTTCTCGCCTCCTGGCTGCCCGGCACCGAGGGCGCCGGAGTGGCCGACGTCCTCTTCGGCGACTACGCCCCCACCGGCAAGCTGCCGGTGACCTGGATGAAGAGCGCCTCGCAGCAGCCGATCAACGAGGGCGACGGCAAGGCCGCTCTCTTCCCGTACGGGTACGGGCTGACGTACGACTCCACCGCTCCGGACCCCGACCCCGACCCGGACCCGGAGCCGGACCCGGATCCCGATCCCACGCCGACTCCTACGCAGGGCGCGTGCACCGCGCAGTTCCGTACGGTTTCCGCCTGGCAGGGCGGCTACCAGGCGGAGGTCACGGTCAGGAACACCGGCTCTGCCGCTCTGACGGGCTGGTCGGTGGCCTGGGATCCGGCGGGCTCGACCGTCACCAGCCTGTGGAACGGCGTGCTGAGCACCGCCCAGGACCGGGCCACCGTGCGCAACGCCGCCTTCAACGGCTCCCTGCTCCCCGGCGCCAGCACCTCGTTCGGCTTCACCGCGAACGGCACGGCAGGCACACCGGCCCCGCAGTGCACCGCCGGCGGCTGACCGCACGTCGGCCCGTCTGCCGGGAGCGCCATGCGTCGCGATGGGGGACCGGGACCGGAAGGCCGGGGCCCGGGGACCGGGGGCTGGGGACCGGAAGACCGTCACGGTGCCCCCGCAGGGCGGCCGACGAGCGACCGCTCACCGGTCAGCGGGTGACCTGGCGAGTCTGATCGTCGGTTCCGACCTGGGGCCCCGGCGCCGACGCCGTGAGCGACGACAATGAGCAGCGACGGGTTCGACGACTTGGGGGAGCGGCATGCTGACCGGGATCGTGATCGACGCGCTGGATGTCGTGTGCATGGAGGGCTTCTGGCGGGACGCGACGCAGGGGCGGACCGGCGGCCTGCGGCTGCGGTTCGTGCCGACCGCGAAGCCGAAGGCCGCGCGGAAGAACCGACTCCATCTCGACCTGGCCGGGGGGCCGGACTGGGAGGCCGAGGTGGCGCGCCTGCTCACGCTGGGTGCGACGCGGGTCGACATCGGGCAGGGGGACGTCCCGTGGGACGTGCTGGCCGATCCGGAGGGCAACGAGTTCTGCGTGCTGCGTCCCGGTCACCCCGGAGTGCTCGCCGACTCCGGCCTCGTCGCGATCTGCCTCGACGTCGCCGAGGAGGACCGCCGCGCGCAGTCGGTCTTCTGGGAGTCGCGGGCGGACTGGCACGCGGTCGAGTCCGCCACCTCGGCCGTCCGGCTGCGCCGAAGGCCCACCAGCACGGTCTCGCTGGTCATGGGGCCACCCGCGGCGCCCAAGACGGGGCGCAACCGGCTGCGCCTGGAGGTCACCCGACGTGACGGGGAGCCCGGCGAGTTCCCCGACGCCGGCGGAAACGAGTTCCACGTCACGCGCTGACCCCTGCGCGCCGACCCGGCTGCCCACGGCCCGCGCCTGTGGGAACCGACCGTTTCCGAGCGAGTCGCGCCGTCACGTGCTGCGGCCGATGCCGCCCGGCGTGACGTTCGGGCGAAGACCGCGGGCTGTCCGTACGGCTCCGTACAGCCCGAAGGGCCTGGTACAGCGAGTAGGGCCGGGTACGGCCAGGAGGGCCGGGTACAGCCAGGGCCGGGTAAAGCCAGTTGCAGCGTGTACGGGTGGAACGGGGGACCGTCACGACGGACCAAGGTGGGGCATCGTGAACATGGGGGAGCCGACCGGCTCGGGGCGGTGCACACCCCGGGGCCGGTACCCCAGTCGATCCGCCACTCCCACCAGATCGGCCAGCAGCCAGATGATGGCCAACCACATCTCGGTGCCTTGCAGCCCCGGCTCCCGGCCCGGACCCGAGCCGCCCTCACCCGCCGGACCGAAGCCGAATCCCGCCCCGTCATGCCAGCGGCCCAGCGCCTGCACCAACTGCTCCTCGGCCCACGCCCGCACCTCATCCTCCCGATGACGGGTCTGCCGTCCCGCGAGCCACAGAGGATGCGCCACGTCCAAGACATTGCACGCGTTCTGGCGGCCTGCCGCGAACCAGCGCGGATCGCGCGCATGGGCCAGCACCGTGTCCACCACCCGCTCCGCGTACGGCACTGGAAGCCCGAACTGGGCGAACGAGCCACGGGTCAGCCGGTAGTAGCCGTTGACCAGTTGGAGCCTGCCGTCGGCCGGCGACGGTGCCGCGCCCCACATTCCCGTCCACGGATCCACCCGCGTCACCAGCCAGCCGAACAGCGCCTCCAGCGCGCCCGGTTCGCCGCGCGCCTCGCCCCGCGACTCACGGCTGCGACGGGCGCCGGTCGCCCAGCAGTCCACGCACGCACCCGCCGACCAGGCGTGAGTCCGCCACGGCAACGCGTCCAGCCGGGCCACCAGTTGACCGGCCGTCATGCGGTCCACGACATGTACCGGGTGGGGGAACCGGGAGCCCAGCAACTCCAGCGCCGCGCCCACCGACAGCACGTGGTACTCGGCGGCGCCGTCCTCGATCCACCCGTCGGGGGCCGGCGCGGGAAGCACGCCGGGCCCGCCTCCGGGAGCGAGCTCGGGTACCAGCCCGCTCACCGGATCCTGCAGCTCACGCAGCCGCTCGGCGTGTTCGTCCGCGGACATCTGCCCAGGGGCCGCGCCCAGCAGCAGATCGGCGATCTCCACGGCGTCACAGTGCGCGCGTACCGTCGCCGCAACGCCCGGCCGGTCGCCGTAGCGGCCGGTGCCGTCGTTCCAGCAACGGGCCAGGACGCCGACGGCCTGCGCCCGGGCCCGTTCGGCGAAACCGGCCACGGCATCGCCCAGGCCTGCATTCGGCTTGCCGGCCCCCGATCCGCCGTGCCCGCGGCGATCGCGCAGCGGGCGGGCCGGGTTGCCGGCGGCGATCGTCCACGGCGCCAGATCCTTGGTGACGACGGCCCCCGCCCCCACCACACAGTGGTCGCCGATCGTCACCCCGTCCAGGACGACGACGTGCGAGCCGATCCACACGTCGTCCCCGATGACGACACCCTTGCTCGTCAGCGGCTGCCGGTGCACGGGCCGGTCCGGCGCGAAACCGTGATTGAAGCCGAGCAGGGAAGCGTGCGCGCCGATACGCACTCCGTCCCCGAGCGTCACGCGCCCCCGCACCGTCGCATACGGGTTGACGGAACAGTCCCGCCCGGCGCGCACCTCGCCCGTGACGTAGGCGTAGCCCGCGATGTAGGAATCGGCGCCCAGACACAGGACATCGGCGAACACGGCGGCTGCCGTGGAGACATAGCAGCGCGGCCCGATAACGGCCCCGGTTTCGGCCAAGGTCTCCTGGTGCGCGACCTGAGCCGCTCGCTGCGCGGATGAGGCCCTGGGCGCGAAGTCCCAAGGACAGTAGTCGAAATGGGAGTCCTCGACGCCGCCTTCTTGATCCACGCACCTCAGCTTAGATAGCGCTTACTGTCCGGGCAATCGCCTTCTGCCGTACGCACGGGAGGCGACCGACGGCCGGGGGTAAAGCCCAAGCCCACCGGTTCCGTCCTGGGGGCGGTTTACGGCTGGGCGGCTGCGGGCTCGGCGGGTCCGCTCGGAAACTGGGCCGGAACGCGGCGCCGGCCGCCGGAAGGGGTCTCATGGCGGACAGCAGGATCTTGGTCGCGGTACGGGAACGTCCACACGACGAAGGCGCCGGCGCCGAGCAGTTGGCGCGCATCGCCGAGGCCGTCGAGTCGCGGGGATTCGACATCCGATGGGCGGCGGATGTCACGGACGCCGAGGCGGTGCTGCGGACGGAGGCGGGACTGACCGCCGCACTCGTCGCCTGGGAACTGCCGGGCGGAGGCAGCGCGGACGGCGAACCCGGCGGCGCCGCCGTGCTGCGCTCCATCGGGCAGCGCTTCCAGGACCTTCCGGTCTTCCTGGTCATGACCGACGACGGCGTACGGGACCTGCCGCTGTGGGTGTCGGAGTCGGTCGTCGGCTACGTGTGGCCCCTGGAGGACACTCCCGGGTTCATCGCGGGCCGGATCACCACCGCCGCGCGCACCTACCAGGACGCCGTCCTGCCGCCGTTCTTCCGGGCACTGCGCCGCTTCGACGACGCTCACGAGTACTCCTGGCACACCCCGGCCCACTCGGGCGGTGTCGCGTTGCTGAAGTCTCCCGCGGGCCGGGCCTTCCACGACTACTTCGGGGAACGCCTGTTGCGCAGCGACCTGTCGATCTCCGTGGGAGAGCTCGGCTCGCTGTTCGAGCACACCGGCCCGATCGGCGAGGCGGAGCGCAACGCCTCCCGGGTCTTCGGCGCCGGCCTCACGTACTTCGTGCTGCACGGCGATTCCACCTGCAACCGCGTGGTCGGCCACTTCAGCGTCACCCGCGACGAGATCGCACTGGTGGACCGCAACTGCCACAAGTCGGTGCTGCACGGGCTGGTCGTCTCCGGCGCCCGTCCCGTCTACCTGATTCCCACCCGCAACGGTTACGGCCTGGCGGGCCCGCTGCCCCCGGCGGAACTCGCGGCGGACTCCGTCGCGGCCCGGATCGCCGCGAACCCGCTGACCCGGGACGCGGCCTCGCCGCACCCCCGGTACGCCGTCTTCACCAACTCCACGTACGACGGCCTCTGCTACGACGCTCCGGCGGCGGCACAGGCGCTCGCCGCGAGTACGCCCCGGCTGCACTTCGACGAGGCGTGGTTCGCGTACGCCCGCTTCCACCCGCTCTACGCGGGCCGGTACGGCATGTCGGTCGACGAGGGCACCTTCCCCGGTTCGGACCGCCCGACGGTCTTCGCGACCCAGTCCACGCACAAACTGCTGGCCGCGCTCTCGCAGAGCGCCATGATCCACGTCAGGCCCGCCCCCAGGGCGCCCGTCGAGCACGACCGGTTCAACGAGGCGCTGATGATGCACGGCACCACCTCCCCGCTCTATCCGATGATCGCCTCGCTCGACGTGGCGACAGCGATGATGGACGGGCCGCAGGGCCGCTGGCTGATCGACGAGGCCGTGACCGAGGCGGTCCGATTCCGCCAGGAGATGGTCCGCATCGGGCGCCGTATCGAGGCGGCCGGGGACCGGCCCCCGTGGTTCTTCGGCGTATGGCAGCCCGAGACGGTCACCGACCCGGGCACCGGCACCCGGCTGCCCTTCGACGAGGCCCCGGCCGACCTGCTGCGCACGGAGCCGGCCTGCTGGCATCTCGAACCCGGAGCCGCCTGGCACGGTTTCCCGGGGCTGACCGACGGCTACTGCATGCTCGACCCGATCAAGGTCACCCTGACCTGCCCGGGCATCGACGCGACCGGCACGACCGGCGAGTGGGGCATCCCGGCACGCGTGCTCACCGCGTATCTGGCCACCCGGCACATCGTCGTGGAGAAGACCGACAGCTATACGACGCTCGTCCTGTTCTCCATGGGCATCACCAAGGGCAAATGGGGCACCCTCCTCGACGCCCTGATGGACTTCAAGGCCCTCTACGACCAGGACGCCCCCCTCGACCGGGCCCTGCCCGCACTGGTCGCCGAGCACCCCAGGCGCTACGCCGGGCGAACCCTGCGCGAGCTGTGCCAGGACATGCACGACCACCTGCGCTCCGCCCGTCTCGTCGAGCTGCTGGACACCGCCTTCCAGCAGCTGCCGGAACCGGTCGCTCCACCGCAGCTCTGCTACCAGCGCCTGATCCGCGGCGGCACCCACCGCCTGCGGTTGACGGAGGCGCCGGGCCAGGTGGCCGCCGCGATGGTCACCGTCACTCCGCCGGGCATTCCCGTCCTGATGCCCGGCGAGAACATCGGCGCCCCCGACGGCCCGCTGCTGCGGTACCTCTCGGCCCTGGAATCCTTCGATCGCCGCTTTCCCGGATTCCGCAGCGAGACCCACGGCGTGACCCTCGACCCCGACACCGGCGACTACCTCATCGAATGCCTGCGCCCGGCGGCCGACGAGGAACCGGCCTCCGACACGCAGGAACCGGCGGAACCGGCCCGCACCATGACACCGGCCCCACGCGGCCACCCGGAGGACTCCACGGTCGAGGTCGGGTAGTCCGACCCGGCCTCGGCTCCTGAGGCCGGGTCGGACTACCCGACCTGGCGTCGGTTCCTGAGGCCGCCGTGCAGTATGTCGGCGCCGCCACCCGGAGACAGAGGCGCGGCTCACCGGCCACGTCGTCCCCCGGCGCTGGGGCCGACTTCGTCGTGAGCCCGAAACGGGAGCGCTACGGTCAGGGCGGCCAGGGGCCGGACGTACAAGGGTTGGACGTACAGGGACTCTTGGTCCGGTGACGCCCCACCGGCCTCGGGTCTGCCGCCCGGCAACGGAAGCGGCCGGGTTTACCGACTCGATGGTGTCGGCGTGTCAGGGGTGGCCGTTAGCCTCGGGCGCCATGGGTATTCAGATCGACGTGGTGGCGGGGTTCCCGGTCGACGATGAGGTGGAGAGGGTGCTCGGGCTGGCCGAGGCGGTCGGTGAGCCCGTCTCAGTCACGTTCATGTGGGAGGGAGTCGAAGAGGCGGAATGCGCCGTGCTGGTGCCCGCGGCGACGCTGGCGCTCTGGGAGCACTGGGCTCCCACCGCCTACCCGCCGGGAGGCGCCGGGGGCGAGAACCGGGCCGAGGCGGAGGCGCCGGAACCGTCCCACCCAAGGGAGTTCGGCGCGTTCACGCTCTTTCGTCGTCGCGCGGGGGGACGCACGGCGGTCGCTCGCGGAGGAGCGGTGGTCGCCGAGCTGTTGGGCCCCGGTGAGGCGCACTGGCTCCAGGAGCAGGCCCGTACCGTCCGCCAGGGCTTCATGGATCCGAAGCAGAAGGCGGCGTTCGAGGAGTTCCTTGCCCGGCAGTCCTCACTGGACGAGCAGTGAGGCGCCCAACCCAGGCCTCGGCCCTGCCGCGGTGCTGGGGAGCGCCCCCCGATCCTCGAGGCTGAAGCCACGGGGCCGGCGGGTCGCCCCCCACCCCCTGCCGAAGCCTTCGGCCGCAGGATCCGTCAGGCGGGTGACCAGCTCCGCAGGGCCATGTCGGCCACCTGCTGGAGTTGCTCGCGGCTGGCGCCGCTCGCGGCTTGGACGGCGATGCCGTTCGCCACGGCCATGAGGTAGCGGGCGAGTAGCTCGGGATCGCTGCCGGGGGGCAGGTCTCCTTCGTCGACGGCTTGCCGGAACCGGTCGCGGAGATGGGAGGTGTGCTCGTTGCGCCAGGCGATGAGAGCGTCGCGGGCACTGCTTCCCGGGTCACCGGCGGCGAGGGAACCCTGGACGCCGAGGCATCCGGTGGGGCAGTCGGGGCGGGTGGTGGCCCGGACGGAGCCGTTGGAGCGACGCTGACCACTCGCCCCCCATAGCCCTCCCGGCGACGCGTGCGGAGCGCGGGTCAGTTGACCAGTTCGGCGATGCTCCGGGCGGTCAGCCACAGACCGAAGAGCAGGGAGAGCGTGACGATCAGCTGTTCCTGGTGCTGCTCCATCCAGGTCCGCAAGGCGTTCAACCGGGCGTTCGCCACGACGGGCGCCCAGACCACGTACAACTCCATGACGATGAGGGAGAGCGTGGCCAGCAGGCAGTAGCCGGTCAGCGCGAGCCAGTCGCCGAGGGTCGAGAGGTTCGCGTCGACGGCGGTCGCCGCGCCGGCGCCGACCAGTGCCCAGGGCTGCAACAGCCACGCCAGACCGGCCGCCGTGACCGGGGAGGCGTCGTCGATCCGGGCGGTCCACCGCGGCGGGCCGTGCGGAGGGGGCGGTCGGCGGTGCCGGTACGCGCCGTACAGCACCAGGGCCACGCCGATCGCGAGCTTCACAGCGAGCACGGCGGTGGAGGGCACGCTGTGACGGGCAGGGGGCTGACCACCGGTCAGCAGCACCACGCAGGCGATCACCACCACCAGGTTGGCCAGCCACGACAACAGGAACGCCAGACCCTGGCGAACGCCACGCCGCGAGGAGAGCAGCAGAATGAAGGCGCTGTTGTGCAGAGGCCCCAGGCTGATGGCGGTACCGATGACAACCAGGTCGAGGACCATCGGATCAGCCGCTCCTGGGTGTCTGGGCCGCCTGCCACCTGTGGACGGGCGGCCCGGTCGGCAGGGTGAGGCGGTGTTGCTGTGGTGCCGCATCCCGACTTTGCAGGCGGCGGCCAGGCAGGTCAAGCAGGCCACGCCCGCACGGCGGCACTGACTGCACGGCGGGCTCAAGGGCGGCGCCCGACCCCGGCCGTGAGGGCCGGCCACGACCCACCCCCTGAGACCCCGGCCAGCGGCGCTCGTGGAAACATGCCTCGGGCGGGGCGGTGCTGACGCCCCGTACGAACCAGTCGAAGGAGTGCTCACGTGGGGGACATGTCGGCCGAGCGGCGTCGCATCCTGCAGTCGCCTCCGCCCGAGCTCGTCGCGGAGGCGGCCGCGAACCCGGGCGGATCGGTTGCGGTGATCGACCCCGACCTCATCGGTGACCCGAACGCATACGTCCCGGGGGAAGCCGTCCAAGGTGTCTGGCGGGTCGGCCAGGACGGGAAACTGACGGGCGAGTTCGTGGAGAATCCGAACTACGGCCCGCCCAAGGACGACTTCGCCGAGCTCACGGATTCCACGCACTGGCTGGACTGGCTCGGTCAGCAGCCCGCCGTCGCCGTACGTGACTCCGTCGCGGGGATCCTCGACGAACAGGTCCCTGGAGCGGTCCTGGAGTGGATCAAGGTCCTCGACGCTCCGCGCTACCTCACCGGAGGCCGTCCGCGACCCGACGACGAGACGAAGATGACCGTCACCCGGGCCGGTATCGCCCTGGCTTTCGCGCTCTCCGTGACCAGCCCCGGACGCAGACGGGAGATCCTCCAGGGCGCGTTCTCCTGGGTCGCCGTCGGACTCGACCGGCCCGGCGAGCGCAAGGACCAGGTCTGGCTCGACCTGCGCGCCGACCTGGACTGGGCGGAGGGCGAACTCCGCAACCGCATCTACCTCGTCGGCCGCTCCCCGGCCGCCGACACCACCCCCTGAACCCGCCCCGCCCGGTACCCGAGGCAGTACCTTCAGGCAGCCGTGGCGACGCCGACCAGCGCGAACCGACGGACACCGATGACGACGTCCAGGGTGCCGAGAACGAGGCGGGGGACACCGGCAGTGCCTGCTTGCGAGCTTCGGTGCTCGAGGCGGGTCGACGACAAGCGGGGTGTGTCGGACCGCCGAGGCAGACTGTCGGCCCATGAACGCACTTGACGAATATCGCGCGGCGGCTCACAAGCGAGACGTGCCCGAGCGTCTTCTCGACAGGTCTCTGCGGCTCGCCCGTCCGCGCTGGGAACTGCGGTCGACGGACGACTCCGATGCTCCCGTCGTCGGACAGTACGGAGGCCATCCCCGGCTTCCCCCGGACGTGGAATGGTCCGGCTTCCCGGCTTTCATCGCGTCGGTCGACTGCGCCTACGACGCCCGGGGATGCAGCTCGGCGGGGGAGGGAGGGGGGAGGCACTCGTGCCGGGACGGGACACGTGGCCACGGCCAAGGCAGCCACGGCCACAGCCACGGCGCAGTGCCGCGTCCCGGCACGGGGCGGCGCATGCCGCCGCGCCGCGGGGGCGGCGACCGGCCGGCCGGACCGTCACTCCTGCGGAGTCTGCCGGATCTTGGCAAGCGTCAGGACACCACCGCCGATGCCCCAGCCGGCGTCGGCGACCTCTTCGACCAGTACGAGGGTGGTGGCGCGGGCGCGGTCGCCGAAGATCTCGGCGTACAGGTCGGTGGTGCGCGTGATGATCTGCTCCTTCTGCTCTGCGGTGAGGGCGCCGGCGGGGACCTTGAAGTTCGCGAATGGCATGGTGCTGCTCTCTCTTCGTGCAGGGGAGCCTGAGCTGCTCACCACGAGCAGGAGGCGGACCCTGGATGGGGCAACCATCCGTCCGGGTCGCAGGCTCCGGCCAGGGCTGAGCCCACCCAGGGGTCATCAGCCCCTGGCTCCGACCCCGTCGGAGAGGCGACGATGAACGCGTGAACCTTCCCGAGCTTGCGGCGTTCCTCCGGTCCCGGCGTGATCGGATCCGGCCGGCCGACGTCGGCCTGCCCGCCGGGCCCAGGCGCCGGGTGCCCGGCCTGCGGCGCGAGGAGGTGGCGCAACTGGCGGGTCTGTCGGCCGACTACTACACCGAACTGGAGCGCGGACGCGGCGCTCAGCCCTCGTCCCAGACACTGGCCGCCCTCGCCAGGGCGCTGCGGCTGGACGGCGACCAGCGTGACCACCTGTTCCATCTCGCCGACCGGCCGCTGCCCGCGTCGGCGCACGGCGCGAGCACGCGGCACGTCCAGCCCGCCCTGCTCGGGTTGCTGGACCGGCTGGCCACCACCCCGGCCCAGGTCATCACCGACCTGCACGAGACCCTCGTCCAGAATGATCTGGCCGTGGCGCTGCTCGGCCGGGCTCCGGAACCGCGTGGCCCCGCGACCGGGTTCGCGTACCGCTGGTTCACCGATCCGGCTGCCCGCGGGATCTACCCGCCCGAGGACCATCGGCACCACTCACGGGTCTTCGTCGCCGACCTTCAGGCGGTCGCCGCCCGCCGGAGCCGAGACACCGAGGTCATCGGCGTGACGGCCGCCCTGCGACGGCGGAGCGCGGAGTTCGCCGCCCTGTGGGACACCCACGACGTCGGCCTGCGCCGCACCGATCACAAGCGCATCGTGCACCCCACGCTGGGCGTCATCGAGTTGGACTGCCACAGTCTGTTCAGCGAGGACGGCCGCCAGCGCCTCCTGTGGTTCACGGCCCCGCCCGGCACCGAGGGCGCCGCAAAGCTTGAGCTGCTCGGCGTCATCGGCACACAGGACATGGCGGCGACCGAGAGCGCCTCCCGCACCGAAGGCGGCGTCCCCGCGGGCTGAGACCGGATGGCGCCGGCCCCCGGCACCGCTCGCGAAAGAGGCGGGCCCGCCTCTTTCGCAGAAGAAGCCGCAGGCCGAGAGCATCGCTCACGGCTGGGACGGCCGCCCGGCGCAGCACCGCGTGGATCACGTGTAGGGTGGCATTACCGACGCGGGGTGGAGCAGCTCGGTAGCTCGCTGGGCTCATAACCCAGAGGTCGCAGGTTCAAATCCTGTCCCCGCTACGAATGGAAGGGGCCCGGCGTCTGCCGGGCCCCTTCCGCATGTTGCTGAGCCCGTGGGTGCGGCCGGTCTGCCCGCTGGAGTCCGAGAGCGGAGGCAAGCAGCATGGTCTGAGTGCCGTTGGGGCCGTTGGGGCCGTCGGGGCCGTCTGGCCACCAGGGAATACGGCTGCGTTCGATGGAGGTGCTGGTGGAGGAGCCTGATTTCGACGTGCTGCTGTCTTCTGGAGGCGATCGGGGGATCGACCTTGTCCGAGCGGTTCGGACGGTGACCGGACTGAGCGCATGGCGAAGCAAGCAGTTGCTCGAAGCCGCCCCGACGACGGTTGTCGCCCGGACATGGTTCGAGGCCGCGACGGAAGCGGTGAGGCGCCTTACCGCCGCGGGCGCTCGAGCTGAGCTGCAGTGCAGGTGGTGTGTGCGGGTGATGTCTCCCGAGGACGTGCCGATAGACGCCGGAGGGTGCTCGTCGCCCTTCATGTCCCCGGACGGATGCCCCGCAAGCCGACCGAGAACCTGATACCTGTCGACCTGGACAAAATGGCGGCAGATGCCGAGTGGGCCCTTCGATCTCGCCCAGCTATTGCCGAACCGTACTCGTGGTCACGATCTCGATGGCGACTTGAAGCGGTGTTTCCGCCTGTCCCAGGAGAGCCCGTGTGATAGCGATCGCCTGGACGGTGCTCGTTCCGTGCTCGGCCAGGAAGGCCTGGACAGCCTCCATCCCGTCATGTTCGAGGATCGGTCGGGACTCCTCGACCAGCGTGGCCCAGCGCGCGGCTTCCTCGGGGCGTAGTCCGGCGATGTTGTCGAACATGGCCTCGTCCTCCGGTGTCGAGCCGACGGAACGACTCACGTGTCGTCGTCAGTGCTGAGCGCCGCACTCAGGACTTGTACGGCGTCGACCTCACCGTTGTGCGCAGAGCGGTGGCGGGGAGGGTCCTCATGCACGTTCAGCGCCAATCATCCGCCCCCGGCGGTTGGCGAGTGCGGGACGGGTTGGTGCCTTGGGCGGTGCTCGCCATGACAAGCTGTGCTTTCCACTGTCCAGTCCCAGGAGGTCACCATGGCCGCAGAGTCTCCATTGCCCGAAGGCTCGGAGCCGGTTGACGGCGAGAGCCGTGCCCTCTCGCCCGACGACGACGGTCAGTACGACTTGAAGCGCAAGTTCCGGGAGGCCCTGGCGCGCAAGCGGGGTAAGCAGGCGGACGCCGCCGACCTCGCTACGAACACCGACACGTCGAAGATCCACGGCGCGCACGGCCCGGCCGCGAGCCAGCGGTCGTTCCGTCGCAAGAGCGGCGGCTGAGTCCGAAGAGTCTCCAGACGGAACTCGGCAGGCTCAGGCGACGGCTGGGAGGCAGGGGGACGAGTTCCGCAGGACTTCGACGTCTTCCCTGCCTCGGCCGGCCCGGCCGCCGAACCGACCGTGTACGCGATGCTCCTGCGGGCAGTCGCCTGCGGGCAGTCGCCTGCGGCGACAAGGTCGGCGACCGCTGGCGCGGGCGCAGCTCGAACACATCGACGAAATGGATCCGGAGACGACCACCGACGCGAACCCGGAGGCGGCCGCCGCGCGCAAGATGGAGTCCGGCTGGTCGACGATGAGGTGCACTTGATCCTGCGGGACCCGACAACGGTCACGCTCAAGGACGATGCTGCTCGGTACCGCTGGGTCGTAGACGACCTCGGTGCGGTCGCCCTCCTGCGTGCCGTGGGGCGGACGGGACACGCCTTCACCCTCCGCCTCGATTTCCACGCCGTTCGGCAACGTGAAGGCGACCACCGGGTAATACAGCAGGTCGCCGTCCTCCGCCACTGTGGTGCGGAACCTGACCAACTCGGCAGTAGTGCTGACACCGCGCAGCCTCAGGAGGCAGCGACGCAGAGCCTCGAACGCGAAAACCACGCACAGGACGCCCGTCACCACGGCGACGAAGCCGCCCCCCAACTGTTCGACCGTCATGGCCAGACGGTAACGGATGGCTGTCCGCGGCCGGTCGTTCAGGCGAGCGCCGGTGTCGCAGCGGGCAGGTAGGGGGTGATGTTGCGCCAGGCGCGCTCGATGTATTCCTCCTTCTCGCCGACCGGGGCGACGTAGTGCAGCGCGCTTTCGGCGGCGTCGTTGCCCTCCAGGCGGGCGATGATCCAGGCGGCGAGGTAGTGCGAGGCAAGGCAGCCGCCGGCTGTGGCGATGTTGTCCTTGGCGTAGAAAGGCTGGTTGAGCACCTCGACGCCGGCGGCGACGACCCAGGGTTTGGTGATCAGGTCGGTGCAGGCGGGGATGTTGTCGAGCAGGCCGAGCTTGGCCAGCACGAGCGCTCCGGAGCACTGGGCCGCGATGAGCTGGCGCGAGGGGTCCAGGCGACGCAGGATGCTCATGATCGCCGGGTCTTCGACGACCTCGCGGGTGGCGATGCCGCTGCCGACGATGACGGCGTCAGCGGTGCACGCCTCCTCGAGAGTGGACATCTGTTGGATGGTCACTCCGTTCATCGACGTCACAGTGGGGCTTGGGGTGGCGATGGTGACGCGCCAGTCGTCGGTCTTGATGCGGTTGAGCACACCGAGCGCGATCAGGGAGTCGAGCTCGTTGTAGCCCTCGAAGGTGAGGATGGCGATGTGCACGGCGATTGTCCTCCCGGTAGGGGCCTTGACCGTAAGGACCCACGAACAGGACAGTCAAAGAATTGTCATGCATACAATGCGGTGCATGGCAGCCTCGCGGTACAAAGCGCTGGTCGACGCGCTCGCATCCGACATCCGGGGCGGGCGCCTCGCCTCGGGCGAGCGCCTGCCGACACACCGGGGGCTCGCCGCTCGTGAGGGCATCGCCGTCGTGACCGCGACGCGGGTGTACGCCGAGCTGGAGTTGATGGGCCTGGTGAGCCGGGAACAGGGCCGCGGCACCTTCGTCCGGGATATCGCGGTTCCCGCCGGTCACGGCATCGATCAACAGGTCGTCGCCACGGATGCGGTGGACCTCAACTTCAACTATCCGTCGCTTCCGGGCCAAGCCGATCTCCTCCGGCAGGCGCTGCGAGAGGTGGCCACCTCCGGTGATCTCGACTCCCTGCTGCGCTACCAGCCACATCGAGGCCGTCCCCAGGACAGAGCCGCGATCGCCCGGCACCTGAGGCGCCGAGGTATCACCACCGGCGGGGATCGGATCCTCGTCGCCAACGGCGCGCAGCACGGCCTGGCCATCACCGTCATGGCCGCGCTGAACGCCGGCGACGTCGTCGCGGTCGACGCACTCACCTACCCGGGATTCAAGGTGCTCGCCCATGCCTTTCATCTCGACCTGGAACCGATACCCGCAACAGCCGACGGGCCGAATCTCGATGCCCTCGAGAAGCTGTGCGCGACGCGCCCCGTTCGCGCGATCTACACCATGCCCACCTTGCACAACCCTCTGGGCTGGGTCATGCCGGCACCTGACCGGACCCGCCTCATCAAGATCGCTCGACAGTACGGTCCGCTCATCGTCGAAGACGCCTCGTACGCGTACCTGGTGGAGGATCCGCCACCGCCCCTGGCCGCAACCGCGCCGGACATCACCGTCTACGTCTCGGGACTGTCCAAGAGCGTCGCCACCGGCCTCCGGGTCGGCTTCGTCGTTGCCCCGCCCGCCCTGGTGCCCTCGCTCGAACGCGCGATCCGGGCGACCACCTGGAACACCCCGGCCCTCACCACGGCGATCGTCTGCCGCTGGCTGGAGGACGGCACGGTGGACCACCTGGAAGCGCAGAAACGCGACGACGCCAAAGCCCGCCAAGCACTCGCCCGACGAGAGCTGGCCGGCCTGCCCCTCATCAGCCATCCCTCGTCCTACTTCACCTGGCTGCCGCTGCCGGACGAAGCACGCGCCGATCGCCTCACCGCCACCCTCGCGCGGCAGCACATCTCGGTGTCCACGGCCGAGCCGTTCACCACCTCGACGCACACACCGCAAGCGATCCGCCTCGCTCTGGGCTCGACCGATCCGGACAGTCTCCGGTCGACGCTGCGCACCGTGCGACGCGTCGCCGTCGAGGACGCCTACGCCTGAACTCCCGTCGACCGGCGGATGTCTGCCCGCACCAGCGGCAGCCTACGAGGGGCCGTCGGCGCCGAAGGCCAGGCGGATCCCTTCGCTCCGCATGGCTGGTTCGTGCTCCAGCAGCCGCGGAACAGGCCTCAGTTGATGATTTCGGCGCGGCCGTCCAGCCGCATTGCGGCCAGCCGGTCTTGCCACATCCGGAGGGCTTCGGGTGTCTGTCGCGTCCAGTCGGTGACCTCGCCGACGATCCGGAGCGGTTCCCTGCTGCGAAAGGAGCGGGTGGGATTGCCGGGGAACTTCTTGTCGGTGACGTTCGGGTCGTTCTCGAACTCCCCGGTCGGCTCGACGACATAGACCCGTGGGGCCCCGTCGCCGACGGCGAGTTCGGCGGCGAGTCCCGCGCCGTCGCGCAACGCGGTGAAGTAGATGTGGTTCATCACGATTTCCGGCCGGTAGTTGGAACGGAACCCGGCGGTGAGGTGATCTCCGACCCGCAGTTCGGCCTTTGTGCCGTGAAAGAACGGCCCCTCGTCCAACACCTCTTTCATCGCAGCAGGTTAACAAACCGGGATGTCGTGACGGCGGGCAATCCAGGACGGCGCCGCTCTCCCGAAATGCGGCGTACGCGGCGCGGGGGAGCATCAGCCGTGCGGCGGTGGTGCCTGCGTTGTGGTCAGCCCGGTCGCGAGGGAGGTGAGGCGTTCGGCGAGGGCGCCGGGGGCGGAGCGGGTCATGGCGGTGAGTTCGATGGGCGTCGTCGTGTGGAGGGGTCTGAACCGAACGGCGGGGTGGGACGCGGAGGCCGCGGCGGGTACGACGGTGACGCCGAGGCCGCACTCGATCCCCGCCCTGGCCGAAGGCGGCGTCGAACTCGCCGAGATCGAGCACTGCGCCCACTTCCCGATGTACTCCAACCCGCCGCGGATGTAAGCCCGTATCGCCGACCTGATCGCACGTGCCGAGGGCGGCCTGTGACGGCTCGGGCCCCGCGAAGACGTCGGTCAACCGCAGGACCGACTCGCCTGACCGCACGGGTGGGCCCCCCGGCAGGAGGGGCCCACTTCGGGGGACGTGTGAGGGGTCATTCCGTGCGCAGGCCTTCCGGGCGCATCATCCGCAGCAGCGGCGGCAGACTGAGCAGCGTGACCACCCCGACCACCGCCGCACCCACGCCGGTCATGGTCAGGACGCTCGCCCAGTCCATGGTCACCGGTGTACGGGTCATCTTCAGCAGCACCGAGCCGAGGGCGATGCCCACCGTCGTCGCCAGCACGAGGCCGAGTCCCACCGGGAGGGCCGTCTGCCACAGCACCGACAGGCTCAGCGTGCGGCGCCGGGTGCCGAAGGCGACCAGCGCGGAGAGCAGCTTCCGGCGCTCGCGCAGCTGCTCCAGCTGGGAGACCAGCAGACTCGCGCCGATCAGTGCCAGCACGAAGGCGGAGCCGACGAACAGGCCGGTGCGCAGGGAGGCGTACTTGGCGTCCTCCTGGGTCGCCGACCAGCTGTAGGTGCGCGCCAGGGGGTCGATGCGGGCGACGACATTGCGTATGTACTCCCGTGAGTCCGGCACCGACGGGTCCAGACGCAGATAGACCCCGTCCGAGAACAACGCCGGCGCGGCCTCGGCGGGCAGTGCGCCGGGAGTGACCAGCAGGCTGTTGGCGTCCTGCAGTGAGTCCTTGCGCGGGTCCACCACCCGTACGTTCGCCGGAACGGTCCAGGGCACTTCGATGCCGCGTTCGGTGGCGTCCTCGTACGACGGGTCGACGTAGAGCTGCCGACCGGGCTTCACCACGGCGATCTCGTCGGCGTTGCCGGGGGAGGCGTAGTGGCTTCTCGTTCGCGTGACGAACACGTCGCCGTCCTTGCAAGACGGAAGCGTGGCGAGTTCGCGCAGGGCGGTGCAGTTGCCCACGGTCAGGCCGTTGCTGTTCTTCGGGTCGCGACGCGCGTCCCCGTACTGCGAGACGGCCAGGGCCACCGCGGCCCGTACCCCCTCGGTGCCGCTGAATTCACGCTCGACACCGGACAGCGGCTTGCGGTCGCTGAAGTCGACCTGCATCTGGACCCGGCCGGGATCCTTGCCGGTGGCCTTGGTGTACTGGCTCTGCGTTCCCGTGAACAGCATCTGCAGGGCGATGGCTCCGGCCACGGCGACGGCGATGCCGTTGACCATGCGTGCGGCGGTTCCGCTGCTCAGCTGCAGCCGCCGTACCGCGAGCTGCCAGGACAGCGCGCCCTTGCCGAGGCGGACGACGACCGCCTCCACGACCCAGGGGAGCAGCGCGGTGATGCCGATCAGCAGCAGCAGCACGCCGCCGGTGACGAGGTACTGGTTGAAGTCGCCGTTCTCGCGGCCCTTGCCGATCATCGGGTAGAGCATCGCGAGACCGGCCGGCGGCGGCAGCAGCCGCCACCACAGCCGGCGGGGGCGCTGCTTGGCCGAGCGGACGACGCCGAGCGGCTCCACCACCACGCCGCGCATCGCGAGCAGCGTGACGAGCACGGCGGCGACCGGGATCGCCACCGCGACCAGCGCGGCGAGCACGGGGGAGGGATCGAGGTAGCTGGGCCAGACGCTCACGCCCAGCACCTCGGTGGAGCCCAGCGTCCGACGGCCGAGCAGGAAGAAGCCGGTGCCGACGACCAGGCCGAGCAGGGCTCCGGCGAGTGCTTCGCCCGCCGCGATCCGCCGCGTCATGTGGCGGTCCGAACCGACCAGGCGCAGCGCGGCCAGCCGCCGGTCGCGGCGCTCGCCGCCGAAGCGGACGGCGGCGGCGATGAACACGGCGACCGGGGTCAGCAGCACCACGAACACGACCAGGACCATGAGCAGCAGCACGGGGTCGGTCTTCTCGGGTGTCGCGTCCGGGTTGCCGTACTCCGACAGCCGGTACACCGGGGAGAAGTCCGTGAGTTTCAGCCCCGAGGCGCCCGCGTAGTAAGCCAGTTCGTGCGAGCCGATGAGTCCGCTCTCGCCGATCGTGCCGGTGATCCTGTACGGCAGCCGCTCCCGCAGCAGCTCGGCGCCGTCCGAGGCGAGCAGGTCCTTGAGCGCGGGGGAGACCACCATCTCGCCCTTGCCCGGGAAGCTGTCGACCCCCGGGGGCAGCGGCGCCCGCCCGCCCTCGGGCTCGACGAGCCGGCCGCGGACGTCGTCGTCGTGCCAGACGGTGTCGGTGGCGGCGATCAGGAAGGTGTCGTCGGCCTTCGGCAGAGGCTTGTCGGAGTACGTGTAGTCGAAGCGGGCGGCCTCCACCTCGTGGCGGGCGGCGAACACGTTGGGCAGGGCGGTGCACAGCAGGAGCAGTGCCACGCCGAGGCCGACGCCGACGGCGGTGAGCGTCATCCGAACCCAGCTCTCGCGTCCGCCGGTGACGGCGAAGCGGGCCCCCATGGCCAGGTCCACGGCCCACTGGCGAGGACTCATACGGCACGCTCCATGTCGCGGGACTTGCCGTCGCGGACGACGATCTCGCGGTCGGACCAGGCGGCCACACGTGTCTCGTGGGTGACGAGGACGACGGCGGCGTCGGTCGAGCGCGCCGCGCCGGTCAGCAGTTCCATCACGCGTTCGCCGTTGAGGGAGTCGAGCGCGCCGGTGGGTTCGTCGGCGAACAGCAGGCTCGGCCCGGTGACCAGCGCGCGGGCCACGGCAACGCGCTGGCCCTGGCCGCCTGAGACCTCGCCGGGACGCTTGGACCTGAGGTCGTCGACCTCCAGGCGCTCCATCCAGCCGAGCGCGGTCCGCTCCGCGGCCTTGCGGGAGGAGCCGTTCAGCCGCAGCGGCAGGGCGACGTTCTCCACGCAGGTCAGCTCGGGCACCAGCTGACCGAACTGGAACACGAACCCGAACTCGGAGCGGCGCAGCGCGCTGCGCCGGGCATCGCTCATCGTCGTCAGTTCGCGCCCCCGGTAGGTGATCGACCCGGAGTCGGGCTGCACGATCCCGGCGAGGCAGTGCAGCAGCGTGGACTTGCCGGACCCGGAGGGACCCATGACGGCGACGACCTCGCCGGGGCGTACGGAGAACTCGGCGCCGTCCAGCGCGTGGGTCGGCCCGTACGCCTTGCGCAGGTCGTGGGCGGTGAGCAGGGGACCGGCGGGAGAAGTCGTCATGGGGTCACGGCCTCACGGAGTCTGTCGAGTCGGGCGGCGGTCAGTTCCAGCCAGCGCAGGTCGGCTTCCAGGTGGAACAGGGCGTGGTCGCAGATCAGCTGATCCGCCAGGTCGCCCTGGCGCTTGCGGTCGGTGAGGATCCGCATGCTGCGCAGATGCTCGGAGCGCTGGGTGTCGAGGATCTCGGCGGCGTCGCGCCGGGTGAGCAGGGCGAGGACGACCTTGGAGTAGAGGGTCGACTGGAGGTAGGCCTCCGGCTTCTCCGGGGTCGCGAGCCACCGCTCTACGTCGGTGATGCCGGCGTCGGTGATCGCGTAGCGCTTGCGCTCGGGACCGCCGCCGGCCTCGATCCCGTCGACCTCGACGAGACCGTTCTTCAGCAGCCGGGACATCGTCGAGTAGACCTGGCCGTAATGCAGGGGCCGGTCGTGACCGAACTTCTCGTCGAAGGCCCGCTTGAGGTCGTAGCCGTGGCGCGGCCCGACCTCCAGGAGACCCAAAAGGGTATGACCGATGGACATGATCCCGACTCTACACTCTGTGTATACGCGGTATGTATACATCGAGTGTTTAGGCGAGGGCGGGGTGTACGACAGTGCAGGTGAGGGCGGCACGGACGCCGATCGTCACGGTTCGGAAACGGGCAGTCTGCCGTGAGGGCCCGGCAGGGGGTCAGGAGCGTCCCGCCGGTACGGCCGGACCGGACCGGACCTGTCCCGGGCACCGGCGTCTCGCGCCGGCGGTGGGTGCTGTCGGTCGGGGAGGGCCGTCCAGCGCGTCTCGGCGTCGGGGGCGCCCCTCGCCGCACCTCCGTGCGGGCCGCAAGGGCATCGGTCACGGGTGAGGCTCGACCGCCACCACTCTCGTGTGCGCGGGGCCGCAGAAACCGGTGCCCTGGCCGACGTCGGCCAGGGTGACGATCTCCGTCGCAGGGTGAGGCCGACGGCGGGGGGAGGGGAAAGCCCCCTCCCGCCCGATCCTCCCGCCGGTCGCCGGCGGTCACCGCTCGGGGTGGGCCTCCACGAGTTCGGGCTCCAGCCCGTCGCTCACGTCGGCGTGGGTCCGGCCGACCTCGGCGCGCCAGGCCTCGAAGGCCCAGGCGGTGAGGGCGACGACGGCCAGGCCGAGCAGCCAGCCGCCCACCACGTCGCTGAACCAGTGCACGCCGAGCGCGACCCGGGTGAAGCCGACGCCGAGCACCGACAGCACGGCGGCGCACCAGCACAGGGGCCGCCAGGCGCGTGGCACCAACGGCAGCAGGACCAGCAGCAGGACGGCGAACGACGTGGTGGCCGTCATCGCGTGACCCGACGGGAAGGAGAACCCCGGAGCGTGCGCCACCGGATCCTCCAAAGACGGCCTGGCCCGCTCGACCACCGTCTTGACCAGCAGTCCGATCAGCCCGCCGGCCACGGCCGTCACGGCGGACCAGGCGGCCAGCCGCCAGGCCCTGCGGTACGCCAGCCAGAGGGTCAGCAGCGCGACGACCGTCCGCAGGACGGCCGGGTCCCAGACCCAGTCGGACAGGAAGCGCAGGAAGCCGGTCCACGCGGGGTGGGTCACCGCCGTGTGGTGCAGTCGCTGAGCGGCGCCCGCGTCCAGGCGGCGCAGCGGCTGCCACTGGCCCTCGACGAGCACGAGCAGCAGCGCGAAGGGCACGGCGGCGACGGCGGCGACGGCTGCCGCCGCGAACAGCCGGACGCCGAAGTGGCGGTCGGCCGCCCGGCGGCGACGGTCTCGCAGGTTCTGGACCGCGGCTCGCACAACCATTCAGACTCCAGGATCAGGTTCGATCGGACCGGCCTGCAGGGCCCGCGCCGCCTCCAGTTGCGCGGCGAAAGCCAGCCCGAGGAAAAGGGCGATGGAGGTCAGATAGGCCCACAGCAGCAGTGACATGAAGGCGCTGAGCGGGCCGTAGACCGTGTCGAAGGAGCCGCTGATCCCCAGATAGAGGCTCAGCAGCCAGGTCAGCGCCGTCCACAGCACCAGGTACACGGCGGCGCCGAAGGCCAGCCAGGTGTAGCCGGGTTGTCTGCGCCGGGGCGACCGGCGGAAGATCACGCTGGCCGAGATGAGCGCGAGCAGCAGCCCGAACGGCCAGCGCAGTATCTCCCAGGCGCTCTGGGCGCCGCCGTCGAGCCGGTAGACGGTCACCGCCGCGGAGGCCAGGTCACCGCCGGCCACCATGACGATGAACCCGAGCCCGAGCGGCAGTCCGGCACCGACGGACATCACCAGACCGCGCAGGTACTTCTGGCCGAAGGGGCGGTCGCGCTCGTTGCCGTAGATCCGGTTGGCACCACGCTCGACCTGGCACATCGCGGTGGTGGTGTTGACCAGGGAGAAGAGCAGACCGAACCAGAGCGCGAGCTGCGCGCCGTCGCCCGCCGTGCGGCGGCTGCGGTCGAGCGCGTCGTCGACCACGTCGGCACTGGGACCCTCGGCGATCCGGTGGATCGTCAGTTCGGCGATCCGGCCGATGTTCTCGGTGTGCAGCGTGGTGGAGAGCCCGACGAACGCGATGGTCAGCGGGATGACCGACAGGACCGTCTGCAGGGCGAGCGCGCGGGAATGGGTGAAGCCGTCGGCGTACCGGAAACGGACGAAGGAGTCGCGCAGCAGGGCCCAGCGGCCGTAGCGGCGCAGCGACGCCAGCGCCTCGTCCGCGGACAGTTCGTCGCCGGTCATGTCACGGGTCTCGGGGACCTTGGTCGCGGTACCCATGTCACGCACCTCCAGCGGGCAGCAGCACCGTCAGCGCGCCCGGCCTGACCTCGGCGGTGAGCCGGCGGCCCGGTGCCACCGGATCACCGTCGAGCTCTCTGGACTGCGTGGAGTCGAAGGTCAGTTCGGCCCGGCGGAACGTGAAGAACTCCACCGGGACGCCGCTGCCGTCGTCGTCCCGCGCCACGACGGTCTCCTCGGTCGACGGCCGGGACGGACGTCCACCGCCGCGCACCAGCGTCGCCAGCGCACGTATCCAGCCGCTGACGCCGCGCGGGTCGAGGAGCAGCAGGTCGAGCCGACCGTCGTCGGGGCGGGCGGCCGGCAGAAGCGTCGTCCCGCCCTGCACGGTCCCGACGTTGCCGATGAGCACCATACGGGCCGTGCGGCGCACGGCGGGCGCGTCGTCGAGCCGGACGGTCAGACGCATCCGCGGTGTGCGCAGGGTGCCGATTCCGGCCAGCACATAGGCGGGCCAGCCCAGGACGGACTTGGCGCGGTCGTCGGTGTGCTCCATGATCTCGGCGTCGAGTCCGGCCCCGGCCATGGCGGCGAAGTGGGTGGCGGTGAGACCGTCACCCTCGATGCGGCCGAGGTCGAGGCGGTGCGGGGTGCCCGACAGGGCGGCGTCGAGCGCGCCGGTGGGGGACAGCGGCAGGCCGAGGTTGCGGGCCAGCAGATTGCCCGTGCCGCAGGGCACGACGGCCAGCGGCACACCGCTGCCGGCCAGGGCGTCCGCGGCCGCCCGCAGGGTTCCGTCACCACCGCAGACCACGACCAGCCGTGCGCCGTCCCGGACCGCGTCGGCCGCCTGCCCGGTCCCCGGGTCCTCCGCCGTGGTCTCGGTGAACACCGGTGCGCGGTGACCGTGCCGTTCCAGGACCCTCCGCAGCGCCTCGCGGTCGGCTTCGCCGGTCACCGTGGGGTTGAAGATCACCACGGTCCGGCCCGGGCCGGGTGCGCCCGGCCCGTCCTCCGCGCTCGCGAAGGACGGCGTGGGGCTCGCCCCGGCCGGAGCGGTCACGCTCCCGTCGGTGAACAGTGCACGGCCGACGATCATCAGGGACAGGCTGCCGTTGACCAGCCCGCCCACGACGTCCGTGGGGTGGTGCATGCCGCGGTAGAGGCGGGCGACGGCCACCGCCACCGGCACGAGAAGCAGCAGAGCGCCCACGATCCGCCGCCACGGCCCGCGGAGCCTGGACAGCGCGAGCACCGCCAGTCCGCCGTAGAGCGCGGTGGCCGCCCCGGTGTGGCCGGAGGTGTAGCTGGAGGTGGGCGGGGAGGCGTCGAGGCGGTGCACGTCGGGGCGTTGGCGGTCCACCGACTCGGTGATGACCAGGAAGACCAGCGCTTGGAGTGACACCGCGACGGACAGGAAGGCCGCCTGCCGCCACATCGGCAGACGGGGGATCAGGAGCAGACCCGCACATGCCAGGACGGTGACGGCGATCACCGTGAGGGTGTTCCCTGCCTCCGACCCGAACAACGACAGGGTGGTCAGGGTGCCGGTCCGGGCGTGTTCGAAGCCCTCGTTGACGTCGTCCTCGACGGTCATCGGCCACAGCCCGCGGGCGGGTCCGGTGATCAGCAGCCCGAGTCCCACCATCAGCGCGCCCTGGCAGACCGTCAGCGCCGCGATACGCGCGGCGGTCCGGCCGGTGCCTCGGGGCAGCGCGAACGAGCGGCCGGTCCGGGCGGCTGCCGGTCTCCCTCCGGGCAGGTCGGCCGGTCTGTGCGGTGCGGCGGTCGGCATCAGGTCTCCCACGGGTCGGCGCGATACGGCGGTGTCGGCCAGAGGCATCGGGCCGATGCACCGCCGTCTGCCCCCGATGTCCGCGCGCAGACCAACCGATGGGTGACTTGACTTCGGCGAGAGCCTTACCCGCCGCAGCTGTTGATCCCGGTTCGCCCTCTCTTGTGGTCATGCGGGAAGGGGTCGGCGCGGAGCTCGCTGCGCCCGCACCGCCTCCGGGAGCCTTTGCCGTCACCGCCCGCTCCTGCCGTGGGCCTTGCCGGTGCCGGTGCCGGCACCAGTGCCGCGGCTCGCCGGCTGGATCCCGTACGCGGGCCGTGGTCGGCTCCTGTTCTCCTGGCCCTGCGCGTCCCCGACCGGCACTGCGAGCGGCAGTCGCATGTGTGAGCACACCAGTACGCCGACGGCGCGAGGAAGGCGCCGCCCGCACCCCGGCCCTCCGCCGGCGCCCGGGTGTCGCGGCGCGTCTCGTCCCGCCGCAGCGGGGTGGTGGATCACACCGGCATTCTTTTCGGTAACGTGAGGTCATGAGCCATCCGCACCCAGAACTCAAAGCCGCCCCGCCACTGCCCGGAGGCGGGCTGAGGGTGACCGCCTTGGGCGGCTTGGGCGAAATCGGTCGCAACATGACCGTCTTCGAACATGCCGGCAAGCTGTTGATCGTGGACTGCGGTGTGCTGTTCCCCGAGGAGAACCAGCCCGGGGTCGACGTGATCCTGCCCGACTTCACCTCGATCCGGGATCGCCTGGACGACATCGTGGCCGTCGTGCTCACCCACGGTCACGAGGACCACATCGGGGGCGTGCCCTATCTGCTGAGGGAGCGGTCGGACATCCCGGTCGTGGGCTCGAAGCTCACCCTCGCGTTCCTGGAGGCCAAGCTCAAGGAGCACGGCATCAGGCCCCGCACGGTGCGCGTGCGCGAGGGCGACCGGCGCGGCTTCGGCCCGTTCGACTGCGAGTTCATCGCCGTCAACCACTCCATCCCCGACGGGCTCGCGGTGGCTCTGCGGACGGCGGCCGGCCTGGTGCTGCACACCGGCGACTTCAAGATGGACCAGTTCCCCCTGGACGACCGGATCACCGACCTGCGTGCCTTCGCCCGCCTCGGCGAGGAGGGCGTGGACCTGTTCCTCACCGACTCCACCAACGCCGAGGTCCCCGGCTTCACCACCTCCGAACGCGAGCTGAACCCCGCGATCGAACAGGTGATCCGTACCGCGCCGCGCCGGGTCATCGTCTCCAGCTTCGCCAGCCATGTGCACCGCATCCAGCAGGTCCTGGACGCCGCCCACCAGCACGGCCGCAAGGTCGCCTTCGTGGGGCGCTCGATGGTCCGCAACATGGGCATCGCCCGCGACCTCGGCTATCTCAAGGTCCCGTCAGGCCTGGTCGTGAACGCCAAGGAACTGGAGAAGCTGCCGGACCACCGGATCACCCTGGTGTGCACGGGCTCCCAGGGCGAGCCGATGGCCGCACTGTCGCGGATGGCCAACCGCGACCACGCGATCCGCATCGGCAAGGGCGACACCGTCCTGCTCGCCAGCTCCCTCATCCCCGGCAACGAGAACGCGATCTACCGGGTGATCAACGGCCTGACCCGGTGGGGTGCCAACGTCGTCCACAAGGGCAACGCCAAGGTGCACGTCTCCGGTCACGCCAGCGCCGGTGAACTCGTCTACTGCTACAACATCGTCCGGCCCCGCAACGTCATGCCCGTCCACGGCGAGTTCCGCCACCTGCGGGCCAACGCCGACCTGGCCATCCGCACCGGCGTCGACCCCGACCGGGTCGTCATCGCGGAGGACGGTGTCGTCGTCGACCTCGTCGACGGCCGCGCCACCATCACCGGCAAGGTGCCCGCCGGGAACGTCTACGTGGACGGCATGGAGGTCGGCGGCGCGACCGAGGCGTCCCTCAAGGACCGGGTCACCCTCGCCCAGGAGGGCGTCATCACGGTCGTGGCCATCGTCGACGCCGACACCGGGGCCCTCGCCGAGGCTCCCGACTTCCTGGCCCGCGGCTTCGTCCACGACGACACGACCTTCGAGCCGGTCATCCCCGTCATCGAGAAGACCCTGGCCAACGCCGCCCAGGAAGGCGTCGGCGACGCTCACCAGCTGGAACAGCTCGTGGCCCGAGCCGTGGCCAACTGGGCCTTCCGTACGCACCGCCGAAAGCCGCTGATCATCCCGGTCATCATCGACGCCTGACCGGGCCCGCCGCCCCGGCTGCCCGCTCTCCGCTCCCACGCCAGGGCGGTCTCCGTCGCCACGCACGCGCAACGGCGCCCATGCGTCCACGAACGTCAGAAAGGTGAACGCATGGGCCTGCGCTTCGAGGAGATCGACTGGCAGCCGACGCCGATCGGCGAGATCAGTCTGCGGCGCCGCCGCGACCCGGTCTCGGGGGAGGACGTGTACGAGGTGAAGCTGGGCGACGAGTTCCTGATGTCCAGCCTCTTCACCGCCGGCGAGATCGCGCTCACGGAACTCGGACTGGCCGAGCTGCCGCACACCGAACGGCCCGAACTGGACGTGGTCGTCGGCGGCCTCGGCCTCGGCTACACCGCCCGGACGGCCCTCGACGACCCCCGGGTGCGCTCGCTGACGGTGATCGACGCGCTCGCCGAGGTCATCGACTGGCACCGGCAGCACCTGGTACCCCTCGGGGCCCGGCTGACCTCGGACCCCCGCTGCCGCCTGGCGCACGGCGACTTCTTCGCGCTGGCCGCCGAACCCGGCGGCCTGGATCCCGAGGCTCCGGGCCGCCGCTTTCACGCCGTTCTGCTGGACGTCGACCACTCGCCACGCCATGTGCTCCACCCGCGCCACGCGGCCCTCTATCAACCCCCCGGGCTCCGTGCCCTCGCCGGACACCTCCACCCCGGAGGGGTGTTCGCCCTGTGGTCCAACGATCCGCCGGACGAGCAGTTCACGTCCACGCTCACGGAGGTCTTCACGCAAGCGGCGGCCCATGTCGTCGACTTCGACAACCCCCTGCAGGGCGGCACCTCGACCAACACCGTCTACGTGGCCCGCAAAGCACCGGGCACACGGTAGGAGCGCAGGGGCCGTAGGACGACGGCGCGGCCGGGCCGGGCGACACGGCGCCCTGGCCGACGCCGAGGCAGGTTTCCGGATGGGGTCCCGCCCGCGGACGGGACCGGCCGGGTCCTCGTGCTGGTTCGCTGCCGAACGCTTCGCCGCTTCCCGGCCGCGCGCGGGACGTGAGCGCGGGACGTGACGGCCCGTCGAGGGCTGCCCCGAGCCATTCCGTTCCCGGCGCTCGGGCCCGCGGACACCGGGACGCTGCCGTAGGTCCTGCCGAGAGGAACTGACCGGCCTCGGACCTGCGGGGGCGACGGCCCTCGGTCACCACCATTGCCGACGGCAACACACCTCGCTATGTTAATCGAAAATCACATGCGTGCTACGCGGCGTACCACGCATGTGTCGCGCAACAGGCACACCTGCGAAGCAGCTGGAACCATCTGGCCCCCTCAGGGAAGCAGGCAAGTAAATGGAGAATCTCAGCAGGCGAAAGATCCTGTCGCTCGGCGTCGCACTCGGCCTCGTGGGCGTGGCCAACCCCGCCCAGGCAGGGGCGTCGACGGGCCCGGTGGCAGGAGCCGCCACGGGGACCGGTCCGGAATGGATCTGGGACGAAGCGGCCGACCCCTTGATGACCTCGATGCTCGACAACGGTCACGTGCCCACGATCAACGCGGCATGGGCGTCGTGGGTGAACAACAACGACCCACTGCCCGGCGGTCTGCCGGCCGATTTCGCCGCCTACCTGCGGCAGGTCAACCGGCTGCCCTCCTGGGCCGACCCCGCCAAGCTCGCCCGCGCCGCCGACTTCAACCGCCGCAGGGACACCTATCTCTTCATGCTGTACGGCCTCGGCAGCGGCATCATGAGCACCGTCATTCCGCGTGAGGCCAAGAGCGTCTACTGGTCCGCGGGCGGCGCCGACATGCAGGACCGCGCGGCCAAGACGTTCACGTTCGGCTACGACCTGTCCCAGCTGGGAGCCTTCGAGCCGACGGGACAGTTCGTCGTCACCGCCAACAAGACGCGCGTGGTGCACGCCGCGGTCCGCCACCTGCTGCCGCAGTCGCCGCACTGGCGGGCGGTCGCCGACGAGACCGTCCCGATCAGCGCCGCCGACATCCTGGTCACCTTCCACAGTCTGGGCACCTACGTGTACCGGAAGCTGCTCGACTGGAAGATCCCGTTCCCGGCCGCGGACCAGGAGGCGTTCCTGCACTCGTGGCAGGTCGCCGTCCACCTCCTCGGAGTGCCGGACGAGCACATCCCCCAGACCTGGGCGGCCGCCGAAAAGCAGTCGGCGCAGGTGCTCACACCGATCCTCACCCCGTCGACCGAGGGCATCGCACTGGCCGAGGACCTGCTCGGCCTGACCGCACAGATCGATCTCGGCGTCACGCGCGGGTTCCTGAACGAGTTCGTGCGCTACGTCCTCAGCGACGAGGTCGGCGACTGGCTGGGACTGAAGCGCGACTACGCGTCGGCGGCCCTGGTCCGCACCGCGTGGCCGGCGTTCATCCTCTTCCGTGAGGGGCTGTCGCCCGTCATGCCCGGCACCTTCTACATGTTCGACCAGTTCGTACGCGCCCTGGGCATGCTGTTCCTCAACAAGGGCTCGTCCGGAACCACCACCCCCATCACGATCCCCACCGGAAACAGGGCGGGCTGAGCCGTCGATCCGATCTCACCTGCCCGCCCCGCGGCAGAAGGGCCGAAGGGCGGGCATCAGGGTGACTCCCACACGAGGTGCTTCGCGAGGCGCTTCACGACGTGCTTCACGAAGTGCATTTCGCGAGGCGGTACCTCGTAGCCGCCGGGTTCCCACGGCCGTTCAGAGACCCAGGGCGCCCAGAACCAGAGCGGTCACGGCCTCACGATGGTCAGGGCTGTCCTGCCACCGCAGTCTGCGTCCCGCCTCGACCACCACGCCGAACCCCGCGTGCACCAGCACCCGGGCCTGGCGCGGGTCCAACTCCGGACGGGCCAGCCGCAACTGCTGCTCCCAGACGGCGATGTGCTCCCGCTGCGCGAGGACCACAGGGCGCCGCAGGCCGTCCGGGAGTCCGGCTAGCTCGGCCTCGGCAACGCTGTTGAGCTCGGTGTATTCAAAACTGTAGGCCGCATACGTTGCCGCCAGCGCGACGATGGCCTCGTGCGGGCCGCCCACCTCGTGCAGACTCTGTTCCACACCCTGGGCCAGCAGTCCCGCTGCCTGGAGGCATGCCGCCGCCAGAATGTCGATCTTGCCGGGGTAATGACGGTAGAGCGCGGACGGGGTCAGCCCGACCGCCTCCGCGATCTGTCCGTTCGTGACGCTGGCGAATCCGTCCCGGGCGAACAGCGGGACCGAGGCCGCGAGGATCTCCGCGCGCCGGGTGCGCGGCACGGGCCGGGCGGGCAGTTCGACGGGGTGCGCGCCCGGACGGCGCGCCGCGGGATCAGTCGCGGCCACGCCCAGCGCGGACGCCAGCAGCAGCTCCTCGGCCCGGCGCCCGGCGATGGAGGTGTGATGCATCGTGATGGACCCGATCGCGCCGAGGGCCGCCATGGCCCGCAGACGCTCGTCAGGCAATGGGTGCTCGCGCTGTACCGCCTCGTCGACCCGCTCGACGAGGCGGCCGAACTTCGCCCCGAGACGCCGGCGGTCCTCGCGGTTGAGGTACCGGGCCTCCCATCGATACACGCCGCCCGACGCGCGATGAGCGACGGTGATACGGGTGACGGCGGTGAGCACATCCCTCAAGGTCGCCCCGGACGGCACCTCGTCGAGCGCGGCGACCAGTCCGTCCACCATGACATCGGCGCACTCGGCGAACAGCGCGTACTTGTTCGGGAAGTGCCGATACAGAGCGGCCGCGGAGATCCCCACTCCGGCGGCGACTTCCTCCATCGACGCCGTGTGGTAGCCGCGCTCGCTGAAGGCCCGCCCGGCCGCCTCGACGATGAGCTGCTTGCGGTTGCGCGGCCTGGCGGCCGCGGTCGGATCGGCGGTCGAGGCCGAACGGGCAGGTGGGGAGGCGGAGGCCATGCGCATGAGTCAATCACACGCCGTCAGGAGGCCGGGCTCCCTCGGCGTGAACCGCACAGGACGTGACTACCGGTTCACTTTCCAAGTGTTTCCCGTCCCGTGACGCGAAGGCTCCGCTCGGTGCTCGGTGCTCGGTGCTCGGTGCTCGGTGCTCGGTGCTCGGTGCTCGGTGCTCGGTGCTCGGCGGTCCGCGGTCCGCCGTCGACGCGGCAAGCGGATGGCGGCTGTCTGCTGTCGGCATCTCGCCGGGGACACGTCGTCCGCCGCCGCGGTTCCCGGTGCCGGAGCCGGAGCCGACGATCAGATGAAGGTGAGCACCGGTTTGATGACGCTGCCGTCCCCCATGGCGGCCACGGCCGCTCCGATGTCCTCGAACGGGAACGTGGTGACCAGCCGGTCGAGCGGGAAGAGGCCACGCCTGTGCAGGCCGATCAGCTCGGGGACGAACCGGCCGGGGTCGGAGTCTCCCTCGATCACCCCGTGGACGCGGACGCCCTTGGCGAGCAGACCCATCACATCGAACGTCACCTGACCGCCGATGCCGAGCAGGGCGAGTTCTCCGCGCGGGCGCAGCGCTCCGACGGCCCGGCGGGCCATCTCCGGACGGCCCGTGGACTCGACGACGTAGTGCGCGCCTCCGCCGGTGAGGTCGCGCAGCGCCGGCACCAGACCGTCCCCGGGGGCCAGGGCCGCCTTGGCGCCGAGTTCGGTGGCCAGGGCGCGGCGGGAGGCGACCGGGTCGACGGCCACGATCGGGTCGCATCCCACGGCCACCGCGGCCATCAGCGCGCTGAGGCCGACCCCGCCCGCGCCCAGGACGACCAGTGAGGAACCCGGTTCGGGGCGCAGCCGGTTCAGTACGGTGCCCGCGCCGGTCTGTCCGCTGCAGCCCAGCGGCGCGACGACCGCAGCCGGCACGTCGGACGGCACCTTGACCACGCCGCGTTCGTGGACGACGGCGTGCGTGGCGAAGCTGGACTGACCGAAGAAGCCGGCGTGGAGCGGCGCGCCGTCGAGCGAGAGCGGAGTGGTGCCGTCGTCGCGTCCCCCGGAGAGGTTCAGGGCCCGCGCGGCGTGGCAGTAGGCGGGGTGGCCCGCCGCGCACTGCTCGCAGGCGCCGCAACTGGCGAACGTGAGGCAGACCTGGTCCCCCGGCGCGAGGCCGGTCACCTCCGCGCCCACCGCCTCGACGCGGCCGACGCCCTCATGACCGAAGACCATCGGGGTGAGCTGCCGGGGCCAGGTGTCCCGCATTCCCAGGTCGGTGTGACAGATGCCGACCGCGGTCATCCTCACCAGCACCTCGCGGGGCCGCGGGTCCTCGAGGTCGGCGTCCCGGAGGGTGAACGGGGCGCCCGGTGCCTCGGTGACCGCGGCGCGGACGTGCCTCACGCCCCCTCTCCGGCACGCGGGCTCTCGTGCGGGGGCTCGGGGGCGCGCTCGAGGAAGAAGTAATAGAAGGGGCCCTCGGCGGGGACCCCCTTGCCGTTCATGATCCCCATCAGTGTGGTGTCGTCGACCCATTTGAAGTGGTCGAAGACCGGCCGACCGTCGTAGACCATGGTGGCCGTCGGCTCGCCGCGGAACTCGACGGTCCACAGGCTGGCCTCGCCCTGGCCGAGTTCGCGGTTGGAGTACAGCTCGCCCGCCGCGTTCCGGCACATCAGCGGCTTGGCGTCGTCCACGGAGGCGAACGTCTTCCCGTACCAGTCGGCCTCCGCCAGCATCCCTTCGAGGGGGTGACCGGTGCGGAACTCGCCGCCCTTCCACGCACCGAGAATGTCCTCGGGGCGAGTCGTGGGCAACGCCGCCCAGATCTCGTCGAGTTCAACGGCGGTGACCGAGCCGTCCTTCTTCCGGAGTTCCTGGAACCGGGCGCGGGCCTCGAGCATGTCCATACGGATGTCCTCTCGTCGGTGCTGAACCAGGTGAAGATTCGGGATGCTGCCGTTGCGGGTTGGGCGGGTTGGGCGGGTTGGGCGGGTTGGGCGGGTTGGGCCGGTGGGGCCGGTGGGGCGGGATGGCTGGGAGGCCGCCCGGACCGTTGCCCTTCCGACTGCTTAGCGGTCGATCAGGAATACCTGACATCCGGCGTCCGATCTGCTGGGACACTCCAGGTTCGAACCCATAAAAACTATAGCCACGAGGCAAGTTGACCGACCAGCATCGCACTCGATTTTTTAGCGAACGCTCAGTACGTACCCGATCGACGGGCGCGGCGGGGGAGCAGCACCGGGCGGTGACGGCAGCACGGGTGGCGACGGCAGCACGGCGGCGACGGCCCTGGGGCCGCCGCCGCGATGTGGTGCGGGGGAATGTGTCAGCGCTTCGTGTACGTAGAGCCGACGCCGTACCGGCGACGAGTGATCTCGGGCCGCCTCGACCGCTCCCGCGCGGCTACCAGGGAACTTCCCCGTGTTCGTCCTGGAACGTTCCGGTCGGACCGTCCGCGTCGAGTGTGGCGAGACGCACGACGACCCTGGCGCTCTCCTCCGGCGTCCTTCCGATGCCGAATGCCGCGGTCAGGTCGGTCGCGGTAGTGCCGGGCTCGACCGCGTTGAACTTGATGCCTGGTTGGGACTTGGCGTACTGGACCGTGAGCATGGTGGCCGCGGCCTTGGACGCGGAGTAGAGCGCCAACGGCAGGTTGAACTCCGGCCGGTCCGGATTGGTCACCGCCCAGAAGGATCCGGCACTGCTGGAAACCGTGACCACGGTGGGGTTCGAGGACTTGCGCAGCAGGGGAAGCGCGGCCTCCGTGACGCGCACGATTCCCACCGCGTTGGTGTCGAAGGCCCGGAGTGCCGTGGGGCCGTCCGTTGCCCCGTGTCCCAAGATGCCCGCGTTGTTCACCAGTACGTCGAGCCGGCCCTCGGCCGAGCCGATCGTCGCCAGCGCGCTGCTGACCGACGCGTCGTCGGTCACGTCGAGCTGCACGAAGCGTGCGCCGAGCGCCGCCGCTGCCTTCTCGCCCCGCTCGACATCACGCGCGCCGACGTAGACAACGTGTCCCAAGGCCAGAAGCTGTCTGGCTGTCTCGTAGCCGATGCCCTTGTTGGCCCCGGTGATCAGTGTGATGGGCATGCGTATCCTCACGAGTCATGTGGTTCGAGTGGGTAGTTGGTGATGCTCGGACTGCTCCTTGACCTGCCGACGACGAACCCGTAGGTCAGCCGGTCAGCTGCCGGAGCAGTTCCCCGGCGTCGTGCAGGGCGGTCATGTGCACGAACCGCCCGTCGCGAACCCGGTAGATGGCGTACTCGACGATCTCGAACGAGGCGCCGGTGGGAGCCACGCCGAGCCATGTCTTCACCGGCGTACCCGTGTTGACCAGGCGCGCCGCCAGACGGTCACCGTCGAAGAGCAGTTCCCTGAGTTCCCAGTGGAGATCCGGGACCGCGTCCACGTCATGCTTCTGGACGGCGAGGAGGTCGTCCCGGGTGGCAGGCTCACCGTTGAGGGTGGTCCGGTCGTCGATGAACTCGTCCATACCGTCGAACTTGTGGGCGTTGAGCGCCTCGATATAGCGCAGGTAGAACGCGCGCAGGTCGGTGTCGGACACAGGAAGACGACCCTTCAGTGGGCAGCTCCGGATCGGGGCCGCGGGGGAGGGAGTAAGGCGATTGCCCCTTGAATCGCTCCGGGGCGGGGGTGAGCCCCGACAGACCGAAGGGGGCGTCGAAGCGCTCCTCGGTGATCTGCTCCAGTGGCGCGAGCGAGGCGACGGAGGCATGCGCGAACACGGCACCGCCCTGGCCGATTCCGGCGCTGCCCCCGGTGGCGAGAGCGGCCTTTCCCTCAAGTAATCCCACGTGAGTGGCCCCTCCGAGTTCTGTAGCGATCGCTGCGGAAGTCGAACGGTAGCACTTCTGCATCGATCGCTGCAGAAAGGTAGGCTGCGGACGTGGAGACGAAACAGAGCGGCCCTGTCGGCCGGCCGCGAGGATTCGACGCCGACGAAGCTCTCGAGCGCGCCATGCTGGTCTTCTGGAAGCACGGCTACGAGGGGGCCAGCACGGCCGCCCTGACCAACGCGATGGGCATCTCCACCACCAGCATGTACGCGGCCTTCGGCAACAAGGAGAAGCTGTTCCGCAAGGCCCTGGAGCGTTACACCGAAGGCCCGAGCGCATACCTGGCCCGAGCCTTGGAGGAGCCGACCGCTCTCGGCGTCGCCACCGCCCTCCTGGCCGGCACCGTCCGAACCACCACCCGCCCGGCCCAGCCGCACGGATGCCTGGGCGTCCAGAGCGCCCTGACCACCAGCGACTCCGGGCAGGAGGTCCGTGACCTCCTTGTCGCCTGGCGCGCCAACGGCTACTCCTGCATCCGGGAGCGGTTCCAGCGCGCCGTCGACGAGGGAGACCTGCCTCCGCAGACCGATCCGGGGCTACTGGCCCGCTACCTCACCACCTTCGGCTACGGTCTCGCCGTGCAAGCCGCGAGCGGTGTCTGCCGCGACGAACTTCAGGAGATGGCCGACGCCGCCCTGCGTAACTGGCCCATCACCTGAGACCCGCCCGGTCTATGCCTTTCGGCCGGCACGCCGCCGGAGACCGAGTCGGTACCGCTGACGGCGTGGTGGCGGGAGGCCGCCGGCCTTCGCGCCGGCCTTCGTGCCGGTCGCGGCTCCCGGTAGTAGCCGACCGGAGGCCCTCCGCATCCGGGCCAGGGCAGCCGCATGCCTCCCGTGGGGAGCCGGGAGGCGCGGCGGGCCCTGTCATCCGCAGCGGGACGGCACGGCCCGGCAAGGGGATCCTTGCCCCGGGGGAGGCGGAACCCGCTCCTCACCATGCACCACAAACCAGCCACTGGCATAGATCGCGGCCGGAACTGGATGTGCGGCCGCTTCCTCCCGCCAGTCGGCTGCCCGGGTGGCAGTCGCGGCGCAACCGCCACCCGAGATTCCGACCGGCACGCCATACTTCGGCCTCATGAATGGGCCAGGTAGCGAGGTCGCGTCGGACGTGCGGCGATGAGGGTGACATGGGCGGCGACGGCGCCGGAGTCGGGGCGCTACTCCGCCGTGGAGAAGGATTCGGACATCGGGCTACTGGAAGACCACTTCGTCGCACTGCGTCTTCAGGGCCAGGGATACCTCGAAGTCCGGTTGCCGGGTGGTGAGTTCCCCTGGCTGAGTGTGGGCTTTCACGGCGATCGAGCAGTCATCCATCTGTTCGACCATCCGGAGAGGTCGTCTCTGCTCGTCGGTGACGGCACCGCGATGGCGGATGCCGTGGTCTACATCCCGGTCATGGACGAACTGGTCGCGTTCAGTGGCGGCTTCGTCCTGACCGTCGATCGCGCGTGGGTCCTCGTACGCAGCTTCCTCCGGTCCGGGGCACCTGGAGAACTGGGCGAGTGGTGTGAGTTGTGACCATGTCAGGGTTGCCTGGCAACAACATCCCGGGGGGTCATGCGTTCGCGGACCGCGGCAGCAGCCGTTGGTCCTCTGCCCGTGACGCGCCCGCCTCGCCGGCCGGCATCGGCGCCGGGGCGGTCACGGCGGCTGCACTTCCAAGAGAGAGACGGAGTGCGGTGTGCCGTCCGACAGGGCGAGGGCGCTCAGGACGATGCGCGGGGCGGGCCTGTCGCTGTCCCGCAGGTCCTTCACGGCCTGCGGACTTCAGCCCGCGGCGAGAAACGCGGCCGCCGGAACACATATCGGTGACCTTCTTCGCTGACACAGAGACTCCTGCCGTCCGTATTCGTTGACAGGACAGCGGCCAGGCACGCAGGACGAAGGTGAGTGCCTGGCGGATCACAGGAGAGCAGGCGCGCATGAACCCCAGTGCTCACATCGAGGCCGTCTACGCACAGGTCTGCCGGCGCAACGCGGGTGAGACCGAGTTTCACCAGGCGGTGGGAGAGGTGCTGCACACGCTGGCGCCGGCCTTGCAGGCGCATCCCGAGTACGTCGACGCGTTGATCCCCGAGCGGCTGTGCGAGCCCGAGCGGCAGCTGATCTTCCGGGTGCCGTGGGTGGACGACGCGGGGCGGGTACAGGTCAACCGCGGCATCCGGGTGGAGTTCAGCAGTGCGCTCGGCCCCTACAAGGGCGGTCTGCGCTTCCACCCGAGCGTCAACCTCGGCATCGTGAAATTCCTGGGCTTCGAGCAGATTTTCAAGAACGCGCTGACCGGACTGGCGATCGGCGGCGGCAAGGGCGGCTCGGACTTCGATCCCAAGGGTCGCAGCGACCACGAGGTCATGCGCTTCTGCCAGGCGTTCATGACCGAGCTGTACCGGCACCTGGGCGAGCACACCGACGTCCCCGCCGGGGACATCGGGGTGGGCGGGCGCGAGATCGGCTACCTCTTCGGCCAGTACAAGCGGATCACCAACCGCTTCGAGGCGGGAGTCCTGACCGGCAAGGGCGTCACCTGGGGCGGCTCGCAGGCTCGGACCGAGGCCACCGGCTACGGCGCGGTGTACTTCGCGCAGGAGATGCTGGCCACGCGCGGTCAGAGTCTCGACGGCCGCAAGGCCGTGGTCTCCGGGTCGGGGAACGTGGCGGTCTACGCGATCGAAAAGGTGCACGCGCTCGGCGGATCCGTGGTGGCCTGTTCGGACTCCTCCGGCTATCTGGTCGACGCGGACGGCATCGACCTGGAGCTGCTCAAGGCGGTCAAGGAGGTACGGCGGGCGCGCCTGTCGGCCTACGCGGAGGCCAAGCCCACTGCCCGGTTCTCCGACCGGGGATCGGTCTTCGAGGTGCCCTGCGACATCGCGCTGCCGTGTGCCACCCAGAACGAACTGGGCGGACAGGAAGCGGGGGTGCTGGTGAAGAACGGCGTCCTGGCCGTCGCCGAGGGCGCCAACATGCCGTGCACCCCGGAGGCGATCGAGATCTTCCGTGAGGCGGGCGTCCTGTTCGGTCCCGGCAAGGCCGCCAACGCGGGCGGCGTGGCCACCTCCGCGCTGGAGATGCAGCAGAACGCCTCCCGCGACGTGTGGACCTTCGAGCAGACCGAGACCCGTCTGGCGGCTGTCATGCGTGGTGTCCACGACCAGTGCCGCACCACCGCCGAGTTGTACGGAGGCACCCCCGACGACTACGTCCTGGGCGCCAACATCGCGGGCTTCCTGCGGGTGGCGGAAGCCATGACGGCCCAGGGCGTCGTATAGCGCGGGCCGTTGCGCGGCAGGCCGCGCACGGTGCGCGGCAGGCCACGCGCACCGAACGGCGCAGCCGCCATGGGCGGCCCCCGCGTGCCCGTCTCCCCGCCGACGGGTGCCCTGGCGGCCGCCGAACAGCCCCGGTGTGGCCGACCCCGGGCGCCCGGACTGCGCTGACGGCTGGAGGAGTGAGTAGGGCCGGACGACTCGGCTCGGCTCGGCTCACGCATCTCCCGCGGAGCCGGAGAAGCACGTGAGCCGTGAGCCGTGAGCCGTGAGCCGTGAGCTGGGGGCCGGGGCCGGGGCCGGGGCCGGGGCCGTGAGCTGGGGGCCGCGGACTAGAGGGCGGGAGCTATGGGGTGGTGCCCCTGCCGCCCCGGCGGGGGACCGCCGCACAGGGGCCCGACTTCGCTTCCCTCCGCGTTGCGGAATAGCCGCAGGCCCGCCGCCTGTTGCCACGAACATGACGACGAATGCGCCGAAACCCGAGGTACTGCGATACACCGCCTTCTCCAGCACCCCCGACGGCGGAAACCCCGCCGGCGTCGTTCTGGACGCCGCTGCCCTGGATGACAGCGACATGCTGGCCATCGCCGCCGACCTCGGATACTCGGAATCCGCATTCCTGACGGCGCCCCCCGAAGGCCTCGCCGGTCGGGAGGGACGGGCGTACAGCATCCGCTACTTCAGCCCCAAGGCCGAGGTGCCGTTCTGCGGGCACGCCACCGTAGCCACCGCCGTCGCGCTCGCCGACCGGATCGGCCCTGGGGAGCTGCTGTTCGCGACCCCCGTCGGCACCGTGCCGGTGGAGGTGGCCGAGGAGGAGGGCACGGTCAGGGTCACGCTCAGCAGCGTCGAGCCGCACATCGAGGAGATCGCCGACGCCGACCTCGGGGAAGCGCTCGCCGCGCTCGGCTGGCCGGCCGCCGATCTCGACCCGGCCTTCCCACCCCGTATCGCGTTCGCCGGCGCTCGTCATCTCGTTCTCGCGGCGGCGACGCGCGCACGCCTTGCAGATCTCGCCTACGACTTCGCGCGCCTCGAAGCCCTGATGCACCGCCTGGAACTGACCACGGTCCAGTTGGTCTGGCGGGAGTCGGCCACCGTTTTCCACGTCCGTGACCCGTTCCCCGTCGGCGGCGTCGTCGAGGATCCGGCGACCGGCGCCGCGGCCGCCGCGTTCGGTGCGTACGCCCGCGAGCTCGGCCTGGTCCCCGAGGACGTAGTCCTCACCCTCCACCAGGGTGAGGACCTGGGCCGCCCCGGCGAGCTCACGGTGACGCTGCGCGCGGGTGACCGGCGCGTCCACGTCAGCGGCACGGGAACGCGCATCAGCCAAGGCGACCACTGATTGCTCCAGCCCTGGATCGTCATGTGCTCCGGCCCCTGGGGCCGTCTGCGACCGTCTGCCGCTGATGGAAACTCAGGTGGCCTCAGCACACCGGCTGGGTAGAGTCGGGCGGTGCCCGAGTTGAGGCGGCTGCATGCCGACCATGCCCCGGCGGTCTTGAAACGTCCGGGCTTCGGCGAGCACAGGCAGGTTCGCCATGATCGACGACGGGCTCGGCTTCCAACTCGTGCCCTGGACTGCAGCCCTCGAGAGGAAGCTGGGCCGGCATGTCTCCGGTGTCGCCCGGGGCGACGGCGGTGTCGATTGGGGGTTTCAGCCGGAAGCGGGGACCGAGCTGATAGCCAATGTCCGGCGTTGGCCCATCCCAGTCGTTGGCGCGTCACGCTGCCAAGGGTCTGCTACTGGGCCCCGCAGCAGACCCTTGCGAACCGCGCCGTTAATCACAAGGCGGGTCAGCGCGCTGAGGATCTCAAGAGAGTTGCTACTACGCTCGTCTTGCTTGCCTACAGCGAACTAGTGCGACACTTCGATCCAAAGCATTCTCCACTTGTGCCGACGATGGCGCGTCACCTCACGCGCATCATTCTGCCCGTGGGGACGTGTCAGACTTTAATTCCGAACAGTTTTTCCGCATTTCGGAACGCAATTTTTTCCTTGGCTTCGCGTGGCAAAGCGACTCCCCGGAACCAGTCGGTTTGGGTTTTCATATTTGCAAACGGGTAGTCGGTTGCAAACATCACTCGATCCACGCTTATGTACTTCAGTAGGAGATCGAGCAGTTCAGTCTGGGGGAATGCGCTGGTGGTGAACCAGAAATTGTCATGGAAATACTGCTCGAATGGCTTGTCCAGGCTCTTCTTGGTCACTTCGCTCATCTTCTCCACGACGCGTTCATAGAAGAACGGAAGGCCCTCTCCCATGTGGCCGATGATAATCTGGAGCTTGGGATGCCTGTCGAATACTCCTGAGGTGATCATTCGGAGGCACTGAGTAACGACTTCCTGGTGCCATCCATATGCAGAGATGCTGAGAACCTGGTCCTGGAACTCCTTCTGATATTCCGGCCGCATATTGCTGTAGTAGATTTCGAAAACCTCGTCAGGCGGCAGGCCCGGATGGATGTATATCGGTACATCAAGGGCTTCGGCGCGCGCCAGCAGGGGCTCAAAGTCGGGATGGTCGAGAAATTTCTTCCCGATGATTCCATTGGTCAAGCATCCCAGGAAGCCATCTTCCCGAACTGTGCGTTCCAGTTCGTCTGCCGAGGCCTCCGGATTCTGCAGAGGCAAGGTTGCAAATGCCTTGAACCGCCCCGGATGGGTGGCCATCGGTCCATCGACGAGCAGCTTGTTGAGACGATACGCAAAATCGATGCCCTTCTGACCTTTGACATTCTGCACACCTGGCGTATGTGCGGAGAGGATTTGAACGTCGAGCCCCGCCTCATCCATTGCGCCGATGCGGCGCGGGCCGAGCTCGGCAAGGCCGGTATCCTCGAGGAACAGCCTGTCGTTCAGCACCATCAACTCATGGGTGGAAAAGGTCTCCTCCGTGCCGATGAAGGGCAGGTCCTGGTCTCGCAGTGAAAAATCCGTAGTCTCGTTCGCTGTCGCGCGGGAGGCAATGGCATGCGTGGACAAGCCGGCACCAATGCCAAGTGCTGCCGAGCCGGCCAGAAAGCCGCGGCGTCCCGTCGTGAGGTGCTTCAGAGGGTTTGCGTTGGACCTCATGTCAGTTTCTCCTCAGGTGTTTGTGTGGTGCGGGTATCCATGCGGCATCCGTCTGCAAGACACGACGGGCTACCTCGCTTATCTGGATGCCTACTTCCTACTAAGCGAACCTGAGACGAGCGTTAATGCGGTGCTCAGACCGTGTTTGAGATCTGCCGTTTCTCGTTGCTGAGGCGCTCGTTGAGCTCGCGGCGAGCAGTGTCGGGGGTGGGTATCCGTCGGACCTGACGGATGACCAGTGGGCACTGGTGGAGCTGTTGCTCCCACCAGCGCGGGTGGGTCCGAAAGGTGGTCGACGGGAGAAGCACCCGCGGCGGCGGATCCTCGACGCGATCTTCTACGTGGTGCGGACCGGGTGTTCCTGGCGGCAGCTGCCGAAGGACTTCGCGCCGTGGCCGACGGTGTACTAATACTTCACTTGGTGGCACGACGACGGCGCCGTCGAGCGCATCCATGACGCCCTGCGCAGCAAGGTCCGTGAAGCCGACGGCCGCGGCGCGGAGCCGAGCGCGGGCCTGATCGACTCCCAGTCCGTCCGCACCGCGGATACCGTCCCCGCCGCCACCAGGGGCTTCGACGCGGGCAAGAAGGTCAAGGGCCGCAAGAGGTTCATCGTCACCGACACCCTGGGCATGTTCCTGGCCGTTCACGTCGTCGCGGCGAGCATCCAGGACCGCGACGGCGCGAAGCGGCCGCTGCTGTGGACGAGGCTCGGCCACCCCCGGGTCCGGAAGGTCTGGGCCGACCAGGGCCGCCTGGTCGACTGTCGAGCGGACCTTCGGCTGGCTCATGCACCGCCGCCGCCTGGCCCGCGACTACGAGGCCCTCCCTCACCGCTCCGAAGCCATGGTCCACCTCGCCATGATCGACCTCATGAGCCGTAGGCTCACTCGCGAATCGACCCCGAACTGGCGCCACGCGTGACCACGGTGTAAAGCACTGTCACGAGCTCGTCGGCCTATGCCGCAATTACGCTGAATCGCTGGCCCACTGCATCGACACAACATGCAGATGCGGCGTTGGTAGGCCGGCATGCTCACGCATCAGGGCCATGGCGTGCACGTTTCGACCGGCCGAAACGAGGCTGTCCACCTTCCGGCGGACCTCCGCGGACAGCCGGTCCCACAAGGCGTTCTCCATACCTGCATTGAATCCCACGTGCCACCCTCTCGAGCGACCGTGACCTACTTCGCTGCCTTGTCAAGCGCCCCTGGCGGAACAAGACGCTCTTTGGCTCTCACTACCATCGACACCAAACCGAGAGATCGCACCTTGATTTCTCACGCCTCGTCAAAGGCCTCGAGCAGGCGCTCGTACGCCGGCTTCGGCCGCAGGGCCGCGTCCCACGGCAGGGAATCGGCCGTGCGCGGAGGATAGATCTTGGTGTCGGCGGCGGAACCGTACCGGTCGGTGAATCCCCATGTGGAGAACGATGTGCAGTTCGGCTCCTCCAGGCAGACCCGCAGCTTGCCCGCCATCTCATCAGCCTGGGTCTGCCGCCCGTCCTCCTCGTCCTCACCTATGGGGACGTCCATCTCCGACACCCGCGCCTGAACCCCGAGCTCCGCCAGATCCCGCACATGGCTGCGGAAGGTTTCCGGGTCGATGCGGTCGCCGGGTGCGTACTCATGGTTCTGGAAACCCACGCCGTCGATCGGTACGCCGCGTTCCTTGAGCCGCTTGACCAGATCGTAAAGGGCGTCCCACCGCTCGCCTTCCTCCTCGACCCCGTACTCGTTGAGGAACAGCCGTGCCTTCGGATCGGCCCGGTGGGCGGCCCTGAACGCCTCGTCGATGTACTCCTCGCCCATGGCCTCGAACCACGGGCTCTGCTCGGAGCGCAGACCGAGATCCCCGTTGGTGTAGCTCTTCTCGTCGTCGGACATGGGCTCGTTGACCACATCCCATTCCGCGACTTTTCCCTTGAAGTGCCCGGCGACCATGGCGATGTGCCGGAGCATGGTCCGGCGCACCTCCTCGGGGTCGTCGTTCTCCCGCATCCAGTTGGGCAGAGCCTCGTGCCAGACGAGGGTGTGCGCGTGCACCTTCATGTCGTTCGCGCGGGCGAAGCGTACGAGTAGGTCCGCGTCGCGGAAGTCGTAGACGCCCCGACGTGGGTGGAGGAACTGTGGCTTGAACGCGTTCTCCGGAGTGAGCATGGAGAACTGGCTCCCCGCGAGCGCCCGGTAGCGTGAGTCGGTGAGCAGCGGGTTCTCGGCCAGGGCGGCGCCGACGTCGAACGGCCGCCCCACGTCTGCGGCCCGCGCACGCAGCGAGTCGTCGGACTGCTCCTGGCGTAGCTGCGGAGCCTTGATCACGCGGAGCGAGTCACCGCTCTCTGCCCGCGCGATCAGCTGCGTCAGGCGCCATCCCTCGCGGCGCTCGTCTTCGCCCGCGTCCGCCTCCAGACCGAACCAGACAGTGCCCTCGGCGAACACCCCCGGGTCCTGCACGGTTCCCAGCCGCCGCCCGTCGGCTTTTATGCGAAATGTGTCACCGATGCTCGACACGGCGAGCGTCACCGTCCCGGAGCAGCCGCAGTCGAAGTCCTTGGAGGTGGCCGGCTCATCGCCCTCGCCGTCCCATATCTGTACCTTCACTTGTCCGTCGGCGGTCACGCCGACGCGGAGTGAGGGCCGCTCCTGCCGCCACTCGTCGTAGATGACCGGTACCCGTCCGTACAGCCGCAGCCATGAGCCGCCGTCACCGTCACCCACACCGGACATGCGCGCGGTGACGGTGAAGTCGCCTTCGGACCTGAGATGCGGGCCGGCCAGGTTCAGCGGGGGGTTGGGCTGGCCGCCGGAGGAGTCCTGCTCCACGATGTGCCGATCCGTTGCGCTGACCCGCAGGATGTCGTTCCGCGCAGTGGTGCCCGGCATCTGCGTCCAGTCGTGGTTCCGCAGCAGGTCTTCTTCGTTTCCGCCGCCCGCGCCTTCGCCCTGCCCCGTACACCCGGCCGCCACCGCCATGACGAGCACCACGGCGGTCAGTCGCTGCCACGTCCCCCCACCAAGGTCCACGGTCCCTCCCACTCTCTCGTTCGAGACGAGATCAACGTCTCGAAGCCGGGCCACAGTTCATCACGCATGAGGTACGGCGGCCTTGTGTGGCACGTCCCAGCTCGTGTGGCGGAGCGGGCCCGGATCGTTGCGGCCCGCGCGGAAGGCGCATCAAACACGCGTGTGCCGGCGAACTTCAGGGTATCCACGGAGACGGTACGCAAGTACGCTCACTGTTCGCGGACCGGCGGATGGTGGGACTGGCGGACGAGTCGCGGCCGGGCCGCCACAAGTCAGAACTGGTACTCAGCGAGGCTGAGCGTACGGAATTGACGCGCTGGTCGTGACAGGCGATGACGACCGGGCCGGGGATCGGCGCCGAGGCTGTTGGTGTCGACAGAGGTACAGAGGTAATGCACTGCCTGCACGCCGACACCACGCCTGGCGAGAAAGCCAAGCAGGCTCGGTGCCATCGCAGGCTCCTGCCCTCTCCGGCCGCGGACAGCCGGTCCCACAAGGCGTTCTCCATACAACTTCAAGCCCCAGCGCCTGCACGCAGACAAAGCCTACGACCGCGCCGACCTGCGCAGATGGCTCCGATGGAAACGCATCGGAGTTCGCATCGCCCGGAAAGGCATCGAATCCAGCGAGCGATGAGGGCGTCGGAGGTGGGTGATCGAGTGCGCGATGTCATGGCTGTCCGGTTACCGCAGACTCAGTCCCCGCTACGAGCGCCGGCCCCGCAACTACCTGGCATTTCTCGGACTTGCCGCCGCCGTCTGCTGCTACAAGCGCCTCGTCCGCCTCACCACGCAGGACACGATCTTGGGCATCCGTAAGAGCACGGCCCGCGGGCACCACAAGCGGCGACGCTCTAATGTTGGCCTCAGGTTGATCGGGGACAATGAGCGGCAAAATGATCGACTGGAGGGGGCGGGCCGGCGTGCGGATCATGATCGCGGATGACGAGGCGGCCATCCGTGAGTCGCTGGAGCGGGTGCTCCAGGTCGAGGGTTACGACACCAGCACCGTCGCCAACGGTTTCGCCGTGCTCGACGGGGTCGGTGGCGACGCGCCGGATCTGCTGCTCCTCGACGTGATGATGCCCCGCCTCGGCGGGCTGGAGACCTGCCGGCGGTTGCGGGCCGCGGGCCGGGATCTGCCGGTGCTGATGCTGACCGCCCGTGACCAGGTCTCCGACCGGGTCGCGGGGCTGGACGCGGGCGCCGACGACTACCTGCCCAAGCCGTTCGCCACCGAGGAGTTGCTGGCCCGGGTGCGGGCCCTGCTGCGCCGGCGCACGTCGACCGACGAGGAGTCGCAGATCCTGTCGTTCGCCGATGTCCGGCTCGATCCCGACAGGTTCGAGGCGTGGCGGGGCACGCGGCCGCTGCGCCTGACCCGGACCGAGTTCTCCCTCCTGCAGGTCCTCGTGAGCAACGCGACCCGCGTCGTGACCCGCGACGCGCTGTTCGAGGCGATCTGGGGCTTCGGCATGAGCTCCACCGCCAACAACCTCCAGGTATACGTGAGCTACCTGCGCCGCAAGATGGAGGCCGAGGGTGAGCCGCGATTGATCTACACGCTGCGCGGCCTGGGCTACACGTTGCGGGAGACTCCTCCGTGAGCAGGTACGCCGGCCGGGAACCGCGCCGGCTGACCCGATGGTGGCGCCGGTGGTCCCTGCGGGCCAGGCTGACGGTGATCGCGGCGACGGCCATCGCGGTCAGCGTGTTCGTGGCCTTCCAGGTGGCCAGCCAGCTGCTGGACTGGGAGCTGAAGGACACCGCCGAGAGTCAGCTGCGCGCCGACTCCCGTGTCCTGGCGACGAACGCGGAGCGCGCCGGTCTGGCGCAGGTCCAGCTACCGCCGTATCCCGGATCCGGTCGGCTGGTGCGGGTCATCCTGCCCGACGGCTCGATCCGGACGCCGGCCGGCCAACCCGCGCTGCCCCCGGTCAGCGAGGACGCCGGGCGCGTGGCGCAGGGCGCGTCGGCCGACCTGATGGAGTCGAACGACAGCGACGAGGACGGCTACGTCATCTACACGCTGCGGGCGGGCGACGGCGCGGTCCAGGTGGCCCGCGTCGTCGACGACAGCCCGATCAACCGGTTCGGGTTGGGCATGCTGCTGATCGGGCTGTTCTGCGTGGTCGGTGGCGCCCTTGTCGGGCGGACCGTGGCCCGGACCGGCCTGGCACCGATCGACCGGCTGACCGCCGCCGCGGTACGTGTCGCGCGCACCCGGGATCTCGATGCCGACATCCCGGACGAGGGCGGCGGGGAGATCCGGCGGCTGATCCAGTCGATCAACGACATGCTCGCCGCGCTCCGGGACTCCCGGCGGGCCCAGCGGCTGCTCGCCGAGGACGCCGCTCACGAGCTCAAGACCCCGCTCACCAGCCTGCGCCTCAACGTCGAGCTGCTGATCCGGCTCGATCGGCGTGGCACCCTGGACAGCGCACTGCCGGCGGAGAGCCGGACCCGGCTGCTCAATGATCTCGGCGCCCAGGTGGCCGAGTTGAGCACCCTTGTCGCCGAGCTGACCGACCTGGCGCGCGGTGACGTCAGCGACGAGAGCACCGAGGTGCTCGACTTCGCCGACGTGGTGGTGGCCGCCGCGACCCGGGCGGGTTCCCGCGTGCCCGACATCGAGGTCGCGCTCGACGTGACCTCTGTGTGGGTGAGCGGGCGCCCCGCTGCGCTCGAGCGGGCGGTGCTCAACCTCATCGACAACGCCGGCAAGTGGTCCCCCGCGGACCAGCCGGTCCAGGTCCGGCTCCGTGCCGAGGGCGCGTCGGCGGTGCTCGAGGTCGACGACGCCGGGCCGGGCATCGACGCCGCCGACGTACCGCGGGTGTTCGACCGGTTCTACCGTGCCGACAGCGCCCGGGCGTTGCCGGGATCCGGTCTGGGGCTGTCGATCGTGCAGCGGGTCGTCGACGCCCACGGCGGCCGAGCCGCCGTCGCCCGCTCCGCCCGCGGTGGCGCGCTGCTTCGGGTCGACCTTCCGGCCGCCGCCCCGCCCGCCCCTATCGCGCGGCTCACCGCCGGGGAGGACACCGCGGTGCGCTGACCCGCCCCGGCGGCGCGGCGCAGGACAAGGGGCGGCGGCCCTCGGGCATGGACCCGCGCGGCTCACCGTCGGGGCAGGACACCGCGATGCGCCGACCTCAGCCCCGGCCGCACGGCGCAGGAGCAAAGGGTGGCGACCGTCGGGCAATGGCCCGNCCCGCGCGGCTCACCGTCGGGGCAGGACACCGCGATGCGCCGACCTCAGCCCCGGCCGCACGGCGCAGGAGCAAAGGGTGGCGACCGTCGGGCAATGGTCCGCGCGGCTCACCGTCGGGGCAGGACATGGTGCGCGGTGCGCCGACCTCAGCCCCGGCCGCACGCCGCAGGACCAAAGGGCGGTGACCGTCGGGCATGGACCCGCGCGGCTCACCGTCGGGGCAGGACACCGCGATGCGCCGACCTCAGCCCCGGCCGCACGGCGCAGGAGCAAAGGGTGGCGACCGTCGGGCAATGGNCGCGGCTCACCGTCGGGGCAGGACACCGCGATGCGCCGACCTCAGCCCCGGCCGCACGGCGCAGGAGCAAAGGGTGGCGACCGTCGGGCAATGGCCCGCGCGGCCCACCACCGGGCAGGACATGGAGCGCCGACCTCAGCCCCGGCCGCACGGCGTAGGACAATGCGGCCCACCACGGGGCAGGACACCGCGATGCGCCGACCCCAGCCCGGCGCGTGGCGCAGGACCAAAGGGCGGCGACCGTCGGGCCCATGAAAAAGATCCGGGACGGGCCTGGGGCCCCGTCCCGGATCTCGTCCGTGCCGCCGCGCTCACCGTTGCAGCGCGGGCTCCTCGTCGTCGGCGAGCGGCTGTTGACCGTCCGGCAGCTCCGCCGCTGGACGGGACAGCCGGCTAGGCCACCACATCCGCCGGCCGATCAGCAAGGTGAGGGCGGGCACCAGGACCGACCGCACCAGCAGGGCGTCGAGCAGCACGCCGAAGGCGACCAGGAACCCGACCTCGATCAGCATCACCAGCGGAAGTGTGGCGAGGACCGCGAACGTGGCAGCCAGGACCAGGCCTGCCGAGGTGATGACGCCGCCGGTGGCCGAGAGGGCTTTGAGCATGCCCTCTCTGGTGCCGAGACGCACGGTCTCCTCCCGGGCCCGGCTGGTCAGGAAGATGTTGTAGTCGACGCCGAGTGCCACCAGGAACAGGAATGCCAGCAGCGGCACCGAATAGTCGACCCCCTTGAACCCGAGGATCGTGTCGAAGACGAACACGCTGCCGCCGAAGGCTGCGGCGAATGAGACGATCACGGTGGCCATCAGGACCAGCGGGGCCAGGATCGCGCGCAGCAGCAGCCCGAGGACGATCAGGACGACGGCGAGCACCAGCGGGATCACCAGCTTCTCGTCGCGCTTGGTGGTCACCTCGGTGTCGAGGTTCTCCGCACTGGGCCCGCCGACGATCGCCTCCGCCCCGCTCACCGCGTGCACGGCGGTGCGCACCCGCAGAATCGTGTCGTACTCCGCGGCGGTGTCCGGCGCGTCCTTCGGGAACACGGAGATGTTGGCCCAGCCACCGCTGGTCTGCTCCGGGATGGCCTGGGCCACACCGCGAGTGCGCTTGACGATGTCGAGCACCCGATCCTGGTGCGCCGGCCGCGTGAAGATCGTCATCGGCTGGCCGCCGAGCTCCGGGAAGTGCTCGCGGAGAACGGTGAAGCCGGTGACCGACTCCGGCGCGGACAGGAACTGGTCCTGCTCCCGCAGGGCGCCGGTGTTGCCCGCCAGCCCGAGGGCGAGCACGCCGAGGACTCCGAACGAGCCGAGCGTCGCCACCCACCGGCGGCGGCTGATGGCGGTGCCGAGCCGTCCCCACAGCCCCGGCCTCTCCTCCACGGCCATGCTGAGCCTCGGGATGGCCGGCCAGAAGATCCGCCTGCCGAGGACCACGAGCACCGCAGGGAACAGCGTCAGCATGGCCACCAGCGCGCACAGGATGCCGGCCGCACCGATCGGGCCCAACCCGCTGGTGCTGTTCAGGTCCGCGACGAGCAGGCAGAGCAGGCCGGCGACCACGGTGGCCGCGGACGCGACGATGGCCGGCGCCGCGCCGCGTAGCGCGTGGACCATCGCGACCCGGACGTTCTCATGGTGGTGCAGTGCCTCCCGATATCGAGCGATGAGCAACAGCGCGTAGTCCGTGCCGACGCCGAATACCAGGATCGTCAGCAGCGCCGAGTTCTGGTCGTTGACCACGATGCCGAAGCCCTTGACGAGCAGGTAGACGGTCGCCATCGAGGTCAGTGCGGCCGCGCCAACGGCCACCAGCGGGATGATCCACAACACCGGGCTGCGGTAGGTGAGGATGAGCAGGAGCGTGACGACGACGATGGTGGTGAGGAGGACCTGCACGTCGATGCCGTCGAAGACGGCATCCATGTCGCCGTCGATCGCGCCCGGGCCGGTCACGTCGAGTTCCAGGCCGGAGGGGCGGTCCTTCGCGGCGTCACGCAACGGGCCGACGAGGTCCTCCGGTGCGCCGTAGGTCGTGCTCACATCGAGGGTGAACATCATCGCCTTGCGGTCGGTGGAGGGGCTCGTCGGTGAGCCCTCGTCGTCCTCGTCGGCCGCCGCCTTCGCCTTAGGCGTGTACTGCTTGGCAAGGGTGTTGTAGTGGCGCTTGACCGTCGCGCGGTCCGCGTCGGTCATGCCGCCGACGCGGTGGTACACGAAGACGAACGTGTTGTTGTCACCGCCGGGAAGACTGTCGTCCAGCGCCGCCACCTTGGTGGACTCGGCACTGGCCGGCAGGGTGTCTACGGCGCTGTCGGTGGTGACCGAGCTCAACTTTCCGCTCAGCGGCACCATGCCCGCCGCCAGCACCAGCCACAAGCCAATCACCAACCACGGCACCCACCGGCCTGCCAACCGACCGGTCGGCGCTTCCCCGGACGGCGCTGCGTTGACTGCCATCACTAGCCTCCTGCATACGGGTTACATCGCTTATCTGGATGCCTACTTCGTACCGAGCGAACCTGAGGCGACTGTTAATACGGTGCTCAGGCCGGTTGGCCGAACCATGTGCCCAGCGCACGCACCAGCGTGGTGGCGTCGAGGTCCTGCCCGGTAGGCAAGGCCCAGGCGACACAGCCGTCGGGCCGGATCAGCAAGGCTTCGACGTCCACCCGGTCCGTACAGAGCGGCCGCCTGAAGCCGCAGCCGCTGCGCCAGACCGACCGGGCCGACGCCGACCAGCCGCAGAGCCTGCCCACCTGGGCAACGGCCGCCGACGGCGCCAACGACCGGGCGAGCGGGGTGAACCGCTCGATCACCTCCATGAGCTCGGCGAGCCCTTCACCCTGACGAAGCCTCACGTGGAGGAAGACCGCCTCCCGAACGCAGCCTCTACGAGGCCTTGCCGCTTCAACCGGCCGTACGATCGCCGTCTCGGCCCCGGGCGGCCAGCCAGTTCACGGTCTTGGACGTACGCCTTTCACGGCGATGCCACGGCTGGGCCGATTCGGCTGTGGCCCCCTCATGATCCGTGAGGGGGAACCCCCGCGCTGTCACAGGTGGCCTATACGCTGCGAGCGATCCACGACCAGCTGACCGGAAGACACGATGACGCGCGCCCCCAGACCATCGACCGAAGCGATACTCGCCGTGCTCCCCGAACTCGCCCCCTACGCGCGCGAAGCGGTCGTGCTCCACCCCGAGCGGGCTGAGCCGGATTGCCGGCAGAGTTCGATCGGCGGACCACTGCTGTGGCCGGCCGGCGAACCGTGGCCCGAGTGCTCCTTGCCCGACGAGGACAGCCCTGACGGCGCGCCTGCCACGGCCATGGTGCCGGTCGCGCAGGTCTTCCGGCGCGACGCGCCGGGACCCTGGTGGCCCGACGGCATCGACGTCCTGCAGATTCTCTGGTGTCCCAACGAACACTGGGATCCTCCAGCCCAGCAGGCGGACGTCAGCCCTGTGATCGAGGTTCGATGGCGTCGAGCCGCTGACGTGACCAGCCGGCTGACGATCCCGCCCTCGCCCTCGCGGTACGACGTGGACGGCTACCTGCCCCGGACGTGCGCCATCTCCGCCGAGCACGTGACCGACTTCCCCTTCCGTGAGGAACTGCCCGCGGAGCTCCGTCCGCGGCTGGAGGAACTGGTCCGTGACACCGGCGACGGCGGTGACGTCATCACGCGCCTCGCCGGCTGGAAACTCGGCGGCTGGCCCACCTGGCACCTGACGCACCCCACGGCCATCGCCTGTGATGACTGCGGTGCGGCCATGACCCTCCTGTTCACCGTGGCCAGCGACGACGAGACAGGAGTTGTCGTCGGCCGGTGGGGAGACCTCCGCGTCTTCACCTGCCCCGACGACCACCGCCACCCCTTCCAGGTGGACCTCCACTGACCTCGGGCCATCATCGGCAACACGACCCATTCGGTGCGCGAGTACGGAGAGACGCACGGCCATGACACCGATGAGGACGGGCGGTTCCAGATCGGATGCAACCGGCTGATGCCCAAGTGGGGTTGGCCACTCCGTCGGTGTGAGTCAGGGCGTGCCCGGCAGGCGTCCCCAGGATCTTCGGGCGGCTCGGCGCTCCCCGCGTCGCAGAGGTACGGCGACGGGTCCGCCGCTGCGTGGGGGAGGGGCTGATGGCCTGTCACCGCAGCCGTGTCACTCCGGAATCTTCCGGATGCCGCTCCCCGCGTTGCCACGGATACGTTCCGGGCACCGGTCCAGCCGCCGTGGCGGGGAGCCGGTGACGGCGATCTCGTGGCGCGCACGTGGCCGGAACCTGCCCAGCCACAGCCCTGCCCCGGAAGGCGCCCGTGGACGACGAAGGAGAAACCATGATCGTGAAACACATCAAGGCGACCGCGGCATCCGTCACGGTCGCCGCCGCGCTGGTCGGGATTCTGGCCGCTCCCTCGGCCCAGGCCGCGACGTCCGCACCAGCGGCAGCAGCGGCCGCCGAGTGCGGCGTGCGCGCTCACGACAACCGGCTGTGGTGCGGGAACAGCGGTCAGGCACCGACCCGCGCGGAGCCGTTCCACGAGAGTCCCATCACCGGCCTGCTCCAGTCGACGTTCAGCTACTTCACCTGCTGGTCGCCGGGCGGACTGCACGGCGGTGGCAACACGACCTGGTACCGCACGGTGCCCGACTGGAGCAGTGACGGGCGGGAGGGCTATGTGCCGGCCGACTGGGTGTTCACTCCCAGCTGGTTCGACGCCGACCCGAGCAGGTATGGCCTGCGGCGCTGCTGACACGGCACCCGTCGGCCCCACCGGGACGCACGCCCCGGTGGGGCCGGTCTCGGCCGCGGCCACCTCGCGCCATCGGCACGGAGTGTCTGCGCGGGCGGGTCGGCTCCGGCAGCGGCATCCGCCTCAAGGGCGTCACGACCGGAGGCGTCACCCGTCACCCACCAGTGCCAGCGTCCCCCGTCCGGGGGCCAGTGCCGGCGTCCTCCGCCCGGGGGCCAGTGCTGACGTCCTCCGTCCGGGGGTGGCATCCCTCGTCCGCCCCGGCCCGCCCCGGATCACGAGCACAGTACGAAACGACCGCTCGGCACCGAGCCGGGCGGCAAGAAGGGGATTCCATGCGCACACCCCCCACCAGACGCGCCCGCGGCACGCGCGCCTTCGGGTCGCCGCTGCCCAAGCCGTTCGTCCTCGTCGTCGCCGCCGTCCTCGCCGTGTTCGGGTGGTGGGCGGCTTCCGGGGCGACACCGGCGGCCGCCACACCGACGCAGGCGACGTCGGCGACGCAGACGACCGCGGCCGCCCGGCCCGACTTCCGGCTGCCCTTCGCCTGCGGCGAGACCTGGCAGTTGCAGACGTACGAGGGACACGCTCCCGACGACAAGAAGCTCGACATGTACCGCGTCGGGGGGCAGACCCTCGGCGCTTCGGTCGTCGCCTCGGCCGCCGGAACGGTCACCGAGTTCTTCGAACCCGGAGGCCTGGAGATCAATCACGGAGGCGGCTGGTTCTCCGTGTATCTCCACATGGACCGCATCGATGTACGTCTTGGCCAGCAGGTTTCCTCCGGCGCGCAGCTCGGCAGGCTCGGACTGGTCGGGACCACCTCGGCGCACCTGCACTACGAGCAGCAGTACGACACCAACGGCGACAACAACGGCGAGACGGACGAGATGGTGCACCCGGTGCTCCAGGGCACCGAGTACCGGCTTTCCCCCGCCGGGCCTTTCCCCCGAGTCACCAGCACCAACGCCTGCGGCGGCAACCCCGCTCCGGAGCGGTTCTGGGTGGACACCTTCGCCGACGCCCCCGGCTACGCGGCGGTCGACTGCGTCGGTGACACCAGCCCCCGATGTGCGGTGCAGGGCAAGCTGCTCAAGGGCACCAACTACGTGCTGTGCAAGAAGGCGGGCGACGAGGTGCGCGTGGGGAACTCCTACAACCACTGGTGGCTGCTCACCGACCTCGACCAGGTGGTGCCGGGCGGCTCGGGCCGCGCGTACATCTCCGCGTACTACCTCCAGCGCTGGGGCAACGACGAGGCGAAGGACAACGAGGGGCGCGACATCCGGCTGTGCTGAACGGGGTCAGCCCGCAGAGGGCCGGGCGGGGCACTCCGCCAGTGCCGGACGATCCTTCGTCCGCACCGCCGGCAGCCAGGCCGTGGTCCGGCCCTTCTCCGCCGTGAGGCGCACCCTGTACCACTGCACCGAGCGCGTTCCCGCCTCGTCGGCGACCGGCATCCCCTGGGGGAGCCGGCAGTCGGCGGTCAGGACGTCACCGTCCCACACCCTCGTCAGCACGACGTTGTCGATGTCGTACGGCAGCAGGGGGTCGATCGCGAGGCCGAGGCTGCACAGGTTGTCCCGCTCGCCGGGCCGGTGGCACGACCGCTCGGCGTTGTACACCTTGACGCGCGCGTTCGGCACGATGCTCGCCGTCGCAGCGCCTCGCCCGGCCCCGGAGCCGCTGCCCGGTGACCGCTGGTCGTCGTCGTACTGGAGCCACCCGACGGTGCCCACGCCGCCGGCCGCCACGAGCAGCGCGGCGGTGGCCAGGATCGTGTGTCTGTTGCGGGCCCCGGGAGGCGCCGCTGACCGCTGCCGCTCGGCCCGGATGCGGTCCAGCAGACTCGCGACGGTGTGCGCGGCACGGTCGGTGTGTGCCGGACTGAGGCAGTCGGCGGCCAGATCGCGCCAGAAGGGCGGCACGCGCAGGTCCATGCGCAGCGGTGCGCGTCCGTCGGCGTACTCCTGGGCGGCGGCTCCGCGGGCCGCGGGCGTGGCCCCGGGGAACGGCGAGGCGCCTCCGGTGAAGACCTGGTGGATCATCACGCCGAGTGCCCAGATGTCGGTGCTCTGCCGCACTTGTACGCCCCGTTCGCCCAGCGACGCCTGCCAGCGTTCCGGCGGCAGGTAGTCGGGGGTGCCCAGGGGCGGGATGTAGGCGTGGGTGCCGGTCAGCTCCACCGAGAGACCGAAGTCCGCCAGCCGCGCCGACCCGTCCGCCATGATCAGGACGTTGTCGGGCTTGAGGTCCCCGTGCACCCAGCCCAGTTCGTGCAGGTGCGCCAGCCCCTCACAGATCTCGGTGAGCAGCCGGGCTCCCTCTCGCTCCGACAGCGGTGTCTCGCCCGACGGGGTGGAGGTCCGCGCAGCGGGCGACGAGGGGCCGCCCCGACCGGAGGGGGCGGAGGGGGACGAAGCCTCCAGGCGTTCGCGCAGGCTTCGCTCGGCCCGCTCCATGACGAGCACCACGGCCCCGTCGAAGGCCGAACCGGCGGACTCGTCGAGCGTGAGGGAGTCGAAGAGCCTGATCAGCCGGGGATGCCGGGTGCGCCGACTGAGCTCGGTCTCGCGCCGGGCGGTCTCCACCAGCCCGCGTGCCTGTCGCGGCGCGAGCCCGGCCGTGGGCAGGAACTTGAGGGCGACCTCCGACGGGGCCGTCTCCCCGTGCGCGGCCGACCCGGCGTCGACGCCGTCGCCGCCGTGCCCGCCGTCACCGCCGCCGTCCGGATCGCCGACGCGCCTGGCCGCGTACACCGTCCCCCATCCACCCGCCCCGATCAGTCCGGTGACCTCCCACTCACCGACCCGGTAGCCGTGTGGAACCACCTCCACGGATCCGCTGCTCACCCTCCGGCCACCCCCGTCCGGTGGAGCGACGATCTCCTCGACGGCAGGAGCGCCAAGTGCTCCTCGCGCACGAGCCCGAAGCGCAGGGCGAGCCCTGCCACCGCCTCGCGCTTGCCGTTGTGCCGCCCGCCTTGAGCCGGTCCGGGCATCGCCGGGGCGGTGATCCGCAGCTTCTCGTCCGCCAGATAGTCGATGTGGGAGCTGACCGCCCGGTTGGTCAGCCGCTCGCAGCCCGGCTGGTCCCGCAGCCGCTCCACGATCTGGGGGGTGGTCGCCACCGCCACAGTGGACTCGTCGCGCAGCCGCGGCTCGCAGAGCGCGACCAGGACGAGGAAGTACGTGGAGGTCTCGTCCAGGGAGAAGCCGGCGAGCGTTCCGGTGCCCGTCAGGCCCGTCAGGCCCGTCAGGCCCGCCGTGCCGCTCGCGCCGAGGTACACGTGATCGGGGGCGAACACCTGGAAACTCACGGCGGCACCCCGGGCGGGCAGCAGGACACGTGCGAACTCGAAGGGCACGGGTGCTCCGGCCCTGCGGGGCGGGACCCTGAAATACTCCCCAGCCCCTTCAGGGTTCTCCACCAGATAGGTCTGGTTCGTACTGAGGTTGCTCAACTGCCAGTGGTCCTCCGTCACCCGGATCTCTCCGGCGAGCCGGGACACGGCTGGATTCGCCATCCGCAGATCGACGGGGACGGACGCGGAGCCGCGCCCGAAGCGGGCGACGTCCCCCGGCCCGAGCCGAAGACTCACCGGCTCCGACGCGGGCGGGATCTTCGTACTCCCGTCCGACGGCAGGTGAACCAGTACGCCGCTCATGGTCTCCTTCTCCTCCTCGGAATCCTGGCGCACCGTCCCCGTCCGGACGGTGTGCGCGAGCTGTGGGGGTTCGGCCCGGCCGGGCGCGGGGCTCGGATGCGAACGGAACGCGGTAGCCGCTTGATCGACGTTGCGGGACGGTCGAAGGCTCCGCCCGTTCCGGTTCCTAAGAGGCGATGGCAGCCGTACCGGTTCCCGGCCGTGGGCGCTCTCGGCGGAGTCGGGTTCGAGGGGTGAACTCGGCTCTCGTGAAAGGCCGTTGGGGAGGTATGCGGCGCATGCCGTCGGCGTGTACCGCAGGCGGCCGGGGGCGTGCCGCATCGGCCCGGGGGAGGGCGGTCCGGTCCGGCCGGGCGTCCGGCACGTACGGGGGCGGTCATGGGTGCGGAACTCGTGGTGCGGGGCGGAGCAGTCCTCAGACCGTGCCCGCGCGCGGTGTCCGCCGCGCGTCCCTCCGGGTGGGGATCGAGCCTGCGGATCGGCGGTGGTACTGCGGCGGTGTACTGGTCGCGTTCAAGGTCGGTCCCCCGTCTGATTCCCTGCTACGAGCGGGTGCGGCAGCGCCCGGCACCGAGCCAGGAGGGTCAGTCCTGCGACCGGGGCAGCGCTCAGAACACTCACACGGCAGCACCCGCGTTGTCATGGGATGCAGGCATGCGGAATCCCATCGCGTCGATAAGGTAATCCTCATGAACGAGGAAAGAGGGCAACTGCCATAGCCGCCACGGGATCCGAGAGGCCTGCGGAACCGAGCGTCCATCAGCTGCGCCTGTTCGTGGTACTCAGCGAGGAACTCCATTTCGGGCGCGCCGCCACCCGTCTGTTCATCACGCAGTCCGCGCTCAGCCAGCAGATCCGGGACCTGGAACAACGCCTGGGGTTACGGCTGTTCGAGCGCAACAGCCGTGCGGTCGCTCTCACCGTCGCCGGGCGGGCCCTGGTCCCCGAGGCGCGAGCGGCCGTCGACGCCATCGCCCGGGTGCGCAGGATCGCCGACGCCCAGGCACGCCAGATCTCGGGCCGGCTCGTCGTGGGGACCATCGGGGCCGAGGCCGCGATGCCGCACACCCGCGCCGTCCTGCGCACCCTGCTGGACCGGCACCCTGGGATGACCGTGCAGGTCGTCAGCCTCAACTTCGCGGACCACTTCGCCGCTCTCGTCCGGCAGGAGGTCGACGTGATGTTCCTGCGACCGCCCGTTCCGGACGGCATCGAGGTGCGTCAACTCGCCGCCGAGCCCCGCGTGGCCTGCCTTCCCGCCGACGATCCGCTGGCCGCTCTGCCCAGCGCCACCCTGGCGCAGTTCGCCGGCCGGCCCGTCGTCGCCATGCCCGAGAAGGTGCCGCGGGTGTGGTGGGACTTCTGGGCGGTGGACCCGCGGCCCGACGGCAGCCCCGTGCGGTACGGACCGGTGGTGACCGACATGGAGTCCCTGCTGCACGCCGTGGCCGGCGGCGAGGCGATGTGCTTCCTCCCGGCGGCCGCACGCGACTTGTTCCCCCGCCCCGGCATCCGCTACATCGACGTCACCGATCTCACCCCCTGCAGTGCCGCCCTGGCCTGGCTCGCCCAGCGGCGCGACGAACCCGGCATCGCCGCCGTACGGAGGGCGGCCCTAGCCGCTCTCTGAAGCCGGCGGTGCAGGGAGGCCGACGAGGTGAACGCCGGAGCACTCCTACCATCGGCCAAGTGGGCGTACGGCCCCGGGGGGGGGGGGGGGGGGGGGGGGGGGGGGGGGGGGGGGGGCGCCGGGGGCGCGGGGCGCTCGTCCTCCCCGTAGTCAGGATCCGGGCGACGCACCCTGCGGACGGCTGATCAGCGGATGACCCGAACGTCGGCGACAGCCTTTTCCGACCTCCACCACGACATCGCGCCCAGAAGACGCTGAGATCGATGAATTCGGCAGAGGATCGCAGTCTCAGCACGGTGACCAACCGATGGGAGTGAAGATGGGCGAGCTGAATCAGGTGGCCGACGGAGTCTGGGTCCGTCAGAGCGAGTGGGTGTGGACCAATTCCATCGTGGTGCGCGGAGAGGACGGGCTGATCCTCATCGATCCCGGCATCGACGGCTCCGAGTTGAACCTGCTCGCCGATGACGTGGACCGGCTCGGCATTCCGGTGGTCGCCGGGTTCTGCACTCATCCCCACTGGGACCACCTGCTCTGGCATCCCCGGTTCGGCGACGTTCCGCGCTACGCCACCCCCTCCGCCGCCCACCTTGCCGGTCAGGCCCGAGAGCGGGCGCGGGCGATGGCGGCGGAGAGCGCGTCCGGCATCCCCCTCGACCTGGTCGCGCTGGTCACCCCGCTGCCCGCGGACGGCGGACGGATGCCGGGCGAGATCATCGAGCACCGGGCGCACGCTGTCGGCCACGCCGCGGTCCTCCTCGCGGACCGTGGCGTCCTGCTCGCCGGCGACATGCTCTCCGACGTCCTGATCCCGCTCTTCGACTTCCGCCAAGACGATCAGGTGGGAGCCTACGAGGCCGCACTCGACCGGCTGGATGAGGCGGTCGGTCACGTCGATGTAGTGGTCCCCGGCCACGGAGCCGTTGCCGAAGGCCCCGAGGTGGCGGCGCGTCTCGCCGCCGATCGTGCCTACGTCGACGCGCTCCGGCGGGGAGCGGAACCGGTCGACGCGCGTCTGGGACCGCACGCGGACTGGCTCCTCGGCCCCCACCGGTCGAACCTTGAACAGGCCCGAGGGCGGTAGGGCCGGCAGGCGGACCGGGCCAGGGACGAGGAGGCGGCCGCGATGTGCCAGACCCGCCCCGCACGGCTCGCGGCCGCTCTCACCGCCCTCCGGGGAGACTCGCCCGGTCCGCGGCCGGTGGCCGGTGGTCGGCGGTCGGCGGCAGAGACGGCGGCCGTAAGTGGTCGACACCGTCGCCTGTCGCCTGTCGCCCGTCGCGCCTCGCCCGTATGCGATCCCGTATCCCAGGCACTCGCATACCTGCACGTCAGGTGGGCTGGGATGGTTCCATCGTGGCCAACGCGGCGGCAGCGGTTGCGCCGGACGGCGGTGGCCGCCGATGCTCTGGGTGTCGCACTCGGCAGGGTCGGACCTGCCAACCGCGTCAGGGCGACGTCCGGACACGCATGCACCGACGGTTGCCCGCGTGGCAGCCGCTCCTGATACGGCGTCACCCACGCTCATCACCCGGCTGCCGCGTCGGACGACTCCGCCGAGGCAGGCTCCGGGCTCCGAACTGCGACGGCTCCTGCGCAAACTCCGTTGCGGCACTGCCCACATCCCCGACATCGTCGAGGCCGTCCTTGTCCCGCGTCCTGCCAGGGCAACCTGAGGTCGCTGTGGCCGGAGGCACGGACAAGGACAGCGCCACCGTCAACGACAGCAAGGGGAGACCGCTCACCGTGACAGACGTCAGAGTCACCTACGACAAGACCGTGAACGCAGCGTACATATACCTCACCGAACCGCAGGCCCGCGTGAAGTCCGCGCACATGTACCCCTGCGATCCGGTGGACGTCGACGGCATGATCAACCTCGACTTCGACGACCAGGGCCGCCTCATCGGCATCGAGGTGCTGGCGGCCAGTTCAAAACTGCCCGAGTACCTGATCCGGTCCGCGGAGCGGCTGGACACCGAGGGTGCGTGAGCAGGACCGTCTCGTTCGGCATCGGCCCGGTGCGGGCCGGGCGTCCGCTCGGTGCCGGAGGTGCGGCGCCGTGGCGCAGGTGGCCCCGGTCAGGAGACGCTCGCGAGAATCTTCTCCGCCGCCTCGGCCGCTGCCCGTCCGCCGGCGGACTCCTCGGCGCCGGCCGTCGACGGCAGGCCCTCGACCCGGACCGCCACGGCAACGCGCCGTCCGTCGCCCGACGGCGCGGAGCCGATGAACCACGAGGCGGCCAGGTCGCCGTCACCGCTGGGGACCCACCCCGCCTGTCCGCCGGAACCGAGTGCCGCCCGCAACGCCTCAGCCGTGCCCCGGGACATCGCCTGCCCGGCAGAACCAGCGTCGGCGGCCTCGGGCAGCTGCGTCGTGCCGTCGGCCTTCGTCACCCCCTCCACCAGCCGGGGGGACACCAGCCGCCCGCCGTTGGCGACCGCGGCCGCGACTCGCGCCATCTGTAGCGGAGTTGCCCGGACGTCCCCGGCTCCCATCCCCGTGAGGGCCGCTTCGGGTGCCGTCGTGCCGTCACCGGGGTAGCTGCTCTCGGCGACCGTCAAGGGCACCTTGAGCGTGTCGTCGTCGAAGCCGAACTTCCGTGCCGCGGCGCGGAGTCGGTCCTGACCGAGCTCGGCGGCCAGCTTGGTGAACACGTTGGCGCAGGAGCGGTGCAACGCCAGTCCGATGGCGGCGTTCTCGCACTGCGACGACGCGCCGGTCACGCGCGTCGTCGAGAGGGGCAGCACATAGGTGAGCGGGCTGACGGTGGCGTCGTCCACCGTCGCGTAGAGGCCTTCGTCCAGGGCGGCGGCCGCGACGACGACGCTGAAGGTCGCGCCCGGCGCATCGGCCTGTTTCAGCGCCCGGTTGAGCATCGGCGATCGGCTGTCGGCGGTGGCTGACCTCCACGCCTGGGCGTCCTTCACTCCGCGGCCGCTGAACTGCCCCGGGTCGTAGGAAGGCGTACTCACCAGGGCGAGAAGCCTCCCGGACTCCGCGTCGAGAGCCACCGCGGCGCCCTGCCGGTCACCCAGCGCGTCGAACGCGGCTTTCTGGACGGCGGGTTCGATGGTCGTCGCGACGTCACCCTGCGCCCCGGCGCTCAGCGAGTCGTCGTACAGGGCCTCGAGGCCCGCGCGGCCGTAAGCCATCGACCGGTAGCCCGTGACGGGCGCATAGAGGCGACCGTCGGTATAGGTGCGCTGGTAGGGGGCCTTCGGGAGGTTCGTGGGCTGCGAGCCGGTGGCGGCTTTCCCGCCGACGAGAATGTCGCCCAGTCCGCGTCTGGACGCGGACGGGGAGGCGTGCTCCGCCGGGGACCCGTCCCCGGTGCCGGTGTGCGTGTCCTGGCTGCAGCCGCTGGTCACAACGGCGAGCGCAACGAGAACCCCCGAGACGCGAAGCGCCTCTCTCGTGGTGGTGTGCATTGCCGCATCCTAGAGAAAGTCATCCAACGGAAGGGCAGTTGAGCCAGGTTGCCTCGCTCGCGGTCCCATCGTGTCAGCATCGGTGCAGTGCGCCCTGTCCGATGGGGGCGGGGGGCGAGGAGTCGAGCTCGTGGACGCGTTCTTGCAGGGCATTCCCCAACCCGAGGACCTGTGGGCGTTCGCCGTCCACGGCGTCTTCGGGCCGGGCGTCGCCGTCACCGTGTACCTGCTGTACGTCCTGGTCACCGCCTGGCTGGGCACCATCAGGTCGACCGTGACGCTGGTCCGCCGGTTGGGCGGGGTGGCTCATGACGCCCATGTCCGGCTGGTCGAGATGTCCGCGACGCAGATCACCGCGGCCGTGGGGCTCTCGCTTCTGCTCGCGCTGGTGCTGTGCGGCTGGCTGACCGGTGTGCTCGTCATCGGCAATCTGATCGCCTTCGCCTACCAGAAGTCCGGGCACGACTTCCTGGAACTGCAGACGCGGGACGCCGCATCGCTCGTGGACTGGCTGCAGTGGAACGCCTTCACGAAGGGCTATCTCATCGCGGCGTTGGCCGTGGTGCTGATCGCGGCCGTCCACCGCGGGAGTCCCAACCTGGGTTTCCTGGCCTTCCTGATCGGCATCCCGGCCATGCCGTGGGGTCTGTCGATCGCCGTCCTGGTGGTGTTCGAGACCATCCTGGGCTGCTTCGCGTGGATGGGGACGGGGGACTACTCGGCGGGGGCCGGTTTCACCTGGCATCTGGCCTTCGCGGCAGTCGTCGCCGCCTATCTCGGCGCGTGTGTCGTCGCCCTGCGCGCGGCCAGGAGCCTGGGCCGCCTGTGGCTCGCGCGGGAGTAGACGCACCACGCGCGCCACAGGATGCGGGACGCCCACCCGCTTCCGGTTTCGGACGGCGTCGCCGGGTCGGGAGGCGCGCGCGGCCGCGGTGGCGGCGTCGCGGTATTAGGGGCTGAGAGGCGGCTTTTAGGGGTGGGTCCCCTCTGGTGAGTGGGGGGTTTCGTGGCTTCACTCGAGAGTGATCCGGGAGCCCGAGGATTCGGTGACGGGTACCCGCAGAACGCGCGTCTGCCCGCGACGAAAGGACACCGAACGACATGGCGGCACCGTCCACCCCGACCAGCGCCTGGGTCCGGCGCTTCCACCCGGAGCCGGAAGCTGCGACGCAGGTGATCTGCTTTCCGCACGCAGGTGGTTCGGCCACGTTCTACTTCCCGGTCGCCCAGGCCCTGTCGCCCGCCGTGGACGTACTCGCCATCCAGTACCCCGGCCGCCAGGACCGGCGCGTCGAACCCTGCATCGACGACATGGACACCCTCGCCGACCTCGTCAGCGAGGAATTGCGACCCTGGCTCGACCGGCCCTTCACCCTGTTCGGCCACAGCATGGGCGCCACGCTGGCCTTCGAGGTCGCCCTCCGGCTGGAGCGCAGCGGACACACCGCGCTGGGGCTGTTCGCGTCCGGTCGGCGCGCGCCCTCGCGGCACCGCGACGAACAGGTCCACCTCGCCTCCGACGAACGCCTGATCAGCGAGATCAAACGGCTGGAGGGCACCGAGTCCCGGGTCTTCGAGGACGAGGAGATCGTCAGGATGATCCTGCCCGCCGTACGCAGCGACTACCGGGCCGCGGAGAGCTACCGCTACCGGCCGGGACCCGCGTTGAGCTGCCCCGTCACCGCCCTCACCGGCGACCGCGACCCGCACGTCACCCTCGACGAGGCCGAGGCATGGCGGGAGCACACCACGGGCCCCTTCCGGCTCAGGGTCTTCCCCGGCGGGCACTTCTTCCTCAACTCCCATGCCCAGGCGGTGATGCGGGAGATCACCGGCCTGATCGACGGCTCGTCCGAGTAGGGGCCCGGGATGCCCGAGGAGAGCGCGGGCCCTGGCCTGGGGGACGCACGGCACGCGCGCGGCCGGGTCGCCGCCCTGCACGCACTGCGGGAGACCGTCCGGAGCGGTCCGGGCGAACGGGCGACTGCCGCGCAGCACGCCAAAGGAAAACTGACGGCCCGTCAGCGCATCGAACTGCTGCTGGACGAGGGAACGTTCGTCGAGCTGGAACCCCTGCGCCGGCACCGGGCCACCGGCTTCGGGCTGGAGGTGAACAAGCCGTACACCGACGGCGTGCTCACCGGCTGGGGCACGGTCCACGGCCGCACCGTCTTCGTCTATGCCCACGACTTCCGCATCTTCGGCGGTGCGCTCGGCGAGGCGCACGCCGAGAAGATCCACAAGGTGATGGACCGGGCCAGAGCGGTCGGAGCCCCGCTGGTCAGCCTCAACGACGGCGCCGGAGCCAGGATCCAGGAAGGCGTCACCGCGCTCGCCGGATACGGCGGCATCTTCCGGCGCAACACCGCGGCCTCCGGCGTCATCCCGCAGATCAGCGTGATGCTCGGGCCCTGCGCGGGCGGCGCCGCCTACTCCCCGGCGCTGACGGACTTCGTCTTCATGGTCCGCGGGACCTCGCAGATGTTCATCACCGGACCCGACGTGGTCCAGGCCGTCACCGGCGAGAAGGTCACGCACAACGGGCTGGGCGGCGCGGACGTGCACGCCGAGACCTCGGGCGTGTGCCACTTCGCCCACGACGACGAGGAGACCTGCCTCGACGACGTCCGCTATCTGCTCTCGCTGCTCCCGCAGAACAACCGGGAGACCCCGCCGTACGCGGCGGGCGACGATCGGCCCGACCGCCGCACCGACGCGCTGGCGGACCTGGTGCCGGCCGACGGCACGCGCGCGTACGACATGCGGGAGGTCGTCCGGGAACTCGTCGACGACGGGGAATTCCTGGAGGTCCACGAGCGCTGGGCACCGAACATCGTCTGCGCCCTCGCCCGGCTGGACGGCCATGTGACGGGCATCGTCGCCAACCAGCCGCAGCACCTGGCCGGCGCCCTGGACATCACCGCGTCCGAGAAGGCCGCACGCTTCGTTCAGCTCTGCGACGCCTTCAGCATCCCCCTGCTGACGCTGCTGGACGTGCCCGGCTTCCTGCCGGGCACGGGCCAGGAGCACGGCGGCATCATCCGGCACGGCGCCCAACTGCTGTACGCCTACTGCAACGCCACCGTCCCCCGCGTCTCCGTGGTGCTGCGCAAGGCCTACGGGGGCGCGTACATCGTCATGGACTCCCAGTCCATCGGCGCCGACCTGACCTTCGCCTGGCCCACCAACGAGATCGCCGTGATGGGCGCCGAAGGCGCGGCCGACGTGATCTTCCGCAAGGAGATCGCGCAGGCGGAGGACCCGGAGGCCGTGCGCGCCGGTCTGATCAAGGAGTACCGGTCGGAACTGATGCACCCCTACTACGCCGCCGAGCGTGGGCTGGTGGACGAGGTGATCGACCCTGCCGACACCCGCCGGGTCCTGATCGACTCGTTCGCCATGCTCCGGCACAAGCACGCCGACCTTCCGCTGCGCAAGCACGGCAACCCGCCGATGTGACCGGAACCCGGGCGCACGCCTGGGAGGAGGGACGAGGGGAGGGGCCGGGCCACACGGGCGCTCCAGCCCCTCCGGCCGTCGGCTGCCTCCCGCCCCGCCGGTCGGCAGAGGCTCAGGAGGCCGCCGGACAGCGCCTCAGGCGGCTTTCCGGAGCGCCGAGGACCCCTGCTCGTCGCCCTCGCTGTGCGGCTCTGTACCGGCCGCCCGCTTCGGCATGAACAGCAGGGCCAGCACCGCGGCGACCACGGCGATACCGCCGCACACCGCGAGAAGGGACTGCATCGCGTGGACGAAGGCGTCCTGCACGGAGCGCACGACGGCGGGGCTTCCCAACTGCTCGCCCACCGCCACCCCGGCTCCGACGCTGCGCCGGGCGGCCTCCTTCGCGTCATCGGGCAGGCCGGGGAGCGTCAGATGCGACCGGTAGCTCGCGTTGGCGATCGTGCCGAGCACCGCCACACCCACCGCGCCGCCCACCTGACGCAGTGCCGAGACGACCGCGGAGCCGACGCCGGAGCGTTCCTTGGACAGGGAGTTGACCGCCGCCGCCATCGTCCGGGTCATGGCGAGACCGAGACCCAGCCCCGTGATCACGAGCCAGAGGGCCACGAACCCGTAGTCGGTGGAGAGCGAGGTCCTGGTGCCCATGAACAGGCCGATCGCGACGAGGACGAAACCGGCCGTGGGCACCGCGCGGGGGGCGGCCTCGGGGGAGCTGCGGATGACGGCGGCGCTGACCAGTACCCCACCGATCAGCGGCAGCAGCCGCAGGCCCGTGCCCAGCGCGTCCGTCCCGTCGACCGCCTGGAAGTACTGGGGCAGGGCGAAGATGAGCCCGAACATCGCGAAGCTGACGACGGTGCCGAGGATCGAGCCCCACACGAATCCGGCGCTGCGGAACAGGGACAGGTCCAGCAGGGGATCCCGGGAGACCGCGACCCGGACCTCCCACAGGACGAAGACGACCAGCAGTGCCAGGCCACCGATCAGCGGCAGCAGGGACTGAGGGTCGCTCCAGCCCCTCTCGCCGGCCTCGATCGCACCGTAGACGAGGGCGACCAGGCCGACACTGGAGAGCAGTACGCCGAGGAGGTCGATGGCGCCGTGCTGTGAACCCCGTGAGGACGGCACCAGGCGGGCCACGGCGAGCAGGCCCACGGCGACGAGCGGCACGTTGATGAGGAAGACCGAACCCCACCAGAAGTGGTTGAGCAGGGCGCCGCCGATGATCGGACCGAGCGGGAGGCCCAGTGACTGGGTTACGGCGATGACACCGATGGCCTTCGCCCGTTCGTGCTCGCCCTCGAAGATGTCGAGGAGCACGGAGGTGCACAGCGGCACGAGGAACGCCGCGCTGATGCCGAGCACCGTCCGGGCCGCGATGAGCATGCCCGCGGACCCGGAGTAGGCGCACCACAGCGAGGCAAGGCCGAAGAGGAACAGCGAGGCCATCAGCATGGTCTTGCGGCCCAGCCGGTCTCCGAGCAGACCTGCCGGAAGCAGCAGGGCGGCCATGGCCAGGGTGAACGCGTCGACGAACCACTGCAGGTCACTGGTCGACGCGCCGAGTTCCGTACTGACCGTCGGCAGTGCGACGTTGAGGATCGTGGCATCCACACTGACGGTCAGGAGACTTAAGCCGATCGCCGCCAGGGCCCACCAGCGGCGGGAGTCCTCGTTAGTCACGGTGTCCTTCTTTCCGTGGGGGGTGGTCTGCGGGCGGCGTCGCCGGCGCAGGACCGGCGCCGGTCGCCGTGTCATCGGGGGTGAAGGTGTCGCGTACGTCGTCCCAGCGCTTGAGCAGCGGTTCCGCCTCGACGTTGAGCCACTCGAAGACCCGGTGCGCTTCGCGCAGGCGTTCCGCCCGGTGCGCGCCCTGCGGGAACAGGCCCAGCCCCTCGTCCGTGATGTCGGAGAAGGAGGCGATGCTCTCCAGCCGTCGGCGGAGCATGGCGGACCAGGCGTCAGGCGCGACGCGATAGTACGTGGAACGGTCCCCGCTGCGGGTGACGGCCTGGATCATCCGGGCCTCGGTCAGCAGCCGCAGTGTGCTGGTGAGCGAGGCCCGGCTCGCCTGTACGGCGGCGGCGATCTGGGCGGGATTCTGCTCCGGCGGGTCGCTGACCATCAGCCAGGCCAGCGTCCGTCCCATGATCGGAGGCCAGCCGGACTGCTGCATGAACCAGGTGCCGACCTGCTCGACCCATTTCCGGACCCGCGCGGCGTCGGTGTCCTGATCGGCCTGATCGGCCTGGTCGCCGCCGTCGGACGACATCATGATGCTCGCCTCCTACAGCCCATGCTGATGACTGCAAATTTCAGTCATGACTGTAATCAGTGAAAGGCGAGGACCGCAAGGACGCGCGCCGCGCTCACCCCGCCGTCCGCAGCCCCCTGCGGTTCTTGCGGCCGAGCCAGCCGCCGCTCACGAGCAGTTCCAGGAGCGGCGACGGCGCGAAGTCCGGCTCGCCGAACTCGGCGTGCAGCTCACGCTGGATGGCGAGTGAGACGTCCAGGCCGATGGCGTCGAGCAGGGCGAACGGACCCATCGGGTGACCGAAGCCCTGCTCGACGGCGGTGTCGATGCCCTCGACGCTGGCCCCGTCCCGGTCCAGCAGTGTCAGCGCCCGCCCCAGGTAGGGGAACAGGAGGTAGTTCACGATGAATCCGACCCGGTCCCGGCAGTGCACCGTCGTCTTGCCCAGCCGCTCGCAGACCGCCTGCGCGGTGGCCAGCGCCTCGTCGGTGGTGTCGTCGGTGCGTACGAGTTCGACCAGCCGCATCACCGGCGCCGGGTTGAAGAAGTGCATCCCGACCACCCCCGAGGCATGCCCGGCCGGCTCGGAGCACGCGGTGACCGACAGGCTGGAGGTCGTGGTCGCGAGCAGCGCGCCGGGCTTGCACGCCGCGCCGAGCCGGGCGAAGAGCGCCCGCTTGACGTCGAGGTCCTCCACCACAGCCTCGATCACCAGGTCGCAGTCGCTCACCGCGCGGATGTCGTCGCTGCCGTCGAGCAGATCCAGCGCCGCGGCCCTCGTCGCGGGAGTGACCCGGCCCCGCAGGACACCGCGGGACAACGACTCGCCGATCTTCGCCAGGGACCGGGCCGCCTTCTCCTGGCTCCGCGCCACCAGGACCGTCGGGATGCCCGCGACCGAGGTGATCTCCGCGATGCCCCGGGCCATCGTCCCCGACCCCACGACGGCGACCCGGTCCACACCGGCCGCCGTGCCCGGTACGGCGACGGACTCCTCCGCGTCCACGGGCCGTCCGGAGTCGTCGTACGCGTAGAAACCGCGGCCGCTCTTGCGTCCCAGGTGCCCCTGCCCGACCAGCTTGCCCAGCATTCCGGCGGGCAGGAAGGACGCGTCGCCGGTGCGCCGGTGCAGGTCGGTGAGCGTGGCCAGGGCCGAGTCGATGCCGATGCGGTCCAGCAGTTCCAGCGGTCCGAAGGGGAGGCCGCAGCCCAGGCGCATGGCGGTGTCGATGCCGTCCCTGCTCGCGCCGCCACGCTCGTACAGGGCAGCCGCTCGGTTGAGGTAGGCGTGGACCAGGGCGGTGGCGTCGGCGGCGCAGCGGGTGTCCACCTTGACCGGCGTCAGACCGAGCTCGCCCACCAGCCTGTCCACGACGGTCGCGGTGTGCTGTGAGGTCAACGTCGTGCGGACCGCCTCCACCGGTCCGCCGGGGCGGGGCGGGGTGAGGAAACGCAGGCCCATGGTGTTCCCGGGGCGCCCGGAGAGGGCGGCGAGCCGGATCAGCGGCACGGAGGCCGTAGTGCTGACCACCACCGTCTCCTCGCGGCAGACGGTACGGAGGCGGCGCAGGACCTCGGTCTTGACCGCCTCGTCCTCGCCGACCGCCTCGACGACCAGGTCGGCGCGGCTCAACCGGCCGAGATCCCCGGTGAGGGTCACGCTTTCGGCGTCGGCGGCTTCGAGCCGACCGCTCAACCGCGCCAGGACGGACGGGTCGTGGTCCACGCCGATCACCTCGCGAGACGCGTCCCGCAACAGCGTGAGCAGCGCGGATCCGATCGTCCCCAGACCGATGACCCCGATCACGGGCGTCTGCTGCGTCATGACTGCGGTGCCCCCCTTCGCGGCCGAGGGGCGGCCGCCGTTGCGCGGAAGCGGTTGATGGCGTCGATGTGCTGGGCGCGCTTGTCCTCGTCGCGCACGCCCAGCCCCTCCTGGGGGGCCAGCGCGAGGACGCCGACCTTGCCCTGGTGGAGGTTGCGGTGCACGTCGTAGGCGGCCTGCCCGGTGTCCTCGAGGGAGTACACCTTCGACAGCGTCGGGTGGATCTTGCCCTTCGCGATCAGCCGGTTGGCCTCCCAGGCCTCGCGGTAGTTGGCGAAGTGCGAGCCGAT